>LADP01000046.1 GCA_000961575.1 Peptococcaceae bacterium BRH_c8a
TCATGCGCGGTATTCAGCAATTGCAACCGGTTGTTATCGTAGATGAAGCGCATCTTTTGGACAAAGAAATGCTAGAAGAGGTACGGTTCCTATTGAACTTTAAAATGGATGCCCAAAGCCCTATGGCACTGATTTTGGTGGGCCAGAGCGAACTGTGGGATAAGTTCCAGCTTCAAGCGTACGCCGCCATCCGCCAACGGATCGACCTACAATGTAAACTGCCGCACCTGGATCGGGCCCAGGTCGGGGAATATATTAATCGGCACCTGGCTTATGCCGGTGCCGAACACGATATCTTTTCAGACAATGCGATTGATGAGATTTTCCGCTATTCCAGCGGTGCGGCCAGGCTTGTGAACAAGGTTTGCACCCATTGCATGCTTTATGGAGCTCAGAATGGCCGTCGGATTATTGATGATCACATGGTGAAGTTGGTTATCCAGGGAGAATTGTTATAATTCTCCCTTCCCCGGGCTGGTTTTGGTCACTAAGTCCGTCAACTCGTGGACAATTAACACCGTCTATTACTGGACGTTATAGGGCGTTAGTAACACTTTGTTCGTTTTCAGTTTTATTTAACATTTCTTCCGAATGCGTAACCATTATTGGCGCCTGCGGTTTGAAGTTCCTAAGTTGCGGGTAGGCAAGTAGCATGGATATTTTCTCAACCTGTTCAGCATTAAGGTAGTTTTCCTTTTGGTTACGCAAATACAACGCTAAGCTTAGGGCGCTATCAAATACCGGCATAGAGCAGTCAGTCGTCTTTAGCCAGGACGCCCTGGTGAAAACGACAATAGGATGTATCCATTTCTCCGTTGGAAAAGTGATTTTAAAGATACCTGTCTGGTTCAGCCATTTTCTAATTAATATGACATGCCTAAGGTTTTGTTTAGTCGGGCTATGGCAAGGGATCCACTTGTTCCCCTCTTTTCGTTTCCAGCGATCCTTATATCCAGTAAATGCCCCATCCCAGGCTTTAGTTTCAATAACGAACATCCCGGGCGGGCCAATCACAATATGGTCAGTCTGGGCAAATACTTCCGGCTCAGGTTCTATTGTGACATCGTTCATGAGTATCCAGTCTTTAGATAAAGCCAGCCGGAGATTTAAACTAACTTTCGACTCCCCACGCTCACCCTTGCTGTTATCACTGTTTCTTTTCATGTCAAAGGCCAGTCCCGCTAAAGGTTTAACGGCCCAGGAAATAAATGAGGGAACGGTTTCGTCTACCTTTTGCTTCATGGTGTCCTTTTCGGCCTGCACTTTGGCCTGGATCCTTTTACGAAACTCTTCCCGCGTACGTTCATCCTGTGATACGATACGAGCAGGCATAAAAATCACCCAATACTTTGTTTTAAGTCCATAATTCTACAATTTATTTCCTGTTTCCTCCAATATTTCTGAGATGTTATGAAAAAATCGCACTGACCTAGGCCGTTTTGAGAAAGAAGCCACAGACCCAAGGCTATGCACAATAAAAAGTCTGAGGGTAAGCAGTATGCCTGCAGGAAAGGGAAAGGGCCACGTAAAGAAGAGTCGGAAGAGAAATAAGAGGAGCAACAATAAAGAGCTCTGCTTTAAAGTTGTAAGAATTACCCCTGGATTCCGTAACAATGCTAATTATTTAACACACAAATATCCATTTTATTGAAGTTAGTTTTAATATCCTCACTTATGGATTTTTTTAATACCGATCTATAAACACATCTCTTAGGTGCTGATTTTGTTTTGGGCAAGATAGTTTCAATTTCCAATAAACAGCTTTCTTTGCTAGCATTGATATTATGTATGGAAATAGTTTTTATGTGATTCTTAGGTATAACAGTGTCCTGGTCATAAAACTCCGTATTAAATTGATCGGTACAAGGATATAATTCACTAAGCAAAGAAAGTTTGGGACTGTATATTATGAACTCATCAGTAGTGAAAATTAATTTGCACCCTTCTCTTAGAAAGTTAATAGGTTTTTCAAGATTACCATTAATTACATCTATATATTGATTACCTAAATGAATCCCCAAAACTTAGGATATAAACTTTAAATCTATCCTCGTGAAATTTTTCTAGTCTTTGTGGTATTCCTTCTATACGTTTCTTCTCGCTATATCCCCGTATGAGATAATAAACAATAATTATAACAGCAATTATTAACCAAAATTCCATAATATATATCTCTCCTTGTTTTACATAAACTGGAATTAATATCTTCTTCGGGTTATCATGCTATCAACTCCCGGATGTGCCCGGGGCACTTTGACTTTAAATGTTAAAGGAAAATCCTTAACTTGTCTGGAAATCATTTATATACAAATCTTGGGGGTAATGTCAGTGAAGTTTAAAAAGTGGGAGCTTAAAGAGTTTCTTTGGGCCGTTGCTATTTTAACGTTTATGTTATACCCCGTATTGCCGCTGCAAAAATTAAGGGTGCTGGCAAAATCAAACTGGGATTTAATACATTTACCTTTTTACTCACTTCTCTTACTTTGTGTATTATTTGGGTTTTTGCTCGGACTGCCGGCTCTCATCGAAAGATGGAGCAGCAACAGGCGCTTTTATTGGGCAAAATTTCTTATACAGGGGTTGCCAGCACTTATTCTGGCCATGCCCATATTTCTTGTTATGGATCTGTTCAGCATAACAAGTTTGGATGCAAAGTATATCCCGCCCTGGTCAACCATTCAGGGTATCTCCTACAACGGTTACGTTTTTTTCTTGTCCGCCGTATGGTTTGGGAAAACCTTGGTTGACTCAACTAAAGGGTACTCACCCGAAGACAAGGACAAGGAAAACGCTCCGTCTGATGAATAATGTCATATTTCTTCATTATATAATGCCTTCCCTGACGCCAAGTTCTTTCAGCCTTTCTACTTCATAGGGTCTAGCTCAAAGTGTTTGCTTCCATCGTTATTCCTAATTAATAAATAGGGCATGCCAGCTGCATGAACCAGTTCCACCCGGGCCAACATTTCATTTTACTTAATGAGCCTTACCTTGGCTTTTTGGGTTTTGCGGCCCAGAAGCCTTGCTGCGTAAATCCGGTGGTTACCTTCCTGAGCATAGTATTCTCCATTAATCCGAATCAGCGGTACATGCGGTATAATACTACCCCCCAATGCGGATCGCTTCCACAGCATTCCGGACAGAATGGTGGCCAAATTATTTATCTTCGGGTAACCAGTCCTGTCCTGTGAAGCTACGCTAAATATATCCAAAAATATTATAGATTTAGATTTTACAGAACACTAGTTTTGTGGAATCAAATTGTCCGACAGAACAACTGCCCCCTCTGGCAGAGCATTAGCAAGATCTATTACCCATTCGTTGTTAACCAATATCACGGGGTAGATCATTATGCGCTCTTCACCATCCAAAACATAACTAACTTTAACGATAACCATGTCTTCGCCACGCTTCTCACTAGATAGTATAGTTGGTGGTTTTTCTGGAAGCAATCCATCTTCATGTTGCATCTTGAGAGTATTTCTTCGTATATCTTCGCTCATCCTTATGTCTATGGAAACTTTCTTCAAAGTATCATAATCATTTTTTTGAACTGCTTCAAAAAAATCATACACACATTGTTCAGCAGACTTTATTGCGCTGGAAGAAGACGATGAAGATATCTGTTCGTCAGAATTTACTTTGTTGAAATAAATCAATGAGGGTATCCCGAAAAAAAATGTAAACGCAAATAAAGGTGTGATTATGCAGACTAAATAGTTTTTGAATTCCTTCACCGCAATGATGCCTCCTTAACATATAATAAGATTTTTCAATGCTTAATAGGTGCAAAAAGTAGAAATTTAATTTGGTATAGTTTGTGTAGATTAGCTTTGGATATTTTAAGATTTCCCCGATTTGCCTCAAGAATCATTTTGGAATTGTCCATTTTTAAAACCCTATCTCACCCTCATAGGCATCACCCTCTTTTAAACTTAAATTTGGCAATAAACTTTATTAAACCTAACTGTTGAAATATTAATACCTGACAGTTTGAGAAATAGCACTGATGGTTTCTATAACTCTATTCTTTGAATCAAAGACGAATGAAAACTATAAGATACAGGTAATTCTTGATATAAAATATTTTTTTCTTTTAAAAACCGCTCAATTATTTTTAGCTTGCTATTTTCACCAGAAATTACAAAATGTGAATCGAAATTAATAGAAGCTGATTCACTATTTTCATGTATAAGGGATATTTCATCATACAGGCTGGGATCATGAATTATTGCAAACATACCGCCTTCATGACAATGATTTTCAAATAATTCCGCTTGCTTAAGAAGCAATACCAGTAGTTCCTCAGCCTCCATAACACCCGCAATAGCTGCCGAGCAAAACTCCCCCATACTCGTGCCTAAAACATAATTAAGCTCCACTCCGCTTTCTAATAGGACTTGGGCTAAAGCATATTCCACCATGAAAATTGCAGGATGCGTATATAAAGTGCGAGAAAATTTTTCAGATTTCCGTTTTTTTTCGGAAAATAGTTGTCCTAGCACAGATTCACCGATAATTTCATATACAATTTTATCTAACCTGAACATCCATTCTCTAAAGATAGAATGCTTTGTTTATACGCTGGAAAGGAAGGTATGCTTACCTGGAACAACGCTATACAGGCAAAGACGGTAAAGTAAATCTCAATCAAAATACCTTGGACAAAACCATTTTTTGGCGCTTAAGAAGATGGTCGCGACAGGTGAAATTAGCGATTATGAGTTCAATAAATTAGCCAATGGTGCTCCTGAAGGGATATTAAAAATTACAAGGTTCGGAGCACTTACCTTATGCGATGATGTCTCCTGCTTGCTCAAAAATCACAAATTAGCTATATTTTTCAATGGCAGTTGGCTACCCGGCATAGTGGATAAAGATGAATATGGCTGGTATCTTAAAGATGTTAAAGGCAATACTACTGGTTTGCGTCCCGGTACGATGGCAAGGTTAATTCTATAAGAGGTAATCCTCAATATAGTGCCTAATCTTTTGGACACTATATCAGTAACACCAGACTGAAAAAAGCCCCCAACTTAATGACCAGTGTATACCGATAAACCATTTATGTTAATAACTAGGTGTTAATAATTATTTATCGAAATTTGTTCATTTCTACTTGACGGTCACATCCTGGTCGTTTGCCCAGTTGTCGCCTACTATTTTGTCTAGCATTACACGCTTTGTTGTTGTAGTTCTTCATAATCTGCAAACATCCACATGGGCCAGCACCGGTAGCTGTTATATGTTACCGACGGCAAAAGAAGAGGCAAAGACCCCTTCTTCTATCAGTGTGCTTTATTTTGATTTTTTGCGTCTATAATTATCTGTATATTTATTTTTACAATTTGGATATTGATCGCAAGCCATAAATTCACCATATATTGATTCTTTTAATACCATTGTTCCTGAACATTTTGGGCATTTGCCAAACAATTCTATACCAAATCTATCTATAAAATATTCACGGTAAACCGATTCAATTTTCTTTGCATAAGAATCAATTTCTTCATTTGATATTAAACCATCCTGAGCCATGATCCCAGCAGCGAAATCAAATCCTAGCCTATTTCAACTACCCAATGCCACGAATTCTCCAAAATTTCTTCATTTGTCATATACAGACCTCCTTAATGAATCTCCCAACATTACGGGGCCAGAGTGATTTTTTTTAACAATTTGCCAGTTACGAAAAATATAAAGAGAACTAATACCTTATTATCAAATTCAGTAACTTACTTGTTTGCTTTCTTGCCGTCTCATTATTTCATCCCTGGCCAGATCCAACCTATAATGATGGCCCAGCACAGTATAACCTTCGTTAATTGGCGTTGCTAAACATATTTCATACCCACCTCGTTGAGCCGGCTGTATATAGACCCGTTTCCAGTTCAAATGTCCTGCATCCCAGACCGGCCCTGTCCATGGCTTGCTCTCTATTTCATCCAAATAATCTTCGTACTCGGAAATAGTAAACCAGTCAACTAAAGGCACCATGCGGGGCATGTCCCATACAATTCCCAATGTTATTTTGCTTAGATTATCAACCTGTGCCACGATGCCCTCTGTGCCGGCCGGAACGCCGCTAAAATCCACCTTTGTTCTAATGCGCTGGCCAAGTTTTCCTTGTATAATTTTAAGCATCGCTTTGGCCTTCCTTTCGTATGCTAGTTTCATCCCAATAATGTGTTTGTTGTTCAGGATATGGACGTTTCTTCCTTTTGTTTGTATAAGCAATATTCGGGGGACAGATGCTTTTTGACGAGTTTCTTCCATTATATATGTATCTTTTAGAGGGGTAAAATACCAAGGAGCAATCCTTCATGGCGCTCTGCAAAGCACATAAATACTTTGGTTTCTCAATATTCTCTAACTGGGGATCGGCATAGACTCACATAACATGTTTTGCTTCCCTTACTCTCAATTCCTTGCCATGAACTTTCTGCAAAAACAGCTCATAACAAACGATTTCCTATATTCGAATTAATCATCTGGTAAAAGAGCCACCCTTTATAGCAATTGCAGCTAGTTTAAGAACAACTAATGTGAAAATAACCGATAAGACAGATTTAAGTAATATTTCACCTGACGTTTCTGACGTAAAAAATGAAGCTGCAATTAACCCAGTAATGATTAATAAACTAATGACCCACGAAAACATATTTAACACCCCTCAATATTATTCTCCCCGTAAGAGTCTTGTTTTGAAATTTATTAGATTTTTATAGAGCGTTTTCGTAAGTATATGGGTGAACTGAAGCATAGATTGGTTTAAACCAATCCGATGGTTTAAGAACCATTCCCATTTTTTCAGCCATCGAAGTATCCTCAATGCCATCTAATGCTAGATTAAACAACAGCTCGAAGTCAAAATCAGGAAATGCAATATCTTCGAATTCTGAAAAATCCATTTGTGAATACTTATTATCCTTCTCTGCTTTCATCTCCGACCACGTTTCCGCCTCTTTGACAATAGCTCTCAAAGCAATGCATTCAGCTGTTGATGCTGGTATTTCCTCCTCGCCCTTCCATGTTTTAATGCTTTCAGACAGTCTTATAACACAAACTATAAACTTTTTTACAAATAATACGTTATAATGGCGCTTGAACTGCCGAGGAAGATATTCATTCAAAACCATGCTACTATCTATCGTTTCTCCATTATTTATGCTAAAAAGATCCTCAAATAGTTCGTCAATGAGTATATTTGCGCCGCTTAAAAGAGCTTCACGTTGAATATTGGTGTTCAATTTTTTAGCCTCCTTGTATCCAATTTTTCTGTCCTCTGAATTTCGCTTATTCTCCCCGTAGGTATTGATATACCGTCTCACGACTTATACCGTACTCACGGGCCAGCTCTGATTTCTTTTCTCCGGCATTAGCACGTTGGCGTAGTTGTGACACTTGTTCTGGACGTAATGATTTCTTCCTACCCCGGTATGCGCCGCGTTGTTTGGCCAATGCAATACCCTCTCGTTGGCGTTCGCGGATCAAGGCACGCTCAAACTCGGCGAAGGCCCCCATCACGGATAACATAAGGTTGGCCATGGGCGAATCTTCACCCGTAAAAACTAAATGTTCCTTAACAAACTCAATCTGTACACCACGCTCGGTTAAGTTTTGCACAATTTTTCGCAGGTCGTCCAAGTTACGAGCGAGGCGATCCATGCTATGTACCACTACGGTATCACCATCACGCACGAATGAGAGCAAAGCCTCCAATTGAGGTCGTTGCGTATCTTTACCTGACGCTTTGTCTGTAAAAACACGATCTACTTCAACTTGTTCTAGTTGTCGTTCCGGATTCTGGTCGAAGCTACTTACCCGGACATAACCAATGCGCTGCCCCTTCATAAAATGTCCTCCATTTTCCATTATGTCAGGTATAAGTCTATAACTCTTCATTGAAAGTGTCAACTAATACATTTTTTAACCCTATTCTGACATGATTTTAAATACTTCTCTGACGTCATATTAAGGTATACCTTAACTGTTCAGTGAACAGTTCTGGTACTTAAGTCCTAATTTTTTAATTTATGCCCCCAAAACACATCCTAACTAACGAATGATTATAGCGAAATTAGAATTAAGGAGGAATATAAATGAAGTTACAAAGTAAGTTTTTAGCCCTAATGTTATGCTTTATTCTTGCGTTTTCATTACCACTAGCTGCCCTGGCAAATGATGATGGAGATGACCGAGACGTCACACAAAGTAATTACTCAGAAGAAATTGAAGAATTACAGTCGGAGATTAGTGACCTCGAAGAGGAGATAAACGATATTGAAGAGGAAATGGACGAGCTTGAAGAACAGCTCGAAGAATTAGAAACAGATTATGAAGCTGCTGAAGAAGAATACGAAGAGGCCGTGGAAGATAATGACACCGAATTAGCGGCTGAAAAGCAAAGCCTCATGGAAGAAATTGAGGAAGATATTGAGGAACTTGAAGAGGAAATAGAAGAGTATGAGGAAGATATTGAAGAGCTGGAAGAACAAATTAAAGAGTTTGAAGAGCAAATTGAAGAATTAGAAGAAGAGAATGACGAAGAAGAAAACGATGACGATGAAAACGGCGACGAAGAAATTAAGCCCTGGGAACAGCTAAAAAATGACCTTGAAGGGCAAAAAGATGAAGCTGAAGCTGAAAAAGATTATGCCGAGAACCAATTTGAACACTACAAGAAACTTTATGAATCCACAGGTGAAGAGCAGTATCTAGAGGAAATGGAATATTGGTTTGAACAACGGGATTATTGGTTTGGTGAAATGCGAAAGTTCAAAACCAGCATGAGGGAAGTAATAAAAGGTAAGTATACTGAGGAAGAATGGGAAAATCTTCAGGAACTCTCAGAAACACTTCAAGCCAAGGGCTTACGTACATTACCGGTAAACAACATCTTCGTTAGAAATGCTAATGTAAAATTTGATACTCCTCCTGTGATTAAAGACGGTAGGTTACTGATTCCCCTTAGGGCTTTGTCAACTGCTACCGGGGCCAATGTTAAGTGGAATGAGGATAATAAAATTATAACGATCGAAAAGGGTGACATTGTTATAGAGCTAGAGATTGACGATAATAAGATATATATTGACGGCGTAGAGTCAGAAATAGATGTGCCTGCACAACTTGTAAATAGCAGAACCGTTGTCCCTGTAAGGTTCATTGTACAGAACTTGAACCTGAATGTAGACTGGGATAGCCAAGATAACACAGTAGAAATTTACTAATCGAGTAGGAGGGGGCGGCAAGCCCCCAACCTCTCACACCGCCTAGCATGCGGGTCCGCACTAGGCGGTTCCTAAAAGTTAACGCAGTTCCAAAAACGAGCAAGTAAACTTTTCAGCCCTTGCGCCTGCCAATAGGAGGTGTCAAGGGCATTATTTAAGTTACGGGACATTCACCAGCATCCTCTACGAGAGTTGGACATCATAAAGGCCGCCCAATCTGGGACGCCTAAAGAACGCAGTTTCCGAAGCCTGGTTCGGACACATTTCCATTGCTTCCACAGACACATGCGTAAACGACGGCTAATCCATTGATCCAGAGCTTCACAGTGACCTTTAGCAGAGGCGATCTTGAAGTATCCTATCCAGCCGACCATTAGGCAATGTGCCGAAATGCTAGGAGTTGATTATTTCGAGATGAACGAAACGAGCTGACACACCGATAGGTAGGCGTCGATGTTTTTAACACAGCACTGGGCGGTTTTGGCCATTTTATTGCCTTCATCCACCAGCTGCGCCAACCGCGTGGGCCTGACTTTAACGAATGAAAATTCCGCCGCCACAAATACACCGTTCAAGAACACCAGGAACAGGGCCAGCAGTATCTGCAGCGCGGTGAAAATACTGAATGACACGCCGTCATCCATAGTAACTTATCTAATCTCCCTTTGTAAAAATAAAAGGTATTCGCTTTTAACTTGCTAGTTATATTATTATGTATTAACAGATTAACTAGCTTAGAAAAAACACCCAACGGATCACTATGAAGAGTTTAAAACACTCCTGGTCTCTATTACAGCAGGCAAGCCCCTAATCTTGTTTTCTTTAACTCGCCCGCTCGCAGCAGGACACTAAATTATTACTTCGTTTGCGGTTTGGAGCTGATTAACACCTGTTTAATTCTTCTATGACCCATTTCTCTTACTTGAAACTTGTATCCCTCCCAGGATATAGTTTCGCCTTCTTTGGGCAGGTGTCCCATTTTTTCCAGCATAAATCCGGCAATTGTTTCGTATTCCGCATCGGGTGAAATTCCTTTTAAGTCCAGTGCTTCGATGATATCCTCAATTGGTGTGTCACCTTCCACCAACCATTGACCCTCCGGAGTTTTGAGCATAAGGCTTTGATCTTCAATGACATCGCCAATTATCTCGTCCACCAGGTCTTCAAGGGTAACTATCCCTGCAATACCACCATATTCATCTACAACAATGGCCATACTTAACTTTTCCTGGCGGAATTCCTTAAGCAATTCCACCGTATGTTTGGTTTCAGGCACGAACAAAGTTGCCGACATAATGTCTTCCACCTTGCGGACCTGATTTACCAAGAATTCACAAGCCAAATTATGAACTCTCACCATGCCAATTACATTCTCATAATCGTTCTTATATACCGGGAATGCAGAGTAACGAACTTTGCATACCTTTTCCAGAGCTTCTTTAATACTGTCATCAGCACATAAATAAAAAATTTCGGTTCTCGGCACCATTACCTGGCGCACAACCCGGTCGCCAAATTCAAAAACAGCTTCAATCATACGCTTTTCTTCTTCGGGAAGGGTCCTGTGCTCTGTAATATAAAGCCGGATCTCCTCTTCCGATATTTCTTTTTCGCAATGCTGGGGGTTCCCGCCCAGAAACTTTACCACTATATTTGTGGAAAAGGTTAAAAAACGTGTCAATGGTTTGGTTGCTCTGGCGATGAAATAAATCGGTCTTGCTGCAATTAAGGCAATCTTTTCGGACCATTGCATGGCCAACCGCTTGGGTGCCAGTTCCCCGAAAACCAATGTTATGTAAGAGATGATTACCGTGACGATTAACACACCCAGCGTGTTGGAGAGGCCTGTTGGAATACCGATTCCTCCAAGTTGCTTGGCCACGGCTGTTGATAAACCAACTGCGGCGGTTGCACTGGCCAAAAATCCTGCCAGTGTTATACCTACCTGAATAGTAGCCAGAAAAAGGCTGGGGTTTTCAATTAAACCGATAAGTATTTGTGCTGATTTGTTTCCGTCATCTTTCAGCTGTTCTATTTTTATCCGCCGGGTGGTCAATACAGCTATTTCACTGGCAGCGAAAAATGCATTAAATAAGATGAGTGAGAAGATAAGCAATAAGCCCGTCCAATTAATTTCCAAATTAAACACCTTTGCATAATAATTTCACGTCTTGCATTTATCATGTATGAAATTATATATACCTATGCAGATGGTGTATTACTTGGCGCGTTTGATTATTGATCAATTAGCCTTTGCCCTTTAGTAAGAGTTTTTTGATTCATTAAAGCCATATAGCAGTCAACAATCCTAAGCACAGACACACTCCCTTAATCTCTTAAACTTAAATACGCTGGCTGATGGATTATATGAAGATTTTGACTTCATGTGCTAAACAGAATAAAGCCGACCGTAGACAATTATTATTTGGCGTAATACGCCGGCCAGGTAACATTTAATTAGCACATGAAGTCAAGGACGGCGATCAGTTAATGCCAACTAAGCATCTGAATGATGGGGGCATTTCATTAGAACATCATGAAACCACCACCGAAATGAACGGGCATAATTCTTACCCTGCCGCCTCTGGTAGCGGTCAAAATAACCATTGGTAGGATAAAGAAAGCTCTGAGTCACACAACTGATAAACTAGATTAGTACTGGATGGTTCAAAGAATCACAGTGAAGACGCCCATGAAAGAGTAAAAGTATTCCCTCAAACCCTTCACAGGTTAAAATCCTGTGCAGGGTTTTTAATATTAGAGCTGGCTACTTTCATATTCATTTTCCTTATATAGAAATTCTCAGCGGAAATTGCACAGAATAATTGCCCTTAGCTTCTATTTGCTTTTCCCCCTTATAAAAATCAAACAATAAAAGTTTTCTCCTAAATCAAAGTCTTTCAGAACTATAAACCCTATATTTGCCAATATATCCTTCGCTTCATCTTTGCTTATACGGTGTGCTGTTGGTGGCCCCATAGGGGTGTCTCGTTTATAAAACTCTATCACTGCAATTTTTCCATTTTCATTTATCAGTTTATTTACTTCTTCTAGTAAGGCTGATTTATTTTTTATTTCATGTAGAACAGTTACCGTAAGGACTACCATCCCCACAAAATTGACATAACAATAAATACTCCGCCATAGGCCGCGTAAATACGGCCAAAACTTGGGAATTGCTGAAACGTTGGAATAACACCGTATAAAATCAAAACAAGTCCGCCCAAAACGCCCCACATAAAACCCGCGTCATACCGAAGCCAAATCCAAACAAAATACCCACCAGCTATTTCCGCCAGTCCTGCAAGAAAGAATAGCAATGATGATCTTTATCCTACTTTTACTAAAAGGTTAACTCATTTTGTTTCCAAATACACGATTCTGTCCGCTAAAACTTTAGCATCTTGTTGGTCGTGGGTGACAAAAATAGTCGTAATGAATGCTTTTTTTAGGATCTTTCTTAAAACATCCCTTATTTTTATTTGCAGGTCGGCATCAAGATTACTAAAGGGCTCGTCCAATAGCAGCACCGCCGGTTGGGGGGCAATGGCCCGGGCCAAGGCTACCCTTTGCTGCTGACCTCCGCTTAGTTCATGGGGGTAGCGCTTTGCGAAATCCTGCAGGCTTACCAGTGCCAGCACCTCGGCCACCCTTTGGTTTTTCTTCTGTTTGTTATATTTTTTCAGACCGTATTTTATGTTCTTTTCCACCGTCATGTGCTGGAACAGGGCATAGTCTTGAAACACCATGCCCACCCCCCGGTTTTCCGGGGCAATGCAAGTTTTTGCATCAAAAACAACTTGATTGTTAATTCCAATCAGCCCGCCATTGGGCCTTTCCAGCCCGGCAATTAGCCTTAACACGGTACTTTTACCACAACCGCTGGGGCCTAAAATGGAAATTATCTCCCCTTCATTAATATCCAGGCTGAAATTATCAACAGCTGCGGCTTCGGCATTTGGATATTGAAAGCTTAAATTCTTTATTTCAATATACATCAGTAATCCCCCCTTGTTGTTACGTGATGGAAAAACAAAATAGCCATAAAACTGATACCAATAATAATCATTGAGGGAACCGCGGCTTCGGCTAACATTTCATCGCTGGCGTACTGAAACACTTTGGTGGCCAATGTATCAAAATTAAAAGGCCTTAAGAGCAACGTCAACGGTAATTCCTTAAGCACCTCTACAAAGACTAATACACAACTGCTAAAAATGGCAGGCTTAAGCATCGGTAAATCTATCTTCATAAAGGTTTCGATGGTGCCTGCCCCCAGTATGCGGGAAGCTTCAAAAAACTTCTTTCCTGCTTTTTCAAACCCGGCTTGGATGGAGTTAAAGCCCATGGCCAAAAATCTAATCACGTAGGCAAAAATTAGCATGGCTATGCTGGCTGTTAAAACCAACCCGCTGGAATTAATGTTTAGAGTATTGTAAAACCAAGTTAATTGGTTATCCAAACTAATAAAAAAAACCATAACCCCAATGGCAATTACCGCCCCGGGAACTGTATAACCAATGACGGTAATGTTGGCATAAATCTTAGCGGTGGCAGCGTGTTCGTTAATGCGGCAATAGTTAGCTACAATAACCGCGATAATTACAATTAGTACCATAGCCGTAAAGGCCAACGACAAGGAATTAAACAGTAACTGAAAAAACTGAGCATTTAAAGTGCTGTGGTAAGTGATCAAACTCCAGTATAAAAGCTGCAGAGTGGGAAGTAAGAAACCTAAGCTGAAAATAAAAAAGCAATAGCTAAAAGCCGCCGTACCTTTTAAACCAGTAAGCACCTGCGGCGAAATTGGTCTCACTTTAGCGGTGGTGTCGCTGTACTTTTGTGTGCCCCTTAAATACTTTTCACTAATTAAAATAACAGCCACCATTAACATTAATATTGCCGCCAACCTGATTGCGGAATTAAGGTCCCCCATGCCAAACCAGCTTTTAAATATGGCGGTACTAAAGGTGGGAATACCAAAATACTGTACAACCCCGTAATCATTTAACACTTCCAACGCCACCAAGCTAACGCCGCCAATGATGGCCGCCCGGGAGCAGGGCAAAACAATGGTAAAAAAAATATCGCCGGGTTTGCGACCTAACATGCGGGCACATTCAATTAACGAAGCGGATTGTTTTTCTAAAAACGCCCGGGTGATGGTGTAGACATAGGGGAACAAGCAAAGGGTAAAAATAAAAATTGCCCCTTCTATATTCATGATGTCAAAGTATTTTTGATTGACCTGAACGTCAAACCTGTTTCTTAACTGCGTTTGAATAACACCGGTGTAGCCAAGCATTCCGCTATATGTATAGGCGGCAATATTGGCCGGCAGCGCCAGCGGCAATATCATCGCCCACTTAAAAAATTTTTTCATTGGGAAATCATACACCGTTACCAGCCAGGACAAGCTGGTGCCGATTATAGCGGTGGTAATGCCGGTTATCAAAACCAGTGTAACTGTGTTCAGAAGATAATCTTTGAGCAAGTATTCTTTAATGTGCCACCAGGATTCATTGGCCGGTTGCAGTAAATTAATGAAAATATGCAGGCTGGATAAAAGGAGCAATGAGATGATGATAAAACTGGTCACCGACCAAAGGTCCAGGTTTGCTTTTATTTTTTGCCATACTGTTGTCACTGCTGTCACCCCTAAAGGGTAAGCAGCCCACTACCAGGCTGCTTACTTTTTCATACTTCCAGGAAATCATGCCAGCTATTAGCGGTCAGTGGATACTTTCTTGTTATTTCCACCCAACTTGATTAAATATTTCCACGGCTTTTTGGTTGTGTACACCCAATAAAGTTAGATTAATGTCCTGGGCCCTAAAATCTCCCCATGATTTAAGCAAATCCGCCGGTTCTACATTAACGTTTACAGGGTATTCGTAGTTGGCTTCAGCAAATTGTGTTTGTGCTTTTTCGCCGGCCAGGAATTCCATCAGTGTAACAGCGTTTGAATGGTTTTTAGCATATTTGGTTAACCCCACTCCGCTAACATTGATGTGGGTACCGGTAGTATCCTGGTTGGGGAAGAACACACCCACTTGCTCAGCTACTTTCACTTCTTCAGGGTCGGACGAGTTGAGCATTTTACCTATGTAATAGGTATTCATAATAGCAATATCACCTTCACCTGCCACCACCGCTTTGGCTTGGTCCCGGTCATTACCCTTTGGTTCTCTGGCCATATTGACCACCATACCTGCTGCCCAATCCTTCGCTTGTTCTTCACCGTTGATAGCGATAATTGAAGCCAGCAGCGATTGATTATATATGTTGTTGGCAGGCCTCACTAATACTTTCCCCTGCCATTTGGGGCTGGTTAAATCTTCGTAGGTGGATAGTTCAGCCGGTTTTACCCGATCTTTAGCATAAACTATTACTCTTGCTCTTACTGTCAAACCAAACCATTGATAATCTTGGTCCCGCAAGTTTGCCGGTATGCTGTTAGTGAGTACTTCGCTGATAACCGGCTGCAGCAGCCCTTGTGCCTTAGCCCGGTGCAATCTGCCGGCATCTGCGGTGATTAACAAGTCTGCTTCGGTGCCATTTCCCTCCCGAGCCAGTCTTTCTATTAGTTCATCAGAGTTACCTTTAACTACATTCACCTTAATGCCAGTTTCCTCGGTAAATAATTTAAACAGCTTTTCGTCGGTATCATAATGTCTGTCAGTATAAAGGTTAACTACACCGCTATCTGCTGCACCTGCACCGCTACTGGTCTCAGCTTTCTTTGGTGCGCCACCACAAGCAGAAAGTACAAACATGGAAAGAATAAATAGAGTAATTAAAGGTAATACTTTCAAATTTTGTTTCATTGTCATTCACCTCGATGTAATATTACTGGCGTAAACGATTATCATTATCACTATAAGAATATATTTATCCCAACAAATTTTAAACAAACTATTTATATAGTCAGAAGTCAATCAATCATTGATTTAATTTGTTGAGACATTTTCGCCCATGAACGATTGGTATAAATTATCGGAACATTGTGATCTTTTGCCTTTTGCTTTATCAACCCGGAAATGCAATGATTTACGTAATCTGTAAACACAATAATTAAGTTTGACTCCTTTGGAATTAAAAGGCTTCCTTTCTTGTACTTTTTTCTTCCCTTTTCATGAATTATAATATTAAAACCTAGCTGTTTAAGGTTTTCCCTAATATTGCCAAGATTGTCGCCGCCAACTACAAAGACAGACATCCCCAAGCCTCCTGCTTTTAATTAGTTTATTAACGTTAACGAGTTGCAAGAGGTTTATGCAACTTTTTAGAATTTTTATCAACAAAGATACAAAAAAACTATTTTCCTTGTTTTAAGCTATCTTGTTTGCAGGAACACTGATCGCAACTACACTTTCTATTATTATTTTTAACTGGAGTTTTGCGCAAATGAATAAGTCTACCTAATATCTTTTTCATGGTCTTAACCACCCCCTTATTATGATTATGATAATGATGATTATGATAATGATTATCATTATCATAATAAGAGTAAAAATTTTTGTCAAGTTTTTTATTTTATCTTTATTTATAGGATAGTGGATAAGGTCGTCTGTATCAGCTTTGCATGGCAACATTTTCCTTTAATATGGAGCATAACTTTATTTCCCTCTCTCAGTAATGGCGCCTTAACGTGGCGTCTTTTTTATTTAAATCGCTCAAAACTCCGGTAGCATTTACCACCTGAAATTCATAATATATTCCGGTACCATAATAGACCTTTGCAAAGGAGGATTCTTTAATGGGCTATGGAGCAAAAGGATTTGACGGAAGTTTTATTCTATTTTTGATTCTGATTTTGCTAGTATTCGGTATTGGTTTCTTCCCCAAATACTAAAAGGTAGCGCAATTTAATTCTAATTATTGCATCCAGACTAGACGCCCCGCATGGGGCGTCGCGCTTTATAGAATCATGGCCGGATTGGGTTACCGCATCCCTTGAAGCCGCAAGGCTGTCCTCATCGGCGGTCAATAATCGCCAGCCCCGGCGCTTAAAGTTATTAATTCTTTTGGTGTTGGTGGGTATTTGTTCCCCGCCGTATTGCCTCTATTTATGAGGGATGACAGACAAGAAAAAATAATTTCTTGTAATGAAATAGATTTTATAACATAGCAACCATATTTTACATATCATATTGGAGGAGGTGTCTTTCATGACAACAGCAACTCTTAACAGTTTTACTCAATTTAAACCAGGCTTTTGCCAACCAGATTGTATACAACAGGATTGTCCCACTACTTTTACATGCCCGCCCCCATCGAGAATACCAATGGCGCAAGGTAATTTTATACCCGATTCAATAGATAATAATCTCTTCTGGCTGAGAATAATGATGGAACATGCTCTTTTTATGCGTTTAGCATTTGCTTGTATAAATATTGAATTAATAAACGAAGCGCAGCAATTTGAACAGGCTTACTCAAATCTTCTAAATCGAGCAAGGGCGGTATCAAACGCTCCGACAGAGCAAAATGTCAGGGCTTTAAATCAAGCTAGTATAGACCTTACACGTTCCTTTACCTGCTTTAAAACAATGGTTTTAGATCGTATTATCACCTGTGGCCCTGCAAAGATTGGGGGATATAATTTTCCCTTACTAATTGACCATATAAGAAGGGAAGCTCTGGCATTTATTAGCAGATTAACCGCCCTTCAAACAGGTAGAAGTGAGCCGCTAGCTTTAACTATTGTACGCGATCAAACATTTTGGCATAGAATCATGGCAGATCATGCTAAATTTATTTTACATTTATTAGATCCATCTGAGAGACAGTTCGTGGAGCAAGCAAACTCTTTAAGTGTATTGTTTGACCAAAAAAGGTTACAAGCACTGGATTTAAAATCCATGCTGGAACCTAATTTCCCTGTGTACCCCATTTTAAAAAGATTTACAAAAGAAAGCTTGCGTGTAGCTACGCAAATTAGGGACTTTAAAGCCTCTGCTACTGAACTTATTGGTGATTGTGAGTTATTAAGCGTTATTCCCGAGCTGTTAGCAGATCATGTTAGAAGGGAAGCTGATAGATTTGCTCAAACCATGGAAAGAAGACTGAGTGAGCTGTCACAAGTTTAAAATATAAAACAAAGGAAAGGTAAGTACGTTTTTCCAAAGTCTACGCTAGAGAAGATAGCTGAATTGCCAACTCCGGTGGCCTGGTAGACACTGTAGCTAAAAATCGTAGTACCTGATGTAGATAACGACAAAAAATGCGTCTTCTCGGCAGCAGTCGAGGGGCGCATTTTGACTCATTATGGAGCATCCTTATTAGAAAGCTGCGGTTGTTAATGTAACCGAAAGAAAGCCCAACCTTAATTCGTACGTAGATGATGCAATGAACCTTCCGGCCACCAGCCCGAATAGTAATTCCGGCAGCACAGAGGCAACCAGGAAAAGGCCCATGGCGGCCGACGAAGCTGTTTATTACAGCACCCACTAGGCCAGCAATGGCATAAAACTTATCACCAATTTGGGATACCAGCTACCCTGAACCACAGCAGAAAAAAATTTCGGTTAATCCACATGAGCATCATCCAATAAGCAACATTCCATATACTCTTATATTTTAACATTTTTTGGTGGAGGCGGGGCGTACCCCGCCGTATACACAGACAGCTTCAATCCCCATTTATCAATGTTTTATTGCGACCCACGCCCATAAGAATTGGTTACACCATTAGTAGGGCAACAATATTGCCCGGCCCTTGCGCCTTACAGGTGTGAGGGCATTTTTATTATTCTCAGGGTTGGCTGCTGTCCTAGCTTTTGCCGGGGGTCGGTATTTTGCTTTCATTTGTGACGTTTTTGTTATAAAACCGCCATAGTTTTGTAACAACTGTTAGTTAATATTAGTTGAGAATGTATTTAAAGGAGGTGCATGAAATTATTTCACTGTGTTATTGCTCTTTGAAAACATAATAAAGGGGGAAAGTTTGTGAGTAAAAGCAATTTCCGGTCATACATAAAGCCCGGAACTATTTTTGTGGCGTTAGTTTTTTTGTTAAATATTGTATTGTTTACTAATGTTCAAATTTCCCTGGCCGGGTCAAACGATTTTCCTGACCTATCGATACAGGAAACAGTCTATGCGCAACAATCGGTCATTGATGCTGTTTATGAGGGTGAGCCGCAGACTTTTACTCTCAGCGGTACTATCCTAGGGACTACAGAAAGCGATATCGTAGAAATTATGCTTTCCACGGTTAACGGTGAAGTAGTGGTTACACAAACTCTCGCCAAGGAACAAAGTGAGTACACTATTTCCGGTGTCCCAGCGGGTGAATACAAACTTTGCGTCCACGTAAACGGTGCCACATCTGCAATTGAATTTGTTCGAGTGGACGGCCATATGACCGTTCCGGATATTGAATTGGTACCGGTTAGAGGAACACTTGCCGGCTTGTCTGAGGGAGTTTCGGCTTTTGTATACTTTGTGCCGGAGAATAAAAACGGTATGGTTATGCCCTTGACGGTATTATCCAACGGAAATGAAACAGAGTTTGTGCACATATTATCACCCGGGAACTATCACATGATTGTAAAAGCAGAGGGTTATGAGGATTTTGTCTCCCCGGATACCATTACGGTCAATGAGGATGAAATGGTTCTTGACCCGGTTGAAATGGTGATAGAATTAAAACTATTGACATCAACCCTGCCTACGGGTTCAGAAAATAAAGCTTATTTCGTCGAACTGCAGGCTACCGGGGGAAAGGAGCCATTTACCTGGAGTATATCGAACGGCTCTCTGCCGCGGAACTTAACACTGGATAACAGTAGCGGAGTTATTTCCGGAACGCCGTACAGTCGCGGCGATTATACTTTTGAAGTCACAGTTACCGATTCTTATGGCCACACGGATAGCCGTAACTTTAATATCAGCGTCGCCAGGCGTTCCTCGGGCGGAGACTCCAGCAGCAACATCAGTTCATCCGGTTCAAGTAGCACAGGAACGGATACTACTTTTTCGGATCCGGAACTACAAGAGGTCATAAATAATGCCGAGGAAACCGTAACACTGGTCGCACCGGCGGGTATTACCAGCCTTACAATAACCTGGGAACAGTATAATCTGTTGATGGAATCTGGAAAAGATATCGTCATCTTGATACAAGGTGTACAAATAGTTCTGGATCCGACTGTCATAAACCTTCCCGATGATGCCCGGTTAAATTTTAAAGTTGAGGAAATCACTGAAGATACGGCTGCAAATTTGGTTAGCGATACTGATTACCAACTAATTGGCAAGATTTTTGATATATCTATTGAAGTCAGTAATGCCGACCCGCAGGGTGAATATCCTCAAAAGCAGTCTGTCCGCTTATCTCTCCCGGTGGAATCTGCATTCTGGTTAGATAATTCCCATTACCGGTTCGATGTTTTTTATTACAATGAAGAGCTTTCACAATGGGAGCCAATGCAGGCTGTTCATGACCCTAACAATCAGGTGTTAACTTTCGACACACCGCATTTAAGCAAATATGCTGTGCTTCAGAGACCGGTGAAGGAATTTTTGGATATCAACGGACACTGGGGTCAGGAAGACATTGAAAAAATGGCGGCCCAGGGTATTGTTGGCGGGTATGATGACCAGAGCTTCAAACCGGACAAGAATATTACACGAGCCGAGTTCACAGCCTTTTTGACGAGGTTGATGGGAATTGATGGCAATGTAAATATTAAATTCACCGATGTGGCAGAAAAAGACTGGCATTACAAGAGCATAGGTAATGCTTACAAAGCTCAAATTGTCGGGGGTTATGAAGATGGCTCCTTCAAACCCAACCAATATATTACCCGGGAACAGGTGGCGGCAGTGATTTCCAACGCCCTGGATTACGCTGGTATCAACCCGGAAGGAAATGATGTTGCATGGGAAACATTCTCAGATGCCCGTTCGATCTCTCCCTGGGCAAAACAAAGTGTTGCCATGGCCAGTGAGATGGGAATTGTCAGAGGCGTGCCATCTAATGATGGAAGATTCATTTTTGCTCCGGCTAAATATGCCACCAGGGCTGAAGCGGCGGTAATGCTTAACAGGTTAACAGACATCTATGAGAGCGCTAAACTCAATTTTTAAATTATCAAAAACAAGAGACTGTTTGAGGTCTCTTGTTTTTTTATAACCTACCAAAAACTCCAAAATAAATTAATGTTCGTCAAAAACCAAATCCTTGGGTTTACACAACCTAATTAGAACCTGGTTTTTGTTTAAAAATGTATAAGATTTAAACAGTATCAATTTCTTTCAATATTTAGCTTCTTTCTATTAATTAACACTATCATATTATGGTCAATTTATTACAAAGCGAAGGATTGACCCAGTATGCCGATCAACCCATGATACAAGGGTGATGAACGTACCATTGCCGTGGACGCAATGACAATGGCCAAATATACCGCTGTTCTTAACCTGGAATCTGCCTTAAACATGAGTAACCCGCAAGCAAGACAGGCACACCAAAGGATGAGCCACGATGATGTCCAAATTGCAAACCAACTGCATCAAGCGGGGATGGGATCAACCTCTCCCGGCAATTCCCCAACAAACCCGGCAAGTTGTCCAGCAGTTTGCAGCGGTACAGCCAAAACAATATACATTATAACAAAGAGGGTAAGTTTCCTTGACACCCCGAAAAATGGGGTGTTTTGCTTTAGAGCAAAAATATCGTTTAATTGTTCGGGCAGCAACCTGTTAATAAAATAGCATCAACTTGCAACCATTGCCCGTGAGGTGGGGATGGTCGGCGACGGCATCAACGACGCGCCCGCGCTGGCCACCGAATCAAAAATAGAGTTTGCCTAAAAATCGTCCGAAACCATTGAATTAGCATAAGCTCCATTTTAGCAATAAAGCGCGCGCTTTTGATACATTTTCTTTAGCAGCATTATACCAATCTGGTTATTGCCTAATGCATGTTATTTAGATTCGTTCCGTGTTGTCTGGAATCCTGTGTTTGTTCCATACTTGAAGGGTTAAGATTCTCATCCATACCATATCGGTATTGGGATTCCAGCATGCGAGTTTCGCCGCTTTGTTCCATCTGGCGCTGCACGGCGATGGGTTCATCTTGAGATATTTTTTCTCCGTCATAAATATGTTTTCTATCCATCCCGGGCAAATCATCAGACGCGGAACCGCTATCAGGATGCATCATGCCTCGCTGAGTATCGCCATTCATATCCGGGTGCATTTCCGGCATGCCAAATAACTCCTCTGGTGTAGTACCCGCCTCTTCCAGTGCCAATCTTATAGATGTATTTTGGAGCTGTTCCGCAGTAAGGGATAAACCCTTGAATTTACTTTGTTCAAGCACATAATATTGACTAGCTGTAAGACCTAATTTACCGGCCTCTACCATGAAGCCCTTGTCGTGGCGGGACATTACCATAAATGGACTTTTTCCGCCGCTGTTCATGCTGCTTAAAACAGCTTGTTTAACTTTATCCTCACTGATATGGTGGTTGCCGTCTTTTGACAGATCAGCAAAATTTATAATGATTATATCCTCGCCGGAGCTATCCAGTAGACCTGTACTCCCGGCTTTGGATGCTATTACTGAAACCGCCTGGTACACGTCCTTGCCTTTAATGTCCGTTGCTGCTAGTTGGCTGCTGCCTTTAAATTTCATGTCAACCACCCGGTTATCTTTGTCCAGCCATAACTCCGCGCTGCTCTTGTCAAAACCTAAGCTAAAATAGGCTTCAGCTGGAGGGGATATCATTGGGTTAACCAATCCAAAAACTAAAAGCATAATTGCTGCAGCCGCAATCATTGTTTTCCACCCGGAACTGTTCCAGTGATTGGCGAGTGGTTGGTTTTTAATCAATAATTCCTGGCCAACCTGGTGGTGTTTTCTCCGGGGTATATTGATAAACTGTCCGTCTTCCGTATAAGTTACAGAGTTATTGCCTTTAAACGATACGACAATAACTTTGGTCTGCTTCATATTCTTCCTCTCCTTGATAACCGGCTAAATTAGTAAAACGTTTAAACGATCCCAATAAAGGGTCGGATAAAATCAGGGTCATCGCAATAATATATTTTCTTCCCCGCTCTATTACTTTCCGGCTTAGACCGGTGGATTCACATAACAATTTGACCGGGAGTTGTCCATATTTTTGTAAGTAATCCAGCATATCCTGGTTCCGGCACATTACAACTGCCGCTTTAAGCAGGTTTTCCCGAGTGTCCCGGTGTTTGGGGGATACTTCCGGCAGAATATTGATATCTATTCCATACTCATCCAACAAATTTTTATAGTACTCAATAATATTGGCCAGGTTTTCGCGGTTCTTGCCATCATTGTAGGAGTTGATTGACTGGGCATTAATACCTGCTTCCAATTCATTTGTTTCTTCGGATTTAGAAGACAGGATTTCTTTTTCATACTTGGCCTGATTCCTGAAATAATCAATTAACCTTCTTTTAATTACCACGCCCGCAAAAGTGCTGAATTTGACATTCCCTTTTGTATCAAATGCGTCGATGGCTTCATTAAAAGCGAGCAGCCCTATGCTCAATTCATCATCGTTTTCCCAAGTTAGATACCTGTTACAGGTCTTTGAACAGACCTTGGCTATAAAGTGATAATGTTTTTTTATCAGCCTTTCACGACATAGTTGGTCCCCTTTCTGCGCGCCGGTGATGAGAGCATTTAAATTAAATGAAAACAACTTGATCAACCCCATTATATTTATCGAAAGAAATAAGAGTTTTTGGGTAGGGCGGCTCCCGTAAAATTAAAAAGCCCTCAAATTAAGAGGGTTCCTTTTGGCAGTACTCTTTGGCAGTACTCTTTGGCAGTACTCTATCAGTTTTATGTAACAATTTTGTAACGTTAATATCACACTTTTGTGAACAACTTGGAAATGTTTTCTTTAATATGACATTTTGACGCCTCGGATCTCTGCATCGAACAGACAGAAGGTAAAGGGGTGATTCATGTCACCCCTTTAAAACAGCCTTTTAGTTTAACTTGCCATCCTACCGCCTTTTCCGGCTTTCATTTTTTCGCCGCCCTGGTGCATATTCGACTGGGACATTGATTCGTGCGGCTCGGCCATTTGGCTGCCATTTGGCATGTCGTCCTGATGAATCTCGTTCATTTTTTCCTTGTTTTGCCCATGCAGCTCTGCTATTTGCTCAAAGGTCTGCTCATCCATCACCCGGGGACCCATTTTCCCGGTATGATTCCCATTGACATTTGAATCGCTGTTAGCTTTTTTATTGATGGTGTCTTGGTTGCCTTTCCGGCCGAAATCCTGCACCTTATGCTGGTTGGTATCCATTGCTTTAATCATGGCGTCCGTATCCTGGTCGGTCATATAAACCTGATGTTGGGTGGATTTCGCTGGTGCAGCTTGACGTGAGTTATCAAAAGTGCCGGCGCTGGCGGCGCCTACCATTGCAGCACTCAGGGCCACTGTGGTGATAGCTAGGAAAGCTTTCTTCTTTATCATTTTTATGTTCCTCCTTAAGTTAACCTATATAAATTTGGAAGGGTCATTCCCGGGCCCGGAAATTTTCTTCCCCTTGGCACCTATTCCTTCGGGAAGGCGTTGCAAATTTGGAGGGGGTTGCTGGTTATTTTTTAATAATTCGCATAGGGAAAAGTTATGGGAGTAAAAAAGAAGTCCGGAGGATGCCGCGTTCATTGAGGGTAATTGGGGCCTAAGTGGTAAGGCAAGACTGATAACGGGGGTCTGTACCTGGTTCCGGAACAAGTTTGGCTTAGCAAAAGAACCGACCATTAGCCCAGCACAAGTGTGCCCAGTGCCACTGCCCACCAGTACTTTTTCATTTTGTACCTCCAGACATTCTTTCGATACGTTTTTACAAGCTATTTATCACCCGTGCCGCTTATTTATGTAGCCTTTATAGCTTTATTGCGGTACATGAATTCATCTGCCCTGCACAATAGAACATCCGCTGTCTGGCCATCTTCCGGGTACACCGAAATACCCGCGGAGAATCCCAATGGATATTTCCTGGTCTGCTGCGAAACAGCATTTTTAATCCTCTGGACCAGGCCAGCGCTTTGAGTTCTTGATAAACCCGGACACAAAATCACAAACTCATCCCCGCCAATACGACCGACTACATCGGTAGAACGTACATTGGCTTCAATTGTTTTGGCAACAACCTGCAGAGCAAAGTCGCCTTGCTCATGCCCGTACCGGTCATTGATTTGCTTAAATTTGTCCACGTCAATAAATATTAGAGATAGAATTGTACCGCTTCTATCTGCGTGTGCAAGGTATCTGTTCAGCATCTGAATCAGCATTCTACGGTTGGCCGCACCGGTCAAAGTATCAAAGCTGGCCAAGTGGTTGATGCGGTCGTAAGTATAACCAATCCAAAGTCCAATTGGGATATAAAGAAGAGACAATATGTAAATATGCCACATTTGAGGCAACAGGTAGCAATAAGCAATGCAGATAACTGCCACAGCTAATCCGATAAATGTACCATATAGCTTCCCTTTGTTTCTTGGATTTATTTTCATCTCCGAGCCCCCAATAACAGATTTTCAAGAAATATCAGTCAGATTATATCGGTTAAAATAATGATGCCCTAATGCTTGTTCTTTCTAAATTCGACAACATCCTGCAAACACCAACTATAATACTGGAATGCTTGGAGAAAAGAAAAAGCCGGGAATATACCCGGCAAAGATGGTCGGCAATAAAATATTTCATTTAGCTACTAGCAATAAAACCTTGGGTAAGGTTACCCTCTAAGTAAATCCTCTTTCATGGCGCTGAAATCTTCTTTGGAAATTTCGCCATTGGCGTACCTTTTTTTCAGGATCACCATTGGCTCTGGTGTATTAGATTCACCATCGAGGTGTTTCTTTCTCCGTTCAAATAGGCTCATCACCAGATAAACCACACCTATTATAATAATTACCGGCAGGAGCATTGAAAATAGCATGGAGAAACTCCACAGCAGCGAAGAAATGCCATCGCCAAATCCAAATCCCATCATAATAAGTTAACCCCCTTTGTGGTATTAATATGTTTGTTCGTAAGTTAATTTTAAAATGAATTCTTCACAAATCATTCTCAAAACTTTAACAAATTTGTTACAACAAGTGACTGAACTAGCAGTTTAAAAAAATTGACGGAGGGTAACATAAATTAACAATGGATATAGTCAAGGGGGATATATATGTTTTTTCGGTTACGACACCAAAGTAAAAATAGCCCGGATTTTCCGGGCCATTAATTATTCTTTGCGCATTGATTGTTGCGCAGCCTGCTGCTAGTCGAAGTCCCCTCGGGTCGAAATGGCCTTGCCGGCAGGCATTCTCAGCACCTGGGAAAACACGGGCCGATGCTTTTGGTGCAGTATAATGCTGTATCTGGATCCGTTGTACGTTACCTAAAGTTCTAGTACATTTATTTACTCAGCAATGGATTGTGATAAAATCTTTAACCTTTTGTGATAAAGTCGTAACATTTTTTTAATAATCTTAAGCCAGACAAACCAAATCAAATTAAAGGAGGTTATTCAGTAATGAGTAAAAAAGGATTTGGTTATTGGCGGGAGTAGGTCTTCTGGTTTTAGCCCTGGCGGCTCCTACAGCTTTCGGAGCAGTTACAGTTTCAGGCGATAGCCAGAAAGAACAGAATCAGCAGTTTGTCGACCAAATGTTTGAACAGCACCAGGGCTGGCTTGACCAGGCTCAAAAGGACGGTAGTGTAACGCCGGAACAGGCTAAGGCTTGGCAGGAGCACTTCAACTACATGCGTGATTTTCACGCCCAAAACGGTTTCGGTCCAATGGGTTCCATGATGGGCAGCGGCGGTATGATGGGCCCCGACATGATGGGCAATTATGACGGCAATAACGGATTTGGCGGGATGATGGGTGGATTTAACAACCAGTCCAAAACTAATTAATTAACAAGCTTGGGCGGGGTACACCCCGCCCTAATTAAGTCTTATAGAAAGGTGATGCATGTGGAGAAATGGTACCTGTTGCTGTTTTTGTTATGCCCCATCATGCATTTACTGATGATGCGCGGCCATAAGCACGGCAGCCATGCCGGCTGCAACAAAGCTTCAGCCCAAAAGCCAAACGGGTCGTCCGGTGAAAACTAAAGTGTCATAGATTATCCCCCAGGTTACCACCTACCCCTGCGCAGCGCAGGGGTTATTTATATCATTTAGGTCGCTGACAAGACTACACATATATATTTGTCGAAAAAAGGATGCGTCATGCTAAACAAATTGGCATGCGATAAAAACAGCCCACTATACAACTTCGAATACTTCCTTAATAGAGGTATTCCCTTAACCGGGACAAAGGGAAATGTCGTATATGTGGTGAATTTCTCAACGGAGTTAACATGGAGTTTCACCATATCAAGGTTTTACTATCCATTGAATTAATTAACCGGGTACCCAATATCGCTAGTAAATTTGGATTTAAGCTGCAACAATCACACCTATTCACAAAACAGCAAAGCCATAATTCCTTATCCCACGAGGAACTACGGCTTTTTTACTACCCATATCGTAACCAGTTTATCCATAAGAAAAGAGAGTTGCCAGACACTCGCATTAATTTCCAAATACTGGTGGGGGGGGCCTTATTTTCTATTGAATCACCAATAAATTTACCTTAACAAAAAAGCTAAATTTCTTTATATCAGTTTCACATAGTCCTGTGCGCCATAAAAAAAGCGATGAATGATAACCGCCTTAGCCGCTTCATCAATCTTATAAAACAGCACATAGTTTTTGATAGTTGCCTTGCGATAGCCTTTTTTTTCCAAGCTAGCGTCATGACACCGTTCATAAACGGATTGCTTTTCAAATAGCCATAGCATTTTTCCACTTTATCGAACAAGTAAAAGAGCTCGCCAAGGGTCTTGGGGTCTAATTTAATTTGCAATCAAAAAGGCTGCCTTTTTCTCAGACAGCCTTATAATAGTTGAACGTTTTTTTACCCGCCGAACAGGATTCCAACGGGTAGGGGCACCTTGAATCCGTAGTAGAACACCCCATAGAAAGCTACAGTTACTGCAAAGGCAAAGGATACGGATTTGATGTACCCGAGTTTGCCGGAATTATCGAGGAATTTAAACATTACCGCCAGGAATAAGATACTGGAAATGACAAACCCAACGGCCAGCATAATGCCTATATAGGAAATGATGCCCAGTATCGCCGGCAAAATTTTTCGCGCCTCTAC
The DNA here is from genome assembly GCA_000961575.1 of Peptococcaceae bacterium BRH_c8a. Classification (GTDB taxonomy): domain Bacteria; phylum Bacillota; class Desulfotomaculia; order Desulfotomaculales; family Desulfallaceae; genus BRH-c8a. Next base: position 28,452 of record LADP01000046.1, read on the forward strand.
CCCGGCAAAAGCGGGTTGCGGGTCTTCTTTAATGAAGCTTTGTATGAGCAGGATTATACTTAGGGCAACCAGTACGACAATAATAACTTTGGGGAAAAATGCTCCCAATTCAGTGAGGTTGCTAGATTGGCGCCAGAATATGCCGGAGACTGCCAGCAATACAATGGCTGAAATGGTATCCTTGTTAAGCATTGGCGTCAGCCTCCTTTTTACGATTGCGCAGGCTGGAAACTATCGGCCAGCCGGCGGACAACAGGGACAGGGCGATTAAAATCAGGGAAATGGGGCGAGTAAAGAAAACGACCCACATGCTTCCCGCTGATTGACCCATGAGCATGGATTGCACTAATCCGTCTTCCGCTATGGGCCCCAGGATTAAACCCAGCACAATGGGCCCCGGATGAAAACCGGCTTTATTTAAGGCATAGCCAATTAAACCAAACAAAACCATGATCAATACGTCTGTCATATTGTTTCTGATGGCATATGAACCAATTACTGTCATGAACACAATCATTGGCGCCAGGTAGTTAGCCGGTAAATTAATTACCTTGGCCACATGGCGTGATCCATAAAAGCCAAAGACGCCCATTATCACGTTGGCAATGATCAGTGAAATGAGGAAAGTGTAGGTGATGTCGGCATAATTGGTATAAAGTTCAGGGCCTGGTCTAATTCCCTGCAGCATCATAGCGCCCAATAAAATGGCTGCCGGGGCGGCACCTGGTATGCCCAACGTCATCAGAGGCACTAGTGAGCCGCCAACCTCTGAATTATTGGAAGATTCAGAGGCTGCCACGCCGTCGATGATACCTGTGCCGAATTCCTTGGGGTTTTTAGACCAGCGAACCGCTTCATTATAGGATAGCAGGCCGGCAATGTTACCACCGGCGCCGGGAACAATACCTACAAATGCGCCTATAATCGCGGACCGGATGAGTAAAACAGGCTTTTTAATCAGTTCCAGTATAACTCCCTTGGCAACCCCTTTTTGGGGTTTGAAGTTAATTTTGTCGATGTGGCTGATTTTCTTCTCCACCATACCCAAAACTTCAGGAATACAAAAGAAACCAATTAATACTACAATTAAAGCCAGGCCGGCCTGTAATTGATAAAAACCAAAGGTAAAGCGCATATCCCCACCAATGGGTGAAATGCCGATCTGGCTTAACAACAAGCCAATCGCGCCGCCGATTAGCCCTTTAACCAACGAGCCACTGGCCAGGGTAGCTATAATGGTTAAACCGAAAATAGCCATCCAGAAGTATTCGGGCGGGCCAAACTTTAAGGCTACTGATGCCAGGGGTGGAGAAAGAAGCAGTAGAATAACGGCCCCGATTACCCCGCCCACACCGGAGCTGATCGCTGCGGTGACCAGTGCATGCTCGGCTTTACCTTTCTTGGTTAACGGAAAGCCATCAAAGGTGGTGGCAATGGCCGATGGTGTTCCGGGGGTATTTACTAAGATAGCCGCAATGCACCCGCCGTACATAGCGCCGACATAGATACCGCCAAGAATCATTAAAGCCGGAGCGGGTTCCATGGTAAAGGTGAAAGGGACCAATAAGGCCATGGCCATTGTGGCGGTAAGGCCGGGTAAAGCGCCTACTATAATACCAAAGCCTACCCCCAGTGCCATCATTAAAAAGTAAACTGGGTTAATATTATTCAGCAGTGCTGCTATGATATCAGGTGACATGGAATCCCCCCTATCGGAAGAATTATTTGCATATTATTGTATTATGTAGGGTTCCCGGGCGGAAAACCCGGGAACACCTACATATCTTGCTTTATTTTTTTACCTTTTCCAGGATCACACTGTACTCTTTTTTCATTTCGTTAATGTATTGCTTGGATTCTTCGCTGCCCATAGCCAGCGGCATAAAGCCTTCTTTTAACATTTGGGCCTGGATATCTTGGTCATTGGCGATCTCCAAAAATGCTTTTTCCAGCGTTTCTATAATTTGCGGATCCGTATTCGGTGGGACAGCTACACCGCGGTCGATACTGGCTATCATGTCAATACCCAGCTCTTTAAAGGTTTTGACCTCGGGCAATGGCTCAAATGTTTCCCCGGAGCCAATGGCCAGGATCTTCATCTTGTCTTGATGCTGAACAAGATCATTGGAGTTGGCCAGGATGGCATCTACGTGTTTACCCAAAAAGCTTTGGATCGAGGGAGCAGCACCCTGGGCCGGGATATACTGGTATTTTGCCCCGGTGATATCCTCAAGCTGCATCAAGGCTATATCATGTCCGGAGAGGGTGCCGGAACCACTGACCGTTATTTTGCCAGGATTCTTCTTGCCTGCCTCAATAAACTCATCCAAAGTATTGTATGGGGAATCAGGATGTACGGCTAAACCAATGGGAGTTGCTTGGAATAAGGCAACCGTAATGATTTGATCTGTCTGATAACCGGCATTTTCCCGGGCCAGCGGCTGCAAAATGATATGGGGGATATTGATACCCGTCATGTAATAGCCATCCGGCTTCTTGTTAACCAGTTCCGCCCAACCCACTGCTCCACCGCCGCCGGCTTTATTTTCAATGACAATGCTTGTCCCAAGTATTTGTTCCAGGGGCCTTTGCTGGCGGCGTGCCTCCAGGTCGGACTGTCCGCCCGGCTCAAAAGGAATAACATATTTAATGGGCTTGGTGGGATAGTCAATTGTGCCCGCTTGTTTGTCTTGACCACCGCAACCCACTAACAGCGTCAAGCTTAGGAGAAACACGGCACCGATAACAAAAAGCTTTTTGTTCATTAAATTACCTCCTAAGTTTCACTTTTTTGAAAATTAAGGTGTTTGTATATTATCTTTTATAAATAGACTTTTACCGTGGGCACAGCCTACGGTAAAAGTCTATTTAAATAATAAATCAGGCACTGCGATACAGCTTAGTCAAAACAAATTCCTGGTGGCCAAGGGCTTCTGCGCAGGTGAACCGGCCCTTGCAGGTGCGGATCATCATATTCAATAAAGCGTCCGCTGCCTGATCCAGGTTCATTTCCCGGCGTAAAATACCGCTTACATCCACGTCGATATGCTCTTTCATATCCACCACAGTCATGGGGTTAGCGGAAAGTTTGATCACCGGCTCAATGGGGTTGCCGATGATATTGCCCTGTCCGGTTGGGAAAAAGTGTACCACCGCGCCGGAAGCCGCCCACAGGGTTACCGCTTCAGCAGCGGCGGATGAAGTATCCATATACCACAGTCCCTTTCCTGTCGGGGCTTCAGCTGGTTTAAGAACCCCTACGTACTGGCAGTTGCCGATTTTCTGCAGGTTGCCCAGTGCTTTTTCTTCAATGGTTGTCAGGCCACCGGCAATGTTTCCTTTGGTGGGCTGGGAACCGGATAGATCCACGCCCTGGCTGAGAATAAATTCGTTATAATCAAACCATGTCTTATAAAATGCTTCGCCCACTTCAGGAGTGGCGGCATGCGCTTTACAAATATCTTCACCGCCGGTAACCTCGGAGGTTTCACCAAAGCTTACGGTGGCGCCGGCTGCAACAAGTCTTTCCACTGCCCGGCCAACCGTTGGGTTGGAAGCCAAACCGGAGGTGGTGTCGGATTCGCCGCATTTTACTGAAACATACAGTTCGTCGACAGAGCATTCAACCCTTTGTAATTCAGAAGCCCACTGAACGTATTCCTGGGCTTTCCAGGATGCCCTTTCGATGGTTTTATGCTGGCCGTTACGCTCAATGGAAAAGCCGGTCACGGGTTTCCCTGTTTCAGCAATACCCTCCACTATAACATTGGTCCATTCGGGCTCAATGCCGATGACCACAACAGCGGCCACGTTGGGGTTGCTGCCGATACCGATTAATGTACGGAAAGTAAGATCCAAGTCTTCGCCAAATTGCAGGCGGCCATAAGCGTGCGGTAATGCCAAAGTCCCTTTAACGTTATGAGCCACGGCTTCACAAGAGGCATTGGAGAGGTCATCCAAAGGAAGAATAACCACGTGATTACGTATGCCTACCCTGCCGTTTTCGCGCCGGTATCCCGTAAATGTTGAAAAATTATAATTTGCCATTATTACCACCTCGCAGTTTTTAAGTTATGGGTATGCACATGTTCGCCCTTGGTTATGGGGGCCACTACTTTGCCAATTGGTATGTCATATTTAATTATTGCAGCACCTACTTCAACATCGGTAAGGGCAATTTTGTGGCCGATTTTTATATCCTGTTTAGCAGTAATGCTGATTGTTTCATCGCTGGACATTACCCAGCCTTCCACCATTGCACCGGCTTTAATTTCTTTAACAGCCACACCAACGGAATCTTTAGCATCGTGCACAATAAAGTATGGTTGATTCATGATGGTCCTCCCTTTTATTTTTGATAGTTTGCTGCCAACATCTTTAAATTGTATCTTCAATTGTCAAGGAACTAACTAATCTTCTAAGTTAAACCACCTCCAATAAATGGTAATAAATTAATATAACCTAATATGAAACTGCTATGCTGTTTCACCACTAAGGGTTTCCAGTCCCAGGGAAGTGGCTATATCGTTAAGTTCAGCCAGCAAAGTGTCGGTTACGGGGATCCCTTCCTTTAACCGCCGGGCCGCATTGGCCTGCTTGCGCTCGCCGGGGAGCAGTATTCGCTCGCACCCTTGCGCTTTGGGCACCGCCTTTATCTCAGAAACCATGTCTTCCATGCGGTTAATGTATTCGTCCTGAGGCATCAAGGGTTCAATATTGATGGCGATAAAGAAGTGCCCAATGTTGACCGGCTCAAGGTTGTCATCATATATCCAGCCCACGTGAGGGCCATAGGCGGCGCCGCTGACCACGCCGGATAATATTTCCACGGCCAGGGCCAGGGCATAACCTTTGGGTCCGCCCAGGGGCAGCACTGCCCCTGCCAACGCTTTCTGCGCATCGGTGGTTGGCAGGCCGTCCGCATCAATAGCCCAGCCCTCGGGGATGGAGCGGCCTTCTTTGGCGGCCAGGATAATATTACCCCTGGCCACGTTGCTGGAAGACATATCCACCACAACCGGGTCACCCGCCCTGGGGAAGCCAAAAGCAATGGGGTTGGTGCCAAAATAAGGTTTTTTACCACCCCAAGGGGGAATGCCCGGGGGAGAATTCGTGAATGCCATGCCCACCATGCCCGCGTCCGCAGCCATTTTACAGTAGTAAGTTGCCGCGCCAAAATGATTGCTGTGTTTGACGGGTACAACGCCAACCCCCACCGCCCGAGCTGTTTCGATAGCTGTTTCCATGGCCCGTACCGATACCAGTTGGCCAAGTCCGTTATCTCCGTCAATTGTAACTATGGCCGGAGCTGTGCGCTTTGATTTTATTTGGGCCCGGACGTTGATCCGGCCGTTTTGTAAACGGGTCAGGTAAACAGGTAACCGGCTGATGCCGTGGGTATCAATACCGTCCAGGCTGGTATCCACCAGTACGGTGGCTACGATTGCGGCATCTTCCCGGGGAACACCGACACCTGCCAGCAGATGGGTACAAAAATTGTATATCTCCTGTGCCGGAAAATTATATGGCATTGCCTGCAACAGCTCCTTATAAAATTTATTATTACCGGTTTAAAATTTCACCACACAGCTTGAAGGCCGGCCTTTAAAAACTTTAATTACCTCATTGGCCACCAGCACCGAGGTTTTAACCTGGGCTTGTTCGGTTAGGCCGGCTATATGCGGTGTTAAAATAACATTGTCCAGTTCAAGGAGCGGCGACCCCGCCGGCGGCTCTTGCTCCATTACGTCCAGGGCCGCCCCGGCTATTTTTCCGGTAGCAAGGGACTCGTAAAATGCCTGTTCATCAATTACACCGCCCCTGGCCGAATTGATGATATAGGCTGTGGGTTTCACCAGTTCCAATGTTTGTTTATTTATCAAGTGCCGGGTTGCTTTATTTAAGGGAACGTGGAGGCTGATATAATCCGATTGACTGAGCACTTCTTCCAAACTGGCCTGTTGAACGCCGAAATCCGTAATGGCCATTTCATAAGGCGGTAAAAAAGGATCGTAACCTAAAATATGTATCCCAAAGGCTTTGGCTCGAACAGCAAGCCTGATCCCAATTTCACCTGTGCCAATAAGGCCGAGTGTTTGGCCATAAATCTCGCTGCCTGTAAATAATTTGCGATTCCAATGCCCTTGTTTCACATCGGTCGTGGCTGCCACAGGTTGCCTGGCAAAGGTCAGCATAGCGGCAAAAACATATTCCGCCACAGAAATGGCATTGGCATTCCTGGCATATACAACCGCGATCCCCTTTTCTTGCGCAGCCGCCAAATCTATATTGTCCAGCCCAACTCCCAACCGCCCGATTACTTTCAATCGGGGAGCCGAATCCAATAACGACCGGGTAACTTTGGTTTGATTTCTGACGATCAGGGCATCTGCATCTTGAATAAATCGGGGCAGGTCCTGATTTTTCCACAGTTCCGGGTCATAAATCACTTCACCCATTTGGGATAATAGCTCATTGCCCTGGTTCCAATTCAATTCAGTAATTACCGTTTTCATAATTCTCACATTCCACCTCGGTTTTTAATAAACAAATTCTTGATTCAGGCGGGGTTTTAACCCATACGTTGGGGACATTCCTCGGTTAGCTAGCGGATAAATTATACGTTGGGGACATTCCTCGACCCAAAAGTTTAACCCGTTAGCTGAGGTGTGTCCCCTGACCGCTCTGTAAATAGGTTCAAAACAATTATTTCTGTAGACAAAATTTTTAAAGCATATTATGACGATGTATGTTATCATAGGTATGTGGTATTACCACTCCTTTTGTTATGAATTATACAAGCTTATTTTGTGGCTTGTCAATCCTGGTTCTCCAAAAATATTATGAAACTTTTAAATACCTGTCTTTTATGTTCTTTTATAATTTTTTGTAGTATATTTATATTTAAATACGGAGGATTAGGTTATGTTCAAGAAAATCGGCCGCAGCGACACCCTGCGCCATGAAGTCGCGGAATACATAAAAAAATTAATAGAGCAGGGCAAAATCAAACCCGGGGACAGGCTTCCCACAGAGAGAGAAATGGCGGAAAAATTTGGGGTAAGTCGAACAGTTATCCGGGATGCGGTTAAAACGTTGACTGGTATAGGTGTGCTTCAAGTTAGACATGGGGTGGGTATTTTTGCCGCAACGCCAGATAGTCAACTTATTGCTCAACAACTATCCAGCCTTTTATACTATGATCACGATACCATCAGTAACCTGTTTGAGGTGCGCATGGTGCTGGAGACCTCCGCTGCGGGGTGGGCTGCAGAGCGCCATAGTGATGAAGATTTAAAGAAAATCGGTGAAAACCTGGAATTACACCAAAAGGTTATCAACAATGGCGACTCAGCAACGTTGGGTGAAATAGATCGCTGTTTTCACATGCTGGTGGCCAGGTCCACTAAAAACCCGGTTACCATTCGCTTAATGGAGAATTTATTGGATCTTTTCCAGGTGAGCAACCGCCAAACCCTGAGTATCCCAGGGCGGGCCATGCAATCCGTGCAAGAGCACAGCACAATATTCCAGGCCATTGCCGGGAAAAATAAGGATATGGCCAGGGAGAATATGAAAATTCATTTATTAAGCATCCTCAACTCGCTGCAGTTAAAGCAAAAGGAACAAAACTAGGCTGCCAGAGAGTTGTCAGGGGTTGAACCAAAAATAAAACCCCAAAAAAGTATCGTCCCAAATGCATATATAAGGCCAATCAAATCAGCATTCATCATATTATTTACAAAAAAACCTGGTTATAGCAAGGATAATGCCAACGAAGCCAATAAAACTACTAAAAATAACAACATATAAGTCCCCTTTAATTATTTAGAATTATTTATCTTATTGGTAGTTTTTCTTATAAAGTATACTTATATCTAGTTCCATTACCCCACCCCCTCATACACTAGCTAAGCGGTTTATGGAGGGTTTTATTTATTTTAATAGCCAATTCAATAATTAATAGTAGAATTGGGATAACAAATAGCCCTAGGGTATAAATTGTTTCATACAAAGGGTGCATATGGCCGCCAACGACAACAGAACCACCCTGAAGTATTGTAACCATGTAAATATATATTAATTTAAAATACCATCATACATTCCTTAGTGGCTCAGCCCAAAACGCAAGTAAAGCAAAAATTATAAGAAACCAGGCAATCAATAACATCCTTTTTATTTTTGCAGCCCCCAAGTATCAATAAATCACTCTGACTTCTCCTTATGTATTGCCGAAAGAATTAAATAGTCCAATACTAAACCACCAATAGTATGCAAAGTATTATTTATTAATAGAACTACATATCATCAGTCGGAGTAAAAAATAGCGTCCCCAAGTAGTCTAGGCACTACAAAATACAGGAATGGATAAATAGTCATATAAAAGGCAAGCAACCCAATACCCAAAAGCTTAACCCAATCTATTTTCCAGTTCCCATTGTGACTGTCAAGTAACTTTGAACAAATTTTAGCAAATAAAATTTAACACCTAGTTATTTCTAAAAATAGTTTCCAGGTGCTTCATTCTGTAGCTGTCACCAGTAAGGTTTATTACCTCGCTCCTGTGGATAAGCCTATCTAATATGGCAGTAGCTATTGCCTGGTCACCTATTAAATTGGATCTTTACTAATGTTGTTTTTTATATAGTTTGCCATATAATGAATAACATAGAATTGATACTGTACTTTTAAAAAGGAAAGAATGCCGGTGTCTGCCTTTCGTCTTAAGTTCCCGGAGAGTATTGGACTTTTGGGCCTCTTGGGTCTAATCGGGGTAATAGGCAATATGCTGTATGTGAGCATCCTTAAACCCTGGTTAACCGCGTTTGCAGCTTTTTGTATATTCAGCCTGCGATTCTTAAATGAGCGTCGTTTGGGGTTTCCGGAAAGGCTGGGGTTACTTGGCTTTTTAGGATTTCTTGGGTTTTTGGGCTATATTCCCGGAGCGGAATTTCTCAAATTTTTGTTTGCATTCTTTGGATTCGCATTTTTCTTTGCTTTCTTGAACCGCCAGCGAAAGTAAGTCTAAAGATAAAAGAAAATACTTTTTCCCCGCTTAACTACATTTCTTTAATTACGTAAGCGTCAAACTATCCCCACCTGGTTTAATTGTACTCTTACAATTAAACCAGGTGGGGATAGTTTGACGCTTACAAAGCAATACACTTAATTAAAAAAAGACAAGTCCATTGACCTGCCTTTAATTAAAATTATTAAATTTTAATCAAGTTAAATTGAAAATTTAAATCTTACTACCATTTATTTTAATTATTTACATTTTTTGGTGGAGGCGGACCGTCCCCCGCCGTAAACACAGACAACCTGAATCCACATTTGTTATTACATTATAGCGATTTACGCCCTTAAAAAACCTGTACAACCCTTGACAGTGGCCCTACCGGCCATTTTCCGCACTCTAGGCCTGCGCCAATAATTTATAGAGAACCCAAGGCAAAAAATATAAAAGGATTGGTGATGATGGTTCAGATAGGCAATTATCATTTGGGAAGAGCAGAAACTGCAAAAAAACCTAATATGGATGCCGGCGAAGTTTTCAGCTTATGGGATATGTTATTGTCTCGCTACGATATAATTGCGAAAACCCAAATATTTCAAAATTTTGCTCACGATGCTGACCTTAAGGCTATGCTAAGCATGGGGCTGTCAGGTGCCCTGGAAAAGCAGGTTACACTGTTAGAAAATGAGATGAATACTCACCGCCTGCCACTACCGTTAAGTAACCCCAAGTCTGTTAATTTACCGACTCATAATGAGGTGATAGACGACGAGTTTATATTCAGAGATGTTTTCTTTGGTATACAGGGCTTCTTGGATTATCACGCCCGGATAATTCGTTCAATAACCACCAATGACAAATTTAGAAAACAACTTATCGATATGGCTGTTGAAGAGCTTTACCTGTTCGATAAGCTTGTTAAGTTTGGTAAAGTAAAGGGATGGTTAAGGGTACCACCTATATATCAGCCGGAGTAACTGTACTCGTATCAGGGTACAAACACTTCTTCTATCCCGGTGCTGCACAGTTTAAACATACTGTTCATCAAGTTGTTAAGCCTGCTTACCCTTTACCCCAAGGTAATGTGGGCTTTTTATCTTTGTAGGCTACTTAATGCGATATATAAATGAAGTTTACCCATTGGCATCATCCCCTTAAAAAAACTCCGTATATCTACGGAGATTGAAAGTTTAACTATCTGCAATCGGTCTAGTCGTGGTTGCGCCATCAAGATTGTTCTTAAGGTGCGAAAGTTGAGTGTATAAAATAATAAAAAATTACCTTTGACTAATTTCGACCTTTTCTCCAAAGGTAATCTGTCGACCTCTGTCTAAACTAATACTTAAAATAATTGCAAAAACATTTCAAAAATATTGCTCCATAATTTTTCCGAAAAGAATCTATAACGAAGGCAATTGTAATGCTCCCGGGTTCGTATTATATCACTCGAAGAGCCAATTTATTGTTACTTCAATAACAGTTTTATTAAATGAAAAGATGGGGTGTGGATGTTGGAGGAGGAAAAGTCAGGTCGACAAAATCATAATGAGCCAAAAGACAAGCAGCAGGAATTGCCTGTAGACAGCGTCGTCGAGGTTGCTGTCACCGATTCAGAGCAACCTGCCGGCAAACCAGTATCCAATATAACTGGAGAATTGACCAGTAATGAACGGCCCGGAAAAGAACCTTGCGCAATTGTCGGTATCGGAGCCTCCGCCGGGGGCCTGGTTGCTTTTAAACGACTGCTTGGTAAATTACCCAACGATACCGGTATGGCTTTTGTGCTTGTTCAGCACCTGGACCCCAAACACAAGAGCGCGTTAACCGACATTCTCTCCAAGATTACTTCTATGACGGTCAGCGAGGTGGAAAATAAAACGGTTGTAGAACCTGACCGTGTCTATATCATTCCACATGGTAAGGTCATGTCTATTTCCGGGGGAGTTTTGAACCTTGTCCCCAGGGTAGATAAAGCAAGGTTTTTACCAATTGATATTTTCCTGCAATCACTGGCAAAGGATCAAGGCAGTAAGGCGATTGGCGTGATTTTATCAGGAACTGCTTCAGACGGTTCCCGGGGATTGAAAGAAATTAAAACCGTTGGCGGCATAACCTTTGCCCAAAAACCACAAACAGCACAGTTTGACAGTATGCCACTCAATGCCATCGCTACCGGTGTCGTGGATTTTGTCTTGTCTGCAGAAGAAATAGCCCGTGAACTGGTAGAAATCGCTCGTTCCAGTGTCTACGACGCCAACGCGAAAGAAACCGGCAAGCTATTTTCTGCCGGCGCAGATGAACTCAAACAAATCTTTACAATACTGCGAAAAGTCTGTAGAACAGATTTTTCCGAGTATAGAGAATTAACAATAAAGCGGCGTATCTTGCGGCGAATGGTCTTGCACAAGTTTGAAAAGCTGGACGACTACATCAATTACCTGCGGCAAAATCCAGCAGAAGTTGCGGAATTACAACAAGATATCCTGATTAATGTTACTAACTTTTTTCGGGATCCCAAAGCATTTGAGACTTTAAAAAGCCTGGTCCTCCCGGCTATCATGAAAGACAGGGCACCTGCGGAGACTGTCAGAGTGTGGGTGCCGGGGTGTTCAACCGGCGAGGAAGTTTATTCAATAGCTATTTTATTGATTGAGTTATTAGGGGATGCTGCTGTCAATACGCCAATACAGATATTTGCCACGGACATTAATGAGATGCTTATCGATAAGGCACGGTCAGGCATTTACACTAAAAGCATTATGGCTGATGTTTCACTTGAACGTCTCCGACGCTTCTTTGTTAAAGTGGATGAAGGCTACCAGATCACGAAGACAATTCGCGATATGTGCGTTTTCGCCAGGCATGACATGCTCAAGGACCCGCCTTTCTCCCGGTTGGACCTGATCAGTTGCCGGAATGCGATCATTTATTTCGGTCCAGCTTTGCAAAAGAAACTTTTTCCGGTTTTTCATTATGCCCTCAAGGATAAAGGTTTTCTTTTCCTGGGGTCTTCGGAGTCCGTTGGCGCTTATGCAAACTTGTTTAATCTGGTAGAAAAAAAGTACAAAATCTATTCTAAAAAAGCCGTTCCGACTCCTTTATTGCACGAGTTTACCGTTAGCGAATATGCGGCAGCTACAATAGAAAACAGTGTGAAAATCAGCTGGAGCGACCCGGACGAAGGTCAAAAGTATAACGTGCTGGATGAAGCCAACCGTATTGTCCTGAACCAATATGCCCCGGCCGGTGTTGTTATTAACAGCGATTTGGAAATCATTCAGTTCCGCGGGCGTACCGGAACTTATCTCGAGCCTGCATCCGGATTGGCGAGCTTGAAACTCTTTAAGATGGTCCGCGACGGTTTGTCGCTTGGTCTGTTCAGCGCCATTAACCAGGCGAAGAATGAGAATATACCAGTCAGAAAGGAAAACTTGCAAGTTATTTATAATGGTCGAGCCAATCGTGTCAATGTTGATGTGATCCCAATCGGGGATGCACATAAAAAGGAGCAATACTTCCTGATATTGTTTGAGAAAATTGTCCCGCAAGCCTTGCCGGAAGGGAAGAATGACGGCAGCGCCATGGCTGGATTGGAACAGGCGATAAGGGCCGATAATAGCGAACTAATTAGAATGGAACATGAGCTGTCTGCCACGAAAGAGTACCTTCAATCGGTTATTGATCAGCATGAGCTGACCAATGATAAACTCCGGTCCGCCAACGAAGAAATCCAATCAAGTAACGAAGAACTACAAAGCATGAATGAAGAACTGGAAACCGCTAAAGAAGAACTTCAATCATCCAATGAAGAATTGATGACATTGAATGATGAGGTGCAAAACCGTAACCAGGAATTGGGTAAAGTCAGCAGTGATTTGTTTAATCTATTCCGCAGTATCAATATTCCAGTCGTCATACTCAACAATAATTTGCATATCAGGCGTTTCAACTCCGCGGCAGAAAAGGTATTAAACCTGATTGCCACTGACGTTGGACGGCCTATTACCAATATCAATACAAATTTTAACAACCTTGATTTGGAACAAGCGATCCTGGAAGTGGTCGATACCCTCATCAGCAAAGAGCAGGAAGTGCAAGATCGTTATGGTTGCTGGCATTCTGTACAAATTCGCCCTTACAGAACCATAGAAAACAAAATAGACGGCGTTGTGATCACATTTGTAGATATTGATACGGTTAAAAAGAGCCTCGAGTTACAACAGGAGGCCCGTGAATATGCGGAAGCTATTGTGGAGACCGTGAGGGAACCTCTCCTGGTTCTCGACGCCGATTTGCAGTTAAAATCGGCAAATAAGGCTTTTTATCAGACCTTCATGGTTACACCAGGGGAATCATTAAACAGGAGTATTTTTGAACTGGGGAATAACCAGTGGAATATTCCCGCATTACGCGTCCTTTTAGACAATATTCTCGGTAAAAATACAGTGTTTAATGATTTTGAAGTTATTCATGATTTTCAGCACATCGGCTACAGGAAGATGCTCGTCAATGCCCGCCGGATAGTTGGCCCGAACAACCAAACGAAATTGATCCTAATGGCCATTGAAGACATGACTAAACTTTAATGGCGTAAAAAAGTTCAGTTAAAACCTCCGGCGAATAAGAGCTTCACGGGAACAAGACACATGGCCTGCCGGCGCCCGGTGGAAAGCGGTAGTTATCAGGAGGCGGTATTTATGGCAATTTTTAAAAGAAGTGCCAAGGATGGGATGATAAAGTCCGGCAAGTTACTGCAATCCATTAAAACTTCTTACAGGGGAGAAATTCAGAACCTGAGAGATGAGTTGGAACCGAAGCAGATCGACATGGAGGCGAAATGCCAGGCGCTGCAGGAAGTCCTTGAAGAGTTGGAAGGATCTCGGAATCGCTATGCGGCTCTTTACGACTTTGCCCCGGTAGGTTATGTGAATATCGATGGTAAAGGCTGCATACAGGAGATTAACTTAACAGGCGCATCCTTGCTAGGCAGAGAACGGCTTCAATTAATCGGAATGCCAATGTTTGTTTGTATAGCAAAAAGCGACTTAAAGCTTTTTCTGGACCATTTGCGTAAATGCAAGCAAAAAAAAGAAAAAGTGTTAACCGAATTGAGCCTCGTTTCAAAAAGCGGCACGCCGGTCCAGGTGCAACTCCTAAGCACCCCGCACAAGAGTGCCGGTGATCATATTGTTTTTTACCAAACGGTTATCACTGATATCACCGAACGCAAGCTATATGAAAGAGAACTGGCCCGCCTTGACCGGTTAAATCTGGTAGGGGAAATGGCTGCCGGTATCGGACATGAGGTCAGAAACCCGATGACTACCGTGCGCGGTTTCCTGCAACTGTACAAAAATAAAGAGGCGTTCCTTCAATACAAGGATAGCTTTGAACTCATGATAGATGAACTTGACAGAGCGAATTCGATAATTACTGAATTCCTCTCTCTGGCTAAAAACAAAAGATTAGATTTAAAAGTGCAGAACCTCAATACAATCTTGAAAAACATGTTCCCATTAATCCAGGCGGACGCTATGGTATCAGATAAAAATATTATCATGCAATTAGAGGAAGTTCCTGAATTAACCCTGGATGAAAAAGAAATCCGCCAGCTTTTTCTCAACCTCTCCCGTAACGGGCTAGAGGCCATGTCACCCGGTGGAAACCTGACTGTAAGAACGTATACGGACAGCAACGTGGTTTTATCAGTACAAGATCAGGGTAAAGGGATCGACCCCAATGTAATTGAAAAGATAGGCACTCCTTTCTTCACGACCAAAGATAACGGGACAGGCTTGGGATTGGCGGTTTGTTATAGTATTGCTGCCAGGCATAACGCCGTTATTAATATAGAAACTACTTCTGCGGGTACAACCTTCCTTGTTAGGTTTGAAGTTCCAATAAAACATTTGTAAAAAACAAGACAAGGGGACAGGGACTTGTCTGGTTGTAACCAGACAAGTCCCTGTCCCCTTGTCTTGTTTTTTTGTCCTATTAATAAAACGTGCGCCACGAAGGCATAATTTCCTCTGCCTCTCAAAGAATAGTACCAATAGATTGGAGGTACTCCAAATGCAAATCTCAATCTTTAAAAAACAACTGAAGGATAGACTGGACATACAGGAAGTATTTAACATTTGGAACGTTCTAAGAGCAAGATACTACAGCTCTGAAACAACCATGTTTTTCAAAAATTTTGTCCACGACCGTGATTTTGACTTAGTGTTAAACACCTTACTAAATCATTATGAAAAGCAAGCGCTCATCCTGGAACAACAAGCACAAAAATACAAAATTGAGGTCCCCCAAAGGCCGCCATATAAAATCAAAACATCAGTTCAGGTGGATGTAATCACGGACACCTATATTTTCCGGAATATATATAACGGTGTAGTGTCGCAGTTATTCTCGCTTATGACTGCATTTCGTTCAACGACGACAAATGATAGTTTGCGAAAGATTATTGCAGATGATTTGAAACAGCATTTGAAGGATTTCGAGACGCTCTATAAATACGGGAAATTAAAGGGGTGGCAGGAAGACCCACCTGCTTACAAAACAGCTAAACCCGTTAAGTACGAACCATTGTCAACTACTGAAGCATTTCATCTTTGGGATAACATCAGCTTAAGATATTCACAAACACAGCTCACCGAACTTTTTATCGGCTTTGCACATGACAAAGAGTTCATTGCTATATTAACAATGGGCAAGAAAAATTTAGACAAACAGGCGAGAGCACTTGAAGAAGAAGCCATTAAATATGAAATAGCCCTGCCACAGCGACCCCCCTCACACGTAGCCGTTCCGATGGATCCAGAATCATTACAGGACAGATTCATGTTCAACGAGATTTTCAAAGGTATCCAAAATGCCATCGATTTGCATATCCGGGCTGTCATTGAAACGATTAGGAATGATAGTTTGCGAACGATGCTTATGGGTTATTGGGAAGACGAAATAGTCATGTATGATAAGATTTTAAAATATGGGAAGATGAAAGGATGGGTAAATACACCACCAATGTACAGATGCAGAACTTCATATGTCTTTTTTAATGGTTAAAGGGCCAACGACATAAGGATTTTTTTCGTTCTATAGTGAAGGGTTTAAGATATGTATTAATGGGTGAACTTGGTAACTAAAATATGATAAACTGCTCCAGGTGAGCCAGCGACTGATGAACTGATAAACAGGTATCAACAGGATGTAAAGGCGGTTTTAAATTAAGCGCCCAATGTGGGGCGTTTCTATTTGGTAACCCCTTCATCCACACGTGCATAATATAACGGCAGCAAGAATAAAACCTTTAGCTGAGGAGGCATGTGTTAATGGGTTACGGCGGAGGCGGTTTTGACGGTAGCTTTATTCTGTTTCTGGTTTTGATTCTGTTGGTATTTGGTATGGGCTTTTTCCCTCACGGTGGTAAGTCATAACCCAAGGCATTTAGGCAAGCGCTCCCTTGTGGGGCGTTTTGCATTTGCTACGCAGAGCAGCATTGTGCAGGCCCTCGCTTACTGGAGGGTTAGATGCTTTTCACAAAAAAAAAGACTTTTACATATAATGATATTGGAGCCGTAAGCTGCAAGCCTAGCCCCTGGTTCGGTGTATACTGGTCATGGCCAGCAGTTGATTTACTGAGAGTTTTGATAGGTCAGGATACTTTGTGGACATTTCATTTAGCCCCTTTCATAAAAATAAAAGGGCCAAGGGAGTTTTGTTTCCCTTGACCCATGAAAATACCCCGCCAGGAATAGCTTCCAGAGAAAACACCGAAAACAAATAATCAATGAAATAGCAGCCCATTACCCTTCCCTCAGGGAATTAAAAAGAAGCAAAATTGGAAACATGTTTATATAAAAGGCGACCGTCCCCTTATGGAGCTAATCGCCTGTTAATAACCTGGAAGGCCATTGCACAAAAAGCCCGGCTTGACATGGTTAGTCATAGTGTATGGGGAGGAATTGCTGCTTTCTTTATAGCAAATAATATAAGAAAAAGGAAACGGCTGAATTTGTGCGATTGTCAATAGAATAGTGATCCATTCGCCAGTAAAAAATTGATCCACTAACGCTTGTAAAAAAGTGATCCACTTTTGGAATACCGCTGAGAAAATATTGAGCCACTTATTAGCGGCAGATTAAACATAAACTGAATTAAGGAAGGTATATTTGTTTAATTATGGTATATTGCTAGCGTAGCCGTGACTGTGGTAAGTGTGGATAACGCGAACGTTATCCTAGCCCTGTGTGTCAACTCGCAGGGGTTGCCAACAGGGCGGCACTGTCCACATAGCCGATTATGAGGTTGTCAAGTTTAGTGACCTGTTTATGCGTAATCACGTGGTATAACCAATCAATCGTTGTAGGTTGTTTCATCAACCTCACTTCTTTTTAATAAGGTCTGTTCTAATCGGTAGGACTCCAGGACATTCATGTTCAGTATATGTGAACGGAATGTTACCCTGTCAATTAAAGCTGCCACCATAATTTCGTTTTCAAACAGATCTGTCCAGCTGGAAAACTCAAGATTAGTAGTCACAATAATACTCGCCCTTTCAGAGCGCTCTGATATTACCTGAAAAAGCATCTCGGATTGATAACGGTTAAAGGTAAGGTAGCTGAGCTCATCTATTATCAACAAGTCAATTTTTGCTAGGCCTTTTTCAAGTTTGGTCAGCCGGTGGAACTGTACTGCCTCCGCAAGTTCGTTTGCTAGGTTTGTTGCTGTATAGAATTGTTAAATCCAGCGTAACAGGCTTTCATGCCTAGCCCTATGGACAAATGCGACTTTCCAGAACCCGGGTTACCTATCATTACGATGTTTTGCCGGTTTGTAATATAGTCACAAGATGCAAGTTCCCATATGAAGGATTCGGATACGTGCTCGAGCCGTCTGTAATCAAACTCGTCAAGAGTCTTCATAACTGGGAACCCGGCCTTTTTAATCCGTCGTTTTTGCCCTGCTTCCTGTCGCTGTATAACTTCCTGCTTCATGAGCTGGCACAGAAATTTATCGTACCCGTCACCAGGCTCTAGCTGCCTGACAACATTTTCATAACCTGCAAACGTCGGAGTTTTAAGTTGTTTTGCATATAGTTTTATGGTTTCTTTAACGGGGTTTATCTTGGCAGAATCTACTCCAGTCATACTGCAGCCACCCCGTTTTTCATTAGATTGTTATACCTATCAAGCTGGGGTTTTGACACTTTGACATCTATCTGTGGATGTATTGTTGTTGGTTTATCTACTGGTATCAAATGTGCCCGTATCTGTTCTACGAATATTTCAGGGCTTTGTATGTAGCCTATAGCGGCCATGAGCTTGTCTTCCCCATAGTCAACAAATAGCCGCAAAAGCTTTACCATTTCCAGCGGTCCAGATAGTCGTTTACCTATCTCAAGCAACTCAGCTGAAATATTGCTCTTTACAGGTTTGGCGTTAAATACGCTGCGGGGCCGTTTCTCAATAAGATCTATGTAATGCTCAAGCCTGTATTTGGTTTGTCCTCTTTGGTAACAGCGCTGGTACTTGGCTATTTCATTATTCCGGTATAACATCGCAACCTCATTGCCATAGCCCTTAATGCTAACTTCTTTTCCGGCATATTTTACCGGTACAGAGTAGTGGTTGTAGTCAAATCTAACCGTGGAAAAATCGTCAACTCTTGCGGTCATACTTTTGCTGGGGTTAAATCTGTACCGGGGCAACTGGGTCAGCCTTACTCTTGTAGTCTTTGCCATCTCACCTACGGTCTGTTCTCTCCCTTTTATCTTGTGCTCACGGTATTTGAGGCACCGGCGCAATATCTCGGCGTTTAGCTCGTCCATGGTAGCTACTCTTGGTATGGGCACTAATATATTACGCCTTGCCCAACCTACAAGACCCTCAACAAGGCCTTTTTCGTGCCCAGCCGCTATATTACAGTATTCACATTTAAAGGCATAATGAGCTGCTAAGGCTTTATATCTATCCTGAGTTTTTGCATGTGCGCCAAAGCCTTCTTTTACTGCAACTTTGGCATTGTCAAATATCATGCGCTTAGGCGCCCCATCAAAATACTCGAAGCCATTAATTTGACCCTCAAGAAAGCTTTCTTCATTCTGGCGGTAAAAGCCCCGGCAGTATATATCTGCACTGTAACATTCGCGCATACAAAACAGATTTACTTTGATTTTTTTGCCGGCCAAATATATTGTTGCCTCGCCCCAGTCTATCTGGATTGCTTCTCCTGGTTCATATGATAACGGCACAAATACCTTTCTCTGCTTGTCTTTTAGTTTGGCAACTATCTCGCGTATCGTTGATTCGCCACCATTAAAGCCTTTTTCATCCACTAGCCGATCATATATCCGTTTCGCTGTGTGCTTCTGTTTTTTTATGTTCTCTACTTCATCAGAGGCAAGGCAGCTTTTTATAAATTCCATGATTTCGTCGGTTACAACATACTGCCGACGTCCGCTTAACCCCTGGCGTTCCCATGGCACATGTGAACCATCACAATACTTCTTGACCGTGTTGCGTGACACCCCGAGCATTTTGGATATCGCTCTTTGTGACTTGCCTTCATGTTCGTGTAAATGCCGTATCTTTTCATAAAGTTCCACTTCTATTGGCACCCTTTCACCCCGCATATCAGCATCCTTATCATTCTGAATTATACAGGGATTTTTTATTAGAAGTGGCTCTCTTTTTTCTTGGCGTTTACTTTAATTATGGCGTTCAATAGCCATGATTATTTCACCCCAGGCTTGGATTAAGTTTAGAAGGCATTTATTGTAATTTTACCTTATACGTTATTCATTAGCAAATAAATTAAAAGTTATAAACTTAGATCCGGTAAGTAGACCCCCAAAACCTAGCTATCATGTGGCTTAAGCCTCAATTTTTCCGTAAAAAATTTGATAAAAAAGAAGAACACCGATCCTGATCGGGAATTGGTAAAGTATCCAATCAATAACATACCGAAGGAAGGTGTCCTAAGAATTATGGTATCACGTTTCTTTACCAATGATTAATTAGAATCGCTCAGCCGCCAGCAATAACGTTATCTGCAGCAGGCATAAAAGAGCTGTTTCGCGCTTACAAAAAATTGTCGGGGTAAATGTACATTTTTCAGCCATCCCTGATTTTGCTTGAATCCTGAAAAACGATTTTAATGCCCAGCCTTTGGGCCTGCGCAATCTCACGGCGCATGCCCGCGGATATCCGGCTGCCGAACACCCACAACTCGGATCATAAGGCAGCAGTTTAAGCCCCATTTTGATCCCCAACTCCCGCTCTTCCGGATTCGATTCACAGAAGAATCTCGGCAGGAGCAAATTTGCGGCTTTTGTGTACCTTTCGTTTACACGATTGAGGAATTTTCCTTTCAGATACCCCCAAAAACTTGGTTTGTAAAATGCGAAAATAATTGATTTTACATACCTTTTATTCTTAATTTTTTAAATAAAAAATACGACCAAACTGTAATGTTCAATCGTGTAAATAATTTTTTATACCTTTAAATACTATGGCAAATTGAGATTTTCATCAATTTCACACTCCATGTTATTAACAACATTATGTCTAACAGTAGTTTATCGATTACAAAACTAAAAATTGTAATCATTCACCATTTGATGTTTTTTACTCTCCTTCTCAATCGACTCCAGAAGACCGGAGTACTTTTCCCTGTTTTCATTCAAATCATTAAGTACCTCTATGGAAATGCCCTCTTTTATAGTATCTAAGGCCTTTAAGTGTTTTAAATCCATAATTCTTTCACTCCAAATCTAAATTCTCATGCAGTATGTCCTAAATATTTACACCATGTATTCTAAATTTTAACTTTCATTATAAAAGCGTTTTTACTCCATAGAATGCCGCTGTATCAGTAAAAGCAATCCTCCCGTAACAACTCACATTACTTGCTTTTATAGCTTTTCTGGACACCACAGCCCGCGGTGTGGCGGCAGTATTCTATGGGCCATCCTGGTGTTTTAATTGATATCTCCGGTATAGGGAGAGCATAGGGAGAGACCGCCGCAAGCCCGGTGATGGCCGATGTGAAGCCGCCCTGCAGGGTTATCGCCAGCTTGTAAAGCTCCATCGGAACGGTGGAAAACAGGCCGGCCGACATAAAGCCCTTGATGGCGTTTAAAGAATTCTTACGCACACCTGATAACCTTGGACTTCCCGGAAGTTGACAGGCACATCGCCTGAGCTTTATAGAATTCAGGCAGGGTTCTGAAAAGCTGCTATGCTTTATCGCAGCGGGAGGTAGCTTTTCTTTTTCCAAATAAATGGACGGGCTGATAGTTGAGTTGAATATAAAGTTGCCAGTAACCGCTTGGCTCCATTCACCGCAATCAGGGTCGTAGACCGCCGCTGACACCGAGGTGCTCTGACTATACCCCCTATTGAAACGTCAACTGGTCCGGTGAAGGTACCCCCGTCAGGAACCAGGGTAGGCTTTGGCACCGGAGTTAAGTAGTTAAATAAGGCGGCAGGCGTTTGGACACTAGGCTCTCCGGGCCCGTAAACCACCACGTATACCGAGCCGCCGCCGGGAGGGATGGAACTGGGCGACCCATAAACCGCTTCTGCCACTGAACCGAAATAGACTGCGTTGGCTTTAAATGCTCAAGGGAAGCACTATTTATTTTCTATTCCAAAATGATAAATGAACCTTTTTGATTCCCAGGTAACAAAGATTAATTATCCAGAGAGACACTGAGAGTGAATAACGGCGCCGGGGACATAAATGAATATTTCCCCGGCGCCTAAAGTGATTCCATGAAATTATTACGAAATTACTACTTGCATAATTTAACTTTATTTACATTATATGGTGGTGGAGGCGGGGGGAGTCGAACCCACCGTCCGAAAGAAGAGCCACAAGACCTTCTACGAGCGTAGATTGTGTTTTAGGTTTCGATCCGTTGGCGCCCACAACCAGGCTTCGCCGGAGCTATCTCGATGAATGTCCCCTAGAGCCTCCGAGAATTGGCTGAAGGGTAATCCTGTATTTTATGACACCCCGAACCCCGCTCCACAGGCCGGTGCGGGTGGGATGCTAGCTGCAATTAAGCAGCTAGAGCGTAATTATCGTTATTGGCAGTTAAATTAACTGTTCCATCGTATTACGGGCTGATGGGACCCCGGCTCGCTTATCCTGCCACAACTTCCCCCGTCGAAACCGTTTCGCCCCCATAATTAAAATCTAATTTAGATCCACACTACTGCTGCTGATTCTTGCTTTTCATGGCCCTTTCTATTTCCCGCTTGGCATCTCTAGTGGCCATGTCTTCGCGCTTGTCATACTTTTTCTTGCCTCGGGCCAGAGCCAGTTCGATTTTAACCCAACCGCGCTTGAAGTACAACTTCAGCGGGATCATGGAATACCCTTTTTCCCGGGTCTGCCCAAAGAGCCGCATGATTTCTCGCTTGTGCATTAAAAGTTTGCGCGGGCGCTTGGGCTCGTGGTTAAAACGGTTACCCTGTTCGTAAGGGCTTATATGCATATTGTACAGCATCAGCTCGCCGTTTTCAACTCGGGCATAACTGTCCTGCAGGTTGGCCTTGCCGGACCGAATGGACTTAATTTCCGTGCCGGTCAATGAGATGCCTGCTTCAAAACTTTCATCAATATGATATTCGTGACGAGCCTTACGGTTGGTAATGGTTGTGGCCGGCATAAAAACACCTCTATCTCTACTTAAAGCACCAAACAAAGCCACCGGCCGTTTGGGTGCAGTAATTAATAATTATACTCACCTTGAACTAATTTGTCAATGGTTTTATAGGCCCATCTCGTCGGAGATGCCCTGCATGGCTTCCACGCCCAAAGTTAGAAACTCTTCCAGCGAAAGGCCCATTTCCGAGCAAGCAGCCATAGTCTCCCGGTTGGCTCCCCGGGCAAATGCTTTTTCACCATACCGCTTCATTAGGAATTCGGTATCAACGGCGGCAAGCTTCTTTTCCGGTCTAATTAGCGCTCCGGCCACAATTAGGCCCGTTAGCGGGTCGGTAGCGTAAAGCGACTTGTCCAGCAGTGATACGCGAGGCAGTCCGTGGGCCTCATTGTGCACTTTGACCGCATAAACCACATCTTCGGGCAAACCCGTTTGTTCAAGCAGCTCCGCCCCCTCCAGGCTGTGCCGCTTCGGATCATCCTTGGTGCGGTCGTAGTCGATGTCATGCAGCAGGCCTGCCAGGCCCCATTTTTCCTCGTCCTCGCCAAAATGACGGGCTAAACGGCGCATTACCGCTTCCACGGCCAGCGAGTGTTTAATCAGATTTTTAGTTTTCATATGCTGCTTTAATAGTTTATATGCTTCTTCGCGATTCACTTTGTTAACCCCCTGAATAACTGGTTTAAAACTACCCATCTACTTTCATAAACTTGGCCTTGGCCCTGGCTGCCACTTTGCCGTCGGGCAGCACGATATGGGCAGCCATTTCGAATATGCGCTCCCTTTTATTTGCTTCGCACCAGGATTCCACCAGCAGCTTTTCGTTGACGGGTACACCCAGGCTGTAGCGGGTGGTCATTTCAGCGGTCATGATGGGTATCCCTTGCAGCCATAGCCACCAGGCCATCGTTTCGTCCAGTAGGGCGGCGATCAGGCCGCCGTGCATGTAACCGCTCCAGCCCTGGTGTTCGTCCCCGGCTGTAAATATGGTGCGGCAGATGTCACCGTCGAGATCAAACTTAAGTTTTAATCCGATTGGGTTTCGGTCACTGCACCCGAAACACATATGGTTGCCGTCCTTGATCAGGCTCCCCAGTTTCGCTCACCCCCCGGTTTCTATTGTTACATATTATAACCCGTTATGGCAAGACTTACCTGTGGAAAAGCCCAAACCAAAGCTGAAGCAGGTTAAAATGCATTAATATTTTACGATAATAAGCCTACTGCAGCCTGCCGGCGTTGATGCCGTGGATGTCGTTTTGTACCGTTTGTCGCAACCTTTCGCTTTTGGTAATACGTTCTTCCAACTTACTCAATTCCGCAGATTCGCCTTCGGTGCCGTTATTCCTTAAGTCGGACAGTTTTTGCTTACTATGCTCAATATCCTGTTCCAAGTCGTAGGACAGGTTTACCTTATCTTGATAACTCATGCCCTTTCTGTAACGCACGCCAGGATCATTTGAATTCACAATTATCCCCTCCATAAAATGTATAGTTTAATAATCATGTTGATTTAATAAAATTTTGCCCTTAAAAGTTGATCATATGTACCACTTGGAACTGGTGTCAGTGGCGATGCCGGTTTATAATAAGCAAGACAAGGAAAATTTTTACCGGGAGGGATACGGTTGGACAACTTGCAGCTTATTGTGGCGGTAATGGCTTTTATATTTGCCGCCGCGTTAATTCCCATGAGTAGGAAAAAAATGAAGGGCAAGGGTGTGCGTACTTGGCGCCTGGTGGCCCTGGGCTTGTTAATGTTAGCCGCTTTATTGTCTATGTTCGGGCAGGGAGTGAATTTAAAGTAGGTGCGGCAAGCGGCTTACCGGGATGGCTAAAATACAAAAACGAATACAACTTTCTGGTTGGGCTTTGGTGCCAGGTGTTGCAAGTTGAAAGCTGCAAAATACGCAACTTTCAACTTGCAACACCTGGCACCTTACTGTTTGTATGCTTTATTTGGACAAAAAAAATACCGGGCTGCAGTAGCCCGGTATTTTTGTTTTGCGTGCTTACAGTTCTTACAGTCTGAGAAGCAGGGGACCAAGGATTAGGGAAATGGTACCTGCAACCTTGATTAGCGGGTTCATGGCCGGGCCGGAGGTGTCCTTACAGGGGTCACCTACGGTGTCGCCGATAACCGCAGCCTGGTGAATCGGGTTGGGCTTGCCGTCAATCTTCTTGCCGCCCATTGCACCGGCTTCAATGTATTTCTTAGCATTGTCCCAAGCGCCGCCAGCGTTGGCCAGGAACAGGGCCAGCAACACACCAACAGTGGTCAGACCGGCCAGGAAACCAGCCAGAGCCATAGCGCCAAGGCCAAAGCCTACTAGCGGAGGAACTGCAACGGCGATAACGCCGGGGAAGATCATTTTGCTGATGGCAGAACGAGTGGCAATGTCCACGCAACGTGCGTAGTCAGGTTTGCCGGTGCCTTCCATAATGCCGGGGATTTCCCGGAACTGGCGACGAACCTCATCCACCATAGAGAACGCAGCATCACCAACAGCACGCATGGTGCGAGCGCCTACCAGGAACGGTACTGCGCCACCGATAAACACACCAACCAGAACCATTGGGTTGGTCAGGTTAACGATAAAGTCACCGCCTGTAAGTGCCAGGCCTTCTTGCATGTTGGGGTTGTGCTTGACGCCGTCAACATAGGCACTGAACAGAGCCAGAGCGGTTAGAGCAGCGGAACCAATGGCAAAACCTTTGGCAATGGCGGCAGTGGTGTTACCCACGGCATCCAGCTTGTCGGTTTTCTCACGTACTTCGGGAGGCAGTTCAGCCATTTCGGCAATACCGCCAGCGTTGTCAGCCACAGGTCCAAAGGAGTCCATAGCTACAATATAACCGGCTGTAGAAAGCATACCCATAGCAGCCATAGCAATACCGTAGATGGACCACATGACAGCCATACCTTCCGGAGCGCTGGACAGCACGGCCCAGAAAGCAAAGTAAATGGCCGCAGCAAAGGTAAGCATCGGAATGAATACTGATTCCATACCAACAGCCAGACCGTGAATTACGTTGGTGGCCGGGCCGGACTTGGAAGCTTCAGCAATCCTCATTACCGGAGGCTTGTTGTTGGCCGTGTAATACTCGGTAAGGTAACCGACGGCCACGTTAACAATCAAACCGGCTGCAACAGCCATGAAGATACCAAAAGAGACACCTTCAAAAGCCACGCCGCCAGCCACGCCAGCCGGGTGAGCAATACCGTCAACCGGGAAGATCATCCTGGCGAGGAAGAAGGTACCGATTAGGGTCAGAATGTTAGTGGTCCACAGACCAACGTTCAAAGCGGCCTGCGGGTTGCCACCTTCTTCAGTGCGCACAGTAAAGGTACCAATTATAGCGGCAACAATACCAATAGCACCAAGCAGCAGCGGGAAGATAACGCCCGGGAAACCAAACAGGGTGTTACCAATCAGCATAGCGGCGATGGTGGTAGCAGCATAGGACTCGAACAAGTCGGCGCCCATACCGGCGGTGTCACCAACGTTGTCACCAACGTTGTCGGCAATGGTAGCCGGGTTACGCGGGTCGTCTTCAGGGATACCGGCTTCAACTTTACCAACCAGGTCAGCACCCACGTCAGCGGCCTTGGTGAAGATACCACCACCGACCCTGGCGAAGAACGCGATAACCGAAGCGCCGAAAGCGAAGCTGTTAATGATTAGCGGGCTCTTGAAGGCAATAAACAGCACCGAAACACCCAGCAGACCCAGACCGGCAACGGCAAGACCCATAACAACGCCGGCGCGGAAGGATACTTGCAGGGCTTTGCCCAAGCCGTGGCTCCGGGCAGCTTCTGCGGTACGTGCATTGGACTTGGTTGTACTGTTCATGCCGATGTAACCGGCAATGGCAGAGCACAACGCACCCACCAAGAATGAGATGGCCGAAGCCGGACCTACGGGTAAGTGAGAACCCTCACCCATGTCTACAAAATATTGAGCAGCCCATAAAATTACAAAAATTGCAAGTGTAAAAGGAATAAGTGTTCTGTACTGACGGTTCATGTACGCCATGGCACCCTCTTGGATGGCCTCTGAAAGTTGCTTCATTTTAGGTGTGCCCATGCTTTCCTTAAGCACCTGGGACATTGTAAATAGTGCAAAAAGCAATGCAACAAAGCCTACCCCAGCAGCGTAATATGCCAATGTCATATTCTCCACTTAATCAAACCCTCCTCTTTCCCCCAATAGTTAAATAGTTTTTTCACAAACAACGCTAAACCCTGAAAACTCCCCGATGTATTCTGCTTTTCCACCTCCTCATTCCTTCTAAAAAAGGCTATACTTTGTCCACAAAAATTATAGCATAGCCCATAAAACTTGACAATTATAATCATGTTGGTTATTCATATAGCGTAAATATAGCGTAAATTAGGCCGTTTGAATTATGCTTAAATTAATCTGTGGCGAAAAAACAAACCCGGGGGTTACCCCGGATTTTTTATTTGGCTAAAACTATCAGTGTTAGTGACGTCACTGCAAAGCCGAGGGCCACAAATACCGTCACCTTACCCAAAAATTCATCCATACCTTTTTTCTTACCAAAAAATGTTTCGGCACCACCGGCAATAGCACCGGAAAGGCCTGCACTTTTGCCCGACTGGAGCAAAATAACAGCAATTAAACTCACGCTAAGAATAACGTGGAAAACGGTTAATAAAATGTTTACAACATCCACGGCTTACTCCTCCCATCAAACATTAATCACATTTTAATATACCCGGGCGGAGAAAGCAAGCACTTCTTGCTATTGAGCCCCCGCCCGGGACGTGATGTTATTGCCTAATAGCGACAAAACAAACCCGCTTCACTTAACCCTGAATTACACTTTTAGCGCAGGTTATAAAAGACTTTTTGGCCTTTAAACATCGCGGTGGCGGAAAGCTCTTCTTCGATCCGCAGCAGTTGGTTGTACTTGGCCACCCGGTCTGTGCGTGAGGGGGCGCCGGTCTTGATTTGACCCGCGTTCACTGCTACCGCCAGATCGGCGATAAAGGTGTCCTCGGTCTCCCCGGAACGGTGCGAAACCACGGCAGTGTAACCGGCCTGTTTGGCCATTTCGATGGCTTCCAGAGTTTCAGTAACGGTGCCGATTTGGTTTAGCTTAATCAGGATGGAGTTGGCCACCCCACCCTCAATGCCGCGGGCCAGCCGCTGGGTATTGGTAACGAACAGGTCGTCGCCCACAATCTGCACCCGGGAGCCCAGTTTTTCAGTGAGTTGTTTCCAGCCTGTCCAGTCGTCCTCGGCCAGGCCGTCCTCAATGGAAATGATGGGGTATTTGTCCGCCATCCGGGCGTAGTATTCAGTCATCTCCGTCGCGTCGTAAGAAACCCCTTCTCCTGCCAGCACGTACTTACCATCCTTGTAAAACTCCGTCGCTGCTGCATCAATAGCCAGCGCTATCTCCTCGCCGGGCTTGTATCCGGCAGCCTGAATGGCTTCCACAATTACGGCCAGCGCTTCTTCGTTGGAACCCAGGTTGGGGGCAAAGCCACCTTCATCGCCCACAGCGGTGTTCAGGCCCTTTTTCTTCAGTACACTCTTGAGGGTATGAAACACCTCGGCGCCCATCCGCAGCGCCGTGGCGAAATCGGCAGCCCCTACCGGCATGACCATAAATTCTTGAATATCCATGTTATTGTCGGCGTGTTTGCCGCCGTTAAGGATGTTCATCATCGGCACCGGCAGCAACCTGGCCGCAGTGCCGCCCAGATACCGGTACAGCGGAATGTCTAAAGACCTGGCCGCCGCCCGGGCCACCGCCATAGAAACGCCCAGAATGGCGTTAGCGCCCAGATTACCTTTATTGGGGGTGCCGTCCAGATCGATCATGGTCATGTCCACGCCTACCTGGTCGAGGGCGTCAAAGCCCAAAATTTCCGACGCGATTTGCTCTTCGACGTTTTCGACGGCCAGAGTCACACCTTTTCCCTTGTAGCGACTGGCGTCGGCGTCCCGCAGTTCCACTGCCTCATAAGCACCGGTTGAAGCGCCCGAGGGCACCGCCCCGCGGCCTGTAGTGCCGTCTTCCAACAGCACGTCCACCTCGATGGTGGGATTACCCCGGGAATCAAGAATCTCCCTGGCTACAACATCAACTATCACCGTGGACATAATGAAACCTCCTTCGAAACCTCATGGTAGCAGAATTAAGTAGTCAGTAGTCAGAATTCAGAATTAAATCTTTCAAGACGGTACACTCCTGACTACTGTGCAATTATTAAATTTTAACCGATCTAGCCAAAAATAACCACATCAGATATTATTTCATTTCCAGCAAGCTCCGGCCCGTCATCTCGGGGGGCTGTTCTACCCCCAACAGATGCAGCATGGTGGGGGCCACGTCTTCCAAGCTACCGGGTCGCAATGTTACCCCTTGATGCTTATCGCTGACCAATATAAAGGGCACCCGGTTGGTTGTATGCGCGGTATGCGGCCCGCCGGTATTGTCCCGCATCATCTCCACGTTGCCGTGGTCGGCAGTGATGATGGCAATGCCGCCGGCCTGGCGCACTGCCTCAATAGCCCGGCCAAGACAGCTATCCACCTCTTCAACTGCTTTAATCGCTGCCTTGATTACCCCGGTATGGCCCACCATGTCCGGATTGGCATAGTTCACGATCATTACGTCGTATACATCGTCTTTGAGCTTGGTAATCAACGCATCGGTAACCCCGCAGGCGCTCATTTCGGGCTGTAAGTCGTAGGTGGCTACGTGGGGAGACGGTATCAGCACCCGATCCTCGCCCCGGTTGGGTTTTTCCACCCCGCCGTTGAAGAAAAAGGTGACATGGGCGTATTTTTCTGTTTCGGCCAGGCGTAATTGACGCAGATTGCGGTAGCTAAGCACCTCGCCCAGCGTGTTAACCAGCACCTGAGGTCTAAAGGCAACCGGCGCCTCAATGGTCTTGTCGTACCGGGTCATGCAGGTAAAATGCACCCGGGGACGCTCCGCCGGACGCTCAAATCCGTCAAAATCCTCGTCCACAAAGGCCCGGGTAATCTCCCGGGCCCGATCCGGCCGAAAATTAAAAAATATGATGGCATCGCCGTTTTTTACCTGACCCACCGGTTGACCACCGTCATCTACAATGACTGACGGTTTGACAAACTCGTCGGTTTCACCCCGGTCGTAAGCCTGCTCCACTGCCTCGGAGGCGCTGTTTACTTGATACCCCCGGCCTTCCACCATAGCATAATAAGCTTCCTGCACTCGTTCCCAGCGCTTATCGCGGTCCATGGCATAGTAGCGGCCCATCACGGTGACAATCTTGCCGAGCTCCATTTTGGCCATCCGCTCGGTCAGCGCAGTTATGTACTCTTTAGCATTGGCCGGTGGCACGTCCCGGCCGTCCAAAAATGCGTGCACAAATACCCTGTCCAGTCCCTGGTCCCGGGCTAATTCCAGCAGTGCATACAGGTGATTAATATGGCTGTGCACCCCGCCGTCGGACAAAAGCCCCATCAGGTGCAGTGCGCCGCCGTTCTCTCGCGCCTTCTCCACCGCTTCCAGTAGTACCGGGTTGTCGTAAAAGTCCCGGTCCCGGATTGAACGGCTGATTCTGGTCAGTTCCTGGTATACCACCCGGCCCGCGCCCATATTCAGGTGGCCCACCTCGGAGTTGCCCATTTGCCCCTCGGGCAGGCCTACGTCTTCGCCGGATGTCCCCAGCACGGTATGGGGGTAACGCTCCAAGAGCCTGCTCAAGTTGGGAATGCGGGCACCGGCAATGGCGTTATGCTCCTTTTGTTCGTTTACACCCCAGCCGTCTAGGATAAACAGCACCAGGGGCTGTTTGGTTGCAACCAACTATAATTCCTCCTCAAGATCTTGGCCCGTGTCATTTCTGAATGAAACAAAGTGCTAAATACTTCGCTGCGCTCAGAATTACCACGCGCACCCGCACCACGATAAACGAATACAACTTTCTGGTTGGGCTTTGGTGCCAGGTGTTAGCCGATGGAATTACGCACGATTTGCGCGAAGCTGTCGGCATCTAGACTGGCACCGCCTACCAGGGCGCCGTCGATGTCGGGCTGAGCCATCAGCTCGGCTGTGTTGCCTGGTTTGACACTGCCGCCGTACTGGATGCGCACCGCCTCCGCCGCATCGTCTCCAAACAGGCGGCGCAGGATACCGCGAATATATCCGTTTACAGCCTGGGCATCGCTGGCCGACGCGGTACGCCCGGTGCCGATAGCCCATACCGGCTCGTAAGCCACCACTAGCCCGGCGACCTCGCTGGCCTGCAGACCCGCCAGGGCGCCATCTACCTGCCGGCCCACCACTTCCTCGGTGCGGCCCGCTTCACGTTCATCCAGCAATTCACCCACGCATACGATGGGCACCAGACCGCCGGTCAGGGCGGCACGCACCTTTTTGTTCACCTTGGCGTCGGTTTCACCGAAGAATTGCCGGCGTTCCGAATGACCCAGGATTACATACCGGCAACCAATCTCCTTGAGCATCCCCGGTGCAATTTCCCCGGTGTAAGCGCCTTCCGTTTCCCAATAACAGTTTTGGGCGCCCAGGGCAATGTCGGCCCCGGACAGTTTCTCCGCCACTGCAGTCAGGGCGGTAAAGGGCGGGCAAAGCACCATCTCCACCCCGGCCAGCCCGGCAGTTTTTTCCCTGAAAGCAACAACAAAATTGACCGCCTCAGCGACGGTCTTATACATTTTCCAGTTTCCCGCTATGATTGGTTTACGCATGCTATGATCACCCCGTATCCATACCAAACAATTTCAGTAGTCAGAATTCAGAATGCCCCGAGAATAGACTTCCAATTATTTACTAACCTCGTACAAATTAGGTTGCCTTGTTGCAAAAGTCTATTAGTGTTTTCAGGTCTCCATTCTGACTACTGACTACTGACTCCTGCCTTCTGATTTACTTGTCCATCAATGCAGCCACGCCGGGCAGCACCTTGCCCTCCAAAAATTCCAGGGAAGCGCCTCCCCCGGTCGAGATATGGGTAATTTTGTCCGCCACGCCCGCTTTATGTACCGCCGCCGCTGAATCGCCGCCGCCGATAACAGAAATAGCGCTGCTGTCGGCCAGCGCCCTGGCCACTGCCAAGGTACCGCCGGCAAAGGGCTCCATTTCAAATACGCCCATAGGACCGTTCCACACCACGGTGGCCGCTTCTTTTAGCTTATCCGCGTACTGTTGGGCGGTTTGCGGCCCGATATCCAGCGCCATAGTATCCACCGGGATACTGTCCACCGGCACTACCCGGTGCTGAGCGTCCGGCGTCGCCGCTGGGGCTACCACCACGTCTATCGGTAAAAGCATTTTTACTTTGCGGCTTTTGGCCTTACGGATTAGTTCTCCGGCCAGTTCAACCTTATCGGATTCTACCAGCGACTGACCCAACTCATGGCCTTGCGCTTTAAGAAAAGTATTGGCCATACCGCCGCCAATCAGCAGCACGTCTACCTGCTGCAGCAAATTGTCAATGACTGCGATCTTGTCCGATACCTTGGCCCCGCCAATGACTGCCATAAAAGGCCTGGCCGGTGAACCCAGCACCTGCCCCAGCATGGCCAGTTCTTTTTCCATCAAAAAACCTGCCACGGCCGGCAAAAAATCGGCCACCCCCGCGGTGGAGGCATGGGCCCGGTGCGCCGTTCCAAAGGCGTCGTTAACAAAAACATCGCCCAGTTCCGCCAGGCGGCGGGCAAACTTTTCGTCGTTTTTCTCTTCTTCAGGGTAAAAACGCACATTCTCCAGCAGCAGGATGTCCCCGTCCTGCATACCGTCAACCATGTGCCTGACTTCGTCACCCACACAGTCTTCCGCCTTTTGCACCGGAGCGCCAACCAGCTGTTGCAGTCGCACGGCCACGGGGTCTAATCTAAACCGTTCGTCCACCTTACCCTTGGGCCGGCCCAGGTGGGACATCAGAATCAGCCTGGCCCCTGCTCCGGTAAGGTACTTAATTGTGGGCAGCGCCGCGTTAATTCGGGTATCGTCTGTAACATGGCCTTCCTTATCAAAAGGCACGTTAAAATCCACCCGCATTAGTACCCGCTTACCGGACACGTCAATGTCCCGTACAGTCTTCTTATTCATCCAATCCCCCTCTCGGGATAAATAAATTCAGAATTCAGGAGTCAGTAGTCAGGAGTCAGTAGATAAAATACCCTAAGCCGTAATCTCGTACTTCAGAAACGCCCTCGGGTAAACGATAAACCGTAAATATAAAAAGTGCGTTTTATGCCATACCAGAGGCCTTTTTACTTTCATTCTGACTCCTGAATTCTGACTCCTGACTACTTCATGATAATATTATAATCCCTTATTGGCAATATATGCTACCAGATCAATCACCCGGTTGGAGTAACCCCACTCGTTGTCGTACCAGGCCACTACTTTAACCATATCGTCATCGATAACCATAGTGGAAAGGGCGTCTATAATAGAAGAGCGGGGATCGCCGTTATAATCCCATGACACCAGCGGCAGTTCGCTGTAGCCCATTATTCCCTTTAACTCGTTCTCCGATGCGTTTTTTAGGGCGGCGTTTATATCATCCCTGGTTACCTTTTTACTTATTTGCAGGGTCAAATCCACCACCGAAACATTCAGGGTGGGTACCCGCATGGACATACCGTTTAGCTTGCCTTCCAATTCCGGCAGCACCTTGGCCACAGCCCTGGCCGCGCCGGTGGTGGTGGGAATGATGGACATGCTGCCCGCCCGGCCGCGCCGCCAGTCCCGGTGTGGCATGTCTAGTACCTGCTGGTCGTTGGTCTGGGCGTGGATGGTGGTCATCAAACCCTTAACAATCCCGAATTCCCGGTTCAGTACCTTGGCCACGGGAGCCAAGCAGTTGGTAGTACAGGAAGCATTGCTGACTACATTATGTAAAACCGGATCATATTGCCCCTCGTTCACCCCCATGACCACCATCAGGCAATCACCTTTGGCCGGGGCAGAAATAACCACTTTTTTGGCCCCGCCCTGCAAGTGCAGCGAAGCGTCCTCCACCTTGTTGAATTTACCGGTGGATTCAACCACTATATCTACTCCCAGGTCGCCCCAGGGCAACTTGGCTGGGTCTGCCTCTGAAAATACCTTAATCTCTTTGCCGTTGTAGGAAATCACATCATCATGACCGTAAATTTCCTCGTCCATCCTGCCATGCACGGTATCATACTTCAACGTGTGCGCAAGGGTGGCGGTAAACACATCATTAACTGGCAGCCTTCTTGATTTGTGATTTACGGCCACCACCTCAACGTCCGGGCGACGAAGTGCCGACCTTAGCACTAAACGTCCAATCCTGCCCAGGCCGTTAATTCCTATTTGCACCGTCATATTAGGCCCACTCCCCTCAATAGTATACCTTACTAACCTTAATTTATTTAATTATGCTATACTCTATTCGCTAATTATTTAATTGTTTCCTCTCTTTTTGTATACACGATTAAAAAAAAATTATTCAAATTCAGCACTTAGATTTTAGGATTTTCAAATTGCAAAATTATTTTATAGATAGTACCCCAAATTTAAGGAGACACCGGTTGCATGTGCCTCCTTAATTGTCTACATGATATTTTGTACAATAAATAATTAAGATTAGTACCGCTTTCGTTTCCGGATGGGTGGTATGTTCAATTCATCGCGGTATTTGGCCACAGTCCGCCTAGATATTTTAACCCCCCGGCGGGCAAAGATGTCGGAAATTTGCTGGTCGTTCAAAGGCTCTTTGTGATCCTCATCGATGACGATTTCCTGAATCGATTTCTTGATGCTTTCGGCGGATACCGATGCCCCACCCTCGTTGGTCAAACCGGAAGAGAAAAAGTACTTCATTTCTAAAACGCCCTGGGGAGTTTGAATGTACTTATTTGAAGTAGCCCTTGACACTGTAGATTCATGCAGGCCTACAATATCAGCCACTGTCTTCAAGTTTAAAGGTTTTAAGTATTTAACTCCTAAATCCAGGTAGTCACGCTGCAAATCCACCAGGCATCTGGTCACTTTGTACAGGGTCATCCGGCGCTGCTCAATACTCTTAATCAGCCAGGCTGCCGCATTTAGCTTGTGCTCCACGTATTTCCTGGTTTTATTATCACCTTTGTCCTGGTTAAGTACCGCCCGGTAAGTGTTGTTGATGCTCAACCTGGGCACATACACATCATTGACAATGATAATGTATTCGTTTTCCACCTTGTTTAGCACAATATCCGGTACAATGTACCTGTTTTCGTTGGCCCCGCTGAAGTTGCGACCCGGTTTAGGATCCAGCGTCTTCAGCAAGTCGGCCACCCGCTGTATTTCCAGCACCGGTACGCCCAGTAGCTGAGACATCCGGTTATACTTGCCGTCTGCCAAATCGTGCAGGTACTTCTCCACTATATCGTAAGCCAGGGGGTCACAAATGTTTAAAAATTTTAACTGCAGCAGCAGGCACTCCTGCAAAGAGCGGGCACCCACCCCGGGTGGGTCGAAGGTTTGTACCAGCGTGAGGGCGTCCATCACTTCGTCCTCGGTTACGCCCAGTTGACTGGCTATATTATCTACCTGATAAATTAGATAACCATTGTGGTTGATATTACCAATTATATATTCGGCGATAGCCTTCTGCTTCTTGGTGCATATGCTCACCCCAAGTTGAAACATCAGGTGTTCGATCAAGCTGGGCGCGCGGCTGGCAAAATGTTCATAGCTGTAATCATTTTGTTCAGTGCGCACTTCAGAACGCGGCAACCCCAGGTCACTGCTGTCCTGAAAGTAATCCTGCCAATCGATATCGTAGCTGTTTTCCTCCGGTTTTTCCTCCACCGCCGGTTTCTCTTCCGCCACCGGCTGCTCGGCTTCTTCTTCCTTGACTTCCAGCAGCGGGTTTTCCTCGAGTTGCTGCTCCACGTAAGATTCCAGTTCCAGAGAAGACAGCTGCAAAATCGTTATGGCCTGGCGCAGCTCGGGGGTCATGATTAATTTTTGTGTTTGAATAACGTTGAGTCCATAACCCATGCGCATGACCGTCATTTCCTCCAGTTCAGTTTAATTCAGTTTTAATTATGCTAAAATTTACAATACTCTAAAAGTTTTTCTTATCATAATATTTCTCGACTGCTAGCAAAAATCCTGCCTGCTGATTTAATTCCAGTATATTCAGTTAACGGGAGAATGATTACAGACCCAGGTTCGTATCAATAGTGCAGCGCCCAGTGCAGTAAGCCCTACAGCCAATAGCGCCGCAAAGGCTTCCTGACCCGCCATATAAAGGTAGGGGTGATACCCGCGCCCATAATCCATGTAATCATTAAAAGTCATCCACAAGCCGGCGCCCAGCACCGCCCCGGCAGGCAAAGGACATACGCGTAAAAAGATAAACCCCTGCAGCGCCATTCCCAAGTGCGAGACCCAAAGCATCCCTTCAATTAAAGTGAAGGGCACGCCCGATACCCAACTGTGAGTAATCACCCCAACGGCCCACAGGCCGTACTTAATGCAGGTGACACAGGCCAGGGCTGTCAATAGACCGGGCCGTAACCCCATAACCACTGCCAGCAACGCCAGGGCAAAAAAGGTGGTGGCCAGCGGGCTGTCGGGTACCACCGGCCACAAAAGAACCGGGGTTTCGGCCAGTTGCAGCCGGTACCAGTAGTAGCCGTACCCAGACCCGGCCAGGTTGATGATAATTAAAGGCCAGACCAGGCTGGAGCGCCAGGGCCTCTGCCACAATTCAGCTGCCAGTTCCGCAAGCAGTCGCAAGCGAGCCACCTCCATTTTTTGCGTTCAAGTCGGGGACGTTCTTGACTTGAATCGAACTTCAATTCAAGTCAAGAACCGTCCCCGACTTGAACGCTATCAGTCATAAAAGCCTTCCTCTTTACCTTGGCGGGCACGCCGCAGGCCAGGGCACCCGCTGGAACATCGCGGTTCACCAGCGATCCGGCGCCAATTACCGCCCCGTCGCCGATGCTTACACCCGGCAGCACGGTTGAATTAGCCCCAATCATAACGTTGGCACCAATTTCCACCGCGCCCAGCCGGAATTCGTGCACCAGGAATTCGTGGGCCAGCAAGGTGGCATTATACCCGATTACGGTGTTGTCACCAATAGAGATATGCTGTGGATAAAAAACGTCCATCATAGCCATCAGCCCAACCGAAACTCCCCGGCCAACCTTTATACCCACCAGGCGGTAAAGAAAGTTTTTCATCCGCAGCGAGGGCAGGTAACGGCACAGGACTATGATCATAAAGTTGAAGCAAACCCGGAAAAAACCAGTCCGCCGGTACCAGCCGTGCATTGAATTGCCGTCACCTTGAACCGGATAATGGGTTAGCCTGCGCATGGCTCTTACCTCCCCGTTTGGTGCCAGGTGTTGCAAGTTGGATTTGTTGCAAATCTAGATTTGCAACAAATCCAACTTGCAACACCTGGCACCACTTATTTTTCACCGGTGCGCAGTTTTTCGGCGATGCGATCCAGTTTGCGCAACCGGTGATTGATCCCGGAACGACCCAGAGGCGGGGCGGCCATTTCGCCCAGTTCCTTCAGGCTGGCGTCCGGGAAACTGAGCCGCAGCTCCGCCACTTCCCGCAGCGATGGAGGCAGT
Source organism: Peptococcaceae bacterium BRH_c8a (assembly GCA_000961575.1). GTDB lineage: Bacteria > Bacillota > Desulfotomaculia > Desulfotomaculales > Desulfallaceae > BRH-c8a. The sequence goes on from LADP01000046.1 coordinate 65,749, forward strand.
TTTTCTATCCCCAGACCCTGGGCAATAATTTTGATATTCTCTGTTTGGCGCAGCGAGGCGTTCACGGTTTTGTTCAGGTTGGCGGTTTCACAATTAACCAACCGGTTTACCCGGTTCCGCATATCCTTGACCACTCTAACGTTCTCGAACTCCAGCAACGCGGTGTGGGCGCCCATCAGGTTCAGGCATTTGACGATCTGATCGCTCTCCTTGAGGTAGACCACGTACCACTTTTTACGGTTGCTAATCCGGGCCTCCAGTTTGAAACGCTTAAGCAGCCGGCAAATATCATCAGCCAGGCGCTCATTGCCGGTAATCACTTCCAGGTGGTAAGTGCCCCCCGGATTATTCACCGAACCCCCGCCCAGAAAAACACCCCGCAGGTAAGCCCGCCGGCAGCATTCAGTGCGCAGCAGTTCCTGGTGCAGACCACCCCTGAGCAAGCCGTTTTCATCCCGCATGCCCAAATCCACCAGTATTTTAGCCAGGCCGTCCTGGGGCGGTACACGCACCAAATAGACATTATTCTTATTTAACCGCATCTTCTTTTTGACCAGCACTTCGGCCTGCACCCCGTACAAATCCTTCAGCAGCTTAAACATTTTACGGGCTACCGCGGCATTGTGGTTGAACAGATTTAATGAAACCTTACGCCCGCTAATCTGCAGCGAACCGTCCATCTTAACTAGGGCCGCCAGTTCTGCTGTTCGGCAGCAGCGTCGCTGACCGATTACCCGGGCCAGCTCATTTTTTGTGACCAGTGAGAAACTCAAGGACAACTCACCCCCGGGCCGTAATATCTTCTATAACTGTCCTTTCCAGCGCCCCGGCCAGCAAATCATCCACGGCCAGGAATTCTTCCGCCCGTTCGGCCTCCGCCGGAACAGGCTTGGTGGCCGGGTGTTTGGGTAGAAACAGGGTACAGCAATCCTCGTAGGGCAGTATAGATGTTTCAAAGGTGCCAATCTGCTGCGCTCGCTGGATAATCTCCTCTTTGTCCATGCCCACCAGGGGTCGCAGCACCGGCATATCCGTTACCAGGGTAATGGTGCGCATACTCTCCAGAGTCTGGCTGGCCACCTGGCCCACGCACTCGCCGGTTACCAGGGCCAGCGCTTCCCGCTGCCTGGCAATGCTGGTGGACAGACGAAACATCATCCGCCGCATAATGGTCACCCGCAGCTCCTCGGGACAGTGCATTTGAATTTCTTTTTGAATATCGGTAAAGTGAACCACGTGCAGCTTAATGCGGGCGGTGTAATCGGCCAGCAACCGGCACAGATCCCGTACCTTTTCCAGCGACTTCTCCCCGGTAAAGGGGAAACTGTGAAAGTGCACCGCCTCTATTTGAATACCCCGCTTCATAGACATCCAGCCCGCCACCGGGCTGTCGATACCACCGGAAAGCAAAAGCAGCGCCCGGCCGCTGCTCCCCACGGGCAGCCCGCCAATCCCGGGCACGACGCCGGCGTAGACGAAGGCGTTTTTCTCCCGGATCTCTACGCTTACCCGAATGGCCGGGTTGTGCACATCAACCTGCAGCCCGGGGTAATGGTCCAGCAGGTACCCGCCCACCATGCCGTTTAGTTCGGGCGAGGTTTTAGGGAATGTCTTATTGGAACGACGGGCTTCTACCTTAAAAGTTATCGGTGACCCGGGGCTCAACTGCAGACCGGGAACCGCATCTTTAAGGGCCTGCAGCGCCCCGACGCAAACGGCATCCTCATCCAGCGGCAGGCGCAGCGCCGGGCTGACCCCCACAATGCCGAAAACCTTCTGCAGCCGTTCCAACACCAGGGCGGGTTCGATCTCACTTTCCACCACCAAGCGGCCGTAAACCCGGCTTACTTTGGCGCGGCCCACCTTACTGAGGGCCCGGCTCATATTATCCATTAACCGCCGCTCAAATTGCGGCCGGTTCTTGCCTTTCAGGCCGATTTCACCATAACGAATCAGGTATGTATTGTACATTCGTCCACCTCGTTAAAGACAGTAGTCAGAATTCAGTAGTCAGGAGTCAGACCCCCGTGCCGCTGCCGCGCGGCATCATCAGTAGCATAAAAGTAACTATTCAGTATGCATGGACCCTGTCATTTTTCGTAGGGAACGGCCCCTGTGCCGTTCCGTATTAAACGTCAACCCAACCCATAGACGGAACGCCACAGGGGGCGTTCCCTACTAAACCCAATGGTTATTTTCAGGACGGAAAAAAGCAACTACATTTATTTTTTGCCTTTTCTTTCATTCTGACTCCTGACTCCTTGTCCATTATCCATACAACAACCGCAATTCCCGAACCACGGCCAGGGTTTTGGCCACGGCATAATCTATTTCTTCGGCGGTATTTACCGGTGCCAGGCTGAACCGCACCGCCCCGGTAAGCAGATGTTCACCCAGACCCATAGCTTTTAACACATGGCTGCCCGGTTTTTTACGGGATGAACAAGCCGAGCCCGTCGAGACAAAAATTCCGTGCTGTTCCAGAGCGTGTACCAGCACTTCTCCGGGCAGACCAGGAAAAGAAATGTTAGCTATATGCGGGGCGCTGCATTGGTCATTCTCACGGCACGCCGGTCCGTTAAGCACTGCTCCGGGCGCCCCGGCAAGAATCCCACAGACCAGCTGCTTTTTTAAGGACCAAATTTTGGCCGCCGCCCCGCCGGCTTCCCGGGCAATCACAGCGGCGGCCGCGCCAAATCCTGCTATACCGGGCACGTTTTCAGTTCCCGAACGCAGGCCGCCCTCCTGACCGCCGCCGGCCACCAGTGGACGCAGCGGAGTTTGCGGGGCCGCGTATAGTGCGCCCACACCCTTGGGGCCGTGTACCTTGTGGGCGCTCACCGAGAGCAGGTCCACGCCCAAGTCCTTGGAGCGCAGGGGCAGCTTGCCGTAGGCTTGTACCGCATCAACGTGCCAGTAGAGGCGCCCCCCGGATTGGCGAAAGTCCGCAATAACGGCCGCAATGTCAGCCAGCGGCTGAACCGCACCCGTTTCATTATTCACATACATGGTGGACACCAGGTAAGTATCATCCCTTAGCTGCGCCCGTAAGTGTTCCGGGTCAATAACCCCAGTCTGGTTCACGGGCAGCAGAGATACCTCAACCCCCTGCTCCTTCAGCTGCTCGCAGGCATTAAGCACAGCCGGGTGTTCCACCACCGTGGTAATAACATGCCTTCCCCGCCGGCCGGGTGCCAGTCCTTTTACAGCCAGGTTGATAGCCTCGCTGCCGCCGCCGGTGAATATAATATCCCCGGGCGTGGCGCCCAAGCTTAAAGCTACCGCTTCCCGGGCCCGGGTCACCGCCCGGCCGGCCTCCACCCCTTTGCGGTGCAGCGAAGAGGGGTTGCCGTAATTTTCATCCATAGCCTCCACCACGGCTCGCGTTACCTCGGGGTAGGGCCGGGTGGTGGCGCTGTTGTCCAAATAAACTTCACGTACAGTCATGCAGAGCCCGCTTTCCGCCGGAAAACCCGGCTAGTGCAAAGAAACACAAAAGTCCCTGCACCAAAACTGATTGCCGTAAAAGTACGAGTAATTACTATATGAGTTAAATATTTTGCCCCCAAGTGTGCAAGGATTTATCAGTCCAGGCACTATTATCTAATCATAGTATAACGTATTCCCAGGAGCGTCAAGAAAAGTGCTCTGTTTGGCTATTCAAGTTGAATCGCCCCAACTGAATGGTGCCCATACAAAAAACCGGGCGTTGCGCGCCCGGCCCGGCCGTTACTCGCCGTATTTTTTTGCCTTGCGGTAACCGGATTTGTCTTCCGCAATAGTGTGCAGGGAATCAGCTATGCTCTTAAAGTAAAAGATAAATGGGACGGTGATAGCTATCGATACCGCCGTCAGCGCCAAAATACCGGCGTTGGTTTCGCCGGATGACGGCATTTCCCTGTGAAACATAGAGCGGACACCTCCTTAATGTGTCAGAAAACGTGCGAAAAGTCAGATTCAATCTCAAATCCGATCTTTTTGCCAAAACTGTTTTCAAAACACTTATTATAAAGGTGTCCGTCGGCGCAGCCGTTAATACGGCACATTTTTTGGGTACCAAGTGTGTCAAAGGAACCGTCCCCTTGACACATTATTCCAAGACTATAGGGCGGCGCTTTTTTGCCCGTTTGAAGACTGTCTTTGCTTGATATAGTTATTTATAAAAACTACCCGCTCCGGATAATAATCACTAATCACCCGCAACACCAACCGGGCCAGTCTTTCGGGGTGGTGCCGCACCAGATCGCCTTCCTGAACCAGTTGGCCGGGCACCGGCTCGGCACCCAACTCCCGTATCGCATCTAAATCCGGTACAACCGGGGTCGCGCCTTCACGACGGTAGCGACCTAAAAGACGGTTCGGAATACTCTCGGTATTAACAATCATATAGTCAACTACATTGTTACCAACGTGATCGGTCAGAGCCTTTAGGTGCCCGGAGGCACTGTACCCCTCGGTTTCGCCGGGCTGGGTCATTACGTTACACACATAAACCTTGGCCGCCCGGGAATGCCTAATCGCCTCGGATATTTCAGGCACCAGCAGGTTGGGCAGGATACTGGTATAAAGGCTGCCCGGGCCCATAATGATAGCATCGGCTTCCCGGATGGCCTGCAGCACTTCGGCATTGGGAAGGCAGTTTTCGGGTTCAAGAAAAACACGCTTAATTTGCCCACCGCCAGCCGGAATTTTGGATTCCCCACGCACCACGGTGCCGTCCTGCATCTCTGCGCACAGTTGTACATTGGACAGAGTTACCGGCAGCACCTGGCCGCGCACCGCCAAAACCCGGCTAATGCCGCGCACTGCCCGGTCAAAACCGCCGGTAATGTCGCAAAGAGCGGCCAGCAGCAAATTTCCCATGTTGTGCCCTTTTAATGCACCGGAGTCAAAACGGTACTGCAGCATATCCTCCATCAGCGGCTCCCGGTGGGCCAACGCCACCAGGCAATTACGAATATCCCCCGGAGGCAGGATGCCCAATTCGCCCCGCAGACGCCCGGAACTACCCCCGTCATCGGCCATCGTAACCACCGCGGTAAGGTTGCCGGTACACTCCTTGAGCCCCCGCAGCAACACAGGAATCCCGGTGCCACCGCCAATAACCACCACCCGCGGCCCTTTATCCAGATAGCGGCGGGCAAAAATTTCATCCACCAGCGCATTGCCGCCGGTCATGAACGGCCCCACCAACGACTGAAATACCCTTTGCGCGCCGTACACCGTCATCGCTGCGCCAGCCAGCATTAACGCTAAACCCGGCACCCAGGCCAAATGCCCTTCCATAATACCCAGCAGGGCTTTTTCAGCAACGTCTCTGGTGGCGGGGAAAAACCCGCAGGCCACCAGGAAAACACCGGCAGCCACAATTATTGTACCCAGTACCGCCAGGGCTACCCAGCGCTTAACATTCATCCCCGGGTACAGCCACTCAATTCTCATTTACGTGCACCTCCAACCAACCTGGGAGAGAACAGAATTTTTTTAGTAATCAGAATTCAGTAGTCAGTAGTCAGAATATCTCAAGAATAGGGTTCTATGGCAATTGGCAATGGTTGCGGAAAAACTTCGCAATTATTGGCTACTACAAACTATCGCAATTTCCGTTATGAATTAAGAAAAGGGGACACACCTCTGCTTATGGGTCGGGCTTTGGGGGTCGAGGAATGTCCCCTAATGACTCCTGACTCCTGAGTACTTCCCCTAAAGCTACCCCGTTTTGCCGATATCCCGGTGACGCACCGTCACCCGGTGGTCCTTTTGGCGCAGGATTTCTCCCAGCCGGTTGGCCAGGGCTACCGAGCGGTGCATTCCGCCGGTGCACCCGATGGCAATCATCAGAGTGGTTTTCCCTTCATCTATATAACGGGGGATTAAAAATTCCACCAGATCGGTGAACTTCTCCATAAATTGCACCGTAACCGGTGAGTTAAAAATAAAATCCCGTACCGGCGAATCATTCCCCGACATGGGCCGCATTACCGGGTCGTAGTGCGGATTGGGCAGGAACCGCACATCTATGACCAGGTCACTGTCCAGGGGGATGCCGTACTTAAACCCGAAGGATATCACTGTAATCAGCAACTGAGATACTTCAGCATCATATTCAAAAAGCTCGGTCAGCTTCTCCTTTAACTGCTGGTTACTCAGGTCGGAGGTGTCAATAATCTTACCTGACCGCCCCCTGATTTCTTCCAGCAGTTGGCGTTCCTCCTGAATGTTGCGCAGCACCTCGCCGTGCCTGCCCAGGGGATGCCGGCGGCGAGATTCCTTGTAACGCCGCACCAGCGTTTCGTCCGAGGCTTCCAGGAACAACACCTCGTAGCTCACGTCACCCCGTTCCAATTCGTCCAGCACTTCGGTCAGAGTTTGAAAAAACTCTCCACCCCGAATATCTACAACCAATGCTATATTATTAATATGCCGGCCTGATTGTGCACACAGCTCGGCAAACTTGGGGATCAGGGCGGGTGGCAGGTTGTCCACACAAAAATATCCCATGTCCTCCAGGCAACGCAGTGCCTGAGTTTTACCGGCCCCGGAAAGACCGGTGACGATTACCATTCTCGCAGGCATTAAATTCCCACCCCTTTACCGGTTTTATTCATTATTTAACAGTATATTCCTGCATCAAACACCAGGTTTTTATGCTTATCTTAACCTTCAAAGATAAGATCCTTCGCTACGCTCAGGATGACAATCCCAATTAATGTTTGCGCGCGTTCAGTACCTGTTCCGGCGGCACGTTGTACTTTTCTAATAAAGCCGCCCCTTCGGCTAAATTGCCCACGTTTTTTGGAAAATGGGCATCACTGTTTACCACCAGCGGCACGTCCCGGCGCAGCGCCGCCCGCACCACTTCGTCACGGTAATACCGGTGTCCCACGTTTATTTCCATGGCACAGCCTGATTCGGCACACGCCCCGGCCACCGCGTCCAGATCCACCGCCATCATCAAATCCGGGTGGCTGACGAAGGTCAGCGGGTTACGTCGGATGGCTTCCACCAGCGCCACCGTGTTGGCCTCGCGCATCCGCTCCCGCACCAGGGAGGTGGCTCGCCCCACCTGGTTGGGCAGAATCCAGGTGAAAGTCTCCCACCAGGGTACACACCACACCTGGGGATGCAGTCCGGCAATCACAATATCCAGTTCCTCAATAATCTGCCGGGGAATGTCCAGTTCACCGTTTAGCCCGATTACGTTGGCCTCGGCCCCAACCAGCACCCGTACCGGATATTTTGCACTCAACCGGGCGGCTTCTTGCTTAATTTCCAGGTACACTTGGGCATCCCGCACGCCGATAAACATACCCCGGGGGCCGTGGTCGGTGATGGCCACCTCATCCAAACCGCGCTTCGCTGCGGCGATCACCATATCTTCAGGGGTGGCATGTCCATCGCTATAAATGGTATGCATGTGCCAATCGGCGTATAACCGCACCCGTACGGTACCTCCATTACTATCCTATTTCAACCGCCTATTTCAATAAAAAAACGGAGTTTTTACACCCCAAACTTAACGCTATTGTAACACAATCATACGTAAATCAATACATCAGGGCGTTTCGCCGACATTAGCTTATGCACGCCGCACAGCCGCACCTTGACAAATGTTGGATAAAACCTTTATAAGTAAAGTACAATAAAGAACAGATGATTTATTAAACAAAGGATGTGACTTAAATTGCTTAAAGTGCAAGAACTAATCAGCGTCGACATCGGCCATCTGTTAAAAGAGGAAGGCAGCGCCGATTTTGTGGCGTATTCAGAATACGAAGTATTCGGTGCCCAATACGGTGATTCCTTTAGGGAATTTCAGGCCTCACTGCGGGCTAAACAGTCGCCCATGACCCTTTCCCTGGCCGAGGATCAAGCCATTCCCGGCCTTAAACAACTAGCCGGGGAGTTGGCTCAAAAGTATGAGAATGTGCTGGTACTGGGTATCGGCGGCTCAGCGCTGGGAGCCCGGGCCATTATGCAGTTCCTGCGCGGGCCTTACTACAACCTGGAAAACCAGCGTCCCCGGCTGTTTATCCTGGATAACCTGGATCCTGCCCTGGTGAGCCAGTTGGAACAGATCATCGACATGGGCAAGACCGCCGTAATCTACGTCAGTAAGTCGGGTTCCACCCCGGAAACGGCGGCGCTGTTTATCCACTTCTACAGCAAGTACCGGGAAGCCGGGGGTGACGTTAAAGACATCGTCATCTGCTGTGATGAGGCCGAAAACGGCATCAACCGCATTGCCCGGGAACTGGGGTGCCACCTGCTGCACATCCCCCGTAATCTGGGGGGGCGGTACTCGGCACTTTCCTCGGTGGGCTTTTTGCCGGCGGAAATCGTCGGTATCGACAGCGCCGCCCTGCTGGCCGGAGCCGCCGCGATGCATAAGTATATTGCACAAACCCCGCTGGAAGAAAACGCGGTGTTTGCTCTGGGCGCCTGCCTGTTCGAGCTGACCGGCAGGGGTAAGTCCATTCACGCGTTGTTCAACTACAGCAGTTTTCTTTACGAGTTTGGACTGTGGTTCGTCCAGCTGTGGGCGGAAAGCGTGGGTAAAAAATTGTCCCTGGATGGCGAGGTTGTCCACGCCGGCACCACCCCGCTGACCAGTCTGGGGGCTACCGACCAGCATTCCATCCTGCAGCTGTTTAAAGAAGGGCCCGCAGATAAAGTATACGGCTTCGTAAAAATAGATGACATGCCCGGGGAAATCAAGCTCGGCGCCGAGTTCCCCGGTGAAAAGGAGTATGCCTATTTTGCCGGTCATAATATGAGCGAGCAGCTGCACATCGAGCAGTTGGCCACCGAAATGAGCCTGGTTGGGGCCGGGAGGCCCTGCTACAGCATCACCCTGCGGGATATTTCCCCCGAAGTGCTGGGCGCGCTGTTCTACTTCTACGAATCCCTGGTGGTGTTTAGCGCCAAATTGTGGCGCATCAACCCCTTTGACCAGCCCGGCGTGGAAGAAGGCAAGAATATCACTTACGCCCTGATGGGCCGGGAAGACTACAGTCACCGGCGCGAAGAATACCAGCAGGCGGTGGAACAGTACGACCGGGAACGCCGTATTTTTCGGGTTTAAACCCTGCACAATCAGTGGGGTTTCATATAGCTTGACATGCTGCACTCTCATTGGAGGATAATTATATTGAAAATTTTAGGTATTGTTGGAAGCAAAAGAAAAAATGGTAATACTTATAGTCTAGTACAAGAGGCTCTTAGAGTGGCCCAAGAAGAAGGTGCAACAACAAAATTAATTATTCTCGGTGATTATTCCATCAAAGATTGCACAGGTTGTGAAGGGTGTAAAGACACTTATAAGTGCGTAATTAATGATGATATGCAAAAAATATATCCCCTTCTTTTGGAGGCGGATGGTATTATTTTAGGCTCACCTACCTACTTTTATAATATATCAGCTGACATGAAAGCTTTTATTGACAGGTGTTATTGTTTTGAAGTATTTGCAGAAGATGACCGTTCTTGTTGGTTGAGTATTAATGAGGCATTGGGAGGCAAATATGCAGCTGTAATTGCTGTTTGTGAGCAGCAGGACGAAAAAGACATGGGATTTACCCCTAAAGCAATGTCTAAGCCGTTGGAAGCCCTGGGGTATAGGGTAGTAGATACGGTTAAAGTCTTTAATCTTTTTAAAGCTGGTGAAGCTTTAAAAGATAACAAATCATTGGAGCACGCCAGTAAAGCTGGGGAAAGATTAGTGAGAACAATAAAGCTCAAGAAAGATGTCGAAACCAAAATTAAAGAGTTAAAGATAGGGTAAAATTCATAAAAATCTAACATGCTGTGTAGAGTCTACACTACGCCCCGCATTAAAGCCGGGGCGTTTTTTGCAACAACTAAAGCTTTATGTGGCATAAACCCGGGCTCCTGGCCGTTACCGTAACCACTAAGCATCGGCGCCGTTGGCTGCTGTCCTTGCCAGCCGCTCCCGGCCGGGTGGCTGCACTTCCATATAATCCTCAACATAAGCCCGCAGCACTTCGGCGGTGCCCCAGGCCTGGGCGAAACAGCCCCGAGGGGTCACCGGCTCGTCGCCGTCGAAGATTTCCGATACGTGCCCCACACCATGCTGACGCAGGTGATCACTAAACGGAAGCAAAAACCGCCCGGCCTGCTCCCGGGTCTGCGGGGAGTAACCATAAGCTTTGCGGTAAGCGGTGACAAAAGGCCCCATCAGCCAGCTCCAGGCAGTACCTTGGTGGTAAGCGCCGTCACGCTGCAGTTGGTTGCCGCCGTAACGGCTTCGGTATTCCGGATCGGCAGGCTCCAGGCTGCGCAGCCCGTAGGTGGCGTACAAGATTTGCCAGGCGCGCCCCACCACTTGCCGGGCAATTTCACCCCGTACGGGGCAAAAGGGCAGGCTCACCGCAATGACCTGGTTGGGCCGGAACCGAATATCGGGCCCTTGCTGCCCAATTACATCGTAAAGGTAACCGCCCTGCTGGTAATAAAAAGCCCGGTTAAAACTCTCACCCACCCGGCCGGTCAGACCAGGACGGGACACCTGTTGGCCAAATACACTGTCCAGCAATTCCAGCACCCGCAGCGCGTTATACCACAGGGCGTTAATCTCCACCGCCTTGCCATGCCGGGGCGTAACCACCCAGTCGCCAACCTTGGCATCCATCCAGGTAAGCTGCAGCCCGAGTTCGCCGGCTGTAATTAGCCCGTCTTCATCCATGTGGATGTTAAACTCGGTTCCCTCTATATGTCTATCAACGATATCCCTTAATACCGGGTAAATATGCTCCTGCACAAAATCAAAATCAGCGGTGTACTCCAGGTACTTGTAGACTGCGTGGAAAAACCACAGCGAAGCGTCCACAGTGTTGTAGGCCGGTTCTTCGCCAGCGTCGGGAAACACGTTGGGCAGCAGGCCGTTTTTGGCATACCGGGCAAAGGTAAGCAGTATTTCGGCGGCGTCACTGTATCTGCCGGTGACCAGGGTCAAGCCCGGCAGGGCAATCATGGTGTCCCGGCCCCAGTCGTTGAACCAGGGATAACCGGCAATGACTGTCTTGGTACCGGTGGAACGGCGCTCGACGATAAATGCGTCAGCGGAAAGGGTCAGTTGGCGGGCCAGCCTGTCGTCTAAGCCGGTCTGCTCAGCCAAATGCTGCAGCCTGAGCATCTCTGCGGCCAGCAGCGCGGGGCCGTCCGGGAGCGGTGCTGCCTCCTCAACACTGGCCACCACCGTGACAGTCTTTTCTTCCCCCGGGGCCAGCCGCACCGCAAATTCACCGGGCAGATAGTGATCTTCATAGGGGTGCTGCCCCCGCTCCTGTTCCTCGGTGTAAAACATCCCCCGGTACCAGCCATCGCCGGGCACGTATTCCCCTTCGTTTATGTATAGCTGCAAATCGGGCACTTCCGGGACGGTGCTGATACACGTGCCCCGCTCCAACGGCTGCTGGTTGAACGAAACCCGGCCCGCTTCGGTAGTCCAGTGAAAATCACGGCTGTTAACCAAAGGCCGCAGGTGCAGCACCGCCGGCTGGCTGCCGTTGATCACCCGGTACAAAATTACCGTAGTGTTTTGGCCGTACACCATGAACACCCGCTTTTCCAGGAACATGTCCGCGAAACTGTAAGTAAAGAGGGGCAGGGGATCCAGCGCCACCCGCTGCAGGTGGATAGAGCCGGATTCCACCACCCCGTCACCGGTGTGGTTGACGGCCAGGTTGTAAAAAAGGCCGCCGGCCTCTACCCGCTCATCCAGCTTGGCTAACAGCACAGTGCGGCGCACCGGCGGCGTCAGGGCGGCCACCAGCAAACCGTGGTACTTGCGGGTGTTGGCTCCAATTAAAGTGCTCGCGGCGTACCCGCCCAAACCGTTGGTCACCAGCCACTCCCGGCTGATGCCCTCTTCAAAACTAGACCAATCGCCCTTGCCAAACTCTAAATCCACAAATCCACCCCCGGGGAAGACTTTTAAATGCAGTATTCAGTAGTCAGGAGTCAGTAGTCAGAATAAATTCAAGACAAAAACCGTTCTAACATTCTGAATTCTGAATTCTGAATTCTTAACTCTGACTCTTGCCTTCTGCCTTCTGCCTTCTGCCTTCTGCCTTCTGCCTTCTGCCTTCTGTCTCCTGTCTCCTGTCTCCTGTCTCCTGACTACTGACTACTGACTACTTTCCCTAAGTCCTTTCCAGTGCCAGGGCCACTGCGCCCAGCGCGCCGGCGTCCCCGCCCAGTGATCCCCGTACCACGCGCACCGCTGCCAGCGATGACTCCAGCGTCCGGCGGTGCACTTCCGTTAACATGGCGTCCCAGAGCGCGGCTGTCGACTGGATGCAACCGCCCCCCAGCACCACTGCCGATGGGTTAAGTAGATTTATTACCCCCGCCACGGCAATGCCTAGGTACCGGCCGGCATCCCGCAGGATCACCACAGCCTCGGCGTCTCCCGCCACAGCTGCTACCGACACCGACCGGGCCGAAACCTGCTCGGCATCACCGCCGGCAGCGGCCAGAATCCCGGCCCCACGGCCGTCGTCCACCAATGCCCGGGCCCGCAGAGCAATGGCTGTACCCGATGATACCGCTTCCAGGCACCCGGCGTTACCGCAGTTACAAACCGGCCCGTCAGGGGCCACCGTTACGTGGCCAATTTCTCCAGCCCCTCCACCGGCGCCGTGGTAAACCCGCCCGTCCATAATTAAGCCACCGCCCACACCGGTGCTGACGGTTATATATATCATGTGGTCTGCATCCCGACCGGCGCCGTAAACGTGCTCACCCAGCGCCGCCAAGTTAGCATCGTTGTCCAAGTAAACCGGCAGTTTCAGCCGTTCACTCATAATGGTACCCAGCGGGACATTCTTCCACCCCAGGTTGGGGGCGAAAAAAACCAAACCCCTGTCCGGATCCAGCGGGCCCGGGGCGCCGACACCCACAGCGCTTATTTTACCGGCAGGCGCGCCGGACATGCGCATCGTTTCGTGCACCGATTCCACTATGGTGTCAATCACATAATCTTGCCCGCGCCGGGCATGAGTGGACACCTTAACCCGGGCCAGCACCTGGCCAGCCCGATCCGCAAGTACAGTAAGAATTTTGGTGCCGCCCAGGTCTACCCCCGCCACCAACTCTCCGGCCATAGCATAACCTCCCGGTTGAAAAACAGCTCATTACAAACAAATCATCATTAATGCCGATTCCATAAGTATGCCCGGCTCATCCCGGCATTCACCGGGTATCAAAGAATAAAGATAAGATCCTTCGCTACGCTCAGGATGACCATCCCTAAAGTCTATTCACTGGGTATTATCTACATTAATGGCCTTCTAACTTAAGATAAATTTTTCCACCACGTCGGCCACGCCGCAATCTTCGTTGGTGGGACATATGTAATCAGCTTTTTTTATAATTTCCGGGCGGGCGTTACCCACCGCCACGCCCAACCCGGCATACTCAATCATCTCCAGATCGTTGTAGGTATCCCCCACCGCGATAATCTCCTGCCGCCGCAGTCCGTAGTGACCGGCAATGGATTCCAGGGCATGGCCCTTGTGGCCATCGGGGTGCGCAAACTCCAGGAAATGCGGCTTGGACTTGTTGATATGCAAGCGGTCACCAAAAATAGATCGCGCCTGGGCCGCCAATTCGTCCAACTGTGCTTCCCCGGCCACCACCAGTACCTTGGTGGGATCCTCGTTGCGCTCCTTTAGGAAACGACCCAGGTCACCCACCACTCCCAGTGGCACGCTGGAGTGGGCCGCGTAGCGCTCGCCTTCAGGGGTACGCTCGGCCACAAACAGCAAATCGTCTACATAAATGTTAACGTGATAGCCGTAGCCTTTAACCAGTTCAATTAGTTCCCGGGCCAGGTTCAGGGGCACCGGCCGGTGGAACAAGGTCTCCCCGGTAACCGCATGCCGAACCAGAGCCCCCTGGTATGTAATCAAATAATCCTGAATGCCCAGCTGCTGCGCATAAGGCTTCGCCGAGCGAAACATGCGCCCGGTGGCCAGGGTCACCCGCACACCGGCCTCACGCGCCTGCTCCACAGCCCGGCGAGAGCGCTCCGGAATCTGCAGCCTGGCATTCAGCAGCGTGTCGTCTAGATCCAAAGCCAATAGTTTATATATGCTCAATCTGCCACCTCCCTATGAGTAGCGGAGCGATATCACCGGAGCGCCGCGCCCACTACAACCAACTTTAAAAGTATTTTCATGTATCATCTTTACTCATGCAAGTAATCATACACCGCCCGGGCCGCCTTGCGGTTCATGCCCGGCACCGCCGCCAGTTCATCCAGCCCGGCCTCCCTAATTTTGGCCACCGAACCGAAAGCCCGCATCAGTTCCCGACGCCGGGTGGCACCAACCCCCTCGATATCCTCCAGCATGGATTTAAGATTGCGCTTGCCCCTTAGCTGGCGGTGATAGGTGACCGCAAAGCGGTGCGCCTCATCCCGCAGCCGCTGCATCATTTTCAGGGCCGGGGACTGCTCCGGCAAACGCACGGGCTCCGAGCGGCCGGGCAGAAAAATCAGCTCCTCTTCCTTGGCCAGGCCACAGGCCGGGATACCGGCGCAACCTTGCTCGGCCAGGACGGCCACGGCAGAAGAAAGCTGGCCCTTGCCGCCGTCGACTACCAGCAGGTCGGGCATCCGGTGAAACTTGGCCTGGCGACTGGACAACTGCCCGGTGTTAATCAGTTCCCTCTCCTCAAGACCCCGGGCAAAACGCCGGCCCAGGGCTTCCCGCATCGAAGCAAAATCATCCGGGCCCGACACGGTTTTAATCTTAAACCGCCGGTACTGCTGGGGCACCGGCTTGCCATCCTCAAAAACAACCATCGAGGCCACCGTTTCGGCCCCCTGAATGTTGGAGATATCGAAACATTCCAGCCGCCTGGGCGGGGTGTCTAATCCCACAGCCCGGGCCAGTTCGCTCAGCGCCTGCTGCAAATCATCGTTCCGGGTCGCCCGCCCGGTCTGCACTTCCTCCAGCACCAGCAGGGCGTTGCGCCCGACCAGATCCACAAGCTTCTTCTTTTCCCCGCGTATTGGTTTTATTATATGTACTCGGCCGCCCCGTTTTTCCGACAGCCAGCGCTCCAGCACTTCCTGCTCCCCCTCCGGGATATCCTCCACCAACACCTCCCGGGGAATAAACTCGGCCTGCAGGTAATACTGCTTAAGAAAACCGTTAATTACCTCGCCCCGCTGCATATCTGCAGTTTCGTCCAGCACAAAATGCTCCCTGCCGATCAGCTTGCCCCCACGCACAAAAAAGACCATCACGCAGGACTCATCCTGAGCCCGGGCCATCGCCACCACGTCCCGGTCCTCTATGTCACCGGAAACAATTTTCTGCTTCTCAGCCACCTTTTCCACGGCCAGCAGTTGATCCCGCAAACCGGCCGCCTGCTCAAAATCCAAGTTTTCGGCGGCCCGTTCCATGCGCTGGCGCAGATCCTTCACCAGCTGCTCCTGCCGGCCGCCCAAAAACAGCAGCACACCGTCAACCACCCGGCGGTACTCCTCTGGAGTCACCAGGCCGCAGCACGGCCCCAGGCAGCGCTTGATGTGCTGGTTCAGACACGGCCTGCTGCGAGGCGCCGGCGCTTTCTGCCTGCAGGTGCGCAGGGGAAAAATGCGCTTAAGCAGGCGCAGCGTCTCGTGCACCGCCCCCACCTGAGTGTAGGGGCCAAAGTAGCGAGACCCGTCCTTCACCAGCCGGCGGGTGATAAACACCCGGGGATACTCCTCATGCAAAGTCAGTTTCAGATAGGGGTAGCTCTTGTCATCTTTTAGAAAGACGTTATAGCGCGGCCGGTGTTCCTTAATCAGGTTACTCTCTAGGATCAGGGCCTCCACCTCGGAGTCGGTGGTGATGTACTCCAGATCCCGGGCCCGTGACATCAGCGCTTTCACCTTGGGATCCTTCGCCGCAGCCGCGCCAAAATAAGACCGCACCCGCTGCTTTAAGGATACCGCCTTGCCCACATATATAATTACGCCCTGCTCATCCCGGTAAATATAAACCCCCGGACTCTCCGGCAGCTTATCAAGTTTCTCCCGCACCCGCTTACCACCTTTCGGGGTCAGGCCCGGCATAACTGCATAACAAAATATATGCAGTTATGCCGGGCCTGACCCCTTAAAACGCGACAACGCTTCGTTGTTATGTTCCCATTCTTTTTCAGCCTGCCGCAAGCATTTTGACACTGTTGAACCATCTTTATTCAAGAAATCTGCTACTTCCTTTATTCTATACCTGTTAATGTAGCAGGCAACATAGGCAAATAAACACCTGGCTGCATAGGCTTGTTTTGAACGCCCTGGCCCAAGAACAACCTGGGGTGAAACACCAATATATTCAGCTACATTGATTAACATCTCTTTTAAATCGGCACCCGGCAGAGGTTGATTATGCTCTTCCTTGGGCTCATCAAACTGCGCAGATACCGTTAATGCTTCCGGCACCAATTGATAGTCATCTATTACAGTTCCCCCATATGTGGCCAGTAAACTTGTAATAAAGCGTGTATCAACCAATGAGCCTACCCCGGTATTATAATAATTGCGTTGGCTAGACCAGCGATAGTTTTGCGGTTTCCTTACTAAACCGGCTTTAACCGGATTAAGATGGATATATCGAATTAATCCTAAAAGATATACATCTTTATCAATATAAAAGCTTTTATACCGCCCCTGGAAGAGATGCCCCACCTTTTCGTGACGCTTGTTAAAAATTTGCGTATAGGTCTGCTGAATCCCTTGCATAAACCTTGCAAGCGGGACAGAGTTCACCCGTACCAGTAAATGAACATGATTAGGCATTAAAACATAACCATGCAACTCAACGTTATACCGTTCACTATACTTTTTAGTAAGTCTCAGGTAGATTTGGTAATCCTCATCATCGTAAAAAATCTGCTGTTTCTGGTTGCCACGGGCCAGCACATGGTAAAACGCTTCTTGCACATGCACCCTCGGTTTACGCGGCATGTTTTCCACACCTCCCGACGGCCGGGCACCTTCTTTAATGCTATTTCTTATGGGTCACGGCACACGCGAGCCGTACAAATTTTAAAAACAAGTTAAGTTATTCAGTTATGCAGGGCCTGACCCCCTAGGGTTTTGCCCAGGTAGGGGGCGGTGTAGGACAGTGCGGACTGGGCGACCTCTTCGGGGGTGCCGGTGATTAGGACTTGGCCGCCGCGGTAGCCGCCTTCGGGGCCCAGGTCGATGATGTGGTCGGCGGTTTTGATCACGTCCAAGTTGTGCTCGATGACCAATACGGTGTCGCCGGCGTCCACCAGGCGGTGCAGCACGTCCAGCAACCGGTGGATGTCGGCGATGTGCAGGCCGGTGGTGGGCTCGTCCAGGATGTATAGCGTTTTGCCGTTGGAACGCCTGGAAAGCTCGGTGGCCAGTTTGACCCGCTGGGCCTCGCCGCCGGACAGCTCGGGCGCGGGCTGACCCAGACGGATGTAGCCCAGGCCTACGTCAAACAGGGTCTGCAGCCGGCGTTTAATCTTGGGCAGGTGCTGAAAGAAATCCAGGGCCTGCTCCACCGTCATATGCAGCACATCGGAAATACTCTTACCCTTGTATTTAACTTCCAGCGTTTCCCGGTTGTAACGCGAGCCCTTGCACACCTCGCAGGGCACGTACACATCGGGCAGGAAGTGCATTTCAATCTTGATGATCCCGTCGCCGTGACAGGCTTCGCAGCGCCCGCCCTTGACGTTGAAGGAAAACCGTCCCGGACGGTAGCCCCTGACCCGGGATTCCGGCGTATTGGAAAACAAATCCCGGATATCGGTGAACACCCCGGTATAGGTGGCCGGGTTGGAACGGGGGGTGCGGCCGATGGGCGACTGGTCTACCTCAATAACCTTGTCCAGGTGCTCCAGCCCGCGAATTTCCTGGCACGCGCCGGGCTTCACCTTGGCCCGGTGCAGTTCCTGGGCCAGCTTCTTATACAGAATCTCATTCACCAGGGTGCTTTTGCCCGAGCCCGAAACTCCGGTGACACAAATGAACAGCCCCAGGGGAAAGTCGACGTCAATATTTTTTAGATTATGTTCGGCAGCCCCCAGCACCGAAATTTTTTTACCGTTGGGCTGACGCCGGGCCAGCGGCACCGGGATGCTCTTCTGACCGCTGAAATACTGGCCGGTAACCGACTCGGGCACCGCCATGATGTCCTGGATGCTGCCGGCAGCTACCACTTCACCACCGTGCACACCGGCGCCGGGTCCGATGTCGATGATGTGGTCGGCAGTGTAAATAGTTTCCTCGTCGTGTTCCACCACGATCAGGGTATTGCCCAAATCCCGCATCCGCTCCAGGGTATCCAGCAGCCGCCGGTTATCCCGCTGGTGCAGCCCGATGCTGGGCTCGTCCAAGATATACAGTACCCCCATCAGGCCGCTGCCAATCTGGGTGGCCAACCGGATCCGCTGGGCCTCGCCGCCCGAAAGGGTACCCGCCGCCCGATCCAGGGTCAGGTAATCCAGGCCCACGTTAACTAAGAAGTTTAACCGGGAGTCAATTTCTTTTAACACCTGCCGGGCAATAATCTGTTCCCGCTCGGTAAGATCCAACTCCTGCAGAAAACGGCAAGCCTCCAGCACCGACATCGCGGTCAGTTGGTTAATCGGCAGGTCGCCTATCTTAATCGCCAGCGCCTCGGGCTTCAAACGGGCCCCGGCACAGGTCGGACAGGCCCGGGTGCTCATGTACTGCTCAATTTCATCCCGCATGTAGTCGGAACTGGTCTCCTTATAGCGCCGGCTCAGGTTGTTGATCACCCCCTCAAAGGGGAACTTGTAGCTGCGCCGGTTGCCAAAGCTGTCCTCCAGAGAGACCGGCACCAGTTCTTTGCCGGTGCCGTACAGCAGCTTGTCCAGATGGGCGGGGTTCATGTCCCGCACGGGCTCGTCCAGGCTGAAGCCGTAATGATCCGCCACCGATTCCAGGTAGCGCATCCCGTTCAGGCTTTTTATCCAGGCTTCGATGGCCCCTTCACGCACCGTCATGCTTTTGTCGGGTATCACCAGGTCCGGGTCCAGTTCCATCCGAAAACCCAGCCCGGTGCAATCCGGGCAGGCGCCGAAGGGGCTGTTAAAGGAGAATAGCCGCGGCGCAATCTCGGGGATACTCACCCCGCAGTCCACACAGGCGAAGTTTTCGCTGAAGATGGTTTCCTCGCCATCCACCACCGCGGCCAGCGCCACCCCGCCCCCGTGTTTCAGAGCGGTTTCCAGTGAATCGGCCATACGGCGGGCCGACTCGGGGCGCACCACCACCCGGTCCACTACGATACTAATGGTATGCTTCTTTTTTTTATCCAGCTTAATTTCTTCATTAACGTCCAGCACTTCGCCGTCCACCCGCACCCGGACGAAACCCTCGCGCCGGATTTCCTCCAGCAGCTTCACATGCTCACCTTTTTTACCCTGCACCACCGGAGCCATAAGCTGCAGCCGGGTGCCTTCGGGCAGGCCCATCAGCTGGTCTACGATCTGCTGCACGGTCTGGCGGGTAATTGGCTTACCGCACTGGGGACAGTGGGGCCGCCCCGCCCGGGCGTACAGCAGGCGCAGGTAGTCATATATCTCGGTCACCGTGCCCACGGTGGATCGGGGGTTGTGACTGGTCGTTTTTTGGTCGATGGAAATGGCCGGGGACAGCCCGCCGATGTAGTCCACGTCGGGTTTGCTCATCTGGCCCAGGAATTGCCGGGCATACGCGGAAAGCGATTCAACGTAGCGGCGCTGCCCCTCGGCATAGATGGTATCGAAAGCCAGGGAAGACTTGCCCGACCCGGACAGGCCGGTAATCACCACCAGCTTGTCCCGGGGAATCTCGATGTTAATGTTTTTTAGGTTATGGGCGCGGGCACCCCTGACTACTATTTTGCTTTGCATGATTGCCTCCATATGTTGTAGATGATGTTGGGGATATCAAAAATACTATAATCCAAGCCGTTTAACGGGTCCAGAATATATATTACTATTAAGGTGACCAGGAGTCAGTAGTCAGGATTTACCAGTGGTTCGAGCATTTGCTTCCATTAATGCAAACTTCTGACTCCTAATCACAGAATCCAATTTTGTTTTAAGCAAAATTTTGTTTAAAACCGTTAAAAACCTCGTGCAAAAGGGCTCTGATTCCTCACATAATGATACAAGAGTTGTACTAAACTATACAAAACAATATGTTTATGTAATAATTGATGTACTGACTTAGAGAAAGGCGTTGCGTTCAATAAATGGTAGCCAGGGAAAGCGTTCCATATTTACTTGTCTCAGCAGTTTTAGGTATTCTTTTTTATGCCGTGCTGCCCGCCCTTGCAGTATTACCGGCGGTGGCATTCCTGTTCATCCTTTTCTTTTTTCGTAACCCCGGCAGGCAAATTCCTAAGAATGATACTCATGTATTATCCCCGGCGGACGGCAGGGTACAGGCAATTGAGACAATCGACTATGAAGACACGTTCATTCAGGGCAAGGCTGTAAGAATCAGTATCTTCCTCTCCATGTTAAACGTCCACTTCAACCGCAGTCCCATCAACGGAAAAATAATCTACACCGTATACCGGCCCGGCAAGTACCTACCCGCTTTTAAAAGCCACGCCTCGGGCCTGAACGAGAGAAACACCGTCGGTATAGAAAACAGTCAAATGAGAGTTTTGGTGCACCAGATAACCGGTTTTGTGGCCAGGCGAATCGTTTGTTACCCCCAAAAAGGAGACCGCCTTGAACAGGGCCAGGTTTTCGGGCTGATTAAATTTGGTTCCTGCACCGAAATACTGGTCCCGGCCGATGTAAAGGTGCTGGTGCGGGAAGGGCAAAAGGTAACGGCTGGAATAACCGTTTTAGGAGTGTTAGAGGATGATTGAAAACAACAGTTCCCCGGTTGCTAATTTACCAAATATTTTAACCCTTTGCAATATCATCATGGGTCTGGGGGCTATCATCACCACCGCCCACGGCAACTTTACTCTGGCGGGACTGCTGATTATCACCGGCGCTTTCTTTGACCGCCTGGACGGGCAAGTGGCCAGAAGGTACAGCCTAACCAGCGAAATGGGCAAACAGCTGGATTCACTGGCCGACGTAATTACATTTGGCATTGCGCCGGCTGTTACTATCTATATGCTGAGTTTTGCCGATACCGCGGTACTGGGTTTCATCATGATCATTATCTTTGTGGTCAGCGGCGTTTACCGGCTGGCCCGCTTCAATACCATTAATTTCGACGGTGCTTTTGTAGGCCTGCCAATTACCATAGCCGGTTTGCTGATGGCACTAATGATCCTGTTTCAGGTCAAATTCGACTTTCATCCTTACGTAATTGCCGTGGGGATGCTGTTAATCAGCTACATGATGGTGTGCAAGCGGGAGATTAAAAAAGTTTAACCCCGGCCTAACATGCATAACATGCTTATATACTACTACGAACAAATGTTCCTGTAAAGAAAAAGCAATTCTTCCCGCCCTTTACCCCACGCTTAACATTTGGTAACCACAGCGGGCGAAATTATGATCGAACGTGAAGACCATTTGGATCTCCAACCGTTCCATAACCGCAAAACTTAAAGCATCCGTAAGGGTGCAGTCTCCACCCCGCCCGGTGAGTAATATCTCCCGGGCCCGTTTTTCGTCTTCTTCGCCGGCCCTTTCCACGGGCCAAATGTTATTGCGCACCCACATGCGCGCCGCGTCGGGACCCAAGCGGGCGTTAAGCAGGGTGTGGGCTTCGACTACAATATAATTGGTAAGGATAGGCAGCACGCGCCGCTTTTGCATCTGCCTCAGGACAGCCTGGGCCACCGGGTGGTTCTGGTCACCCCGGCACAACAACGCAAATACCGCCCCGGAATCCACCAGCACCTTTTCACTCATTCATGCACCTCCGCCGCAGCGGCATAACCGTCAGGATCAGCCGAAACACCGGCGGCCGCACCCCGGTCATCGAAGATGCCCAGCATGTCCCAGATGGGGTCGGACTCATCCAGCGGGGTTATTTTGTATACTTTCTTCAATAACAGATTTTCTCCCTTAAGAATAACGGCCAGGCGTGAACCCTTGTCCAGCCGCATTTTGTCCCGGTATTCCTTGGGCAGGGTGAGCTGCCCCTTGCTGGTGAGGGTTACCGTTTCGTATTTCAATGGTGTTGCTCCTTTCCTGTGGTAAGGGTTGCTTTATCCTAATATACCAGAGGAAATATATGGAAGCAAGTCCCGGCAGGTGCCGGTTTTTTTTGTGGGCCGGGGGTTTGGTGTGGTTTACTAGGATGCTACCTAGAAAAAATTTTTAATGTTGGTTGTAGTGGGCGCGGCGCTCCGGTGATATCGCTCCGCTCTCTCTTGCAATTCTTATTGTTGTGATCGGAGCGGGCTATTGTTACCGCATGACATAAACTACATAACCGTTTGGCTACGCCCTAAGCAGCCATGAATTCGGGGCTATGACGGGCTAATCAAAGCATCCAGGTGCACCGTTCGCTCCGGATATCACCGGAGCGCCGCGAAGGCGGTTTTCATCGTGACACCTGAAAGAAGATTTGCCGGGCAACTTGCAACAAATTATCTTTCAACACCTGGCACCGGGGGTACTGCGGGGAGGCCGCGGGCTTCCAGGCGCAGTTCAATGATGGCATCCCGTAGCTGGGCGGCCTGCTCAAAGTCCAGCCGCTTGGCGGACTCGCGCATTTCTTTTTCCAGCCGGGCCAGGGTCTGCTTAAGTTCCTTTTTGGTGAGCTTTTTCTTTTTACCGTCGGCGTCGTAGACGGCCCGGGCCTCGGCTACCTTGGAGGTGGCCTCGATTACGTCACGCACGCCCTTGATGATGGTCTGCGGTGTGATGCCGTGCTCCAGGTTGAACGCGGTTTGCCGCTTGCGGCGGCGGTCGGTCTCCCCGATGGCCCGGGCCATTGAATCGGTGACCCGGTCGGCATATAAGATTACCTTACCGTGCGCATTACGGGCCGCGCGCCCGATGGTCTGAATCAGCGAGCGTTCCGAGCGCAGGAAACCTTCCTTGTCGGCGTCCAGGATGGTCACCAGGCTCACTTCAGGCAAGTCCAGGCCCTCCCGCAGCAGGTTGATGCCCACCAACACGTCAAAAGTGCCCAATCGCAGGTCACGAATAATTTCCATCCGCTCCAGGGTATTAATTTCCGAGTGCATGTAGCGCACCCGGATACCGGTCTCCCGCAGGTAATCGGTGAGGTCCTCGGACATCTTCTTGGTCAGGGTCGTCACCAGCACCCGCTCGTTTTTGGCCGCCCGGGCGTTAATTTCCCCAATCAGGTCGTCAATCTGGCCCCGGGTGGGGCGCACGAACAGTTCAGGATCTACCAGCCCGGTGGGCCGGATAATCTGCTCCACCACCTGGCCGCTGAGTTCCAGTTCATAGGGTGCCGGGGTAGCCGAGACGTAGACCACCTGCCCCAGCCGCTCTTCAAATTCCGGAAATTGAAGGGGCCGGTTGTCAAACGCCGAGGGCAGCCTGAAGCCGTAATCCACCAGGGATTGCTTCCGGGACCGGTCTCCCGCATACATGGCCCGCACCTGGGGGATGGTGACGTGGGATTCATCTATAATCATCAAAAAGTCATCCGGGAAATAGTCCAGCAGCGTGTATGGCGCATCCCCCGGCTGGCGTTCGGTAAGGTGCCGGGAGTAATTCTCAATCCCGCTGCAGAAGCCCATCTCCATCATCATTTCAATATCATACCGGGTGCGCTGCTCCAGGCGCTGCAGTTCCAGCAGCTTATCCTGTTGGCGCAGTTCGGCCAGCCGCTGCTCCAGTTCCTCTTCAATGCGCACGATGGCTTTGTCCATGCGATCCCGGGAGGTGGCGTAGTGGCTGGCGGGAAAAACCGAAACGTGTTGCCGCTCGCCGATTATTTCACCGGTAAGCACATCAAATTCCACCAGGCGTTCCACCTCGTCCCCGAAAAACTCCACCCGGATGGCCTGCTCGGAGCTGCCCGCCGGGAATATCTCCAGCACATCGCCCCGCACCCGGAATTTACCACGGACGAAGTTCATATCGTTACGTTCGTACTGGATGTCCACCAGGCGGCGCAGCACGTCGTCGCGGTTATGCTCACCGCCCCGGCGCAGCGATAGCACCAGGGTGCTGTACTGCTCGGGGTCACCCAAGCCGTAGATACAGGACACGCTGGCCACGATAATGACATCCCGGCGCTCAAACAGCGAGCAGGTGGCCGAGTGGCGTAGTTTATCTATCTCGTCGTTAATCGATGAGTCTTTTTCAATATAGGTGTCGGAATGGGGGATGTACGCCTCGGGTTGGTAGTAATCGTAATAGCTGACGAAGTATTCGACGGCGTTGTTCGGGAAAAATTCCTTAAACTCGCTGCACAACTGGGCCGCCAGCGTCTTGTTATGGGCCAGCACCAGGGCGGGGCGCTGCACCCGCTGGATTACCTGAGCCATCGTATATGTTTTACCGCTCCCGGTGACCCCCAGCAGGGTCTGGTGTTTAAGCCCGTCGCCCAGGCCCTCTACCAATTGATCAATAGCCTTGGGCTGATCGCCCCCAGGCTCGAAAGTTGATTTTAGTTCGAACTGTTTATCCATCTTTGCATCACCCCGCTAAAATTATATCATACCGGACAATGGCAAAAGAATGCAAAAAGTGTGTCAAGGGGACGGTTCCTTTGACACACTTTTAAGTTGGTTGTAGTGGGCGCGGCGCTCCGGTGATATCGCTCCGCTCTCTCTTGCAATTCTTATTGTTGTGGTCAAAGCGGGTTATTGTTACCGCATCGCAAAAACTGCTTAACCGTTTGGCTACGCCCTAAGCAGCCATGAATTCGGGGCTATGACGGGCTAATCAACGCATCCAGGTGCACCATTCGCTCCGGATATCACCGGATCGCCGCGAAGGCAGGTTTTTCATTTTCGGCTGGTGCCGCGTTTAGCATTCTGGTGGTCAACCTAGAAAGTATTTTGAAGCTTTTGTTGTAGGGGCAACCCTCTGTGGTTGCCCCTATATTGACTTTTTAATTAATTACAGCAACTTTTTGCTCTCCATCAGCCTGTATATCAAAGCGGCGGCTTCGGCCCGGGTTAGTGTCTGGGCCGGGCGGAACGTGTAATCAGGGTATCTTTCCAGGTACCCCTTTTGCACCGCCGCCAGCACGTAAGGGCCGGCTGTCGTCGATATCTTTTCCTGATCCTTGAACTGCCGGGCCAACTGCAGCCTGGTGGTTCGTTCGCCGGTCAATCTTACCGACAGCCCCGCGGCGGCCATTATGCTTACTGCGGCCTGTTCCCTGGTCAGCCCGTCAGAATAACGGAATACGAAACGGCCGTCCTGCTCCCGGCGCCCGCTGATTAACCCGTTTTTGGCCAGGCTTTCAATATACATAGCATCATAACGGGCCAGGGGCACCAGGTAACCGGCGGCATTGTAACCAAAGGAATGATCGTTGATAAACAAAATATCGCTGAACAGCCCGATACCCTGGTATTCATCACTGGCCTGCAAGCCCAGGGCTTTGGCCAGCATAACGGCGAATTCCCCCCGGGACACCTGCACTGCACCGCCGTTACCGTCCACCAGTCCGAACTGGCCCGGCAGCACACCGGGCAGCGGGGACATAATGCCCTTGGCCCAGAGGTACTGTACGAAGGGTATATTTTCCATGTCCCGTTCCTGAAAGTTCCAGAGCCGGTTTACCGCCACATAGCGGCCGAACCCTTTAAAGGGCACGGTAATGGTTTTCTTTTTGGGGTCAGTTTGACCGCCAATGTTTTCCCAGTTGCCGTACACACCGTCGTGCCTGTCGTATAAAACAGTCACCGTGCTAAAGGCGGCTTCATTGAGGTTTTCCAGGGGCAGGGTCATACTGGCGCCGGCCGGTGCGCTAACACCGGGGTCAACATCAGCAAAGCGATGGTACCGGTATTCGTCACCCTGCCGGGGGACATGGGCAATATGAAAAAGATAGCTTACCGCCGGTGAGCCGCTGACGTTATAGACCCCTTCCAGTTGAAAAGCCATCTGCTGGCTCTGGTCGGCGTTTAGTCCCTGGCGAAAAAAATAGTTTTTGGGAAACTCAATAGTCAACTGCTTGTCAAATACGCTTACCTTTTTGCTGGTTTTCAGGTCGTGGGTGGCTGTAGCCCCTTCCCCGGGGATATTCACAAAGTTAATGGTCTTTTTTAAAGTAAGAGTAGCCTCGGTGTCGTTTCCTGCCTCGTCCTCGTACTCATAAACCACGGTGCAAGAAAAACTGTTGCTCCCGGGTTTTAGCAGCACATCCGGCAGGTAATACTCGTCCCTGCGGTTTTCCAGTTCGTCACCGCTGTAAAGCACTTTTTCCGCACCGGGCGCGTCAACGGTTATGTTAACCGGGCTACGGTTCACTATAATTGTGTCATCTACTATTTTAACGTCGTCCACGTACACCTCGGCATCCCGGGCTGTATTAAAGTAAAAATAATAACTATCAAGATTGTCTCCGTCCACATTTTCAATAGTTCCGGATACCCTGACCCGGTAGCGGGTGTTGTACTTGAGCGGGCTGTCCGGTTTAAACTGGGCTTCACGGGAGCCGCTGTCATAAGTGACCTCGCCGGACACATCCCGGCTGTCCCCGTCCCGCAAGGTGATGCCGTTAAGCACTGATTCCTCGTCCATATCTTCGTCAAACTCTATTGTTATGGTACAGTCTACGGGTACATTATCAGCATTTCTGCCCGGGTAGTGATCATCAACATCCGGTTCGGCATAAGCCGGCTGTACCGCCAGTAGCAAAGCTGCCACTGCAATTAGCATTAATAGAAACCTGATTTTTTTGATCATCTGAACCACCGCCGATAAGTTTTTTATAACCATATTATCGGCAGATACGGCTAATACTGCAGTCCAAGTCCGGATATTCTGTGTAAGTGTGTCAAGGGGCGGTTCCTTTGACACACTTATAGGATGAAATAATACAAACCCTAAAAATACTTTTAACGTTGGTTGTAGGAGGGCGCGGCGCTCCGGTGATATCGCTCCGCTCTCTCTTGCAATTCTTATTGTTGTGATTGGAGCAGGTTATTTGTTACCGCATGGCATAAACAGCTTAACCGTTTAGCTACGCCCTAAGCAGCCATGAATTCGGGGCCTTGACGGGCTAATCAACGCATCCAGGTGCACCGTTCACTCCGGATATCACCGGATCGCCGCGAAGGCTGGTTTTTCATCCTTGTGATGGTGCCGAGCGGCGGCATGAGTGTCTACCCGGAAAATAACCTTTATCATGTCATCCTGAGCATAGCGAAGGATCTTAAAGAAAGATTCTTCACTTCGCTCAGAATGACATTAAAACGGAACCGTACCCCTGACACACTTATAGCTAACTACTGGCCGCCCTGTCCTCCACCCTGACCGCCGCCCTGTTGACCGCCGCCCTGGGATTCTATTTTTTTCACTTCACCGTCGATCTGAACCTCTACGGTCTTGCCGTCCTGGGTGGTGATACGCAGCATAGTTTTGTCCTGCTGACCCTGCTGGCCCTGCTGTCCACCACCTTGGCCCTGGCCGCCGCTCTGCTGGCTCGGTTGTTGCTCACTGCCCTGGCTTTGCTGCTGGCCCTGCTGCTCACCGCCCTGACCTTGTCCACCATCCTGTTGCTCTTTTTTCAAGTCTTTCCAACGCTCCTGCAGCAGGAATGAATTCTTGGCGGTGATTAGTCGCACCGGCACAATCCGGGCGGGCACGCTGTAATCACCGTTAACGGCCCGGGTGCTGTACTGCCAGGTGCCGTTTTTGGCCAGATCCATAGCGGCCTCCAGGGAAAACTGGCCCAACATCTCGGGCCGCACATCTACTTCGGCATCATGCTCACCGCTGACCAGCGCCTTGGATGAACGCTCGTCAGCGCCCATCCCTACGGTCAGCACGTTTTTCTCATATCCCCCGGCTTTCAGGTAATCCACAGCTGCCATAGCCAAGCCGCTGTCATTGGCCAGAACAGCGTCGACGCGATCCCCCCGGGCAAATATTTCCCCCAGCGTGGCGGGAACCAGCGTCGGATCCAAACGGGGGTGATCATAAACCCCGATGATGTTGATATCTTCCCGCCCCTGCAGTGCGCTCCGTAAGGATTCGGTTACCGAGAGCGCCTGCTGATCCCGCGGATCCCCTCGCAGGATTACCACATTCAACGGGCGCTGGTCGGGCAATTGGGCGGCCACATTGTAGTCCACCGCGCCGGGGGACTGCTGCATCCCGCCACCGCCCTGCCCCTGCTGCTCCGGTTGGCCTTCTTGTCCGCCGCCCTGCTCCTGGCTCTGCTGAGCCGGCAGCTTGATTGGCCCGTTTTTGATCTCCTCAGCGCGGCGTAGTGCTTCGGTTATAAAACGGGCCTGAAGTTGTCCGGCCATAACGTGGTCTGATGCAATATAGGCGTCCACCGGCGTATTTAGCGGTAGGTTTTCCAGTACCACCACCTTAATCCCGGCTTGCACCAACTTTTCGACCTGCACCGGCGCCCGCATGGGATCGACGGGCTGCAGCACTACCGCCCGCACTTTTTTCTCCATTAATTGATCCAACTGTTTGTCCTGCTCCGCCGGATCATTCTTGGCGTCAACCCACGTAACATTGACGTTTTCCGCCTTCTTGCGTTCGTCCACGGTTTGCTTAATGGTTTTATTGCCGTCCCGGTTCATATCCGCCAAGGCAAAGCCAATTTGCAACGGTTCCTGGGCCGGCTTGCGCTCGGGCTGACTTCCGCATCCCGCCGGGATCAGAAAGCCCGCCAATAACAGAACGCACATGATATGCCGTATATGTCGCCAACTTTTCATCTATCCACCTCCGGGGATTCCGGAACTCTCAATAGATTTTCTGCAATTAGCTTTGCCCCGAAGAAATACTTTATTCCAATACATGCAAACAACCTGTAAACAACATGCCAACAAGTTACGCCGCTAATAGGCATAAGCCGTAAATTTAGTGCATAGGTATTTTTTGGGAGGTGTTTTTATGCTCGATTTTGAAATTGGCAAATACTTGGAACGCTTGTTAATGCGGGTCACGCCGCTGAAAAAGGAACCGCCCGGGCTGGTAGAAGCCGCCAACAACGCAAAAAGGACCTGGAAGCAGGCCCTTGATTACCTAAACTATATTGACAACACCTTCGTTGATTATGCCGTTCATAATATCAATGCCTCTGAACGGCGCTACATGGCCCTGGTGCAACAGGCCCGCAAAGAAGGGCTTACCGCCTGGTCGGATAGTCTCAGCAAAACGGCATTGCCGGCTAACGAAATTTGCGAACGCGACGGACAAGCTAATCCCCAAAATTGAGGGGGTCAGGCCTGTCGTAACTATACTAACTGCAAAATTTAAATATATAAATAATAGAGTTAGTATAGTTACGACAGGCCTGACCCCATTTTTGCCAGTTTGCTTTTAATCGCTTTCATGTCGGCCCAGGCCTCGGACTTACGTGAGGGATCCCGCAGCAGAGCTGCCGGGTGGTAGGTGGCGGTAATCCAAAAGCCTTTACGATCCAGCCACTGCCCGCGCACCCGGGTAATCCGTGCTTCAGGGCCGAAAATATGCCGTACCGCGGTGGCCCCCAGGCATACAATAATCCGGGGTCGCACGATGTCTACCTGGGCCCGCAAAAAGGGCAGACATTTGTCCCCCTCCTCCGGGTTGGGTGTGCGGTTGCCCGGCGGGCGGCATTTAACAATATTGCAGATCATGGCGTTTTCTTCCCGGCTCAGCCCGATAGCGGCCATCATCCGATCCAGCAGTTGTCCCGCCGGCCCCACGAAAGGGCGGCCCTGCAGATCCTCCTGCTCGCCCGGCCCCTCGCCCACAAACATTACGGTCGACTCCAACACTCCTTCGCCGAACACAACATTGGTACGCCGATCCGCCAACTGGCAGGCACTGCAATGCAAGCAGGTTTCCCTAAGCTGGTTCCACCTGGCCAGCTTGTCATTCATAACCGCCACTCCCTATGAAAAAGGGGGTCAGGCCTGTCGTAACTATACTAACTGTAAAATTTAAATATATGAATAACAGAGTTAGTATAGTTACGACAGGCCTGACCCCGTCATTTAGTCTTGCTGCTCTAGGACAATCCGATGTTCCACCAGGGCCAGTTCTGTAATCCTGGCCTTAATTACCTTGCGACGGCCGAAGATATCTTCTAGAACCAGACCGTCTTCCTGGGGGGTCACCTTATCCACCATTTCCATCAACATTTCCTCTTTGCCATCCTTGCGTAGGTACGCATTGGCTTCGCACATGCTTAATCACCTCCTGAAAAAGTCAAAAAAACCACCTTGGTCTACCTTGTCGGCATTTGACCTCCGTGGTCTTACTCAAACTCGCCGCAGACCTTCTTGATCCGCTTTGTTAAATTATATCTTTCGGGCGGTCTAAGTGTCAACGCAAAATTATTGCCACCACGACTGCCAACAAGCCCTTTGTGCACAAAACCTGAGCCTTACTTACCCCACCACCGGCCCCAGAATTGTGTCCACCAACGGGCTGCCGGCCCGGCAGTGGACAGATCAAGCACCGATGCGGCAGGCACGCTGCTGTCGGGCACCGGCAATATGCCCAGCAGGGTATCCACCTGCCCGGAATGGGATAACATTTCCCGCCGGTAGCGTTTCTTGCCGCCGCTCAGGAAGTCAACCTGCACCGGTGGTAACACGGTGTAAAGAACAGCGGCCATGTCGTTGCGGCTATGCACCGGCACCCCATTAAGCGCCACAATGACATCCCCGGAACGGAGACCGGTATACCAGGCCGGGGTGTTCGGCACCACGTCCAGCACCGCCAGCCCGTGGGGGCTGGGAATGTAGTACGGCGGGTTTTCCATTTCCACCCGGCGTCCAATGCCAATAACCAGCTCATGCCCCAAGGGTGAAAAAAGGGCCGCCGTCACCGCCAGCAAAGTCGAACGGTCGGCCAGCACGGCCAGGGCAAGCAGCACCGCGCTGTACAGGGCCAGGTAACCGGCGGACATTTTGCTTTTACGGCGCGGATCCCTGGCTATGGCCATATCCCCGTAACCCAGTGCCGCCACCACCGGAATTAAGGTATAAATCAAGTTGTCCCCTTCATTCACCCCGGGCCGGACCAGGGGCCACCATTCAGGCATGTTCAATACACCAGGCGGCAAATCTACGGCGATGGTGAAAGCCAGGGCGGTAATTGGGATGGGCCAAAATTTCTGCAGCGTAAACCCGCCCACCAACCGGCCTGACCGATCCCGGAAGAAAGCCGGCACCGCCCCGATATGGCCGCTGAAGTAGATTAACACGCTCTCCACCATATGCAGCACCGCCACCAGGGCCAGTACCTGGGAAACGTTAACCTGGGGGAAACCAAAGAGGATGTTGGACATGGCCAGGATGCCGCCGGCATAGGCAAAGCAGATAAACCGTACGTTAATCAACATTAACAATATGGCCAGGGGCAGGATATAGATGAGGCCCGATCCGGTGAGGGTAACCCCAATCAGCACCATCACCACGCTGCCCATAACACCGCCGACCAACCCGAACATGGAGGCTGTCAGCACCTCGTTCCAATTGGGCTTCAGGGGCACGCCGTACAGGCTGGCCCGCGCGGTATTGATGCGCCGGTACTGCATCCCAACCAGCACCACCACCAACCAGAACAAGGGCTGAAACATCAGGCTAAAGATGTTGACCAGGATCATGGGGAAAATATCACCGAAGGGAAACACGGGCTCACCTCAAATCTTCCCGAGCCAAAACAAACAAAACCACCGTTTATAAACCTGTACCGGCCTTGACCGACCCCTATCCTATTTCTCGACTTGTTCCTTGACTATTTCCACAGCCCGGTCAAGCTGTGCATCTCCGGGCGCGTCTTGATTGTATTCCACTTCCACGTCGGGCTCAATCCCCTTCTCGTGGATATCATGTTTATCCGGGGTCAGGTAGCGGGCGGTGGTCAGTTTTAACCCGGCCTTCGGCCCGGATCCGCTGTTTAGTGGAAACACCGTCTGCACAATGCCTTTGCCGAAGGTGGTGGTGCCCACCAGAACGCCGGTTTCAGTGTCTTTGATGGCGCCGGCCAAAATCTCGGCGGCGCTGGCACTGTTTTCATTTACCAGCACAGCCAGGGGCAGCTGCAGGTAATTGTCATCCGCACTCTTAACGTCCTCGTCTCCGGAACGGTAGTCAATATACACTATCGGTCCCTTGGGGACAAAGTTATCCGCCACCCGGGTGGCTGCACCCAGCTCACCGCCGGGATTATCCCGCAAGTCCAGAATTAAACCGCGCATGCCCTGGTCCCGCAAATCCGCAAGCACATCCAGTACCTCGTCCGGAGTTTTTTCATTAAACTGAGAGATCAACATGTAGCCGATCCGGGATTCCGGCAGCATTTTGCCATCCACGGTGGGCACACTAATCTCCTCTCTGATAATCTCTAACTCAACCGGGTCATCTTTGTTGTCCTCATGTAAAACGGACAGCTCAATCTTGGTTCCCACCGGCCCGCGCATTAACCCGATGGCCGTTTCCAGGTCGGTACCCCGCACATCCCGGCCATCAATTTCGGTAATCCGATCACCGTCATTAATCCCGGCCCGGTGCGCCGGCGTATCTTCGTAAACCCGCATCACGGTGAGCAGATCATCCTTTACACCCACCAGTATGCCCAGGCCGCCAAAGGAGCCGCGGATTTGTTCCTCCAACTGTTTGAAGGTTTCCTCGTCCAGGTAAACCGAGTACGGATCATCAAGCGCCTCCACCATGCCGTGAATAGCGCCGTCCACCAGGTTGGCGGTCTGTGCTTCCTCAATATACTGGGTGCGGATTAGGGTAAACACCTTAACCAAATTGCCCAGCTGATTATAATTAGTGCTCAGTATCCCGCCGGTCGCTACAAAAAAAACAAAAAAAATAAGGGCCAGTACCGTTAGCCAAATGGCTATTTTATTAAACCTGCTGCCCTGCTTGTTATAACCACGCACAATATCTACCACCTGTCAATATCAGGGTTAAATACACATACCATATTATACTACCTGATTAAGATTTGAATTACAACAAAAGCCCATGTTAAATCATACCTCTAAAAATACCCTTTTTATACTTATCCTTCCTTAATGAGACAAAGCCGGCCAAATCAGGCCGGCTCCAAAACAACACGCTATTGGTAGCACTCAACTTAAATTAGACGTAGTTTCTAGGGTTGGTGTGTGAACCGTTAACCCTTATTTCAAAGTGCAGGTGCGGTCCCGTCGACATGCCGGTGCTGCCCACCCTGGCAATGGCCTGTCCTTTTTCCACCGTCTGACCCTGGCTTACCAACTGGACAGACAAGTGAGCGTACAACGAACTAATGCCACCGCCGTGGTTAATCATCACCACGTTACCATAACCTTGCATCGAAGTAACAGTACTGACAGTGCCGCCCTGGGTGGCCCGCACTGTTACACCGCTGGGTGCCGGAATATCAATACCGGTGTGCAGTTTCCGCGTGCCCAAGATGGGGTGAACACGGTAACCGTAAGGGGATGAAATTGACGTGTATCCCGCTACAGGCCACACGTAAGCGCCAGTGGCGACAGGCTCTTTGCCGCCGTTTTGGCTGGCGATGCTGCGGATAATTTGTTCTTCCTGCTGTTCCAGCCGATCTACCTCGGACTTGTACTTGCTCAGGTCATTGTTGGCCCGGGCCAGCAGGCCGCGTTTGTCGGCATTTCGGGAGGCTAGATCCATCTTGGCTGCTTCTTGCTGCTGCATCAATACTGAAATCTGATCTTTTTGCTGTACCAGGTTCTCCCGCTTGCGCCCCAGTAACACCTTAGCTTGCTCTATTTCTTCCACCACACCGACGTCCCTGGCTACTACCCGCCTAAGCAATTCATAACGGTTCAGGAAATCGCCAAAATCCCGCGAATCCAGCAGTACTTCCAGGTAACTGATGTTACCGTTCTGGTACATACCGCGCACCCGCTGGTGCAATTCGTCGGTGCTTTTTTCCAAATCGTTCTCGGCCTGCTTCAACTCCAGTTGGTTCTTGTTCAGTTCGGCCATCGCTATATCCAACCGGTTGGCAAGGGTGTTAATGGCCTGCCCCTTTTGCGCAATATCCCGATCCAGTGCCGCCACCTGCTGGGCGTAAGAACTGACTTCTTTTTTCTTGACACTTTCCTGCTGCTTGGTCTGCTGTAGCTTTTGCTGTACCTGCCTTAGAGAATCCTCCAAGCTGGCCCCGTAAGCCGTGCCAAAGACTGTGCCAAAACTAGAGAACAAAAATGCCGCCAGTCCCACAGTCGCTATTTTCTTTTTCCAACCGGAATTCAAACCCATCCGCCTCCGTTCACGCATTGGTATCAAACCATTAAACTCGTAGAAAACGGTGCAGGGAAATAGCGCTTCCCAGAGCACCAATAGCAAAACCCAACCCCAAAAGGCCGCCCAGCACTTGGTAAATTAATGCCGGGTCGCTAATTAGTTGGATAAAAGGCAGGGTGATCATAACTTTGCTCAGCAGCGACAGGTAGCCAAAATTGATTATCAACGCCGCCACCAGCCCGCCGGTCAGTCCCAGAGTCATCCCTTCCAGCATAAACGGCATCCGGACAAAGAAGTTGGTGGCCCCCAGCATTTTCATAATGCCAATTTCGCGCCGCCGGGCAAACACCGACATCCGAATGGTAGTGGCAATCAGGAATATGGCCGCAAAGCCCAGCACGCCCATCGTAATGGAACCCCAAATGCGCACCCAGTGGGTCAGGGCTAAAAGTTTTTCCACCACGCCCTGGCCATAACGCACCTGTTCCACTCCGGAAAGTTCGCCAAGTTGTTGGGCTGCGGCAGGAACCATTTCGGCTTCCCTGGTCTTTACCCTAAAGGCGTTGGGCAGCGGGTTATCCTCATCCAGCCCGCTCAAAATATCCGCCCGTTCACCAAAGCTGCGCCGTAGTTCATCTAAAGCCTGATCCCGGGAAACAAAACTTATCGCTGTGACACCGGGGATAAACCTAATTTCTTCTTCCATGCGCTCCATGCGGTCCTGTTCCACACCGTCTTCCAAAAAGACGGTAATCTCCAAACTGGACTCCACCGTGGAAGCAATATAGCCTACATTCAGCACCAGCAAGATGGAACTGCCCAGAATGAGCAGGGAAATAATGATGGTACCGATAGATGCAACAGAAAGCCAACTATTGCGCAGCATGGACGTCCCGGCTTCGCGGAAGTAATACTTAAGCACATTAAGATTCATAACCGTAAGCCCCGCTTTCCTCATCCCGGGTGATTATGCCGTCGCCCAGAGCCACCACCCGTTTTTTCATCGCGTCCACGATGTCCCAGGCGTGGGTGGCCATAATGATTGTGGTTCCCCGGCGGTTAATATCCAGGAATAGTTTCATTAAATCCCATGAGGTTTCGGGGTCCAGGTTGCCGGTTGGTTCGTCGGCCAGTATTAAAACGGGGTTATTTACAATAGCCCGGGCTACGCAGGTACGTTGCTGCTCACCGCCAGAAAGCTGGGCGGGAATCATCCGGGCCTTCTTTTCCAGGCCCACCATGCGCAGCACCGGAGGTACCGCCCGCTTAATGTCCTTATTGGAAGCACCGGTTATCTCCAGTGCAAAAGCTACGTTTTCAAATACCGTTTTATTGGCAATCAGGCGAAAATCCTGAAATACCATGCCGATTTTACGGCGCAGGTAAGGAACTTCGCGGTTCTTCATCCTGGCCAGGCTGCGGCCGTTAATAACCACCTGGCCGCGGCTGGGCAATTCCTCGCGACAGATTAGCTTGGTCAGGGAGGATTTCCCGGCCCCGCTAGGGCCAACCAAAAAAATAAACTCACCTTTACGGATGTGCAGCGACACATCGTTAAGCGCTTTTACTCCGTTGTCATAAATTTTAGAAACGTTATATAGTTGAATCATTGCAGCACCCTCAAATTATGTATAGTTAAGGAGACAAATAAAACATTTCGACAGAGGAAAACTAAATCCTTTTCTTAATCCCTTAATAATGGAGCTTTCGACGGCAAAAAAAGAAAACCCTTCCCAAAAAAGTAAAAAAACCGTACATTCAAGTCGGGGACGGTTCTTGACTTGAATGGTGCGGCGGGATTAGTGAATCATCGGTAAGCAAAATACTGAAAGTTTAGGTTGGGCGTTTAGGCGGGCGGTTCAAGGGGGTGGTTCAAGTTGAACCGCCCCTTGACACGTTATTTTACTTTTAGGACTTCATGGATGGCTAGGGTGATGTCGGCAGGGGTTAGGCCGTATTTTTCCAGCAGTGCGGCGGGTTTGCCGGATTCGCCGAAGGTGTCCTGCACGCCTACCCGGCGCATGGGCACGGGGTGGTTTTCGGCCAGCGCCTCGGCTATCGCGCCGCCCAGGCCGCCGATGATGCTGTGTTCTTCGGCGGTGACCACCGCGCCGGTGGCTTTGGCTGCTTCCACTACCGCCTGCACATCCAGGGGTTTGATGGTATGTACGTCCAGCACCCGCACTGAAATGCCTTCACCGGCCAATTTCTCCGCGGCTTCCAGGGCTGCGGTGACCATAATCCCGCAGGCGATGACGGTAACGTCTTTGCCTTCCCGCAGGGTTACTGCCCGGCCGGTCTCAAACCGGAAATTTTCATCGTGCAGCACCGGCACCCCGGAACGGCCCAGCCTGATGTAGACAGGCCCGTCCATTTCGGCCGCTGCCATAATCGCCGCCCTGGTTTCTACGGCGTCGGCGGGTACGATGACTGTCATGTTGGGCAGCACCCGCATCAGGGCGATGTCCTCAACCATTTGGTGGGAGGCGCCGTCTTCGCCTACGGTGATGCCGGCGTGAGTGGCGGCGATTTTAACGTTTAATTTGGGGTAGGCAATGCTGTTGCGGATTTGGTCGTATACCCGCCCGGTGGCAAACACGGCGAATGAACTGGCAAACGGTATCTTGCCCGCTGCGGCCAGCCCGGCGGCGGTACCCATGACGTTTTGCTCGGCAATGCCCATATCGAAAAACCGCTCCGGAAATTCTTTGCCGAAGTCAGCCGTCTTGGTTGATTTGGCCAGGTCGGCGTCCAGCACGACTACGTTTGGATTCTGCCGGCCTAACTCCACCAGCGCCGCACCGTAGGCCTCCCGGGTGGCAATTTTTTTGCTCATAATCTTCAACCTCCTGGTTAGTACTCTGGAACAAAACTTAATTGCTGTCATCCTGAGCGTTAGCGAAGGATCTTAGATGACTTAAATTAGATGACTTAAATCAGATGACTTAAAAAGGATGTTTTTCAGCGCGGAACCCACTTAAACTAGCCGGAATACTTTTAATGTTGGTTTTAGTGGACGCGGCGCTCCGGTGATATCGCTCCGCTCTCTCTTGCAATTCTTATTGTTGTGATCGGAGCGGGTTATTGTTACCGCATGGCACAAACTGCTTAACCGTTTGGCTACGCCCTAAGCAGCCATGAATTCGGGGCTATGACGGGCTAATCAACGCATCCAGGTGCTCGTTCGCTCCGGATATCACCGGATCGCCGCGAAGGCTGGCTTTTCATATTCTGATGGCGCCCGTTTGGCAGCATGAGCGTCTATGCAACGATAACCCTACTTTAATTCTGACTTTTATTCTGACTCCTGACTCCTGACTCCTCGTGTACCTGCTAAGGCAACGAACAGCCCGGCTCGCCTTCCATTTCTTTCAGTGCCTGCTCTACCTGTTCGGGATTGGGAGCGGTGCCGTGCCAGCTCGCCTGGTGCTCCATGAAGGAACAGCCTTTGCCCTTGGTGGTGCGGGCTACGATCATCGAGGGCTTGCCTTTAACTTCCCGGGCCCGGGCTACCGCAGCCAGGATGGCAGCCATGTCGTGCCCGTCAATTTCCTGCACCTCCCAGCCGAAGGCGCGCCACTTATCGGCCACCGGCTCGGGCGACATAACTTCCGTGACCGGCCCGTCTATTTGCAGGCCGTTGTAATCCAGGAAAGCAATCACGTGATCCAGCTTGTAGTGCGCCGCAGCCATCGCGGCTTCCCATACCTGGCCTTCTTGAATTTCACCATCACCCAGCACCACGAATACGCGGTAATCCCGGCCGTCCAGCCTACCGGCCAGGGCCATGCCGTTGGCAGCCGAGAGCCCCTGCCCCAGCGAACCGGTGGACATATCCACCCCGGGCACTTTGCGCATGTCAGGGTGCCCCTGCAGCGGGCTGCCTATTTGCCGCAGCGACGGCAGGCTGGCCACCGGGAAGTAACCCCGTTCCGCCAGAGCGGCGTACAGCACCGGCGCGGCATGGCCCTTGGACAGCACAAACCGATCCCGTTCGGGCCAGTCAGTGCGCCGGGGGTCAATGTTCATAACCTCAAAATACAGAGCGGTTACGATATCGGCCGCTGAAAGGGAGCCGCCCGGGTGCCCCGATCCCGCCGTACCCACCATAGTAATAATGTGCCGTCTAACCTGCCGGGCTTTCTCTCTAAGCTGTTCCATTTTTTCATCTGAAGCTACCATCAAAGCACAACCTCCATTCATTAAGGCATTCCTCGGCATTTCGTATATTTTAGCTACTATTTTTCCATCCTTTTAAAACCCTCACCCAACACTTCCCGCACATCGGCCAGGATGACAAATGCACCGGGATCGGTCTCGTAAACTATTTCCTTCAGCCTGCTTACTTCGGCCCGGTTCACCACCGTCAGCAGCACTTCCCGGTCATTGCCGGTATACAGCCCGCGCCCCTGTAAAGCCGTCGCTCCGCGGCCCAACTCACGCAATATTTTGCCGGCGATAATGTCGATCCGGCTGGAAATAACAAAAAACGCCTTAGCGTAACTAAACCCTTCCTGCACCAGGTCAATTACCCAGGCCGTCACAAAAATAGTAATCAGCGCGTACAGCATCAGTTCCCAAGACTGGAACACGAACCCCGCCACCAGCACCACTGCGGCATCCACCATAAACAACAGTTGGCCGATATTCACACCGGTATAAGTGCGCAGCACCGCCGCCGCCAGATCGGTACCGCCGGTGGTGCCCCGGAAGCGGAAAACCAGTCCCAAACCCAGCCCCACCAACAAGCCTCCGAAAAGGCCGGCCAACAACAGATCCTGGGTAGGCACCGGCAAGAAAGGGGCCAGGGAATCCACTACCAGCGACAGGCTAAGCGTGCCGTACAGCGACCGAAAGCCGAAAGTCAGTCCCAACCGGTAAATGCCCATCGCAAAAAGAGGGACGTTTAAGGCCAGCATTGTCAAACCCACCGGCGAACCAATGACGTGGTGCAAAATAATGGCCAGGCCGCTGACGCCTCCGGCCGCAATTTTGTTGGGAATCAAAAATAGATTCAGTCCCAGGGCGGTGAGCACCACACCAATGGTAACCCAAATAAACTCCCAAAATTTTTTAAAAAACATGGCATATCCCCGCATCGGCAGCAGTATGCCATTAGCTTATCCCGGCCACCTTAACATATTCCGCCGGTTACACTGCTATTAACACGCTGTCAACAAGCTTTCGACATGACAAGCCAATATATTCTTGCTAAGTGTGGTAAATCCTGCCCGTTTGTCGAAAATTTACACGCATTGTGCCTCTTAGGCAGGCCCTAAATACCTAAAATAGCGATGTAACTAGCTTATTTAAATAAAATAAACGCAAAAAATATATAAATCTCTATAAATGAATATACAAAAATTTAGTTTTTTAGTAGAATAATCATATTAAATAGCCAAGATACCTAAAGGTGGTTAATTATGTATCATACCAAGCTCCGGCGCATCACCCTGATTATTATCCTCCTTTTGGTTTTCATCACTGCCCTCTTTGCGCTAGGGGGTTACAAAAATTTCATCTATCAACGGGAAAATATGAAAAAGGAAATCCGGCAAGAACTGAGCGCTATGTCCGGGCTAAAAATAGACCAAATAACCAAGTGGCGTAAAGAGCGTCTGGGGGACGCGGGGGCAATTCAAGAAAACCCGTTTGTTAACCGCAGCATAGTACAATTTCTGGCAGACCCCACTAACCAGTCCCTCAAGAGTGAAGTAATAACGTGGCTGATATCCTTGCGAGAACGCAATGATTACCAGGATGTTTTAATTTTTGACAGCAACGGAAACCCGAAACTATCCACGATAAGCATAACCCAGACAATCGGACCGCAAACGAAAGCGTTGGTCTTGGAGACCATTAAATCAGGTAAACCTCTTTTTTCAGACTTCTATAAAGGGGCCAACGGCCAGCCCCGCCTCAGCCTGCTGGTGCCCCTATCCGACCCGGGCGACAGCGAGGCATCCCCCGCGGCAGTTGCCCTGCTGCGTATCAACCCCTATATGCTCTATCCAATTATCCAATATTGGCCTACCGCCTACCGCACCGCGGAAAGTTACCTGGTCAGACGTGAAGGTAAAGAAGCACTTTATATTAGCGATCTTCGCCATCGTGCCAACAGTGCCCTCAATCTCAGATTCTCGTCGGATGATAACCAACTGACCGCCCAGACAGTGGCTCAAAGCAGACAGGGCATATTTGAAGGCCTGGACTACCGGGGTGAACAAGTGCTGGCGGCAGTGGGGCGCATCCCCGGTTCCCAGTGGTGTCTGGTGGCCACGATTGATACCCGCGAAATTTACGCGCCCGTCCATCAGCGTGCCTGGCAGACCACCAGCATAGTAGGGCTATTGGTCTTAGCGGTTGCTTTCTTGATTACTTTTTTCTGGCGGCGCCAAGTCACCCACTTCTATAAAAAGCAATATGAAGCAGAGCTGGAGCGGTACGCCCTGCTGCAGCATTATGAGTATTTGACCAAATACGCCAATGACATCATCATCCTGGTGGGCGACCGGGGGAACATCTTTGAAGTTAACGAGCGGGCCGTAGTTACATACGGGTTTACTCGTGAGGAATTACTGAGCATGAAACTGAAAGATCTGCAGACGCCGGAAACCAGGCCTGCCATAGATGAACTTTATCAGTCAATCAGGCAAAAGAGCGGCATCATATATGAAACCATGCACATCAGGAAGGATGGCACCGTGTTACCCGTCGAAGCCAGCGCCCGGCTTATTGCGATTGAGGATCAGCAATATTTCCAGGCCATTATCCGGGACATCACCGAACGCAAAAATGCTGAAAAAGCACTGCATGAAAGCCAGCGCATCCTTGCTATGCTAATGAGCAACCTGCCCGGTATGGCTTACCGCTGTGCCAACGACCAGGACTGGAGCATGGAGTACGTCAGCCAGGGCTGCCTGGATTTAACCGGTTACCAGCCCGAGGAAATGGTACAAAACCGGAAAGTATCACTGGGGCAGTTGATTCACCCCGAGGACAGGAATTATGTTTTCGGTTCGGTACAACAAGCGATTGAAGAAGGCCGCCACTACCGGATGGAATACCGCATTACCACTGCCGGGGGGCAGATTAAGTGGGTTTGGGAACAAGGCCGGGGTGTATATTCCGATCAGGGAGAACTGCTGGCCCTGGAGGGCTTTATCACTGACATCACCGAACAAAAGCTGGCTCGGGAAGAACTGGCCCGGGAAAAGGAACAGCTAGCCGTCACCCTGGCCAGCATCGGTGACGCCGTTATCTCGGTGGACAACTCCGGGCGGGTAAGCCTAATTAACCCGGTGGCCGAATCCTTGACCGGTTGGGACAAGGATGACGCCATCGGCCGGCCGTTAATGGAAATATTCAATATTGTCAATGAAACCAGCCGCTTGCCGGTGGAAAACCCGGTAGACCGGGTCTTTAAGCACGGGAGAATTGTAGGCCTGGCCAACCACACCGCGTTAATCGCCCGTGACGGCACCGAGCGTTCCATAGCGGACAGCGCGGCCCCCATCCGGGACAAAGACGGGACCATCCTGGGCGTCATCTTGGTGTTTAGAGACGTAACCGATGACCGGCAGAAGGAAGCAGTCATTCAGCAAAGTGAAACCCGGCTGCGCCATATTACAGATAACATGCTGGACATAATCATCCAGGCCGACGTCAACGGGATACTTAAATACGCCAGTCCGTCCCACCAGTACGTGCTGGGATATAGTCCAGAAGACCTATTGGGATGCCCGTTATTTGACTTTATTCATCCCGAAGACCTGGCTACCGTAAAATTGGCCTTTCAAGACACGGTTAAACTATCGACGGCGAGCAGGTTCGAATACCGCTGCCGGAATGCCAATAACAACTACCTGTGGCTGGAATCAGTTTGCAACCCGCTGCGCAGCCCGGCCGGTGCCGTTACCGGGGTTATCTTCGGCACCCGCGATATCACCGAGCGTAAGCAGGCCGAGGAGAGCCTGCAGTATCTGGCCATGCACGACCCCCTGACCAACATCCCCAACCGCTACCTGTTGGAAGAAATGCTTCAGCAGGCGGTGGAACGGGCCAAGCGAGGTGTCCACAGCGCCTTCCTGTTTATCGACCTGGACAACTTCAAAATGGTGAACGACACCTACGGCCATGTGGTGGGCGATGAACTGCTGGTCGCCGTGGCTCGCACTTTGAAAAACAACCTGCGGTCAGCAGATTTCGTGGCCCGGTTCGGGGGTGACGAATTTGCCGTGCTGGTCGAAGGTGTAACTCTTGAGCAGGCTGAGATAGTGGCTGAAAAACTACGCCATGTTACAGACCAGAATGAAATGATGCTGGGTACCTACGGCGTAAAGTTTACATTAACCATCAGCATCGGCATGATTATGGTGGACGGCACCGCGGATTCCAGGAAACTGCTGGCTTTAGTGGATAATGCCCTGTACACTGCCAAGGAGCGGGGCCGTAACCGGGTAGTACTGGCTCAGCCCGACGAGGATATCGCCGAGGCGCTGTCCAAGACCAACCAAACGGTGGGTCTAATCCGCAGCGCGCTGAAAGAGAACCGTTTCACGCTCTTTTTCCAGCCGGTGTTCAGTTTCACCACAGGCAAAATAATTCATTATGAGGCTCTTTTAAGGCTGCGCCGCGAAGACGGGGAAATTATATTGCCCGGCGGGTTCATTCCCGTGGCCGAACGTTTCGGGCTGATGGCCCAGTTGGATCGCTGGGTCATCGAGGCCGCCTTTAAAACCTTGCGGGAAAATCCCGACCTGAACCTGTTTATCAACCTTTCGGGCAACAGCCTGGGAGACGATACACTGCTTGACCTGGTGGAATCCCAAATCCGCAACAGCAGCACCAACCCCTCCCGTATCGGCTTTGAAATTACTGAAACGACGGCTGTCAAGGATCTAGCCCAGGCCGAAAGGTGGATCCAGCGGATTAAAGCGCTGGGGTGTAAGTTCGCCCTGGACGATTTCGGCATCGGCTTCTCGTCCTTCTCTTACCTGCGCACGCTGCCGGTGGATTACCTGAAAATAGACGGTTCATTTGTCAAAAACATTGATTCAGACGACAATCACCGGGCTATTGTGCAGGCCATGAACTCGGTATCACACACGCTGGGTAAGAAAACAATTGCTGAATTTGTGGAGAACGAAAAAATCATGGGGATATTGAAGGAAATGGGTGTGGATTACGGGCAGGGTTACCACCTGGGCAAACCCGCCCCGGGGTTTGACCCTGCTTTGCATAAACGGTTGCTGCCCTGATAGAATATAGGCCATCTTTAAACGCCTCTCTAAAAAAAGGGTAAAAAAAGGGGACAGGCTACTTTTTACCTTCTCTTACTTTCGCGCAAGAAAAAGTAGCCTGTCCCCTTTTTACTTTGTTTGACTTTAGATTAACACCTGCTTGCACATGTCGGTGGCTACTACGGCATCGGAGGCGAAACCGTCGGCCCCGATTTCATCTGCGTATTCCGGAGTAACGGGGGCGCCGCCGATGAGGATCTTGACGCCGCTCCGCAGGTTCTCTTGATCCAGGGCGGTGATTACTGCTTTCATGACCGGCATGGTGGTGGTTAAAAGGGCCGACATGCCTACCACTTGCGGGTTGTGTTCTTTAACCGCCTGCACAAATTTATCCACCGGTACATCCACGCCCAAATCTACTACGTTGAAACCACTGCTTTCTAACATCATAATGACCAGGTTTTTGCCGATGTCGTGCAGATCGCCTTTAACGGTGCCGATAACCACTTTGCCGGAGGTGGGGATATTCTCGGCGGCCATCAGGGGCTTGACCAGTTCCACTCCGCCTTTCATGGCCTGGGCGGATCTCATCATTTCCGGCACAAACAAGTCGCCTTCTTTAAATCGTACTCCTACCTCGTTAATGCCCGGGATTAGGCCTTCGTTAATGATGGACAGGGGATCATTGCCGGCATCGATTAGTTTTTGGGTTACTTCCTTAACTTTTTTAATGTCTCCCTTGATGACCACGTCGGACAGTTCCTGATAGTTGCTCATTGTATTCCCTCCTAAATGTAGATTCTATCCATAAAATATACTTTACAATT
Organism: Peptococcaceae bacterium BRH_c8a; assembly: GCA_000961575.1. Lineage (GTDB taxonomy): Bacteria > Bacillota > Desulfotomaculia > Desulfotomaculales > Desulfallaceae > BRH-c8a. Next base: position 110,152 of record LADP01000046.1, read on the forward strand.
GTCATCCTGAGCGTTAGCGAAGGATCTTGATTCCAGGCTTTGGTGCCAGGTGTTGCAAGTTGAAAGCTGCAAAATACGCAACTTTCAACTTGCAACACCTGGCACCTTACCATTAAAGTTGGTCGGATTTGGCGCTCCGGTGATATCGCTCCGCTCTCTCTTGCAATTCTACTTGTTGTGGTTGGCCATGTTTGTGGTGCCCGCGTTCGGCAAACTGCTTACCCGTACTGTACGCCCTTAATAGCCATGAATTCGGGGCTATGACGGGCTAAACAACGCAATCAGGTGCACCGTTCGCTCCGGATATCACCGGATCGCCGCGGAAGCTTGGTTTTTCATCCTTCTGATGGTGGCGCGGCAGTGGCACGTGGTCTATCCAGAAAGTATACTTTGCTATTGTCATCCTGAGCGTGAGCGAAGGATCTAGATTCTTCACTACGTTCAGAATGACGATCTAAAAATGTCCTCCTGACTCCTGACTCCTTTTTCTACTCCCCGCACAGCCTTTCTTCAGCAGCGCGCAGGATGCTGTCGATGGCCTGTTCGGCTTCCGGCGTCACCTGCACGGGTTGGTGCGTGGCCATCACTTGGGCGATTTTTTCGCGGATGCGGGTGCCGGTTGTTTTGGCGCCTTCCGCAGCCCAGGCGTCGTAGCCGTTGAAGTCTGAAACGTCGGGTTTCCAGCTTTGTTTGAAGTGGTTGTATGTGTGGTCGTCACCCAGGAAATTGCCGCCGGGGCCGACCCGTTTAATGGCTTCCACCGCCAGGTACTCGGGGCTGGTGTTCACACCCCCCAGCAGGTTCCTGGCCCGGGAAATGACTTCGTTGTTCAGCACCAGCAGTTCCAGGGAACCGGTGCGTCCGGATTCAATGTAGAATACGTCGTGCATCAGATTGCAGCCCTGCAGTGCGCCCATCAGGGTAAACATGGTGGCTTCCATGACGGTCTGCTCGTCGAAGGTCTTGGAGCTGCTGCACCCGGCGTAACCCCAGGTGGGCACCGCGTAATAGCGGGCCAGGTCGCAAAGGGCTCCCTGCAGCAGCAGCGCGTGGGGTACCGCGTAAACCGCCTGCATGGTGCGCATATCCAGGGGCGAATCCCCATAACCGTACAGGAATGGCGCGCCCGGGTTCTTAAGCTGGTGTACCACCAGGCCGCCCAGCGCCTCGGCGTTGGCCTGCACAACGGTCCCGGCCTCGGTGACCGGCGTGGACGCCCCGGCCAGCGCTCCGCAAGCAAAGTTGACCGGTATTTTCAATTCCGCCGCGGCCAGGAGTTTATCCACTGACTCAAAGGGAAACTGCAGCGGCGAGGTGGGTTCCAAGTACATGGCAAACAGCGGCTGGTGCTTCAGCTTGGCCGGCCCGCCCACCACCGCCGCCGCCATAGCGAATATGTCCTCCACTGTCGACCGGTCCTCGGCAATAATGACCTGAGGCTTGATGCTATTTTTAATCATTAACGCATACTGGTTGCGGTAAATCATCCGTTTGTCCACGTCATTTAATAGGCCCATAGACATCACAAAATCCATTTGGGGCAAGTAGTCCACCAGGCGCACCGCTGCCGCCACGTCGGCGGTGTTCCAGGGCCGTCTCTCTCCGGTGGCCGGGTCAATAAAATTTAAGGTGTCGGAGCCCGGGCCGAAATAGGCGTTGGAGCCCTCCAGGAACATAGCGGGATCGCCCAGCCGGTTGTAAACGGTCACCCGGGCCGGTGCCGTCCGGATGGCCCATTCGATCAGGGCATCGGGCAGGTAGGTGCGGCCCGAGGCATCGGTGTAGGCGCCGGCCTTGTTCAGCAGTTGGGCGGCCTCGTCGTGGTGCACAATCAGCCCGGTTTCGTTTAGAATCCGGCAGCTGGCGCTGTGGATCTCTTTAATCTGTTCGGTGGTCAGGGTTCTAAATGATACCCCGCCGCCGTGTTTACTTGCGTACTGCATTAATATGGCCCCCTAACCGCACTCGGTTTCCCGGCGCTTAATGATAGCCTGCATTTCTTCGGCGGCCCCGGCGGGCAGCGCCGCGGGTTCGTGTTTCTCCAGCACTTCTTTAACCTTATCCATAGCAATATCCATGGATTTCTTCATCCCCTTGGCTTCCCACTGCTCCCAGCGGTACCGGATAAAGTAGCGGGGGTTCCAGATTTCCTCCCGGAAATATTTAAAGGTGTGGTCGTGGCCCATAAAGTTGCCGGCCGGGCCCACGTCATCGATGCAGTCAACCGCCAGGTGGTCGGGGGTAGTCCTGGTGCCCCGGCCCATGTAGCGAACCATGTCGATAATGTCGTCGCAAATCACCAAAAAGGGCAGGTAACCGGTCTTGCCGCCTTCCAGGTAGCCCACGTCGTGCACCAGGTTACCGCCTTCCAGCTGGTTCATCAATATGGAAACCGAGGCTTCCACGCCGGCTTGAATATCGGGCACCGGTGAGTTTACGCAGCCCGCCTCAGTGAAGTTGGGCAGCCCGTACCACTGGGCCAGTTGGGTCATGATGGCGTAGTTCATGGAAGTTTCCGGCGACCCGTAAAGGGTGGCGGTGGTTTTCATATCCATCGGGGTGGCCCCGCCGCCGATAATAATGGGCGCACCTTTTTTGTACAGCTGGGCCATCACCACGCCCGCCAGGGACTCGGCGTTCATCTGGACGATGCTGCCCGCCTTGGTCACCGGCGTGGTAGCGCCGGCCAGGATGCCCGGGGTATACACAACGGGCACGTTATAATCAAAGCACTTAAACATCTTGCCCACCCCGTCCATAGTATGTACCAGCGGGGAAATAGGCTCGGTATACAATATGATGTAGGGGTTCTGCTTCAGGTTGTCCACCCCGCCGACGCAGGCCGCTGCCATCAAAATTAAGGCTTCAGTATTCTCGGCGTTATGGGCGGTGAAGATAATGGGCTTGCCGGTGTTTAAGGTCATTGCTTCAAACTGGTGCAGATCGCTGACGGTGGGGTTGGTTTCCGAAGCAATGGCGTAGCTCATGATAAAGTCATAGTTGGGCAGCGCATCCATTACTTTGACGGCTTCAACCACGTCCTGCTTGGTGGTGCTTCTTCTGGTTTTGGTGGCCATGTCGATGGTAAAGGGCAGGTCGGAACCGGTACCGTAGTAGACCCGGTTTTTTTCCAGGGGCATCACTCTTTCGCCCAGCCGGTTGGCCACCGCCACCCGCTTGGGGGCCAGGCGGATGCATTCATCCACCAGCCAGCCGGGTATCCAAACCCGTTTATCCTGCACTTTGCAACCCGCATCTTTAAGCAGGGCCAGGGCTCCCGGGTGCTGCACTTCGACGCCGGTGCGCTCCAGCACTTCCAGCGAGGCGTAGTGAATTTGTTCCAACTGGGTGTCGGTGACCCACTTTAAACGGGGCGTAACTTGTTCATCATAATTAGATAGGAATTTTTCCATTATGTACCCTCCTTGTATAATGCCTTGCTATTTTTGTTGTCTTGTAAATAACTTTGGGAAGTCATCCTGAGCGTAGCGAAGGATCTTATCTTTAAGATTCTTCGCTGCGCTCAGAATGACAGGCTTAATGACAAGGTTCTTGGCTTTGGTGCCAGGTGTTGCAAGTTGAAAGTTGCAACACCTGGCACCAAAAGTAATTTGCAAGAGCCATGCCAAACATTTAATACAAAAAAACCCCGGGGTTTGAGATTAAAACCGCAGGGCGCAAAATTTTTATGCTCCAATTTGCACCATCCGGTGGTCACCGGTGATGCAAATATTATTTGCATGCTTCATCGCCATGCGCCGCTATATACTTCGCATAGTTATCGCTTCCGTGGGGCAGGTATTGGCACAAAGACCGCAACCCCAGCATAAAGCGCTGTCAAAAACCACATCCCAAACCTTTTTCCCTTCTTTCTCTACCTCGGTTGGGCTTAACTTAAACGCCCCGAAGGGGCAGCGTTTGGCGCATAAGCCGCACATCCGGCATTTATCCCGGTCATATCCGGCCACGTAGCGCGACCGGGGCCATTTGCCTTTGGTGCTCAGTTGTTGGGCCGCCCGAAATGGATAGCAGCAGCAGGTACAGCAGTTGCACACCACGGCAGGCCCTTTTTCCCGCCAGTCATACGGCCCGCCGGTATGCATCAGACCTTCTTTGTCCAGGCGGCGCACCAGTGCTTTAGCTTCTGCCCGGGACAACTCCCGGCCTCCGGTGCGGTCGGTGATGGTCTGTTCAAAGAAGATGCAAATTTCCCTGGAGTGCCCGCAGTTGTCCGCCATGATTTTGCAATTGCAGGGCAGCACCCTAATTTGCCCGGCGGCGTCAATCATTTCTTCCACTTCGGGCAGCAACAGCACCCAGTCATTATGACAATTGTCGTAATCCGGTTCGGTGTCTAGTACTTGCTTAAAGTAATTATGTCTTTGCATGTATTCTTCATAACACCACTGATCCAGCCGGCGGCGCACCTCTTTGGGCAGTACGTGGTAATTACCGAACAGGCAAAAGTTGTCCAGCCGGCGGTAAAATTCGCCCGAGGTGTATAGGGTGGTGCCGTGCTCCACTGTTTTATTAATTACGTGGCGTTGGTAAGACTGCTCCAGCCAAACATTAACATTTTCCAGCGGCTCTTGCAACAGGGCGGCAATTTCCAGCCCGGTCAGGCTTTGATCCTTTAAACCAATCGCCAGTTTCATTTCCTGCTCGGTGACAAAATGGTGCAGATGTGGTTTGACAAAGCCGGGGGCTTGAAAAACCGCCATAAATTCCTTGATAAATGCTTCGCTTAGCTGCATGGTTTAACCTCCGTCAAAGCAGTTTCGTAACCGGCACCGTAAAAATTATAGCTCTGATCGGATCCGGCACATCGGCGCCGGGGACGATCAGAGCCAGGTCACATTATTAAGGAGTTGCTTAAAAATACTTTTTAAGTTGGTTGTAGTGGACGCGGCGCTCCGGTGATATCGCTCCGCTCTCTCTTGCAATTCTTATTGTTGTAATCGAAGCGGGTTATTGTTACCGCATGGCACAAACTGCTTAACCGTTTGGCTACGCCCTAAGCAGCCTGAATTCGGGGCTATGACGGGCTATTCAACGCACCCAGGTGCACCGTTCGCTCCGGATATCACCGGATCACCGCGAAGGCTAGTTTATTTAACCTTTGCCGCGCCTCTACAATAATGCATGGGGACAAGGATAAACCGGGCACCCGCAAGGGGTGCCCCTACGATCGATTCAGCATTGTTATCTAAAACAGAAATTACTTGATTAAGCCTTTTTCGGTCAGGAATTGTTTGGAAACTTCTTCCACGCTCTTCTTGTCAACGTCTACTGCCTTGTTTAGGCTGACAGTGGTATCGTTATCTAGAAGTTGGCTAAGGGCTTTCATTTGTTCAGGGATATCCGGATATGCTTCCAGGATTTCTTCCCGGAACAGCGGGGCGGCGTTGTAAACCGGGAAAGCACTCTTGTCGTCTTCCAGAGCTACCAGGTTATAAGCTTCGATCCTGGCATCAGTGGTAAAGGCGAGACCCACTTCGGCCTGGTTGGCTTTAAGCGCTTCATAACCCATGTTCAAAGCAGCAGCCACCATGTCTTCTTTGGGATATTGGAAATCGTAAATGTTCTCAAAGTGCTGCAGGCCGTCGGGACGCTCGATCCATTCCTGGGCGGTGATGAACTTAAGGTGCGCGCCGTCCTGCACTGCCTTGGCCAGGTCGGAGGTTGTGGTCAGGTTGTATTCGTCAGCAACGTCCTGCCTGACCATGATGGCGTAGGTGTCGTTCATCGGGGTATAGTCCAGCCAAACAATACCGTTGGCCGCGTCAAATTCCTTAACCAGATTAAAGCTCTCTTCAGAATCAAAGCTGGGCTCGTGTTCCATAATGTTAATCAGCACGGTGCCGGTATATTCCCAGTAAGCGCTAACCTGCCCGGATTCCAGGGCGGGCCTGACCACGGCCAGTTCGCCGAGGCCCATTTTATTTTCCACGGGGTAACCGAGGTACTCAAGGTACTGATAAGTCATGGTGCCTAAAAGCAATGCTTCGGTAAAAGTCTTGGAACTAACTACGATGGTAGGCTTGTCGCCTTCTGAGGCCGCATCGCCTTTGGTTTCACCGCCACCGCCGCAACCCGCGGCAATTAGCGAAAGCGCCATCACTAAAACTAGCATGCATAAAAATACCTTTTTCTTCACTAGGTACTTCCTCCCTTACTTTTTTAATGTTTGTTTTTTAATTAGCTAACCTGCTCTCTGCTCTTCTTGGCTCAATCACCTCTCTCCCTGTAAAGTGTCCAAAAATTTATAAAGAAGATTTGGTTCAGGTGTAAGTTGGGGACATTCCTCGACCCATAAGTAAGACCCGTTAAGCAGAGGTGTGTCCCCTTTCCGATTTACGGGGTTTTACAGGCTGTGCGAAGATCAGCTGCCTAGGCCGGGAGGAGTGATCCTAAACTCCACGTACGCCAGGGTTCTATCTAATACAATGGCCAAAAGCGCGCCCAACCCGGCGCCCACCAGCAGAAACTCAGTCCAAAACATGGCCAGTCCGGTCACAATCAAATCCCCCAACCCGCCGCCGCCGATATAAGCGGCCAGGGTGCCCACGCTTACTACGTACACCGTGGAGGTTCTGATGCCGGCCAGGATAATAGGCATAGCCAGGGGCAGTTCAACCTCGTAAAGTATTTGTCTATGGGACATGCCCATGCCCAGAGCGGCTTCCTTAACATCGGGGCCGACAGCGTAAATACCGGCAATAGTATTTCTGGCGATGGGCAGCAGGCCCTGCACCGACAGGGCTACAATGGTTGGTTTTAAACCCAGGCCTAAAAACGGCATCACCAGGGCTATCACAGCCAAACCGGGTACCGTCTGCAGCAGGTTCATCACGTTCATCACAATCATACTCAGTTTTTTGTACCTGGGCCTGGTTAATATAACACCCAGCGGCAGGGCGATGGCCACGGCTATGCCTATGGTGATAACCACCATCAACAGGTGTACCGACAGGGCTTCAGGCGCTCTATGCACCAGGGCATCCTGCATACGAGCCCAGTTCATTTACTCGCCCTCTTTCTTGCTGGCATGCTTCCTAATATCCCGGAGGGAGATCGCGCCGGTAATCCGGTTACCATCCATAACCCCCAGGTGCTCGGTGTCCAGTTCCAACATCAACGACAGGGCATCCCGCAGCAGTACCAACTCCTGCACGAAAGCTTTTTTACGGCCGGCAACAATCTGCTGCATTGTTTCGGAAGCGGCACTGTCGCCATGTTTGGCAATATCTTCCCAGGTTATAAAACCGGCGGCCCGGCCACCGTTATCCAACACAAAACAGGTGTCGGCACCTAAATCACGCATCTTGCCGGCCACGTTGGGCAGTTCGCTCTCGCCGGCGGTGCATATCGTACGCCTGGCCACGTCTTTCACATGGAACAGGCTCAGTATTTTAACCACCCGGTCAAGGCCGATAAAATCTTTGACAAAATCATTAGTCGGCTTGGACAGGATCTCCTGAGGAGTACCGTACTGGACAAGCTGTCCGGCACTAAAAATAGCAATGCGGTCACCCATTTTAATCGCTTCATTAATATCATGGGTCACAAAGCAAATGGTTTTTTTCATTTCCTTTTGCAGACGTAGGAATTCGTCCTGCAGGTGGTTCCTGGCGATGGGGTCAACAGCGCCGAAAGGTTCGTCCATCAGCATTATCGGGGGATCCACAGCCATAGCCCGGGCCACGCCTACCCGCTGCATTTGGCCGCCGCTCAGTTGGGAGGGAAACTTATGGCGACTTTCTTCCGGGTCCAGGCCAATTAGGGTCAGCAGCTCGTCAACCCGTTTTTTAATCCGATCCTTGGGCCAGCCGTGCAGCCGGGGTACGATGGCGATGTTCTCGGCCACCGACCGGTGGGGCAAAAGGCCGATCTGCTGAATTACATAACCGATGTCCATTCTGAGTTTGTCCGGGTCACTTTGCCTGATGTCCTTGCCGTCAATCAGAATCGTGCCCGCAGTGGTATCAATCATGCGGTTAATCATGCGCAGGGTGGTGCTTTTCCCACACCCGGAGGGCCCAACCAGTACGCAGGTTTCCCCTTTTTCAACCGTCATGGAAAGATTATCTACCGCCGGTGCGGATTGTCCTGGATATACTTTTGATACTTCTCTTAACTCGATCAAATTGTCTCCTCCTAACCGGCAAATGTATGTAGTACAGAATTCAGGAGTCAGTAGTCAGAATTCAGAATTTAAAGTGCCGCGAGAACAAATCTTATAAGGAAAGGGGACACACCTCTGCTTGTGGGTCAAGCTTTGGGGTCGAGGAATGTCCCCCAATGAATCGTTCTCTCGTTCTGACTACTGACTACTGACTACTGACTACTTGTAGTTTCACCGTCAACTTCGTCCTGTCCTGAGGCCGCGGGGGACGATGCGTTTTTCAATATAGCCCAGTAGGCTGTCCAGGCCGATGGCGATTATTGCAATAAAGAGGGCGCCTACTATAATCATCTCGACGTTGAACCTGGTCAAACCTTCCGCGATAAGCCGGCCCAGGTTTCTTTCCCCGATATAGGTAGCAATAGCCGCGATACCCGTAGTCATTACCACGGTGATTCTAAAACCGGCAAAAATCACCGGGGTGGCCAGCGGCAGCTGAATTTCCCACAAAATCCGCCAGGAACTCATACCCATACCTTTGGCCGCCTCAATGACGCTTTTATCGACCCCTTTAACACCCTGGTACACGTTGCGCACCAGCGGCATCATGGCATACAGCACCAGGGCCACCAGGGCGGACCGCCGGCCCAACCCCAAAGCGGGAATAGTGACCATCACCGCAAATAGGGACAGACTGGGGATGCAAAAAATTGTATTGGCTATGTTAAGTACCCGGCTGGCCCACTTTTCATTTTTGGTAATCAGCACACCCACCGGTACCCACAGCACAAGCGAAATAATAATGGCTGTCAGTACCAGCGCAAAGTGGTTTTGGGCATATTCCATAATTAACTCGGTATTGCGCTGGATATAAATGATATATTCCAAAAATCCACCTGCTTTCAAACTTCAATGAGAGAATGCTCATAAAAAAGCCACTTATGAACGTTCGCAATTGCAGGGCATTTTTCCTGCCGGAGTCGGGCGCATATTTTTTGTGCATGCACATTTGTTTTGCGCTGCAAAACAGGAGTCAGAATTCAGGAGTCAGAATTCAGAATACTGTAAAACAATAAACCCTCTATAACCTGACTTCTGACTTCTGACTTCTGACTTCTGACTTCTGACTTCTGACTTCTGACTTCTGACTTCTGTCTTCTGTCTTCTGTCTTCTGTCTTCTAACTCCTGAATCCTGACTCCTGACTCCTGTTTCCTGCCTTACGCCAGCATCCCTACTTCCATTTCCACCTTCCGGTTTACCGAACCGGCCAGCAGCAGGTCGTGCACCCGGTGCAAATCTTTGTACAGCACGCGGTCCTCGTCCCAGTGGGGCACTACTTCCCGCACCAGGCGGTGGGCCACCCGGGTTCCCCGGCCCACGGAGTGAGACGCAAAATCCAGGGCCTGGGCCGCTGCCAGCATCTCCCCCGCAATCACCCAGGAAACATTTTCAATGACCGTCCCGGCTTTGCGGGCTGCTATGGAGCCCATGCTGACGTGATCCTCCTGGTTGCCCGAGGTGGGGATGGAATCCACACTGGCCGGGTGAGCCAGCACCTTGTTTTCCGAAGCCAGGGCTGCTGCACAGTATTGCAGAATCATCATCCCGGAATTCAGGCCGCCGCACTGGGTCAGAAAAGCAGGCAGCCCGCTTAATGACGGGTTGACCAGCCTTTCAATGCGCCGCTCGGCAATACTGCCCAGTTCTGAAACCGCAATCGCCAGAAAGTCTAGAGCCAGGGCCAGGGGCTGGCCGTGAAAATTACCGCCGCTTATGACGTCCCCGGTGTCAGGGAAAATCAGCGGATTGTCGGTAGCCGAGTTAATTTCAGTTTCCAGGATGCCCCGCACATAATTAAAAGCGTCCAGCGAAGCCCCGTGCACCTGGGGTATGCACCGGAGGGTGTAGGCATCCTGCACCCTTTTATGCTCAGTTCTGGTGCACAAGTCGCTGCCTTCCAGCAGTTGGCGCATCGCCAGGGCGCTGCGCTTTTGCCCGGTGTGGGGGCGGGCTTCATGAATGCGCGCATCATAGGCACTGGGCAGTCCCTCCAGCGCTTCAAATGTCATGGCCGCGGCAATGGACGAGGCCTTGCAGAGCTCCAGCGCGTCGTATACCCCCAGGCAGCCCAGAGCGCTCATGTATTGGGTGCCGTTAATCAGCGCCAGGCCTTCCTTGGCCGACAGGGTTACGGGGTGCAGTTTGGCCTGTTTGAAGGCTTCGGCCGAGGAAATCACCTGGCCGTTGTACTCCACGTCCCCAAGGCCGATCATAGCCAGGGCGATATGCGCCAGGGGCACCAAATCACCACTGGCACCCACCGAGCCCTGGCAGGGAACCACCGGGTGGATGCCGCAATTCAGCATATCCAGCAGCAGCTGCACCAATTCCAGCCGCACGCCCGAGTAGCCCTTGGTCAGTGAATTGGCCCGCAGCAGCATCATCGCCCTGACGGCGTCCCTGCGCAGGGGTTCCCCCACCCCGCAGGCATGGCTCATAATAATGTTTTTCTGCAGCGTATTCCGGTCTTCCGGCGAAACCGAAACATCGCTGAATTTGCCGAACCCGGTATTAACACCATAAACCACCTGGTCGCCGGCCAGTATTTTCTCCACCACCGCCCGGGACTTAACCAACCTGGCTTTCCCGGGTACATGCAGTCTGACCTGCACCGACTCCCGGGCTACGGCAATCACCTGCTCCAAAGTGAGGTTTTCGCCGTCAATGGCAATCATCTCGATGGCAGATTTGGTCTCAATCATAAGTACCACCCTCCCGCATCATTAAGCAAAAATAATTTAAAAAAGGACAAAATAAATAGGGAATAGAGCACGATTATCTCGCCTCTACTCCCTAACAACTAGTTATCTCTGAGTAGAAATGACAACGCATTTAGAAAATGCTTTTTTATTTTTTGACTTTTATGTCATTCTGAACGGAGTGAAGAATCTTTCTTTAAGATCCTTCGCTACGCTCAGGATGACACCCTAAAGAGTATTTTCAGGATACGTTTCTTTCATTATATTCTCTTCCCCGCGGTTAGCTCAAGCAATTACCGGTCAGTCGTTATATATGCCCCTCCGGTAGGCGCCCAGGTACTCTCCGCAGTAGGGATCCTGGCCCAATAGCGCCTGTGAAGCGTACAGGAATCCCATCATGGCCCGGTCCAACGGATCCAGAATATAAGAATCCATACCCGCGGTCATGGTTTGAATCATGAACACCTGGTTCAGTATTTTCCGGCAGGGCAGGCCGAAACTGATATTGCTCAGACCGCAGATGGCATGCACCCCGGGGTATTCCGACCTGATGAACCGCAGCGTGTCCAGCACCTCTATACCCGCGCCGTCACTGACGCTGACCGGTTTGACCAGCGGATCCAGGTAAATGTCATCCTCGGGAACGCCGGCATCGGTCAGGTCTTGCACCAGCTTTTTAACAATCACAATGCGCTGATCCGCGGTATCGGGCATGCCGCTGTCGTCCATGCACAATGCCACCACTTTGGCCTTGTATTTCAGCACCAGCGGCAGAATATTTTCAAACCGTTCCTTTTCCGCCGAGATAGAGTTGACCATTGGCTGTTTACCGGCGGCCAGTTCTAGGCCGGCCTGCAGTGCCTCGGGGCTGGGGCTGTCAATGCACAGGGGCGCGTCTACGGCTTCTTGCACCGTATTCACCAGCCACTCCATAATTTCAGCCTCATTATGTACCATTGTGCCGCAGTTTACGTCCACAAATGTGGCTCCCGCCTGCACCTGCCGGCTGGCTATGTCCTTAATATAACCGGCGTCTTTGTTAAGCACCGCTTCTTTAATCAGCTTGCGGCTGGTATTGATTAATTCTCCCACGATAAGCAATTTGCGCCAAACCTCCTTAAAAAATCGGGACTGAATCTATGTTTATAAAACAAGCAATAACCATACCAGAGAGACCAGACAAGGGGACAGGGACCTGTCTGGCGCTGCCAGACAGGTCCCTGTCCCCTTGTCTGGTCCCCTTGTCTGCCCTGTCCCCCTGGCTTAAATGCCCAGTTGTTTAATTTTAGCTGCGCTTACGGTGCCGTCTTGTTCCCAGCCCATCAGGGCATAAAATTGCTGCAGCATGGGGGCCAGGTTGATTACGGAGCCTTGGCAGGGGCCTTCAGATATGGGCTCGGTGGTAAACTTTTCAGGCAGGGTGTCATCACGGCCGGTGGCGCCGAAGCGGAAATTAAACAGCCGCTCGACGTTGACTATTCTTTCGCCGGCCAACAGCAGGTCCGCCCCGGTGACCGGCTGGCCGGTAAAGGCCGTCACTATTTTAGCCGCTTCCTCCAGGTTAAAGTCCAGCAACATGCCAAACTGGGGTATTTTGCAGATACCTAGCGAATCCACCACGGCGTTGGCGCACATGCACTGCCGCACCATCGCGGCCTTGCCCTCCTCGGACAGGCGGTCGGCTGCCTTTGCCGTGCCGAAAGCATCCAGCGCCTGCTGCGGAGTGTAGGCGTACTCGGGCTTGGCGTATACGTAACCGAAATCCGCCCCCCGGTTGGATACCGCATACCCCAGGCCGCTGGCTTTGAAGGCCCGGGGATCCATAAAGGTCATGCTGAGACCCTTGACCAGATGGGCGTATTGCTCGGCCCCCCGGCCAATAATCCGGGCTGCTTCCCGCATACCCCGGGCCAGGGTGTCGCCCAGCGGCGTGCTGCGGTAAGTAATTTGCTGCAGTAATTGTTCCATAGCTTCGGTGTTACCCCAGGTCAGTGCCAAACCCCCGGTATCTTCCGGGGTTAGTATGCCCCGTTCATACAGGTCGATGGCAAATGCCACCACGTTGCCGGCCCCGATGCTGTCCACACCGTAATCATCACACAGGTTGCACAGGTACACGCTGGCCAGGCCGTCGGCGTTGCCGCACTTGGGGCCCCAAGTGGCCAGGGGTTCGTATTCCCCCCGCTCGCCTTCAAAACCTGTGTGCCGGCCCCGGTCTATTTTAATGTCGGCTTTGCAGCGAATGGGGCAGTTATAACAGCCCCGGTGTTTGACAATTAAATCTTTGAAGGCGGATCCGCTGGCGGTTTCGGCACCCGCAAAGGTGACCTGAGAGTGGTTTTTAGCCGCGCATCCACCCATCTGGTGGGTCCAGAGCACGCTGTCGGTGGAGCCCAGGGTAGTCCATTGCTCCCAGCTGGGCAGCGCTTTTAATTTGGCCAGGTAGTCTTTCACCGCCGGTACTGCGGCCGCCGGTGTTGCCGCAGCCACAGAGGATGTTTTGCGCACCACTAGCCCTTTCAGGTGCTTGGCGCCCATCACTGCTCCCAGTCCGGTGCGCCCGCAGGCGTGCCCCGGGCCGAACATAATAGAGGCTAAAGCCACCATCTTTTCGCCGGCGGGTCCGATCACCGCCGCCCGGGCCTTCTCGTCCCCGGCCAGTTCCAGCAGCTTGGCCGCCGCCTCTTTTCTTTCCAAACCCCAGGCGGTGGAAGCGTCCTCGATGGTAACGTGCTCGCTCCGAATGTTAATAAACACCGGTTTATTGGCTTTCCCCACTATAACAAGGGCCAGGATGCCACAGCCTTTAAGCTCCGAGCCGAACATGCCCCCGGAATTGGAAGTGCCGATCAAGCCCGTCAGAGGCGAGCGGGCGCTTACATGCAGTCGGCCGGTGGTAATCATTTTGGTGCCGCTTAACAGACCGGCGGCAAAGATCAAAATATTTTCCGGATCCAGCGGCGCCACGTCTTTTTTTAAATGCTTCAATAAGATGTAATCGCCCAGGCCCCGGCCGCCCAGGTAATCCCGGGTGATGTGCTCGGGGCAGGGCTTACGGCTGATTTCCCCGGTCGACAGGTCAACCAGAACCAAGTCATTGCGAACGTTAGCCACCGGCTCACTTCCTTTCTGATCAAGAAGTGTGTCAGGGGGACGGTTCCTTTGACACACTTTTGTTATAAAGTATTTAGGAGTCAGGAGTCAGGAGTCAGAATTCAGAATTTAAAATGCCCTGTTATGTCGCTACGTTTACCGAAACCTTCGCAATATCCCCTGCTATAGAACGATGCCAAAACGTAAAAACAATCCGAATATACCATACTTCGCAAACAACAATGATAGACGATAAACGTCAACCCGAACAATTGCCTTCTACATGCCAATTTTTATCGGTTTACTCATTCTTAATTCTGAATTCTGACTACTGACTTCTGTGTTTATTTTTGTGTCAAAGGAACCGTCCCTTTGACATATTTTTTGCAACTTGCAACTTGCAACACCTGGCACCAAAGCTTACTTCAGGGCTGTGGTGACTAGCCGATCGACCAGTTCGTCGTCGGCCAGGTAGGGCAGGGTGATGTGTCCGCTGCCTGCGAAATTGCGGTTGAACTCCATGCTGGTGGTGATGGAATTGTCGTTTCTGGCCCAGGAGCGCCTGGCTACGCCGCCCATCACGTCCCACAGCATCGCCGATTTGATGATGTTATCCACCCGGGCGGTGCCGTCCAGCACCAGGCCGAACCCGCCGTTGATCGCTTTGCCGATGCCCACGCCGCCGCCGTTGTGCAGCGAAACCAGGCTCATGCCCCGGGCGGCGTTGCCGGCGAAGCACTGGGTGGCCATGTCAGCCATCACATTGCTGCCGTCTTTGATGTTGGCGGTTTCCCGGAAGGGCGAGTCGGTGCCGCCGGTATCGTGGTGATCCCGACCCAGCATCACCGGGCCGATTTCACCGTTCCTGACCATCTCGTTGAACTTCAGGGCAATCTTAACCCGCCCCCCGGCGTCCTGGTACAGAATCCGGGCCTGGGAACCCACCACCAGCTTGTTCTGCTGGGCGTCCCTAATCCAGATGTAGTTGTCCCGATCCTGGTATCGCCCGGCCGGGTCAATGCAGTCCATAGCAGCCCGGTCGGTTTGAGCCAGGTCTTCGGGCTTGCCGCTCAGGCAAACCCAGCGGAAAGGCCCGTAACCGTAATCAAATAACTCCGGTCCCATAATGTCTTCCACGTAGGAGGGCCAGATAAAGCCGTCCTTATCGTCTACGCCGTTGGCGGCGATTTCTTGCACCCCGGCATCGTAGACCGCCTTTAAGAAAGCGTTACCATAATCGAAGAAATAAGTGCCCCGCTCCACCATGATTTTAATCAGCTCGTACTGCCGGCGCAGGCTTTTGTCCACCAGGCGGCGGAACTGTGACTGGTCTTCGGCCAGCAGCCTGGTGCGTTCATCGAAGGTGACCCCCTGGGGGCAGTAACCACCGGCATAGGCGACGTGGCAAGAAGTCTGGTCGGAAAGCAGTTCCACTTTGATATTGTTCTGCACCACGTATTCCAGCAGATCCACGATATTGCCGTGATAAGCAATAGACAGCGGCTCTTTTTTAGCCAGGTACTCGGCGGCCGTGCGGAAAATTTCGTCCAGGTCGTCCGACATCATGCCCACCCAGCCCTGGTCGTGCCTGGTCTTGATGCGGGAGTAATCCACTTCGGCGATGATCCCCACCCCGCGGGCAATTTCCACTGCCTTGGGTTGGGCACCGCTCATGCCGCCCAGACCGGAAGAGATAAACATGTGCCCGCTAAGGTCGCCGTCCTCGGGGATGCCCAACTTGGCCCGGCCGGCAATCAAAATGGTGTTATAGGTGCCGTGCACAATACCCTGGGGGCCGATGTACATCCAGCCACCGGCGGTCATCTGGCCGTAGTTGGACACACCCATCTCCTGGGCGATCTCCCAGTCTTCCTGGTTGTCGAACATGCCCACCATCAGAGCGTTGGTGATAATCACCCGGGGCGCTTCGGGTTTGGAGGGAAACAGGCCCAGCGGGTGTCCCGATTCCATTACCAGGGTCTGGTGGTCGGTCATGACCTCCAGGTACTTTTTAATTAGCCGGTATTGCATCCAGTTTTGGCAGACACTGCCCGTCTCGCCGTATGTAACCAGTTCGTAAGGATACAGGGCCACCTCAAAATCCAGGTTGTTGTCGATCATCACCTGGAAAGCCCGGCCCTCGGTGCAGTTGCCCTGGTGTTCAGTGATGGGTTTGGCGCTAATCCGTCCCTCGGGGCGGAACCGGTATCCGTAAATGCGGCCCCGGGTGAGCAGTTCATTCAAGAATTCCGGGGCCAGCTCGGCGTGGTATGCTTCGGGCACGTAGCGCAGGGCGTTTTTCAGGGCCACTTTGGTTTGGGCCGGCGTCAGGCGGAAGCCCCGGTTGGGAGCCCGGCGGATGCCCGGCACAAAGGCAGGCGTTTTTTCGGGCACCTGATCAAGCTTTATGGTCATTGCTCCGGTTATTTCCCGGTTGGTCAGCATTTGATTACCCCTTCCTGAAAAGGTTATAAACCGCTTTAGTTTTATGGATATTCATTAACAAGCACTACCCCTGAAAATACTTTTATGTTAGTTATAGTGGGCGCGGCGCTCCGGTGATATCGCTCCGCTCTCTCTTGCAATTCTTATTGTTGTGGTTGGAGCGGGTTATTGTTACCGCATGGCACAAATTGCTTAACCGTTTGGCTACGCCCTAAGGAGCCTGAATTCGGGGCTATGACGGGCTAATCAACGCATCCAGGTGCACCGTTCGCTCCGGATATCACCGGATCGCCGCGAGAGCTGGTTTTTTATTTTCCGCTAGTGCCTGTTTAGCGGTATGGTGGTTTACCTAGAGAATAAACTATAGTGCTGTCATCCTGAGCGCAGCGAAGGATCTTATCTTTTAAGATTCTTCACTTCGTTCAGTATGACATATTAGATCCACTGCTTTAATCCCCAGGCGGCGCATCCGGTACTGTAGGTTTTGCCGCAGGATGCCCAGTTCCCTGGCCGAGCGGGTAATGTTGCCATGGTTATTGAGCAAAACATATTCGATGGCCCGCCGTTCCGCCTGCTCCAGGATGGTGTGCAGCGTGCCTTCGGCAGCGTCGGGGGCCGGCGTGGGCAGCTTCTTAACCTGCACAAACCGGGGCCGCACGTATGACGGCAGGTGGTCAAAAGTTACGGTGTCTTCACCGGGATCCAACATAGCCAGGCAGCTTTCGATGACGTGTTCCAGTTCCCGCACGTTCCCGGGCCACTGGTAACGGATCATGGCAATCCGCAGCTCCGGATCCAGTTGGGCGTTGCCCTGGCCGTAAACGCCGCTGTACCGATGCATGAAGTAAGTGATTAGTTTTTCTATATCTTCGGGCCTTTCCCGCAGGGGCGGCAGAATAATAGTAAACACCGCGAACCGGTAATACAGGTCTTCCCGCAGAGTGCCCTTGTTGATGCACTCCTGGGGATCTATGTTGGTGGAAGTGAAAATGCGGCACTGCACCGGCAGTTCCTTATTCCCGCCCAGCCGGCGGTAGGTTCTTTCCTGCAGCACCCGCAGCAGTTTGGCCTGCAGTTGGGGGCTCATGGAGTTGATTTCGTCTAAAAACAGGGTGCCTTCCCCGGCCTGTTCAAAAAGGCCCGGGCTGTTTACCGCCCCGGTGAAAGAACCTTTGACGGTGCCGAAGAGGATACTTTCCAGCAGCGTTTCGGGTATGGCCGCGCAGTTAATGCCCACAAAGGGCTGGGCCTGCCGGCTACTGGCGTTATGAATGCTCTGCACCAGCACCTCTTTGCCGGTGCCGGTTTCGCCGTATACCAGCACAGTACCGTCTGCTTTGGCAGCTTTTTGAGCCTGGCGCACAATCCGGTCCATAGCCCGGCTGACGTAAACGAAGTGTTCAAAGGTGTAGCGCGTGCCATTTTTAAGCGGGTGCTCCCTGCTCTCGGATAGCACCTGCTTTTGCAGCAGAATGTTGCGGCTGAGCAGATCTTTAATGCGCGTCACGTCGCGGCATACGGAAAATGCGCCAATAACCCGGCCCTTTTCAACCACCGGATAGGTGCTGGCCATCAGGTTAACCTCACGCCCGTTGGCCGTGAAGTACATTTTAGGCACCTCTTTAACCGGTTCTCCGGTTTCCACCACGGCCAAGTGTTCGCTGGTCTCCGGGGTGACCCGATAAACTTCGGTCAGGTACCGGCCGATAACCTCGCTTTCACTGAGCCCTTCCATTTTCTCCAGGGCATCATTATAATAAAGAATCCTACCCCGGGTATCGGTGACGATAATCCCCTCGGAAACCTCATCCAGTGTATTTTCCAACAGGGCCAGCCGCTTTTGAAGATCACCCTGCATCACTCATGCCCCCCACAACGTTAATAATTTATGATGAGTATTGCAGTAGTGTCTTCGACCCGGTATGACAAATATCCTATTAGACTGCTGGATAACACAAACATTGCCAGGCCCTTACCATTCCACCATGTGCGGCATCTTCTCCAGCATCTGCCAGCGGAACTCTTCGTACAGGGCGGCGGCTTCGGACATAACCCGATCCCGCTCATCCTCGGCCTGGGCCTTATAGGCAGCGTCTTTTATGGCATCCAGGTTGATGGCCACGTTGAACATGGCGCCGGTTATCCCGCTGTACGCCATCATTGCGGCCACCCCGGCGTCGCTCAAGGCATTAGGGTTACCAACTGCCATCACTTCCCGGCACAAATGCAGCACGCGCAGGCACTCTTTGGCCACCAGCATGGGATGATCGGCAGCTCCCTTGAGGGTCTGCTGGATTACCTCGGAACGATCGGCTTTCTCATCTTCTGTCACTTTGGGCATCCGGTAAGCCTGCATCACCCGGTTAAAGGCACTGGTATCTTCGTCCACGTGCCGGCCCAGGCTATCTTTCAATGCGGATGCTTCCCCGAGCACCCGCCCCATGTCGTCGTTCTCCAATTCGCCCCCGGACAGGCGTGCCACCATACAAACCAGGGACGCGGCCAGCGAGCCGGCCAGGGCGGACACACTGCCGCCGCCCGGGGCGGGTGAACCCGAGGCCAGCTCATCCAAAAAATCTTGCACTGTCATATCCATCAACTTTCCAGACTCTAACATGCGCTCATTCCTTCCGTTATTGGTAGTTATTCAGCTATTCAGCATTCCTAATGTAGGGGCAAGCCCCCGTGCCTGCCCGGGCAACCACAGGGGGTTGCCCCTACAACATCTCTACAATTAACGCTATACCCCGGCATCATTAATTCGGTCACCCGCAAGGGGTGCCCCTACGAATGGAGGATGACAGTTCCGCTTTATTGGTCTAAAAGCCTGTTTTCCAAAACCTGTTCGGGCTTAAAATTCTCCAGCCGCAGGTAAAAGGCTGCCGCCTCAATCAACGCTTCCATGGGCAGCAACCCCACCACCTCGCTGCCGATAACATTTACACCATAGCGGGAGGCCTCGCATTTAACCGTTTCAAACACCCGCTGCAGTGATACTTCTTGGAAATTGCACACGTTTATGGTCACCTGGGCCACCTGGCGGTCTTCAATCATCACGCCCAGCGCCTTGATGCTGGGGTAACCTCCGCTGCTGCCACGGATGGACTTGGCAATAGCCTTGGCAATGGCCACATCTGAAGTGCCCAGGTTGATATTATACGCCACCAGCGGCGGCCGCGCCCCCACAGCGGTGGCGCCGGCGGTGGGATGCAGGCGGGCCGGCCCGAAGTCGGGTTGTCTTTCGGGCTGACCGATGGCTTCTTTCAGCCCCTCGTATTCCCCCTTGCGCACCTGGGGCAGGTTTTTACGCTCCGGCCGGGTGGCCGCGGACTCGTAAAGATAAACCGGGATGCCCAGCTTGGCACCCATATCGGCGCCCAGTTCCCGGGCCAGGGTTACGCATTCATCCATAGTGGTATCCCCAATGGGAATAAAGGGGATTACGTCGGTGGCCCCGATACGCGGGTGCGCACCCTGGTGCTGCTCCATGTTAATCAACTCGGCAGCCCTGGCCGCCCCCAGGAAAGCCGCCTCTTTAACCGGCCCGGCCTCCCCGATAAAGGTCACCACCGCGCGGTTATGGCTGGGGTCGGTGGAATAATCCAGCACCCGCACCCCCGCCACCCCCCTGATGGCATCGACAATCTGCTCCACAACATCGGGACGGCGGCCTTCACTAAAATTAGGCACACACTGAACAAGCTTGGCCATTGCATTTACCCTCCAAAGTTATTGCCTTGTTATTGTGTTGATCAAACATTGCACACTTTTGGCAAGAATTTAGTTCATATCTTGTTTAGAAGACAGGGTTAAGGAAAGGGGACACACCCCTTCGGGGAATGTCCCCAATGGTAAGCGTTTACACTACCTTTCCGGATTTGATTACAGTCAATGCAAGATTGGTGCCGAACCGGTACATCAAGTACCGGTAATCTAAGGCGTCAAAAATAACCAGGTCGGCCTGTTTGCCCACTTCCAGGCTGCCCACCCGGGCGGCCCGGCCCAGGGCGTGGGCGGAATTGATGGTTACCGCCGAAACTACCTCGGCCGGCATCATCTTCAGCTGGCGGCAGGCCAAGCCCATCACAATCTGCATCGAATTGACCGGGCTGCTGCCGGGGTTGAAATCGCTGGCCAGGGCCACCGCCACGCCCTGCTCAATCATTGACCGGGCCGGGGCGTACTGTTTGCCCATCAAGCAAAAGGTGGTGGCCGGCAGAATTACCGCCACCGTGACCGACTCCGCCAGCTGCCGGATGCCCTCTGCCGACACCGCCATCAGGTGATCCGCCGAAACCGCCCCCAGTTCCACAGCCAATTCAGCACCGCCCAGCGAGACTATCTCGTCAGCGTGCAGCTTGGGCTGCATGCCCAACCGGCGCGCGGCCAGCAATATCTGCCGGGACTGCTCCACGGTAAACACGCCTTGTTCGCAAAACACGTCACAGAATTCCGCCAACCCCTCCCGAGCCACCGCCGGCAGCATTTCTTCAATCACCAGGCGCACAAATGCATTGGGGTTGGCTTTATATTCGATGGGGATGGCGTGGGCGCCCAAAAAGGTGGGCACCAGGTCGACGGGATGGCTGTTGTGCAGTTCCCGAACCGCCGCAAGCATTTTTACCTCATCCTCGGTGGTCAGCCCGTAACCGCTCTTGACCTCGGCAGTGGTAGTGCCTTGGGCTAGCATCTGGTCCAGATACTTGCGCCCGGCAGCGACCAGTTCTTCCCGGCCGGCAGCCCGGGTGGCCCGCACGGTATCCAAAATGCCGCCCCCCTGGGCCAGTATTTCCAGGTAGCCCATGCCGGCAATCTTCATTTCCAACTCATGTTCCCGGGAGCCGGCGAACACCACGTGGGTATGGGGATCCACCAGGCCGGGCAGCACTACCCGGCCGCCCGCGTCAATAACCGTGGCGTCCCCGGTCAGTTCTACTTGTTCTTGCACTTGCGCCGCCGGCCCCACCGCCACGATGATGCCGTCTTGGGCGGCCAGCACACCATTTTCAACCAGGCCGATGTCGGCCAACTCGGCGCCGCGCTTGGGAAGCTGGGAGTAACCGGCCACCGTTACCAGTTGGCCGGCGTTATGTACCAGGAAATCAGCTTTTATTTTGCTCATTAAACAGCACTTCCTTTCTACTGAAAGCAAACCATTTGAATGTAAACCTGACCAGACAGGTCCCTGTCCCCTTGTCTGCTTGAAAACAAAAAGGGAATAGAGCACGAATCATTAATTCGCCCCTACTCCCTCGCATCTCGCAACTATGAGTAGCCCCAGTCGTTTATTTTTCAAATTTTAACATGTAACCCCGTTAAACGCAACCGCGCCCGCTCTGAAAAGGCTTGGTGATGGGCGTTGTGTCATTGCAATGAATACAACGAAACGAAGAACATTGTCATTAAGCCTGTCATTCTGAGCGCAGCGAAGAATCTTAAAGATTAGATCCTTCGCTGCGCTCAGGATGACAAGCTTAGGGTAAGGTGCCAGGTGTTGCAAGTTGAAAGTTGCGTATTCTGCAGCTTTCAACTTGCAACACCTGGCACCAAAGCCCAACCAGAAAGTTGTATTCGTTTACCCGTCTAAACCGGGTTGATACCCAGCCCGATGACCTCGTGTTCAAACCCCTTGATGGGCGCCCCCATGTATCCGTACAGGGCCACCGCCACCCAGTCGCCGTCCTCATGATCGCCGGGTATCCTGGGGCCCCGGACAATGCTAAACACCAGCCCGGCGCTGCGCAGCACGTTGCCCAGGCCCAGCTGTCCCCGGCAGATGGCATTGTATGCCTCCAGCACTGAATGATAGATGGCATGCTCCTCCCGGTAAATATCCTTCACCAGGCCTTCCTTCTTGGCGGCTGTTTCCACAGCCGCAAATATTTTGGTGGAATCCATGGAGCCAACTTTACCTTTATACAACCTGTAACCAAGTTCAGAACCGATTTTTTCCAGCCTCTTTTTATCTTCTTCGGAACCCAACACCAATAAAAGAGCAAGTTTGCCCAGTTTAATCGATTCGTACATGGAGAAACCTCCTTTACGTTTGCCACACCGTAAACAAAAAAGCAAACTCACAACTGAGCCTGCCCCCGCGCATCTTCTTCCCTGATTAGGCTTATTCGACGTCCGAAAATTGATTTCCTTTTATGTAACGTACTTTCTTGCTGGCAGGTTATGTTTACTCAAAAACCCGGTAAACAGACATCAGCCCGGCCATGTCCATGCCGCTGAAAATGCCGGAGCTGGTACCCAGAATCAACCCGGTGCCGCCGGTGGCCTCCAGCACCGCATCCCTTAACCCCTCCAGATAGCCAACTTCACCGGCCCGCAGGGTGTCGGCCACGTCCAGGCTGCCCCACAGGCACAGCCGGTCACCGTACTGACGGCGTATGGCGGCCAAGTCCAGGCCTGAATTGCGGTCCAGGCAGTGCAGGCCGTCAAAGCCCGCCTCGATGATATCCGGGATAATGGGGCTGTAGTTGCCGTCGGAATGGAAGAAAACCGGCATCCCGGCAGCCGCTGTTTGGGCAGCCTGTACCTGCGCCGCCAGGGACGGGAGCACATACTTTCTAATCACCGCCGGGGAAGTGAAAAGCCCCCGCTGATAAGCCAGGTCATCGGCAATGATGATACCGTTAACCCCGGCATCGGTCAGACGTGTAATCAACCCGGTATTGAGCTGCTCCACCCCGGCGGCCAGTTCTGCAAGAGACAGCGGTGAAGTGATGGACAGGGTAATAAACCGCTCAAAGCCCAGCAGTTTAACACCCCAGCCGAATACGCCGTCCAGCAGCCCGAATATGAACCGGTCCGTATTTTGCATCCAGTTGTGCAGATCCGCGAATGCACATTCCCGGGCCGCGGGCAGTGCAACGCCGGCGGGGTACTGCGGGCTGAGGCAATAAGCGTCCAGCCCCATCCGGCGGACAAACTCCAGGCGTCCGGAGAAGGAGAAACCCGCCACATCATCATCAATGACCAGCTCACCCCGGGGGATGCGGTCGACTTTACGGTGTTTAACAGCCAGCCGCACCCGTTCCCGGGGCGTGCAGCCGGTTGGTTTGCTTTGGTTTTTCATGATTGACCCACCTCAAGCATCAGACCACCGCAAAACCCAGCGCTTCGACAAATAAATCCTGAAAGCCTGGGTCGGTGGACAATTCCACGTGCTCTACGCGGCCGGGTATCCCAACCGCCACCGTAAGTTGCTCTACCGACAACAGCGCCAGCACCGCCCCGGTGCCCGCCGCGTTACCCACGGGTTTAATGCGATCCAGCTCAATGTCCGGCAGCATGCCGATGGTTTTAACACTTTGTGGTCGCAGGTTGCTGCCAAAGGCCCCGGCCAACAGTATCCCGTCCAGGTCGGCAGGGGATATCCCCGCTCGTTGCAGCAACAACTCCATACCGGCCCTGATCGCCCCTTTAGCCAACTGCAATTCGCTGATGTCCTTCTGGGTTATGGCCACTTCCCGCTTACCATCGGAGCCATCGGCCAGGACAAACTTAAACCCCTTACCGGCAGGTCTGATCCGCTTTTGCACCCGCTCCGGCACTCCCGGCGGGAAATCAGCCGGGTCAATAATTCGGCCGGCTGTAGTTACCAGGCCCAACTCCACCAGTACCGCTACCGCATCCACCAACCCGGAACCACAGATGCCAACCGGCTGACTGTCGCCAACTACCCGGCACCGGATGTCATCGTCGACGCTGACCTCACATATGGCGCCCGGCTCGGCGCGCATGCCCTGGCTGATGCGGGCCCCCTCAAAAGCCGGCCCCGCAGCCGTGGAACAGGCTAATATATTTGGCGCATCGCTTCGCTGTTCGGGAGCCAGCACAATTTCCCCGTTGGTGCCCACGTCCACCGCCAGCCAGTTGCCCGGCCGCCGGTACATTTCCGTAGCCAGGATCACCCCCACGGTGTCGGAGCCCACATACCCGGCAATATTAGGCAGCAGAGTAAACCTGGTTCGGCCCGGCAGGCTTTCCAGCCCCAGGTCTGCCGCAGTCCCCGCCAAGCTCCCGGCAAAGGCGGGCGCAAAGGGCGAGGCCGCCATTCCCACTGGCGAAACTCCCAGCAGCAGATGGCTCATCACCGTGTTACCGATTAGCGTCATGGAGTAAATCCGGTTGGGCGAAACCCCGGCCCGGGCAAGCAACTGACCCACCACCTCGTCAATAGTCCGGGTGGCCAGTTCCCTCATCCGCTCCAGTCCATCGGCGTTCTCCATAACATAAGTGATGCGAGAGATAACATCGGCACCCTGTGCTCGCTGCCGGTTGGCAGCGGAAACCGAGGCGACTACCCGCCCCCGGCTTAGATCCGCCAAATACCCGGCCACGCTGGTGGTGCCCATATCAATGGCGATGCCGTAGCAATCCGCCGTGGTATCCCCTTCTTCCAAGGCTAGCAGCTTAAAGTTGGGGACATTCATACGTTGGGGACATTCATACGTTGGGGACATTCCTCCACAGGAGGTGTGTCCCCTTTCCTTACTCGAGGTGTGTCCCCTATCTACATTATATGTAACCGCAGTTACGCGGTAATTTGCTTCCTGCAGCAAACCCGTCACCCGGCGCACCAGGCTGACACCGGCCCTCACCCCGCCCGGCAGCCCGCCCAGCACCCTGTCCAGGTCGGCAGTATTATCTTCAATGGTGGGCGGTTCAAGTTCCAGATAAGTTTTAACCACCGGAGGATCCACAGCCGTTACCCGCCCGTCAAACACTGCTTTATCTCGGGTGAAGCCGCCCGGATCTTGTTCCCCGGGTGCAACTTTTTCATCCAAAATCTCTACAACCGCACCGCCCGTCACCTTGCGCTGGCACAGCAGAACGATTCCCTGCTCCAGTTCATCCGCCGCCAGGTGCCCCTTTTCAGCCTCCGTGGCGCCGGATATGGCACCCTCCACCACCCTGGCCCGGCACTTACCGCAGGTTCCTTGCCCCCCGCAAATAGCATTAACCCCGATGCCGGCGGCAGCAGCCGCTTCCATCAGGGTTGCGTTCGTAAGAACCGGTGTCTTAACACCGGAGGGGAGAAATGTTACAACAACCTGCTCGATTGACATAATCACTACCGCCCCCGACTTGATTCTAGCTAATCCTGGCCTGTTTGCTCAGGTAGGCGTTGATAAAATCGTCGATATCCCCGTCCATGACCGCTTCCACGTTGCCTACCTCGGCTCCGGTACGGTGGTCTTTAACCATCGAATAAGGGTGAAATACATAAGAACGTATCTGGCTGCCCCAGGCGATGTCCTGCTGTTCGCCGCGCACCTGAGCCATCTCAGACTCCCGCTTGCTCAGTTCCAGGTCGACAAGCTTGGACTGCAGCATTTTCATAGCGGTGCTGCGGTTGGATAGCTGGGAGCGCTCGTTCTGGCACTGCACCACTATGCCGGTGGGCAGGTGGGTAATGCGTACCGCCGAGTCGGTCTTGTTCACATGCTGGCCCCCGGCACCGCCGGAGCGGTAGGTGTCTATCCTCAAGTCATCAGCATTAATTTCCACGCCGATGTCATCTTCCACCTCGGGCAACACGTCCACCGAGGCAAAGGAGGTATGCCGGCGGCCCGCGGTGTCAAAGGGGGAAATACGCACCAGCCGGTGCACCCCTTTTTCCGATTTCAGGTAGCCGTAAGCGTTTAGGCCCACCACCTCGAAGGTGACACTCTTAACCCCGGCCTCGTCGCCGGGTAACATATCCAAGATGCTAACCTTAAACTTGCGATCCTCGGCCCAGCGGGTATACATGCGCAGCAGCATCTCCACCCAATCTTGGGCTTCGGTGCCCCCGGCCCCGGCGTGCATGGCCACTATGGCGTTGTTGCCGTCGTAAGGGCCGCTAAGCAGCACCTGCAGTTCCATGCCAGCCACCCGCTTCTTCAGGTCGGCCAACACGTCTGCCGCTTCTTCAGCCAGCGGCAAGTCATCCTCTTCTTCGCCCAGGTCAAGGAGCACTTCCACGTCCTCTATAATCCTGGCCAGTTCCGCAAAGTCGGCAATGCGCTCTTTCAGACCGGTGACGGTCTGGGTCACTTCCTGGGCCCTGGCCTGGTCGTTATCCCAAAAGCCGGGCTGGGTCATCTCCTGTTCCAGTTCGCTTATTTTCTGCTCTTTGCCGGCGATGTCAAAGAGAAACCCTCAAATCTGCCAGGCGTTTCTGCAGGGGTTCAACCTCCCTGCGCAATTCAGCGAACACTGCCCTTCCCCCTCTAATGTGTGTGTCAAGTGTGTCAAGGGGACGGTTCCTTTGACACACTTTGATTGTAACATTCACTTTTTGTGTCAAAGGAACCGTCCCCTTGACACACAGGAGTCAGTAGTCAGAATATAAATGCCAATAAAGGCATTGCTAAACTATTCCTCGGTGGTTTTCCCTTATTCTGACTACTGAATACTGACTCCTAACTCCTATTCAAGTCGGGCACAACCGTCCCCGACTTGAATCTAGCCTGCCGCTTGGCCGCAGCATTTTTTGTACTTTTTGCCGCTGCCGCAGGGGCAGGGGGAGTTGCGGCCCACCTTTTCTTCCCGGCGTACCGGCTTGGCCGGGCCTTCCTCCTGGTATTTGTTCTCCACAGTCTGGCGCTGTTCGGGCGCCTGAACCACGTTCACCCGGAATACGTAGCGCACCACCTCGTCTTGGATGGTGTCCACCATATTCTGAAACATTTGGTAGCTTTCAAATTTATACTCAATTAACGGGTCTTTCTGGCCGTAGGCCCGCAGGTTAATCCCTTCCCGCAGTTGATCCATAGCGTCCAGGTGATCCATCCACTTCTCATCCACAATGCGCAGCAGTACCACCCGTTCCAGCTCCCGCATCACTTCGGTGCCCAATTCGGCTTCCCGGGCTTCGTAAATTTCGATGGACTTGTCGGCGAGCAGTTCCCGCAGCGCCTCACGACCCATGTCATCCAGATCCTCGGGTTCCAGTTCATGGCCGGGCAGGTAAAGCTGCTCGGCATAGCTCAGCAGGCTTTCAAAATCCCACTCCTCGGGGATAACCCCCTCGGGGCAGTATATTTCTACCGACCGGTCCACCGACTCGCTGATCATCTGCAGCACAACTTCTTTAAGATCCTGTTCCAATAGCACTTTCATCCGCTGCTGGTAAATCAGCTCCCGCTGCTGGTTCATCACGTCATCGTACTGCAACACATGTTTGCGGATACTGAAGTTGCGTCCTTCCACCCGTTTCTGGGCGCTCTCAATGGACTTGGTAATCAGGCTGTGCTCGATGGGCACGTCATCCTCCAAACCCAGTTTATCCATGATCCCGGCGATATTATCAGAACCAAAAAGCCGCATCAGATCATCTTCCAGGGAACTGAAAAATTGAGTTGATCCAGGGTCACCCTGACGTCCGGAACGGCCCCGCAGCTGGTTATCAATGCGGCGGCTCTCATGCCGCTCGGTGCCGATGATATGCAGGCCGCCCAATTCCACCACCCGGCGGTGCTCTTCTTCGCATTCTTTTTCATATTTGGCCAGCGCTTGGCGGTACAGTTCAGCATTGGCCGGGTCTTCGGGATCGTAATCAGCCCGGCTGCGCAGTTCGGCCTGGGCCAGAAAATCGGGGTTGCCGCCCAAAAGGATGTCGGTGCCCCGGCCCGCCATGTTGGTGGCAATGGTCACCGCCCCCAGGCGCCCGGCCTGGGCCACAATTTCGGCTTCCTTATCGTGGTATTTGGCGTTCAGCACCTGGTGGGGAACGCCATTTTTGCGCAGCATGTGGCTTAAAACCTCGGACTTTTCAATGGATATGGTACCCACCAGCATAGGCTGCCCGGTGGCATTGCGCTCGGCAATTTCATCCACCACCGCCTTGAACTTGGCCAGCTCGGTTTTGTACACCACGTCCGCCATATCATGCCTGATCATGGGCTTATTGGTGGGAATCACCGCCACGTCCAGTTTGTAAATGCGGCGGAATTCCTCCTGCTCGGTTTCAGCAGTACCGGTCATACCGGCCAGCTTGTTATACATGCGGAAATAGTTCTGGAAGGTGATAGTAGCCAGGGTCTGAGACTCGCGCTCAATGCGCACCCCTTCCTTGGCTTCAATAGACTGGTGCAGACCGTCGCTGTACCGGCGGCCGAACATGAGCCGGCCGGTGAACTCGTCCACGATAATCACCTGACCGTCCTTGACCACGTAATCCCGATCCCTTTTCATCAGGGCGTTGGCCTTTAGCGCCTGGTTCAGGTGGTGGTTCAGCTGCATGTTGCCATCATCGAAGAGGTTCTCCACGCCCAGCATCTGCTCGACCCGGGCTACGCCATCCTCGGTGAGTACCACGGTGTGGGCTTTTTCGTCGACGGTATAGTCTTCTTCGGCCCGCAGCCTGGGCACTAGTTTGGCAAAGGTATAGTAATGGTCGGTGGCCTTGTCGGCCTGGCCGGAAATAATCAGCGGGGTGCGTGCCTCGTCAACCAGGATACTGTCGACCTCGTCCACGATGGCGTAATTAAGCGGCCGTTGCACCAGTTGATTCGGCCGCACCGCCATATTGTCCCGCAGGTAGTCAAACCCGAACTCGTTATTGGTGCCGTAGGCCACGTCGCAGTTATATGAAGCCTTACGCTCGGTCCAGTCCAACCCGTGGACAACCAGCCCCACAGACAGGCCCAGAAACTTGTATAGCCGGCCCATCCACTCGCTGTCCCGGCGGGCCAGGTAATCGTTCACCGTCACCACGTGCACCCCGCGCCCACCCAGGGCGTTAAGGTACACCGGCAGTGTGGCCACCAGGGTTTTGCCCTCACCGGTACGCATCTCGGCAATGCGGCCCTGGTGCAGTACCATGCTGCCGATTAGCTGCACATCGAAGTGGCGCATGCCCAGCACCCGCTTCGATGCTTCCCGCCCCACCGCAAAAACCTCGGGCAGAATGTCGTCCATAGTGGCTCCCTTGTCCAGCTTGTCCCTAAAGTAAACCGTTTTGTCCTGCAGCTCGGTGTCCGACAGGGCACTAATCTCGGGTTCCAGCGCGTTAATGCGGTCCACGGTTTTCTGCATTTTTTTAATATCTCTGGCGTTGTCGTCAAGTAAGTTTTTAATGAATTTCAACATAGTTAATCAACCTTTCTATATAAGAAAAAGCAGGGAAACCCGGGGGTTCCCGCGCATACTGATGCCATTTTCCACTTACTTATTCTAACACTTTGCCCCCGGCACTGCAACCGTGGTAGGCTTTGGTGCCAGGTGTTGCAAGTTGCAAGTTGCAACACCTGGCACCAAAAAGGCACGCCATCTCGGGCGTGCCTTTTGCCTTTTCCAGAAAGTGTGTCAAAGGAACCGTCCCCTTGACACATTTTAGGGTTTAAAATTCGGGTTCGATTAAGCCGTAGTTGCCGTCTTTGCGCTTGTACACCACGTTAACCAGATCGGTTTCGGCATTGGAGAAGACGAAAAAGTTGTGTCCCAGCAGGTTCATCTGCAGCACCGCTTCGTCAACGGGCATGGGCTTGATGGCAAAGCGCTTGGTCTTGACCACCCGGGGCCCCTCGTCTTCCTCCGGGGGCGCATAACCGGTGAAAGCATTCTTCTGGTCGTTCGCATTACGCCGGCGAACCAGTTTACCCTTGTATTTCTCAATTTGTTTCTCTAACTTTTCCACTACCAGGTCGATGGATGCATACATGTCTCCAGTAGCTTCCTCACCGCGCAGAATCATCCCATTCACCGGGATGGTGACCTCCACCTTATGAGAATCACCCTCCACCACCAGCACTACAGTGATGTCATCTACTCCGTCAAGGAATTTGTCCAGCTTACCCACCCGTTTTTCCACGTACTCTTTAAGGGCGTTTGTTACGTTAACATTTCTGCCTCTTACCAGAACGTTCATACCTTCAACTCCTTTCGAGCGAGTAGTATGTATATTATTCCCTCTAACAGGAATAAATCCTTCTAATTATAGATAATTAAAAACCCCGGCTATTGCCAGGGTTTGTAGTGGCTATAGTTTAACTACGTTAGCGGCCTGTGGACCACGGGTACCTTCTACTATATCGAACTCCACATCCTGACCTTCGACCAGTGTTTTGAAACCATCTCCTTGGATGGCTGAAAAGTGGACGAATACGTCGCCTCCGTCTTCCTTTTCAATGAAGCCGTATCCTTTGTCTTTGTTAAACCACTTAACCTTACCTAACACTGAACCATACCTCCTAAAACATAATACCGTGGTCTTCCCAACTCACGTGGGGTTATATTAACATGGGGCTAAAAAGTTGTCAAGCGCACTCATTACTGCCTTTTTGGCCTTTTTTCCCCAATATGACCCGTGCTTTAGAACCAACTTAGGCAGTCCTTAAAAACCTCTTGGAAGCGATAAATTTGAATTCACCAAATTGTCGAAAAATTTCCTGTTGAACACTGTATTAACCATTAATACCTGTGGACAATGTGGATAAGTCTGTTAATAACTACAGTTTAAAGGGTTTATGGCTGTGGGTAAATTAAAAGGAAAGTTGAATCATGTCATATTTACCCATAATTGGTCGTGGCGGTATGTCAACTTCTCCCGGTTTGGCGCGCAATTGCAAAGGTAAGTACCATCACCCCAGTCGCACCAGCCTGTCGCAATTGCTGGGATAATATGGAAACTGTACTCCCGGTGGTAAAAACGTCGTCAACAATAGTGATAATCTTACCTGTTATCTGTTCTGATTTCTGCACCCGGAAAGCCTCTTCCAAGTTGCGCAATCTTTCGTAGCGGGTCAGGCCGGTTTGGGGAGGTGTTTCCCGAATTCTGGCCACGGCACGTTCCAGCACCGGCACTCCGGTTATTTCACCCAGTGCCCGGGCCAGCAGCACAGCCTGGTTGAAACCCCGCCACCGCTCCCGAGCCGGATGCAGCGGAACCGGCACCAGCCCCCGGGTACCACTATAAGCAGCCTCGCTGCGAAAAGTTTCCGCCATCAGAACCGCCATCGGCCGGGCCAACCCCCTGGTCCGGTAATACTTTAGCTGGTGCACCGCGTCACGCAGCGGTTCCTCATAGGGCCCAACTGCCCGGGCCAGTTCAAAAGGCCGCCCGGACCGGCAGTCGGGACATAAGACCGGGTGACCCGGGTAAATCAAGTTTACACCCGAATTACCCGACCCGGGGTAACTGCCGCAACAGGGACACGCACGCTCATTAGCATAACCCGCAAGAAGCGCAGCGCATTCACTACACACCGCCCCTTTAGGACTGTCAACCCCGCACAGAGGACAGACCTGGCGGGGTGGAAAAGCCAAATCCAGCGCGGCATGCAGCAACTCCCTGAACACGGGCATCACCCTCTTTAAAAAAGATAAAGAGCCTACCTCAGTAAGCCCCATCAAGATGTCATGGTAACAAAATTTAATTAACTATCGGCACCCACCCGATCGGAAAGAATACTCCTGTCCCGCCCCTGTTCCTTGGCCCGGTACAAGGCAGCGTCAGCAGCGCTCAGAATCTCCTTCAAATCACCAGCGTGCACCGGGTAAGCGGCCACACCGGCGCTGATGCGCACTTGGAACCGCACCCCGTCAGTCTCAAACAACGCTTCCCGAACCGCCAACCTAATGCGCTCCGCCACATGCATCGCCTCACCAGGCCCCGTCTCAGGCATCATCACAGCAAATTCCTCGCCGCCGTAACGCGCCACCAAATCACAACCGCGCACCTCGGCAGCAATAAGCTGAGCCACCTGGGCCAACACCGCATCTCCAGTCATATGCCCATAACGATCATTAATTTTCTTGAAATAATCAATGTCCAGCATCACCAACGCCAGGCCGTACCCGTAACGGGAGACCCGTTCCATCTCCTCCATAATGCGATGATAAAAATAACGGTAATTGTACAGCCCGGTGAGACCGTCGGTGATGGCCGTCTGCTCCAGTTTCCGGTACAGTTGCACGTTAGCCACCGCCACCGCAGTCTGCCCGCCGATAATGGAGATGGTTTGCAGATGCTTGTCCTCGAAGAAACCATGCCGTTTATCACCCAGTACCAGCAATCCCAGCACCTCGGTTTCGGCCACCAGCGGCACCACCAGCATTGAACGGTGCACCTGGGTCAGCCCTACATCATCGGCCGTCCGCACATCAATCTTAGTATCGTGCACCAGCTGGGTTTCGCCGCTTTCCACCGTCAAGCCCAAAAACCCATCCCCGCGCCGTAATGTGGAGCCCTTCAGCAGCCCGGCGTGGGGCCCGGTTGCCGCTCGCACCCGGTATAGTCCCTCATCGTCCTCAGCCCGAAGATAAATTATGCCGGTGTGGAAATTAATCATCCGGCTGGTTTCCCGCAGCACCAATTCCAAAATCTCATCCAGTTTCAGACTGCCCCCCAGGCGCCTGGCCACCTCGTACAGTACCCGAAGTTCGCGGTTGGCCATCTCCAGGTGCACATAAACACGCAGCATGAACTGGGTCACCAGTACCGGCAGGAACAACAGCACCATGCCGTAAATCCCAATTTTAGCGAACAACAAAGCCATCAATAATCCGCAAGGAACCGTTACCAAGTAGGTCAAGCCGTCCCAGCGCAGCGCGTCGACCCACTGGAACAACGGGTTGCCCTGCCGGGCGGGCAGAGCATATATGTAAACCATAGTTTGATTTAAACTAAAATAGGCCAGCACAAAAACAGCCAGCAGCGGAATGTTGGTCAAAGCCAAGCTGCGGTCGGGCAAGCCGCCGGCCAGTTGGTATAACAAATTGGCACCCAGCAAGGCCAGCACAGACTGGGCAGCGTTGAACAGAGTAGTCCGCAAGGGATTACCCCGGTTCACCACCCCTTGTCCGATAAGTGAAGCCAGACCGCTAACCCAGACCGCGGCCACCGGCCCGTAAACCAAAAAAGTGGCGAAGATAATAGCAAACCCACCGGAAAGCTGCCCCTGGGGCAACATTACAGCCAGCCACTCGGCCAGCACCGCCAGGGCAACAAGCAGCAGCAGTTCCCGGCCGTGGTCCAGGTCCAGCAGGGGGAAGGTGTGGGCAAGCAGCCAAAAACCCAGCCCGACAACCGTCCAGTTATACAGGATATGGGGCAACCTCCGCACGCTGCGCACGTTATTCACCTCTGAATGAAACTATTCGACAAAAATTGGTATTACCCTTCGTCCCCAAGAAAAACACATTCAAGTCGGGGACGGTTCTTGACTTGAATGCGGGATCCCGGATCCCGCACAGATAAAAAACGTGGAGCACCTCAGAATTTATCACGCGTAAATTAAGCTTGTCATCCTGAGCGCAGCGAAGGATCTAATCTTTAAGATTCTTCGCTGCGCTGGAAGCAGAGCCCTCCCCAGTGAATACAACACACCGGGTGGTGCGGGAAGAGCCGGCATCGTCATCCCTGCCGGTACTTAACCCGGCAGCCTCAAAACAGGGAGCCGGGCAATCAATTAACGGGTCCATACCACAACCAACGCCGCCTGGACTCCCCTGATGACCGACCCTGGCGCACTGCTCGCCCAGATCGTTCAGGCGGCAAAACCCCAGGTTAAACTGCCGGGCCAGCCGCTCCAGAATCAGCGGCGTTTGATCGGTCGAGCCGCCATCTACCAGCACCACCCGCATTTCCGGTTCCCGTTTCACAGCAGCCGCCGCTACCCTGCCCCGCACTATCCACTCGGCCCAGTTGCCCTCGTCCCTAAGTAGCACCGCCAGGCGCTTTGAATCCCCTATATGTCCGGCGTACCCGGTTTTTCCCCT
The DNA here is from genome assembly GCA_000961575.1 of Peptococcaceae bacterium BRH_c8a. Classification (GTDB taxonomy): domain Bacteria; phylum Bacillota; class Desulfotomaculia; order Desulfotomaculales; family Desulfallaceae; genus BRH-c8a. The sequence goes on from LADP01000046.1 coordinate 144,291, forward strand.
TCCTTCGCCCACATCACGGGCAGCCAAAAACTGCCGCCATATCCGGTACAACACCACAAACAGCCAACCCAGAAAAAGCGCACCCAGCAAGTACGCCAAAGCCAAGACCATCACCCCGCACCCTTTTACCCCACCATATGCGCGGGCGGCCGGATACGCCTGCGCCGGGCCGCAGGTAAAAAAAGCAAGGCGTTTGAGAACAACTGCTTACGTAATTTTTGGGGCAGGGGAACCCGAATTGTTTGAGTTGGGGTTGGGGTTGGGGGTTGGTATTTTGGGATCCCGGGATACCTGATTCAAGTCAAGAACCGTCCCCGACTTGAATTGTGTGTATAGGGAGGGTGGGGGAAGGAACAATATACATGAAGCAAAAGAAAGGAGTGGTTGCTTAAATGTATCAAACCAACCAGCAGCAGGCGGGGCAGCAAATTATGCCCGAACCGCCCAACGTGGTAAGCACCAAGGATTTTCTCTACCTTACCGACGCCCTGTCCTGGGAACTGGGGGCGATGAAGATGATGCACCATGCCGCCCTGAACTGTACCGACCCGGAGATCAGCACCTACCTACATCAAGCGGGACAGATGCACCAGACACACTACCAGCAATTATTGACCCACTTAAACCCGGCCAACGCCGCCAACATGTAAGGAGGGGATAAAATTTGTACGGACAATACCAGCAACAATTCGCCGGTTTGCAAGGCGCTCAGGGGATGATGGGTAATATGGGCATGCAAGGAATGCAGGGTATGCAGGGTATGCAGGGCGCCCAGGGAATGCAAAACCAGCAGCAAAACCAGCAACAGAACCAGCAGAACCAGATTAAAAACCCCCAATCCAACCTGCTGCCCAAGGTAAAGGGACCGAAGATTAACGACCGGGACAACGTGAACCTGGCCCTGGCCCAAGAGAAATACATTACCGACAGCTTGAATGTGTTTGCCCGGGAAGCCAGTCACCGGCAGCTGCACAACGATGTAATGCGCATGTTCTTCGAGACCCACGCCATGACCCGGGAATTGTTCAATCTAATGTTCCGCAAGGGCTGGTATACCTTGGAAGGGGAACAGCAGCAAAAGCTGGCCCAATCCTACCAAAAGTTTCAGGGCTACAGCACCCAGTTTCCGTATACAACGCAAATGCACTAAACCCAAAAGTGTGTCAAGGGGACGGTTCCTTTGACACACTTTGCTTTTCATTATTAAAGAAACGAAGTGAAATGAAGTCAAGACAACCATCCACAAAACCGGGTTTTTGTATGGTAATGACAATCCCCCGCGACAAAGAAGGATTGACTCCCCCTCTTGAGGTGCTGATCCTATCCTATTTACCAATGGTTAACACTAGGGCTGTCTAATTTTGTGTCAAAGGAACCGTCCCCCTGACACACTTGCGGGAATTAAGTGGACTTTCCCACTCTGTAATTTGATTCAAGTCAAGAACCGTCCCCAACTTGAATCAGTCCCCTGTTTGAATGAATTGGTTTAGGCTGTGGGCGCATTGGGCTCTGGTGGCGGGGCTTAGGGCTGCAAAACCGGGGTAAATGAGCCCTTTTTCTGTTGCCACTTTTACACAGCCAGAGTACCAGGTGTCTGTTTGGGCCTGAGCAACCTGTTCAGAAAGGCCGGCAGCTTTGGTAATCATGGCCATTACCTCAGCGCCGGTTATATTTTTACCGGTGCCAAACAGATTGCCCGGGTAACCGCTGACCAAACCCTGTGAAGCGGCTGCAGACACGTGGCCAGACGCCCAGTGCCCGGCAGGCAGGTCGGCAAAACGTTTTCCCGTCTCTGGAGCAAGCCCCTTGGCCCGGGCCAGCATGACCACGAATTCTTCGCGGGTCACCGGGTTGTCCGGTCTGAAGGTGCGGTCGGAGTAACCGCCTACTACCTGGCGGGCCAAAAGGTCGTTTACTGCCTGGTAGGCAAAATGTCCGTCCGGCAGGTCGGTGAACGCCGTTTTACCGGTGGCGCCGAGCCTTTGATATACCGATTCTCCCGCGCGATAGTCCCCTAGGGCGATCAGCGCCTGGGCCGAGGCCATATCGTTGGGGAGCCGCTCTGAGCCATGACTAAAGGAACCATCGGCCAGGCGATACTGCAACAGCCCGGTGACCGCATTACCCCCGCCCTTGCTCCACGCTTCAGCCGTCGGGTCGATACCCAAAATAGTCAACGCTTGCACCACCTGGGCGCAGGATTCGGCGGTAGAGGTGCCCCAGGCGCCGAAAGTACCGTCTTCATTTTGCTGTTCTTGAAGATAAACCAGCGCTTTTTCCACCGCCGGGAAGCTGCTGTCCTGCCCCAGGCAGGCCATAGCTATAATGGCCATTGCCGTCATGTCCACATCCGATTCATCCAACCGGATATCGATGCTGAACCCGCCGTCGGCGTTCTGGTGTGCCGTCAGCCACTGCAGAGCCCGGTCGGCTTGGGGAATATCCTGCCCCGCCACATGCAGCGCGATAATGCCCCAAACGTGGGCGTTAACCAACTTTTCGCCGGTGCCGTTAATCGTATCGGCGAATTTGCCCGACGGAGTTTGGGAGGCAATGACACTCTGCAGCAGGTTTTTACCCCCGTAACCATCGGGGTTTTGCCCGGCCGCCAACGCACCCAGCACAGTCCGCTGGTAATCGGTGCTCTTGGTTTCGGAAAGCATGATGCCCCGGGTAATCTGCGTCTCCCTTAATTTTGACAAGTGCCCGGCGTCTTTGCCAATGCCATAGTATCCCAGCATGGCCCATTCCAGCATCCCGCTGTATCCCGGGGACTGCAGCTCTTTTTCCAGGTAATTTACCGCCCCTGTTATAGCTTTCTGCACTTGGGGGCTGTCAGGTGCAACGGATGCTCCGGTGGCCGGCGCGCAAAAGGCGAACACGAAAACCAGCGCCGCCAGAACTGTAAAAACTCTTTTGACCGGGTTAAACATCTAATTCACTCCTTGTTTCTTTGTAACTGTCCTGAAGATAAACGTTGCGAAATGTCATCCTGAGCGCAGCGAAGGCTCTTAAAGAAAGATTCTTCACTTCGTTCAGAATGACAGGCTTAAAGAAAGATTCTTCGCTGCGCTCGGAATGACAGGCTTAAAGAAAAATTCTTCACTTTGTTCAGATTAAGTTTGTCATCCTGAGCGTAGCGAAGGATCTGGGTTTTAAGATTTTTCGCTGCGTTCAGAATTATCACACGTACCCGCACCACGATAAACGAATATAACTTGCTGGCTGTATTCATAACAATGACTATTTTAGCGTCCCGGGAAAAAGGCCAATTGTAGGGAACGCCCCCTGTGGCGTTCCGTCCACAGGTCAGCGATGTCGTTTGAACGGAACGGCACAGGGGCCGTTCCCTACGACCCTGCCACGACGGAGATAATACAAGCCTTGGAGACAAACGGATAAAACATCGGTTACCGGTTATATTCATAACAATGACAATAAAACTGTAGATTTTTCATCAATGACTCCTGACTACTGACTACTGACTTCTGACTACTGACTCCTTGACTTCAATTGTCTTCACCGTCAGCCGGTTGCCGAACCGCTGTAGAATCTTAATCATCTCCATCCCCATCAGGTACATGAACACTCCGTTACCCACCGCGTGCAGGGTGTCAAAAGCAAAACCGGCGGCGTAGGTGGCGGCAAAAGTTTGCCAAGACAAAGGGTAGATATAAGTCAACCAGTGCCAGGTGTTCATAATTAAACCGTACAGATAACCCCAGCCAAGGGCGAAGGCCACCAAAGCCCAACGGGAATGGCTGCTTTTAATCCGGGCCAGTACGCCCGCCGACAGGCCCACCAGCCCCCAGGCCACCATCTGCCAGGGAGTCCACGGCCCCAGCCCCAAAAAGAAATTGGAGGTTAAAGCCGCCAGCGCCCCTACGGCAAACCCGGCACCGGGGCCCAATACATAGCCCGATATAATCACCAAAAAAGTGGTGGGCTGTACGTTGGGAATGGCTGCAAAGGGCAACCGGCCCAGGGCGGCCAAGGCAGACATGGTGGCCAGCAGCGCCACTTCCCCGGCCGACGGCCCGCTGCTTTCAAACTTAAGGAAAAAACCCAGCAGCCCCAACAGCGCCAAACCCAGGGACAGTACCGACCAGTTTAAATCCATGTCGGGATTGGCCCTAATGTCCAGTACCAAAAATGCCAAAAATGCGGTTAATGAAACTCCAAAGCATACCTTACCCCACTTCATAGCGACACCATTTCAGCGTATCCAGCGCATCCTGGAACGTGATGACCCCTTCGTAAAAACCCCTAAACATTTTATTCAACTGAGGCGCATAATACAGGGAATTATTCATCACCGCCCGTTTGTCTCCGTCGGCCACTATTTCACCATCAAACATAATCAGCACCCGTCGCGCATATTCAGCCACAAATTCAATATCGTGGGTCACAATGATTATCGCGACCCCAGCCGCGGATAAATCCAGCAGGTAATCCCCCATTTCAGTTTTTAAATGGGCGTCCAGTCCCCGGGTGGGTTCATCCAAGAGCAGTACCCGGGGCTGGCGCACCAGTACCGAGGCCAGCGCCACCCGCTGCCGCTCCCCGCCGCTCAGATCCCGGGGGTTCACATCTTGCACATGGGTTAAACGCAACTTAGCCAGTATTTCATCCACCGACTGCTCCACCGGCCCGCCATGATCCAGTTTTAGCCCGAAGGCCACCTCCTGGCGCACGGTATCGTTAAATAAATAGTCATTGGGGTTCTGCGCCAGGTAACCCACGCTGCCGGCCAGCTCATGAACTTTCTGTGGCTCAATATCCCAGCCTGAAAGTTTAACCCGGCCCCGCTGTGGACGCAGCAGACCGCATATATTCTTAATCAGGGTGCTCTTACCGCCCCCGTTTTCGCCGATGATGGCCGCCACTTCGCCGGTGCCCAAGGTGAATGATATATTTCGCACCGCCGGTTCCGGGGCGTCCGGATAGGTATAAGAAAGGTTTTTTATTTCCAGCAGTTTTTCCGGGCTTGCCGCGGACTTTTTAACCTTTTCCCACTCCCCCGTTCCCCTGGGGCGGGGGTGACCCGCAATACCCGCAGCACCCGGATCCGGCAGCATGGCACGAATCTGCTTGCGGCCCTCAGCGACGGTGAGAGGAATTTTAACACTGCCCGCCTGGGCAAAAAAGCGGGGCACCGGCGGTACAAAGGGGCTGCCAGCGTTCAAGCCGTAGATAACCGCATCATCCGGCCGGCTGTTGTTTAACAGGTGCCCCCCATTCATCACCAACACCCGGTCCGCCAGATGGAAGCACCTTTCCAGCCGTTGCTCCACCATTACCACCGTCAAACCCAAATCGTCATTCATCCTTTTTACATTGGTGAGCAACTCTTCGGCCGCTACGGGATCCAATTGGGAAGTGGGTTCATCCAACAGCAACACCCTGGGCTGCATGGCCATTACCGAGGCCAGCACCACCATTTGCTTTTGCCCGCCCGACAGATCAAAGGTATTAGCCGATTTTAGGGCGGATATGTTCAGATAGTCCATTACTTCGGCGATGCGGCGCTTGATTTCCCGGGGCGGCACGCCAATATTCTCCAGGCCGAAAGCTATTTCCCGCTCTACACCGGTCATCACCAGCTGGTTTTCGGGATCCTGAAAAATAAAGCCTATTTCTTTCGACGCTCCCCGGTAGCGGACTCGACCGCCAATGCGGCCCCCGTAAAAATTGGGCACCAACCCGGAAAGCGCCCGCAGCAGTGTGGACTTACCGCAGCCCGAACCACCCACCAGCAGCACAAATTCCCCTTCGGTAATTTCCAGGTTAACCCCACCAAGGGCGGGCCTTTCCGAGCCGCCGTAATAATAGGTTAAAGCCTCCACTTCAAATAAGGCCAATTTTTCCACCCCCAATTTAACAACGCGGGCAGCGCTGCGGCAATTACCAGACCGGTTAACCCCAGCACCTGCTGGGGCGCTGCGAACAATAAGTCCAACTGCGGATAAAACCGGTATTGGGCCCACCCCAGGGCCAACAGGGTTACGCCCAGCACCAGGGCCGCAATGCTGGCCGCCAAAACAAGTAGATCCCGCACCTGCATCCTGGCCCCGCCGTAGTAACTGCGGGGGCCGCTGCCGTAACCCCTGCTGTGGATAGCTTCGGCAATGTTCAGAGCGTTTTCGAGCGCGGATAGCATGATTACCTTTAATAACGGGTAATAGCTGCTGATTTTTTTAATCAACCCGGGCTGGTCGAAGGCCACGCCCCTGGTTTGTTGTACTTCTTTGATGCTCTTAAGCTGGTTGGCCAGATGGGGAATTAACCTGGTGGTCAGCGCCACCAGCATCGCCGTTCGCGGGGCCAGGCGGGCAAACAGGGCAAAAGCCCGGTCGGGATTGATAGCCTGGTTGTACAGGAAAAAGGTTGTCACCACCACCAGCAAACGCAGGCCCATATTAACACCGTATAATAGGGCTTCCAATGTAAAGGCAATCTGCCCCAGCACCGGCAGATCCGGCAGGCTGAAAAGTATGGTGCTACCCAGCCGGCTGAATAACGGGTTAATCAATATAATCATGGCCATCATAATCAGCAAAAACGGGGCGAAGGTTTTATATGCCTCAAGGGCGTCTACCAATTTAATGTTCACTAGTAAAACAGCGTACAACGCCAACAGCAGCAAAGGGTGATTGCAGGCCAAAGCCAAAAAAACCAGCACCCCCGCATAAGCAATTACGGTAAGGGGATGGAAGGATTGTAGAAATAATTTTTTATCCCGGTAGCTGTACATAATAATCACCCTCTTGGTGGTTCTTGGGGGTCAGGCCCGGCATAACTGCATAACTTTATAAATCAAAAGTTATGCAGTTATGCCGGGCCTGACCCCTACTTGGCGGGGACGGGGAGCACTTGGCCGCCGGTGATTACGGCACCAAAATATTGTTTAAATGAGCCGGGCTTGGTGGTAAAGACACTGACCGCCTCGTCCAGGCCGGCTTGATCCAAACCGGTAACCAGCCATAGCGGGGTGGGGTCGCCCATACCGGAACCGGTGGCCGTGATAGCGCCAACCTGCTGGTTGTATTTTTCAACAATATCGCCGTTCATGTCCAGGGTGGCAAAGTAATCCGGGGCCAACTCAATAAACAAACCTGTTTTTTTGCGCTGTTTCTGCATCCCCTGCCAGAACCGTTCGTCGGCAAATTGTTCCCATAAGCCCACCACCAGTGTAATTTTGTCGCTGCCGGTGACTATTTTTTCTTCGTAAGGCTGCACGGTTACCTTTTCAGCCCCCAAATTGCGCAACTGATCGGCCAGTTGCCGGCCCTGCTGTTCGCAGCCCGGGGCGGTTAGCACGACGGTGCCGGGTTTTTGGCCCCGGTAACCGCTAACAAAGGGTTCGGGGAAAGCGCCAATCAAGGCTGGTGTAAACACTGCCCCGCCCCAGTCATGGTAATCCCACCAGATAACGTCACCCGGTGAGGGCTTGTAATCCAGCGCGCCCACCGAGGTGATGATACCATTGGCATAATAAAACCAGTCCCGGGTCTTTTTATCGGCGCCGGTGTAACCCGAGCTAAGGCCGTTAATGGATTCTACAAACCCGCCGCCGTACTCGGTGTCTATGTCCAGGTGTTTTTTAAGAATGTCCATGACCGAATCGCCGGGGCTAAAGGCAGCCTTGCTACCGTGCAGCTGGCTTTGAGCAAAATCACGGGTAACCCACAAGTTTACTGTGGTTGCCGATGAACCTGGGCTTTTGGCCAACCCGTCTGTACCGGATCCGGCGGGAGCGTTTAGCCCACCCCCGGGTTCGGCGCTAGTGCCGGCATTGGCATTGGCGTCGACGTCGGAAATCGGTTGATTTGGATCAGCGCCGGGCTCTGCGGCGGCTTGGTTGGCAGCGGCGGCCGGTTCTTTAGACGGCGGGCTGCTGGGATCACCGTTTGGGGCCTGGGCTTGATCCTGGTTGACGGCTGGTTGGCCGGGCTCAGTACCGGTATTGTTGTCCGGGGTGGAAACGCTGCCGGTACAACCGGCGCATAGCAACACCACCAATAATATAATCAACATACCCCAACGATTCATTGTGCAACCTCCTGCGGTAACCGGAATTTAGCCGGCTGCTTTGTTTATACGTTATTGTTTAGTGCCTACCCAGAAAATAACCTTTAGGGCTGTCATCCTGAGCGTAGCGAAGGATCTAAGATTCTTCACTTCGTTCAGAATGACCACGCGTATCCGCACCACGATAAACGAATACAACTTTCTGGTTGGGCTTTGGTGCCAGGTGTTTCATAGCAATGACATATCTGAACTACTTTAATGAAAGAATGCGGTAGATTAACACGGCGCCTTGGGCTCGGTCGGTGAGCATAGCCGGTTTGAATGAACCGTCCGGGAAGCCTCTAAGCAAGCCACTTTCCTCAACTGCGATTACGCTTTCCTTAGCCCAGGCGGATACCTGGTCCCGGTCGGCAAATGTCGGTTCCGTCGCTACGGGTTTCAAGTCCAGCGCTCTGGTAACCAGGGCTGCAATTTGCTCTCTGGTAATTTGCCCGTCGGCGCGCAGGGTGCCGTCTTCGTATCCTCTCACCAGTCCGGCGGCATAAGCACCTTGCAAAATATCGTAACCCTCATTATCCGGCTGCAGATCGGTAAAGCTTGGTTGGCCACCGCCACCCGTCACCGCCTCGATGCCCATAGCTTTGGCCAGCATGATGACAAATTCGCCTCTGGTTACCGGGCGTTGTGGTTCAAAATTACCGGCACCGGTATCATAAATAATCCCTTTAAAGGCCAGGTACTGAATTTCTTTCCGGGCCCAATCGTAAGAACCGTTGCCCACATCGGCAAAAGAGACCGGCTGTTTTTCCCGGGCCAACACCGCAAACTTGGTGAAGTGAGTAACCAGGCCCGAAATCTCCCCGTTGGCCGGGTCAATTACTGACGGCACCGGTACCCAACAGTCATTGGCTGCATCATACCAGGCCAGGATTAGGTTTTCCCAGGCACCGGCAAAGCCGGCTATTTTGATCCTCAGGATCACCGAGTTATTGAAGGTAAGCCCGTCAGGCCCAAAGTCATACACCGAAGACACCTGGCGGTGAGTAACCGGTATCGTGACGTCAGTCCCGGTTAATTCGTAGATTTCTATTGTTGTTTGACTATCCAGAGACCCGGCGGGTAGTCTAAAGCTTATTTCGTTATCGTTACTCTGGGTGTCGGTGATCTCGCTATCGCCCGCCGGGTCAACCGACCGCGAAACTCTAACCCGGTTTTGCTCCAGCCACTCTTGCCACTTAACCCGGTCATCATCTGTCATGGGCTGATCCGAATCGAGAACAACCACGTTATATGCAGCCAGTTCAATTCGATTGAACAGTTCTTCTAATACCGGTGCCAGGCCGGGGAGCAATTCTAACAACTTGCTCAGTTCTTCCGCTACCAGTTCCCTGGTCTGCTCATCTGCTTCTAATTCTTGCGGCACCACGGATCCCTGCGCACCCGAGCCGGTATCATCAGCATCCAGGGCCCAGAACCACTCCACTTCGTCCCCGTCCTCCAGCCGGTAATCCTTGGCCGAAAGCGTTGCTGGCGCTACGCCGTTAACTTTATATTTCCACCCGGCGGTACTGCTGGAATCCTCGGTAATGCCTTCTATGCTGTACACGTAACGGTCGTTATACCTGGTAACCACGCTAAGTGGGGTTTGTTTTAAGGCATACATAGGGTTTTGGTCTTCGTTATCGGCAATTTCAACCGCTCCAGAATAAAGCTGTTCCCGGTTTTCGCCCCGAACCAGGACGTCAACGGTTATGGTATCTCCGCCGTTACCGCCAATACTACCTTGAGGTGTAACATCCAATGAGACTTCAGCCGGTACAATATTGGGGTAACCCAGTGGGTCGTACTTTTCCGCCCGGATATTCAGGGAGCCTTCTGCAGCAGTGAAGCTGATGGGTTGGCCTGAGGTTACTATTCGTTCTTGGCCGTTAATAACCAATTTAATGCCACTAACTTGCTGTTCAATAAGGCCCAGGAACCAGTCATTTAATTTAGCTGTAACTGTAACTGTCAGGCTTTTCCCAGCCTGTGGTGTTTGGGGCTGCAAATTAACCAGAGTAAGGTAAGTTTTATCGCTATAAGTGTTTATATCGTAAGCGCCCAGATAAAATATAGCTTCGTCTCCCGGGGCCACATTATAACTGCCCGCCCCGGTGCCCAGGGAAGAAACGTCGATGTCACCGCCCCTTAGGACGTAGTATTTCCAAGACGTAGCAGTGTCCTCAGCAAGGTTAAAGTTGCCGCTTTCATCCAGGACAGAGTTGATAAAACCTCCCGGAGCGGATACGTTTGCCTCGCCGACCAATGTTTTAAGTGCGTCCAGCGCAGTGCCGCCGACCTCCACGGTACCGGAAGTCAGTTTACCCCCCGCACCTTCCACCCGGACCTTGACCTGCTTGTTAACCGCCTGACCAACGGAAATCTGCCTGCTGTTCCGAACCAGCTCCGGATAGCCATCCGGGTGCTGTTTATCAACACTTAACGTATATGTTCCCGCTGCAGTCAGGGGTATCTGCACCTGTCCATAAAATGTTTCGTATATTTCACCGTCGAAATCTATGGTGACCGGATCCACCGGTACAGTGGTAAAATCACCTTCGCCCCAGTCAAAGTACTTGCCGCTTACGTTTATGGCAAGCGTTTGCCCCGCTGTAGGGCTGGAGGGGCTGATGCTTATTTCGGGTATATAAGTTTTGCTGCTCCAGTCGCCAGTATCGTAGGCCCCGATGTAGAAAACAACCTCATCCCCGGGAGCAACATTGTACCCCCCCGGCCCTGTGCCCATAGAAGCTGCGTCCACCACACCGCTCCTTACAACATAGTAAAGCCAGGAGGTAGCAGTATCACTATTCAGGTTGGGGTTACTACTTTCAGCAAAGATGGTGGCAATCATGCCGTAGGAATCTAAGAGTACGTTTGAGCCGCCAACCAGCGCTTGCAAGGCATCCAGCGCAGTCCCGTCCACTTCCACCTCGCCGGAGTCCAGGGTGCCCAGTGCCCCCTCAACCCGAACATTTATTGAACTTGCCCCGGGGTCTTCACCGCCGCCGCTTCCACCCTCGCCCACCACAAATGAGCCATAGGAACCTCTTAAATCGGCCAGAGCCATTAACGCCTGGCGGGTGGCGAAATCATCGCTGCCGTACCCAGCTAAATGGGCAAAAGAGCCGTCGGCAAGCCGGAAATTAAACATAGCGTGAATTATATTGTTATCGCCCTTATTCCAGTTGGTGATATCCTCACCGCAAGCCAATAGGCCCTGAATTACAAAGGCTATGCTTTCTGTATTCTCGCTGCCGAACGAAGCAAACCCGCCTGAATCCAGCTGCACATCCTGTAAATAATCCAGCGCCCCATACACCGAACCGTACACACTGGCATTTACAGTATGGTCGGCTATAGCCATCATGGTCAATCCGGTGGTATCAGGGTCGCCGGAGGCACCGCTGATCGAAAATCCACCATCACTTTTTTGCTGATTGACTATATAATCTAACGCCTCGGAAACTCTATAACTCCCACCCGCTCTGTCCAGGGCCAAAACGGCATAAGCAGTGTTATTAATCGAACCGCCAAAACCACCGTTAGATTGCTGTTTGGCAGCCAATATCTCCACCAGGTTAATGCTGTTGCCGTCCTGGTCGGTGTAATCCCGCGGGTCTTCCCCGATAGCATCCAGCGTTAAAATAGTTGAAGCGTAGTTTAAAACAGAGCCATCCAGTTCAACCAGCCATTCCGAAAGATCGAACCGGTCGATAACCCCGGCCCGGCTAAAACCAACTATCTCTTCCCAGTGATCCGGCTGTGGTTTACTATTTTCGTAGTATTCAACCAACCTATCAAGGGCTTCATTCAGCGTTTCTGCAGAAGCCGGAGCGGCAAAAGACCCCATAATGCAAAGTAAGGCAAGCAAGGTAATAAATATTTTTCTTCTGGTCATTAAATTCACCGCCTATTTTATAATTGTGAAATTAAAATACTCCTGTACTAAAAATATTTTTAAATTTTCTGGCTAAATCAAACCCAAACTTACTGTTTTGTTAATCGCCTATATAAAAAAGTTGCATTATGCCAACCGTGTTTTAAAAAGAATTAACCCCCGTGAAACACCATGGATGAGCATGGTTAAACATAAAACCCAAGAAAACAGGTAAAGAAATTGATGGGGGTTAAAAAAATAAAAACCGGCTTATACGAAAAAGCCGGTCATTAGACTACCTGAAAAACAAATAATAGGCAACCTTTCCCTGGAAGGCTTTACCGTATGAAGCATTCGGGTCTGGTTCCTGACTATCTGGCTAACCGAGGTTAACCAGTCACAGTGGCCGGACCGTCCAGGATTCTCACCTGGTTCCCTAGAAATCCCCGGAATATGTAATCCATTAAAGAAACATTCCTAAACCGGAGAAACCCAAATGCACAAAACGATATGTTATTTTATATTGTTATTTTACCTCTTTTTGCAATTAAAATCAAAATGTTTTTTTTATAGGGTTAAAGTGGTATTAATACCGGCAGACCGCCGGTTTTAATCAGACAGCTCAGGTACCGTTAAACCCAACGGTAACTTTATCTCCTTCAATAATAACGGGAACCAGCCTGTCGGGCGAATATTTAAGAAAATCTTTGTAAGCAGACTTGCTTGACAATACGTCGTGGTATTCACAGGCACCTTTAGACTCGTAATGGTGTTTGGCCGCCACACTAAATGGACAACCCATTTTGCCGTAAATGATAACCTTATCGCTCAATACATCCACCTCCTTCCGGGTTAAAATTCAATCCCTTTTTGGGCTTTAATACCTTGGGCAATGGGGTGTTTAACGTTTATAGCCTCAATTACCCTATCCGCACAATCTTTCACCCCTGGCGGTGCGTCCCGCCCGGTAAGAAAAAGGTTTGTTCCCCGGGCTTTAACCTTAATTAAATCTATAACCTCCGACTCTTGAATCAAGCCAAACTTGATACAGTACAGTATTTCATCCAGAATCACCAGTTGGTATTCTCCTGATGCGATGCTGTCCCTGGCTACCTTCATGGCCTCTCTGGCCGCTTCAATATGTTTTTTGATTGTTTCTTCGGTAGCAAACCGCACAAACCCAAGTCCCAGCTTTTTAATTGTAAATCCGGGTGCCATTTTTTCCGCCGCCAGATATTCCCCGTATACCGTCTGTCCCTTAATGAACTGCAGAACTAAAACCTTTTTACCTTCGCCCCAAAACTGTAAACTTTCACCCAGGGCCGATGTCGTTTTGCCCTTGCCGTCGCCAGTGAATACCGTAACCTGACCTGCCTCACCATCCATCAAAAGACCCACCCCCTAAAGCAGCATCGATTTTAGCCCAAACAATTATGAATGGCCTTAATCCTTTGCGTATTAAACCTTACCGGAGACTCGTTAATCAGTTTAAGCAATTCGTTTTTATTTGCCGGTACCTGCTGGTTTTGATTGGCCAACCCGGTGTTAATCATAGCCCGGTATATCTCGATAATCCAGGGACAGTACAGATCGCAGGCGGTCAGCAGATCTTGCCTTAAAAACAACTCCTGAGGCGTCCCCTCCCCGGCTATGCTTCCTTCCTTGATAAAGTAAACATAGTCCGCCCAACTGTACGCCAAATCAACATCGTGCGTCGATATAATTAATGTTTTCCCTTGTTCGCTTAACTGGTGCAATAAATCCATAATTTTTAACGCCATTTTGGGGTCTAAGCCGGCCGTAGGCTCATCAAATATAATTACCTGCGGTTCCATAGCCAACACACCGGCTATAGCAACTCTTTTTTTCTGGCCGAAACTCAAAAAATGGGTTGGTTTGTTTTCAAGGCTGACAGTTTCGGTTTCCCGCATCGCTTTTCTGGATTTGGCCAGCGCCATTTCCCTAGTTAAGCCCAAATTAAGTGGCCCAAAGGTGATATCATGAAGAACATTGGCGGTAAAAAGCTGGTTATCGGGTTCCTGGAAAACAATACCCACGTTTTTGCGCAATGCCAGCAGGGAACGATGGCGGTAATCTACTGCCTGGCCCTGGAACACAATGCTGCCCTTTTTCGGGCGTAGGATCCCGTTTAGATGCAGCAGCAGTGTAGATTTACCCGCTCCGTTTGCACCAAGCAGGGCAATCCGCTGACCTTTTTTAATTGCTAATGACAGGTTATTAAGAGCACTGGTGCCATTGGGGTAGATGTAGACAAGACCCCTGGCTTCGATAATATTTGTCATAGTATTCCTCCCGCATACAGGGAACCGGTTGCCAACAGGCCATCAACGGCCAGAATAAGCAGCACGTTGCGCCTGGAAAAACTGCGGTTATCTTCAACACCCGGCAGGTTTCCGGTGTAACAACGGGCAACTAGAGCATTATATACATTTTGCGAATTGACGTACGAATTAAGGAACATAGAAACCACCAGCCGGCCCAAAGAGTTAAATCCGGTGGACAAGTTTTTGTAACCCAGACGGCAGGACTGGGCCACATATACTTTACCCGCCACCTCCAGCAGTACAAAGATAAACCGGTAAATAAAGGTGGTTAATTCCACCACCAAGGCAGGCACACGTAGTTTTCTCAACACTGATACTATCTCTGACATTGGTGTTGTCAGAGATAAAAAATACAAACACGAAACCGAACCCAGCGAACGCAGGAACAGATTAACCCCCGCGTCAAGACTATGACTGGTAAAACCCAGGGCATACGGCCCCAAACCGGTAAACCAGATCAAACCTTGTTGTTCCCTGGTCAGGGTGAGCATTAAAGTAATTACACCCACTATTAAAAACGCTCCCGGCAGCAGCATCAGCTTAAGGTAAAACCTCCACGGGACACCGGCCAATAACACTATGGCCCCCGCCATCAGCCCAATAACGGCCAGTGAGGCAACCACACTGGTAATGGACAGGCACAGGGAGATAGTCAAAGCAAAAAACAGGCATTTTTCCCCGGGATGCACGGACACCAGCTTATTGTTATAAGCGTAATGGTCAATTAGGAGCATCTGGTTTACACTCCTTTTGACTTTTTTTGCCTCTCAGGTAGCCCAAATAATAACAGACAAAACCCGCCCCCATAGCCCCTTGCAAGGTAAAAAGTAAACTCTCCACTTCACCGCTGGGAGTCTCCCATATGTTGTTAAACCAAGGCTTATATTCAGGATGCAGTTCAATAATTGCTTCCTGTGCTTTGCCGTCGGCACCGCCGAAATCAGCTCCTTTAACATAGACAAGCGGAAATACAGTGATTAAAACAACCAGCATAATCAGCAATAAGTTTACATAATTAAACTGATTCTTGCTCATGCGTACTCACCTCTTGGGGAATCACGGACAGCTGAATTAAATCATCCTTACTATATGTATAGATTAAATTGAAGATCAGCAAAGTTAACAACCCTTCACTTATGGCCAGGGGCACCTGGGTAAAGGCAAATATAGTGGTAAATTTGGCGAACGATAAGGCTATACCCCCGTTTACATCCGGAAAGGCAAGGGCCAACTGCAACGATGTAGTAATATAAGTGGTCAAATTGCCTAACATGGCCGCCCCAAAAACAGCCAGCCAGCGCGGCAGATTTAGACGCATTGCTCCCTTGTATACCCCGTAGGCAATAAACGGGCCGACTACAGCCATAGAAAAAGCGTTAGCCCCGATGGTGGTAATGCCCCCGTGAGCCAGCAAGAGCGCCTGAAATATAAGCACGATGCTGCCCAGCACCGACATGGCGGCAGGGCCAAAAAGGATCGCTCCCAAGCCCACCCCCGTTGGATGGGAACAACTACCGGTGACCGAAGGGATTTTTAGTGCCGACAGAGCAAACGCAAATGCTCCGGCAAAGGCCAACAGCATTTTAAGCCTGGGATTTAGAGTAACGGTTCTCCTAATCGACCTGAGACCGATAATAAAGAACGGCAGCGTGATTATAATCCACAACAAGCACCACTGGCGGGGAAGAAAACCTTCCATTATATGCATGGCGTAGGCGGCATCGGGTAGGGCCAATGAGGTCACTAAAAATGCATAGATGCCAAGCATGCGATATTGTTTGCGAGCTGTCATGGGTTACCCCCTAGTTTAAAAAGGCCGGTAGGTGGGTGGTTTAGTTGAAACCAGCCCACGTACCTGGAAAGGATTTACCCTTTCCATAGATGCTTTATCTTGCGAAGGAGGTTAAAGGCCCTGCCAAGTAAGCCTTTAACTTTTCATTACCCTGAAAATACTACTAAGAAAATACTTTAAACGTTCAGAATCGATTCAATAACATTGGGCGTTATAGTATTTGCATTTGGTCTCCCTGCAGCCGTGGGGATGGCGTTGGCTATCCCGGCACAAAATAACACTGCCGACAGAAAGCTCAACCTGCAAGTAATCTTCACACAACTGCCTGCTTAATCCCAGGGCGGTACGGACAAAATTTTTGCAGCAGCACGGCCCGGTTTCATTGGCAATAGCATTAACTACCCGGGATACCACGTGCATGGTCACCGCAGTTTCCTCGTCCTTCGGGCACCCGGCCCCTAAAATTACTGAAAAAGCGGCACCGATAGCCGGGGCCACACCACAAACACCGGTCAAACCGCAGTAAGCGCTAATCGCCTGTTTCCTGGTCCGATTCAATGCTTCGGTAATTTGTTCCCCGGTGATTTTAATCTTACCGGTGCTCTTGATGGCCGCCAGCAGCGCACCTGATGCTATCCAGGCATGTTCACAGCCCAGCATGGGGATGTCGGTGTCCTGGATAATGCCTTCGGCAATCAGCACCGGATCTGTATTTTGCGCCGTCAGCAGCATATCGGTAATAACACCAAAGTACCTTTTACCATGGCATTGATCACATACAAAATGTCCCTGGCTGCAAAATACGTATCCCACTTCACTCTTACCGCAGTAGATGCAGCTTAATTCCCGGCCGTATTCAGAGTAGTCCAGCTTACCGCCGCATAACAGACAATCTTTTTTGCTTTCTTTGGGATGTTGAACAACACCCTTAACGATCAGCCCTCAGCAATTATGGCCATTTTTTTGTCCCACATTTTTTTGCTCATCAGCCATTAAACAACCCCCATATTGCAAACCTGTTTTTTACGCACCGGGGAATTTGCTTTCAAGAGTAGCTTTCTTTAGTGCCGAAAGTAAAAGGCCCTCCAAATAATCCAACCCGGTTTCGTAACAAACCACCGGCAACCCGGAATAATCAAATATCTCCAATATGTCCAGTTCAGGCATATCGATTAAGCCAGTATCAATAATCAGCATCTGGTCACAGCAGCCAAAATTCAACCGGGCTGAAACTCTGTCCCACTGCAGCGTTTTTTTAACTATTTTATCCCAGTTTTCAAACCACCCGGCAGTAAGAAAAAATGATTTTCTATATTGATCCTGGCCCGAAATCTCTGGACCCAAGACCATTTCCACACAATTTTCGGCTCCGATCAGTACCGCCTGGCTGGCTTCGGCCACCTGCTCAATATCGGTAAAACATTTATTGCCGTAAACTATAACCTGACCCGGTTCATTCAGGTGCGCTTTAATTTCCGTGCTTAGCCGGTCAGGGTAAACATGCAGGGCGCAATCAATATACTTTAAATCAACATCCAAGCCATGCTTACGCACTAAAAAATCAATCTCTCGCTTAACAATCGAGCAACACAACATCTTAATCATTGAGCGTCCAGCGGTTCCAGTCATGGTTTTATACTTAAGTGGCAATCCTTGGGCAGTGCTAATTCGGTTACCACCTCTATGCTTTTTAAAACCCCGGCCGGTACCAGGCAGGCCGGGTGTGCCACACCTTCACACAAGGTCTTATACGTCTGAGTTTCGTGCATTTTGCAAAAAAGCTCTTTGTACGGGTCAACAGTGATTAAATTTGTCGTAATTTTTTTTATATTTGGACAATCTGTTGCAATACTTACCTCTACTTGGCGTTTATTAATTCTGGTTGCTTTTACTTTGGTTGTAAAACCGCATATCCCGGACATAATCTCAACATCAGCCATCCGCTTGCCTCCTTAGAGTCTTTCGCTCTACTCCCCGACAAGCCAAAGTATAAATAACCACTGAGTAACTCATTCTATATTTATTCCGATATATTAATCGTGACGTCTCTGGGTAATGCGCCACCCAATTCAACCTGGATGGCTTTGATAATGGCACAGGGTACCGGACAGTCCGAGTTGTGCAGCCTTTTACTGGCCGCTTTGTAGATATAAGATTCCACCATGTTGCCGAAAACGCCCTTTGAGCAATCCACCTCCGTCAAATCCTCATTCAACATCCGGACGTCCTGGCAGGCACTAATTATCTCAACCTTAACCTTCATTTTAGAAATTTTTTGCACTTTTACTACTACCGTAAAACCACATGCTCCGGCAAAAACTTTGGCCTTAGCCATTTACGGGTTCTCCTCCCCCATCACACCATTAATTAGGATCATCTCTATTATGACATAAAGTGCCAAATAAATAAAAATCTTTTGTTTTTTTATTATACTACTTAGCCGGATATTAAAAAATGTTGGTTTTGGGGCTTAACCCTGGGGGACAAGCCCCAAAACCGCATGTGATAGGGAGGGAAATTTATTATTTGTTCTTTCTAGCCCACTTCTCAGCTCCATACTGCTTAACGGTATCAACCATCGCCTTTACGTTGGCCACAGGCGCTTCAGGCCAGATATCACAACTGGGCAATACCGAGTCCACACTGCCTTCCATAGCTTCAATTGTCGCTTTCTCCACAACTTCCGGGGTACCCAAAACCAAAACGCTATACGCGTCGATGTTGCCGAACAGTAAAGGCTCATAGCCAATATCTTCACGGCTCTTAGCCAGGTTGTTCTTGATTTCCACGCTCAGGGCGTCTGCACCGCTGGCCTGCATATTTTTCATCACAATATTAGTGCTGCCGCAGATATGCAGGAAGTTAGGCGAACCGATATTCGCAAAAATACGGCCCAGGTGCGGATCGATTACCTGCTTGAAGTTCCGGGGGCTCAGAACATCGGTGGTGGCACCCATCTCACGGATACAAATAATATCGGCGCCTGCTTCGCGATATTTGGCCGCCATAGTTATAATCAGGTCGGTAAGCACGGATAACATGCCGTTTACCAGGTCTGGTTTTTTAAATACCAGCTTAAACAGGTCGTTCAAATCCATTAACTGACCAGCCATTGTGAAGGGTCCCAAAAGCCAGGCCACTACCGGAACCTCGTTACCCACATCTTTTTTCAATAAACTCAAGGCTTCGGTAACCACCGGGTAGCGACCCCTTTCCCAAATCTTGTCGGGAATCGCTATGGTAGTCATTTCCTCTTCGTTATGGATAATTTTTTCTTTAATAGTGGGGTACAGCAGCTGGTTTACGTTCTCGTAGGCATTCATAACGCAGCCCAGCGCTTCGGCATCCACACACATATCGTAGGGCACAATAACGCTTTCCATACCGGTTGCTTTGTAAGTGAAAGCCGCAGTGTTGGCCATTTTAACCGCATCCCCGTGCACAGTGGGGAATTTGTATCCGTATTCATCCAGGCTGGCCGTCAATACACTACCCATACCACTAAAACAGGCCATTCGATCAGCGTCTTTATTGGCAAATATGCTCAGTACTCTCTCTTTTGATGTCACTGGATCATCTCCTTATTACTCAATTCTGCCGCCGGGGTTTTTAACCGACATATCATAAATTTCATCGACCAGAATTTGCACTACCGCAATAGGATTGGGCATGTTCATCCGGTTAAGGCTTTCTACATACAGATCATAAATTGGCCCGCTGGTAACCAGCTCTACTTTCCCGAAAAACCTGTAACCGCTGAGCGTTTCCCGATCGGCAACCACAATAGCTGCCCGGGGGTTTTCCAGAATGTTACGATATGTTCTTCTACCAACGATTTCGGCAAAAGCAATGATATTGTCGCTGATTACCCGGGTAGATCCCTTCGGGGCCACGCTGGGATTGCCAGCCTGATCCGCCGTGGCGATAAAACACTGATTTTGCTCAACCATTTTTTTCATTTCCGGACTGATTACGGGCATTTAATAATACCTCCTTTAATTATCCGGATAACTGCTTGGCAAAGTCGCCAAAGAATTTATAAAGCGGGTGGTTTTCGTTATCCGGTAGTTTACCGGTTTCGTCGTAAACCATAGTCGCCAGCATCATACTGGCAGTGGCCACAGCCGGAATAATCTTGGTCAGATTAATGATTGGCCCGCTGAATAGTAAATCGGACCAGAAGAAAGCGGCCAGGCCCTGGGTGGTGGCGTTCATCGCGGTAAAGCCATCGGAACCCCACATTTCCTTGGCTTCTTTCCACATGTAGGTCCCGTTGGAAGAGGCGACCCCACAGGGATACCCGAACTCTTCCTTCACCATTTTACTGGCGATGCAGGAGAAGGAAGTGGACGGCAGGTTCATCACCGAAGTGTCGACCAGCACCGTTTCAAACTTGTGCTCGCCAATCTGCTCCAACATCTTTTGCAGCCCGCTGACCCGCCCTTTGGGTGAGGGGTCTTCCTGATTGTAAGCCTGCAGCACGACGTGCTTAATCCCCAGTTCAGTCAGTGTTTTAACCTGTCCCGGGATATCTTTGTCCCAGGGAGTAATACTGTTATATAGTAATCTATCCTGCAGCCCTTTTTGGCAGCAGTATTCGGCAGCTTCCAAACGGGCCTTTTCCACCCACATATCAATACCAAAGGGCCGGTCGCTAATACTGGTATAAAAATCAACGTATTCTTTCATTTCGGCCGCCGAAGTGGCCACCAGCGCCACCAGCGCGGGCACTCCGGTCTGGTCGGAGAGCTCTTCCATTTTCTTTACATATTCCGTGGCTTTCTGGCGGTCAAACTTTCTCTCTTTCCTGCTTTCCATAATCTTATCCCCGTTATGAAACATCGAGGCAATTAATAGCGGCGGGTTGTTGCCCGGCTGCCCGCCAATTTTCCAATTACCCAACGAAAAAACTTTTTGTTCACCGGATAAAGTAAGCATTTTAGTTAACTCCTTTCATCAGTTGGGGACATTACCTCTTGGGTATCTGATCCAAGATGTTTTGAATACTTGGGAACTTATGTTTAGCATGCGGGAAGGCCATCGCCAACGCAAACCGATCCTGGAAATCCGATTCCACAGCTGTTTCCACGAACTCAACACTTTGCGCAATTTCCTGGGCTTCCCTGCGCTTGCCCCGATCCAGCAGCGCCAGCTTGGCGCCGTCACCGGCTGCATTACCTACGGCCTGCACTTTCTCCAGGTCGCAGTCCGGGAACATGCCCATTACCAGGGCACTTTCCTTGTCAATAAAGCTGCCGAAAGCACCAGCCAGAGTAACGCTGTCCAATGCAGCCACCCCGTACTTCTCCATCAGGTACTCCGCACCGCAGTACAACGCCGACTTGGCCAGCTGCACCGCCCGGACGTCACCCTGGGTAACTACAATATCCTTACCGATGGATGTTTCCTGGGCCCAAGCCACCACGTATTCCGGTTTACCGTCTTCACCCCGGCGCACCCGGGGGAATTGGCCTTCCAGTTGTTTAATGTTAAACCGGCCCGACTTGTTAATGATGGCCGACTTGAACAGCTCGGCAATCACATCGATAATAGCCGAACCACAGATCCCTTTAGAGTCTGTTTTTTGCACCTGCGGGTACCATTCTTCCATCCCGATCACCTTATAGGTAGGTTCCAGAGTTTCCGGGTCAATGCGAATTCTTTCAATGGCTCCGGGGGCGGCCCGCATGCCAAACTTAATCTGGGCACCTTCCAAAGCCGGTCCGGTGGCGCAAGAGGTGCACATTAATCTACTGCCGTTACCCACGTCAATTTCCCCATTGGTGCCGATATCGATAATCAGCCGAACCTCTTCGGTTTGTTTGTAGGGTTCTTCAGCAATTAGTACGCTTACATTGTCCGGCCCGACAAACCCGGCCTCCACCGGCAGGGTATGGACGTAAGCGCTTTTGTTCACTTTAATGCCCAAATCCCGTGCCTTCAGGTTCAGCGAGCTTTTTACCCCGGCGGTAAAAGGTGACCGCCCCACAAATTTAGGGTCAATGTTCAGGGCAATATGCTGCATCACAGTATTGAAAACAAGGGTCATTTCCATAATATCCGTGGGCTGCTTCTCAATTTGCTTAGTCATCCGATCAGCCAGGGTGTTTAAGCCCTTGATGATGGCCTTATGCATCTTTTCCAGCCCGTCGTCGTTCATCATGTGGTAAGTGATGCGTGACAGGACATCTTCACCATACCGAACCTGCGGGTTCATCATGGAGTCGCGCACCAGGGTCTCACCCGTTCTCAGGTCGCAAAGATAAGCAGCCACCGATGTGGTGCCGATATCCACGGCCAGGCCCAGCACGCTATCCACCAGGTCGGGCTCAACATGGATAATCTCCTGGTCATCCCAGACGGTGGCAGTGACACACCAGTTACCATCCCTGATAACATTGGGTAACTGCAGCAGGCAGAAGTAGTCGATGCCCAGATCGGCGGGCAAATCATATTTTTGGTGCAGCGCTTCCCGCAGCCGTTCGTAGTCACCATGATGGTCATCCAGGGTGGCGGGTTCCAATTCAATGTAATATTTGCTGACCGCCGGATCCAGGTTAAAGATCCGTCCTTCTTTGCCTATCTCCAAACAAACTTGTTTTGTGCCGCGGCTTTCCTCCGGCACGAAAACCAGCACATCGCCCTGAATCTTAGCGATGCAGGCCAGGCGGTAATTGTCCTTGATCATTTCTTCGGTCATAAAAGGCGACTCTTCTTCGGCCTGGAAGGGAGAAAGGTGTGATGCCTGGGAATCTATATTAAACTTTTCGAAAAAGCCTTCTTCTAATTTAACCATACACTTGCCACACTTTTTGGCTCCGCCGCAGACGTTTTCAATGTCTACTCCCAACTCCCGGGATGCTTCGAGGATTGTTTTACCCTCTTGAACCCGGCTCCTTCTTCCGGATGGTTGAAAGATTACCTGGTATTCATTCATACTTACGATCCTCTCCTCCGAACGCGTGATTATGTTTCATCCGCTGCAAACTGTCCCTGCCCCATTGCAGGGGCAGGGACGAAAAATTATCATACCCGTAAAATAGTTTTTGATTGTCTTAAACTTAACTATCCTGTGTCATCCTGAGCGTTAGCGAAGGATCTTAGATTCTTCACTTCGTTCAGAATGACATAATACTGTCAACGGTTTAGGTCTAAATATCTTTCAGTGAAGCTACCATGTTAATGGCATCCTGCAAAGCGTTGCTGGCGTTGGGGGCGTAGCCGTCGGCGCCCCACTTGTTGGCGATTTCCTCGGTCACCGGCGCGCCGCCAATCATGATTTTGGCCTTGGGGTTTTTCTCTTTAATCTGCTTGATGATGTCTTTCATGCCCACCATTGTGGTGGTCATCATAGCAGACAGGGCCACGATTTCAGACTCGGTTTTGAGTTGTTCTTCCACGAAGTTCTCCAGGGGTACGTCCCGGCCCAAGTCGTGCACTGTAAATCCAGCGGCGTCAAACATCATCTTGACGATGTTTTTACCAATGTCGTGCACGTCACCCTGCACCACGCCCATAACTACCTGACCCTTGACTCTGGATTTGCTTTCGTCACCCTTAAGCAGGGGGCGAAGGATGCCTAATCCGGCATACATGGCATCAGCGCACATTAGCAGTTCAGGCACGAAGTATTCCTGCTCTTCGTACAGCCGACCGCATTCTTGCATCCCGACCACCAAACCGTCGAACACGGCTTTATGAGGATCAATCCCTTCTTCCAGGGCTGTATTGACAGTGGCAACAACGGCTTCCTCCTCAAAGTTAACTACGCCGTCCGCTAACGCTTTCAGTAATTCCTGTTCCCTTTCTGGTGTCAAATGAAGCATCCCCTTTCAGTTGTTTTTTAATATCAAGCCCCATCAGCAGGTTTTATTTGTATACCCCATATGTTTTAGCCGCTTCTACAATGGCCATAGCATTAAGCACCGTACCATTGGGCGGATACTCGCAGCCGGGAGCCAGAATAAAGCCGCCGTTGCAGTCCTTAAATGTTTCAATGCACTTCCTGGCCGCCTCCAGGGTATCTTCGTAAGTATAAGCAAGCGCCAGTTCCGAGGGCGTCAGGTAACCAACGGTAACGATCTGGTTGCCCCACTTGGCGGCGTGCTCTTCCCAGTTTTTGCAGTCGTCGGCCGGGTAAGCGTGGGATATGCCTACGGGATCGAGCCATTTCTGCTGGGCGTCAAAGTAAATACCGTTACCGCAGTTGTGCAGCAGCACCGGCAAACCGGTGGACCGCATGGTATCCATAACCTTTTTGGCGTACGGTGCTTCAATCTTTTCCCACATTTTCTTTCTCATAATGCTCTGCGAAGCATATAGGGTGTCCTGCATCAGGGCGTGGGCCCCGGCTTCCGCCATCGCCTTGGCGTAGTCGCATAAAACATCGGCAATCACGTCTTCGGCGTGCATTACGGCTTCGGGGTGCTTCAAGCAATCCATGAAGACCTGCTCATGACCCCTCAGTTGGGAAAGCACGCCCAGCGGGCCGTAAATAAAGGCGCAGATGGCAACTTCCTTACCAATTCTCTTGGACAGAATGTCGATAACTTTTAAAACCATGCTCATCCTTGGTGTTTCACGGGGGTTGATTCTCTCTATTTTGTAATAATCGTCTCTACCTTTAATTACGGGGTTATAAGTCTGGGTGTACGCGGTACTATTGACGGGGTATACCACTTCCTGGCCCCAGTCGGCGCACTCTACGGACAGGTCGATCAGCAGCGTTAAGCAGTCGTCCCCAATAATTTTTTGCGCCTGGATAAAGGACTCCGCACATTCTTCCGCATCGGTGGACCATTTGGGATAATCAACACCCAATACCCGCCGTGATGCACCGTTAAACAGTGTGCACACCGGTACCCGGTCCGGCTTCTGTCTGCTTAGGGCAGCGGCTGTCCTTTCCAGTCCGGTCATTTGTTGGCCTTGAAATAAAGAAGCCATTCTTATACCTCCCCTGCTTAAAATTCAGTCCCCTGCTTAAAATTAAAACCTTGGTAAGTTAACTTTAAACAACCCGCATCCATCTTCAATCCAGTAACAGAATCCCTGTATAAATCACCTCCTTAGGATTATCAAGGCCAAAGGGCAAACCTGCTTCCCCGGCTGTTTTGATGACGTCAATCCCCATTGCTTCCGCGCTGGGGCGCGCCTGCGTCGGGTTTCGGCAGGGTAAGCCGGATCGAGCCCCGACACACTCTTCACAAATGCGACAATTGGATGCCCCAAGACCAGTCGAAAAATAAAATCCCAACCCGAGGGCTTTTTTCTCCAGCTCACCCAGCATCAGCTGCGCTCTTCTTTCGGTCTCGGCCAGTTTTTTTTCTTCTATCCCGTCAGAGACAACCTGAATCACCAGCGCGCAGGAGTATTTGGCTAAAACGGTTCTAAACTCGGCCACCGTCATGGTATTGGGTGGGCAGCGCAAATTGTTCCCATAGTTTGGGCAAAAGGGAATTTGGCACTTCAGCCTTACCCGTTCATCAACAACTATCTGATTGGCCGGCATCAACTCCGCCCTGTAAGCCCCCAATACCAGGGCACATTCTTTAACCTCGGCGTATTTTTCAAACTTGGTCTGTGTCATAGTTACCTCCTCATGAATTCAGTAGATAGTTGGTTAGTTGGTTCTGTTAAACAGTCAGCTTCTTATACAACTCCGGCAGCTTAACCGGAAGCAGTTCAATATTGTCAATAACGATATAACCCACCGACCCCATTATCTTTTCCAGGTATTCCTTACCCTTACGGTCTACGGTAATACAAAACGGGGTAATCAGCTTCATTTTGGCCTCGCTTATGGCCATCCGGGTGTCTTCCTGGGCATAAAGCAGTTCGTCCCGCTGCAGCCAGGACTTAAAATCAGTATTTTCTGGCTCAGCACAATAATCAAAATCGTATGGCCTTCCATCACTAAGCAATATAAGAAGCCGCACCGAAGCTTCAATGCTCTCCAGTTTACTAATGGCATGCCTTACCGCTGCCCCCAAACGAGTCTGCCCGCTGCTCTTAAACCCGCCAAATCGCTGCTTGGTTACATCACCGTGGACTTCATCAAATTCTTTGACCACGTAAAAATTGACTCGGTCTCTGCCCTCACTGTTAAAACCGTAAATCGCGTACTTATCACCCAATACTTCCAGCGCTTCCGCCATAATAATCACCGATTCTTTTTCCACATCCAGTATCGTCTTGCCGCTGTCCAGCACCTGGTCGGTGGAATTGCTTAAATCGATTAAGAATGCAACCGCTACATCCCGGATGCGTTTGTCAATCCTGGTATAAAATCCGCCCGTTACCATAACGCCTCTTTTGTTATCCACCCAGGCTTCCACCATAGCATCCAAATCAACCTGGTCACCGTCCTCCTGGCGTCGAAAACGCATGAAACGATCCGGCCTTAACAGGGCAAAGTATCTTTTTAATGACGACACCAGACCGTAGTGATGCTCAAGCGTCTCCCGTACAAAAGCAGCCGAGCTGGGTCGCAATGTAAACTCCCTTACCCTGACCCAGTCCGGTTTATATCCCCCCTGGTTGCAATCCCACTCGTCGTAGTCCGCCATAGCCCGGCAAGAATCGTTTTCTTCCTGGACAAAATCCGCTATTAGACCGGTTAAATATTCAATATACGGTTCCTTGTCAAGCTCACCGGGAAGGGCCTTAATAACCGCCTGGCCGTAGTACTTACCGCTCCCGTAACCCATCTCAGAACATTTTCGTTCCACCGACCGAGATACAGCCAGCAGTATGGGGCTCAAACCGCTTCTGGCGGTTAACCGACCAAAATCCCTGATGGCCTTGATATCCTGGCTATGCTCCCCGATATACAAATACCACCTGGTAGCCAAATGCAGACTGTCGGCCACACAAGCCTCTCCGGCAACAACTGACTGCCAAAAAACCGCAAAGGTTTGTTCAAAATATCCCGTACCGGCATCGGTAATTTGACCATCGCCCAAGGTTGCCGCGGCCACTGCTCCGGCCGCGTTGCTTAACAAACTGCCGCCATTTGCTTCTTCATCCACAGAATCCCGGGATAATAACTCCCTTTCCAGGCCAGGGTAGGACATAAGCAATAATTTTTTCACCCGGGCATCTTCAATCAACTCGAACAAGTGCAGGATTAAGCTGTAGTTTTCAAAGAGTGAAAAATAAAGGTGATATTCAGAAATTTCTGCGTATTCTGTCGATAAATTAAATTCACCGGCAGTATCAGCCAACATTTGTGGCTCTATGGCATAAGTACCCCCAATTAAATGAGCTACCTCGTGGATCAACAACGACTTATAAATGCTTAGGTTCTCTCCCGCTGTTGGATAGACGCTGATAAACC
This sequence comes from Peptococcaceae bacterium BRH_c8a, assembly GCA_000961575.1. Taxonomy (GTDB): domain Bacteria; phylum Bacillota; class Desulfotomaculia; order Desulfotomaculales; family Desulfallaceae; genus BRH-c8a. The sequence goes on from LADP01000046.1 coordinate 171,713, forward strand.
GCGGCAAGTAAACCCGTTTGCCGTCGCCGGTCGACGAACCAGATCCCCTTCCGATAACCTCCCGGGGCAGCAAGGCCGAAGACTTAATAATAATTTCCCGGTTAAAAAAAGCAACCGCATAAAGGGTCAGGCTCTTAACAACATCATCCAGGTCAATGCCCCGCCGAAAGGAAACCAGTTGTTTCCTGCTTTCCCTGGTCTGCAAGGCAACATTTTCAGCAAGCCGGTCTTCTTGCCCGCAGTGCTCGGCCCAAACCCAGGCAAACCAGTCCTGGAATTCCTCAATGTTTAATTCGTCAAATATCCGGTCACCGGATGCAGCAAACGCCAAGGCCGCCTTTTTACTTACCCCGGCCAGACGAAGCACCGCACCGGACCATGAGGCAAGGCCTTTTCCTTTAATCAGCGGCAAAACCCGGCCGCTTGCTCTGGCATATTCCAGCGCCACAGTTGCATCAACCGGATACAGTCCTTCTATCCAGCGACTCCACTCCGGCAGCAGTCGCTTAGAGATACGGGCACCCAATTTTTGCACCAAGCTGGGTACGGTATTAAAAAATACTATGGCCAATTCAATATCCAGGGCCAACAGCCTTTTTCCCCTGGTTATTAAACTGCCGAAAACTTCAAATGAACATTGCGGCCATATGGCACCCGATTTGAAGTAAGCTTCGCCTAACCTGGTATCTCGGCGGGCAAAATGAAATCCCTCATCATACCAGTCCTTTATAGCACTACCCGGTAAGTACCTGGTGGCCATAGGTATGGCCCCAAAAAACTCCATTGCGGCCGGCCAGCTTACCAAACTTAGTTCCAGACAACTTTCCAGCAGCATAAGCTGCTTGGTTTCATCAACACCAGCAAAGATGTCTTTACTTTGCTTAATAATTAAATTACCAGTATTTTGATTGTACCTGCAGGCTGATATATAAAACTGCGCCCAGCTGAACATGGCCTCCGGTGTTAAAACGCCCTGCACAGTGGGGCTGTAATTAAGCCAGTTCCACAATGTTTCCCACGGTGCGCCGGTAATCTCCATCGTCAACGGCAGCCAACTAAGCGCAAAACCCCTGTCCCCGGTCCGGGCAAGCACAGCCACGGACTGCTTAAATGGCTCCAGGCCCTTGGAATTGGTGTTAGCAAGAGTTATAGCACACTCCGCAACCAACTCCCTGAGCCGGTGGTCAAAAAAACCGGTATGCTCCTGAATTAAGCTATCAATTGTTTCGATTCCATCGCTGTACGGCACGTTGCAACCCCTTTAATTAAGTAAAAATTGAAACCGTGACTTCCTCCAAGCTTCTCTGGATGGAAAAATCATCCGTTAGAGGATTAATCATCGTAACCTTGATGGCATCCCGCAACGGAACACCTTGGTTGATTAAACCGGCAGCATATATCAACAGCCTGGTGCTTACGCCTTCTTCCAGGCCCCTGTTTTTTAAACCCCTTATCTTGCCTGCCAATTCGACCAGTTTTTCCGCTACCTGCTGCTCAACACCGGTTTCTTTAATCACAATTTCTACTTCCTGTTCCCGGGCCGGAAAATCGAATTCCAGTGACACAAACCGCTGCTTGGTACTTTGTTTTAAATCCTTCAAAATAGTCTGGTAGCCCGGATTATAAGAAACCACCAGCAGAAAATCATCCGGCGCTTCAATCATCTCCCCTTTTTTTTCAAGGGGCAGGATCCTTCTGTCGTCGGTTAATGGATGGATAACCACAATGGTATCCTTGCGGGCCTCAACTACTTCATCCAGGTAAAAAATAGCCCCTCTTTTTACTGCAATTGTTAAAGGCCCGTCTACCCATTCAGTCTGCTCGCCCTTGAGCAGATATCTTCCCACCAGGTCAGAAGTGGTTAAATCTTCATGACAGGCAATGGTAATCAACGGCCGTTTAAGTCTAAAGGCCATGTACTCCAGAAACCTGGTTTTCCCACAGCCTGTCGGACCTTTCAAAAGAACGGGCAGTTTCTTACCGGCCGCGGCATTAAATAACTCTATTTCCCTTCCTGTTGGCAGGTAATATGGTTCTTTTTCGCGCTTGAAATCACCAATTTTATATACTGTCAATTTTCACACCCCACGCAGCAAAGTATTATTTATGTTGTATTTCAGCCAACCTTTTTTCCAGGTCACTTCTCTTTACGTCCTTACCAATGAAGATAAACTTGTTTTCTTCTCCGCCCTTCATTTGCCTAAAAGAAACATTCCCCTCGACGAAATCAAAATTTTCATAAACCGAGCCCGTGCTGTATATCCCTTTTGCCCGCAAGATGTTGCCGTACTGGCCATCCTTCAATTCATCAAGCAGAGCTCTGACTTCACTTTGTACATAAGCGGCGTCTTTATTGGTAACAGCAAAAGAGTCAAAGGTATGGTCAAAATGCAGGTGCAAAAAGTGTTCACCCTGTTTTTTCTCGACTTCCGGTATATTCGCCTCGCAGTTTACCGCATGGATAATAATAGCCGATTCATTATACTTTCTAATTTCCTGTTCCACTGCATTCAGTGTCGCGGGGGGTACTAGGTCTACCTTGTTAACCATGATAATGTCCGAGTTAGCCAACTGGTCGGTATAAAAATCTCCAAAAAGTCCACTATGTATATTGGGTAAAAACCTGTCCGCATCGACAATGCCAATAATGGCCTCAATTTCCAGACCCAACTTTTCCTGAACCGGCTCCAGCGCCTCTAATATACCCGAGGGCACTGCAAGACCTGACGGCTCAATGATTAATCTTTCGGGGTTGATTTTAGTTCTAATTTCAGTAACCGCCTGCACAAAATCATTGGCCAGGGTACAGCAAATACACCCGCTGGGCAATTCCACCATATCAATGTTCTCCCCGCGCTGGATTAACTCGGCGTCAATGCCAATATCCCCAAACTCGTTAACCAGGACTGCGTTAAAAGCGTCTTTTTTCTGCAAAATATTGCAGATACAGGTAGTTTTGCCGGCACCTAAAAACCCGCAGATAATTTTAATTTTCATGAAATAGTTACCTCCCTGTGTACTTGTGTAATAAGTTTTTTCTATTACTAAACTAATGAGTAAAAAAAATGAATGTTCTGACTATTTAGCTACATTATAGCAAGCCAACCAAAATAAATCAACATATTAGTTGACTAAATACTATCCAAATCCGGTTTCTATCTTAATTTGATTCATAAGGTTAATGGCCACTTTTAAAGCATGATTGGCGTCTTCCCCATAACCACTGGCGCCCCATCGGCGAGCAACTTTTTCGGTAACCGGAGCACCCCCGATTAATACTTTAATCCCCGGGTTTTGTTCCTTGATAATTTTTATAATCTTTCTCATCTCAAACATAGTAGTGGTCATCATAGTTGATAAACAGATGATGTCCGGATTTACTTTTTCTGCTGTAAGAATAAATTTCTCAAACGGCACATCTCTGCCAAGATCGTATATTTTAAAACCGGATATTTCCAGCATCATTTTAACAATATTTTTCCCTATATCATGAATATCGCCGCTGACTACACCAATAATAACCTTGCCCTTAACTGCAACCTCTTTTTTATCAATTTTTACCCGTAACAATTCCAGACCTTTATATAGCACATCAGCACACAACAGCATTTCCGGGATAAAATACACCTGGTCTTCATAGAGCCGACCTACTTCCTCCATGCCCGGCACAAGCCCGTTAAAAATAGCTATGGCAGGTTCATAACCGGTTTCCAGCCATTGTCTGATGGTTTCTTCCATTTGAATTTCATCAAAAAAGATTACCGCTTCTTTAAGTTTGTTTAACATTTCGTTTTCAATATTCATCGCATTATCCATTATGCCAACCCCCTAAAAAATCATGCGAGCACATTTATCGTCAAGGTAATAAATAATTCTTATTTTTTTGAAAAAATTCGATGTAATTAATAATGTACTTGATCTCGTTGTTCTGGAAACCTCTAAGCGTCCTTAATACAGTTTGCACATTTGGATCACCCAGCAGTTCAATTACATCGGGGTTTAAAGTGGAAAGTAGATCTTCCACGTCCTTATTTTCCATAAGCAGGTAGGAGGAAGGGATGTACAAATTATTTGCAATGTTTTGCAGAGTTTCCAACGCCGGGGTGGTTTGGCCGTTTTCAATCTGACTGATCAGACCGGGGGTTACATTAACCTTTTCTGCTAGTTCCGTGACGGTAAAACCCCTGTCCAAACGGATTTTCTTTATTCTTTTACCTATACTGTTGCTGTTTTCACTCAAATCAAGAAAAAATTTAATCGTTACATTTAAACCTTCTGATATTTTTTTTACAGCATCAAGATCGGGGGTTTCCAAACCTGCCTCAAATTTAACTAACTGTCCTGCCGGGATATCGCATATTTCCGATAAATCTTCTACGCTCAACCCCCTGCTTTCCCGCATGTACACAAGCTTTTTACCCGTAAAAACATCATCCTGGGCGCCAACGAGAAAATTAACGGGCAGGTTTAGTTTTTCACTAATCTTTCTCAACACCTGAATAGAAGGCTTACGCAGGTTTCTCTCCAGGGCACTTAAATAAGAAGTAGAAATTTCTATCTTATCCGCCAGTTCGTTTAAAGTTAAACCTCTTTCTTTCCTAAAATCTCTAATTATTTGGCCTAAGTTCAAAATTGTAACACTCCATTTTTTGCTTAAAACCTTTTTGTCTGAATATTGGTATTATTTATCATAACAACTAAATCATTTTTTGTCTATTGTAAGAAATAACTTTGTTTCGACAATTCAGGGTTGCCACGGTTGTCATGGGGACGGTTTCGGTGACAGACGCGCTTTTCGTATGTCAACGGAACCGTCCCCGTGACAACCCCCTGCGACAAAAGAACCGGCTCCCTCTTAGTGAGGTGCCGGTCCCTTTAGTCATTGGATTAAAAGCCAGGAGCTATCCCAAGTGTGTCAAAGGAACCGTCCCCTTGACACACATGATGGAGAATTAACCGGGCAGTCTGGTTATGTTCAGGATAATGTCAGTTTTATTTCCGGCCAGATCCTTAACCACAAACTTCAAGCTGGTTACTTCTTCACCGGCGGCAAAATCCATTGCCCAATGTAGATCCGCGTAGCTCGTGCCGATAGTATATTCAATAACCTTGGTGTCGCCCCCGCCGAATAAGCCCATTAAAACGGTTTTTATTGCGCTGCCAGCCTGCTGGTCGCTGTCATTGATATAAAGTTCGATATCTCCCTCAACATCTCTCTGAACGGTTTCGTTGAAGGTAAATGTTACTTTCCCTACAGGGCAACCTGCGCAAGTGTTCACTTGTGCAGCAGTCCAGTTGGAACCGCTGCCGGTAACAGCCAGACTGGAGCCCAACGGGTCAGTTTTGGTTACTGTAACGCTCTGCAACACTGCCGGTGTGCTATCACTCGGGGTAACACCGCCACCGCCGCCACCGCCGCCGGCGGGAACGTCACCGATTCTATCGCCATCCACGGTAGCCGAGATGTCATCTGCTATCTCAACTTCTTCAGGATCCTGCTCAATCAGGCAGCCGTCGGCGTTGATTACTGCCGATTCAATAGTCCCTTCACCCTTAACATCAGCTTCGCCATCTAATGTAAGCGTACCAATGGAGGATTCCTCATTCATCGTGACAAGAGTGCCTTCCGCTTCTACGGAAACCGACAGGCTCTCGACACTGCCGTCAACCGTAACGGTGGCGGGTTCGGTAATGGTTACATTGCCGAAATCACCAACTAGTTGCACAGTGTAGCCTGCGGGGATAGCAACTTCATTATAAGAACCTTCCAAGATGGTGTTGCCGCGCAGTTCCGCATTTTCTACCGTAGTGCTGCCGGCAGCCACAATACGCACAGTCTTTGTGGCTTCGTCAATTTCCACTACCAGCCCACCAATTACGCAGTCCGTAAACACAATGCTGTTTTCGCCGCCGCCACGGACAATAGTCTTGCCGCGCACGGTTACGTTAACTAGGTTAGCATCGCCATCGCCGATGCCCGCGCCCAAGATTAAGTTACCGCTAATGGTCGTATTCTGCAGCGTTACACCCGGTACATTAATAGTTACACTGCCGGCGACCACTTCTACGCCCTGCTCGGGACCGTAAGTGCCGGCGGTTTCATAAACCACCGAGCCGGTAGTTGTAGATGTGCCACCTACAGCCCTGTCCAACGTAACCACGGCCTCGGCCCTGGTTATGGGGCTGCCCGGCTTGTAGCTTCCGTCGGTGTAACCCGACATTATTTTATTTTGGACCACCGCGCCAACCGCGGCCTTAGCCCAGGGAGCAATTTTATCGCCATCACTAAACCCGCTCAGCACATCCTGCTCGGGAACGCTCAGGCTCATCAGCCTGGCTATAATGGCGGCTGCTTCCTGCCGAGTGATAGACTTATTCGGTCCGAAAGTGCCGTCCTGGTACCCGGCCATATAATTGGCCTTGTCCACCTCACCGTAATACCAAGCGGTGGATTTTACATCAGTAAAACCAGCTGCGTTGCCACTGCCTTGAATACTAAACGACCGGTTAACCAGCGCCACAAATTCCGCGCGGCTAATCTGTTGGCCTGGCTTGTATGTACCATCCTGATAACCGCCAGTTAAACCCTGATCCACCCATTTGTCAATTTGGGCTTTAGCCCAGTAGTTGTCCGGCACATCGGAAAAACCGGCAGCGGAAGCAAACCCCGCGGCGGAAACAGAAAGTACCAGAGCCAAAACAATAACCATCAAATATTTTTTGCGCAAAACACAACCTCCTTCGTAAAATAATAAAACAAACTCTTGCAAAATAAGGACAACCCAAACATCCAAGTTATGCAGGGCTTGACCCAAAATGAGCTACTTCCAAACAGTATTTAAGTTCTTTGCAATTAACTAAACGATTAGGGAATCTGCAAAAAAACTATATTATGACCACGAGCCCCCTTTTCGCAGTAATTACAACCACATTTACTGAATTATAACATTTTCCGTATAATTTTGCATTACAAGAATGCTTTGGTTTATCAATTTAGGACCAGCATCCATAATTGGGACACTGAAATCATAATTAAACGTTGTAGGACTTGCAACTGCTGGTATAAAATAACAGCAGCGAATATTTATGTGAAATGAGTTGACCAATAAGCCAATGAAACCCATTACGATAATCGCCGTAACCATTGTTTGGATGTCCCTTATGTTTTTCGGCTCATCCATACCAGCAATTTCTACTACCGAAATTACCCACTTAATTTTAAATATCCTTAATAAACTAATCGACCTGTTACCGGATTGGTTAAGAGGAAACAGTCCCATCTCCGCCGAGTCTTACAGCTGCTTTAACATGGTAATCAGGAAAATTGGCCATTTTGTCGAGTTTCAAATCCTGGCCGTTCTCCTGCTTAAACTATTGCTAAGCATAAAAAACATCAGGCACCCGTTTATAAAAAGCGGCCTGATAGCCATTGCCTTTGCCTTTTTAGATGAGCTATACCAATCCACAGTACCCGACCGCAGCCCGCTCCTGCTAGATGTTGTGGTTGATACCGCAGGTGTACTCACAGTCCTAATTATGATCAAACTAGCCCGTTTCGTTCAAGTCGGGGACGGTTCTTGACTTTAAAGTGTGTCAAGGGGACGGTTCCTCTGACACACTTTAAAAAATGTGTCAGAGGAACCGTCCCCTTGACACACTTTTTTCAAAGCGCCAGGCGTCTCGGCACATAGCTACCAAATTTCGCTTGGCTGTCCAACCCCAGTCCCTCTCGGCTTTGGAAGCATCGGCATAGCACTCGGCGATATCGCCAGGCCGCCTGGCTGCTATTTCATAGGGCAAATCCAGGCCGTTGGCCTCTTTAAAGGCCTGCACCAACTGCAATACACTAACGCCATGACCGGTGCCCAGGTTATAAATATGTACGCCTGCCGTGAGCTTAGCCAATGCCGTTACATGCCCCTCGGCTAAATCCAGTACATGAATATAATCTCGCACGCCTGTACCGTCCACCGTGGGATAGTCGTTGCCAAAAACCCGCAGTTTATCCAGCTTGCCTTTAGCCACCTGAGTGATATAAGGCATCAGGTTGTTGGGGATACCGGCAGGCGCTTCACCAATCAAGCCGCTCTCATGGGCGCCCACCGGGTTGAAATACCGCAGCAATGCCACCGACCAATCTGGATTTGCTTTGGCGATATCAGTGAGAATCCGCTCACTCATCGCTTTCGATTCACCATAAGGGTTGGTGGATGGCAAAAGCGGCATGTCTTCCACAAAGGGGACTTGATTCTCGCCATAAACCGTAGCCGATGAGCTGAATACAAACCGTGGCACGCCGTATTTCAAACATGCTTGGGCCAGAACCATCGTGCTGACGATATTGTTATAATAATAAACCAATGGCTTTTCTACCGACTCGCCCACCGCTTTAAGCCCGGCGAAATGGATGACACCGTCAATCGAGTGATTGGCAAAGATGGTATTGGTGGCTGCTGCATCGGTCACATCGATCTGGTAAAAAGTAATTTCCCGGCCGGTAATCTGTTTAACTCGCTCCAAAGTCTCGGCGCTGCTGTTGCAAAGATTATCGGCCACGATCACCGTATGTCCCGCTTCAAGCAAAGCAACACAAGTATGGGAGCCAATATACCCGGCACCGCCGGTAACTAAAATGTTCATCTCCTGAGCGCCTCCTTTAAAGGGCATTCAAGTCAAGAACCGTCCCCAACTTGAATGCTTGCTTTGCCTTTACGGCAGGCATACTTTTTACCCTGCGCTTTTTTATTCGGCACCACCTGGGTTTGCGGTTTTCTCTGCCAGGCGGCCCGGGTCAGTTTTAATTTTCTCATACATGCGCATCCAGCAGCCGTTTAAAAGCCTCATAGGGCTTGGCGCCTATAATTTTGTCCTTACCTTCTATAATAAAAGTCGGCAGCGCCGTAACATCGTGCTCCCGGGCCCGTGCACGGGCCTGCTGCAGCCGGGTGGCATAAGTGCCGTTATCCAGGGCCTCTCCCAGCGCCTGCCGATCCAGGCCAATTTCGCCCAGCAGTCTGAGCAGGGTTTCCTTCTCGCCGACGTTCTCGCCCTCCTGGAAATAAGCCCGTAACAGGCGTTCGTGGGCCTGCTCAAAAAGCCCGGCCTCCCGGGCGAACTCGCCGGCCTCCAGCGCCAGTCGGGTGTTGGCCACCACCTCAAGCGGGTTGAACGTGATGCCGTAAGGCGCCCCGGCCCGGTTCAGGTTAACAATCATCGTCGTCGGGTCATAATTGGGAAACATCTGCCGCAGCAGCTTGCCCTCAGGCGGCGTTTCGGGGTGCAGCTCATAGCCCACCCACTCTTCCTCTATCTCATATTCCTGCTTCAGTTTTTCGGCAATACCTTTGCCGATATAGCAAAATGGTCAGGCGTAATCAGAAAAGATGACCAGCTTAATACTCATTTGTTTGACCTCCTAAGAACAATGTTAGCTAAATAATAACACTATTTCCCACAAAATAAAAACATCGTCCCCTTGACACAACTTGAACGACCGCGGGTGTTTGTTTTATAATGAACTAACTATTCGACTATTTTTGTACCTGCTGACACCGGAAAGGGGACTATCCTTTTGGCCGTACTAAACCCCGCAGCGGACGGGTTTAATGAAGCATCTCGTCTAATGAGTCTAATTAAAACCCAAATAGAGTCTGTCATCATCGGCAAACAAGAGGCCGTGGAACTGGCGCTGACGGCTTTTTTGGCCCGGGGGCATGTCCTGTTGGAGGATTTGCCGGGCACCGGCAAAACTACCCTGGCCAAAACTATGGCCCGCTCCCTGGGCTGCGATTTTAAACGGATCCAGTTCACTCCCGACCTGATGCCTTCCGATATAACGGGTATGAATTTTTACAACACCAGAACCGGCGAATTTGAATTCCGCCCCGGGCCGGTGCTCACCAATGTGCTGCTGGCCGACGAGATTAACCGCACCACCCCCCGTACCCAGTCGGCGCTGCTGGAGGCGATGGAAGAAAAACAGGTCACCGTCGACGGCGTGACTCGCCCTCTGCAGCAGCCCTTCCTGGTGCTGGCCACCCAAAACCCCGTCGAATCCGAAGGCACCTTCCCCCTGCCTCTGGCCCAGCAGGATCGCTTTCTGCTGCGCATTAAGCTCGGCTATCCCGCCAAGACTGATGAAGCGACAATTTTACAAAAGCACGTCTTTGGTGATCCCGTGGCATCTTTGGCGCCGGTTTTAAGCCGGGCGCAGGTTTTACAGGTGCAGGAGATGACTCAGCATGTGCATTTGGAAGAGGCGCTGGTGCAGTACATTTTGGATTTTGTTGAAGCAACCCGGCAAAGCGAGGTGGTAGCCCTGGCGTTAAGCCCCCGGGCCTCCATCGGCATGGTTAAAGCGGCCAAAGCCCTGGCCCTCTTAAAAGGGCGCGATTACGTCCTGCCCGACGACATCAAACTATTATGCCTACCGGTCTTTGCCCACCGGATAAAGTTAAAGCAAGCCGAAAAATATAAAGGCTGGCAGGCCGAAGACTTCTTAAACCAACTCCTGACGACCATCCCCCTGGCGCTAAAAGAACGCCAAACAAAGGACCGCCAGCAATGAAAAACACCCGGGTGCTCAGTACCACCCCGGCGGCCAGTCTTGCCGTCCGACTGCTGGCCGCCGCGGCCGCGCTGGTGACGGTCTATTACCGCATGCCGCTGCCTTTTTTGCTGCTGATCCTTTTTCTTTCCTATTTAATGTGGAGCTACTACTGGACGCTGATGAGCTGCCGGTCTACCACCGGCACCAGCCTGGCCGCCCAAGAAAGCATCTTTGCCGGTGAAACCCTCACCCGGGAGTTCAAATTTGTAAACGGTTGGCTATTCCCCCTGGTGCGCTGCGGCATCAGCTTCCTGCTGCCCGCCGGGCTTACCTGCACCGGCGACACCCCGCAAACCATGACCAGGGAATCCAAAAGCGGCGACGTCCCGGCCACCACTTTTCAACTGGCCCCGGCCTGGAATTATTACACCGTTCATTACGCCTGGCTGCCCGAAAAAAAAGAATTTACCCTGCGCCTGCAGGTACAGGCTCGCTTAAGAGGCATTTACTACCTGCCCCCGCCCCATCTATTTGTGGGCGACCCCTCGGGCCTGTATCGCGGCCTGAATCAGGTGGGCCGGGAACAATACCTGTACGTTTTCCCGCGCCTGAAAAGCACCGGGGAACTCCATAAAGCGCTGGACTTTCAAGAAAACAACCGGGAAGACAACTTCGGGTTGGAGGATCGCTACCAGGCCCAGGGGGTAAGAGATTACCAACTGGCCGACTCGCCCAAAAGCATTAACTGGTACGCCACAGCCCGGGCCAACAGTTTAAAAACCAACATCTACCAGCGCAAAGACTCCCAATTCTGCCTGGTGGCTTTGGATTTGTGTGTGCCCGTCCAACCCGCCTATGCGCTTGATGCAGCCCGCTTCGAAGACCCCAACCTGGAAGAAGCCATCAGCCTGGCCGCCGGTATAGCCCTTTTCCACCTGGAACAGGGAGCGATGACTGCATTTTACACCAACGCGCCCCTGCTGCAGTGGAAGAAAAAGAAAGACAACCCGCTGCCGGACGACACCAGCGCCTATATGAACAGGGTCAGACCGATTACCGTTTTGGACTTTGCCGGGGGCACCAGCCAGGCCCAAAGCATCCTTAAAATATGTGCCGCCATTGATGAAACCAGCCGGGCCTACCCTGAAGCCAGGGACAAGCTGTGGGAAAAAATACAGGCCGCCCCGGCCAATACGTTAATCTACCTGCTGCGCTACCATGACCCGCCCGCCAGTTGGGAGAACGACGAAGAATACAAAACCAAACGAGACAATGCCGCCCCGGCGCAATTTTACAGCCCGCAGCGTCTGGCCGACCTAGCCTCATCCCGAGTGCGGCTGTTCAACCTGTCCCCCTGAGCCTTGGTGCCAGGTGTTGCAAGTTGAATTTGTTGCAAGATGAAAATCAAATATTTTTCAACTTGCAACTTACAACTTGCAACTTACAACTTGCAACACCTGGCACCTTACCCTGCCCGCTTTAAAAGCAAGATTCTTCACTGCGTTCAGAATGACATATACCGGCAGTATGACATTAAACCGTAGGTTTACATAAACCCGAAGTCCAAAGGAGGGAGACAAAATGAGTTGGGCGGCCTTGCTGCTAAGCGTAACCGGCTATAGCTGGTACCTGGTGTTTGCATACATGACCTACGCCACCTACCCTGGCCTATGGACCGGCCTGGCCGGCCTGTTTTGTCTGGCCCTGCTGCCTACCGTCCTGGGCTTTACCATAAACCGGAGCCTGCTTGCATCGGGCCCCACGGTTTTAAAGCTGGTGCTCATCAATCTACTGCTGTACCTGCTTTATACCGGCCTTACCGCGCTGGGCAGCGTAATGATTGCCGATTACCTGTTTTGGAATCCCCCGCATTCGTTAACCCGGGCAGCCTATCTTTTCCCGTCCGCCTGGCAGCTGCTGGCCTGGCTAATCGGGACGTACTATGTTTTTCAAACCGCTGATATTAAAGCTGCCGCCCAGCCCACCGGCATCAAAACCGTGGAAACAAGCCTGGTGCTGGTGATACCCGCTATTTTTCTGCTCACCTACATGGGCTTTGCCGGGCCGCTGCTGATCATCCTGGTGGCCGGCTGGTTTTTAGCCCTGGCCCTGACCCTGGCAATAGAGGGAACCGGAGTTACAGCAACTTCCGTAATCCGTTACGATATCGTTCTTTTTCATGCTTTAGTGCCGCCCCTGGCCGCCATCATCCTTTGTGCCGCCGCATTTTTGGGCGAAATCCGCAGCGTGCTTCAGGCCGCCCGGGGGGCTTTGTTCGCCCTGCTGGCCTATCTGGTCAAATTGCTGGACATGCTGTTTCCGCCACTGCCGGAATCAAACGTCGTGCTCCCGGAAATGGCCTCCCCGCCCATGCCTACCGGGGGAGCGGAAAATGTCCAGGAGCCGGCGTCCTGGTTTATCTACATAATCATTGGCCTGGGGCTGCTGCTGCTAATCCCCATCCTGCGGGGGCTGCTGGGCCTGCTTAGAATCCGCCTGGGTGCTGTTCCGCGGCTGCCCCAAAAGCGGTATTCCCCGTTCCGAGCACTGCTGCAGGTGTGGCGGTGGTTAATAACACTGGTCTGCAGCCTGCTTAAAATTTTCGCGCCCTTGGTTACCCGCCTAAAAGCACTGGCCGGTGGGCTGCGGCAAAAAATAAAAACCATCCTTAATAGGTGGTTGCCCGCCAAAACCCCCGGCCAAAAAATCTTTCGCTCATACGAAGCCTTTTTGCGCCTGGGCCGCCGCGCCGGCTGCCCCAGACAAATCTACGAAACCCCGTTGGAATATGCCCGGCGGCTGCAAACGGCAACCACCAAGCAGCCCTATCCCGGCGCGGAGATCAGCCGGCTCACCGGCCTGTTTCTAGAGGCCAGCTACAGTAAAAAGCCCCTCAGCTGGCAGCAAGCCGCCGAAAGTGAACGCCTTTTCAAAACCATCGCCCATTCAAGTCGGGGACGGTTCTTGACTTGAATGCCAGTAGGAAATTTTAAACAATTGTTTTACTTTCTCGCATAAAGAGGTAATCTATTATTATAAAGTATAAAACATAAGGTTGGTGCCTACATGAAAACCGGAAATGTAAGCCATAAAGGACAAATCGTAATACCTGTTGAAATACGCAAAAAATACGGCTTGGAACCTAATTCAACGATTAGAATTACAGAAATAGATGGATACATAGCAATTATGCCTATGCCCAAAGACCCGATTAAGGCAGCTAGAGGCATGCTTCGTGGCGATATGACAGCCGCCCGGCATATGTCCGAAATTCGAAAAGAAGAGTGGGAGATGGAAATTCAAGTCAAGAACCGTCCCCGACTTGAATGTTGACCAACCTACTAACTACCCAATACACCCCAATCCCAACACTGGCCCCGGCGCTATCAATGATAACATCCTGCACCTATCCACCTCGGCCGGGGACGAATAACTGATGGACTTCATCCGATATAGCATAAAGAACACAAACCCCTAAGGCTATAACAACGCTCCGGTAACCGTATACCCCACTTCTCCTCAATGCATATATTACCAATATCCCCAGCATAAGATAGGCAAAAAAATGGGCATTCTTGCGCACGATGTGATTAAAGCCTTCGATATCAAAATCCGCCCCTGGTGCAAATTGCGCCACGATTTTTACAATAACCTCTGTTATTCCGGTAAATCAGACAAGGGGACAGGGACTTGTCTGGTGTTGCTCCACCAGACAAGTCCCTGTCCCCTTGCCTGATGTTGAAAAAAAGCGCTACCCTTGTAATAATTTGTTGAATAAAACAAAACGCGATGGTATAATTTAACTGTCATTATGTTGCCTTAATAAAGGGTGTAAATCCATGGACCAAAGGGCTGATTCTGTGTAAATGAAACGCCATATTGACACCATGGAATCTAAAAGCCAGGCATTTTTGTCTGGTGCTTTTCTTTATTATCTCCTATTGAATAACGAAATAACTAAATAATAAAATAATTTAAACAAAAAGAGGGTGGTTACGTTTTTTTAAGCAGCAGGGCACTGATATTATTCTGCCTGGTTGTCGAATTGGCTCTTTGCGGTTGTGCGCCAATAAAGGACACAACTGCCGTTAATCATCCCCCAACAGCTCTCCAGAACCAAACGAACAATAGCGATGAACAAATTCCACCCCAGCAATTTAAAATATTACACATTATGAGTTACCATTCGCCTTGGGAGTGGACGGATACACAACTTGAGGGATTTAAGGAAGCTGTGCGGGATTTGGACATCGAGTATCAAGTTTTTCAGATGGATGCCAAAAACAAAAGTGCAGTAGAATGGAAGGAAGCAGTAGGCCAGGAAGCCAGAGAGCTTATCGATGCCTGGCATCCGGACCTTGTCTATGCCAGTGATGACGAGGCGCAGCAATACGTTACCGGACATTATCTCAATACCGGTATACCGTTTGTATTTAGCGGGGTAAACAAGGACCCCGCGGCATACGGCTTTACAGCGAGCAAAAACGTAACTGGAGTTTTAGAAATTGAACATTTTAAGGAAAGCGCGGCATTATTTAAAAAAACTGTGCCTGATGCCAAAAAAATTGCCGTAGTTTTTGATGATTCTCCCATTTGGGAACCGGTGCGTAAGCGGATGCAATTGCAAGCTGATCATATTTCCGGACTGGAATTTACGGTTTGGGATACCATTACAACATTTGCCGAATACCAAAGTAAAATTAAAGCCTACGAGGACCAGGTGGATGGAATCTGTCTGGTGGGTATTTTTAACTTCAAGGATAGCAATGGTAATAATGTACCTTACGCTGATGTATTGAGATGGACAGCGGAAAACAGCCAGCTGCCGGATTTTAGCTTTTGGATCGATAGAGCCACTTATGGAACTTTATGTGTGATGTCTGTATCGGGGTATGAACAGGGCCTGGCGGCAGGGAAAATTGCCAGGGGCATTTTAGTTGAAGGAAAGAGCCCGTCCAGCTTTCCCATGGAGCCTACCACCAAAGGCCAGCCCGGGATAAATATGGCCAGGGCCAAAGCATTAGGCTTAAAAATTGATAGTCATATCCTTTTATGCTCCAAAGTGCTGAATAATTTTCCCTGGGAGAAATAGATGCTGTATAAAATTCAGAACAAGATACTCCTAATTTTGTTTTTAGTTTTGTCTATCACCATCGGCATCAATTATTATCTGAGCAACAATATTTTGCGGGCTGAGTTTTCCAGTGCGGTGAAGGGGGAAAGCTTTGCCATCGGCAAGGGCTTGCAAATACAGGTGGAGAGGCTGCTCTCGTATGGTCTGCCGCTGGAGGACTTAGTCGGTTTTGACCAACTTTGTATTGAAGTGACCAGTAACAATAACAGTGTTGATTATGCCGCGGTTGTCGATGTAAATGGAACAGTGTTGTTTCATAGTGACCTTGATCAAAAAAAGGTTAATACAGATGGGCCAGAGGTACTTGCCGCCCTGAAAGGTAAAAAAGATACCGTTGTTGAGTATACCAGGGGGCAAGACCAGGTTTATGGTTTTGTTTTACCGGTATTCACCAGTGACAACCAATATGTCGGGGCAGTGCTGTTAAATGTACCAGTGGCCAGCATTACGCAAAGAGTAGCCATGCTGTCCAAGTTTACGGCATCAATCGCCGTAATCCTGTTTATTGTGGCCATGTGCCTGATCGCCTTGGCGCTTTCCCTGTGGATAACCAAACCGATCCTTAAACTGCATCAGGCGACAAGAGAAATTGGGCATCAAGGCACCGAAAATACCCGGATGGTTGATATAAACTCCAATGATGAAATAGGCAGACTGGCGGCTTCTTTTAATACCATGACTTCCCAGCTTAATAAAACGATGGTTTCGAAGGCTTATGTGGACAATATCATTTCGAGCATGACCGATGCCCTAATAGTGGTTAGCCCGGATAACAAAATCCAAACCGTTAATGAAGCCACCACCACGCTGCTGGGCTTTGCCAAGGATGAGCTGATTAATCAGCCGGTGACTATGATTTTCCCCAGTGTTAAAGAGGTGCCTTTTCGAGGCGAGTGGTTAAGTAAGCTAATTGCATCGGGTGAATATAAAAACTATGAAACCGTGCTAAAAACGCGGGGTGGCTTGGATATTCCCATTCTATTATGCTGTTCGGTGGTTAAGACTCAAGATAACCAAGTTAAATATATCGTATGTACGGCCAGGGATATTACCGACTTGAAAAAGGCCGAGCAGACCATGTTCTATCAGGCCAACTATGATATGTTAACCGGACTGGCTAATCGCTATCACTTGGAAAAACAGTTGTATCAAGCGGCCCGGGATATAAAAGGCAATGAGGAGAGACACACCTTTCTTTATCTGGATCTGGACCAGTTTAAGGTTGTCAACGATATGTGCGGGCATCACGCCGGTGACCAGTTACTGGAACATTTATCGCTGATGATGAAACAAAAGATGCGGTCGCACGATTTAATCGCCCGGCTTGGCGGCGATGAATTTGGCGTACTGTTACGTCATACCAGCATTTCAGACGGGCTGCATATAGCGGAACGATTTTGCAATGAGATATTAAATTTTCGTTTTGCCTGGCAGGACAAGTTGTTTAACGTTGGAGTCAGTATTGGGGCAGTGGAAATAAATAAGCAAAACACGGATGTTGAACTACTACTCAGCGCGGCTGATCGAGCGTGTTACGTGGCCAAAGAAAAGGGCGGCAATAGAGTGCAGCTATTCCGTATTGAGGACCGGGAGATATCTGAGCGGCATGGCGAAATGAGCTGGACTTCTAAAATTACCAAGGCCTTCGATGAGGATAGGTTCTTTTTACATTACCAACCAATCATACCGGTGAAGCTAAAAAACAATCGGGATTGGCATGAAGTTCTGATTAGAATGCGCGATGAGAATGGGGATGTCGTTTTACCAGGTGCTTTTTTACCTGCCGCCCAAAGATATAACATGATGCTTAACATAGACCGTTGGGTAATCCATCATTTTCTTTCCACGTACCGGGAAAACGTCGGGGTACTTCTGAGTGGGTCTGATTTGTTATTTAACATTAATATTTCAGGGGCATCTTTAAATAATAAATCCTTTTTAAGCTTTATATGTGATGAGCTTAAGCTATACGGCGTACCTCCCGAAGTGCTGTGTTTTGAAATAACTGAGAGTTCGGCGGTATCCAATTTCGCCAATGCCAATCAATTCATCCAGGAGTTAAGAAGTTTGGGATGCAGTTTTGCTCTTGATGATTTCGGCAGCGGACTTTCTTCATTTGGCTATTTAAAGTATTTGGCGGTAGATTATTTGAAAATTGATGGCACGTTTATTAAAAACATAGCCTCCAATAAGGTTGATTTCGCTATGGTGTCGTCAATTAACGAAGTTGCCCATTTAATGGGGATGCAAACAATAGCTGAGTTCGTGGAAAATAAAGCAATATTCGAGTGCCTCAAAAGAATAGGTGTTGACTACGCCCAAGGTTACTGGATAGGGAAGCCCTCAAAAGTGTGCCAAGGGGACGGGGTTCCTTTGGCACACTTTCCACAATTAAATTGCTTCCGATAATGAGATTTATCAGAATAACTAATTTTAGAATAACCGCAATTTTATAGACAAATAACTATCCATCTGATAAAATAAAAATAACTGAAAAGTGCCACACTACGCGTTGTGCCAAGTTGGCACAAGGAACTAGGATACTGGGGGGGGTAGCCTTTAATAAGGCTACCCCCCTTTTTGTTGCCCTTTTTCTTGTATTATTCTGACACTATAAATTGGGGGTGAATATTTTCCCTTTTTTGTGAATTAGATAACATGAGAGTTGCCATTTGATATAGTGAATATTTGTTAGGCCTTATAGATTTCTTAAGGAGGTGCATCATATGGATCCTCAGACTGGTATTGGAAAAACAAAACAGATGGGTTTCGGACAAGCGTTCAAAGCTAATTTTTTGGGTAACGCCCCGGAGTGGTACAAAGCAACAATTCTCGTTTTTCTGGTGTTGAACCCTATTTTGATGTTGACCGTCGGTAAGTACGTTACCGGTTGGGTGTTGATTGTCGAATTTATCTTTACTCTTGCAATGGCGCTAAAATGTTATCCGCTCCCTGCAGGTGGACTTCTTGCGATCGAAGCCGTTGTGCTCGGGCTTACTAACCCGTATACGATCTATCACGAAGTTGAAATGAACCTCCCGGTTATTTTGCTTCTGATGTTCATGGTTGCCGGGATTTATTTTATGAAAGAAGGCCTTGTGTACCTGTTTTCCAAGGTCCTTACCAAAATACGCTCCAAAATCATGCTTGCATTCCTGTTCTCTGCAATGGGTGCATTTCTTTCAGCTTTTCTGGATGCACTAACCGTAACGGCGGTGATTATCGCCGTGGCATATGGATTTTACAACATCTTTCACAGGTTTGCTTCCAGCCAAAAAATATTAGAAAAATATGACGTTAACCACGACCATATTGTTGATGACACATATAAGGAGGACCTGGAACAGTACCGTGGTTTTCTGCGCAATCTTATGATGCATGGTGCTGTGGGTACTGCGCTGGGCGGAGCAACAACAATAGTCGGTGAACCGCAGAACCTAATGATCGGCAGCATTATGGAATGGCACTTTATTGAATTCTTTTTACACAGCGCACCCGTGTCTATCCCGGTACTGATCGTTGGCCTTCTTACCTGCATTACCCTTGAAGCCACCAAGTTTTGGGGGTACGGCTATCAGCTTCCTGATACTGTTCGACAGGTTATGGAAGATGACGTCAAAGCCAAAGAAGCTAAGATGGATACTCGCGCACATGTACGCCTGATTATTATGGCGGTATGCGGTGTTCTGCTGATTTTCGCCCTGGGGTTGCACCTGGCCGAAGTCGGTATTATTGGTCTGATGATTATTATCCTGCTTACCGCTTTCAACGGGGTTATTGAAGAAGGTAAAATCGGTCATGCGTTTGAAGAAGCACTGCCGTTTACTGCGCTGCTGGTCGTATTTTTCGGCATCGTTGCAGTTATTCATGACCAGGGCCTGTTTGCGCCGATCATTCAGTGGGTACTGAACATGGAAGGACAGAATCAGCTTGTCGCTTTCTTTGTGGCAAACGGTGTCCTTTCTGCAATTAGTGACAACGTATTTGTTGCTACCGTTTATATGAGTGAAACACAGAAAGCGTTTCAAGCTGGAGGCATTTCACTGGAACAGTACGAAAAGATGGCAGTTTCAATCAACATGGGTACAAACATCCCTTCCGTTGCTACACCAAACGGTCAGGCGGCGTTCCTGTTCCTGTTAACCTCTGCACTTGCTCCGCTGATTCGCCTGTCTTACTTCGAAATGGTGAAACTGGCTCTGCCATACGCCATCATTATGTCTATTACAGGTTTGCTGGCAACAATGTACCTGTTGTAATCTAATAGTTTCTGATTAAAAAATGAATTGTAAAATTTAACATCACTTATCAAGCAAAAGAGAGTGTCCTATTTTGGACTCTCTCTTTTAACATTATTAAGCTTAAATTCATAAAAACCCATATCATATGTAATGACAAAACTTTTTGTCAGAATAACTAATCTTATAGACAAGTAACTAACCATCTGTTAAAATAACGATAATTGAAAAGTGCCAAACTGATGTTGTATCAAGTTGGCACAAGGAATTAGGATACTGGGGGGGTAGCCTTTAACCAGGCTACCCCCTTTTTCTCGACCTTTTTATTGTATTTTTTTTACATTTTACAAATTGGGGGTGAACATTTTCCCTGCTTTGTGAACTAGGTAACAAGTGAGTTGCCGAATATTTTTTAGGCCTTATAGATTTCTTAAGGAGGCGCATCAAATGGATGCTCAGGTTGGTATTGGAAAAGCAAAACAGATGGGTTTCGGACATGCATTCAAAGCAAATTTTTTAGGTAACGCCCCGGAGTGGTACAAAGCAACAATTCTCGTTTTTCTGGTGTTAAACCCTATTTTGATGTTGACCGTCGGTAAGTATGTTACCGGTTGGGTGTTGATTGTCGAATTCATCTTTACTCTTGCAATGGCGCTAAAGTGTTATCCGCTCCCTGCAGGTGGACTTCTTGCGATCGAAGCCGTTGTAATCGGGCTTACTAACCCGTATACGATCTATCACGAAGTTGAAACGAACCTCCCGGTTATTTTGCTTCTGATGTTCATGGTTGCCGGGATCTATTTTATGAAAGAAGGTCTTGTGTACCTGTTTTCCAAGGTCCTTACCAAAATACGCTCCAAAATCATGCTTGCCTTCCTATTCTGTATAATGGGTGCGTTTCTTTCAGCTTTTCTGGATGCGCTAACCGTAACGGCGGTAATTATCGCCGTGGCATTTGGATTTTACAACATCTTCCACAAGTTTGCCTCCAGCCATAAAATATTAGAAAAATATGACGTTAATCACGACCATATTGTTGATGACACATTTAGGGAGGACCTGGACCAGTACCGTGGTTTTCTGCGCAATCTGATGATGCATGGTGCTGTGGGTACTGCGCTGGGTGGAGCAACAACACTGGTTGGTGAACCGCAGAACCTGCTGATCGGCACAATTATGGAATGGCACTTCGCTGAATTCTTTTTTAACAGCGCCCCTGTGTCTATCCCGGTACTGATCGTTGGCCTTTTGACCTGCATTACCCTTGAAGCCACCAAATTTTGGGGGTACGGCTATCAGCTTCCTGATACGGTTCGAAAGGTTATGGAAGATGACGTAAAAGCCAAAGATGCTAAGATGGATACTCGCGCACGTGTACGCCTGATTATTATGGCTCTATGCGGCGTTCTGTTGATTATCGCCCTGGGGTTACACCTGGCCGAAGTCGGTATTATTGGTCTGATGATTATCATCCTGCTTACCGCTTTCAACGGGGTTATTGAAGAAGGGAAAATCGGTCACGCGTTTGAAGAAGCACTGCCGTTTACTGCGTTGCTGGTCGTATTTTTCGCCATCGTTGCGGTTATTCATGACCAGCATCTGTTTGCGCCGATTATTCAGTGGGTACTGAATATGGAAGGACAGATGCAGCTTGTCGCTTTCTTTGCGGCAAACGGTGTCCTTTCTGCAATCAGTGACAACGTATTTGTTGCTACCGTATATATGACAGAAACACAGAAAGCGTTTCAAGCTGGAGGCATTTCACTGGAACAGTACGAAAAGATGGCAGTTTCAATCAACATGGGTACAAACATCCCTTCCGTTGCTACACCAAACGGTCAGGCGGCGTTCCTGTTCCTGTTAACCTCTGCACTTGCTCCGCTGATTCGCCTGTCTTACTTGGAAATGGTGAAACTGGCTCTGCCATACGCCATCATTATGTCTGCTACGGGTTTGCTGGCAACAATGTACCTGTTGTAATCTAAAAGTATTTGCTTAAAAATTGAATCGTAAAATTAAAAACATCACTTATTAAGCAAAAGAGAGCGTCCTATGTGGACACTCTCTTTTACGGTTTTTGAAGGACAGACCCCATTTAGGAGAATCTGGAAAGCCCATTCAAGTCAAGAACCGTCTCCAACTTGAATGTTGACCAACCTGCTAATTACCCAATACAGCCCAATCCCAACACTTACCCCGGCGCTATCGATGATAACATCCTGCACCTGTCCACCTCGCCCAGGGACGAATAACTGATGGACTTCATCCGATACAGCGTAAAGAACACAAACCCCTAAAGCTATAACAACGCTCCGGTAACCGTATACCCCACTTTTCCTCAATGCATATATCACCAATATCCCCAGCATAAGATAGGCAAAAAAATGGGCATTCTTGCGCACGATGTGATTAAAACCTTCGATATCAAAATCCGCCCCTGGTGCAAATTGCGCCAAGGTTTTTACAATAACCTCTGTTATTCCGGTACTCAACTGATTGGATTGCTCTGCTACTTGGGCAGACAGGTTAAAAATAAGTGCCATCCAAAGAAACACCGCTGCCCAGGAAATAAATTTAATCATTTATCCAATTCCTTTTATAGAAACCGCGTGGCTCAATTTTACAAAGTATATCAAACAAAGCAAATAAACACTAGGATTTTGCTCCAGTAACATAATCATAACGCCCTGAGGGACTCATTTCCCCGGCGCTTCCCGTAGCCAGGGACATCAAGCTGCAGAGCAAAAATGTGGCCGGCAAAAACCAGGCCGGCAGCAACACATCAAAACCATAGTAAATCATGGCCGGGACAACGCCGCTGGCAATCCAAACTCCAATGATCATGCCAATAATAATTCAACAAGAACCCCCCGTTCAAGTCGGGGGGTTCTTGTGTTGCCCGGCCCCCTTATACACATTGTACAAAAATTAAATTCTAAATTTTACTCATTGTTGATGGCAAAGAATTAGGCCAAGATGGTAACCTAATTACAGAATATTCACAACATAAGGAGGTTTAATATTGTCAATCAAAGAACCCAAAGGGGCTTTGGCTGGAGTAAGGGTGATAGACCTTACTCACGCCTACAACGGGCCTTTTTGTACAATGCATTTAGCGGACCACGGTGCAGAGGTAATCAAAATTGAAAAACCCCTGGTAGGCGACATGACAAGGGAATGGCCCCCCATTAAGAACGGAGAAAGCGGTTATTTTGGTAATCTAAATCGCAACAAAAAAAGCGTCACGCTTGATATCAAACAAGAGCGGGATAAGGCTATTTTTAAAGAATTAGTCAAAACAGCTGATGTGGTGGTTGATAACTTCCGCCCCGGCACCATGAGCAGATTGGGGCTGGGTTATGAAGTGCTTGTAGAGCTCAACCCCAGGATCATCATGGCGGAAAGTTCGGGGTTCGGGCAATATGGACCGCTAAAAGACCGGCCAGCTTATGATGTTATTGCACAATCAATGGGCGGTATCTGCAGCATAACCGGTTATCCCGACGGCTTGCCGATTAAAGTGGGCCCGGCCATTGCCGACAATTACACCGGCACTTACCTGGCCCTGGGTATTATTTTGGCATTATACAACCGGGAAAAAACCGGCCGCGGGCAGCAGGTTGATGTGGCCATGCTGGATACTGTTTTTTCCGTCTTGGAAAATGCCATCCCGGTTTACGCTGTGACCGGGGAAACTCTGGGCCGGACCGGCTATGTGGACCCGGCCACCAGTCCCTACGACTTGTTTGAGTGCCAAGATGGCCACCTGGTGATAGCTTGTGCCAACAATAATACCTTTAATAGATTATGCAAATTGATGAACAAGGCAAACCTTATTGAGCACCCGGATTATTGCAGTAATGACAAAAGATGCGAAAACCGCAGCCAGTTAACCAAAATCATTGCCGCCTGGACGATCACCAAATCAAAAGACGAAATAGAACCACTATTAGTTGCGGAAGGGGTTCCCGTAGCATCAATATTAAACATTGCGCAGGCTGCCAACCACCCGCAAATTATTGCTCGGGAGATGCTGGTTGAAATTGAACATCCAGTCATTGGTCCAACCAAATACCAGGGTGTGCCAATTAAGCTTAGCAAGACCCCCGGCGCTGTTTGTTCACCGGCCCCGCTTTTAGGGCAGCATACCGCCGAGGTTCTGTTATCCCTGGGCATTAGTCCAATAAATAATCAGGATTTTAGCGAACAGAAAGTCATTTAAAATTTAACTGGAAGGAGGAGCTTGGCATGCAGATAAAAAAAGGACCATCCACATCCTTGTTTACAGTAATACTTTTTGGCACGGCTGTATTCGCTATGCATTTTGGCGCTTCCTGTATGATTTGGCCGGTAACATGGGGGCAGCAAAGCGGCAGCTCGGTGCTGACGGCGGCGGCTGGCATTATGATTTCAGCCATCATTTTGCCTTTCCTGGCCTACCTGGCAATTACACGGGGCAACGGCTCATTTTATACCCTGGCCAGCAGGATTAATGAGAAATTTGCCTTCGTTTTCGGAGGCCTTACGGTTGCTGTTTTGGGGCCACTTTTCGTGATACCCCGCATGAGTGCGGCGTCGTGGGACGCGGCCTGTCAGGTTATGAACTGGAACTCGGATCAGATGCTGCCGGCATTCTTGTTTGCCGTCATATACTATCTAATATCGTTCTGGTTCTTGTTCAATCTACAAGAAGTGCTGGCCAGGATAGGCAAGTATTTAGTGCCCCTGCTTGGTGTGATGCTAGTAGCCGTAGTGGTAAAAACATTAACCAACCCACTATCCAACTGGATGCCCAAACTATACCAGGAAAACCCGTTTACTTACGGCTTTATCAACGGCTATCAAACCATGGATTTGCCGGCCGCGCTTATTTACGGCACCATTATCATTGCTAGTTTAAAGGCGTTAAAGGGTCAATCGAGTAAAGCCCAAATTAACAAGAACCTGTTAATCGTAGGCGGACTTGGCTTTGGCTTACTAGCCGTCAGTCACTTATCACAAATGCTGGTCGGTGCATATACCGGACATTTGTACCAAGACGTAACCTATGCCAAGTTATACGTAACCATTATCCTTAACCTGTGGGGTGTGTTGGGCGGCACGGTATTCAATATCGCCCTGCTTTTTGCAGCCTTAACCAGTGCTGTCGGGCTGGCGGCCGGTACAGCCGCTTATTTCGAAGAGGCCAGCAAGAAAAAATGGTCTTACCGGAATGTGGCCATAGTTACTTTAGCGGTCAGCGCTTTAATTAGCTCCTTTGGCCTAACTAAAATCATTATGATTACCGCGCCTATTTTAAGCCTGGTGTACCCTCCGTGTATCGCTTTGGTAGCCGGCTATGTAATCTTAGGCAACAAAAACATCGGCATCATCAGCGGGGCGACCATAGTTGCCTTTGCCTGGGGCTGCCTGGATGCCTTGCTTGGTTACCTGGCGTTGGCTCAAATTGACACCGCGGGGTTTATGGCACTATATAACCTAATGCCCTTGGCAGGCCTGGGGATGGGCTGGCTAATACCCACTTTAATTGGCGGGCTAATCGGTTATTTGACCATCGATAAAAAAACAAGTGTTGAAATAGGCCACCCTTCAAGTGCCGAATAAATACTTTGTATATATTTCAAGGAGGTTAAATAAAATGAATTTCGAAACTATAATATATGATAATAAAGATGGTATCGCTAGAATCACTTTTAATCGACCGGAATCTTTAAACGCTATAAACAATCAACTCCTCTTAGATATCCAAGCGGCTTTGGCCAGCGCCAAAAGGGATCCCTCCATCCGGGTGGTCGTTTTTACCGGGGCCGGAAAATCTTTTATTGCCGGCGGAGACATTAAAGCCATGAATACCATGACCGCGGTTGAATTCAGGGATTTTTGTCTGGAAATTCAAAAGATTACCAAAGACGTACGCGAAGTCGGCAAGCCCGTTATCGGGGCGATTAATGGTTGGGCACTGGGTGGTGGCTCGGAATTTGCCTGCATCTGTGATTGGCGTATCGCTTCGGAAAAGGCCAAATTTGGCTTCCCCGAGCCGCGGGTAGGCTTAACCAATACCAGCGGGGTTTGCCAGAATTTATCAAGAATAGTCGGTCTGGGCAGAGCGATGGAGTTATTATGCTCCGGTATTACCATCGACGCCGCCGAAGCATACCGGATTGGCCTGGTCAACAAAGTGGTACCCCACGATGAACTTGACCAAGCAATTAACGAGGCGGCAGCCGAAATAAGTAAGTGTTCACCAATTGCGGTGCGGATAGCTAAAGAAACTACCAATGCCTGCGTAGATATCGATATGAATTCTTGCTTGTATTACGAGGTAGAATCGATAACTTCCGCTTTTACCACCGAGGATCGCAAAGAAGGCTTAACGGCTTTTATAGAAAAAAGAAAACCTCACTTTACAGGCCAGTAAGCCGCCATTAACCGCGCCAAGTATTCCGATTTTTCTTACAATTTACGGGAAATCGAAAGATGTAATGTTAGAGGGGGCCAGTAAATGTTAACCATCCGTGACGCCTTAACTTTATCGTCCCTGGGCTCCGCCAAGGTGGCTGCTGGCTCCCGGGGCCTGGATCGAGAGATTGCCTGGTTTCATGTCATCGATATTCCGCAGATTATTCCCTGGATTAAAAGGGGCCATTTCCTACTTACGGCCACATACTCTTTCTTTATGGTTCCCGAAACTACGAAAGGGCTAATTAAAAGTTTAAATGACAAGGGTGTTGTAGGCATAATCATGGCGCTGGGTCTTTACCTCAAGGACGTGCCTGGACACATGATTGACGACGCTAATGAACTGGGCTTTCCAATCATAACCGTTACGGCCGATAATCACTTGGAAGATATAACCAGACAATTAGCTGAACATATTTTAAATGGCAGTGAGGGGTTTTCCAAATACGATACTTGGTTTCACAAAATTGTAGAGGCAACTGCACAGGATGAATCATTAGGTAAATTAACCAGAATTGCATCAGAAGTAACTGAAGCCAGTGTTCTGCTGCTGGATAACTATGGCCGGGCTTTAATGGCCGACGATTTATTTAAACACCTTGATATGGATGGTTTTTTCAAGCATTTTAGGGAAAAAGAGCAAAACAGAAGTCTTAATCATACTGGGCTGCCTCAAGAAGGCGCTTATAAAAATAGAACCTACTTCTATTACCAAATTAAGGGGCAAAATGCAGAAGATATCGCATTTTTATTGATTCTTGATAATATTAACCGCATAGAGTTTTTTAAGTTAATCCTACTGCAGAATATCATTGTAGCGATGTCGGTTTTAATAACCGGGAAAGAATTGCATAATACTATTCTATCCTCTCATATTCCCCTGTTTGAGGATATCCTCTATGGCCGTTACGTATCAAGAGAGAGTGCTCAACATAAAGCCGCTAACATGGGGTGGAATGTTAATGCCAATCATGTAGTAGTGATCATTGAACCTGAGAATTACTGTCAGTATATAGTTGAACACCAGTTAACCGAAAGCCAAATCTTAAAGCTGCAAAATAAGATTACGGCTAAAATTTCCGAGCAAATCAGTGCTATGCAGGGCAAGTACCCGGTAAGCAAGCAGGACTCACACTTTATCACTATATTTGAATTAACTAAAAAGCTTAGCTTGAAGAAACTGGCCGGTAAGCTCGAGGAACTGGTCGACAATTTTTCAAATGATTTAAGCATCCATTTGCTGGTTGGAATAAGCTCTATTGTAAATGACCTCTCTTATTTTTCTACCCGTATAAATGAAGCCCAGGAATGCTTAAAAATTATCAAAGAGCTAAAGAATACCAGGGTAGCAAAATATGACGAGCTCAGTATGGAACTTGTCCTTTATAAAGTAATCCAGAATAGCGAGATTAAGCATATCTATATTAAAAAGATACAAAAAATAATTGATAATGATCTAGAATTCAATTCCAACCTCATGCCCACCTTAAATGCTTATGTTAATAATCAGGCCAATTTGGCATTAACGGCGCGCTACTTGAGCGTGCATCGGCACACAGTTAAAAATCGCATTAATAAAATCGGCGAATTATTGGAGATGGATATTTGTACCACGGGCGCATTAGTAACTTTAACCTTTTTGTTAAAAATTAATGAACACACCGGGCATGATAAACAAGAGTACTAGTTTTTATCACTGGCGGCGGCGGCTTCTTGGGCTGGTTTATTGGTCAGCGCGTAATCTTTGTAATAGTCACCCAAGAACCGTTCGTAATTTTGGGATTGATAGAAAGCACCGAGTTGATTGTACTTTATGCCGTTTAAGATGCAGCCGATGATGCGGACGCCGGCGTTCTCAAAAGCGGCTTGGGCTGAATTAATCACGTCCACTTTGGCACAACCCTGTTTAACCACCAGAATTACCCCGTCGGCATAAACCGATAACGCCACCGCGTCGGTGAGCAAATATGAAGGCGGCGTATCCAAGATAATGTAGTCGTATTGTTTTTCCAGCGCGGCCAGCAAGGCGGCCATTTTTTCGGAGCCCAGCAGTTCAGACGGGTTGGGCACGATGTACCCGTTGGGCATTACATAAATGCCCTGCTCGGCAGCAAATACTATACCTTCCTCAGCTGCACAAGCCCCGTTCAATACCGCAGCCAGTCCCTGATGATCTTCTAAATCTAATTCCAACACCCCGTGCATATTAGACTTGCGCAGATCGCAATCCACCAAAAGCACCGACTTGCCGGTGCGGGCAATGGTAATGGCTAAATTTACTGCCACCGTGGACTTGCCTTCCCCGGTCAAGATGCTGGTCACCAGCAGTTTTTTAGCGCTGGTGACCGCCGAGGCAAACCGCAGGTTAGTCCCGGCTGCTTTGTAAGATTCCACAAATCCAAACCCCACCTGATCCGAAGTCACCAAGGGCGCACCCTGACCCTGACCCTGACCCTGACTCTGACCCTGACCCTTCCTGGCCTTGGGGCTAAGATACGGGATACTGCCCAGCAAAGTGAGGCCAAGTTTATTCTTTACATCATCACCGCTCTTAATGGTGCGGTCAAAAAACATCAGCATAAACACAATGCCCAGGCCCAGCATCAAGCCAAGCACCGCTCCTACGCCTACATTCCGGAAAGTGGCCGGCGCATTAGGAAACTCGGGTACTTTTGCGTTGTCCAGAACATTGATAGAACCGACTTCTACGGTGCTGGAAATAGCTGTCGGCGCCACATGCATAATGGAATTGCATATTTTTGCCGCCAGTAGAGGGTCGGGATTACTTACAAATATCCTCAGCACCTCAGTATCTCTTACCGGCGCCACCGAAACATAGGGACTAATGGCCGAGGCCGGCAGATCCAGCTCTCCAGCCACCAACTCCATGACCCGGTTACTAGTCAATACTGCGGTATAGGTATTAACCAGTTTGGCCGATAGATTAACATCATTGGTTAATACCGCCTCCTGCCCCACTATCTTAAGCTGCTTGGAATTGACCACCATGCTGGCCGACGCGGTATATACCGGCACGTAGGTAGAGATAGTGTAAAAATATGCCCCCAGGGCGGCTAAAACAGTGCACAGGACCACCAGCCACCACCACTTAAACAGCGCAGAAATTATTTCCCCAAGGCTAATTTCATTTTCTTCTGTTCTGTCGACCCCGTTATTGAGTCCCTGGTGTTCCATACACTAGCCCCCCTTTTAACTTCGACTAGGCCGCCGTCCCTAATTTGCAAAACCCGGTCACAATACTCTAAAGCCATCGGCCGGTGGGTAACAATAATACAAGTCCGGCCCAGGCTGCTAATCGCCTGCAGCACCTTGGCCTCGGTCTCGGCATCCAGCGCCGAGGTAGCCTCATCAAGCAGCAGTATGGGCGCCCGGCGCAGCAAAGCCCGGGCAATGGCCAGCCTTTGCACCTGTCCTTCGGACAAACCCAGCCCATGCTCGCCAATCACCGTGCCCAATTGCTCGGGTAATGCGGATATAAAATCCCAGGCCCGAGCCATAACGGCGCAATACACTATTTCAGCCGGGGTTGCCTCCGGACAGCCCATTTTCAAATTTTCCTCAATGGTACCGGTAAATAATATGTTCCTTTGCGGCACATAGGAAATATATCTTCTGGCGTCGGCAGACGCTTTAACCCCCTCGCCACTGCCAGCCGTAAACAGCACTTCCCCTTGGGACGGCGTGATTAAGGCTAGTAATAACCTCATCAAAGTTGTTTTCCCTGCTCCCGACGCGCCGGTAATGGCCACTATTTCCCCGGCCCTTACTTCCATGGAAAGCTTGTCCAGTATATTAGCATCGGCATGATAGCCAAAAGTGATATCTTGTAAAGTTAAACCAACTGCCAAACTGCTGCTATGCTTGAGATCGCCGTCGTCGGCACATTTTTCTTCCAGGGGCAGCCCCTCAAGTTCCATTAACCGGCCAGCCGACGCCATAGCCGAATAAGTCCGGGGCAGTAACCGCGCCAGGCCCAAAAACGGCCCCTGCACCTGCCCCACCAACTGTAGAAAAACAGCCATCGTGCCAAAAGTAATCATCCCGGTGGACAGCCGGTATGAACCCCAGGTGAGCGCAAGAAAATAACCCAGCCAAAAACCCAGTGACAACCCGGCCCCCGCAGCCATCCCCAACCAGTTGCGCTTCATCACCCACATCAAGTGCTGCGACTGCAGCTCTTTAAACCTCCCTGAACAAGTATCGCCCAGGTTAAAGGACTTAACCACCAGCATATTCTGCAGCACTTCCTGCAAAAAAGAACGGGTTTTACTTTCACTTTCCTGGCAGCGCACCTGAATCTGTTTAATCCGGCGCCCGTACAGCCGGCCAAAGATTATCAGCACCGGGCCAAGGATAAAGGCCAGGGCCGCCATCACCGGATCAAAATGATACAACACCAGAAAAGCAGCCAGCATCTGCACGCCCAGCGTCACGCCTTGCGGCACCAGGCCCGTTATAGCGTTGGCCACACTTGATATGTCGCTGGTCAGGCGGGCCACCACATCACCACTGTGGTATTTGGAAAAGGGCATCCATTCTGTTCCAACCAATCGACCAAATAAATCGCCTCTAAGGCGGTTACCCGTTTGTTCCAAAACCCTGGCGCTTACCATTGTATAGGCCGACTGCAGGGCTATCTGGATGATAATGATTAGCCCCATCACCACACCGGTATGCAAAAAATTTCCCTGCGCCGCACCGGTGGCAGTGTCAATAAGGTTACGCGAGGCCAGGGCAAAACCAACGCCGCAAAGAGACAGCATGCCGCCGCCAATAACTAAAAAGAGTAATGGAGGAAGAAATAACCGGGCATA
This sequence comes from Peptococcaceae bacterium BRH_c8a, assembly GCA_000961575.1. Classification (GTDB taxonomy): domain Bacteria; phylum Bacillota; class Desulfotomaculia; order Desulfotomaculales; family Desulfallaceae; genus BRH-c8a. Next base: position 202,928 of record LADP01000046.1, read on the forward strand.
CCCGGCCATCCAGTATATCTCGGCACTAAATTTTTTCAAATAAGCCATCCTATCTCAGCCACCGGTAAAAAGAAAGTATGTAACCCCTAACAGGCAGAGCCAAACCCCATAGGGCCGAAAGTGCCCTCCACCACAATCCGCGGCAATCAATATGCCTGTCCCGGCGCCAAACCGAGGTCACCACCGCAATTACCTGCTCCAGAAGCAGCGGGCCCTCAATTTGCTGCTGGGCATCTCCATTTAAATAAAAGCACTGCCGTTTATGCTTAATAACCCGATGCAGCACATACTGGCCGTTATCCCGCATAACCAGCACAATGCTGCCGCGTTTTAAGGCCGTTGGCTCTACCGCGGCAAGTATTACGCTGTCCACACCCTGGCGCAGAAAGGGATACATGCTGCTGCCGGTAACGGTCAGCCGCACCCGGCCCCCGCCGGCAATTATTTCGCCAATGGCCGGCATCAGCGCACTGCTTTTAACTCTTCTAATATCAGAAATTATTTCACACATTGGCGCACCAGCTCGAAGGCTTCTTTATCCGGGCGGCATTTTAAAAGATAAACAGGCACCCGCTCAATAACAGCGCCGATGTTATCCAACGCCCGGGCCATTAAATGCTCGTCAAAAAAGGGCAGAAAGCAACGCGGCACTAGCCGCTGCACTGCCTCGGTCGATGATAACAGTTTAATTTCATTTTGCGGGGCCTGTTCCAGCATCACAATCGCCTGCAGTGGAACCCGGCGATTCATCGATTCATTTGATGACCCGCACCAGGGCGTCCCGTAAAGCTCCACCTGGTTTTCATGTACCCGTAAAGCCGGGCGGTCACCGTTAATGATATCCGCCCCCGCATACTGCTGCCATAAATGGGCGTGGGTGCTCTTCCCGGTTCCGGATGGTGCTGAAAAGACAATACCTTGTTCAAGATAATCGATTGCGGCGGCATGTATAACGATGCCCTGGTGAAAAAGCAGCGCTGTCCTGAAAATAACTTCCCCGGCACCGCTGAAAAAAGGCATTTTCTGCCGCTCTGAACTACGCACAAAGATTCTGTTCCAGTCCGGAGAAGTTTGTATTAGGTGGGTAATACGCCCGGTGGAATCATATAAGCTAACTGTATAACCAATATCTGTTTTAAAACCTACTACTTCATCATAATGCGCTTCAACCAGTTCATCATTAATCGATGAGTCCACCTCAAAAACAGCATGAACGGATGAAGTACCAGGCAAGCCGTCATTCCCGGCGTATAAAAAGGTAGCATCATCCGCAGCCCAAAAACCCGACGAGTAATGAATGTCAAACAGTGCATCTGCTATTAAATACCTTTTTTTATAAATCATTTTTACTCGCTATCCCAATATTTTGTAGAACTTACCCAATATTTAAGCTGAATAACCTGTGGCATTTTTGTACATGTGTAAATCAGTACAACGTGGCGGTTCCTTAGCTCCATTATAAACTGGATCACAGGTCGCTAATCTTTCTTCCGGTTGGAGTTGCATCATCTCTACTGTGGGTTTTGTATATATCTTTTTCATCCAAAATAACCTCCAATAATTTTATAGATTAATGTTTCGCATCATTCGTTCTTTTTCTTTAGCAAGCAGGCATACATACTCACTGTGGCCATCAAACTTGCCTGTTTCCAGGTAAAGTCTCCCCGGACACACCGGGCAAAAGGCCCTCAACTCACAACCCTTGCAATTTTCAAGGCCTGGGATTTGCGTAACTTGATGGCGCAGCAAATCCCATGCTTGCTTAAAACCCACATCCAGCGGTACGGTATAAGGCTTTTCAAATAAATTACAAGGCACTAACCGGCCCAGCCAATTAATGAAAAAACTGCATTTCCCCGCCAAGCAGAACATAGCAGGTGAATCTTTATATTGTCCTTTAATATTTTCCAGGTCAATAGGCGAACAAACACCCTGTTCCAGATTGGCCAGGTCGAAGCTATAAATTTCCCCGGGCGAAAGCCGCTCATCATTAATATTTTTAATACCGGTGATCCGGTTGCCGTGAATTAAATTACTAGGTAAAAACTCCAGGCCGTAGGACAGGGCAATAGTTTGAACAGCCTGGTAATCATGAACATTGGATCGGACTACAGTAGTTTTAATTCTAGTGGTAATATTGTTTTTTAAGAGCAGTTCCAAACCACCCATAGCTTTATGAAAAGCCTCACCGCTGCCGCATAAATTTCTGTAAGTCGTTTCGCTGGCTCCATATAAGGTGATATCTACAGCAGCCGGCGGTATCTGGGACAGCCACTTAGCTAATTCCTCATTAATTAAGGTTCCATTGGTAAAAAGGGTCAGGCGTAAACCCAAGCGGCAAAAAGCCTCATATATTTCTTTAAAATCATCCCGGATTAGCGGCTCTCCACCCGTCAAAAAAACCGCTAAGGCACCGCCATCCCGGGCAGCGCGGCCAAGCTCCACCCACTGATTGGCAGTTAATTCATGATTTGATTTTCCGGCTCCCGCGCCTTTTACATAACACATCCGGCAGCTCAGGTTGCACCTGGTAGTAAGCTCAAAACCGCCATATACCGGAATACCTTTTTCGAATGCTGCTTTTTGCAAGCTCTGATGAAATTCCTTCAAGCTCATAGCTCCAACAGAGCACCTTCCTCCAGTGCAGATGTAAATTCAACGACATCGGCCCGGGCAGTGGTTTCGTCAACATCATATTCAAGCAACAGCTGATTAACTAATTCATCAACGCCCGCGCCTTTTTCTAATATCTCCCACAGAAAGGCACCCGTTTCGCTAAGCGTTATGATACCGTTAAAATCAACAACTCTTTCACCCAGAGGAACAACCAGCCATGAGCCGGCTATTTCTCTTAGCATAAAATTTTGCTTTATTTTCATCTAACCAACCTCCGCCATCCCCTAAAAACAAAAATACCGACCACATGGCCGGTTACGCTACTAGCTCCTCCAAGGTATAAGCGTCCAATTAAACCCTGGATTCATAGCTTCCTAATTCATATAATATCGATCTCTGGTATAATTTACAAAGATTAATATGCAACATAGTACCTTATAATTTAACATTTAATGTAACCTTTTATTGCTTTTAGGGGGGTACAAGCATGCTATTTGGTGTAAAAAGGGAAATGTTGGCTAAAATTTGAAATCTTTTTACAGAGCCAGACAAGGGGACAGGGACTTGTCTTGTGGGAACAAGACAAGTCCCTGTCCCCTTGTCTGTTGTTAACGCGGTGAAGGTCAGTCCCGGTCACTAAAAATGTAACTTTATGTATTAATTATTCTTTTTACAAGTAACCAATGCGACACTGTTCTGGTCTTGTACAAGCTATAATTTAAATACCCTAAATTAAACAAAGGAGGTACATTTTGGTTTTATATTGATAGGGTAAAAATTTTATGGGAGGCTAGGACTATGAAAAGGTTTAAAACTATCCTGGTTTTAAGTATCATTGTTTCCTTTTCACTACTTTGTACATCTGCTTTTGCTGCTCCCCAATCCAACCCTAATGGCCCCTGGGTAGAAGACAATCAAAATGTTTCCCTTTCCAGCGTAATGACTAATGCTGAACTGTATAAAACACTAGAAAAACTCGAAGCTGTATCAAAAGGAAAAATGGAGTTAGAGTTAGTTGGTTATTCTGATGCATTAAACGGCGATTTGATGGAAGAGCTTGGATACCCGCTCTATTTGTGTAAGTTAGGAAACCCCGACGCTGATAAAAAGATGCTCATTACAACTCAAATACACGGTAATGAAGTCATTGGTACTGAAGCTATTGTGGAACTGATGCAAAAGTTTGCATCCGGTGATAAAGAGGCTAATGAGATACTTGATAACGTATGTATTTGGATTATGCCGAGAATTAATCCTGATGGGGCGATGTACCAAAGAGATGGACAATGGTACCCCGTAAGGCAATGTGTACAAGCTTGGGATCCCGAGAGCATTGATTTATCCGAAACTACAAAGGCTCCATGGTATTACAATAGTAACGTGCCTGGTTATGATGAAAACAGGGATTATAATCCCAACCTTGATTTTAGAATAGATGATTTTGACAGTGATGAAGTTGAAAACTTCTTAAATGACACCAGTTATTGGTACACTGATAGCGACGGACAAAGGCAACGTTATGTCGGCCAAAACTCCGATATAAACGGAGGCTTTTATGTAACCCCTGAAGCCCGTATAGTAACAAGCGTATTTCAACGTTTAGATCCCGATGTTTACATTGACGTCCACCACAGGGGATTTAATACTGTATCGGACGAAGACAATCGCTCCGTTTCAATCCAGGTGGCAGCAGTTGTCGCTGACCCGTACACCGATCCCTGGACTGGTGATGCATATGAAGTAGACGCGGATGTTCTAACGCTTGGCAAGCAAATAAATGCTCTGGGCTGGCTGTCGTTACAAAGAGGTTTCTCTTCTTTTGGTGCCATTCAAAAATACCCTGACGTTAACCTCCCCGGGACCTCATTAGGTGCCTTTGCCTTAAACGATACAGCGATTATGCTTATCGAAATTAAAGGTCAAACCCAAAACCTTGGTCAAAAGCAAAACGGGATGTTAAAGCAAACCGTCTCAACGCCGATTTACGAAATTCTCAAAGCTTTATCAGATGGTTCAATACACGACGTTGATGAAAGCATTTACAATGATATCCCTGAATCAGATAACCGTATAAGTGACCCAACAACTAGGGATGATATTCTTTAGATAACTAATATCCATGGGAGTGTCGCAAAACTACTTTTCAAGTAGTGAGCGATGCTCCTTTCTTTTTAGAACAGACAGGGGGACAGGGACCTGTCTTGCTCCCACAAGACAAGTCCCTGTCCCCCTGTCTGTTTCGGAGTCAGAAACCCCTGAACCTTTCCACATTTGTAAAACAGCACCGCATATGATACTGTAATTGAATAATTTACTGTAAAGGTGACATTTATAATGGCAGAAATCAATTTACAACAATTGCTGATGACGTTATCCTCGTGTTTGGATTTTGATGAACAGGGCATCAACGACCATCACAATAAAGTTTGCCAGATCAGTTTAAGCCTGGCCAACCAGATTGGACTAAACCAGCAGGATAAGAATTTAATCGGCACGGCAGCAGTCATACACGATATCGGGGTGACAACGTGGGGGGAAAGGGATGTTTTACTCAATTTTGAAGTCAATAACCCCTGGGACCACTGCATAAGCGGCGCGGAACTGGTACGCAAATACAGTTTATTGGAACCCGTGTCCGATGTAATCCTTAATCACCACAGCAATTTTGCCGGTGGCAATCAAACCGGTTTAGCCCGTGGGGATATCCCCCTTGCTTCCAGAATCATTCATTTAGCCGATCGGGTTGATGTACTAATCAATAATCTGTATAAAATGGATAAGCCTATATTGTGCTATGTTGAGCAAATTAAAGACCGGATTAATAGCCTATCCGGTACTGTTTTTGACCCCGAACTGGTGGAGCAGTTCACCTTATTGTCCCAACGTGAAAGCTTCTGGCTGGATTTAATCGCGCCAGAGGTGTCCAAAAGGATAAAACTGCACGATTTTAATTTTACCATAAGTGTCGATAAAAATGAGATTTTACAATTAGCCAATATGTTTGCGGATGTAATAGACAGGAAAAGCCCCTTCACATACCGCCACTCCCGCGGTGTCGCCGGTACCGCGGTTCTTTTGGCTTCGGCGATGGGTTTCGGGGAAAATGATCTTGTCAACATTCAAATAGCAGGGCTATTGCATGATATTGGTAAACTTTCAATCCGCGACGGGATTTTGGAAAAACCAGGCGAACTGACAGATGATGAATTCACCGAAATCAAGCAGCATACCTACTATACATATCATATACTGGTTGATGCCGGCGCTAATAACGAAATTCCCCAGTGGGCAGCCTACCACCATGAAAAGCTGGACGGCAGCGGCTATCCATTTCATCTGGACGCCTCACAGCTCTCCCTCGGCTCAAGAATAGTTGCCGCAGCCGATGTTTTTACCGCCCTGCGCGAGGACCGGCCATACCGGCGGGGCATGGAAAGGCATGCCATAGAAGAGATTATGAACAAGATGGTTCACCGGTCGGCACTGGATAAGGAAGTTGTGCGTAACCTTTTTGGCATTTACCGCCAACTAGATGATTATTTCATTAGTTTACTCTAGGTATAATCAAGGGCAGACAGGGGGACAGGGACTTGTCTTGCTCCCACAAGACAAGTCCCTGTCCCCCTGTCTGCTCGTGCGATCCCTGCACTACCTGGTTGCGCTGCTTACGGTAGAACCAGAGAAGAAGCCCTGAAAAGAGCCCATGAGGCAATATCAGTAACTATAGAAGGACTGCAGGCCACCGGCCAACCTATACCTGACGGTGACGTTGACATTACGAGCCCTATAGCTTAAATTCCCGCACCACCTTGCCGGGGGGCGGCTCGCTTGCCTCTTCCTCGGTGAATGTCAAGTAATCCTCATTTTCGCCACGGTTATCTGCGTCCAGGTTCTGGCCCGCTATATCCAACAGGTTTAGCTGGACTGGCTCAATAATTACGCTTACCGGTTCGTTGGGTCGAAACTGGCGCAGTTCCAGCAGGTTTTCGTTGGTCAGTTCGATGTCGTCCAGATTCACCCGGATGGACTGGGCCCAGCCGTCGGCCAGGACTTTGTTGACGATTTCTATTTTTTTAATCCGCGCTTGAAAGTCAGCTTTACGCAATGTATACACCTCCTGAATTGGATAGAGATCAAAGTCTTTAGAGATTAAGATTTTCATAGGAATGGGGACACACCTCAGATTAAGGGTTAAGCTTTGGGGTCGAGGAATGTCCCCGGATTAACAGTCGGGGAATGTCCCCGATTAAATCTCCCCGGTTTAATGTCCCCGGTAAATCACTCCGGCTTTGGTCATTTCCCTAAACATAAACTGGCAGGCGCGGGGCGTCCTGCCCAGGCGGGCTGCGGCCTGTTTGTAGTTTCTTTTCTGCCTGCCCATCAGCACGGCCAAGCGGCAAAGCTCGGCAGTGCTCCAGGAGTTTTTGTTGCCGCGCCGGCGTCCGGTGTTGAATAATTTGACCCGCTCCCGGAGATCCTCGTCGAGTAGTGCTGCCGGCCAAGCCTGCTTGCCATCGGCAGCATCCGCTATTAAACCGCGCGTCTGGCCGGCCCAAAACTCCAGTAAGTTGTCCTCGATCACCCGGCCGGTTTGGATGTCTACTTTAACCAGGTTCGGCACGTTTACACCCCCTAATTTCCTTGCCCCTGCGGGCACGATAAATTTTATGTCTGTCTAGGTATGTCATACTGAACGAAGTGAAGTATCTTTCTTTTCCGTCAAAGACAAGATCCTTCGCTGCGCTCAGGATGACAATACTGGCACTCGGATGACAATCATCGAATGCTGGCATTCGCATGACAAACATAGAATGCTGGCACTCATAATGACAGCTATTAAATAGGCGTACCCCCAGCTGCGGCCGGCACTTTCACGGCCCCGCCCGGCAGATCGCCCCCGGCCCGCAGGCCGGTGCGCTTTTCCCACGAAGCACGGTTTTGCCGGGCCAGGTGAACCAGGCTGCCGATATTGTCCACCTGGTCTACCCGGGGCAGGCCGATTTCGCTGCGCTGCTGCCCGACCCGGCAGGTGCACAGGGCGGCAAACTCGTATAGCAAACGGCCTCGCTGCTCCTGGTAAAAGACCAGCCCCCGGTCGGTGCAAATGAAACAGGCGGGCTCTTGCTCCTGCTGCTCATCCCTCAGCACCCCGGGCAGGGTAATCACCAGGCCGCAGCGGCCGCATCTTTTACGCCACTGCCGGGCGCCAAAGCCAACCTCGCTGCCGCAGCGCCGGCAGGTCAACTTGCGCCCCTGCATCGCGGCGGGCAGCACATCGGCAACGCTGGTCATGGCGGCGCCGCTCATTTCATCCTCCAGTCAGCCCCGGTAACCTGCTGCACATGGGCCAGGCCGCACAGGCGGCTGACAATGCGGTCATGCCCCAGGCGTTGGGACAGTTCGACCAGGTTGTAGTTGGTGGTGGCCACCACCGGTGCGGCGCGCTCGTCCAGGATGCCGTAAATTATTTCCGCCGCCCAGTCCGAGGGCTTGTGGGTGCCCAGGTCGTCCAGGTAAAGCACGGGGGCGTCGGAAATGCCGGGCAGCGTGGCGCGGTTCACCGCCGGGCAGTACCGGCACACACCCGCGGGGCTGTACTTGTGATTTATAACGCCGCAGTTCCCGTGGATGGTGGCGTAACAGCGGCCGGCGTTTTGCCGGGCCTGGTGGATTCTGCCCATCGGCCGCAGGTCGGCAATCAACTGGCTAACGTTTACCCAGGCACCGCCCAGTTGGCTATAAATGGCTGCCGCCAGGAGGGTTTTGCCGGTTCCGGGCGGGCCGGTCAATAAAAGCCCTTTGCGCACGTCGGGCCATCTTTTGACTATCTTACTGGCCAAGCCGGCGGCCTTTTGATTCCCGGCATGTACCGTCAGGTCCTCAAAGGTCATCGTAGGCAACGTCCCGGTTGACATAGTCGGCATATTTATCTGCACCTCCCTGCGCCGGCGCGGGCGCTTTGGATTTGTCTTTCAAAAAGTTGGTTCGGGGGTCGCTCGCGGTCTTGAACTTGTCCAACCCGCGCAGCAAAAACTCTTCCAAACGCCACTTGTGGGTCCAGTAGTACTGGTCACCGTGCACCACTGCCGCGTAGTTGTCAATGGCGGCCAGCAGCTCTTCCACCGGGCAGCCTTCATCCAGCCGGGCTTTAATCAGCTCCTGCTGCCGGGGGGTAAGTTTGTCGTGGCTGCATACCTGCTGCGTATTCCAGTGTTGGAAAATGGTATATATATCTTTTAGTTTAGTTTTAGTTTTGTTTAGTTTATATAATGGTACCAAGTTCGGTTCCCGGATCGGTTCCAAGATCGGTTCCAGGGTCGGTGGACACTGCGGGGGAATATTTCCCCCGATGTCTTCAGTAAGTCCCTTGTTCGGTGGCATGTTCGGTGGAATATTTCCCCCCATCCGCGCGCTGACGGACAACATTTTATACCGCCCGGCCTCCCGGCCCTGGTTCTTGTACGCGATAAGCTGCTTCTGGACTAAAACATTGCGTTGTTTAATGATGGTTTTTTTGTCTGCCCCCAGCTTAGCCTGTAGCGTCAGATTGGCTACTGCAAACCACTCTGGCCAATTACACTTATTGTTTATGGCCATCAGGTGGAACCATAAAACCTGTGTCATTGCGTCCAACGGATTTGTTTCGAGCCAATCTACAAAGGCATTCATTTCACGCAGGTAGTTCATTTAAGGCACCTCAGTTTATTAAAAAATTGAAGAATCTTTCTTTTGCCTGTCATTCTGAACGGAAGTGAAGAATCTAAAAGATAAGATCCTTCGCTACGCTCAGGATGACAAACTAATGGCCCTTTAATCCTCCCCGGTCCGGCCCAGCCCATCCAAAGCCCATTTGTTTTCACTCATCTTGGGTTGCTCCTTCCTGGGCAGGCTCCTCATCCCGCTCTAACAGCCGGTTAGCCAGCCTTTTAGAAACAATGCTCATCGCGGTAAGCACGCCGGCCATTTCGGCCTGCCTTTCTTTGTCTGCCTCCTTGACGTTGGTATTCATATCGCCTTTAGCCACCTCCCATCTACTGGTAATAGAAAAAACCCCTTCACTTATTAGCCAACGGGAAAGGTACTTTGTTAACCTAATTTACAAAAAAAATTTGCGCAGCTTGTCCAACACCCTTTGCTGCCTTTTAAACACCGCGACATGCGAGACGTTTTCATCCCTGGCCACTTCCCGCACCGTGCGGTGGTTATAATACAAATCCTTAATCAACCCTTGCTCGGCCCGGTTTAGTTCAGCCACGGCGGCCTGCAAAATTAAAAGCATGGCCTTATCGCAAATCATATCTTCAACCATTTGCTGATCAGCAAAATCCGCCCCCTGCTCCATTAACCGCTCCAGGGAATCCTCTTTGCCGGGCATAAAAACAGCCGCTTCACGGGCAGGATCAACATCAATCCGCCCAGCCTTAATGTCCCTTTCCAGATACCGCCGACGTCTGCCCATTTGGTAATACGCCTGGTAAAGCTCATCACTAACCGGTACCAACTCCCGGCCAATTTTAATGCACTTGCTCATGCTCTTTTCCTCCTTAGGTTTTTTAGCACCGCGGGAGGAGCCGAAAATGAACCATGAACAGCGCAAAAAAACAAAAAAAAGGCCGGACAACAGCTAAACTTAATTAGCTACCGTCCGGCCATGTGGTAGATCATCCTCGACTCCACTGCTCGGTACTTCCTTTAACCACTAGCCCATCTAAAAAACAACCAGGCCACAGCCAGCTTGGGCCAAAAACCAAACCAGCAGCCTGGCCCCTTGGGGTCTACAGGCCTAATAAAAAAGGGCACCAAAATAGCCGCCCCCGGCTAGAAACGTTAATCGTTCCCAGCCGCAAGCGGCTAATTTTGCCGATATTCATTGGGCATATTTACCACCATACTAATTATATGGCCCATAAACTCCCATTACAATTTCGTTGCACTATTAAGCTACTTCCATCTACCTGTCAGCGCAGTTTAGCGGTCTATTAGCCACTTAGCCCAGGCCGCTCTTCCGCTGCGCAGCTGCCACCCCCGCCTAACATCCAAACATCCCTGAGTGAGGGCAGGATATAGCCCCAAAGAATAACCCCCAGCAAGTTAAGCGCTTTTTTCTTATAGCGGTAATAGGTCGATGGTGCCAGATGATACTTCCGGCGGATTTGGTCATCGGTTAGTTTCTCCTTGTTAATATAGCTGCTGGTGATGATGTTAAAATAAATCACACCATTGTCCGGATGGGTCCTCAGCTTGAGCAAGGCCTTATCCACAATTTCAATCATGATCTTAGACTCGGCGATGTTCAGCAGTCTTTCTTCAATGACCTGCTTATCTTTAAGGCTATCCAAGTCATCTAAACCAAAGGATAAAAAATCCACTAAATTGGCAATGCGCCTACCGCCCAATTCATAGGCAGTATCATTAACATCACAAATAGCGTTTTCCACCCGCCACACCACTTGGCGATAAATCATCAGCAGCAGTTTGGTCTTGTGAAACTTAGCCGCATCTTTTTCTTTTTTAATCAGGTGATACAAAGGCTGCATGGCAAACACCCCCGGTTTTATATTCTCTAATATTTTTCCATAAAGCTCCTTGACGGACGAAGTTTATGGAACTATAATGAATTTACCTTCATAATTTTGACTAATTGTAGCAAATTTAGGAAGTTAGGTCAAGAAGTTTTATGTATTTTGTGAATTTTCAGTCGAAAGGAAGTATGACACAATGAAAAGTTTCGCCCACAAGTTAAAAGACGCCCGCGAAAGTATGGACCTAAGCCAGGCCGAACTGGCCCGAAAAACAGGCCTTTCGCAGCGTTCCATCACGGCCTATGAAAATGAAAACACCATCCCCAGAGGCAATACCATAAGAAAGCTGGCCCGGGTGCTTAATGTCCCGATTGAATATTTAATGAATGACGAGGAAGTTTTTATTGCCACCGTGCGGGAGAATTATGGTAGTAAGGGCGCTAAAGAAGTGGCCCATTTGCTGGAACAGAACAAGGCGCTGTTTGCCGGCGGTGCTTTAAGCCAGGAAGGGAAGGATGCATTTTTCCAAGCGCTGATGGTGGCCTACGTAAATTGTAAGGAAGAAGCAAAAAAGACTTTTGGGCGGAAAAAGCAAGAGGAATAGCTGGTGCAATTGGCTATGGGGAAAGCGGAATGGAGGGGGCTAGGGTAACACAGTCAGCTTTACTAAGCAGTTTAGCTTCGGAAAGAGAGGGCTGCGATGTTAAGTATTGACTTTATCAGTAACGAAGTCAGAAAAATAAAAAGGAAGTACGCGGAAGCGGATCCTGTTAAGCTATGCCAAAAGATGAAAATCACTTTGCAATATCAGCCGATGGGTTCATTTGAAGGGGCCTGTAAAGGATTCTATTTACAACAATCACGCCAACAGGTTATCGTCATTAACAGTGACCTGGCTGAATTGTTACAACTAATCATTTTAATTCATGAGCTAGGACATGCGGTTTTACATAAGAAAATACCCGGCATGAAAATTTTCCATGATTTTATTCTGTTTGACGAAACATCTCGCTATGAGTATGAAGCCAATATCTTTGCTGCCGATTTCTTGTTAGCTGATCAAGACGTACTAAGAATGTTAAATGGGGATATGTCATTTTTTACTGCGGCCAGTATGCTGTGCGTCCCGGCGGAGCTGCTTGATTTTAAATTTCGCATTTTGAAGCGAAAGGGTTACCAAGTAATAGATCCTCCTTTAAATGCCAGGGCTAATTTTTTAGAGAATTACTGATTGGCACTTTTGGATTCTATAGTGGACAAGCGCGAAGTTTAGTGCAAAATGAAATATATTGGTTAAAAAAAGCAAATTTGTCAAAGGCGAAAGGAGTTTATGATAAAATATTAAATTAGAACGGCAAATGCGATGGCCTTGGGGGTTTATTGGTATGAAACAGGATAAAATTTTAGAACCCTTTGAGCAAATTTCCCCTGAGCTTTGGCTGATGCTAGCCAGCGCCGGCGGCGATATTAATAAAGCACAAAATTTACTGCAACAGCCGATTAACTGGGATTGGTTATTGCAACTTACAGTCCACCACCGGGTGTTTCCATTGGTTTATAAAACACTGAGCCAATTAAATAACCCTACTATACCCAAACATGTCCTTGACCTTTTGCAACAGAAATGTTGGAAGAATGCCATACTTGCCGTAAACATGGCCCAAGAAACAACCCGGATAACACAATGCCTGGAAAGCCACGGCATCCTTGCAATTGTTTTAAAGGGAGCCCCCCTGGCCTGGCGTTTGTATGGTGATATAACCATAAGGCCATCAAGTGATATCGATATTATAGTTCCGTTTGATGAACTTGAAAAGGCTATTGGCGTATTGGAAAGTGAAGGTTATACGGAAGCAAAGAACTTAGATTTGACATCGAGCCAATTAAAAATTTATTTAAAAACTATTAGAAGGAACAGACATAATATGCCCTTTAGACATAATAAGACAAATATTTATTTAGAGCTTCACTGGAAGTTTGGTTATGGTGGTTTCCATTCACTTTTTAAACCAACAGAAAATATCGTTAGAAATATTGAGCTGGAGGAAAATTTTATACCAGTGCTCCCTGATGAGGAATGGCTGTTTTATTTAATGTTTCATGGGGCTAAGCATGGATGGACTTATCTGCGCTGGCTGGTGGATATTGCAAAATTCACCCAACAGAAAGGTATAGACTGGAATAAGATATCTCTTTTAGCAAGCAATTATGGTTTAGAGCCTGTTTTACACCAGTCTTTATTCTTAGCCAACCGGCTGTTGGCGACACCTATTCCACCCATTGTATCATCCCAAGTTAATAATGACCGAGCTGCATGGCGGTTGGCCTGCGCTGCGATGGACCTGTGCCTAAGCACTGCGGATTATGAAATTATGGGGAAAGATAAACATCGGTTAAATTACATTCGCAATAATTACTTTACTCTGCTTTGGCCCGGGTGGAAGATCAGGAACAAGTTTGAACCTTTTAACCCTACTATATATGAAATCAAATTTATATCATTACCAAACAGGTTATATGCATTGTATTATTTTATTAGACCCTGCTATTGGGTCTGGCGGCGTTTGCGACGTAAACATAAAAAAAGTAGGACAAATGCCTAATATTAAACATTAGCCCCCTCTGCCAACTGCCGGGCGACTTTGTTATCCACACCGCCCTGGCCTGCAATAAATTTGTGCCCTTCATAACTTTCTAGGGAGTATCCCGGCACATATCTACTACGCCACGTTTAACAAACCATCCCAATTCTCTTTTGGCTTTTGTAGCATCAGCATAACACACAGCAATATCCCCTGGTCTGCGGTCTACGATTTCATAGGGCACTTCAATCCCATTGGCTTCTTTGAAAGCCTTAACTAACTGCAAAACTGAAGTCCCTTGACCGGTACCAAGATTATAAATATGTATACCTGATGTTAATTTATCCAGTGTCGCTACATGCCCTTCAGCCAGATCCATTACATGAATATAATCTCTAACGCCTGTCCCATCCACGGTTGAATAGTCATTGCCGAAAACTCTTAATTTCTCCAGCTTGCCTTTAGCCACCTGGGTTATATACGGCATCAAGTTATTTGGTATACCGTTGGGCGCTTCACCAATCAATCCGCTTTCATGTGCCCCTAACGGATTGAAATATCTAAGCAAGGTCACTGCAAACTTTGGACTTGCTTTGGCTGCATCGGTTAGAATCCACTCACTCATGGCTTTGGTAGCACCATATGGATTCGTGGTTGGCAACAATTCCATAGTTTCCACAAAAGGAACCTTATTTTAACCATACACTGTTGCCGATAAACTAAAGACGAATTTTTTTACTCATATTTTTGGCATGCTTTAGCCAGTATCATGGTGCTAACGATGTTGTTATAATAATAAGCCAGTGGCTTTTCCACAGACTCTCCTACAGCTTTAAGTCCGGCAAAATGAATAATGCCATTAATAGAGTGCTTACAAAAAACTGCTTCCACCGCTGGTTCATCAGTCACATCTATCTGATATAAATTTATTTGCTTATTAGTTATTTGCTTTACATAATCCACAGTCTCAGCCTTACTATTGCAAAGGTTATCTGCAACAATAACTTTATACCCTGCTTCTAGTTGAGCAACACAGGTGTGTGAACCTATATAACCGGTACCGCCGGTGACTAACCCCATATTGGAGAACACCATAAATTGATTTATAAACCGTAAATCGCGGGCTGGAAAGCTCTTTACCAGGGCAACCCATTCACGGGCGCAAGAAATTATTTGACAACCACAAGGGAAATCGTTATAAAAGACAAATAAGACCGAGAAAAAATCGTCAGTTATTTTATTTTTCTCTAGGTATCCATTTATATACGTTTTGTTATCTTTAATCATACAGGGTGTAAGCTAATCTTTATCAAAACCCGGAATTAATGTATTTATAATTTTTTCCATATTATTAGCAACATCTCTAGAATCGATTTCTGTAAGGGTAATGTTTCTTTTCGCAATTAACCATTTCTGCAACCCCAAAAAAGTAAAGGCCCGGTAAATTTCGCCCTTTATTATATTTTTTGCGATTAACCACGCTGTTTCTAACCGGCCTATACTTGGTTGACCGTAAATTTTTAAAATTAATCTATCGGTTTTACACGTTTGCAAATATTTTTTTAATTCAAAAGAACCATCTTCCCTGTAAAACAATAAAGGCTCACTCAATTTACCAAATTCAGCAGCATTATAAGTCCTACACCATAGTTCATGATCTTCTGCTCTCGGGAAACGACTGTCATATGGGTTTTTTTTAAACCATTCTAAACGACCCATCACGGTAGGGTGTATCAAAGACACTTTTTCCAGAAGCAATGTATTATTTGTTGGTAAAGGGACATTCGGCCTTTTTCCAACAACATTGTTCGAAGCATCAATAGTATATGCACCGGTACTAACTACTTGAACTTTCGTATTTTTATCCAAAAATTTAACTTGGTTTTCAATTCGATTTGGATGCATAAGGTCATCAGCATCCATTCTCGCAAGATATTTACCCTGCGCGAGCTGTGCTATTTGATTTAACCTATATGATAAGCCCCTATTTTTCCCTTCGAAAATAATTTTTACACGGGAATCACGTATCTTCTGAACATGCTGTAAAGAACCATCAGTTGACCCATCATCTATTAAAATTAATTCCCAATCAGAAAAACTTTGAGCAAAAACTGAACGCACTGCATTAATTATTGTATGACGGTTATTATGGAATGGAAGACCAATGGTAACGCGCATTTACATTTCGCCTCCTGCTAAATAGAAACAGTGTAATATGCCAACTTGTAATTATTTAAGCAGAGATGAAAAGAAATTTAAGCGTTCTTTTTCTTTTATTTTTAAGTCTAGATGGCTAATATCGTTACGGGGTACCCTCCGTCCCTTCCATCTTTTTATGAATCTTTCTATTAAATCACGATTCTCTTCAATATTTTGCTCTGTATTAGGTAGTTGTAGTAAAAAATCAGCACCTTTAGGGAAATCTGTGTCTTGATAACCGATAATCACGGGTAAACCATAAGCTAGATATTCCCTTGTTTTTAGAGGAGAAGCTTCCATCATGTTATTACGGTGCAAAGCCAATGTGCCAATTGCACAATCTGCTCTTGACAAGACAGCCTCATATGCACTCTTATGAAGTATTCCATGAAAATGTATATTTGGTGGGACAGATAATCCAAAATTATCTTTATCACTACCAATTATATCAATTTGCCAATCAGGGTAAGCTTCTGCGATAAATTTAAGTTTATCAACGCCATGCCATGGGCAACCTGCTTGACCTAAGAAAACTAAAAAAAATTTTTCATCTTTATTTGGTTGTGAGACACTAAAATGGGAAAGACAAATACCATTTCCAATAACCTTATGAGGCTTATCCGAAAATTTCTTAAAATGTCTAGCTTTTGCTAAATCTCTTGTAACAAACACCAAACCTGAAACCGAGTTAAGAATAATGTTTCTAGTTACTAAACTATAAAACCACTGCGCCTTTGAGTAACCCCAAAGTTCATACAAGTCATCCGTGTTTATTTCTACTACCATTTGAGTCATTTGTGCGATTTTTTTTACAGGTGGGTAAAACAAATCTTGCCTTGTATAAATAATATTTGGGCTAAAATCCAATACTTTTTTTTCAAGTTCACAGAATGCTCGAATTCGATTAAATAATCCACTATAACTTTTAGTTGAATATTCAACTAACGTAATAAAATCCTTTAATTCAGAATGCTTAACACCCTCTTTTACATCTTTGGACCGTGTGACAATAAAAAAACGCGGCTCCATCCCCAGTTCAATCCATATCCGCAATTGGTTTAATATTTTCTTATATACCCCACTTTTGGGTCCCAGGTTTAAATGAACAAAATAAGCAATTCTCATTTTACCTCTCCTGCAATTTATTAATAATTTATTTTTTTATAACTAATCTTGATGACCAGTATATATAGATAATCATAGCTGGAATAACTATGCCACCTCGACCAACAAACGACAAGAAACTTCCTGATACCAAGCTCAAAATAGGGCCAGAAGATATAGCTAAGACACCCCAAAACACAGCTGGCTCCATTTTTCGCAAATACCTATCAATAATAAATAAACTTATAACCAAAAAGAGCGAAATTAAAGCAACCCCTAAATAACCTGCACCACTCCAAGCTACAGCTAAAAATGAAGCGTTAGATGAAAACCTCACTCCGGTTGCAGCATAAGCTACATCATAAATAGTTACATCGCTAGCAAATTGCGCATGGCGTAACCCAATATCAAAAATTTGATTTAAACCGCGGAAATTAAAATAATCTGGGAAAACCATAAAATAATTAGTCTCAGTAGCGCCTGGAATAATGAGTAACCTTGCTAATACACTTTGAATTGCAATTAAAGGAGTCAAGCCAAAGTTTATCATATATAATATTGCCCCACCAACGAATGAGATAAAAAATGCTGGAACTACGAATTTCCTTATAATAGTTTTTATATCTATTTTTTTTGTGTCTACCCTGTTTAATATCCATAATAGACCATAAACCAAGATAATTGCTAATAACGGTGCTTTTTGTCTAGTCTGAAACGCGTAAACTCCAGATGAAAAAGCTAAGATTACGAACACTATAATTCGATAGCGTAACGAACTTTTTAAAAAAAAGAAGGCGGCTACTGGAAAAATTATTGTAGATGAAATAGAAGCCATCCATGCACCTTGTCCTAATTGAAGAGTGTCACGGATTTCCGAGCGACTTGCAATAGCTTCAACCGTACTCTCAAAAAATAATCGAGAAGATAACAAAATTTCAGAACCAGGTCCAAACATAAAATATCTTACATATGTTACCGTTCCTATAAACGCAAGAATAATTCCCCAAAAGACGAGTCGTTTACTGGAAGGAAGAAATCTAAAATAATTATTTTTAGGCCAGCGCATCTCTATTAACAAACCGATTATCGCTAGCCCTATAAATATCCAATGTGAAATAATTTGCCGAGAATAAACAAGTAGATCTTTTTCAGTAATTATAAATATAGGGCTTGGTAGATATTTAATGGATTCTAAAGGAAGATATGGGGCAATAACTAACCCTAGCGAATCAAAAAAAGCAAACCCCAAAACAGTAAAAGCAAGAAGTGAATGCCTACCTTTTGCTATAAGATAAAAGCTGATAGAGATTAAAAACAATATTAAGAATAGATGGACAACCGATAATAATAACAATGCGCTTTTCACACCTTAATCATCTTTTTATATTGCAATTTTTCTTACAATTTTCCCCACACTACGCCCATCTCCATATAGATTGATTTCTAACCCGGGTGGTGCGGACAATGCAACATAAACTTCTCTAGCAACATTATCACCAGAAAGCGGGTACACAAGATAATTCCAATTGGTTTTAACAAGCTCTACCCACTCTGTCTCCGACCTTAGCGTAACGCACGTAACTTTATTAAAAAATGCTTCCTTTTGAACACCTCCAGAGTCAGTAGCAATAAGGCGAGCATTTTTTTCCAGCATTACCATATCTAGGTACCCAACCGGCTCAATTAGGCGTAAACAAACTTCTGCTTCAGCAAGATAACCATACGATTCTAAGGCCTTTCGCGTCCGAGGGTGAATAGGAAAAATTATTGGAATATCCTTCGCTACCTTGCTAAGCCCCTCCACAATAGCCCTAAGCCGCGATGAATCATCAGTGTTTTCGGCACGGTGGATGGTTACTAGAATATAGCTTTTGGGGTCTAATCCCAATAGGTTTAGGATTCTACTTTCTCGATGTGCCTTCTCATTATAAAAAAGTGTAGCGTCATACATTACGTCACCCACTAGATGGATGCGTTCCTGAGGAATGCCTTCTCGACATAGATTCTCAGTAGCTACCTTAGTTGGAGCAAATAATAGATCCGCGGTATGATCAGTTAGAATACGATTGATTTCTTCAGGCATTGATCTATTAAAAGAGCGTAGCCCTGCTTCCACGTGAGCTACTGGGATGTGAAGCTTCGCAGCAGCTAATGCTCCGGCCAGTGTTGAATTGGTATCACCATAAACCAACACACGGTGTGGTTTTTCTTTAATCAAGACCTTTTCTATAGACTCAAGCATTCGCCCGGTTTGGGACCCGTGGGTTTTAGAAACTATGCCTAAGTTATAATCAGGTTGAGGTAGTTCCAACTGCTTAAAAAATACTTCCGACATATTATAATCATAATGCTGACCAGTGTGAATTAATATTTCAGTATGTTGTTTTCTTAATACACGGGATACAGTTGCTGCTTTTATAAATTGTGGACGTGCACCAACTATTGTAACTATCCTCATGATCATGCCCCCAAAGCACCATAAAAAGTTATGGCTAGTTAATCATAACAAATAAAAAACTTTTAATTAGTGATAAAAGATATGCGCATACTGTTCTTCCTTTATTAATTATACAGTCTCTGTTTTTACTAATTTGATTTTAGTATATAAATAGTCCATGCCCCTAGGATAGCATCATTCTCTTTTCCACATGATTAATATAATCTATGACAAGGGGGGAATTAATATTGGCATATTCTCGTGCGTGTAATAAATATTCGTCTAAATTATAAATGCCCCACCACGCGAGCGGATTACTATTATACTCCTTAACCAATGCCCGTTTATTAGATTTTCCTATGTTAATAATCCTTCTTTTTATTACTGGGCTTAAATAAGGACTAATCATGTGTTTTAACCATTGTTTAGTATTTAGTGGTGTGTCATCTAAACGCATTCCTGTTATCTTATTAAACAAATCATTAACAAAATGCATGTATAAAAATTGATTTATTCTAAATGCTAATGCTACTTTTGACCAAAATTGCATATATTCGTAATCCCAAAACGGCATCCACCAATCATAACCCCAAAATTCATATACTCTTAAGGAGTTAACAATGAATTTCGCTTGCCGCTCGGATGTATCCCACGATTCAAAAGCACTTGCGCAATCAGGAAACTCTTCCAAATTTCCAAGGGTTCGTTTTATCCTATCCCTATAAAGCAGTTCTTGCTCTTCTTTACTCTTCATCCATTTAAACAATGAATAATGATACTTAAGAATTCCATTATTTACTTTCATAACGTCAACATTTTGGTTATTATACAATTCTGGTACATAGGCGCTTCTACTCCCCGCAGGCAAATCAGCTGAATGCCCAGGAGCAAAGATTGAATCTTTTGGAATCCTTTTGTTTATATTTAATTGCCATACCGCAGGCCAGTCTTGAATATGTGGTAAAGAAGTACTCCCACCAGCAAAACATGCATATTTTTTATATTCCGCAGAAAGGTACCATTGATGCCATAAATCGTTTCTGTATTCAATAAATTCCCATTTAAACCCTAAAATTTTGGCAATCTTCTTGCTTATAACTGATTCTTTATTACCAACTCTCCCATAGGAAAAGGTTATTATGTTTTTATAACCTAGTCTTTTTAACATCAAAACAATCAGCCTCGAATCGCATCCGCCACTTAACGGAACAATTATGGTTCTACCATTGGCTACTTGTATTAGTCGCTTAAAGACACGCACAACCACTTGATCATGTTCTTCCATTAGTTGTTCCATACTTTTTTCCTGATCATATTTGTGAACATAACTGTAATAGCGATTAGGGTTCACTGACAATCCCTGCTCGGTCTCCTTAACAATTATGGCTTCACCAGCTTGTAGTTGCTTAACGTCAGGGAAAAGTGTGTCTGAACCGGTTACGTATCCAGTAAGAAGAAACTCTTCTTTCGCTAGTGCATCCAATTCACGGTTATCTACCTGCTGTCTAATCCATTCTGTGCTATCACTTAGATAAAAATCATCTCCTTTGCGACCGTAGAAAAGCGGAATGCTTCGCAACCGGTCTACTGCCGCAAGAAGTTGTTCATCCTTGTTAATGATAAGGGCGTAAAAACCGTTCAGTTTTTGAATACCATCAAAAAAATTTTGTTCTGTATGCCAAGCCGAGACTAATTGATGTAATTCTTCGCCACAGCAAAGTCTGTCATGGTAGAATGCTTTTCCTGTCGTAACACAATTAGGTGACTCAATATAAGTTCGATACCTATGATGCTGAATAGATACGTAAATCATATCAACTCTCCTGCCTTTCCTATTCGGAATAATTGATATACAATAAATCCCAAACCAGAAACAACTCCTGCCAAGACAAAAGCCGTGGAATTATCAAAAATATGTAAAACTATTAATGGAACAAAAGCAAAAGGTATAGCAATAATGACCCGCTGTAATATCGCAACGCATACCTGTTTTATTGGGACACCAGCCATAAATAAGATATAGGTGCAATTTAAAAACCATAGTATTGCACCAGTAATCCCAAACATGGCAATAGTAAAAAGCGGTTCCCCCATAAGGCCACCTATTATTAGAACTAGAAGCCGGGTGCAAAACATGACAGCATCCATTACAAATCCAATCTTTTGCCGCTCTAAAACTAAATATATAGTTGATAATGGTGAAGAAATAAAAACAAAGATCAACCATAAACTTAACCACCGAACATATTCACCCGCTGTCCACCATTGATAACCGAATACCAACGCAAAAAGATCGGGGGCCACAATGGTAAGCAACATCATAGGCACAAAACCAATTTCTAGCAAGCGTTTAAACAAATTAAATGTTACGCGATCCAGTCCACCTGAGCGCCGTGCTTCTGTTGCACGCGGGAAAAATACTTGGGAAACCGAATTACCTATTACCCCCATTGGTAATGCAAGGACACGGTGTCCTAAAGCATAGTATCCTACAACAACAGGAGTGAAGAAATAACCCAAAAGTAATGCCGGCAACATAATAGATGCAGAATTTAGTAAACCTGACCATGAGGAGTAAATAGGGAAATCTTTATAGCGAGCCAACATTCTTTTAATGTTGCTTCCCACAATATAGGACTTTAATAATTTTCCTTCATTTTTACCTATTTGGCACGCAAGAAGGCCTGTGGCAGTTAACTGGCCCAATATGGACCCGCCAATTAAGCATCCTGAACCACAATTAAATATTGCACCGTTTCCTATCTGCGCCCCCGCAGTCACTGTACTCAGGGTAATGGTTCGTGTAGCTAGGCGACGAAACTGTTTTTGGCGAGTACTCCAGTAATTAAAGGCCTGAAATAAACCAGTCGTAACCAAGCTCAGAGGTAAAAACCAAAACCATAGCGCCAGTTCTGGTGCGCCGAGAAGGTTTGCCACAGGAACCCGTAACACAGCAACCAATGAAAGAATTAACCCTGCCATACCACAACAAACGATTATGGAAAGTGCAAGCAAATTTGCAGCATCTTGATCTTTCTCCGGCAGAACTATAGCTAGTTCATACCGTAGGCAGGCTCCTACGGCCAAAACACCCAGTATGGATGTGTAAAGTGCAAAAACTCCAAAATTTTCAGGACTATACATCCTGGTAATAATCGGTGATACCAGTACAGCAAGAGCTTGAGCGAAGGTGGTCCCGGTCATTAAAGTGATTACATTACGAGCAAAACTCCTTGCTGGCAAGCGATTATTAATTATGTTTTTTATATTCACCCTATACACATCTCAAATAAACATTTTTCGTATCGTCTGCCGCACTGGGCGCAGTCAATGGATCCCAACCCATCTTCATATTTCAATGGCACACCACACACACAAACCCACCCAATTACAGTAGCAGGTACTCCTGCAACCATAGAATGTGCCGGTACATCTTTGGTTACTACCGCGCCCGCAGCAACAAAGGCATGTTCCCCAATAGTTATACCACAAATAATAGTTGCATTAGCACCAATACTAGCACCGCGTTTTACAATAGTTACATAATAATCCCCGCTGGTGTTGCGAGGGAAAGCAGACCGTGGTGTTTTTACATTGGTAAATACCATGCTTGGGCCGCAGAAAACATCATCTTCGAGTATAACCCCTTCATAAACAGAAACATTATTTTGTATTTTAACGTTATCTCCTATTTTAACGTTATTAGCTACAAAAACATTCTGGCCAAGGCTGCACTTTGTACCAATTTCCGCCCCCGGCATAACATGGCAAAAATGCCATATTCTCGTACCACCACCAATCAGAGCACCATCGTCTATGCAAGCAGATTCATGTGCAAAGTAATCGGTTTTGGGCATAACATTTTTTGCAATTTTATGTGCCTGGACAAGAATATCTATAACATCCCTTCCTTTTTTTCCATCTGTTACGGGCAACTCTCTATTGGCAACACATTTTAAAAAGTGCCGGGCCTCTTCTTCCAGAGCGTCATTATTCACAATTTCAAGTTCTTCCTTGCCTTCATCCCATATGTTCAAATCTTTATGTATACCTTTTCGGTACAACCACACCTTGTTTTCATGTTCATCATATGTGATCATTCCTTCGGTACCGATAATAGTAGTTTTGCGTTCATCCTCCGGCCAAAGCCAGGAAACATGGATATGGGCTTGTATATTGTTTTTAAATGTTAGGTGTACGCGATAATCATCTTCAATGTCGGGCTGAAGTGCTGTCATTCCCATTGGGATTAATTCTTTTACTGTGGAGTTTGCTAGTTCCAACAAAACAGCTATATCATGCGGGGCAAAGCTCCATAGGACATTTTCCTGGTTGCGCACTTTGCCCAGCTTACGCCTGCGCATTTCTATGTTGACAATATTTCCTATGTAACCATTTTTTACATAGCGTATTATTTCTTGCACGGCTTGCTTGTAAAGTAAAAGATGCCCTACCATTAATAACTTTTGCCTATTTTCAGCAACGGTATTTAAGTCTTCAGCTTCTTTGACAGAAAGGGTCATAGGCTTTTCCACCAGGACATCTTTACCCGCTTCAAGGGCCTTCCTTGCTAAGGAATAGTGTGTGGCAGCGGGAGTGGCTATAACCACAGCATCAATTTCTGAGCTGTTTAGTACATCAGAGTAGTTTGAACGGACTTTAACTCCGGGATATTGTTCTTTTATTTTGCTCCTTAAATTAGCATCAGCTTCTACTACACATACTAAAACTCTTAAACGGTTAAACACGCGCACATGGTTTTTACCCCAATTTCCTGCACCAATAACAGCAATCCCAGGATAACCATTGATCATAAAAGGACCACCTTTTCGGACCTATTTGCAACTTCCCTGGTAGCATTCCGGGTATCAACAATTTTGTTTGCCCTATCAACTAACCATTTATAATTAATACATGTATGATCTGTTGCGATTAATACAAGGTCCACTTCGGAAACTATCTCTTTTGTGAGAGCCTGAGACTCATAATACTCTCCGTCAATATTAAGCTCCTCCACATACGGGTCATGATAAAGAATATTTGCTCCTTCTTGGAGTAACAACTTAGCAATATGTAACGAAGGAGATTCTCGATAATCACTAATATCTTTTTTATAAGACATGCCTAGGATAAGTATTTTAGATTGGGACATGGCTTTACCCATACCATTCAGGGTTCTGATAATCTTTTCTTTGACAAACTCCGGCATTCGTCTATTTATTTCCCCTGCTAATCCAATAAACCTTGTGGTAAAGTTATATTCCCTTGCCTTCCACTCAAGGTAATGAGGATCAAGAGGTATACAGTGACCACCAACCCCAGGACCAGGGTAAAACGGCATAATACCAAATGGCTTTGTAAAAGCGGCATCTAACACTTCCCAAACGTTGAGATTCATCTTATCACATAAAAGGGCTAGCTCGTTAGCTAACGCAATATTAACCGCTCGAAAAGTATTCTCATATACTTTTACCATTTCAGCAGCCCGGGTACTTGACACTGTAACCACGTGTTCAATAGTTTGCATATAAAATGCTTTACCTAGTTCTAAAGAATTAGGTCCCACACCACCAAGCACCTTGTTTGTATTCTTAGTAGTATAGCGTTGATTTCCAGGGTCTACTCGTTCCGGAGAGTGGCATAGGAAGAAATCCTTTTCCGCTTTTAAGCCTGATGTTTCTAAGATGGGCAACATAACTTCTTCAGTTGTTCCCGGAAAAGTAGTAGATTCTAAAGAAAGCAACTGCCCTGGTCGTAACCTTCTTGTTATCTCGTGTGTAACACTGGTAACATATCGTAAGTTCGGCGCAAGGTTTCTATCGAGAGGAGTGGGGACACATATTACAATAACATCCATATCTGAAATGCAATCGAAATTAGTCACCGCGCGAATTCGCCCCAAGTTAACAAGGTCTACCAATTCGGCATCTTTAACGTCAGATATATAATTCTCACCTGTATTTATCTTCTTAGCTCGCCTAGGATTTTGCTCAATACCTGTTACGGTAAAACCTACTTTAGCCTTTTCAACTGCAAAGGGTAATCCTACATACCCCATACCCACCACACAAACTTGGGCCGTTCGGTCAAATATCTTTCCCTTTAAGGATTCTTTAACAATATCTACTGTTAAAGCAAGTTGAGTCACTACAATTCCTTCTTTCTTTTTACCTTAAAAATTCCGATACTATATCAACCACTTGGCGCACTTCTTCATCAGTTAGTTCTGGAAACATGGGAAGAGATAATACCTGGTTAGTAGCATGTTCAGCATACGGAAAATCCCCCTGATTGTAACCTAGGGGTGCAAAGACTTTTTGTAAATGCATAGGCTGAGGATAATAAATTACAGACCCTATTCTACGCTCTTTCAAGAACATTTGTAGATCATTACGTTTTTCGGTTTGAATCGTATATTGATGATATACATGGTAAGCATAGTCAGGTTCTTCGGGCAATTTAAGATAATTTTTGATTTTTTGTAACTGTGATAAAAACTCTTTATATAATTTTGCTATGGCTCTTCTGCGCTCTGCCCAAGTGTCAAGGTAATTAAGCTTTATTCGTAAAACTGCTGCCTGAAGTTCGTCCAATCTGCTATTACACCCTAAAGCACTATGGAAATACTTTTTCTCCGCACCATGTACGCGAAGCATGCGTACCTTTTCAGCAATTTCCGGATCATTAGTAACCACCATGCCGCCATCTCCAAAAGCACCAAGGTTTTTTGTGGGGAAAAAGCTTATACAACCAGCATCACCGATTCCAGCTATCTTTTTATTTTTGTATTTTGCACCCAAAGCCTGTGCAGCATCTTCAATAACTTTTAAACCATGATTATTAGATATTTCGACAATGGTATCCATATCTACGGGGCATCCATATAGATGAACTGGCATTATGGCCTTGGTATGCGCTGTAATTTTTTCTTCTATTTTCAATGGGTCAATGTTTAAAGTATCAGGTTCTATATCCACAAAAACGGGCCTAGCACCCGTCCTTTCTATTGACCCAGCAGTGGCAAAAAAAGTAAAGGGTGTTGTTATCACCTCATCACCAGGGCCAACACCACAGGCTAAAAGAGCTAAATATAAAGCATCGCTTCCGCTAGCACAACCAATTCCAAATTTAGCATCGCAATACTCGGCGATTTCTATTTCTAGCGCTTTGACATTTTCACCAAGGATGAACAAGCCCTTATCAATTACTCCAGATAGTACATCAAGTAATTGTTCTCTTAACTCATCATTTTGGCGCAATAAATTAAAACTAGGTATGCTATGGATATCACTGACTTGAGTCACTACACTGTACTCCTTTCATTCTAATAGACAAAAAAATAAAGACATTATATAAATTAAAACTTATTGCCATATTCCTAATTGCGCATAAAATGCTACTTTACAACTAAGTCACCTGATAAAAGGAATATATTTAGCCACCGTAATACAAACCTAAGTAAACATTTATTATTTCTAATGCCAATTTAATTCTTCATTGGTAGTTCTAATATATTTATCTTCTAACTTGTCATAATTAGTTAACTGATTATAAATGTTTTTCATATGCCGTAAAACATTTTTACTCTCAAATGACTTCATTTTATTGCAATTCTCCTTTGCAAAATGATAACTCATATTAGAATGAATAATTATACTTTCAATTGCTTTTTCGAACCCTCTAACGTTACCCGGTTGTATCAAGTAACCGCCTTTACCGTTTTCAATTAAATCACTATTTCCTCTAATCTCGGAACAAGCAACAGGTAAGCCGCTAGCCATAGCCTCCATGAGAGCAACAGATAATCCCTCTCGAAATGATGGGAATATAAACATATTCGATATCTTATAAATCTCACTTACATCATCCCTAAAACCTAATAATTTAACTTTATCAGATATGCCAAGTGAAATAGCCAACCTTTTTAAATATCCTTCTCTTTCACCTGTCCCACATACTACATAGTAGATATTGGGGTAATTTAGATTTGCAACAGCCTTAATAACAACCCCATGATTTTTATTTACATTAAGCTCCCCTACCGAAAGCAAAACAATTGCTTCTTCAGGTATACCCAATTCTTTGCGCTTAGCTTTTTTATCTACATTAATTTTCAAAAATTTACTTATGTTCACCCCCACGCCTGGAACATATTCCACATTTTCTGCTTTAAATGAACGTACCCTTGCATAATCCTCTTTATTTATAGTTATAATCATGTCGGTATAGTGAGATAAAAATCTCTCTACCGGATAAAACACCAACCAATTTACAAGAGGGGCACCTTTAAAAAAATGAAAGCCGTGGGCTGTGTAGACCACCTTAGACCCATTTTTTCTAAATTCTTTAACAGCCCATCGTCCGAATGCACTAGCCACAGGAGTGTGAAAATGAATTATACTATAATGGTTATTCCTAACAATCTCTTTTAACTGGCGACTAGCTACAATATTTAGTTTTGAAAATGGAGTGCGTTGATAGGGAATATTATAAACATTGTTAACTAGTTCATCTATTTCATTAACGTCTTTATTTCCTGCAACATCAACAATAAAACCCATATCCTGCAACGCCTTAATATGTGGGATAAGAAATGCCTTTATAGTTGTCAATATAGTTGTACATATTAGAATACGTTTCATATTAAACCATCACTTTACTTGTTATTACATATAATGCAGTAGTTTAATTATGGTATTTAAGCCATCCTGGCCGGAACCCCAACATAAGTTCCAACCTCCGTTATATCTCTAACCACTACAGCACCTGCACCGACCATGCAACCGCTAACGATAAATATGTCGTTACTTACCATACTACCAACTCCTATCCATGAACCCTTACCAATTCGCACTGTACCAGCCAAATGCGCTCCGGGTGATATATGTACATAATCTTCAATTACACTATCATGGTCTATTGTTGCCCCAGTATTAATGATGCAGCCTTTACCAATCCTAGTGCAGCAATTAATTACTACACCAGGCATTACTACTGTTCCTGTTTTTAACCCGACCTGTTCCCCCAGAACGGCATCCGGATGAATCAGCACCGGGATACTGGCACCTGCTGTTTCAAGCCGACTCTGAAATTTTTCTCTTATTTCATTATTACCAATAGCAGTAAAGATATCGTAATCATTTATATATGTAAAGGCATCACTTGATTTACCAATTACTTTTATTCCCATTGCTGACTCGATACTTTCATCATCGTCCAAAAAGGCCATTTTATGCCATTTATTCATTTTTAATGCGATGTCAGCAACGACTTTTCCATGACCGCTGGCGCCGATTATAAGAAGTTTGTTTTTCATAGTCCCACTCTTTCTTTTGCAGTGCCCTTGAAAGGCTCCATCGTTGACGCAGTTGCCGAATTAATACCTTCTCGAATTAAAGCTTTCTTAATCGTCAAAAAAATAATCTTCCAGTCATTGATAAAAGAAATATTATCTACATACTCAACATCAAGGTTGAGCCTATCTTCCCAGTTTAGAGCATTCCTGCCGCTAACTTGGGCTAGACCTGACAACCCTGGTCTAACATCATGGCGGCGTTTTTGGTTGTCATTATAGAGTGGCAGGTAATGTATTAATAAAGGTCTCGGGCCCACAATTGCCATATCTCCCCGCACTATATTCCAAAGCTCAGGCAATTCATCCAGCGATGTCGCACGCAGGAACTTCCCAAACTCAGTGAGTCTAACTTCATCAGGCAATAATCCTCCGTTTTCATCTCTTTCATCAGTCATCGTTCTAAATTTATAAAGAGTAAATATTGTCTCATTAAGCCCAGAACGTTTTTGTTTGAATATCACCGGACTGCCTAGCTTTACCCGTACCAGCATCCCCACTATCAACAAAACCGGCGATAAAACAATCAATGCACTGAGTGATAAAATAAAGTCCATTGGCCTTTTAATATATCTTTTATAAATGCCACCCCTGGCAAGCTTTTTCAGAGGTAGCCCAATATTTGTTTTAATCTCAGTTTGCATCTCTATCTCCACAAACCTTTCACAATCTCAACCACTCTAAACAAGTTTTCAACACTCATCTTCGTATCACTCGGCAGACAAACGCCATTCTCTGATATCTCCTCCGACGCGCCATCACCAATAAAGTCATACTCCGCAAAAAACGGTTGCATATGCATCGGCTTCCAGATAGGACGGCTTTCGATGTTCACCTTCTCAAGAACCTCCATTATGTCAAGCGGCCTAACATTTCCGTTTAGGGTTATGCATGATAACCAATAATTAGGCTCATTCCAATCGTTAATGGGCATGAACTGAACGCCATCCAGAGCTGCAAGTTCTTGCTTGTAAAACTGGAATATAATTCGTTTCTTCTTAATCCGTTGCTCAAGGATTTTCAGTTGTCCTCTGCCAATACCAGCAACAATGTTGCTCATCCGATAATTAAAGCCCAGCTCACTATGCTGGTAGTGCCTTGCAGGATCTCTGCTCTGGGTTGCCCAGAACCTGACTTTGGCGATTCTCTCTTCATTATCGGAGACCAGCATCCCCCCACCGGATGTAGTAATGATTTTGTTGCCATTAAATGAGAAAATACCGTAATCACCAAACGTCCCTGTATGTTTACCTTTATACAAAGTACCTAATGACTCAGCAGCATCCTCAATCAATGGCACATTATGCTTCTTGCATATCTTAACAATTCTGTCCATGTCCGCGGATAAGCCATAGAGATGAACCACTAAAACTGCCTTTGGGGTGTATTTTTCAAAGGCCTTATCCAGCGCGGCAGGGCTCATATTCCAAGTTTCATAATCACTATCAATAAAAACAGGTATTGCATTCTGGTAGATAATTGGATTGGCTGTAGCCGAGAAAGTAAGACTTTGACAAAACACTATGTCCCCGGCACCAACCCCTGCAGCTTTTAATGCCAGATGGATTGCAGCTGTCCCTGATGATAATGCTGCTGCGTGACCAATGCCTAAATACCTTGCCAGATATTTTTCAAACTCATCTACGTTCTTACCAAGAGGTGCAATCCAGTTGGTTTCAAAGGCTTCCTGGATATATTGCATTTCATAGCCCTCATCACTCATATGGGGTGAAGAGAGATAGATTCTCTTTTTGGTTGCATTATCACTTTGAATTGACATTCAACTGAATTCCTCTCTTAAAAAACCATACAATATATCTTTAAATTAAAAAGGACCCCCCCGAACTGTGGTTTTAATCCACATCAGCGTGTCCAACATATAAGTTAAAACCTTTGTATCAACTGTTATTTAAAAACCACGCTACACATAACGATCCTGCACCTCAATCTCTGGATTTTATTATATAATTCCATAGATTATTCAAAATTCCTTCTTTTCTCAAAAAAAAATTTAAAAAATTTTTTCAAGCAAGTAATTATATACCGCCCTGGTTTCTTTAACCCGATCAGCCTTGGCGGCCAGTTCCAGTATCGCTTCCTGAGCCGTTTTAGCATAATGTCTGGTGCTTGAAATCCTCTGGTGACCCAAAACATCTTGCACCTTTTCGAGGGCGATACCTTTTTGCAGCAACTGGGTGCCTACCGTATGTCGACAGCGGTGGGGATAAAATGCCAGGCCGGTTTCTTTTTTACATTTGGCAGACCAGTAATTATATTGCCCGGTAGTGACCTTTATAAGCAAGTCCTCCGGCAAACGATATTGTTTTAAAAGCACTAAGCTCCTGGCCACATCAGCATCCATTACCGGCACGTACCGCTCTATATCACCCTTACCATGCCGTACCCTAATGACATAGCCGCCGTTAGGAATTTGCATTAAATCACGGCACGTTACAGCGGTAACTTCACCTAAACGCATACCGGTAGCCAGCATGGTTAAAAAACCGGTCGACACTAATTGGGGTATGGTAGGTAACCACGCTTTAAATATCGCAAGCTCTTTGGCGGTCATAAATTGAGGCAGTGTTTTGCCTTCTTTTACCCTTAAGCGTCGGGTAATAATCGGGTTACCAGTTATGATGCCTTCCTCAATTAGATAGTCATAGAAACATTTTAAACCCGAGATGGCCTTATTTATGGTCCTGGGCTTGAGGTTGTCTTCGACAATCTGATTCCGATATAACCTGGCCTGCGCAGGGCTAAGGGTAATAAAATCCAGACTATTAGTTTCAATAAAGATGATGAATTTACTTAAGTAATACGAATAACTTTTGATGGTTTGCATTGAGCCGCCTTGCATTTTTAAATCGGTTAAATATTCTTTAATTAATACTCTTAGTATTACATTCATGTCTATTCAACCTTGCTAAGCTCTAACCTGTTTATTGTCTGAAAAGGTCAGACCTGGTCAGCCAATTACAGCGTAGAAGTAGTTTTTTTATTAACCAATACAACGCCAACGGTTGCTCTTACCTTTTAATTTCTTCACATCACCACTAAACGGATCTATAGATAATGCCTCTAATCTTTTGATTAATCGGGCTTGCACTTCACGGTTTAACCGTGAAATATACGTAGAAGCTTCTTTAGCCAGAATAACTTTATAGTTTAAGTTCTTTTTTGAGTTCATCCAAAGTAACTACCTCTCCCCTGGCAATTTGCTCTTCACCCTTCTTTATGGCTGCCAGGTCCTCTGGAGTTAAACCTTCTTCCTCATCTAAAAGATACAATACAAACTTAAGCACTACGCGGGCATTGTCTTCATTTAGCTTTCCAATGGCCTGCCTTAAAGCTTCTTTTGTACTCACAATGGGTAACCCCCTATGTTAATAACAAAATTCAATATATAACCTTTGCATTAACTAGTTTTACTGCCCTCAAATTTAGGGTGTTAAATCTATTATAACCAGTACCTATACAGCACCCGGCGTTCTTTTAGTTCATCCACTTTGGCTGCTAGTTCATAGATGGCTTCCGGGGCGGTACGGGCGTAGCGCCGGGTGGTGGTGATGTCGGCATGGCCCAGCACGTCTTGTACTTTGTCGATGGAGATACCCCTTTGCAGCAGCTGGGTGCCCAGGGTGTGCCGGCAGCGGTGGGAGTGAAAATTTAACCCGGTGGCCAGCCGGCATTTGCGTGCCCACCATTTAAAGGCGTGGGTGGTGATGCCGAACAGGGGCTTATGGTCGGGCCGGTCGCCGGCGTAATTGATTAGCTCGTTAACCACCCCGGAGTCTGTCACCGGAACATATCTTTCCTTGTCCCCTTTGCCGTGGCGTACCCGGAAGATGTAGCCGCCGTTATCCAGTACGATAATGTCGTTGGGGGTGACCGAGGCTACCTCGCTGACCCGCATGCCGGTGGCTAGCATGGTGCGAAACCCCAGAGCCACATGGCCGGGGATGGTAGCCAGCCAGGCCGCGAATACTTCCAGCTCTTCGGCGGTCATAAAGTCCGGCAGATCTTGGCCTGTTTTAACCCTTAGCCGGCGGCTAACGATGGGGCTGCCCGGCACTTCCCGCTCTTCCACTAAAAAGTCGTAAAAGCTTTTTAGCGCCGCTAAGATGGCATTAATGGTGCGGGGCTTTAAGCCCTGTTCGACCAGGTGATTGCGAAAATTTTTTACTTGCTTGGGGGTAAGTTCGGTATAGGTAAGGTTGTTTGCTTCGGTGTAGGCGATGAATTTATCCAGGTGGTAGCCGTAGTTTTGGAGGGTATGGGCCGAGCTGCCGATCATTTTTAGTTCGGTGAGGTAAGTTTTAACCAAGTTGCGCAGCATATCTACCTCGGTTAAGTTCCCCTAGCGGTTATCAACTACATGTCAGTTACTTGTAAATGTCACCACGTGGAGATACTCGCATAATTATAATAATTAACTGATCCCTGTCTACTGTATAAATAATTCGCAAACTTTGCCTTCCTCGAAAAGGTAGTTTAAGCTGTAATTTTTTTTAAGACATAATTTCCTTGTGTATAGCTTCCGTTATCCACATTCTAATTAATGTTTGATAGGGCAAACCTTTATTCTCGGCAATTTTTTTAACGGTTTCAATTTGTCCCGGTTCTAATCTTAAGGTAACCGGTTTTTTCAATTCTCTCTTTTTTAATATCTCAGCCTCTAATTTAGGATCCATCTCCAAATTTACTGTTTCAAATTCATCTGCATATTCTGTGGTATCATGTTCATCCCAAAAGCGGGCTTCTTCTTCTTCGCTTTTAAAATTTGGTATTTTCTTAGTAGTCATTTTACCATTCCCCCTTTTCACGCAAAAATATGAAAATCCCAATCAAAAGCCCGAATTTTCATACTAGTCTCCTAGCTTTAATATATTACCCCGTATGTACATTGTCAATACATTGTACATACATAATAAAATTCCTAAACTGCTTCCACTTTATTCCGATAGCTTTTAAATTGCGGCAATATAGCTGCCAGGGTGTCAAATACGTCGTCTGCTTCAACCTGGGTGGTATTACGGGCCAGCAGTAGCAGCTGTTTATCCAGGGCGGATACTTCAGCCAGGCAGGGTCTGGCGACAAAGATTCTTTTATGGTTGGTGGCAGTCGAGCCTTCTTCGGCGGTTAACAGCTCTTCAAAGAGTTTTTCACCGGGCCTGACGCCGGTAAACTTTATTTTGATGTCGTGGTCGGGCTCCAGGCCGGACAGTTTAATCATGTCTCGGGCTAGATCTACTATTTTTACCGGTTCGCCCATGTCCAGGATAAATATTTCGCCGCCGCCCGCCATCGCACCGGTCTGGATGACCAGCTGTACCGCTTCGGGGATGGTCATAAAGTAGCGTTTCATGTCCGGATGGGTCACCGTTACCGGGCCGCCTTTTTTTATTTGCGATTCGAAGATGGGCACCACACTGCCCCGGCTGCCCAGCACGTTGCCGAACCGCACCGCCGCAAACCTGGTGTTGCTGTTACGATCCATGTTTTGCACCACCAATTCTGACAGCCGCTTGGTGGCGCCCATTACGCTGGACGGGTTGACGGCTTTATCGGTGGAGATGCTGACAAATATTTTGGTGCCCGTCCGGTCGGCGGCTTCCATCAGGTTTTGGGTACCAAAGACGTTTGTCTTGACCGCTTCGTCGGGGTGAAACTCCATTAAGGGCACATGCTTATGGGCGGCGGCGTGGAATACCACCCCCGGGCGGTATGCTTGCCAAATGGCATCTATTTTAGCTTTGTCCCTGATGTCGGCTATTTCAATACCCAGTGGTAAACCCGGAAACCTAGCCTCTAACTCCAGCCAAATTTTGTGGATGCTGTTCTCGCCGTGGCCCAGCAACACCAGCTTTTGGGGGGCAAAGCCCGCCACCTGGCGACAGAGCTCGGAACCGATGGAGCCGCCCGCCCCAGTGACCAGCACGGTTTCGCCTTTGAGGTAACCGGCAATCTCATCCAGATCCACCTTTACCGGCTCGCGCTGCAGTAGGTCTTCTATGGCCACGGGGCGCAGGCTGTTGACGGAAACCCGGCCGTTAAGAATTTGATAAACTCCAGGCAGTATTTTAACGTCTAAATTGGTTTGGCTGCAGATAGTGAATATTTCTTTAATGGCCTCGGCACCGGCCGAGGGCATAGCGATAATGATGTTTTGAATGTTGTAACGTTTGACCACACTTAATATCCGCTCCCGGGTGCCCAGTATTGGTAAGCTAAGCACACTGAACTTTTGTTTATTTTTGTCGTCATCGATAAACCCCACGGGCAGCAGGCCGCTGTCGTGGTTTTTTAGTTCCCTGGCCACCATGACCCCGGCATCACCGGCGCCGATGATGAGGGTGCGCTTGCCGTGCCGGCCGTTGCCTTTTTTGCGATCCAGCATTACCCGCCACACCAGCCGGGAGCCCCCCACCGTCAGCACAATAAACGCCCAGGAGGATATTACAATGCTGCGGGGCAGCAGCGATTCCATCATGTAGGTCATGGCTATAACAGCCAGACTGCCCAGCGACACCGACTGCACGATGGCAAACAGCTCACCGGTGCTGGCATAGGCCCACACCCGGTTGTATAGTTTCAGGCAGTAAAAACAAAACAAGTGGATGGTGATGACAATGGGGGAAATAAAGAAATAATCCTGCAGGTAAGGGCTGGCTGAAGTAAAACCTTCAAAACGCAACAGGTAGGCTATGATTATGGATACGTTAATTAATACGGCATCGCTGGCTATTAAAAGTATTAATCTGATATACCCGTTCATTAGCCAACCTCTTTCTAAGGAAAATGGAAAATTCACAAAAATAGGACTATGGTCATAGGTGCTAGGTCTTTTGTCCTATGCGGCTGGGGCAAAAAAAAACTTCCTTGGTTGCCAACCTTTAAGTTGTTTAACACATTTATTATATTTTGACATGGCTTTCCTAAATCCTTTTACTATTTATGAGAAAATTTCAATTTTGCTGGAAAAATTTATTGGGCTTTGCTGCCAGGTGTTGCAAGTTGAAAGCTGCAAAATACGCAACTTTCAACTTGCAACACCTGGCACCTTACGGCTGTGCCCTGGGGTTGGGCATGGGGTTGGGGGCATAAAAATGCCCGGTTTGCAGCAACCGGGAAGCGAACCGGGGACATGGCAGTCCCCTTTTTATTTTAAGCTTAAACTGCTTCGATGCATTTTTTGGCAATATCCAACTGCACTTGCAGCGCTTTTTTAAGTTCATTTAATTCTGATCCGTCGAGTTCAGTGAGACCCTTGCCGTTGCCGAATTTTTTGACCAGGTAGTCTACCTCGCCCTGATTATAACCAATATCTATTAAGCGTTGCCTTAGGGACAGCACATTTTCCTTGGCTTTTTGTTTTTCATCAATACTCTTTGAGGCTGGGCTGGAAATGGAATATTCGTAGGACAAATAAAAAAACCTCCTTGGTGTGGTGTAGTGTATTAGTGCCAATCATACCTTAGGAGATTTCCAAGTAAGGCACGATCCTTTGGCAACCAGGCTGTCGTATTGCATCACTGCAACTTAGACCCTTGGTTTTGCGCCCCTGCCTTTAGGCAAGTTTGCCATTTCACGGTTCATGTCACATTATATTCTAATTTATATGGTTAATCAACAAATTTCGACTTGACAATAGACAAAAATTACAGCGAGGCGATGCGTTGCGAATTTTTCTTCCCTTCGTTTTCCTGGGTATAGTAGTAATGATAATAGTAATCTCCACTGGACATGCTGATGCTGTTTAACACCACCCCAATAATGTTGGCGCCCACTTTCTCCAGTTTGGCCTGAGCTTCCCGGGCGTTTTCATAACGGGTGGCGCCGCTTTTTACCACCATGATGACGCCATCCACCAGCGTGGACATTACAATAGGGTCGGTAACAATATTTATGGGGGGTGAATCCAGCAGCACATAGTCGAACTTTTCCAAAGCGCGGCTAATTAAATCTTTCATCCGCTGCGAACCAACCAGTTCGGAAGGGTTGGGCGGAATGGGGCCGCTGGCCAGGATAGAAAGCCCCGGCACATCGGTGGGCTGGGCCAGTTCCGCGGGATCCAGTTCATTAATTAATACGTTGGTTACTCCCACATGTTCATTAATATCAAATACTTTATGCAGGGTGGGACGCCGTAAATCGCAGCCCACGATGAGCACTTTTTTGTTGGTTTGCGCCAGCACCACACCCAGGTTACAGGTAACCACACTTTTGCCTTCATTGGGCCCGGCGCTGGTGATTAGGATGGAGCGTAGGGGGTTGTCCAGCCCGGCAAAGTTTATATTGGTGCGCAAGGCCCGGAAAGCTTCGGCAAAAGGTGACCTGGCGCTGAGGTTGGTAATGATATTTTTGTTGGCCTTGTCTTTCATTTAACTACCCCGTTTCTGACCGAAAAATGACCATCTTGATTTGTTGGCTGCGGCCTCGGAGGCCGGTATGGAACCTATAATCGGCAGCCCCATGTGTTTTTCTACATCCTCGGGTGTCTTGATGGTGCTGTCCATAAACTCAAGCAGGAAGGCTAACCCCATCGCCACCATTAAACCCAGCACCAGGGCGATGGCAATATTCAACTGTTTGTTGGGCTTGACCGGGTTGGCGGGTACCAGCGCCGGCGAGGCTACGTTGATGGTGGTGCCGCCCAGGTCAATGGAACTGGCCATTTGGGTTTGGGTAACTTTTTGCGCCAGCAGGTTTTGGGTTTCTTCCAGCCGCTTGATTTCGTTTTGCATTTGCTGTTGTTTAATTTGTTTATCGCTTAGCTCGGCCTGCATGATATTTAAATTACCCTGCAACCGGGCCGAGGTAGCCTGCATCGCCTGCAAGCTGGCGGTTTTTTCGGCCAGGGCCGCTTCTCGGTCGTTTAGCTTTTCGGTTAGTGAAACATAAACCGGGTTTATTTCTTGGGTCTCGACTACATCAATTGACCCCTGCCCGACATTAGCTACATTTAGCATTTTGGGTGTGTTGGCCAGGCTGCCCCGTAAGCTGTTGATACCGGCTTCCAACTGCTGCATTTCCATCCGGGCCAGATCCATGCTGGTTTGGTATTTGTTTAGGTCGTCGGTGATACTGGTAAATTGTTTTTGCAGGTATTCCACACTGCGCGGATCTGAATTGAATTGTCTATATTCATTCAGTAACACGTTTAGCTTGGTGTCATTTTCTTGTTTTTGGGCTTGAATGAATTGGGTGGACTTGGTCATTTGGTTGAGGTTTCTTTCCGACAGGTAATCCAGGTACACTTCGCCCAGCGTGTTGGTTACGTCGGCGGCCAGCCGTGGGTTGGTGTGCTGCACTTTAAGCATGATGATGTTGCTGTCTTTGGCCACCTCGGCTTTGACCATGCCGGCCACATCTCTGGCGGTGTACCCCTTATCTTCCAGGGACAGGTGCTCTACCACCCGCTGGTACATGGTGTCGCTGGTTAACTGGCCCACATAGGTGTTCATGGTCATTAGGGGCATTCGGGATACGGTATTGATTACCGACTCCAGGTCGTCGGGCTCGGTAGACCTTTGGGTGGCCATGTCGGGCATGGTTACTATGAGCATGGATTTGGCCTCGTATACGGGAGCAATCACAAAGTAACTCATGATGCCGCTGGTGAGTACGGCCAGGATGGTAATGGTGATAATGACCAGGCGCCACTTTTTTAGCACGGTAAAAACTTGGCGCAGGTCTATTACGTCGGTTTCTATGTAATCTTGTTTTTCGGACAATTAGGCCACTCCCTGCGGGATAATATTCAGTAGTCAGTAGTCAGGAGTCAGGAGTCAGAATGACAAACCGGTCTTCTGCTGTCTTCTACCCTGATCTTTTTTGGTGTCATCCTGAGCGTAGTGAAGGAGCTAGTCTTTAAGATTCTTCGCTGCGCTCAGAATGACAGATTCGTTGTATTCATAAGAATGACAATCTCATCGGATTCTTGACTCCTGATTCTTGACTCCTAATTCTACAAATATCTACTACTTCCTGCTATTTACTTAGTTGTTATTTGCGGCCGGTGATTTTTCCCCACAGGCTGTGCCAGAGGGATTTGTTTGGTTGTTCTTGATCTGGCCAGGACGGCAGGCGTGTGGGAGCCTGGCCCTGCAGCAGCCTTTGTGGGTTATCCGCTGTAAGCAGCCCGGCGGCATTGGGGTCGTAAGCCTGGATGACGGTGCAGGCGGCTTGTAGTTCGGGTTTGCGGTTTACCGCCCCGTGGGCATCGCTGCTGATAAACTGGTAACAGCCGTGCCGCAAGTAGTGGTGGGCCAATTGCTGCACCCGGGTGCCCAGCTTGCCGGTGAAGCTCGCTGCGGTGCCCTGGCACAGTACGCCTCTTTCCACAAAGGGCAGCAGCTTGCCGGGGCTACGCAGCAGTTCGGCGTTGCGCTCGGGATGAGCCAGCACCGGCGTGACGCCCAGCAGGGCTATTTCAAACAAGACTTGTTCGGCAAACACCGGTATTTCGGCAGTGGGAAATTCAACCAGCAGGTAACGGCCGCCGTCACCTAGGGTTAAAATCTGCTGCTCTTTGATTAACCGCGGCAGATCCGGGTCTAGCAGGTATTCCGCGCCCGAATGCACGGCCATAGGGATCTCATGCGCCTGCAGCTGGGCGCGAAAATGCTGCAGCGCCTGCAGAATGCTGACTCGGTTATTGTTATATAACCCCGGCGCCACATGGGGCGTGGCTACCACGGCTTTAATGCCGCCGGCTGCGGCATGCCGCGCCATGTCCAGGGATTCAGCCATGTTTGGGGGGCCGTCATCTAAGCCGGGCAAGATATGGATGTGCAGGTCAATCATTGATATAGCTCCCCAGTTGCTCCAGCAAGTCTTTACGCATTTGGCTTTTTTGCTCTTTGTATTCTTTTTCGGCTTTTTTGACCAGGTCTAAAGGTAAATCGTTGGCTTTTAGCTCGGTTTTCATTTGGCCCAGCACAACGGCAAAGTTGTCATCGGCTTCTTTTTCCAGGCTGCGCCCCGCCCGGAGGTATTCGTTGGCCAGTTGGGTTAGGGACATGTCTTGGCGCCCGTTTTTAACGGCCAGGTAATCGTTTGCGGCGGTCTGCAGCAGGCGGCGCAGTTCCCAATTGTAGTAGTCATCGATGTTATTAAATATGAAGGTATATTTTTGCTCGATGAAATTTAGTTTTTGGGCTTGACTGAAGGCCGGTGGAGCTGGATATTTGTATTCTTGTGGCAGAATGGCCCGGTTTGGATGCGGGGGTGCGGCAGTACCGCCGGTGCCGTCTGCGTTTTGGTTACCGGGTTTGCCGGGTTCACCGGGCTCAGCCTGGGGCGAGTCATTGAACAGTGAACCTTCGCCCCGGGGGATGTAGGAGATGTCCTTAAACTGGCCACCGCTGGACATGCTGACAACAGCCACAATAATTATGCAGACCAAAGCGGCACCAAAAACCAGCCACCTGGTTTTTGTATTCAGCGGCCCGGCCATGCGTCTGCTTTTTCTCTTTTTCCTATGTACCGGCAATCCACCACCGCTTTCTATGTGTCCATCGGGGACATTTGTTAAAGGGAGACATTCCCTTCTTGAAAGGAATACCCATATTGGGGACATTCCCTTACCTCAAAGGAATACCCAAACTTCAGCGGGTGTGTCCCCATTCCTTAAATCAGACTTTCTAATTACCAGCAAACATATCTCCTGTAGCACTTTTTTAATATTCTTGGCAAAGAGGGAAAAATCCTGTAACTTTAACGCGAAAAACGCGACAACCAAAACAAAAGATAAGTTGGTTGTAGTGGACGCGGCGCTCTGGTGATATCGCTCCGCTCTCTCTCGCAATTCTCATTGTTGTGTTCGGAGCTAATTATTATTACCGCATGGCACAAACTGCATAACCGTTTAGCTACGCCCTAAGCAGCCATGAATTCGGGGCTATGACGAGGCAAGCGCCTACGGCGCATGCCATAATTAAAACGTGCAGCTTTAACGCAAAAGCATCGCATTAGTTTTAGTATATAGCCAGGAAATTACTTTCTTTTGCGTTGCTGCACGATTCAACGCACCCAGGTGCACCGTTCGCTCCGGATATCACCAGATCGCCGCGAGGCTGGTTTTTCATTTTCTCTTGTGCCGCGTTGCGGCATGTTTGTCCACCCAAAACGCGACAACAAAACAAAAAGGACAGGCTTTTTCGTATCTGAAAAAAAGCCTGTCCCCTACTTTTCCTTTGTTACTTGTAAATTAGCAGTTAAACGCCCGGCGCAGTTCATCCGCCTTGTCGGTGCCCTCCCAGGGCAGCACAATATCGCGGCGGCCGAAATGACCGTAAGCAGCAGTGTTCTTATAAATGGGCCGGCGCAGGTCCAAATCCCGGATAATGGCGGCCGGGCGCAGGTCAAACAACTCGCGGATTACCTTTACCAGCTTTTCTTCATCCACATTACAGGTGCCGAAGGTCTCCACCATTACCGATACCGGCTGGGCCACGCCGATGGCGTAGGCCACCTGTACTTCGCAGCGGTCGGCCAGTCCGGCGGCCACGATGTTCTTGGCTACGTAGCGCATGGCGTAGCAGGCCGAGCGATCCACCTTGGTGGGATCCTTGCCCGAGAAAGCGCCGCCCCCGTGCCGGGCCATGCCGCCGTAGGTGTCGACGATAATTTTCCGGCCGGTTAAGCCGGCGTCACCCTGGGGGCCGCCCACTACAAACCGTCCGGTGGGGTTGATTAGGTACCGGGTGGCTTCATTGATCATTTCTTTAGGTACTACGGGCCTAATCACTTTGTCGATGATTTCTTCCCTGATAAAGTCCATTTCCACCCGCGGGTGGTGCTGGGCCGAACAAACCACGGTGTCCAGCCGTACGGGCTTGCCATTTTCGTATTCCACGGTGACTTGGATTTTGCCGTCGGGACGCAGGAAAGGCAGCTCCCGGGTTTTGCGCACCACGGCCAATCTGCGGGCCAGGCGGTGGGCCAGGGAGATGGGCATGGGCATTAGCTCCGGTGTTTCGTTGGAGGCGTAGCCGAACATCATGCCCTGATCGCCGGCGCCGGTGGATTCAATGGCGCTGTCTGATGCTGCGCCGTTTTTGTCTTCCAGGGCTTTGTCCACCCCCAGGGCAATATCGGGCGACTGCTCGTCGATGGAGGTAAGCACCGCGCAGGTGTCGCTGTCAAAACCGTACTTGGCCCGGGTATAGCCAATTTCCCGCACCGTTTGCCTCACCACGCGGGGGATGTCCACGTAGCACTGGGTGGTTATTTCGCCGCCCACCAGCACCAGGCCGGTGGTGACGAATGTTTCGCAGGCCACCCTGGCGGTGGGGTCTTGTCCGATTATTTCATCTAATATGGCGTCTGAGATTTGGTCGGCCACTTTGTCGGGATGGCCTTCGGTAACCGATTCAGAAGTAAACAAGCGCTTAGCCAATTGGCAAACCTCCTTGCGGGGATAATAAAATACAACGACGCGGCACGTGCCGCGCCCGGATATAACAGGTTTTTTTGCTAAAAAACCATGTTTATTCTAACAGGAGCAGTATTTTATGTCAACGAGAAAGCTCATTCTAAAAGGCAATGACACCACCACAACCCGCCGGTAGCGAACAGTAAGGTGCCAGGTGTTGCAAGTTGAAAGTTGCGTATTTTGCATCTTTCAACTTGCAACACCTGGCACCAAAGCCCAACCGCAAAGGAAAGAAGCAAGGGGACGGTTCTTTTGCTTCCCCCTTTCTACTTCCAATAGTTAACTTTTTGCTGTAAAATAGCTATAATTATTACTAGCTATCGCATGCCGTTAGTTAAATAATCGTGTGTAGATTAAAAGGAGTTGTTTTAATGGCTCTTAATCGCGTTAGGCAAGTTGTTGAACAGATTAAAGTGCTATCTGCAAAAGAAAAGTTAGAATTATTTAGAACTCTGCTAGAAGAAAATGTTTTTCCGGCAAAGGAAGACCACTTCACCGAACAAGAAATTGCTGAGATTGAAGCCGCACTGCAAGAAGTGGCCCGTGGGGAGTGGGTAGATTTTGATGAGTTCAGAAAAGAACACGGCTTTTAGGCTTCGCCTTTCTACTAAAGCATCCAAATATTTACTACGCATAAACAAGAAAACGGCAGAGCGGCTTCTCAATAAAATGGAAGTCTTAAAACAATATCCTTTAAGTGCAAAGGGAATTAAGCCTCTAGCCGGTAAGTTTTCCGGCCTTTTCCGCTTACGAATTGGTGACTACCGAGTTATTTATCAGATAGGGGGTCAGGCCTGTCGTAATTAAATAACTACCCATGCAGGGCAGGCCCCTGTTGGGGAGTTATTTAATTACGACAGGCCTGACCCCCTTGCTTCCCTAATCTATCTGCACCAAAACGGCATCTTTGCCGATCACTTTTATCTTATCCCAGGACACCACCACGTCACCCCCGGCGCTAAGCAGGCCGAACATTTTCCGCGGCCCTTCCAATACCAGTGCCTTTATCCTACCTTCCACCGGGTCGAAGTGGGCGTCTTTTACCGGGCCCAGTTTGGCACCGTCCTTAAGGTTAATGATGTCTTTTTTGGTGAGCTCGCTGATCTTAAACAATCCGGCCACCTCCCGGGATATACTATGCCGGCGGCAGGCTGTTTGACACAGTCAGGGGGTCAGGCCCTGCATAACTGCGTAACTGCAGCTAAACCATTTAGTCTTGTTACAGTTATGCAGTTATGCAGGGCCTGACCCCCTTTTCATTGCAAAATACCAAATAATTTGGAGGAATATCTTGGTTTTTGTCGAACGTAAATATTACATAATGTAATTATTACGTATTGAGCGAAAACTATGATACGCGGCTTTATGATGGGCGCCTAATACCGCGGGGAGTTAGTGGCGCAACCGGTCGCTGCATTTTTATAATGCAGTTTTTTTGTGCCTTTTAGGGGGTGAAAGCACGATAAGTAATTGATATGTTAATAGAAAAGTTATTTGTTCGGAGTACGGGGCAGTATTTTACCTATTTTTAATGGACAAAAAGGAGAAGGATTAGATGCTAAAGAAAAAATTCAATAAAAAATTATCCTTATTGCTTACGCCGTTGTTGTTTGTGACCTTAGTTTTTGGAATATTAATGCCCCCGGCAGCGTTTGCAAGTGAAAGAGATTTAAGCATTGAAAATATTACATCCGCATATGAATTTCCGGTATTTGAATTTACGGACCACCAATTTCCATTTGAAAAAAGGGATCGTCCAAACGAAGTTAGTGCCATGTCTTTTGGCATGATGTCCCTAACGGAAACTGAATTGGAAACTGAAAGCGTTACCAGGTACGTATACCAGGGTTGGTCTGACGGGAACGTAGAGGACGTCGAGCTGACATGGGGTGTCGATGCTTTTAATTCCGTAAACGTTGCCGCTTCCGCCGCCAACCCCGGCGATACCATTTATGTTTACGACGGCACTTATGATGAGAGGGTTTATATTTACACTGAAAACATTACGCTCCAAGCGCAGAGCAAGTCCGCTGTACTTACCTGCACGGAGTTCGATGAATATGGAGCAGTAGTTGAGGTATTAGCGCCAGGTGTTACTATAGAAGGTTTCACCATCACCGCCGGTGAAGGGGCAGAAGCCGGGATATACATCTCGGATGAAGAAGATTCCATGCTTAAAACCGTCAGCCCTATTAATACAGATGAGGACTCGGGGTTAGATACCGTTATTCGCGATAACGTTATAAATACAGTTGAGGATCCTGATTCCCGTTTATTTGTTGGTATAGCTGTTGAATCGGTGACCGGCGGAAATCTGACGGTTGAGAATAATGACGTATTGGGATTCTTTGCATATGGAATAGCTATTCCCTATGAAATAGATAATACGGTCAACATCACTGACAACACGGTTAATGGTTCGGATTATGGCATTTGGCTGGGTGGTCTTCTGGGTGGTCTTAATGAAGCAAATGTCGTGACG
This sequence comes from Peptococcaceae bacterium BRH_c8a, assembly GCA_000961575.1. Taxonomy (GTDB): domain Bacteria; phylum Bacillota; class Desulfotomaculia; order Desulfotomaculales; family Desulfallaceae; genus BRH-c8a. The sequence continues at coordinate 247,663 of LADP01000046.1, forward strand.
CCAAACATGATAATTGACGAAGAAGAGTATGTCAGTACGGCGAATATAACAATTGAAGACAATGCTGTAACCGGGCCGGGTGAATACGGATTTGGTGAATGCGGTATCTTTTCGTATGGCCTGTACCAGGGTTCTATTGTTGTTAAGGATAACGATGTGTCGGGTAATTATTTGCATGGAATAGCCATGCCCATAGCAATAGATGTTGTTACCATCACGGGCAACGAGGTTAATGATGCGGAATTCGGCATTGTGGCGGGCGATTCCCGAATGCGTGCCAGGACGGCGGAGATAACAATTGACAGAGAGTATATCGAAACGGCAGACATAACAATTGAAGACAATACTGTAACCGGACCGGGTGAGCTCGGTATTTCCTTGCCTTCACTAACCCAAGGTTCAATTGTTATTGACAACAACACTATTTACGATTGTGTGTTCGGCATTATGAACGGTGGAATAGTTGGCCCCAAAATAAAAACTGACATCAACAATGCTACTTTGGTAAATGATGTTATGACGCTGAAAGTTACCAACAATAATATTATCTTGAATGATAACGACTCGGACCAGGATTACTTTGGCGGATTATTTATGAACAACCTTGGAGGCGCAGCCACAATAAGCGACAACGCCGTTCACTGCTTGGGAGAAAATAATTATATAGTTGGGATTCTCGCCGGTTATTACGGGTACCCCGGTGCAGACTCGGAATTCTATCTGCTGGATAATAGCGTTTCGGCTTGTGGAATAGGGATTGGCGTACAAGGCAGCGTAGAAAATGGATTGGCATCAGTAACCGGCAACCAGGTGACCGACTGCCTGGGATTTGGATTTGTTATTGAAGGGCTAGATGCTGCCTTTAAATTTGCCGGGAATGTAATCACCGGTACTACCAGCGACATGAGAGACTGGGGTGACTTCGGCGACTTGGGTGACTGGGGTAGCGGGGTCCTCATTAGTTATGCTTCCGGTGATGAAATGGTTAAAGAAATTGGCCCGGGCAACGTGATTACGGATAATGCAGGCGGCGGGATTTATGTGTCCAGTGATGCATCGGATTTACAAATATTCCGCAACACCTTGGCAAGAAACGGTGAAGGTATTGTTATTGAAGGCAGCAATAACGAAATTTGGGGCAACTGGATAGCCGACAGCCTACAGCCGACATCCGGCATCCATTTGAGTGATTCATCCAATGGCGGCAACATAATTAATTTCAACAGCCTGTCCGGTAACGGGGTTGGTATTTCGTCTGATGTAGCAAATGAGGACGCCACCCTAAACTGGTGGAATGACGCTGCAGGCCCTGGGCATGACGGCGACTCGATAAGCGGATTCGCAAGCGCCAGCCTCTTGTATGAACCCTGGATTACTGGCGCAGCTTTAACAGCGGATAACGCGAATTTGCAAGTTAAAGACACGGTGCATCTTGATTTAACCGCTTATCTAAGTGACGAGCGCAGCGTTAGCGCCACGGTTTATGCCACCAACTTCACTTCGGATAATCCAAGCGTGGCCACTGTTACTAATGACGGTCTGGTGACCGCTAAATCTGTAGGTACTGCCACAATTACGGCTCTGTTTGCCGATTGCCCCACTATTAAAATTAACGTGACAGCACCCTCTCGCGGCGGTGGTTCAGGCAATAGCAACAAAACCAGGGCGAAGATTGACGCTTCCTCCGGCGGAACGGTCAGCTTTAAGAATGTCATAGTTGAAGTGCCGGGCAGCACCCTGCCCGAAGATGCTTACATTAGTATTGAAAAGTTATCTTCCAGCAGCGGTAACAACGACCCGGCCGATTCGGGCTTCAAACTGCTGGGTAATGTTTATGAAATTAACACCACCGGCAGTTCCAATTTCGGTGCGCAAACGTTAACGATTAGCATAGCTTACGACCCATCCGAATTGGTAGACGGTGAGGTACCGGTAATCTACTGGTTTGACGGTGAAACATGGGTACCCCTGGAAACCACTTTGGAGCAGGACGAAAAAACCGGCCAGTGGTATGCCGTGGTTGTAGTAAACCACCTGACCAAGTTCGCGGTGCTGGCGGTTGAACCGGCTGCTAAGAAGGTTATTCAATTAACTATCGGCAGCCTGGATGCTTCTGTTGACGGCAACCCATATACAATGGACGCGGTGCCTTTTGTGGAAATAGGTTCCAACAGGACTTTGGTGCCGATCCGTTTTGTAAGTGAGGCGCTGGGAGCCGAAGCAGAATGGGTTCAAGAAGACAAACAAGTGATCATTAATGACGGCGGCAAACAGATTACCTTAACGCTGGGTTCGGTGGAGGTTATGGTCGACGGTCAACCCATGACTATAGACTGCGCCCCGGTGGTGGTTAATCCTGGCCGCACCTTTGTACCGCTGCGGTTTATCAGCGAAACCCTGGGGGCAACGGTAGATTATCAAGTGGATAAACAGATAGTGATTGAAAGGTAATTTTGTTGCTTTGGGATTAACATCGTACGGAAATATTGAGCCCGGGGTGTAAAGGCCCCGGGCTTTCTGTTTCATATTTTAACTGGTCATGAAACAGTTGCCTGCGTGGCGCTGTTGAGGTATGCTGCATTTTAGCGGGTTTGGTGAGGCTTGGTGAGGTTTGGGAGCGGTATGTTTTTTGCAAATAAGATTAAAAAGCTTCAAGAAAGTATTATGTCATCAGAACATTTTGGTTTGTCATTTGCTATGAACCACAAAGAATCTGTCATTCTGAGCGCAGCGAAGAATCTTAAAGCCCAGATCCTTCGCTGCGCTCAGGATGACAACTTCCCAAAGTCTATTTTTTAATATCCAAAATATCTACTATGCTGGAGGGTTACCATTGGCCTTTAAACTAAAGCTATGCATCGCCGGTATTATTTCAATTTTTCCTTGGTTCCTTAAACCGCTTTTATACAGGCTGTTACTGGGCTATAAAGTCTCCAGTTCAGCAAGAATTGGGTTTTTGACCATGATTGCCGTAGATAAAGCTGATATTGCCAAGTGCAGCATTGGCAGCTTTAACTTCCTGGTTGGCCCGTACAGTTTAACCATTGCTGAAAATTTCACTATGTTTTGCCGAAACACAATTAGTGTCCGCAACTGGGTTACGGATAGTAAAAATGCTGATTATGAAAGATACTGCTATTTAGGTAAAGATACGCTGGTCGCGGATCTGCATTATATTGACCCATCCGGCGGGTTTGAGTTGCAGGAAGGATCGTGGTTGGGAGGCAGGGGCAGCCAGTTTTGGACGCACGGTGCTCTGGCTGCCAACAGGAAGATAACCATTGGCAGCAATTGCTATATTGGTTCTGCAGTCAGGTTTAAACCTGGTACCACCATTGGCAATGGCAATATAGTCTCGCTGGGCAGTGTTGTGACCAAGAGTTTCGCACTGGAAAACGCCCTGATCGGCGGCTCACCCGCCACTGTGCTAAAGGAAGACTATAATGGTAAGTATAAGTAGTCAAATATCCCAGGAATCATCATGCTTCCTTTTTTCCCAGGCCACAAATAGGAATGCGAAAGCTAACATTTGCAGAGTTACTTCGGGTATTCCTAACAAGTGTTCTTTTAGCGAAGCAGTTGTATAAATCAACCCTTCAATGGAACCCGGTGTGGCCGCCACCGCACCAATTAAAGTAAGTCCCCATAGCAAGCCAAATAGTTTAAACCATCCTCCCCTGCTAGCGGCAAAAATTTGATAGAAAGGATAAAGGATTAAGGCCAAAAATGCACCTCTTAAAACTTGAAATAAAACTGCAGCCCGAACTATGGGTGAATCTAGATCCCTAAAATTTCTATAAACCTCTGACGCCCTAAAGTACTCATCGTAATTAAAAAGAGACATAAAGATAAGACCAAAGACAGCATAAGTAACCACATGCACGAATACAAATCTCCCCAAATAACCTATAAAACTTTTTGGCTTCTTCATAGTTCACCTCTAGGGGGTCAGGCCTGTCGTAATTAAATAACTCCCCATGCAGGGCAAGGCACCTGCTGGGAAAGTTATTTAATTACGACAGGCCTGACCCCGTTTTTTAAACTTTCAGCCGCTCCCGGGCTGCGCGGATGGCCTCTTGCACTGCTGTCGGGGCCGGGCCTCCGGTTACGGAGCGGCCTTCTACGCACCGGGCGATGTCGATGGCCTGGTATACGCCCGCTTCGATGGCCGGGGAGAATTGGTGGTATTCTTCCAGGCTTAATTCTTCCAGCGATTTTTGGTGTTCCAGGCAGTAGGCCACCGCCCGGCCCACTATTTCGTGTGCTTCCCTAAAAGCGATGCCCCGCTGTACCAGGTAGTCGGCCAGGTCGGTGGCGTTGGTGAAACCGCCCCGGGCGGCCTGGGCCATGTTGTTATCCTTTACCCGCATGGTGGCCACCATCGGCCGGAAAGCCTGCAGGCATTTTTTCACCGTGTCTACGGCGTCGAACAGGGCTTCCTTGTCCTCCTGCATATCTTTGTTGTAGGCCAGGGGCAGCCCTTTAAGCATGGTTAACAGGGTGGACAGGTCGCCGAACACCCGCCCGCTTTTACCCCGGATTAGCTCGGCGACGTCGGGGTTTTTCTTTTGAGGCATCATGCTGCTGCCGGTGCTGTAGGCGTCGTCCAGTTCAATGAAGCCAAATTCGGCGGTGGACCAGAGGATAATTTCCTCACAAAACCGGCTCAGGTGCATCATGATTAATGAAGCGGCGGCGCAGAACTCCACCGCGAAGTCCCGGTCGCTCACTGCGTCCAGGCTGTTTTCGGTAACGCCGGCAAAACCCAGTTCCCGGGCTACGTATTCCCGATCCAGAGGGAAGGTGGTGCCGGCCAGCGCCCCGGCCCCCAGAGGCATGACGTTCACCCGGCGGCGGCAGTCGGCCAGGCGGTCGGTGTCGCGGTTCAGCATCTGGCAGTAGGCCAGCAGGTGGTGGGCCAGGGTAATGGGCTGGGCCCGCTGCAGATGGGTGTAGCCCGGCATTACGGTAGCGGTGTGTTTTTCCGCCAAGTCCAGCAGGGTGCCGGTTAGATCCGCCAGCAGAGTGGTTGCGGCATCTATTTCGTCCCGCAGGTACATGCGCACGTCCAGAGCCACCTGGTCGTTGCGGCTGCGGGCAGTGTGCAGTTTTTTGCCCACCTCGCCGATGCGCTCAATCAGCATTTGCTCCACATTCATGTGGATGTCTTCGGCGGTAACGGAAAACTCCACCCGGCCCGCCTCGATGTCGTCCAGAATCTGCTGCAGCCCGGCTACGATGGCCTCGGCCTCCCCGGGGGCGATAACCCCTACCCGGGCCAACATCTGCGCGTGGGCCATACTGCCTGTGATATCGTATTTGTAAAGCCGGCAGTCGAATGATATGGATGAATGAAAGTCATCCACCAACTGGTCGGTTTCCTTTTGAAAACGCCCGCCCCAAAGCTTGGCCATATTTTATACCCCCAGTTTTTGAAGTTTGAGGTTCGAGATTCGATAAGATAATAATAAATATAATAATAGGTAGTTGGAATTCAGGAGTCAGGAGTCAGGAGTCAGGGTTCAGGATTAAGAATGATTGGAGACGATAAACCGTGCTCTTCTGCTGACACCGGATTCTAATACGGTGTTTATTATAACACGGATCGCCTGGGTTGGTATAATTATGCTTAGGCGCGGCACCAGCAGAATGATGAAAAGCCAGCCTTCGCGGCGATCCGGTGATATCCGGAGCGCCCACTACAACAACGTATTAAGCGTTTCATGAGTAGCATTTCCTGAGTAGTATTTTCTGGTAGAGTATTAAAAACGATTAACTGTTTTAAGTTTTTCTGGTAAAGTATATTTAATAAACCTGTCGCATATTTTTAAAAAAATGTTATACTAATTGACCGGTTAGGGAGTAAATATGTTAAAATAAAGGAAGTTGATTAGCATTTTAACCAGCTTTTAACAAAGGAGACGGTTATATGGAAAGAGAACTGACTCTGGAACTCGTACGGGTTACCGAGATGGCCGCCCTGGCTTCGGCTCAGTGGATGGGTCGTGGACGCAAGATGGAGGCCGACAATGCTGCCACCAATGCTATGCGCACCATGTTCGACTCGGTATGCCTAAACGGTACTGTGGTAATAGGCGAAGGGGAAATGGACGAGGCCCCCATGCTATACATAGGTGAAAAAGTGGGCTGCACTCCTACTCCCGAAGTGGATGTGGCGGTGGATCCGCTGGAGGGCACCACCATCTTGTCCAAGGGGCTTCCCAATGCCATGTCGGTAATTGCCATTGCAGACCGGGGCAACCTGCTGCACGCGCCGGATATGTATATGGATAAACTAGCTGTGGGGCCACGGGCAGCGGGCAAAATCCACCTGGACGACCCCATAGAAAAAACCCTGGAGATAGTAGCCAAGGCCAACAACAAGCGGATTAGGGATTGCATTGTAATGATCCTGGATCGTCCGCGGCACGATCATATAATTGAGGCGGTGCGCAAGGCCGGGGCCAGGGTGCGGCTTATCGGTGACGGCGATGTGGCGTCGGCGCTGGCCACTGCTTTTGATGAAACCGGTATCGACATTTGCGTCGGCATTGGCGGTGCACCGGAAGGGGTTATCGCAGCGGCGGCGCTAAAGTGCCTGGGTGGCGAGATGCAGGCCCGGCTGGTACCCGAGGACGACGACGAACTCAAGCGGTGTATTAGTATGGGCATTAAGGATGTAAACAAGATCCTGACAATGGACGACCTGGTAAAGGGAGACGACGCCATCTTCGCCGCCACCGGAATTACCGACGGCGAACTGCTCAAAGGTGTGCGCTTCCGGGGCGGCGACGTGGCTGAAACATACTCGCTGGTAATGCGAGCCAAATCCCGCACCATGCGTTATATAACCGCCATCCACGACCTAAAATACAAACCCCACTACGCCATGATTAAGGAATTAGGCAGCTAAGAATTAGGGGTAAAAATTAGGGGGTCAGGCCCTGCATAACTGCATAACAGACTTGAATGCAGTTCAATTCAAGTCTGTTATGCAGTTATGCAGGGCCTGACCCCTTGTTTACCTTAGGCCGGCTTTTTTCTCCATTAGGGCCCGTACTTTTAGGGGCAGGCCGAACAGGTTGATGAAGCCCTCGGCGTCGGCCTGGGTGTACACTTCATCTGCGCCGAAAGTGGCCATATCCTCGTTGTACATCGAGTACGGCGAGGTGGTGCCGGCGGGGGTGCAGTTGCCCTTGTACAGTTTCATCCGCACGGTGCCGGTGACGGTGCGCTGAGTCACATCCACGAAGGCGTCCAGCGCTTCCCGCAGCGGCGAGAACCATACGCCGTCGTAAACCAGCTCGGCGTAGCGGGCGGCTATCTGCTCCTTGTAGTGCAGGGTGATCCGATCCAGGGTCAGCAGTTCCAGTTCCCGGTGGGCCAGCCACAGGATGGTACCGCCGGGGGTTTCGTACACGCCCCGCGATTTCATGCCTACCAGCCGGTTTTCCACCATATCGACAATACCGATACCGTTGGCCCCGCCCAGTTTGTTCAGTTCTTCCAGTAGCACGTCGGGAGTCAGTTCTTGGCCGTTAACTTTCTTGGGCGTGCCCTTGTCAAATTCAATTTCCACGTAAGTAGACTTGTCCGGTGCCTTTTCCGGCGCTACGGTGAGCACCAGCACATCGTCCGGGGGTTCCTGACCCGGATCTTCCAGGGCGCCGCCCTCGTGGCTAAGGTGCCAGATGTTGCGATCCATGCTGTAGGGCCGGGATTTGGTTACCGGCACCGGGATGCCCCGGGCCTCGGCGTAGTCGAAGGCGTCGTCCCGGGAGCGGATGTCCCACTCCCGCCAGGGGGCCACTATTTTCAGGTCGGGGTTTAAGGCTTTTATCGTCAGTTCAAAGCGCACCTGGTCGTTGCCCTTGCCGGTGGCGCCGTGAGCTATGGCTTCGGCCCCTTCCTTGGCGGCAATTTCCACCAGCCGCTTGGCAATTAGCGGGCGGGCCATTGAGGTGCCCAGCAGGTATTTACCTTCATAGATTGCCCCGGCCCTCAGGGTGGGGTATATGTAGTCGGTGACAAATTCTTTTTTTACGTCCTCAATATACAGCTTGGCGGCACCGCTTTTTAGGGCTTTCTCGTGCAGCGGATCAAGTTCCTCGCCCTGGCCCAGGTCGGCAGCCATAGCGATAACCTCGTAGCCGTAGTTCTCCTTCAGCCAGGGTATGATAATGGAGGTATCCAGCCCTCCCGAATACGCCAGTACAACTTTTTTCATTTTTGCAAACTCCTTTCTAGGGGGTCTAGGGGGTCAGGTCCTGCATAACTGCATAACTATGTAAAATTAATATCAAGTTTATGAGTTATGCAGTTATGCAGGGCCTGACCCCGGGTTTAGCCCATTAGCAGGGCCATAACGGCTTTTTGGGCGTGGAGGCGGTTTTCGGCTTCGTCGAATACCACGCTGTGGGGGCCGTCGATGATTTCCGCGGTTACTTCCTCGCCCCGGTGGGCGGGCAGGCAGTGCAGGAAGATGTAGTCCGGGGCGGCCCCGGCTGTAAGTTTAGCGTTCACCTGGTAAGAGGCGAATATACTCATCCGGGCCTGCTGCTCGCTTTCCTGGCCCATGCTGGCCCACACATCGGTGACCACTACGTCGGCTCCGGCCACTGCTTCGGCGGGGTCGGTGGTGACGGTCACGGTGGCGCCGGTTTCGGCGGCATCTTCCCGGGCTGCGGCTACAATTTTATCGTCGGGCAGGTAGCCCTCGGGACAGGCCGCGCTGATATGCATGCCTGTTTTGGCACACCCGAACATTAGGGAGTGGCACACGTTGTTGCCGTCCCCCACCCAGGCCAGTTTCAGCCCGGCCAGTTTGCCCTTGTGCTCCCGCACCGTCTGCAGATCGGCCAGGATCTGGCAGGGGTGCAGCAGGTCGGTGAGGCCGTTGATTACCGGCACTTGGCAGTGTTCCGCCAGCTGGGCCACGTCGCTCTGGGCAAAGGTGCGGATCATAATGCCGTCGACAAAGCGGCCCAGCACCTGGCCGGTGTCGGCGATGCTCTCCCCCCGGCCCAACTGGATGTCGTCGGCGCTCAGGAACAGGGCGTGACCGCCCAGTTGGAACATGCCCACCTCAAAACTTACCCGGGTGCGGGTGGATGATTTTTGAAAGATCATGGCCAGGGTTTTGCCCTTAAGCAATTCATGGGGCTGACCCTGCTTTTGTTTTTGTTTCAGATCGGCTGCCAGGTCAAGGATAGATGTTATTTCCTGCGGGGTGAAATCGTGCAGGGATAAAAGATCCCGTCCTTTAAGTTGGACTGCGATTTGGTTTTGGTTCATTATTGTTTTTGTTCACCTCCTGCGGGGTATTTCCGGTCTTTCCAGTTCCACCACTTGAGCAGTTCGGGGTCTTGCTCAGTGTTTGACGCAAAGTAAACGGCGCAGCGGAATACGTAGAGCACGCAGCGATCCACGTGGCCGCCGGCCCGTGCGCACATCTTTAGATATAGCTCTTCGGGATCCCGGCCTTGCAGGTCGCACACTGATTTAATGCCCAGTTCCCAAAGGGCTTCGGCCATTTTAACACCCACACCGGGGATGCGCCGCAAATCACTAAAGGCTTGCTTTTTTAATGCCTCAGTCAACGTAGAAACCTCCAACGTAACATAAGGGGGTCAGGCCTGTCGTAACTATACTAACTTTGTTATTTATATATTTAAATATTGCAGTTAGTATAGTTACGACAGGCCTGACCCCCTTTTACTAAGCTCCCAAAGCGGTGTCCAGGATGGCTATGGCGCGGTCGGCGTCCTCTTGGGTGATGATTAGGGGCGGGATGAGGCGCAGCACGTTGCCGGCGGCGCAGTTAATCAGCAGGCCCAATTCCTGGCAGCGTTTGACGTATTCGCCGCCTTCCACGGTTAGTTCCATGCCCAGCAGCAAGCCCAGGCCGCGCACTTCGCGGATGAAATGGTATTTATTCTGCAGACCGCGTAGTTTTTCCTCCAAGTAGGCCCCTATTCGGGCACAGTTTTCCACCACTCCGTCATCAAGCAGGGTGCGCATGGCGGCCAGAGCTGCGGCGCAGGCCAGGGGGTTGCCGCCGAAGGTGGAGGCGTGATCCCCGGGCGCGAAGGCGTCGGCGGCGGATTGTTTGGCCAGCATGGCGCCGATGGGGAAACCGCCGCCCAGGGCTTTGGCCAGGGTGATGATGTCGGGCTCCACACCGTAGTGCTGGTAGGCCAGGAATTTGCCGGTCCGGCCCAGGCCGCACTGCACTTCGTCGAAAATCAGCAGCAGCCCGTGCTGGTTGCACAATTCCCGCACGCCGGCCAGGTAAGCTTGGTCGGCCGCGATAACGCCGCCTTCCCCTTGCACCGGTTCCAGCATCACCGCGCAGGTGTGCGGGCCGATGGCGTTTTGCAGCGCTTCCAAGTTGTTGAAGGGTACGTAACTAAACCCCTGGGGCAGCGGCTCGTAGCCCTGCTGGTACTTGGGCTGGCCGGTGGCGGTAATGGTGGCCAGGGTGCGCCCGTGGAATGATTTTTCGGCGGTGATGATCTCGTACTTTTTCGGCCCGTGTTTTTTTTTGGCGTATTTGCGGGCCAGTTTGATGGCGCCCTCATTGGCCTCGGCGCCGCTGTTGCAGAAAAACACCCGGTCGCAGCAGGAATTTTGCGCTAAAAGTTCGGCCAATTTGGCCTGGGGCTCAATGTAGTACAGGTTGCTGACGTGCATCAGCGTTTCGGCCTGCTCACAGATGGCCTGCACCACCGCCGGGTGGCAGTGGCCCAGGGAGTCCACCGCCAGGCCGCCCACGAAGTCCAGGTATTCCCGGCCGTCGGCTTCCCGCAGCAGCGCTCCCTTACCCTGCACCGGGGCCAGCCCGATGCGCCCGTATGTATGCATCACGTATTGATCGCTTAGGGCGATTATTTCTTTGGTATTCATGGTTTTGTTCACCCTTTCTAAGAGTGTGTCAAGGGGACGGTTCCTTTGACACACTTTGAACTTGTTTAAGTCTGAACCCCTACTCACCTCTTAAGATCTTCCGGCTAAAATGAGTGGGTCAGAGGAAAAACGCTGAAAAAATTCAGATTCGTGTCATTCTGAATGGAACGAAGTGAAATGAAGAATCTAATCTTTACAGCAGCTTTAACACTAAGATTCTTCGCTACGCTCACAAATGACAGCCTTGGCTATTTGCAATAATGTCTAGCCTCATTATTAGTCTCATTGCTCACCACACTAGCCTGGTTGCTTAAGTGTGTCAGAGGAACCGTCCCCTTGACACACTATTTTACTACCATCGTGCCGACGCCCTTGTCGGTGAAAATTTCTAGCAGGATGGAGTGGGGCACCCGGCCGTCCAGGATGTGGGTGGTGCCAACGCCCTGTTGCAGTGCGTTTACGCAGCACTCCACTTTGGGGATCATGCCGCCGTCGATAACGCCCCGCTCCACCAAGCCGGGTACTTCAGGCACGGAAATGGTGGATAACAAGGAGCTTTTGTCGCTGCGATCGGCCAGGATGCCCTCGACGTCGGTGAGGATGATTAGTTTGTCGGCCTTTAGGGCTACGGCCAGCGCTCCGGCGGCACTGTCGGCGTTGACGTTGTAGCTGTCGCCGGCCTCGTCGGTGGCCACCGGGGCCACTACCGGGATGTAGCCCTCCCGGATGACGGTCTCCAAGATACCGGGGTTGACCTGCCGCACCTGGCCCACTTGGCCGATGTCCACCAGTTCTTCGATGCCCTCGGCGTTGCGCACCCGGCCCAGCTTTTTCTCGGCCATCAGCAGGTTGCCGTCCTTGCCGGACAAGCCCACCGCGCTGCCGCCGATGCCGTTGAGCATGCCCACGATATCTTTGTTGATTTTACCCACCAGCACCATCTGAGCAATTTCCATAGTCTCGTCGTCGGTAACCCGCAGGCCGCCTACGAAGGTGCTTTCCTTGCCCACTTTTTTCAGCATATCGGTGATATCCGGCCCCCCGCCGTGGACGATAACGGGGTGCATGCCCACGTATTTCATCAGCACAGCGTCGGTGAGCACGGCTTTTTTCAGCTCGCAGTTCACCATAGCGTGACCGCCGTACTTGATCACTACCGTTTTGCCGTAAAACTTCTTTATATATGGCAGGGCCTCCACCAGGATGCCCGCCTTCTGCATGGGACTGAGCACAGCCCACTCTCCTCTCAGGGGGTCAGGGTGTGTCAAGGGGGACGGTTCCTCCTGACACATCTGCATTTCGATGTGTCAGAGGAACCGTCCCCCTTGACACACCCTGACCCCGTTTGGTTGCTAAGTGCGGTAGCTGCCGTTGATGCGGACGTAATCGTAGGTGAGGTCACAGCCCCAGGCGGTGGCCTGAGCCGAGCCCTGTTTTAAGTCGATGGTGAATACCACTTCTTTTTGGGCCAGCACCAGGGCGGCGGCTTCTTCGTCGAAGGGCAGCGCCCCGCCGTTTTCCGCGACCTTAATTTCGCCTAGATAAATGTCTACCGCATCGGGATTGAACGCTGCCCCGGAGTAACCTGCGGCGCACAGCACCCGGCCCCAGTTGGCGTCTTCGCCGAAGACCGCTGATTTCACCAGGCTGGAGGCCGCTACGGATTTGGCTGCCCGGCGGGCGTCGTCGTCGGTGGCCGCGCCCAGCACCCGGACTTCCAGCAGTTTGGTGGCGCCCTCGCCGTCCCGGGCTACAGCCACGGCCAGCTTGCGGCATACTGTTTCCAGTGCCGCGCAAAAGGCGGCGTAGGCCGGCCCTTCGGCCTCTATGGGCGGGTTGCCCGCTGCACCGTTGGCCAGTGCCAGCACCGCGTCGTTAGTGCTGGTATCTCCGTCCACGGTGATCATGTTGAAGGTGCGGTCCACTACCTGCTTCAGGGCTTGCTGCAGCAGGCCCTGTGCTATGGCGGCATCGGTGGCCACAAAGGCCAGCATGGTGGCCATGTTGGGGTGGATCATGCCCGAGCCCTTGGCCATGCCGCCCACGGTGACCGGGCAGCCGTCTAGTTCCAGCGTCACCGCTTCTTCCTTGAGCACGGTGTCGGTGGTCATAATGGCGGTTGCCGCGTCGGCCCCGCCCTGGGGGTTCAGTTCCGCGGCCGCCCGGCGGATGCCGTCCAACACTTTATCCATCGGCATAGGCTGGCCGATGACTCCGGTGGAAGCCACCAGCACCTGGTCTGCCGGTATGCCCAGCAGGCTTGCGGCCTGGGCGATCATGGACAGGGCGTCGCCTTCGCCCTGGGGGCCGTTGCAGGCGTTGGCATTACCGCTGTTGGCCACTACGGCCCGGGCGCTGCCATCCTCCAGGTGCCGCATGGACACCAGCACGGGGAATGCTTTGACCCGGTTGGTGGTAAACACCCCGGCGGCTGCCGCGGGGCGGTCGGAAACCAGTAGAGCCACGTCTTTTTTGCCGTTTTTTATACCCGCTGCCACTCCGGCGGCGGAAAAGCCCTGCGGAGCTGTAACCCCGCCGGGCACTTCTTTGTATAGGGTTTGAGTCATTGGTAACGAGTCCTTTCATCAGGGTTTTCGATTCGATTAGGGGGTCAGGCCCGGCATAACTGCATAACTACATAACTTAAAGCCTAATCTTCCTGGTCTTAGTTATGCAGTTATGCCGGGCCTGACCCCGTTCTACGGATACAGCCCGGGCCGGTCTAGGCCGGTGATCTCGGGCAGCCCGAACATCAGGTTCATGTTCTGCACGGCCTGACCCGCCGCTCCCTTGACCAGGTTATCGATGGCGGAAATAACCACCACCCGGCCGGTGCGCGGGTCCACCACCGGCACTACGTCGCAGTGGTTGGAACCGGCCACCGCCTTGGTCTGGGGCAGCATGGCGGGAGGCAGCAGGCGCACGAAAAATTCGCTGCGGTAAAAATCCTCATAGACGGAGCGCACCTGCTCCAGGGTCATCTGCCTGGTCAGTTTGGCATAGACCGTGCTTAGAATGCCCCGGTTCATGGGCGTTAAATGCGGGGTGAATGAGATGACCATGTCCTGACCGGCCAGCCCGCCCAATTCCTGCTCAATTTCCGGGGTGTGCCGGTGCGCGCCCACGTTGTAGGCGCGGAAGTTTTCGTTTACTTCGGTAAAGTGGGTGCCCAGGGCTAGGCCACGCCCGGCGCCGGAAACACCGGACTTGCTGTCGGCTATTACGGTGTTGGTATCCACCAGGCCGTTTTTCAACAGGGGTGCCAGCCCCAGGATCACGCTGGTGGGGTAACACCCTGGGTTACCTACTAGAGAAGCCTTCTTAATTTCGTCCCGGTGCAGTTCGGGCAGGCCGTAAACCGCTTTTTGCAGCAGCTCCGGCGCCTCGTGCTTCACTTTATACCACTCTTCATAAACCTCGGGCCGCTTGAAGCGGAAGTCGGCGCCCAGGTCGATAAACTTCTTGCCGGCGTCCAGCACTTCCCGGGCCACGGGAACGGCGTGCCCGTGGGGCAGTGCGGTAAACACAACGTCGCATTCTTTGGCCAGGGCCGGTACATCCAGTGCCCGGCAGTGCTGCGGCACGTGTTTATACAGATGCGGGTATACCTCGCAAAAGGACTGGCCCACATAACTCTGGGAAACCAGCGCCTTCATTTCGACCCCCGGGTGCGCCGACAGGATGCGTACCAGTTCCGCCCCGGCGTATCCGGTGGCGCCTACTATGCCAACCTTAATTTTCATAATCAATAATCCCTCCGAGAGAACAATAAAATAATTATACATATGGTTGCATAAAAATACAATACCGATTTTACACACACAAAGCCCTTTTTTTTCATAAATTACTGGTAACAATATTATCCAAGGAGGCGGGGTAAGACAATGCCCAACAACCAAAATCTATTCCAGAACCCCCTGGTAGCCTTCATGCTGCTAATGGTCGCCAGCACCCCCGATCCCTCGGGCCGGTTAAACGATCTGGGCCGGGCGATTACGTCGATGCAGGAGGCGGTCAGAAGCATAAATACCGGGATGGAAATGTTTCATAACCAAGTAATACCCATGTTCCGACAAAGACCGGACGGCGGGGATAAGTAACCCGCAAAAATTATGCAACGTTCATCAATATTGTGCTTTAAATACCGTTGTTTGCTTCTGGCAATAATTTGTAAAACCCCGGCCCGGGGTTTTGTTTTTTGTGTCTATTACTGATTTCTACTTATGTTGCCGTTTCCCTGCCCTCTATGGCGGTTGCCCCTGCGTGCATGGTATGATATATGCACACTAAGATATTCCAAAAGATAATCCAAAAGATAATCCAAAGCAGGTGAGCAGATGAAGGCAACTTATGACCGCGAACTGGCGCTGGCCGTGCGGGCGGCGCATGAAGCGGGCCGGTTGATCCGGGAACGAATTAGCCGGCACTTGGAAACGTACACCAAATCGTGTCTGTCCGACCTGGTTACCGAGGTGGACCGGCAGTGTGAGCTGGCCATTACCGCCATGATCCGGTCAGATTTTCCCGCGCATGCCGTGGTAGGCGAAGAGCAGCAGGCTGACCAGGCCGGGGAGCCCGGTGGTGAAATGACTTGGTACGTGGACCCGCTGGACGGGACTACTAATTTTGTGTTTGGGCTGCCCCTATGCTCGATTTCCATTGCCCTGACCCGGCGGGGCCAACCGGTGCTGGGGGTGGTGTATGACCCCTTCCGGGAGGAAACTTTCACTGCGGTGCAGGGCGGCGGCGCCTTTTTAAACGGGGTGGTGATCTCAGTGGACCGGGAGATTATCACCCTGGAGCGCAGCCTGCTAGTGACAGGTTACCCCGGCAATATCGCTATGCGCCCCCGGATGCATATGGTAGACTACCGGCGGGTAATTGACACATGCGGCAACCTGCGGGCTTTAGGCACCGCCGCCCTGGAACTGGCCTACGTAGCCTGCGGCCGGTTGACGGGCTTCTGGGAGATGGCCTTACGCCCCTGGGACGTGGCCGCCGGGATGGTGCTGGTGGAAGAGGCCGGCGGCCGGGTCAGCGACCTGGCGGGAGAACCACTGCAGCTTGGGGAGTACGTAGACATTGCCACCTCCAACGGGCTAATCCACAAAGAATTAATCAGCACCCTGGCCTGGCAACCCATTCAAGTCGGGGACGGTTCTTGACTTGAATTATGGAAATTTATGGTACCAACTTGCAACAAATCCAACTTGCAACACCTGGCACCAAAGGAGGAGGGGTAACGATGAGCGGAGATGAGAAAGGAAACCGGCCGGTGGTGATCGCCAGTTTCCTGGATCCTAACGAGGCCCATATTTTTAGAGGCATGTTGGAAAGCGAGGGCATTGAGGCCTTTGTATATCACGAGCGGTCAGCCACCATAATGCCTATTACCATTAGCGGCGTCCAGGTGGCGGTACGGGAAAAGGATCTGGACATTGCCAGATCCTTGCTGGAAGAAATCCGGTCGGGCTGAGCCGTTCAAGTTGACTCAAGTTGATTCAATTTGGGGACGGTTCTTGACTTGAGTTATGGTAGTATTTGGCAGCAACTTGCAACAAAATCAACTTGCAACACCTGGCACCAAAGTGAGTTCGTAGCGTTCGTCGGTGAATGAGCGGCCCCAGATTTGTACCGGCTTTGTTTCGGTTTTAACGAAGCCGGCTTTTTTGTACATATGGATGGCTGTCTGCTGGTCGCTGGTAGTGAGCAGGAAGACTTGTTGGTAACCGCGCTCCCGGCAAAACTGCAGGGCCTCGTCCAGCATTCTTTGGCCTAGCCGCTTGCCCCGGTATGAGGGCTGGATTAGAAGCCACCTTAGCTGGGCGGTGGTTTCGGTATGCCCGATAATGGCCACGGAGCCGACCAGGTCTGCCGGAGCGCCGGGATTGCCCAGGCCTCCTGGAGCACCCGGGCCGCCGCCGAGGCCGCCGGGGCCGCTGGTTTCCGCTACCCACAGCCTGTCCCGGCCGGGGCGGTAGGAGGCTGCGAATGACTGAAATGTGCCGCATACATAGCCTTCAAACTCGTGGTTGTAGCCACATTCCGCGGCATAGATAACGCCATGCAGGTGAATGATGCTGCCGATATCACCGGGGCGCAGGTCGTGCCGCAGATGCACTTTTTCCGGCGGTTCGCTTTGTTCGCTTGCTGTAGATTCACGATCTATATCTAATATGCGCTGGATGGTTTTCATACACTGCACCAGTTCCAGTTGCCTGCTTGCTGGGAGTTCCCCGATTAAACCTCTGATTTGCCGGTTTGAGGTTGTCTCCAGGCCGTCCATTATCCGGCGGCCTGCTTCGGTTAGGTAGACCAGGTTGGAGCGGCCGTCGGTGTTTGATCTTTCTCTGTACACTAGATGTTCTCGTTCAAACCGCTTGATGATCCGGCTGAGGTAGCCGGGATCCAGGTTTAGCTGTTCGATAAGTCTGGATGCGGTACAGTGGCTGCTCTGGCTTATCTCGAGCAGTACGCGGGCTTCGGCCAGGGAAAACGGGCTGTTTAGGACGTGCCGGTCCAGCAGTCCGATGATGTTGGTGTAGAACCGGTTGAACTGCCTGATTTCCTGCACAAGGGCGTCGGTATGATGCGCCATGTTAACACCTCCCCGGGTGATTAAGGAAATGGTAGCATAATTTAGTTGCCTTAGTCAACTAAATTATTTATTGCTGCGCTGTCAGCAGATTAAGCGTGTCATCCTGAGCGCAGCGAAGGATCTGGGCTTTAAGATTCTTCGCTGCGCTCAGAATTACCACGCGTACCCGCACCACGATAAATGAATATAACTTGCTGGCTGTATTCATAACAATGACTATTTTAGCGTCCCGGGAAAAAGGCCAATTGTAGGGAACGCCCCCTGTGGCGTTCCGTCCACAGGTCAGCGATGTCGTTGGAACGGAACGGCACAGGGGCCGTTCCCTACGACCCTGCCACGGCGGAGATAATACAAGCCTTGAAGACAAACGGATAAAACATCGGTTACCGGTTGTATTCATAGCAATGACAGGCATAATGACAAAGTTCAGGTGCCAGGTGTTGCAACACCTGGCACCAAAGCCCAACCAGAAAGTTGTATTCGTTTATCGTGGTGCGGAATCTTGTTTTCAGGTTACCCCTTAACCGGAATACTTCGGGGCACAAGGCACCGGCTTGTTGCGCCCTCCCGCCGCTAAAAGCAGCGCTTCCAGCAGCAGCAACAGCGCAAAAAGGTAAAAACCCGCGCTGGGGCCGGATAATTCGCCTAGTTTTCCCACCAGGGCCGGGCCGAAAAACATGCCGGCACCCCAGAAAAGAAAGTACGCCCCGGAGATGGTGCCTTTTAGATTATCCGGCACCACTTCGTTTAAATAAGCCAGGGATGACAGGTAAAACACGCCCAGACCCAGGCCAGCCACAGCCAGAATTACGCTGATCCAGGGTTGCCCAAGGGCCGGGAACATCCCCAGGCCTACCGCGGCGGCGGCCAATCCTGCGATCATAAAAACACGTCTTCCATACCTGTCCGACAGAAAACCGGTTAGCTGGGACAGGCTGACGGCGGCGTAAAACAGGGCAAAAAACACGCCTACCTGAGCGGTACCAAACCCTTTAAAGCTGATGAGGTAAGCCGGCAGCACCGTGAGAAATATGCCGTACCCCGCACCATACAATGTAATCCCCACCAGCGACGCCAGCGTTTCCCGGTTGGCGGCCAGAGCCAGGATATCCGCCGGGCGCATTTTTGGCTGCCGGGCCGAATCCCCGGCGGGCTCCCCGGCGCGCACGTTATCCACGCACAGGAGAATAACCAGCGCCCCGGCCAGACACACACCGGCGAAAAACAAAAACGCTTGGTTGCCGGTCCAGATCCCGGCCAGGGCCACCCCCAGCAGAGGCCCGGCTGTAAGCCCCAGGTGCATCACCGCGTTGTATACACCCATTACCCGGCCCCGGGCCAGCGGGTACCGGATGGCCAGAAGCGCCGGTGCCAGCGCCCAAAGCGGTGCCTCCCCGGCCCCCTGGATTAACCGGCCCAGGAAAATTAGGGCGGCGCTGTCGGCAAAGTAAAACAGCAGGCCCGCCAGGCCGCAAACCAGATACCCGCCGGCCAGGAAGACTTTAAAACCCAGCCGGTCGGACAGGTTGCCCACCGGCACCTGCAGCACAATGTAGGACAGGGCGAAAAATGAGGCCAGGTAGCCCACCGGGGCACCGGCACCCTCCAGGTTGATGATCTTTTGAGGCAGCAGGGGCACGATCATGCCTACCCCCAGCATAATCAGAAACACGGCCAGGTTCAGACCCAGCAGCGTCCGGTCGCGAAACATAAGTTCCACCTTCTTTGCATGTTGGTAATGACGGTAATGTCAGTTGGTGACTCTGCGCTAAGGTTTGATCCAACATCAAAGTTTGACCAGCGCCCCCTTTCCCGCTATGTAAGCAGTATGCTTTTTAAGCCCATTAATTTGAAAAATAAAAACCGTACGCTAAGCGCACGGCGGTTTGGCAGTACATTATATCATTTAACATTAAATGACCGTCATCTTAACGCTGTAGCCCCGGCCGAGACAAAAACCGAGATTGTTATCAAGTTAATCGTTAAGGCGACGCGCTTCATTACACACAACCCTTTGCGTTTGTTCCTTTCACAAATACTACCATTCATGGGCAACCAGGTCAACATGCCTTTGCGGTAAAGATTTTGATTAGTAATAATGGTTATTAATTGCTATATATTATCACAAAAAAAAAGTGCTCCCGGGTAGGGAACACCTTAGGCCAGATTAATTAACTTCTAATGTTTGAGTCTCAGCATCCCAATCCGCGTCCAGGTTAAGGCTTTCTACAATGAACCTTATTGGAACAACGGTTCTGTTGTTAATGGATTGCGCCGGCTCATCAACTGTGAATACCTCGTCATTAACAAGAATTTGGTCGTCACCTATCGTTAGGGTAATCTCTGTGCCGCTGTCTTGCACTATGGTTATTGTTTTAGTGTCATTATCCCACGTTACCGTGGCCCCGGTAGCTTGAGATATCGCTCTTAGCGGGATTAGAATTCTGCCTTCTTTAATAACCGGAGGTGTGTCAAACTTAATATTTTTTTTGTGGATCATTACGTTGGTCACCGGTAAAGTATTTAAACCCTGGTTTTCAAGTTCTTCGGCCAAGTCCTGTAGATTATCCCACTCTTCTTCGGTATATTGTTCTTTCATCACTGATTTCATTTGCACTTTATAAGATCTCATTTCCGCAAAGTAAACGGCCTTTTGTACGGTTAGCTCTTCAATCTCTGTGTATAAAGCGTCACCTGGTTCAATTTCATACTGTGCTTTAAGAGCTTCAATTTGCTGCTCGATGAGGTCTTTTTGGGCCTCCGCTGCATCCTTTTGGGCCTCGAGCTCATTTTTTATTGCTACCCAAGGCTTCTTTACGGTCTCTTCCGCATTTTCTTCTGTTTCCTCTTCGGTTTCCGCTTCGTCTGTCAATTCTTCGTCAACTTCAATAGTTTGCATATTCATTTCAGCGGCATTTCTATTGGCGTTGGTATTAGATTTACCCTCTGCTTTATCACTTTTTGCCAATGCGGTAAAGGGGCTTGCCAGAGCCAACAAAAAACAGATTACCAATGCTAGGAAAACCTTTGATTTAATCATGATATCCCTCCATTTTTCTTAAGTATAATAATTATAGGGATATCAACCGCTATTTTACATGAGTAATAGTCTCAATTTAGCTTAAGCCTTAAGTCCTATCTTTAAAGTAAAAAAACTATCAGCAAGTAATGAATTTTTAATAACTTTGTTATACTTTGGTAATCTCCAACCGTTAGCATGTCCTTAGGAGGTGGTTCACGATGACTAAAGACATTACCACACAGGAGCTTTTATATAAACTGGTTGACTCACTAGCAACGATTAGTGGCAATGCTCAGATGGCTTCGTTTATTGACCACCCCAAGTGGAGCGTTAAATATGTCCGGGCCATCATCGATGAGCTAGATAATGCCCTTGCTTTGCTTCAACAGGTTGCCGAAATATGCGACAGCGAGAATCAGGATACCGAAGCTTATTTTGGAGATACTGAACAGCTTTATCATTAATCATTAACGCCAATTCCATACCCTTCTCCCTCCTAGAAGAGCACCACTTGGTGCTCTTTTTATTTGCCCCCAACGTTTTAAGGCACCATCTTTTCCCCGGTATAACTTATCTCTGCCGGGCCATTAATAATCTTATGTAATCTTATGTAATCCTATGGAGGTGTAAACTATGCCTAAAAAGAATCATGAATCCGCTGTCGAACAGGATTTTGACCGGCTCCGGGCTGAGCAGCAGGCGCCCGTAGAACCGGCTGCGGGTTTGGCTGGCCGAGATTTCGATGTGCAGATTAAATCTGCGGTTTACGCGCCAGATCCCGAATTACAATCGGACGAGCTGATTGCAGCTAATAATAAGAACTTTGACCCACGTCAAATGATGATTTCGGAATCGTTAACTATTCCTCCTCAACTGTTAGATGATGTGATACCGAAGGATGATACCAAAGCCGGCCCCGGTCTTGAGAGCCTCCGCGCTGCCCTGAGTAAAGATGTCGACCCTCTGGCCGCGCTTAACGCAGACGGGGAGAGGTAAGAGAGCAGCCAAGGGGCAGACAAGGGGACAGGGACCTGTCTGGTCAAGACCAGACAGGTCCCTGTCCCCTTGTCTGCCCTGGCCCTTGGCTCAAGTCAAGAACCGTCCCCGACTTGAATGCGTAGGTGGTGGGCTACTTGGAAGGGGTCGGTGGATACTACCGAGGCGGCGTACAGTTCCATGCCGCCAAAGTCGGCGGTGCGCCCGGCGGCGTCGCCCCGATCCACCACCCGGGCGATGAGCGGGAAGCCGGCCCAGTCTTCGGGCGCCGAATCCGGCGGGGGTATGTACACTGCCACGTTGAAGCTGCTGGTACCGTTTTCCCGCAGCGAGGTCAGTACCCGGCCCACCCATAGACCCAGTTCGGCCAGGTGTTCCAGGCCGGATTTGCCGGGCAGCACCACCCAGGTTTCTTTTTCCTTAATTGGCGTCAGCGATGCAAAAATCCTGGCGTCGCCCTCCTTTAAGGCCAGGCCGGCCACCCGGTGGCCCAGGTACAGGTCTTCGAAATAATTTTCGCCGTGCTGTTGACGGTAGACCGCGGCGTCCCGGCGCAAACGTTCCACCTTCGGATAATGCATGCCCGTGGTGACGGTGACTTGCAGGTGGCCGTGCACTACCGATGATCCCGCGGGCCAAAGGCAGTTCCACATTAAAAAGGGGTAGCGGGGCTGTTTTTGCGCCTGCCCGGCGGCGGGTTGTTCCAGCACCACACCAAACCATTTGCCGGCCAAGCTAAAGTAATCGGCCACCTGCTCGGCATCGAACCGCAGCGGGTGATGCTCATCCGGGATGATTAAACTGTGCCAGCGGTCGTACTTGGCCACGTTGGAGGCGGTGATGGCATTGATGCCGACCAGCCGTCCGAAGGTGTCGGCGGGGGTTTTTTCGTCTGGTTTACAAAAGGCACAGCCGCTTTGATGTTCTTCGATTGAACGATCCAACCTGGCCGAGTCGCCGCCGGGCAGGGGACGCAGCGCACGCAGGGCGTTGAACAGGGTGCCTTCCAGGGTGACCCGGTTGGTGATTTTAATAATCTGCTGTTTTTCGACCCCGGACAGGTCGCCGAACTTTGACGCCGCCCAGTCCCGGATCCCTTCGGGCAGCACCAGTGCTCCGGTGTATTCTGTAATGTCAAATAGGCGGTCAAAAACTGTACGGGGATTACCTTTAACGCCCCGCACCAGTTTGGTGATTTCGGTAATATGCAATGAGCACACTCCTTCCGCCACCAGCATTCCCGGCCGGCGGCCTCGGTATGCAAACAAACATTATACATTATTATATACTTTAGGCTGAAAATAGAATTTTAGAAGCTGTCATTTTGAACGTCAGCCAGTGTTGTCATCCTGAGCGTTAGCGAAGGATCTAATCTTTAAGATTCTTCGCTGCGCTCAGAATGACAGATTCGTTTGTATTCATAGCAATGACAACCTGGTTCAACCGCAAAAAGCGCTGACTAATTGTCAACGCTAACGCCATCTTAACTATAATCCCCTTTTACCCAACGGGTCAGGCGGATGGGGATTAGGCCCCGCCTCCGCCACGCACCAGCACCAGCCCGGTCCAGTCCACGTAATCCCGCACTGGGAATTCTAGCGGCCAGCCCACCCGGGAGCAAGTCTCCACCACGTTGATGCCAAAAGCCCCCATGCCGGAGCGGATCCGCTCGGGATAGCGGCAGGGGCTGCCCACACCGGCGCAGGGTCGGCACAACCGGCAGCAGGTGGCGATAATGCCGCGCACCCCGGCACCGTTTGCCTGGCAGAACTGCTCGGCATCCAGCACCATGTCGTGCACTTGGTTGGCTCCCCGGAAGGCATCGTTACGGTTGTCGGGGTCTACCGGTACCCGCACCTGAAAAAGGACTGCCTGTCGGTAAGTTTCCAGCTCGCGGTGGAACACGTCCAGCGGGGGAATGGTGGGTTGGCGGCTGATGTTTTGCCCCAGTTCCGGGCAACTGCCGCAACCCGGCTCGTTTAGCATGTCGATCGCTGCGGTATCAATAACCACCGCCCGGGACGCACCGGCCTCCAGTAAAAGAGTCTTAACCTGTTCCAACATTTCTGCCTTTGGCATAGCCCACCGCTCCTTAGCCAGACAAGGGGACAGGGACCTGTCTGGTCTTGACCAGACAGGTCCCTGTCCCCTTGTCTGGCCCATTACATTATTTCCCAGCAACTTGCAACAAACTCAACTTGCAACACCTGGCACCAGACATCTGCCGGGCGACTAACTGGTTGTTGTAGAAAAAGTTTTCTACTTGCAGTAAAGACTGCAGGTCACCGGTAAAACGGTTTTCATAATGCCAGGCGCCGTTGCTGTATTCGTAATCGGTTAGCAGATTGCCCTGGCATTGTCCCAGGTGCGCTCCCCGGGATTCTTTTAGAAATTGGTACACTTCACCCGGGATTACTTCCGGTAAATCGGCCACGTAACCAACGTAGTCGCAGTACCATATAGGCGTCGCTGAATCCGCCGCCCCCTGGTAATAGACGTACTCTACACCACTGTAAGGGTTAAAGCCCCGGTAAGCATCGGTAAACAAATAGTCTCCCTGTTGCAGCGTAAATTCCCAGTCATAAAGGGTGGATTTAACGTATGGGTTGTAAACCGAGCTTTTTTTGATGTAACAATTGCTGCGGCCTGCGATGATAACCGCTATTAATTCTATTTCATTAATCATTGCTAAACACCTGTAATTTTTTATTAAGCACCGTTTTCTTAAGGCCAGACAAGGGGACAGGGACCTGTCTGGTCTTGACCAGACAGGTCCCTGTCCCCTTGTCTGGCCCATTACATTATTTCCCAGCAACTTGCAACAAACTCAACTTGCAACACCTGGCACCAGACATCTGCCGGGCGACTAACTGGTTGTTGTAGAAAAAGTTTTCTACTTGCAGTAAAGACTGCAGGTCACCGGTAAAACGGTTTTCATAATGCCAGGCGCCGTTGCTGTATTCGTAATCGGTTAGCAGATTGCCCTGGCATTGTCCCAGGTGCGCTCCCCGGGATTCTTTTAGAAATTGGTACACTTCACCCGGGATTACTTCCGGTAAATCGGCCACGTAACCAACGTAGTCGCAGTACCATATAGGCGTCGCTGAATCCGCCGCCCCCTGGTAATAGACGTACTCTACACCACTGTAAGGGTTAAAGCCCCGGTAAGCATCGGTAAACAAATAGTCTCCCTGTTGCAGCGTAAATTCCCAGTCATAAAGGGTGGATTTAACGTATGGGTTGTAAACCGAGCTTTTTTTGATGTAACAATTGCTGCGGCCTGCGATGATAACCGCTATTAATTCTATTTCATTAATCATTGCTAAACACCTG
>LADP01000002.1 GCA_000961575.1 Peptococcaceae bacterium BRH_c8a
GGAATAAACCTGCTGATAGGATACCTGAAATTTCTGGGCTGTTTCAGCATAATTGGATTGATGTTCAATGCAGTATTTAACGATTTCAACTCGTTCATCGAAAGTTGTTGCTCGTCCTTTGGTCATGGCGGCTACTCCTCCTGTCCCTGAGCTTTTCAACGTCTCATGACCAGTATACTTCATCACCCAGTGACGTAGTTGACGAGTTGATTTAATCCCATAGCGCTTGCATATCTCCATGTAAGAGCCAGCGCCAACCAGATAATCTTTGACCGCTGCATCTTTTAATTCTGCGGGATAGGCGCTATTCTTGGATGCACTAAGTAGTCCTTCTGGCCCTAATGATTGATAAGTCTGAAGCCATTGTTGGACAGATGAAATGTGAACATCAAGTACGGTGGCTAAATGATTTAATGAATCTTCTCCACGGAGATATTTTTCAATCGTTGCAATCTTTTCTGATCCTGATATTTTGCCTTTGCGACCCATAAAAAAAGCTCCTCCTCGTGGTAGACAGTTTTTGTTTTTCAAACTGTCTACCACAGGGGGAGCATATCATCGTGTTCCGGGTTATTTTTATTCACTAAAAAATACTTTCTTGTTTTTAAGCGCTCTTTTAATTTCAATTAAAGTAGCCGCCTTTTATCCAGACACTTTTGTTCTATTAAATATATTTTGGTGGGCAACATTTACAGTGATCTTACCCTTGGTGGGTTTTTTTATTTCGTAGTGTACAGATTTACATCACCCCTGACGGGTAATTGGTCAAGGAAGAGTGGACATCAATTCTAGAACCCTTGATTCTCAGCGGTAGCTATTTACATTAACCTGGCATGCACATTGCGTTTAAACATATCAAAAGTTTAAAACTAAAAGATTTCAAAGCAGCTATTTATACTTTAGCTACCGGCAATGACTGATACATTTACTTTCCGATATCATATAAGGGTAGAGGAGAGCGCATAGAATGACAGATCAAGAATTTGTTTACGCATTTGCAAAGAAAAAAGAAAGATTTTGCCGGCAGTTATCACCTGGATTAAGCAGCCGTCAAACTTTGGATTTGTTTGAAAAGTGGCTGCAGGGTGCTATTAATGCCAATGTTAAAAACGGGTCATCTAAAAAACAGCAGTTAAGTAAAAACAAGCTTAGTGATATTTTTGACCAGGTTGTATCCGAAACATCTAATATACTAAAAGAACGAGGGCTTAAAATTAATTGCGTTTGTTTGCCTGTGCTAGTGAACAAAAGTACATCACGCTGCCTATTGATACAATCGAACAGCAGTATTTACTATCGTATTCGCAAGACAACACCCCGTAAGGGTAAGTATAAGGGGGAAAACTTAATATCCATTGAATTGGTGGCTGACGGTAATAAGAATAATATTTTTATGCCCTTGTTGGCCCAGAAGGCAAAGATGGAGCGTGACTTAAACCGTTCCATTGAGCGGGAGAGTAAGGCCGTAGAGGAAACGGGTAAATACCGACTAAAAATTTTGAGCAGAGATTTTTTAAAAAATGCTGAAGCAGATCCAAGGGTGCTTATAGAAATGTTAACTAGTTTTATTTTAGTTACCAATAAATACCTTCAAAAACTGTCAGTTAATCCTGCCACACAAAATTTAACATTAAACTTGATTAATGAAAATAATCATCAATAACCATAAAAACGTCGATACTTCTGACGATGCCAACTGGTTTTCCCTTTTGCATCACCGGCAAGGTATTTACCTGGTATTTAAGCAGGGTCAGTGCCACTTCCAGCACTGTAGCATTTGAGTTAATAGTATACATTTCCAGAGGACGCATGATATCTCGTACCCGCACTTTGGTTTCTTGACGCATCTTGTTTACATAGTACCAACCCCATGATTCCGCCTTGATGAATGGATCTTCGTCCAGTTCCTTAATCCCCGCAGCCCGCAGTAACCCGGACATAGTTAAAATGCCGGCCAGTTTTCCCTTATCCCCAAGCACAAGAACACTTCTGTGGCCGTGCCACGCGCCTCCCCGGTTGTGCATGGCATGCTTAAGCTCTTTAATGGCATCGAACAAAGTGGCATCCTTACTAATACTGACGTAATCATTCAGGGGTACCATGATATCTGCCGCTATATTCTTAGACAACCCAGTCACCCCCATCAGTTAGGGACATTAAGCAGAAGTGTATCCCCTATATAAGTTCGCCCACTATCCAAAACACATCGATGGTTCTCACCATCCCGACCAGGTGATCATCGTCGACTACCGGCAGCAGGTTTATTTTATGCTTAACCATTTTACGTACGGCCTCAAATACATTATCTTTGCTGCTAACTGTAATCAATCCGATCGGGCGCATGATATCCCGCACTAGAATATCCAAATTATCGTTGCTGCCGGCCGGAAGAAAGAAGACTTCCGCATCGCTGGTCAACAGATGATCCTGGATGGCTCTTATTTTGAAGGCCCGCAATAGCCCCCGCAGGGTTAAAAGCCCTACCAAGTGGCCAGTGGGTTCAGTTACCAGGGCGGCTTGAAATCCGTACCAAGTGCCGTCCTGCCGGTGCGAGAATTGGCGCAGTACTGCCACGGCTTGCGCCACCAGGTAATCATTATAGATAATGGGCAAGTTGTCTATAGAGACCATAATATTTGCAATTTTCTGACTAAGAGGCATGCAGAAAACCCCCGTCATTAAATAATTCCCAGTTCCTTCATCTTGGCATATAATGAGCTGCGGTTAACTTTTAGCGCCTGAGCTGTTGCCGAACGGTTCCAATTATTTTCCTCCAGCGCTTTTAAAATAACTTCTCGCTCCACCTCGGCCACAATTTCCTTTAGGGAATCACCTTGTATTTCGCCCAACCACTCCACCCGCCGGCTATTTTTACGTAAACCCAGGGGCAAGTCGTCCACCGTAAGCAACGGCCCGCAGGACATCAGCACTGCCCGTACACAAATATTTTTAAGTTCCCTGATATTGCCAGGCCAATCGTAACTTTCCAAAATTGCCTGAGCCTCTCTGGTAAAACCGTTGATTGGCTTATTGTATTCATGGCTGCAGCTTTTAATAATATGGTTTATTAGGGCCGGGATATCTTCCCTGCGCTCTTTGAGTGGCGGCAATAGCACTTCCACTACGTTAATCCGGTAGTAAAGGTCTTCCCGAAAAGTACCCTCTTCAATCGATCGCTCCAGGTTTTTATTGGTGGCGGCCACAATACGTACGTTAATTCGGATGGTTTCAGTACCGCCCACCCGCTCGAATTCGCGCTCCTGAAGCACACGTAACAGTTTGGCCTGGATGGTTAAAGACATCTCACCAATTTCATCCAGGAAAATAGTACCTTTATGGGCCAGTTCAAATTTACCCTGTTTAAAAGCTACCGCCCCGGTGAAGGCTCCCTTTTCATGGCCAAACAGTTCGCTTTCCAGCAAATTTTCAGGGATTGAAGCGCAATTTATCTTAACAAATTTGTTACCCTTGCGGACGCTGTTTTCGTGGATAGCCTGAGCCACCAACTCCTTGCCAGTGCCGCTGTCCCCCCTGATCAGTACTGTGGCGGTACTGTTAGACACCCGCCCAATAGTTTTGTAAATGTTTTGCATAATCGGTGAATTGCCAATCATAATATTGCTCTTAACCTTTGGGTGATTGGGATCTTCGTGCCTGGTTTGAGCCAGCATTTCTTTTATTTCGGCGGCCTTTCTTAGCGAATCTAAAATCTCGTTTACTTTTAGCGGTTTCATTAAATAGTCAAAGGCACCCAATCGCATACCTTCGATGGTCGTTTCCGTTGAGCCGTAGGCGGTCATCAGGATCACCGGCACCTTTGAACCACGTTGGTTGATTATTTCCAGCGCTTTTATGCCGTCCATTTCCGGCATTCGGATATCCAATAGTACTGCGACCGGGTTTAGGCGATCGATCATCTCCAAGCCTTCCCGGCCGTTGGAGGCGGAATTTACCTGGTATCCGTTATCTTCCAGAATATCACGTAACGCTTCCCGTACACTTTGTTCGTCGTCCACTACCAGTACTAACTTGGACAAGCTAAACATCCCCTCTGGTATTCAAGTAAAATGTAAATTTAGTGCCTTTACCCACCTCGCTTTCCACTTCAATATTTCCCTCGTGTCCGAGTATAATCTCGTGGGCAATAGCCAAGCCAAGTCCGGTGCCTTTGGGGCGGCCCGAAAAAAACGGATCAAATAAATGCGCCAAGTGTTCTTTAGGGATGCCGCAACCGGTATCGGCTATGGAAACGTACACTTGCTCTTGGTCAGACACATAACCGGTGGATACGAAAATGGTGCCCCCTTCAGGCATGGCCTGCAAGGCGTTAAATAATATGTTTACCATCACCCTTTCGATTTGCTCCGGATCCACCCAAACCCTGGGGGTGTCGTGAGCCAGGTTTTTGACCATATTATATTTACCATGATGTATTTCGTTAAAAAAGCCAAGTACTTCTTCAATTAAAGAGTTGATATCTTTATAAGCAAATCTGGCTTCAGCCGGTTTAGCAAAGTACATTAGCTGATCCACCAGGGCGTCTAATCGCGCTACTTCCCGGTGCATAGTGGCCAGAGCTGCGGGGTTGGGGATGTGCTGATTTTGCCAGTGCTGGATATAGCAGCTAATGGATGTTAGGGGATTCCTAATTTCGTGGGCTACGCCGGTAACCAGTTTGCCCAGCGAGGCCAGTCTTTCCTGCCGCTGAGCTTTTTCCCGCATCCGCATCCGTTCGGTAATATCGCGGCATAGCAACACCATACCAATAAAGGCGCCGTCTGGCCGGAAAAGTGTACTGGTGCTTACCACCAACTGGAGTATGTTGTGATTTCCATTGATGTAAGAGACATTAAGATCCTTCAGGTTTTCCTGATTAATCAGACTTCTAGTGACCAGTTCAGTAAAAGGCGAAGATGGCCCGAGCAAGGCCCGGTAATTACGTCCCAGAGCATCTTCAGGCAGGTTAAGTAGTTTACGGGCCATGTTATTAGCAATCATTACCCGCCCGCCCACGTCAACTACCAGAATAGCATCGTCTATAGCTCCGAGCATTGTTTCATTATAAACGTTCAGGTCAGCAATCTTATGCGCTAAACCATTAATCGCATTAACAATCTCACCCAATTCACCCGGTGCCGGGGGCAAGGTCATGTTAAGGTCCTTGCCCAGCAGTTTAACCCCGTCCTTAATGTTTTCCACCTGGTTAACCAACTGACGAAATATAAAAACCGAACCTGTAATACCTGTAATAATTACCAGGACGATGATTGAATAAACTGTATACTCAATTTCACGCCTTTTAGTGTAATAACTGGTTTCATTGAGGTATTCAGCAGATCTGATTACCCCCTCAACCTTCCCGTTTCGTAAGAATGGTTTATAAATTTCAATTAAACCGCTCTCCTCCTGACCCAAGCTTTGGGCTATTGAAGAGCCTTCGGTTATGACGGCCTGAAACACCTTTTTCCGGCGTAGGGAATAGTTTTCTTTTAAAGCTTGGGTGCCGTCAAAATAAACGTCAAGATCTGAATAATAAAGGCCAATGTGTACCTCCGGGTATTCCCTGTTAATTGAGTTAATTACGGGGTTGATGTAATTTTCCAGGAAGGAAATTTGTTCGTGTCTGCCTTTTTCATCCATTTCATTTTTGCTTATATAATCACCAACACTGCCTTCAACGCTTTGGTCAAATACGTAGGCTACCTGGTTCAGCCTGGCTTTCTGGTGTTCTAGCAGCGACAATTCGCTATTACGGATAATACTCATCAAGTAGATCGTAAGCAACACAGTAAACACCAGTAGCAGTGAAACAAATATTAAGATGCGGTTGCCAAAATAGATATTCTTTTTCGGGATCATCTGCACCGCCTCACAGTATTTAAATTTTACTTTACAGCGTTGTTAGATCCCGGTAGCTTTAACTAAATATGTATATGTTTATTATACCACAATCCTATGCACTAACTGGGGCTTAAAACCCCGCTTAGTGGACCAGTAAATTGGCGGGGCGCCCTTCGGCATCAGCCGATCCGGCGCCCCATGTGGCGACAGGCCTATAAAGCTTTTTGGATTTTTTTGTTTTCCGGGCTGCTGCAGTATTTATCCTGTTTTCTTCCTTCTACAAGATGTAATTTAACTTTTTTTTTGTCATCGGGGTCGTCACGCAGCTGCATTTTTACCCGGTGCATCTCAGCCTGGAAAAATGGTTCTACCAAGTTTTCGGAAAACCAGCGGTGGATCCATATCCAGTTCATTTCATTACCTCCTTTGGTGCATGGCACCTAAAAATCTATAGCACAAAACCCTAATTATTTAAAGGCCGGAAGCTTAGCTGTGCTGGACTAGCTCCTGAGCCTTTTCGCCGGCTTCCTCCTGTTGCTTAATTTCCCGCTTGCCTTTCCACATGTTGACCAGAATAATAATCCCACCTGTGGCCAGAGCAAAGCACATGGTTAAGAAACTGATGTTATTTAGGGTGTGGATAGTTGCTGCGCCAAGTTTTATAGTCTCCAGTTCGTTCAGGTAACCGGGTATGGCAAACCCCCTGCTAACAGCAACTATAATCATTATGGTGGCCATAACTAGTTTAATCATGTATTCTTTCACGTAAGTGGTGCCCACTGCGCCTAACTGTACACCAATAAGCGAGCCGGCCAGAATCAGCAGTACCATTCTGATGTCCACATATCCGCCCATAGACCAAGTTATGGAACCGCTCATGCCCATTACAAATGCTATCACCAATTCGGTGGCGCTAGCTACCATCGCGGGTACCCCTAGTACGTAAATCATCCCCGGTACCCCAATAAAACCTCCTACAGCAATGGTGGCCGCCAGTAATCCGGTGCCCAGTCCCACTGGTATGGTAAGCCACAGGGAAACTCGCCGATTGGCTGCTTTAAAGTAAATCATGGGCGGCAGGTTCAACATGGCAATCTTCTCCGCCAGGCCGGCTTTTTGATCCACCGTGGTATTTGAACTCCTAGACCTTTTGACGTCCAGCAGCATGTAGACGCCCAGCACCGTTAACACTGACACGAAGACCAGGCTGACATATAGGTTGGAACCTGCCGCGCCCCATAGGGATATAATAAGTTTTTGAAGCTTGATACCGATTTGGACGCCGACAGTGGCTGAAACTGCCATAATCAAGCCTAATTTTAAATCTACCTGGCCGTATTTAAATCGTTTATATGCACCAACCATAGCTTTAGGGAACTTATGACACATGTTGGTGGCCACTGCAATGGCCGCCGGAACGCCCAGACTCATCATCCCGGGGGTCAGCACAAAAGCCCCCCCGGAACCGATAAAACCACTGATTAATCCACCCAGGAATCCCAGGATGAACAGGAACAAGACACTGGCTAGTTTAAGGTCGATAAATTTTTTAACCATATCCCCGTCGCTCAATTGTTCACCCGCAGCTTCACAGATACCCGGGACAAAAAAGAGTGCCAGTAACACCAAGGCAATTAGTCGCCATCTGCTGTTTTTTAATACTTGGATATATTGCATTACCATTCACCCCCTATTTCTTGTTAGCCGGTTTAAAGCCCATAGTTTCGATTAAGTAGTTGGAAAAGGCACCATGCACGAAAGAAAAAATCAGTGCAGTGACGATTACTGCAATGGCGAAAAATCCTCCCCGGCTAAAGTAATCCATTACCGTGTCCTGGTTAGTAAATACCAGTAAGTACAAGGTTAGAGAAGCAATGCCCCAAAGGATAACGTTACGTAAAGGGTTAGGCTTGTTTTGGGTTTTAATTTTCATCATATTCACCCCCAGCATTTGAATTTGAGCCACTTGTTAATGCATTACCAGACCTTAACTAATTAGTTAACTTGTGATTGCAATCACTAACATTTGCTATTGTTATGAGCAAAAGGTATGCCAATTTAAATCACGGTCTAAAAGCAGTAAATAGTGGTGTTTATGAAGTTGTTTGACTGTCGTTGACCAGATTTTCAACAAGCAGCGTGTGAAATCTAATCAACTGAAATTTGATATGTTTGATTAAGCCTTTGAGTTAATAGGGGTTTACCTGCTTAACCGATGGGGAGTTAATGACCAGATGTTGAGCAGTTTTTTTGAGAAAAACGGCATAAAAAAACGCTATCCTGATTTGATTCCAGGAAGCGTTCGAATTTTTTAACTGCTTTGTAGTTTTATTCCCGATGTTCTCTAGGAAAACTTTTTAAATACCCCCATGAATTCCTCCAAGGAATCCTTTAAATCCCGGTTATCCCGCAAGTCGCTGTCTATCTGCTCGGCCAGGTGGCAGCCCAGTACGGTGATGCCCACCCGGTTTATCGCCGCCTTGATGGCCGCCAGTTGGATGACGATATCCCCGCAGTCACGGCAGTCCGTCACCATTTTCTGCACCCCGCGCACTTGTCCTTCAATTTTCCTCAACCTGCTGAGCACATCTTTTTGCATTTCCTGATCCCGCGTCACCGTTATTTGTTCTTTTTCTGCTGCAGAATTATTATCGCTGCGGCTATTCTTGGTTTTTCGTTCTGCCCCCAATATCATCATCCCCTGTATTTTAGCGTCTAATTATACCCCCGTATGGTATACATGAATTATAAACCAATGTTTTATTAAATTCAATATAAAAGTCTTAAAATATAGGCCTTGACATGCAAGTGTAAACGTAGTAATTTTATATTAATCTACCAATGGGGGTATGGGTATAAGTTAAACGGTCATTGGTAGCCTTAATAACCCCAGTTAATTAAGGTTAGAATAGGGTGCTAAGCGATTGGAACAACGAATACCCCGGTATGGTATAAAGAACGATAGTTTATTACTTAAGGAGGATGATATTATATGGCACCGGAAGAACTGAAAAATATTAAGGCGGATAAAATTGTAGACGCGCGGGGAACATCCTGCCCCGGCCCGATCCTGGCGGCCAAGAAATCCATTGCAGAAGTGCAGACGGGCCAGGTCATGGAAGTATTGGCCTCTGATTCGGGCACTAAGAAAGATATTCCGGCCTGGTGTAAAAAGACCGGCAACGAGTTTATGGGTTTGGTGGATGACGCAGGCACGTACAGGTTGTTTGTCAGGAAGACCAAGTAGTTGGTTAGCAGTAACCCCTAACCAACTAACCAACTAGCCAGGAGGCGGAAAGAATGACTAACGTGACAAGTGAAGGCAAGGATTTTAACCCTAAAATCCTTGCCTTTTCCACCAATAACATCTCCGACCCCGGCATCGACCTGGCCGGCAGTTCGCATTTGCACTACCCGCCGGGGGTAATGGTGATGAGCATGCCCTGCACCAGCGGCATCAAGCCCGAGTGGGTGCTTTACGCGGTGGAAAAGGGCTTTGACGGGGTCTTCATTGCCGCTGACGGTGAGGAGTGCGCTTACCTGCCCGACTGTGCCGAGCGAACCACCCACATGATTAAGCGGGCGCAAGCAATGCTGCAGCAAAAAGGTTATGACCCACAGCGGCTGCGGATGTCGGCAATCTGTTCGGTTTGTGCCGGCCCTTTTACCAGCCAAATCAAGGAGTTTCATCAAACGCTAAAAAATTTAGGACCTGCCAGGAAGGAATAGTGCCATGAGTTACGACATACTGGTTGTGGGCAGCGGTATCGGGGGCATGGAGTCGGCCATTAAGTTGGGTGATATGGGATACAAGGTGCTGGTGGTGGAGAAGGACTCCAGTGTGGGCGGCAAAATGATTCTGCTCAGCAAGGTGTTCCCCACCTTGGACTGCGCCAGCTGTATTTCCACCCCCAAAATGGCGGCCACTGTCAACCACCCCAATATCGATGTCATGACCTATTCCGAAGTGGAGCAAGTGCAAAGGGTGCAAAACGGGCAATTTAAGGTGCGGGTGCGCAGGAAACCCACCTTTATCAACCAGTCGGCGTGCACTGGTTGCCGGCAGTGTGAAGAGGTTTGCCATGTGGCGGTGCCCGACCAGTTCAATTTTGACCTGGTGGCCCGGCGGGCGGCCTATATTCCATTTCCCCAAGCCGTGCCCAAAAAAGCGATTATCGAGAAACGCGGCTCCTCGCCGTGCTCATTCACCTGCCCGGCGGGCATTAAGGCCCACGGCTATGTGGCCCTGGCCCGCAGCGGCAAGTTTGATGAAGCGTTTAACCTGGTGCTGGATAGCACGCCACTGGTGGGCAGCCTGGGTCGGGCCTGCTACGCGCCCTGCGAGGGGCAGTGCACCCGGGGTGGGTTGGAAGGCCCGGTGGAAATTCGGCGGTTAAAAAGCTATATTGCCGAGCGGCACTACCATGCCCACCCCCAACCGCCAGCCCTAACCACCGCCGAGCCGAAAGGCCGGCAAGTGGCCGTGGTGGGTTCGGGCCCGGCTGGGTTGACCTGCGCGTTCCAACTAGCCCGTCAGGGCTACGGAGTAAAAATATTTGAAGCTGCTTCCCGGCCCGGGGGCATGCTGGGGCTGGCCATCCCGGCTTACCGGCTGCCCCGGGAGGTACTGGACCGGGATATCCAAAACGTCACTGCTCTGGGGGTGGAGATCGCCACCAACACCAGGGTTAATAATATTGACAGTCTCCAAGAGCAGGGATTTAACGCGGTGTTCCTGGCCACCGGAACCCCCGGCAACGCCAGGTTGGGCGTGGCCGGCGAAAACCTTAACGGTGTGACAGGCGCCCTGGAATTCCTGCGCCGGGTCAATTTAGGCGAAGATGTGAATTTGCAAGGCCAAAAAGTGGTGGTCATTGGCGGCGGTAACGTGGCTATGGATGCCGCCCGGGTAGCGGCCCGTTTAGGCGCCGCGCAGGTCGCCCTGCATTACCGGCGCAGTCGGGAAGATATGCCGGCCCACGGCTGGGAAGTGGAAGCCGCCGGCGTGGAAGGCGTGGAGTTCCACTATTTCAGTGCCCCGGTAAAGTTTAATGGCCAAGATGGCCAACTTAATACGGTTGAATTAATACGCCTGGAACCGGGTGCACCCGACGCCGGCGGCAGGCCCAAACCGGTGCCGGTTCAAGGAACCGAACACCAAGTGGCGGCCGATTTAGTGATTACCGCCGTAGGCCTGGTGCCGCAAGCCGCCGGCTTGGCCGACGGGTTAAAGTTAAACCCCAACGGCACTGTGTTGGTTAACGCTGATACTCTCCAGACAGCGGTGCCCCACGTGTTTGCCGGTGGCGACGTGGTGACCGGCCCGTCGATGATCGTTAATGCCGCGGCCCAGGGTAAAAAAGCCGCGTTTTATATTGATCGCTACCTACGCGGGGAGCAGTTGGCCGGGGTGAACTACGACGACAGGCTGCCCGTGGTGGATCAAAAAGAGGTCATGGGCAGGCAGCAAAGTTACAGTAACCTGCCGGCTGTGGGTACCAAGAACCAGAACGGTACAAATATGACCGGCCAAACTAGCGCTGGCAGCGTCACTGAACCCGCGCTCACCGAGGCAGAGGCGCGGTACAGCGCGGGCCGGTGCCTGGACTGCGGCGTGTGTTCGGAATGCAGCCAGTGTATTACCACCTGCCCGGCCAACGCCGTGGATATGGCGATGCGGGAGCGGGTGGAAGAGGTTGAAGCTGCTGCGGTGATTATGTCCACCGGATTCAAACTGTTTCCGGCTGAACTAAAAACCCAGTACGGTTACGGAACGTTAAAAAACGTCATTACCGGCATGCAGATGGATCGCCTGTTAGCGCCCACCCGGCCTTACAACTCGGTGTTGCGCCCCGGCGACGGCAAGGTGCCCGATAATATCGCCTTTGTGCTGTGCACCGGATCCCGGGACTGCACGGTGGATAACCAACTGTGCTCCAGGGTGTGCTGTATGTATTCGGTGAAACATAACCAGCTGATTATGGGGGCGCTGCCCCTGGCCGACGTAACAGTTTATTACATGGATATCCGGGCTTTTAGCAAGGGTTACGATGAGTTTTACCAACAGGCCGAGGCGATGGGCGCCAATTTCGTGCGAGGCCGGATTGCCAGAATTGACGAAAATCAAGATGGCAACCTGGTGCTACAGTATGAGGATATTGCCAACGGCGGTCAGACGGTCACCGCCGAGCATGACCTGGTGGTGCTGTCAGTGGGCATGCTGCCCAATACCGACGCTTACAATATTTTCTCCGGCGAGTCACTGCAAACCGATGACTTCTCCTTCGTCAAAGAAATGGATGAAGATATCGACCCGGGCCGAACCAGTATTGACGGGGTTTTTGTCGCGGGGACGGCCTCGGGAGCCAGGGATATTCCCGACTCCATCCTGCATGCCGGGGCGGCCGCGGCTCAGGCGGCGGCTTACGTGGAAAGGGCAAGGGTGAAAAGATGAGCGACAGAAGAATAGGCGTATATATCTGTCACTGTGGCGGAAACATTTCCGATTACGTCAATGTGGAAACGGTGCGGCAGGCAGTGGCCAACGAGCCGGGGGTGGTGGTGGCCAAAACCGCCATGTTCAGCTGCTCCGACGCTACCCAGCAGGAGATGATCCAGGACATCAGGGAGCAAAACCTGGACGGACTGGTGGTGGCCTCGTGCTCGCCCAAGCTGCACCTGCCTACATTCCGAGAAGTAGCCAGGCGGGCCGGGTTGAACCCTTACCGTTACACCCAGGTAAACATTCGGGAACAGTGTTCCTGGACCCACACCAACGACCACGCGGGGGCCACTGAAAAAGCCGTCCGGCTGGTGCGGGCCGGGATAGCTCGTACCAACCTGACCGACCCGCTGCAACCAATCGTGATCGATACCGTGCCGGCGGTACTGGTGGTGGGCGCGGGTATTGCCGGCCTGCGGGCAGCCGTTGGCCTGGCCGACCTGGGTTTATCGGTTTACCTGGTGGAAAAATCACCAAACCCCGGTGGCCGGGTGGGCGGTTTAGGGGCCATGTACCCGCACGGCAAAAACGGCCGCCAGTTGATTGACCGGCTGGTGGGCGAGGTACGAAAAAGAGAACTGGTGACCCTGTTTACCAACGCCGAAATGGTAGCCAAATCGGGCACTATCGGCAGCTTTAACGTCAAAATCCGGGTCGGTGGTAAGGCACCCGGGGAAATCAGCGTCGATGTGGGGGCCATTGTCGTGGCCACCGGCTTTGATAACTACCAGCCAGCGGCGGGCGAGTACGGATACGGTATGGATGGTGTAATCACCCTGCCGGAATTCAAAAAACTGCTGGATGGCACGGCCGGGGAACTGGAGTATAACGGCCGGCAAGTAAAGGATATCGTTTATATCTACTGCGTGGGCAGCAGGCAGCAGGGCGGGGAAAACCCGAACAAATACTGCTCCCGCTACTGCTGCAACGCGGCGGTGCATGCATCGCTGCAAGTGTCCGAAAAAAGCCCCCGGGCGCACCAGTTCCACCTTTACCGGGATGTGCGTACCTACGGTAAGTACGAACTAATGTACAATGAGGCCCGGGAAAAGGGGGCGGTCTTCTGCGCTTTTGGCCGCGATGAGCCGCCGGGGGTGGCCAGCGGGCCCGACGGCAAATTGGTAGTAACTGTC
Organism: Peptococcaceae bacterium BRH_c8a; assembly: GCA_000961575.1. Lineage (GTDB taxonomy): Bacteria > Bacillota > Desulfotomaculia > Desulfotomaculales > Desulfallaceae > BRH-c8a. Next base: position 13,477 of record LADP01000002.1, read on the forward strand.
CGGGATCTGCTCACTTACGGAGAAGAGCTGGCCATACCCGCCGACTTGGTGGTGCTGGTCACCGGCATGGTGCCGGCGGCAAACAGCGGGCTGACCGAGTTGCTGAAACTACCCCTGGGGCAGGACCGGTTCTTTAATGAGATCCACCCCAAACTGCGCCCGGTGGAAACCATGGTGGACGGTGTATTCATCTGCGGTACCTGCCAGGGGCCCAAGAATTCATCCGAGAGTGTGGCTTCGGCACTGGCAGCGGTTTCCCAGGGTGCCTCCATTTTAAAGAAGGGGTACGTGGAACTGGAACCGCTAATCGCCGAGGTAGATCCCCAGGCTTGCGACCTGTGTGGAGACTGCCTGAATACCTGTCCTTACTCGGCCATTGAGCAAGACACCGCGGCCATTCGGATTAACAGCGCCCAGTGCAAGGGCTGCGGCGGGTGTGCCCCGGTTTGCCCCAAGGGAGCCATTAACTTGAAGGGTTACACCGACAGCCAAGTCAAGTCCATGATCGATGCCCTGCTAAAGGAGATTTAAGACTATGAGAGACGTACGGGAGATCATTCGCGAGGAAATGCTAATGCGGGACCGGGTGCTGGCCGTACTTGAGGCTGGCCCCAAAACAGTGCCGGAAATTGCCGTTGCGCTGGGCTACCCGTCCGAAGAGGTCATGTTCTGGGTGATGGGTATGCGCAAGTACGGTGTAGTGGCAGAAACCGAAGAAGAAGACGGGTACTTCAAATACCAGGCCGCAACCGCCGGGGGTGAGCACTGATGGTGCAAGTTAACCCCGGATTTATAGACCAGGTCGGGCAAGCCAAGACCTTTAACGCCGCGGCGTGCATGAACTGCGGGGTCTGCAGCGCCGTCTGCCCCATGGGCATCGAACTCCTGCCCCGCAAGCTGTTCAGGTATGTACTGCTGGGTGTGGAAGATAAAGTGCGGGAAAATAGCGCCACCATTTACTCCTGCCTGCTGTGCAAAATGTGCGAAGTCAACTGCCCCGCCGGAGTGCACATCGCAGAAAACGTCAGGACTTTGCGCTATTACCTGTATAAAAAATAAAATCATTAGTCAGTAGTCAGGAGTCAGGAGTCAGGAGATAAAATCAGCAAGCGGCGAGCATAATCTCCATTCTGACTACTGAATTCTGACTCCTGACTACTTGAAACTCAAAGGAGCGAGGACTATGCCTTTGCCGACCGGCGATACCATTGGAATTTTAGCGGATAACCTGCGTCTCAGGAAGTCCGTGCTGCCCATCCCGGCGGGCGTGGCCACCCGGTGGTCCCGGGGCCTTAATCTGCCTCGGGGTGGGGAAACCGTACTGTACACCGGCATGATGTACCAGCTAATACCCTACATCGCAGCCATGAGCAAGGCCCAGGGCAAGGTGGAAGATTCTCCGCTGGCCAATTTTGTCCGGTTGGGCCGGATGATTAACAAGGTGGTCAATATCTCGGGTTTCATGGCCAGGCCCGCCAGGGATATGCAGGTTCGGTATGATGGGATGCTGGTTGGGATAGCCCGTTTGCTGGAACAGGCCGGGGTGGAGTTTGGCTACCTTTATGAAGAGGAACTGTACTCTGGTGCCCTGGTATACGACCTGGGGGTAGACGACGTTTTTGCTCAGCACGCCCGGGAAGTTTATCAAACGTTTCGCAAAAAAGGGGTTAAAAACGTCATTACCGTGGATCCCCACACCACCAACATGCTGCGCTCGGTATACCCGCAACTGATTGAAGGTTACGACCTACAGGTTCGCAGTTACCTGGAAGTGTTGGCCGAACGCCTGCCCGCCACCGGGCCAGCACCGGGCGGTGCCGATGTGGTCATTCACGACTCGTGCGTGTACGCCAGGTACGAAAACATTATCGAGCCCCAGCGCAAACTGCTGGCCGCGGCCGGGATTAAAGTCAAGGAACCCAGGGACTCAGGCAAATTCACCCTCTGCTGCGGCGGCCCGGCTGAATCACTGTTCCCCAAAAAGGCTCTGGAGCGGGCCGCCATACGGGTAGCCCAACTGCAGGCCGTATCCCGGCAGGGCGTCACCATGTGCCCCATCTGCCTGGTCAACCTGCAAAAAGCTGCCGGCCCAGACATGAACCTCCGCGACATCTCCGAATACCTCACCCAGGGGGTCAGGCCTTAACTAACTATACTAACTAGTGTATTGATATATTTAAATATTTAAAATAGCGGGGGGTACGGTTATGAATACAACAAAAAAAACAATCATTGTCTTTTCCGGCGAGCTGGATAAAGTGATGGCAGCGTTTATCATCGCCAATGGCGCCGCCGCCATGGGCGACGACGTCACCATGTTTTTCACCTTCTGGGGGCTCAACACCCTGCGCAAACCGGAAAAGGTGCCGGCCAAGAAAAGTTTTCTGCAGGCCATGTTCGGCGCCATGATGCCTCGGGGAGCGGATAAACTGGGCATCTCCAATATGAACTTCGGCGGTATGGGCGCTAAAATGATGAAAATAGTGATGAAGCAGCAGAACGTTACTTCGCTGCCCGAATTGATTAACTCCGCCCGGGAACAGGGTATTAAAATGATCGCCTGCACCATGTCCATGGATGTGATGGGCATTAGGGAAGAGGAATTGATGGACGGTCTGGAGTATGCCGGAGTAGCCACATACCTGGGTGAAGCTGACGAAGCAAATGTGAATTTGTTTATCTAAAAGGCGGCTGTCATCCTGAGCGTTAGCGAAGGATCTAGATCCTACACTTCATTTAGAATGACATGACGTTGTACCACTTGCCGAGTTAAAGGCATATCATATTAAAAAATTAAGCCCGCTGGTGAGATAAAAAACCAGGGGCTTAATTATTTTTAACCTGCTGGAAATTTTCTGGGATGCCGATTAGTTAAAAACTGTTTACAGAGGGGTTAAAATGTTGGGTGCTTATTTCTGTACACTTGGCCTAAACTGATCAAGGACGCCAAGAGCTACGTGGGCCAATCCAAAACCAGTGACACCGGCGCCAAGGTTGCCGCCGATCATTCTACCCAGCAGAGTCACGCCGGCACCCAGACCCAGAACCGTCCAACTTGTACTTGTTCCTTTCATTTTTTGATCATCACCTCCTTTATGTTATTGTTTCTTCGTTTAATTTCACTATGCTAATCAACAAATGGTATTATGGGGAATTTGTCTTGACACTTGCATTTTATAAAAAATATAATTCAGCCATCAGTCGCATCACCGGGGCGTGATGTTTAGTAAACCACAGCCAACAGGGGAAGAATACAAGCTGGCAAGCAATTAGGTTTCACCTTGGGGGAGATTAAATGGATCTTGTAATGGTACACGGGGGTGCCGGTGGCGAGAACCACCCGGTGCAGTCGGAAGCATTGGAAAAAGCAGCCATGGCAGGGTACAGTGCGCTGTCGGGCGGTCACTTGGACGCCGTGGAGCGGGCGGTTATAGCCATGGAAGACGACCCGCTATTTAATGCGGGCTATGGTTCTGTTTTAAACCTGGCCGGTGAAGTGGAAATGGACGCCGCGATTTTCGATGGTTCCACCGTAAGGTGCGGTGGGGTGGTCGCCATCCGGGAGGTGCGCAACCCGGTTCGGGTGGCCAGGCTGGTGATGGATGAGACGCCACATGCATTACTGGCCGGCGAGGGGGCCATACGATTTGCGCGTGAACAGGGTTGTGCAAGCTTTAATCCGGTGACCGAAAAACAGAAAATAAATTGGGAAAAGGCTATCCTGGCCCACCAGCGGGGTGAGCAACCGGATATATGCGCGCTAACCGGGGAATCTGGATCCTGTGATACCGTAGGCAGCCTAGCCGTTAAAAACGGGCTGGTGGCCGCGGCTTCCAGCACCGGCGGTGTTTTATTGAAGCTGCCGGGCCGGGTGGGGGATACCGGGGTCTTTGGGGCCGGGATCTATGCGTCGCCGCAAGGGGCCGTGGTATGTACCGGCCTGGGGGAAATCTTTATCCAGCGCAATATTGCGGCCTGGACGGTAAACCTAATGAATCAGGGGGTAAATGTACATGATGCGGCTCGGGCGGCCATCCACCGCCTGACCGGTTCCGGCGCGACCGGAGGGGTTCTGGTGGCGGACGCCCAAGGCAATGCGGTCGCAATTTATAATACCGCCTTATTCCCGGTAGCGATGGTGGTTAATGGTGAACTGATATCTAGTTTTACCCCGGTTAAAATTTAAAGCCTTTTTGGCGATCCCGGGCTGGAGATCTTCCCAACTTTAAAAATAAATGATAAGGTTATATTAGAAAAAGTGTTCTATAATTTGGAATGGCGTCGAATAGAGCAGAACCGGTGAGCTACGGGCGTGCAGCAGCCTAATAGTATGGGAAACAGGCCCAGCTCCAAGTTAATTAGAGGTGATCAAGTGGCGAATCAAATTAAGGGCTGGGTAATCTGGTTTGTAATCCTGGTTTTATCAGCCTTTACCGTACCGTTTTTTTTGCTCTCCGATGTGGCCAAGGTTTACGGCGCCTTCCTGTACTGGGGCGTTTTTGCCGTAGTGGCGATTATCAGCGTCGGTATCATCACCAGTAAATGGAGGGCCTGATATGAATCCGGTACATATATACACGGCCATCATCCTATATTTTCTCCTGGGCACTTTAGTGGCTGTTTATGCTCGTCGCGGCATGGGCCAGGGCATGGCCGAGTTCTTTCTGGCCAACCGGGCGGTCAACGGTGTGGTGGCAGCCCTTACATATAGCGCGACGACCTACAGCGCCTTCATGCTGGTGGGACTGGCCGGTTTTACCTATATCGGCGGTGTCGGCGCGTGGGGCTTTGAATTGATTTACCTGTCCGGCCTTGTGCTGGTGGCCTTTTTCGGGCCTCGTTTCTGGCTGGCCGGCAAACACTATAACTTTGTCACCCCGGCCGAAATGCTGGGCGACCGCTACCAAAGCCAAACTCTGCAGGTGATTGCAGCCATCGCCTCGATAATCTTTCTAATCCCTTACAGCGCCGTGCAGTTAATCGGGATCGGAACTTTAATAGAAGGCATGTCCGGGGGGGCCATCCCCTTTATCAACGGCTTGCTTATTGCGGTTGTGGTGACGGTGGTCTGGGCATACATGGGCGGTATGCGGGCCGTGGCCTGGACCGATTCCCTGCAGGCAGTGATTATGATTATCGCCTCAACTCTTTCGGTCTTGTTTATTGTGTACCGGGGCTTTGGCGGCTTCGGTGGCCTAATTACCACCCTGGAAACTGATTTTCCGCAATTTTTAACTGTTCCGGGGCCGGGGTTTTTTAATTTCCATACTTTTATCGGCCTTAGTTTACCCTGGTTTTTCTTCTGTCTTTCCAACCCGCAGGTCAGCCAACGCCTGTTTATCCCTCGCTCACTGACGCATATGCGAACGATGGTGATGGGCTTTCTGTGCTTTGGTTTTATTTATACCCTAATCTCCATCTTGTGGGGGTTTTCAGCCCGCGTACTAATCCCCGGTCTGACCGTCGGCGATATGGCCACCCCCAGTTTGCTGGCTTTGGATATAGTCCCCAACGGCATTGCCCTGGTGGTGATGGTGGGCATTACCGCGGCCGCCATTTCCACCATCAACTCCATTGTGCTTACCCTGTCATCGATGGTGTCCCAGGACGTAATGAAGCATATCAATCCCAACCTTAGTGAAAAAAGTCTGCTAGCGGTGGGTAAAGGATTTGTTTTTGTATTCGCTGTGGCGGCCTTTCTTTTTGCCAACCTTAAACTGGGTTTAATAGCGGTGCTTTCGGTGGCCTCATCGGCGGGACTGCTGGTAACCGTGCCGGCCATTGTGGGGGCCTTTTTCTGGAAGCGGGGAACAGCACCGGCGGCCATTATCAGTATCCTGGTGGGCGGGTTTATCGCCCTTTATTTCCAATTTGCCGAAATTAGGCCGTTGGGCTGGTGGCCGGGCGTTTGGAGCGGCATTGTCTCCACCGTCCTATTTATTGTGGTTAGCTACCTGACCCCGGCGCCCAAGCAAAAGGCTGATGAATTCATCGATTATGTAAACAACGCCCTTAAGGAAAAGAACGCCATTTAAGCAGCCCAAATAGTCAAGTGGCTCCCAATCTGTTATCATGCATCGGGTTTAGGCATTAAGGAGGGGCTGGAGCTTGCCTTTTTTAAAAAAAATCACTTTTGATTGGAACCGCGTAAAAGAGAAAAATAAATACCCTTTTAATATCCCGGCACTATCTCAATTAAACGCATTGGATATGAACCATAATCTAATCTTTTTCATTGGCGAAAACGGAACAGGAAAATCGACTCTGCTAGAAGCAATTGCATTTAAGTGTGGTTTTGGTAATAAAGGTGGCGGGAAAAATGATCTTGTTGAGAATCCTGACAGTAGTATAATGCTAGAGCCAATCATAACATTGTCATGGCTGCCTAAAGTAAGCAACGGGTTTTTATTACGCGCCGAAACCTTTTTTGATTTTGCCAATTACTTGGATCAACTGGCCCAGGATCCGTATATTGGACCCCAAGTTTATAATCAGTATGGGGGAAAATCACTCCATGAACAATCACATGGTGAAGCATTTTTATCACTTTTCAGCAACCGGTTAAGAGGAAAAGGCTTATATATTTTGGATGAGCCTGAAGCAGCTTTATCTCCACAAAGGCAAATGGCCTTCTTGAGGATAATGAGGGATTTAGAACAATCGGGGCATGCGCAGTTTTTAATTGCTACGCATTCACCAATCCTTCTGGCCTATCCCAAGGCAGTTATATATAGCTTTGCAGAGGACGAGATTAAACGAGTTGCTTATGAAGAAACAGAACACTATCAATTAACTAAAGCCTTCTTAAATAACAGAGAGAGTTTTTTAAAACAGTTGTTTGAGGATTACTGAGTAAAGGGAATAATCATGTATAATAATATTAGCAATTAAATAGGAATATTTATTATTTAAAAACTGTTGGAGGTTGGTTAATGAGTAAAATATCCGGCAGATTAGTTATTCTGTTGAGCATTGTCTGGGTCCTGGTTCTGGCAGGCTGTTCTTCCGGTGCCGGAATAGAAAACTCCCAGACTGTTCCGGCCCTGGAAGAAAGAATAAAGGTGGTTGCTTCAATATACCCGGTTTACGACTTTACCAAAAAAGTCGGCGGTGACAAGATAGAGGTTTCCTGTCTGGTGCCGCCGGGAGCTGAACCGCACGACTGGGAGCCATCACCCAGGGATATGGTGGAATTACAAAAAGCAGATGTTTTTATTTACTGTGGTGCCGGGATGGAACAGTGGGTGGTTAAAACACTGGAAGCCCTCGATAAGCCTGGATTGGCCAAAATTGACGCCGGCCAAAACATCCAGTTGCTTACCGGTCATGACCACCATCAGGATGGGCATGAAGAACCGGACATTGCCAATGCCGACCCGCATATTTGGGTGGATCCCTTAAATGCAGTAGGCATGGTTGATAATATTAACGCCGGGCTGGTTGAGGCCGACCCGGCCAATAAAAGTGCCTATGAACATAATGCCGGACAATACCGTCAGCAAATATTAGAATTGCACCAAGAGTACCAGGACAGCCTGGCCGGGGCCAAGGGAAAGGAATTTGTCACCTCCCACGACGCCTTCGGTTACCTGGCCCAACAGTACGGGCTGATCCAGGTGCCGCTGCGCGGACTCTCCCCCGAAGCCGAGCCCACACCCGCCCGGATGGTCGACGTGGTTAAAATGGTTAGGGAAAAGGAAATCAAGTATATTTTCTTTGAAAGCCTGGTTAGTCCAAAAGTATCAGAAGTAATTGCCGCCGAAACCGGCGTGGAGACCCTGGTTTTAAACCCCGTAGGCGGTCTTACCGCTGAAGAAATAGCGGCCGGGAAGGATTACCTTTCGGTGATGCGGGAAAATCTGGTGAATTTACAGAAGTCCTTTGATATAACACCTTATTAACTGTCAGTTCTCATTACAAATGTCAGTAATTTCTCTTTACGATTGTCAGTAACGCAATTTATGTCCGTATTGGGTTTATTTTCGCTTTAGTTCGTTGACCCCATATGATAGTTTTTGTGTATGGCCCAAACCTTAAAAGGCCTGAAGCTCTGATAATACCTTAAATATGACAGCACAGCAGGAGCATAAATGGCTCCTGCTTTTTTTGAACGAAACTGAGTCAAAAATTTAGTACAGATTAAACTATAGAACGGGATAGTAATCGAAATTAGTCCTACGACTAGCTTTCTCTTGCACCCATTCGTTTAGTTCATCCTTGTTGAAATAAAAATTATTGTTTAGTTTTATATAAGGAAACATTTTCCCAGTAAATGAATGGTATTTATCCATATGCTGTTGCTCATTGCTAATTATTTCTTGTATTTCTTCAGCTGATATACCTAGAAATGTAGATGCTTCATCTACAGTGATTAGTGCCTTTTCGGATTGATTCACGTTGCTTTCTTTAAGTCTCATCCCCGCATTGTAGTTATTTAATGAATTGCCTATCCACATACCGCCAAACAATACAGATAACGCTAGAAAAACAATTGAAGCAGACAGTATTTTATATTTTTCCATATAATCTTACCTCACTTTCTTAAGTATTATAGGCAATAATATTCAACCTTTCGAAAGTGGTTCCTCTAAAATGAGTTTAACTAGGTCTCTAATGAAAAGGGCTAAAAACACTGGTAACATTGGGGGTATAAAGTTTTGCGAGATAAAACTTTTTTTATTCGGGTAAAGCGAAATAGAATAACCACTAATCTAATGCTTAATAGTGTTTATTCTAAACGGCGCCTAATATCAGAACTAGAAAATATAATTGATGCTTTAGAAAAGTTACCCGATGAACAATTTCTTATTGATTTCAAAACTTCCCCAGCTATAGGTATTGAGATAACTTCATATGAAGAAATAAGTGGCGATAACTAAAGGTTATTCGCAAACCTGAGGGTTAGTCAATTAAGTAGAAAACGAATGGGGTTGGGTGCAATGAAAAAATGGTTTTTAATTTTTATGATACTCCTTGCAATGACCACTTTTGGCTCAGGGTGCGCCTTGGATATCTAACAGAACAAAGAGCTGTTAACTACTAAAGATGTCATAAAGGCTTTAGATAATGCAAGTGTACACCTGGAGGAATGCCACCGCATTAACCCAGTTGATTTTGAATTAAACGGTGTTACGCCATCTATTTGGGAGGTCGGAAGAAAAAGAGACGATCATGTGTTTATTTATATCTTTGATAACTACAAGAGCAGAAAAAGCGCCTCAAAAACTTACTGGAAAACCAAACAAGAATACACGTATAAAATGGAGCCTTATCTAGTTGAAAACATAAGCCCTATGCCCTATGATGCAAAGAATGCACTTGTCTTTTATCTTATGAAAAATGAGAACTATTACCCCAAACCTTTTCCCAGAGAAATAATCTTAACCAGCCTGGCAATGAATAATCTGAAAGAGCTTAAAACAATTGTGTTCGTAGGTGAAAGTGAACATTGGCAAGTAAAAATAACTCTTGAATACTATGAAAATTTTCTATATTTATCACCTGAGGAGCAAATTTTAAACACTAAGGGGTGTGAAAAGGCTGGTGGTCCCATAGCAGATTCTGACTTAGCGCATCTATTTCACCCGCACCTAACTTACAAGAAGGTAGATATAGATGATATAGACAAAATCATATATCATATTGAAAAGCCAAGGGGTTCTTATAGTGGTTCACTGCGGCTGTTTAACAAATTCACAACTAACCCTTTTGTAGGATTCGGCGGTAGTGGCCTTGGAGCAACAAAAGAAGATATCTTGGTTATGACCGTCCGTTGGAACGGTAACGAGGAAGTAATGGAGCTAAGAGCCAAATAGAGGCTTGGAGAAAAGCTAAAAGAGGCATTATCAGGAGGGTTTTATGCATGAAAAACTTTGTCCATACTGTGGATGCCCTGTAGTGGATGGTATTTGCTTGGAATGCGGAAGCCGTGATAACCCTAACTACCAATATTTTGATCCGCTAGAATCAGCTTGGCAGCAGGGCCGATTCCTTAGACGTTTAAAATTTGGCAAATTAATCACAGGACTTATATTACTTATGTTTCTATATTCAATACTTAGTTCTATTGTTAGTTATTTTAAATAGTTTGGCTTTGCTTATGAGGAGGTCTTTAGCTTGAGCAAGTACCAAAAACTAACTGTTGTATTTTTATTGCTGTGCACTGCATCCCTTAAGCTCGGTCAAATAGGCAAATCGACCTTTACCGATGCTCCATTGTTTGGATGGATATTAGGTTTTGCATTTAGCATATTTGGTACTTTCACGGCGATTAAAGTTAATGCAGTTAAAAGTGTTGAAGAGCTACTCAAGCTTTAAAAGAGGATAACCCATGAAAACAAAAAAGAAGGGAATAGTAATGGGAATTTTTAATTGGAAACAACCCATACGCTTTATTAGTTATTTCTTATATGCCGTTCTTGTAGGGTATTTAATGCTTTGGGGGGCCTCCATTCAGCAAAAACTAAAACATTTAACCGCAACCACTTTCAATAACGTACCGCAATTTACATTCATGATGGTCTTTCCTGTTTTTATAGGTATTTTGCTAGCTTTGCCTGGGTTTATAGCTATCGCTAGAAGTAATGGGCATTGGAAAGTGGATTGGGCTAAATTATTCGGTATTGGGCTGCCTGCCTTGTATGTAACTATTTATCCGTTTTTGTATTTTGTTGTGCCTAGGTTAGTTGGGGATACCATGATTTACTCCAAACTCATGATAAGCGGCTTATTAATTAATAATACTTTGCACACTGTTGGTGGCTTAGTATTGGGCTATTTAATTCCTTCGGCAATACATAAGGAGAAGTCAGAGTGATTTATTAATACTTGGAGGTGGATAATCATAGTTGTAAAAATAAAAAGGATGTTAGTGATGGCCTGGTTTCTTATGATTCTTGCCTCACTTGCATTTTGGTACGAGCCACTAAGAATTGTACTATGGACATTTAAAGCAGTATTTATCTACCTTGCTACGGTGTTACAGGGTGGTTCTGGAACTTTCTTTATCATTGGACATACGTACTCTTTTTATGAAACAATTTATGTCCTAGGATTAGTTGCTATTCCAATTCTAGTATTAATCATTGAATTATCTATTAAAATAGCTAAAGCCCGGCATTAATATTTAAGGGAGTCAATCATGATGACAAAAATATTACTATTAGGACTAATTTTTATACTTATTTTTAGTGGCGGTATATTTATTGGCACCATTAAAAATAAATGCAACAGCTTGGAACAAGACTTAACGAACGAAAAAGAAGCACGGACTATGATAGAACGAGAGTTAAGTATGCTAGAAAGGGAAAAAGAAGTATGGACTATGATAAGCCCTTTATCACATTTGATAATATACGCAATGGATTCTCGGGATTTAAAATCACTGAGAAATAATGTTTCTCACTCTGTCGAGGTTACAGAAACGGGGCTTGTCTTTGATTATGGGCAAGACTACCTAGGGAAACAGGAAATTAGTTACCCCCAAGAGAAGGTATCTCGCCTGCGCGCAAGAGGATTTGAAATAGTTGATGAAGACGAATTTGTATCTTACATTGAATACCAAGAGGGTGAGTATATTGAGGTTTTCCATATGTTCTATGCTAAAGACAATGACAGATGGAAACTTAAACTAATCCAAAAAGATAAATTGTATCAATGAGTTTAGACCGCTCGGTAACAAGTTTAAGCTGGCCCACGGGTATTCAGAGGCGGGGCGTAAGGCTTGACATCTACCATAAACCTTTAGTTTGTATGAGGGGGTGGGATAATGGAACTATTAATTGCCTTAATTGCCGCAATTGTGGTCACTATACCAACAGTTATTCACATAACCAAAGTTTCATCCAAACATAATTTAATCTTAGGGTTTGGTTATTTGCCAGAGAGCCTAAAGAAACCGCCACAATTATACCTAATTTCTTTACCTGTCTTCATTTTTGTCTTTCTCGTTATATATGGAATAGGGCTAATTATAGCAAACAGATAATTATTTGTTCATTTAAACTGTAGTGGTGATAAATTGAAGAACCGTCTTTTACTTGTGTTAGCCGCTATTTTGATATGTTCATTATGTTTTTTGTTATCTGCTTGTGGCAAACCTGAAGGTCTAGCAAACTCAAATGATGATCTAAATCAGGAACTTAACAGTATATCAATCCAGTTTATTAAAGCCCAGAACATCAGGGATGAAAAAACTATTTCCAAGCTCACTTTGTCCAATGAGCTAGCTGGCTTAGTTGGTAAAAGCCTAAAGCTAACCGAGATAACACCAATAGAATTTTGAGAAAAAAACTTAATTGTTCCCTTATTTGCACTTTATTACTGTACTAGGTTACCCAGCATAAAGAATAATACATGAAAGAAGTATGCGATTGCCATAAATATAAAGGCCGCCAATAAAGGATGAACAGTTTTAAATCCGTCCTGCACTTTATATTTAATCCCTTCTAATGGGGATTCGCTCATGAATTTTTTGTGTTCATTTTTATTAGAACTAAATATCTGTTTTCGCTCGTAGAACAGGTCAAATGAAATTAGGACAGCTGGCATGACTTCAATGTAAAAAATAATATTCTTAAAGAATAAGTAATGTACACTGGCAACAAGGAAGTAAGTAAAGGCACCGCTCAAAAACAGCAGTAATAGCCTGTTTTCAAGCTTTTTACCTAGCAGCAGCTTAAAATAGTCATAGGATATAAAGCTTAGAGCGAAAAGCCCCGTGTAGCTGAAGAAATGATAAAAGGAATACATTTTAATTCCTCCCAGAAAATATGCATTTCCGAAAATGAGTTTTGTATTAGCTAACTAACTTATTAACTTTATTTCATAATTGTTTTCCCTATTACCTGGGTCAAAACTTATTTATCAAGATGTCGCCAGCTTCAGTCCGTCCATCGGCCATGAATATTGCTTTGTTATAACCGCTGAAGTCTACTGAATATTCCTTGCCCCAGTACTCGAACTCCATCCGAATTCCGTCTACAAGCCCCAGTTCATTATAGAGTTCCGTAACGTCATAAATAATATTAACAGACTCTATGAAACTAAACTGCCTTGATCCAAGCGGTGAGGCGTTAACTTCTCTCCAATGGGGATTATCTTTAGTCCAGGATTAGTCATTTTTGTCCTAAGAAGGATGTATTTATACTAGAACTAAAAAACTCATCGTTAAAATAAAGGGGGTTGGTCTGTCATGGCTGATTTATACCAAATTTTTTTATATTATTGGAATATTATTATATACTTTTTGAGATTTATATCTCTAGTTGCTGGCTTACTATTTTTGGGTGCCCTATTACTGCGGTACCTTTGGAATACCACAATACCAGAGTTATTTAACTTAAAGCCAGTAACCTATTGGCAAGCTTTGAGACTTCTAATTTTAGCTAGTTTACTATTTGGTGGCCCGAACTTAATTAATTGATCTCCGAAATCCCTTTATGGCACATAATAAATAGATTACATAGCAACATTGGAGTTAAACATGGACTGGCTCCGTATTAACACAGTGGCTCTAATATAGTTACGTGTTAGCTCTAAAACATTAACTCAGTAACCTAATTGGCATTAACTTATTCATTAAGTATAAATGGAGAAATGTTATGAAAAAATCCTTTATGGCAATATTTCTATTTCTAGTTATGATAGTGGTATTTACATGGTCAAACTCCCCTGAAGATTACGGTTCAAGCTTACCACCGATGCTTTCACATGAAATACCTGTAATTAACGGGGAAATTCTCTCAAGTAAGGAAGCTAAATTCGAAGATAGAAGAGGTTATTCATTAGAAATAAAAACTAAGCAAAGTTTTAAACAAACCGTTGAATTTTATAAATCTGGATTTGAAAAGGTAGGAACAACCTTATCTTTTAATGATGTGGTTTATTCGGTTTCAGAAGAAAAAATAGCTTCTGGTGAAACAGTTCTCGGATCTACTATAATTTATCTAGAAATTATAGACAAAGGAGAGTATACTTTTGTGATTATGGCAATCCATTTATGATTTTTGATTATAGTTTAAACAACTGGCTAATAGCTAATATACTTGGGCGGAGGGGGTATCAAGTGAAGAGTAAGCTTAGTTCAACAGTAAACCCTCAAAATCGCTCCAGGGCCCGCATGGTTTTAGGACGGTTTTACTTTACCTGGCGACGGTATGCATTATGGATGAAAAACAGAGCTGCGTATGCAAAAGAAATACAAAGTACCCCGCTGCCTTTTGAAGTTTTTAAGTATCAAACTCCCATGCTAAGGCGCTTAAAAGATGTTGAAATATGGCTCCAGCATAACAAAGTCAAGAACTTAAAAATTGCCTCCGAACAAATTAACGGTGTCATTATACAACCTGGCCAGACATTTTCGTTCTGGAAGCTGGTGGGAAAGCCAACTAAAGCAAAGGGATATGTTAACGGGATGGTGCTGTATAATGGTTCTTTTAAACCTGAAGTGGGCGGCGGGCTTTGTCAGCTGTCTAATCTGATATACTGGATGACTCTACATACACCTTTAACCGTTACCGAACGGTGGCGGCATAACTACGATGTTTTTCCTGACTCAGATCGCACCCAGCCCTTCGGAAGCGGAGCAACAGTTGCATATAACTACATTGACCTGCAGATTACAAACGAAACAAATAAGGCATTTCAACTATTGGTCTGGGTTGGGGATGAATGCCTTCACGGCGAGTGGCGCTGCAGTGTGCCGTCCGAGTTACGCTACGAAATTTACGAAACCGACCACTGTATTACTCATGAGTGGTGGGGTGGATACGTACGCCACAATGTGATAAGGAGAAAAGTATTTCATTCTGGTAATATCCTTGTGGCAGACGAGGTTGTAACCGATAACCATGTAGTTATGATGTACGAGCCCCTTCTGCCCCAGTGAAATGGTGGTTTAGTTTAGGATTAAAGCACTTTCTTAAAATCATAAAGGCGGGAGCTTTGTAATTATATTAATCTTAAAAGCTTGGATTTTTGGGATTGTCGCTGATTTAATTGGGATAGGAAATCTTATACTTTTTCAAGATTTTTTCAACGTCAATGCCTTTTATGCTTTTGGAAGCGGTGTTGATACATTTGCCTTTATGTTCTCAATACTCTTTGCAGGTTTATTGATAGGATTATTCAACTATTACCTGGCCCGAAAACTGGTAGATGAGAAAGTAGCTATAAGAATCGGTCTGTCAATGGGAATTATAACAGCTCCCTGGATATTTCTAATCCCCTCACCATTGATGTAGTGCTGCAAACAACTAATTGCCAGGAGGTGTCCAAAAATCAAAAAGAATTATAAAGTCCTGATTTGCGTTATTTTATTATGTTTGCCTCTCTTTCTAATGTCGTGCGCAAGTGAGCAACCACCGAGAGAAGAGGAACAAATAAAGGATTTCTTAAGGCATGCTGTTTCGCACAAGGTTAACAGCATCAGTGAAATTTATGCTGATATTGCAAGATTTTTCGATGATTTGTCTAATGGCAAGACGTCTATTCAAGAGTTTAAGTACTACAGTTACGGGGTTAATAGCCTTCTGCAAGACAACAATTTCAGGGGAGCTGAAGCTATCTTATTTGAACAGGAAAACGAAAAACTCTACCAAGTACTACTTAAAATGAACCTACCGATAATAAATGTTTCTACCATAGCCCAAAACGCCACGAATGAAGAATTAAACCAGGCAGCTGAAGCCTACTTAAAGCTAGCAGAACTTACAGGAGGGAATAATGAAGGTTCTTTGGCTTACTGTATTGGAAACGAGATTATAAACGGCCATGATGTTGATGGGGTTTTAAACAAAATCCAAACAGAGCTAGAATATCTGGAAACTTTAATTAATTAAGTAATAAACACACATAAAGCAAAACCCAACTGAACTATGCATATTTTCTTAAGTAGCACGAACAAATTGGTTTGAAGATGGGTGACAATCATGCATAAAAGTGTTTCTATAAAAGAGGACAAAATCAATGAATTACTTCTTAACTTAGAGTTTAATAATATTAAAGCCTATTATTTTACCGACCATGTAAGGGCCAAAGAAAAGATAATATCTTTAATATCAAATAAGGACCTTATCGGTTTTGGAGGTTCTGAAACCATCAAAGAAATTGGATTGTTGGATGAGATAATTAACGGGTCTTATAATGTATTAAACCGTTTTGATCCAATGAACAGTAAAGAAGAGAAATGGGAAATCCAGCGGCGGGCGCTTTTATCCGATGTGTTTATCACAGGCTCTAATGCCATTACTTTGAATGGAAAATTAATTAATATTGACCATTCGGGCAACAGGGTAGCGGGTATCCTATTTGGCCCCAAAAAGGTATTTATCGTTGTTGGGATAAACAAAATTGTAGATTCAACAGAAGAAGGCATTATGAGAGCCCAATATTATGCGGCTCCTTTAAACGCCAAAAGGGCTGAAAATGACTATCACCCGCCATGTTTGGAAAACGGAAAGTGCTTGGATTGCTCTTCTCAAGAAAGAATTTGTAACTGTTTAGTAATACTTAAGCGGCAATATAAAAAAGACCGAATCACAGTCTTTATTATTGGAGAAGAGCTAGGTTTTTAGGTAGCCCCAGTCTTCAATACTAAAGATACAAACAAGACATTAACTAATATTCATAATCGGTTATACCCAAGTACCTGGGTATAACTTATTTATCAAGATGTCTACGACGTTCCCACTTAAAGTGAATTAAAATGAGGGATATCAATGAATAATGAGCACCCATCTGTACTAATAATGTGGGAAAATTATTTGAAATCTATTGGAGACGATACCAGCACCACTAAAAAAAACTATTCAGCATGGCATTTTGAACTAACCCAAAGTGGGGCAAATGCATTAGTAACTCTAGTATTAAAAGGTACAAAACGGGCTACAGCTTCCTCTTTATGGTCTTATAAGTATGATCGTCAATCCATACCAAAAGAAGGAGACCATAGCGTTATTACCGATTGGAATGGTAATGCTAAATGCATTGTTAAAACTATAAAAGTACAAATCATTCTTTATAAGGAAATAACAGAGGAAATGGCTCAAATTGAAGGAGAAGGTGATTTAAGTCTTGAGTATTGGAAAAGGGTGCATGATACATATTTTATTAAGGAATGTATGCGTCTAAATAAGCACTTTACTGATGAAATGCCCGTAGTTTTCGAAGAATTCGAAGTTGTATATAAATAGTCATTACTTTGCAAAGGGGTTCCATTTCATACAATTGTTTTTTAATTGACATTGTCTTAAATAAAATAAGGAGGGTGTTTACGTTTAGTATGAGTTTCAAAAAAAAGCTCCCGACAACTGCCCTGTTACTCTTATTCTTATGGCTTAGCGTATCTGTATATTTTTACGGACAGCATATCCTGGTATATAAAAGATACTCTGTATGGGGTAAAGTCGAAACAGATGAAGCCTTAATAATTCTGAAAAATGTTGTTGTATATAACCATGAGGTCAAATACCTTGGTGACGGGATTCCGTGGTACTGGAGAGTTGCTAATAATATCGAAAATGCCAAACTTCGTCAGGTCTTTGTCAGGGTTTGTAATTTTTACAGTAGACCTTACACCTTTAATACGGACAAGAGAACCATCAAACTGCAAGGGATTATAGCGATCAAGGACAAGGCAAACGCGCATGATTATATAGATAACTCGCCAGACATAAGAATTTACGGTGACTATGATGTTGCCTTGACAGATATCATGGGATTTAGGAATACCAACCAGAGCAATGTTTTTTACTTTGAGTCTGAGGGAAAGGATATTGAGTTAAAAAATAACCATACATATAAAGTGGTCATCAAAAATGATGATACGGGTGAAATAATAAAGGAATTACCATTTAAGCCAGAGTGGCAGTATTATACCTATAATTTCTTTAAGAGAAATCCGTCTTCGACTAATTACTATTTTGAACCAGAGTACATGATATACAAGTTTATTAACTTGCTAAAAGATAATTATCAGGAAGCTGCGGCAAGCTATGTGCACTTTAAGCGCAAAGACTGTTTCCCATGGGAAAATTTTAACCACGAACATTTTAGTGAAGCATGTCCCGACATCGAATATTACGTTGGTGACTACCTTGAGTTTGAAAATGTTTTTTCTGCTGATTTATTATATTTTGAACCTGGTGAGCAAGCCCATAAACTGGGCGAAGAGTTCGCAAGGCAGACTATCTATTTCATTGACGATTTGGGACAATGGAGAATTATTCATGTAACTGCATTAGATAATTAAGCATAAAAATAAGTTTTTAGTAAGTCTCATTTAAGAATCAGGAGGGAAAGCACTATGATAGCTTACTGCGGATTAATTTGTACGGATTGCCCTGCTTATATTGCCACCCAGGAGAATGACAACAGCAAAAGAGCAAAAACGGCTAAATCCTGGTCTAAAGAGTTTGGAGTCGAGATTAAACCAGAGGATATAAACTGCGATGGATGCATCTCAAACGGCGGGCGGCTTTTCAACCATTGCAAAGTCTGTGAAATCAGGCTGTGTGGGCAGAAAAAGCAAATAGATAATTGCGGTCATTGTTCGGGCTTTGCATGTGACAAACTGGATTTTGTCTTCAACGCAGTTCCTAATGCTAAAAAGATATTGCAGCAAATTAATGATAGTTTTTAATCTAACGTTATCGGTCTACTTATACTTATAGTTTAAATAAGTGCCAAAAATAGCAATCAAAATGGCAAGCCAAAATAAAAGTTCGGAAAGCCAAACGGGCGCAGGCAGAAGATATGCTGCAACGATTAATATAAAGGCAACTTTGTTCAAATGTTTCTTCAGTTTGGTTTTATTTGGGTTGGCCAACAGCCATTTTTCAATTTTTATTTTAAAAAAATTTAAAAACTTCATTTTTACCATCTTTCTTCGTTCAATTACCGTTATTGATTCCAAGTTGAAAGGTCTATAGCTTTATTTCTTTGGAAGCCTTTATATTCTCCGCTATTACGCCAAGTGATTGTGCTATTTTTTCATGGGCACGCATAAAGCGCCATGCTAAAACTACGATAAATACAAAAGCACCCAGCATAATGCCCGTTGTTATTAAATAAGTGAGGCCAATAAACAATTCTGCCACATCGTCACCTCCTACTAATAAAACTCAAGGGGGGTTACATCAATAAGCTTCCAGTCACCGAACTTATCAAGTTAAGGGGTTAATTTTAAGGTTATTAAATCAACATGACCCTGGAGTACTTTGTAAATGGATTCCGAATAAACTCATCAAGCGAGGTTATAATTGCTTAGAGGAGGGAATTCATCATGGATAGATTCTACAGAGGGTTTGTAGCTGGTGTTGTTGGTGGGTTGGCAATGAATGTCTGGAGCCTTTTTTCTTATTATATTTTAAACTTTTCTGAACGACGCTTTCTCGATTGGGCAAGTATGATTATTTATGGCAGTTTACCAACTTCTACATTTCAAATTGTTTACGCTCAGATAATACAATTGCTTTGGGTTGGCTTGCTTGGCATAATATTTGCGTTATTGATTCCGGCGATTACCTCCCGGTTCTACTTGGGAAAGGGTGTCATTTATGGATTAATGTCAGGATTTATTATATATGCTATAACAACGCTATTTAGAATCCCAAACCTTGTGATATTTTCAACGACAACGGTACTTTCAAACCATATTGGGGGTATTATTTGGGGTTTGACAATGGCTTATGTACTCCGCCGATTGGATACTACACCGTTAAGAAATTAACGAAAAGTATTTCATGCTGGTGAAAATCTTGCGGCGGACGAGGTTGTAGCCAAATAAAGTGCAGTTATGAAATAGCTATTATATGCACCATATTACGGAATATAATCCTCCCGCACCGGGGCAAAGACTTCTACCGCTACGGAATCTTCAATGATTTTCGCGGAGTGTTCCACATTTCCGGGGATAACCCAACTGTCCCCAGGATTAACCTCAAATTCCTGACCTGCGATAGCCAGCATAATCTTCCCGGAAACCAAGTAACCTGTTTGTTCATGCGGGTGGCTGTGATTGGGCAAAGTTTTACCTTTAGCTAAAAGAAATTCGCTCATCAAGGTCTTTGCACCATGAACAAGGGTCTTTCTCTTAATACCGTCAACGACTGTTATGTATCCTTGGTCACTTTTGACATTAAACATAAATATATTGGCTCCTTCCTTACGATTTAATAATTCATCCTAATTTAACAAAATCCTCTATTCGATACAATTACCTTATCTGCTTTAAATTTGGTACACATCAGGTATAAGATACCACGTCTTGGAAGGGGAATAATAAATAATAATAGAACTTTAAAATGCAGAGATATTATGGATTTATTACTTTATTAATCTGATTGCTGCCATTTAATTATCTATATACGTTTAAACAGAAGGCTATCAATGACTGCTTGGGGGGCGACAGGGTTTAAAATATGGACGTATATGAACAAAAAGCATACAAAGAAATGCTCATCTGGCAAATTAAGATGAATAAAAAGCCATCTTTCATTAATAAATCGACCAAAACTTTTCAGAATAAAATAAACCATATGATACCTGAAAAAGTTCATCAAGTGATTACCATTAGTACAAAACATATCGTACAGGTTGTTCTGTCAGGTTCCGAGTATACTACTACAAGATTTCCGCTGCAAGATGTTTGTCTGGAAGAACGTGAAAAGGTGGCATTATTAAAACTCAACCGGTATAAAAAAATTGCTGCGGCAGAAGGCGCAGGTACGGGAGCCGGCGGAATATTATTGGGCCTGGCGGACTTTCCGTTGTTATTAAGCATAAAAATGAAATTTTTGTTTGATATCGCCAGTATTTATGGCTTTAACGTCAGGGATTATCGGGAAAGACTATATATCCTGCACCTTTTCCAACTGGCCTTCTCTAGTAGGCTGAAGCGACGGGAAGTATACAAAATTATAGCTAATTGGGAAGTTAGGGTGCTTGATTATCCTGAAGAAAGGTTTTTAAAACAAATGGATTGGCGCTCTTTTCAATTGGAATACCGGGACCACATTGATTTAATTAAAATGATGCAGATGGTGCCGGGTTTTGGTGCTATTGTCGGCAGCATTGCCAATTATCACTTTCTAGATGTTTTAGGGGAAGTAGCCATGAACGGGTACCGGCTTCGTTGGTTTGAAAAGAATGAAGAGAAATGAGCTGTTATGGTAAGAGTTTTTTGCCTTATTTAGAGGCAATATTGAGGGGAGCAAGCTATATAAGTTGACAGGCCTGGCTTGGTGTTATATATTATTAACATTATGTTATGTATTTCTAACGCCAGGAGGGTAAATAATGAAATCGAAAACAATGCTTGTCCTATGTATTTCTGCGCTTTTCGTTCTTGTGCTTGGTCTATCATTTTTAGCCATAAGGTTACTGGAAAGCAACGATAACATCTTGGCGTTACTGGTTATTATTGGCATCGTATCACTCGTTATTATTTCGTTTAATGTCTTTAAAAGGTTATTCGGTGATATAAAAGAAGGTTTTACAATACAAGATGAGCGAACCAAGAAAATTAAAATTTATGCTGCCGGCTATTCATATTTCGCTTCCATTTATATATGGCTGGCTCTGCTGGTTTTTCAAAAATATCTAGACCGAGACGATATTATTATCACCGGTTTGTTTGGCATGGCAATTTCCTTTCTGATATCCTCGGCCATATTAAGCAAGCGTAAGGATTTTGAATAAATGAAAACTAGGATAAAGGAATACCGAGCACGGTTTTGTCTTACCCAAGCTGAGTTAGCCAAAAAGGTTGGCGTAAGGAGAGAAACAATTGTATTTCTGGAAAAAGGTGATTACAACCCTTCTCTTAAACTTGCCGCAAAAGTTGCTCGTGAATTAAACGCAACGATTAATGAACTGTTTATCTTAGAGGACCACGATCTTAATTAAGATAACAAACGGCCATAGACAAAAAATACAAACCCTGTTAATATGTAAACAACTTAATAGCCATTCTAGGTTTCCCCGATTTTTATAGCGGGGGTGAAAAGGGAACCGGGTGCAAGTCCCGGACGGTCCGGCCACTGTATGTGGGGAGCGGCTCCCATAGTTGCCACTGGGTATGTAAAGACCCGGGAAGGCGGGAGATGCGCTGTGAACCACGAGTCAGGAGACCTGCCTAGAAAATTGGCATGAACAGCCTTCCAGGGAAAGGTCAGCGTTTGCTGTGGGTATAAATCATAAGGTTTCAGACCTTTGAAACAGCCCGGCTTTCTACGGAAGAGCCGGGCTGTTTTTATTTTATCGGGCGACCCCGGTTTTTTACTTCAACTACTTCTATTATTTTGCTAAACCCAACTCCATATATTTCTCTTGTTCCGGCGGTGTTACCACGCCGGAACCTTTTTTTTACCGGCGATTATTTGCACCGGCCGGACCGGGGCCGGCAACCGTTTGGTGTAGTCCCGGCGTGGATTGTACACCAATGCCCGGCGGGACATTCCCGACAATGCGTCCCCTGTGCCATCATTGCCAGCCGGTAACTGACTTTTAGGCCGGAGCGATATCGTTGGTGATCATCAGACTAGAGCAAAAATTACCAGCCAAATATTGTAATAACCAAATAGCATTTATCAGGTTTGCATAATATCTTGGATTAATTCGGCAGTCTTTTCCCGTTTAAATGGCTGCCTTCAATAAAGAGGGGTGATTTTATCTTGCCGCCAAGAACTAAACTGAGACGCTGTTTACCGGTGCTGGTCCTATTAGTTCTATTCCTTACCATGATGGGTGTTTTCATTGCCTCGGCCTCCCCGACCGGACCGCCGCAAGAAAGGGGGGCGGTACTCTGCCTGGATGACCCGATTACCCGAACTTTCGATATCGTGGCCGTCCAACTCAACATTGTCATTAACAAGGCGGGTGAACATGATCCCAACGGTCTGCTTTATGTCCTCAAAGAAGATAAGGATGATATCCGCAGGAAGGTTGAAGCCAACCCTTTGACTCCTGTTGAGGAAGTCCGCCCCCTGATCATCCGGGCCAACGCGGGGGACTACGTGGAAGTCAACTTTACAAACGAGTTAAGTTTTCCGGCCTCCATGCATATCAAGGGTGTTCAGTATGATGTCCTGAACTCGGATGGGACAGCGGCCGGGAAAAACCCCTCCTCAGTGGCCCAACCCGGGGAAACCGTCAAATACCGCTGGTATGCGGACAAAGAGGGTACCTTCCTGTTTAACGACCTTGGTAACCCGGTGGCCGATGAAACAGGGAGCA
The DNA here is from genome assembly GCA_000961575.1 of Peptococcaceae bacterium BRH_c8a. GTDB lineage: Bacteria > Bacillota > Desulfotomaculia > Desulfotomaculales > Desulfallaceae > BRH-c8a. The sequence continues at coordinate 36,712 of LADP01000002.1, forward strand.
ACGTGCACGGCCTTTGGGGTGCCCTGATTGTAGAAGCACCGGGCTCCACCTGGACGGACCCCGAAACCGGCGAGGAACTTGGGAGCGGCCTGTACGCCGACATCCACCATCCCGACCAGCCGGATTTTAGGGAGTACACCGTAATTTTTCATGACGAGATGGAAGTGGCCAGTGAGCATCAGGCTTCCAACGGCCACGGCGACGGCGAGGGGCTGGTGGCCATGCTGGTCAACTACCGTTCCGAACCGAGCCGGATCAGGCATGACAACCCCAATGTGCAAGGTGAAAAAGCGATGATGAGTTCGTGGGTTTGGGGAGATCCGGCAACTCCCGTGCTGCATGCGTACGTCGGGGACCCGGCCAAAATTAGGCTGATCCACGCCGGAGTAAAGGAAACGCACGTCTTTCATCTGCACGTCTACCAATGGCGGTTAAACCCCCGCGACCCGGATTCCACACTGATTGATTCAATCAGTATCGGGCCTCAGGAGTCGTATACCATCGAACCGTTGTTTGGCGCCGGCAGCCGGCAAGGGGCGCCCGGAGATGCGATTTGGCACTGCCATCTTTACCCGCACTTTGACGAGGGTATGTGGGGCCTCTGGCGCACCCACGACGTGCGTGAGGATGGGAGTCGCCAATACCCGGATGGAAGCCCGATTCGGGCTTTACAGCCTCTGCCGGACCGGCCGCTGCCGCCCCAGCCTACCCCGGATAAGCCTGGCTACCCCTTGTATATTCCCGGCACTTTCGGAGAGCAAGCGCCCAGACCGCCGCTTGGAGTTATTGACGGGCGGGAACCGACCCCGCTTGAGCAGGCCAATTTCGATCTCAGCCCGGTACCGGGCGGCGCCATTGTCAACCCCGGACCACCGGGTGCTCCGGTCAGAGAGTTTCACATCGTGGGTATCCAACTGCCCATTAAGTACAACGACGCGGGCTGGCACGACCCCGAAGGACGTGTTTTTGTGCTGGCTGAAGACGAGGATGCCGTTCGTTCCGGTAAGAAACCCGTGGAACCGCTGGTTATCCGGGCCAACGCCGGCGAGGTCATTGACGTTACCTTTACCAACAAGTTCCCGGAAACACTAGGCGGCAATGCCTTCCAAACCAAACAAATTACTGATGAAGCCGGGCTGCATATCCACCTGGTTAAATTTGACGTAATTTGTTCTGATGGCGGCGCCAACGGCTGGAATTACGACAGCAGCACAAGCCCGGGTGAAAGTATTCGCTACCGGTGGTATGCCGATAGTGAATTAAGAACGGTATTTTTTCACGATCACCTATTTGCAAACCTGCATCAGCAGCATGGCGTTTTCGCGGCTTTAATCATCGAGCCCGCCTGTTCCACCTACCACGATCCCTATACAGGAGAGGAGATCAAGAGCGGCACCAAGGCGGTGATTAAAAATGCCAATTTCCCGGACTTCAGGGAGTTTGCCTTGGCTGTCCATGATTTCGCCCTGTTATTTGATGCCCGGGGTAATCCGGTCAATCCGCCCCCGCAACCAGGCTCCGACCAGGACCCGGGTGTGATGGCCATCAATTATCGCAACGAGCCGTTCCAGTTTAGAGATGGGGATCCGGCTTACGTGTTCAGTTCTTATGTGCATGGCGATCCGGTCACCCCGCTGCTGGAGGCTTATGCCGGCGACCCGGTCAGGATTAGGCTTTTCCAGGGTGCCCACGAAGAGCAGCACGCTTTTAACCTGCACGGCTACAAGTGGCTGCGCGAACCAACAAACCCGGAGTCACCCAAGGTATCGCAACAGACCATTGGCATCTCTGAAGCCTTTAATTTTGAATTCACAGCTGATGCCAAAGGAGAGGGAGATCAGGACCTGCTCTACTATTCCGGCGGAATTGACGACCTCTGGCTGGGTATGTGGGGGATTATGCGGGTTTACGGGAGCTCGGCCGCGCACTTAAGGCCCCTGGAAGATAGGCCGGAACCGGCTCCCCGGACGGCTGCCTTGCCGTCCAAAACGGGGTGTGCCCCCGCCGTCGCCTTAGATCCGGGGAAGCTTTGTGTACCCGACGCCAAGGTAAAGAAGTATGACGTCGTGGCCATTGCCAATAAAATTGTCTATAACTCCGCCGGCGATAACGATCCCGACGGCCTGATGTTTGTGCTCAAATGTGATGAAGAAGCGGTGCTAAAGGGTCAGACGGAGCCCCGGCCGCTGATTATCCGGGCCAATGTGGGTGACTGCGTCGAGGTGCGACTGACCAATAAACTACCGGAACAACTGCCGCCCACGGTATATCCCCAGGTTCCCGTGGAGGCTCCCTGGCCCCCCTCCAACCGGGTATCAATGCATGTCCAAAACCTGCAGTATGATGCCCGGGGTTCGGACGGCGCGACGGTAGGGTTCAACCCGGACCAGACCATCGGTCCCGGTGAGACTATTGTGTACCGGTGGTTCGCCGATCAGGAAGGCGTTTTTGTCCTCTCCAACTTCGGGGATCTAAGGAACCACAGGCACAGGGGTCTGTTCGGCGCTCTGGTGGTTGAACCGCCCGGGGCCAAATACTATGATCCGTCATGTAATACGCTGTTCTCCGGAGATGAGGCGATTATCAAGTTGCCCAGTGGGGAATTGTTTAGGGAATTTGTCGTACTCGCACATAACGGAGTGAGTTTGTTTGACAAAAACGGTAACCGGATTCCCGACCCGCCCGGTGTCGATGACAAGGAAGACCAGGGACACAGGGCATTCAATTACCGTTCGGAGAGGTTTGCCAACCGGTTGGTAAATAACCCCGACCGCTCCCTGGTGTTCAGCAGTGAAGTTCACGGTGATCCGGCCACACCACTTTTTAGGGCCTACGTAGGTGACCCGGTGATTTTCAGATACGCCATGGTGGGCGACAAACCAAGGAACTCGACATTTGCCGTGCACGGCCACAGTTGGCTATCCCAGCCCGGCAATCCACTGTCCAACGTAATCAGCGTTCACGGTGCCACCAGTGTTGGCAGTACAGGTAACATCGAGCTCCTGGGCAACGCCGGAGGCCCGGACGGTATGGCCGGAGATTTCCTCTATTCTTCAAGCGTGATCCGTTGGGACCTGGAGGATGGCATGTGGGGTATTTTTAGGGTTTATGAACAAGAGCAAAAAGATTTAAAACCCTTAAAATAATTAAACCTGGAAAGAGGCAGTTTTCTAAAGGCTGCCTCTTTTTGATCAGTACCGGACATTCCGCGACATGACTCACGGGCATTTAACATGCTATAATTATGTCACATATTAAGTTGTTTAGTTATTAAATGGCAGGTGTTATTTTTGGCCGGAGGAACTGTCTTTGACATTATGAAATACTCGGTGCACGACGGGCCGGGAATTCGCACCACCGTTTTTTTAAAGGGTTGCCCGCTGAGCTGTCACTGGTGTCATAACCCCGAAAGCCAGCTGCCGGAGCCCCAAATCATGTTCTATCCCGAGCGGTGCATCGGCTGCGGCGACTGTGCCGGGGTTTGCCCCAGCGGGGCGCTTTTACCGCTGGCGGGCGCCGGAGAAAACACTGTTCCTGAGCCCGGGCGGGGCAAATGTACCGGCTGCGGCAGCTGTGCGGCGGTATGTCATGCCGGAGCCAGGGAAATAGCGGGCCGGAAGATGTCAGCGGTAGAGGTAATCCGGGCCATAGAGCGGGACGTAATCTTTTATGACCAGTCCGCCGGCGGGGTCACCTTCTCCGGCGGTGAGCCGCTTATGCAGACCGACTTTTTAACGGCCTTGCTGGCCGGCTGCCGGGAAAAAGAAATACATACCGCGGTAGATACCTGCGGGTTTGCTCCCCGGGATAAACTGCTGCAGCTAGCAGGGTTGGTAGACCTTTTTTTATATGACCTGAAACTGATGGATGACCGGCGGCACCGGCAGTATACCGGCGTTTCCAACGGGGTAATCCTGGACAACTTGCTGGAGCTGGCATCTCATCATGATAATATTGTCATTAGAATTCCCGTCATACCTGGGATAAACGATGATGCTGACAATATAAATGAAACCGGGCGTTTTATAGCCACTCTGTCCGGGGTACGCTCGGTGCACATTCTGCCCTACCACCGGATCGGGACGCAAAAGTACCGGCGGCTGGGCCTAACCTACGCCCTGCCCGAACTGCGCCCGCCGGATAGTGAAAAAATGAAGGTATTTGCCGATATACTGGTTAAGTACGGATTAACTGTTCAGGTTGGACATTAAAATTACTATGGAATGGGATGATGGGAGGCGCTAATTGTATGAACCAGCGGGTGGCCCAGCTTAGGCAGCAAAGCCTGGATACCGTGCCGCGCATTACTACCGAGCGGGCGGAACTGATGACGGAATTTTATCGCAACGCCGGCGCGCATGCGGTTCCGGTGCTGCGGGCGTTGGCTTTTCAGCATCTGATGGAGAACAAAGCCATCTATATCGGATCGGGGGAGCTAATTGTTGGGGAAAGGGGGCCCGAACCAAAGGCCTCGCCCACGTACCCCGAATTGTGCTGTCACTCTCTGCAGGATTTGGCTATTCTTGATGCCAGGGAGAAGATCCCATTTGCCGTTGACGAAGCGGCCCGACGGGTCTATCGTGAGCAGATTATTCCTTTCTGGCAGGGCCGTTCCATGCGCGACATTATTTTCAGCCAGATGGATGACCGGTGGCTGGCGGCCTACCACGCCGGGATATTCACCGAGTTTATGGAGCAGCGGGCGCCGGGGCACACCGTGCTGGACGACAAGATTTACCGCCGGGGGATGCTGGACTTAATCGCCGATATTGACGCCTCGCTGGCCGGCCTGGATTATCTACATGACCCCGCAGCTTACGACAAGCGGGAGGAACTGCGGGCGATGCGTATTTGCGCCCGGGCCATCATTACCTTTGCCGGGCGCCACGCTGACCTGGCCCTTAAAATGGCGCAAGCTGAGCCCGACCCGGTGCGGAAAGAGGAATTGGAACAGATTGCGGCGGTTTGCTCCCGGGTGCCCGCCCACGCGCCGGCTACATTTTGGGAAGCGTTGCAGTACTACTGGTTTGTACACCTGGGGGTAATTACCGAGCTGAACACCTGGGATGCCTTTAACCCCGGGCGGCTGGATCAGCATTTGGATCCCTTTTATCGGCGGGAAACCGCAGCGGGCAGCCTGACCAGGGAACAGGCTCGGGAACTGCTGCAGTGTTTTTGGATTAAGTTTAACAATCAGCCCGCTCCACCTAAAGTGGGGGTTACGGCCGAGGAAAGCGGCACTTACACCGACTTCGCCAACATCAACAGCGGCGGACTGCGAGCCGACGGTTCCGACGGGGTCAATGAGGTCACTTACCTGGTGCTGGATGTCATTGACGAGATGCGTTTGCTGCAGCCCAGTTCCAATATCCAGCTTAGTAAAAAGAACCCCGACCGGTTCCTGAAACGGGCGCTGCGCATTGTGCGCCAGGGTTGGGGCCAGCCCTCGATATTCAACGCAGACACTATTGTGCAGGAATTGGTGCGCCAGGGTAAAACCGTGGCCGATGCCCGCTGCGGCGGGGCCAGCGGCTGCGTGGAAGCCGGTGCCTTCGGTAAGGAAAGTTATATCCTGACCGGGTACTTGAACCTGGTTAAAATCCTGGAGATTACCCTGCACAACGGCATTGACCCGCGTACCGGAGAAAGGCTGGGGATTGAAACCGGTGACCCGCGCGGTTTTATTTCCTTTGCGGATTTACTGACCGCGTTTAAAAAACAGCTGCAGTACTTTGTAGATATTAAAGTGCAGGGCAATAACATTATTGAGCGGCTGTACGCCACCCGCATGCCGGCGCCATTCCTATCCCTGCTCATTGATGACTGCATCGCCCGGGGCATTGATTACAACGCCGGGGGGGCCAGGTACGATATCACTTACATCCAGGGCGTGGGGCTGGGCAGCCTCACCGACTGCATGTCGGCCATCAGGCACCACGTATTCGACCAGCAGAGCTTGGCTATGGATGAGCTGCTGGTCGTCCTGGAACTGAATTTTAACGGTTCCGAAAAGGTGCGCCAATTGCTGCTGAACAAAACCCCCCGGTACGGCAACGACGACGATTTCGCCGACGGGATCATGCAGCAATTATTTGACGTTTACTATGATGCCGTTAACGGCAGGCCCAACACCCGGGGCGGGGTGTACCGGATTAACCTGCTGCCCACCACCTGCCACGTGTATTTCGGCGCGGTAACCGGGGCCACCCCGGACGGCCGCCAAGCCGGGCAGCCCCTGTCCGAGGGTATTTCCCCGGTGCAGGGAGCGGATCGCCGGGGCCCCACCGCGGTAATCCGCTCGGCGGCCAAGATGGATCACGTGCGCACCGGGGGCACCCTGTTGAATCAGAAGTTTACGCCCCAGGTGCTGGAGGGCGAAGATGGCATCAACAAACTGGCCCACCTGGTGCGCTCCTACTTTAAACTGGACGGTCACCATATTCAGTTCAACGTGGTCAGCGCCCAAACCCTGCGCGCCGCCCAGACCGAACCCGAGCAATACCGGGACTTAATTGTTCGGGTAGCGGGCTACAGCGATTACTTCTGCGACCTGAGCCGGGCACTGCAGGATGAAATTATCGGCCGTACCGAGCATCATACTTTTTAGGGCGGGGGGCATTCTCCCGCAGGGTGAAAACATGTTAATGAAGGACTTCATGACCCAGGACGTGCCAGTCATTAGTCCCGGGGACACTATTAGAAGAGCGATTGGTATTTTCCGGCGCACCCGCCTGGATGGCTTACCGGCCGTCGACGCGGCGGGGCAACTATTGGGTCTGCTAACCAGGGTCAACCTTTTTGACGCGCTGCTGGCAGGCTCGGGCCTGGAAGAACCGGTGGACGATTATTTGACCCGCCGGGTGGTTACAGTGGGTCTGGACGCCCCCTACCCCGACGTCGTTGAAGTGGTCAAAACAAGTCCGGTGGGTATGGGCGTGGTGGTCGACGATTCCGGCGGAGTCCAAGGCGTATTCACCAAAGTGGATATGATTATGGCCTTGTTCAAAGATGCGGACCTATTAAACGCCCGCCTGCGCGCCATTTACCAGGCCATGCACAACGGCCTGGTCTCGGTGGACGGTGCGGGGCACGTGATCATGCTGAACCCGGCGGCTGAAGCGCTGCTGGGCGTTTGTGAACAGGATGTGCTGGGTCGGCATGTGGAGCAGGCCTTTCCGGGTTTGAACCTAGCTATGGTGATGGAAACCGGACAAGAAAAGGTGGGTAAAAAATGGGAGTATGGTGGCCGGGCACTGCTGGTTAACTGTACACCGGTATTGGACGGGGGCCGAACCGCCGGGGCGATGGCCATATTCCAGGACTTTACTGAACTGGAACAGGTCGCCGCGGAACTGGAAAGCGTGCGCACCTTGCAGCACACCCTGCAGACAGTATTGGATATCGCTTACGATGGTATAGTGGTGGTTAACAGGGAAGGCAGCATCACATTCATTAATCAGGCCCTGGCTGATTTTTTTGGCCTGGATCCGGAAAAAGCCGTGGGCCGGCAGGTAACCGAGGTGCTGGAAAACAGCCGCCTGCACGTAGTGGCCCGCACCGGTATTCCCGAGACCAGCCAACTGCAGCAGGTGGGTGGTGCTTACTACGTGGTGTCCCGTCTGCCGATCGTAGAAAAGGGACGCGTGGTGGGTGCGGTGGGCAAAATGACCTTCCGCAACCTGGAAGAGATTAAAGAATTGGCCCGCCGCTTGGACAGCCTGGAGAGCAAGCTGAATTACTACCGGGAAGAATTAAAAAAAGCGGGTACCAGCGGCTACTATACTTTTGAGAGTATTATTTCGGTCAGTCCGGTCATGGTGCAGCTCAAGGGTGAAGCCATGCAGGCGGCCCGGGGTTTGTCTACGGTTTTAATCCGGGGGGAGAGCGGCACCGGCAAGGAACTGTTTGCCCAGGCCATCCACATGGCCAGTCCGCGGCATGGCGGTCCATTTATTAAAATCAACTGCGCGGCCATTCCGGATCAGTTGCTGGAGTCCGAATTCTTTGGTTATGCCTCCGGCGCCTTTACCGGCGCCAGGAAGGGGGGTAAGCCCGGTCGGTTTGAACTGGCTAACGGTGGCACCATTTTCTTGGATGAAATCGGGGACATGAGCCCGGGGCTGCAGGCCAAACTGCTGCGGGTGCTCCAGGATCGGGAATTCGATCGGGTCGGCGGCACCAAACCGGTTAGGGTAGATATCCGGGTATTGGCGGCCACCAACCGAAATCTCGAGGAGATGGTGGCCGATGGTGTGTTTCGTGCGGATCTGTATTACAGGCTGAACGTGATTACGCTGAACATCCCGCCGCTGCGGGAGCGGCCCGAGGATGTGCTGCCGCTGGTACATAGTTTCCTTGGTAAGTACAACTCCTTTTTGGGCACCGGTTTTACCGGTGCCGACCCGGGCGCCGTTGAGATAATGAAGCATTATCACTGGCCCGGTAATGTAAGGGAACTGGAAAACGTGGTGGAGAGGGCGGTTAATTTCGCTACCGGGGAAACCATTAAAGTACAGGACATGCCCCCATACCTACGGCGTGGTAAACAAAGTTCCGCCGAGCCAATTAAAACGGTCAGCACGTTGCGGGATCGGCTGAGTGAAGCCGAACGGGAAATAATTCTGTCGGCTCTGCAGGTAACCCAGGGTAACAAAACCAGAGCGGCACGCATGCTGGGCATGAGCCGCTCCAGGCTATATGAAAAGCTTAAAAAACTGGGGTTGTAGCAGGTGCTACAACCCCATCTCTTTAGCGATGATGGACTTCATCACTTCCGTGGTGCCGGCAAAGATATTAAATATGCGCACGTCCCGGTAGTCCCGGCAGATGGGATATTCCTCGGAATAGCCGTACCCGCCGTGCAACTGCAGACAGTGGTAGGCCACCCGGTTGGCCATTTCGGTAATCCACCATTTGGCCATGGAAACTTCCCGCACCACCCGCCGGCCCGTCAGGTGTTTTTCCAGTAACCCGTCCAGGAAAACCCGGCCTAATTCCACTTCGGTAGCCATTTCCACCAGCTTAAAAGTGTTATGCTGAAAGGCCGATACCGGTTGGCCGAAGACACTGCGCCCGCGGCAGTAATCCACAGTGTACCCGATCATACGCTCGGCCAGCCCCTGGCCCATAATGGCGCAGACCAGGCGCTCCTGCTGGAGCTTTTCCATCAGGCAGGCAAAGCCCCTGTTCTCTTGCCCTAGCAGGTTCTCCGCCGGTACCCGGCAATCCTCAAAGACCAGTTCCGCCGTATCCTGACTGCGCAGACCCATTTTATCCAGTTGGCTGCCCCGGGCAAATCCCGGGGTGCCCCGCTCCACCACCAGCAGGCTGATGCCTTTGTGGGGCGGTTCGGCTCGGGGGTCTGTTTTACACGCTACCACCACTAAGTCGGCATGGAGACCACAGGAAATAAACGTCTTGGTACCGTTTAGCACGTAATAGTCCCCGTCCCTGGCGGCAGTGGTGCGGATGGCCGATAAATCCGAGCCGGTGTCGGGTTCGGTCATGGCAACCGCGGCGATAATCTGTCCCGAAGCGCAGCCCGGCAGCCATTTATGTTTTTGTTCCGGCGTGCCGTAGGTGGCGATGTACGGCACCACGATATCGCTATGCAGTGGAAACAGGAGGTGCGTGCCCGCCCGGGCCAGTTCATCGGTGATAATGGCCGAATACTCAAATCCCGCCCCGGCACCACCGTATTCCTCGGCCAGCCAAGGGCACAAAAAACCATTGTCACCGGCCTTGGCCCAAACTTCCCGGGGCACCAGGCCTTCCTTTTCCCACTGTTCATAGGATGGTATTATTTCCGACTGCAGAAATTTTCTAAAAGCAGTCCGAAAAATTTGGTAATCACCCGTGCTTAAATCCAGGCCCATTTACAGTCCTCCCGTTACCCGCAGCACTTCGCCGGTGATGTAATCCGCCAGCGGCGAGGCCATCAGCAGGATGGCGCCGGCGGCTTCTTCTGGTGCCGCCGCCCTTTTCAGGGGGATCATAGCCTTGAACAGTTGCCGCATGTTTTCTGGAATGCCGATGGCGATGTCCCGGTCATCCCGCTTGATGGCATCGCCTTTTTCCTTGGCCTGGGTCAAACGGGTTTCGACAAAACCAAAGGCCACCGTGTTGACACAGACATTGAAAACGCCCCATTCTTTAGCCAGGGTCTTGGTCAGGCCCACCACCGCGGCTTTGGCGCTGGAGTAGTTGGCCTGACCGGCGTTTCCATCCAGGCCGGCAATGGATGAGATGTTGATAATCTTGCGGCTGCTCATTTGACCGGTGGCCTCTTTTTCCTTTTTGGCGGCGTCCCTGATATAGGGGGAGGCGGCCCGGATGATGCGAAAAGGGGAGGTCAGGTGTACCTTTAGCATGGCCTCCCACTGTTCATCCGTCATTTTGTGAATTACTCCGTCCCAGGTGTAACCGGCGTTGTTGACGATCACATCGATGCTGGGCCCAAAAGAATCCACGGCGGTTTGTATTAATTTATCCGCGAAGTCGTCTGCCGTAACGTCACCTACGCAGGCCACTGCCTGCCCGCCTGTATTGGTGATCTCTTCCACCACTGCGGCGGCCGGCGCTTCGTCAAGGTCGCTGACTACTACCCGGGCTCCTTCTCCGGCAAAGAGCAGGGCGGTGGCCCGGCCGATGCCGCGCCCGGCGCCGGTGATGATGCAGTTTTTATCTTTTAGTAATGGGTTCATGTATATGCCTCCTTGAGTAGTGTTTGGCAATCAGTTAAAGACCAGCCCCCTGGAGCGGCAGGGTTGCTTCGAAGGTGCCTTTGAGTTTGATGCTGCCTTGCTGATCCGCGGCGGTCATCTCCCCTACTACCACGCCGGTGCCGTTCTCCAGGCGGGTTTCGGTAATTCTGCCGCTGACCGTGATCTGGTCGCCCAACCTGGTAATGTCTACAAAGCGCACCGCAAACCGTCTGAGGCAGCGGTTTGGTACCCATTGGGTGACGGCCTGACCGGCAAAGGCCATAATCAGCATGCCGTGGGCGATAACCCCGCCGGTGCCGGCCAGGTGCCCAATTTCATCGGCATAATGGAGGGGGTTGAAGTCGCCGGAGGCCCCGGCGTACCTGACTAGCTGGGCCCTGTCAATAGGCGGTTTGGACAGCGGTGGCAGGGTGTCCGCCTGCGCCAAGTCCGCAAATAAAATCTCCTTGGCCATGTTTCCACCTCCTCTATTTCCTTTCGATGATGTTACACCTGGAGACCAGCACGGTCTTACCGGCCTGGTCGCGGTATTCGGTTTCCAAACAGAATAAGTACATTTTGCCCTTGTCAATGTAATTTTTTAGCCGGCACACAGCCTCCAGTTGATCACCCGGGCAAATGTCGTCATAATACCGGTACTCCTGTTCGCCGTGCAGAACCTTAAGCGGGTTCAACTGTAGTTTTTTACACAGGGCGGTAAAATCATGGCCGCCCCACAGGTCGATGCAGATACCGAAGGTGGGCGGCGCTATAACATCCCGGTAACCTTGTTCCCGCGCGTAGTCGGGATTGGTGTACAGGGGGTTGTCGTCACCTATGGCCAGGGCCATTTCTCTGATTTTACCCCGTTCCACGGTAAAGGTGTAATGAGCCAGTTCCGTGTTCACCAGTTCATTGCGGTTAGTCATGTGGCACCTCCTTGTTTATTCCAGGGACTCCCGGTGCAGGGGGCAGGCCGAGGCATCCGGGCAGTCACTTTCATCCAGGCAGCGCCGGTTAATCAGTTGCCAATCCACCTGGCAGGTACAGGTGCCCTCGACCAGGTAAATGTCTTCTACCTGTATCTCTCGCCCTGCCACCGGGCAATACCGGGTACCGGTTAACAGGCTTTGCATCGCCTTCAACTCCTAGCCCGGCTCTTTGCCGACGATGCAAACCGAGCACACCGCTTCCCAGGGAAAACCGCCCAGGTTGTGAGTCAGCCCCAGTTTGGGATTGTCGATCTGCCTGGGGCCGGCCTGCCCCCTTAGCTGTAGGTACATTTCGTAGAGCATGCGCAGACCGCTGGCCCCGATGGGGTGACCGAAGGATTTCAAACCCCCGTCGGGATTGACAGGCAGGCGGCCGTCCAGGTCGAATACGCCGTCCAGCACGTCCTGCCAGGCCCTGCCCCGGGCACTGAAACCCAGGTCTTCGTATATTACCAGTTCGGTGGGGGTAAAGCAGTCGTGCACCTCGGCCATGCTGATTTCCCGGCGCGGGTCGGTGATGCCCGCCTGGCGGTAGGCGTCTACCCCGGCGTGGTAAGTTTCCCGTATCGATGTGAAGTCATAGTCCTGGTGCATAGCGCCGTGGCCCGGCCCGGCCACCACCGACAAGGCCTTGACGTAAATAGGGTCAGGCCTGTATTTTCCGGCGTCCTCGGCCCGGACGATGATGGCCGCCGCCGAACCGTCGGCGACGCCCGAGCAATCCATGACGCCCAGGGGCGCGGCCACAATAGGAGATTGCAGTATCTTTTCCATGGACACTTCTTTGCGGAACTGCGCCTTGGGGTTTAAGGCCCCGTTCTTGTGGTTCTTGTAAGCAATGCGGGCCAGCACCTTTTTCCCGGTTGCCGGATCCAGCCCGTACTTGCTAAAATAGGCCGGGGCCAGGAGCGAAAAGGCTGCCGGGGCGGAATAGTTCGGAGCGGTGCCGTCTCCGGGGGGCGGGGTAATCACCAGCCCGCTGTATCCCGAGTCTTTGAGTTTTTCCACCCCGATGGCCATAGCGATGTCGTAGGCGCCCGAGGCTACGGCGTAACACGCGTTTCTAAAGGCGTCGGTACCGGTGGCGCAGAAATTTTCCACCCTGGTTACCGGTTTGTATTGAATTTTAAGCGGCTCGGACAGGCTGATGCCCGCCCAGCCCGAAGCGCACGTCCCCAACCAGTAGGCCTGGATGTCATCCGGCGCCAGTCCGGCGTCGGCCAGCGCATCGTAGGCGGCATCAATCAGCATGTCGTTGGCACTTTTGTCCCAATGTTCGCCGAAACTGGTGCAGCCCATGCCAATGACGGCCACTTTGTCCCTAATGCTCATGTTATCCCTCCTTTACCTTTTAGGCCTGGCTTTCCAATAGTAGTTGTGAATGCCGCCCGCTTTAAACAGCCGGCGGAAAGTCATTTCCACTTCCATGCCGATGGTAACGGCGGCGGGGTCGCAGTCGGTCATTTCACATAACAACCGGCCACCGCCCTCAAAATCCACCACCGCGAAAACCGTGGGCGGATCCTGGGAAACGGTCAGGTGATCGATGGTATAGGTGGCGATCCGGGCCGGCGTGTCGGCAAAACGATGCCCGGACATCTCGTCTTTGGCCCGGCAGTGTACGCACACCCGCTGAGCGGGGATCTGCGGGGTGCCGCAGCTGTTGCAACGGCTGCCGTAAAAGGCCAGATTATTTCTGGTGTTCCGCCACATCGCCGGGGCCGACGGCCGCTCCGGGTCGGGGCGCCGGGGCGGTTCAAAATCCAACATCCCTTTCCAACGCAGGTAGGTCAGGTAGTTCATCGTATTTTTCTTTGATTGCAGATGGCCGGTAACCCCGCGGTGGGGCATGAACCGCCCGGCATTTGCGGTGGCCCGGAAAAGCAGGGCGTCCGCGCCTTCTCCAAAAGTGGCGAACAGAATGCGCTGACCTGGTTGCGCGCTTTCCAGGGCGGACGCCAGCATCAGCGGTGCGTGAGCTGCTCCGGCCAGGCCAACCTCGCCGAAGAGTCCATTTTGAATCTGGGACTGCTCAAAGCCAAGGGAACGGGCAGTACCAGCCAGGTAGCGGTGTGATGGGGCGTAAAGGACTAGCTTGTGCACATCGCCGGGTGTCAGGCGCATTTTACCGGCCAGGGAAGCTAGGGCTTTGGTGACCAGCGGACCGTACCCCCGCGATACCACGAACCGATCCTCCCATGCTCGCACGTACCGGTCATCCGCTTCCCTCCACTGGGTCAGCACATCCCCGGTCACGGTGCAGGCATCCTCTAGTTCCGCCAGCACATTGCTGCTGCCGATTACGAATGACGCGGCTGCATCGCCGAAAAGCTGCTCAAATTGCCCTTTGGCGGCTGCGGTACGGCAGTCCGCAACCGCTACCAAAACGTTGTCGGTTCCGGAATGTACTGCATCTGCCGCTGCCAGCAGGGCAGCCGAGCCCGCGCGCAGGCTGGACGTGAAGTCGACGGTACGTACCGTGTCCGGGGTGTCTAGGGCAGCGGCCACTGTGGCGGCCGAAAGTTTTTCCCGGTAGGGGGAAGTGGTGGTGGCCAGGTATACTCCTCCCAGCGAACCGGGCTGTAGGGCCGCCAGGCAGTCCCGGGCAGCTTCCACCGCCATGGTTACGCTGTCTTCGTCGTAGTTGGCTACGGCTTTTTCACCGGGGGGTACAGGTTCACCGTAAGCCTCGGCAATTTTACGCCTGTCCAGGCGGTTAAAGGGTATATAGGCGCCGAAGGCGGTTATACCCACCATGGGCTGTCAACCTCCTTGTTTTTTAAATTATTACGTCAGTTCTATTACAGAAACGCAATAAGCGTGCCATGGCAGGATGTTTGTATTGGCGCCCCGGGTAAGGTGCGGCGAGAAAAGGTTTCTAATATTGTCCGTACCGAAAATAGTGCACTTGTCCGGAAAACAAGACAGCTGACTAGTGAATTCAGAATATTCAGCCCGGCGCCGGCAGTGTTTCCGCCCGGGCACGAATCTTGCGAAATTAGAAAAAAAGCGATTAAAAATTTAACTGGAGGTGAGTAGACATGCACATTGGCGGCATGCTGACGAGGAACGCCCGCCGGCACCCGGACAAGGAAGGCCTGGTGTATGGTGAATTGTGTTACAGCTACCGGGAATTGAACGAGGCGGTAAATAGGCTGGCCAACGCCCTGGCCGCGCAGGGCATCCAAAAGGGCGATAAAGTGGCCCTTTTGATGCAGAATTCCGACCGCTACGTGATCACTTTTATGGCCGCCATGAAATTGGGCGCGGTGGCGGTGCCGGTAAATTTCCGTCTAGCAGCGCCCGAAGTCGAGTATATTCTCAATCATTCGGATAGCACAGCCTTGGTTTTTGACTCCGAGTACGGTGAATTAGTGGCTTCTATAGTAGGCAGCATACCCGGTGTACGTATGCTAATCCGGGCCGGAGCCGGGCTTGGGCCGGCGGGGGCCCTTGATTGGGGCGAACTGGCAGCTGCAGCACCTGCCCTTGAGCCCGAAGTTGAAGTCAGTGAATGGGACGACTGCGAAATTCTTTATACCTCAGGCACTACCGGCCGGCCCAAGGGAGCGCTGTTTGACCACCACCGGATTCTCCACGTGGGTATAATCATGGTGGTACACATGAGGGTGAACCCGAAAGATCGCCTGCTCCACCTGGCGCCGCTGTTCCATTCCGCCCAGTTGAACCTGTTCATGGTTTCCGGCATGTTTGTCGGGGCGACCCACGTGGTGATGCGGGCTTTTGAGCCCACCGCGGTGTTGGATACCATTCAGCGTAAGCGAGTCACCTTGTTTTTCGGCGTGCCTACCATGTACAATTTCATGTTGCAAGTACCCGATTTTGAGCGCTATGACCTTAGCTCGGTAACGCGGTTCGGCTACGGTGCGGCCCCCATGCCGGTAGAACTGGTGCGCCAGGTGCTGCAACGCTTTCCCACCGACCGTTTCTACAATCTGTGCGGGCTTACTGAAGCGGGTCCGGGCGGCGTTTTGCTGGAACCCGAGGATCAGCTGCGCAAACCCGGCGCCGGCGGTAAGGCCATTATCAACACTGAGGCCCGGGTGGTGGACGAAGCAGGGCACGACGTGGCCCCCGGCCAGGTGGGTGAGTTTATTCTAAGCGGGGAAACAATGATGAAGGAGTACTATAAAAACCCTGAGGCCACTGCCGAAACGCTGCGTGACGGGTGGCTTTATACCGGCGACCTGGCTACGGTAGACGAGGACGGGTATATAACCCTGGTGGATCGCAAGAAAGATATGATCATTACCGGCGGAGAGAACGTGTATTCCACTGAGGTGGAACACGTATTGTACCAGTACCCGGGGGTGCTGGAAGTAGCAGTTATCGGGGTGGCTCACCCGGTGTGGGGGGAGACTGTAACCGCCATAATCTGTCCCAAACCAGGGGTCGAACTGGTGGTGGATGATGTGCGCGCCTTCTGTACCGCCCACCTGGCGGATTACAAGATACCCCGGATATACAAATTTGCCGGACCGCTGCCCAGGAATGCTTCTGGTAAAGTGTTGAAACGCGTACTTAGGGAAACCCACCAAAAAGGATAAAAGATTAAATTATAATAGTTTTCCTCTCCCTTGTATTAAGGCCCGCATTTTAAAGCGGGTCTCTTTTTTATAAATAAAGAAAACGTATACTCAATAAGGTACTGTACATTTTTTTCAAACCTTTTTAACCGGGCAACTATTTATATGGTAAAATTAGCATAATTAGCAATGAACCAGTTTAAAGGGGGTTTTCGGCATGCCTGCGAACCAACAACTGGATACCACATATATGCTGGCTGCCAAGGAGTGGAATGATGCCCAGCAGAAAGTGGTGGAAAGTCTTCAGCAATCACAGGAAACCTCGGCAGAAAGCTGGTTGTATCTAGCTGTTACCCTGGTTGCTGTCTCTTTGCTGCTGGCTTTGTATCTTCATTTTCGGCACAACCGCCGGTAACGCACAGGCGGATGTTGTATTGCCCTTTTGGGGGAGGCTGAAAACATGACTAAAACGGTATTGATGATCCACGGCATGATGGGCGGGGCCTGGTGTTGGGATCAGTACAAACCCTATTTCGAAGCCCGGGGCTACCGTTGCCTGACGCCGGTACTGCGTTATCACGATATGGATCCCCGGGGCACGCCGGACCCGAGACTGGGCCAGACCGGGCTGCTTGATTACGCCGCCGATTTGGAAGAGGAGATAAGAAAACTGGACTTTCCGCCCATCCTGGTGGGGCACTCCATGGGCGGGCTGCTGGCCCAAATGCTGGGCGCCAGAGGGTTGGTCCGGGCCCTGGTATTGCTAACACCCGCGCCGCCCTCGGGCATTAATGCGCTAAAGACTTCGGTGCTCCGTTGTTTTGACGCTTTACTCATCCGGTGGAGATTCTGGGAGCAGCCCTTTAAAGTCTCATATCCTAAGTCGGTTTACGCTATGTCGCACCGGTTGCCTATAGATGAAAGAAAAATAATATACCGCCAACTGGTATATGAGTCGGGGCGGGCCGCGTTTCAAATTGGTTTTTGGTTAGTAGATTCGGCCCGGGCGTCCAGTGTGGACGAGGCCAAGGTCACCTGCCCGGTGCTGGTAATCGGGGCGGCCGAGGATCGAATTACACCGGCTGCAGTAGTACGCCGGGTAGCCGACAAATACAAGAGCGTAAGCACTTACCATGAATTTGCTAACTGTGCCCACTGGGTTCTTAGTGGGCCCGGTTGGGAGAGGATTGCCGGACACGTATGCGATTGGCTTGATCAACAGGGATAATTTTTGTACCAAATGCCACACTATAATCAGGTACTATAGATAATTGGCCCATGCCATTATCAAGGAGGTATAGAGGTGACAGAGAGGCCCTACCACCCTGATTACAGCTACAAAGAGCCGGAATTGATCGAAGACCTGCACCGCCCGCCCGGTTCACCCCACCCCAGAGAGGCCAAGTCGCAAAAAGCCCAGCTTAACAGTAAACACCGGCACGGGACTAATAAGGGAATTAAAGTAGGCATGTCGGAAAAAACAGGGTTGACAGATGAGTAAAAGATAGCACCGGCTGTTCGCTCCGGTGCTATCTTTTACGGTTTTTAAAAGGAACCTCTGCGGCGCAATAATTCCCTGATCACCAGGATCAAAATCAGGGACCTCAGTAAATTGCCTCCATCCTGCCTATCCATGGGGTAATACCCCTCTGTTGCCACCCGCTGGTAAACATAATCAGTCATCTGGTTAACTGATGCTCTGGTTGGATAGGGGTAAAAACCGGGATTGTTGGGGTTGTCGTACATCTCACAGGACTGCTTTACCATTGGATAACACCGGTTGTAAACATCGGGGTACATAGCATCCAGTGTTTCTTGGGGGTAAGGCATATAAGATTGGGTTTTGGTAAAATCGTCAGGCATAAAAACACCTCCTTTACTTTAACCATAATATGTTACTAATGGTTAAATGTTCATTTGGACATAGTGTTTTTCCATAATAAAAAGGGGGTTTGCCCCCCTCATAGCACTTAAAACTCTTTATTTAGTGGTTTCTTCATCCGCATCGGTCATTAACCTCAGGTAGTCCTGCGCTGCTTCTTCCTGGGCTTCCTGATCCACGATGGCCCAATGTTTTCTGTTGGGCATTAATATCACCTCCTAGTGATTGCCTGTGTTGGGTTTTTTAATTTCTAATGCGGTTGCCGGTAACACCTGTGCACCGGGTTACCTTGTTTGATTACTTCGAAGCTCAGTGAGTGTGAATCTGCTCTCGGATCTCCGGGGCGGTACGATGCATCCATTCCCCGGTGCCGAAATAAGCGGCCTGATCCTCAGGCGCTACAAAGCCCAACTGAATATCCAAAGCCCGAACCAGGAACGGATCCAGACAAACCAGGTCATCCCGGTTGATATCACCCAGGGCCACCTTGCCGGTACTGACGGCCACCATTTCCATCTCCATGACGCAGGAATTCAGGAAGTTGAACAAGTTGTGCACGGATTGCTCCACATCTAGATGATCCGTCATTTTTCCGGTATAAACCACCATATCCGTGGGCGGTTCAAAGGGCATTGTCTTGGCCATCTGATCACCTATCATGGCCATGATTGCAGCAGTGCCCAGGTAAATGGCATTGGCACCCAGGGCTAGTGCCTTCAGCATTTGTCCGGGAGTTACCAAGCCCCCGGTGACAATTAAGCTGACCTCCCCGGCAGCGCCTTGGCGGGTGAGGAACTTGGCCGCCCGTCTAACCGCAAACATGGTGGGCAGTCCCACATCGTCTTCCAGGATTGGTGCCCCGCCGTGGGTGCCGCCCTCGGCCCCGTCAACCGCTACAAAATCGCAACCTGCATCCAGGGCTACCTGCAGTTCGTGCTCTAGGTAATGGGTGGCGGCGATTTTTAAACCCACCGGCACACCGGTTTCCTCCCGTAGCTTGTTGACCAAGCTGGTGAAATCCTCCCTGGTGTTGACTCCCTCCAGGCGGGAATGGATCTGAGCATCTTGGCCCGGCTCTAATTCAAACACTTCACGGTATTCCTCGCCAATATTTTTAGCGGCTGTCCGCTGGGGCGTAGGCCCCTGGGCACCCTGACCCAGTTGAATTTCAATGGCGTCCAGCTTTTTGTACTTGTCCGGTGTATTCAGCCACCCGCCCCGGTTGTACTGGCCAATTAACAACGATGCCGCTTCCCGCTCCTCCTCCATTAGACCGGCCTCGCCGGTATTGGTGGCAGTGCCCGCCAGGGACGCGGCCCGCGCCAGGGCGATTTTGGTGTTTTTACTTAGGGCGCCGCCGAAAGACATCCCCGCAATCATCAGTGGAATGGAAATGTGCAGCGGCACGCGAGCCCGGGGGCCAATTACCACCGAGGTATTGATGCCAACGTCATCGGGGGTGGGAAAACGGTATAGGTGCACGGGGTTAAACAGCAGCTTTTCCCACGGCGAAAAATGGATGTGACTGCCCAGGGGACGGGGCAACGGGGTGCCCTGGGCGGCCCGCATACTAATTTCAGCCAGGTTGATGGGATTTACTTTTTTGGCCGCCGGTACCATTTCAAACAAATTTTCCGTATACTGATCCCTAGACATGGTACGCACTGCATCTCCGGCCACCTCGCTGCCCGCTTTTCTAAAAAGATTGGCCAAAAAACTCAAAGTCAGTGCCCCCCTTTACTTAGTCTTGACGGATTTCTGAATTTCTGTAATTTTTTGGGCCATCGCCAGACAGAGCTGTCTAATTTCCCCCAATTGCCTGGAACTGTTTTGTTCAGCCACTGCGATACCTTTTAGTTTGTCGTCTTCGTGGTTGGTTAAATCTTTAAAATGTTCTTTTTCCACCTGCGATAGAGTTCCGGCCAGGGTCTGGATCCTGTTTAGGTCTGCTTGGAACGATGTTAGAGTTTGTGACATGTTGGGCAGGTTTTCCAATACGAATGCCTCCTATAGAAAAATAAAATGTTTTTTTTATATTGCCTAGAAAATTCTAATCAATGCGGGTTAAGCCGCGGTAAATCTTCCCGGTGTACTTTTTAAAAAGGCTGTCCACTTTTTTTTCTGTCCAGTATAATACAGTTAAGTATAAAATAAGGCTGAGGGCCGGAAAATGGGGTGTTCACATGAATGTGCGCCTGACCACGTTATGCGATAATACGGCGGGGGTTATCGGTTTTACTGGTGAGTGGGGGCTATCCATCCTGGTGGAGGCCCGGGGGGAAAAAGTGCTGCTGGATGCCGGTTTCGGCGATGCGGTGGTAAAAAACGCCGACATAGCCGGTGTAAACTTAAGCGGGGTAGATAAAATCGTGCTCAGTCACGGTCACTTGGATCATGCCGGGGGTCTAACCCCCCTGCTGCAAAGGATGGGCAAAAAAACCACGGTGTACGCTCACCCGGGCGTATGGGGTGAAAAGTACCTGCATGTAAAACCGCCCGGAGGCGGGGCGGGGAATTATAGGTTTATTGGCATTCCACAGCGCCGTGAAACTCTGGAAAGCTTGGGTGCAAATTTTAGTTACGATCGATTTCCAGTCTGGCTCAATGACCAAATAGTCATTACCGGCGAGGTGCCTATGGTCACTCTTTTTGAGTCGGTGGATGACAATATGTTCATTAAAACTGAAACGGGTTATGAACTAGATCACCTTTTAGATGATCAGGCCTTGGTCATTAAGTCGGGGCGGGGTCTGGTAGTGGTTCTGGGCTGCGCTCACCGGGGCGCGGTAAATACCGTTCTCCACGCTAAAACTATCACCGGTGTTGACCGGGTACATGCCGTGGTGGGTGGTACCCACCTGCTGCGGGCAGGAGATGAGCGAATTAGCCAAACGATTGCCGCGCTGCGTGAATTGGGTGTGGAAAAGCTGGGTGTATCGCATTGTACCGGGCTTCCGGCGGCAGCGGTAATGGCCCGCGAATTCGGCTCTGATTTCTTTTTTAATAGTGCCGGTACGGTGATAGAGTTTTAAATTTGGGTTAACTTCCCTTTCTGTGGGCAAAGCTAGTAGAAAAGGAGCCCCGCAGGGAGGGATTTTTTTGTATGCAGTTTAGGGAAATTGATGAGTTTGCAGCCAGGCAGTTTTTTGCTATGTTAAAGGAAACACCGCCCATCCGGGAGTTAGCAGAAAAGTATCCCGGTATGGACAACGTAATCCACACTCTAACGGCCCAAATGTCCACTTGTTTCGTACTGCCCTTTATGGAGGGACGCATGTCTTGCGAGGATTTGGCGGAAGCATTCAGACGTTATCTGTACACCGCTTTCGCCTTTGGCATTATCATGCGCAATAATGACCAGGCCACCAGATATGTGCTGGATCTGTACGGTCGGGTGGAAAAAGATAGTAATGGTAAGGATCATATTAGCTGATTGCATTATTGAGTCCGCAACAGCATTGTTTGCATTGTAAACAAAAAACCCGCAGGGTAGCTGAACTGAACAGCCCCCTGTCAAGTAGACAGTGGAAATAATAAAAATCCTAGACATCAATCATTTTCGTATGGTTGGTGTCTTTTTTATGCTGCTGAACTGTTAAGGTATTGTCTGTATTCCAATGGGGTCATACCATTTAATCTCTTCTGATAGCGATGACAATTGTAATAATTTATGTACTCTATGACGGCTGCTTCCAGCTCTTCATAGGTGGCGAATTTATGGAGATAATACATTTCCGATTTTATCATTCCCCAGAATGACTCCATCGGCCCATTATCAATGCAACGGGCTACCCTAGACATGCTTTGGGTCATACCTGCCTCGTCTAGTTTCTTCTTAAACAGCTTACTTGTATATTGGAAACCACGGTCACTATGAAAGAGGGGTTTCGCTTCCGGATAAGTTAGATGGGCCAGGTCAAAGGTTCTAAAAACGAGTTCATTGTTGTTGGAGTGTCCAAGGACATAAGAAACAATACTTTTATCTGCCAAATCAAGGATTGCGCTCAA
>LADP01000043.1 GCA_000961575.1 Peptococcaceae bacterium BRH_c8a
GCTATGTTGGTGACGACACCTTCGCGATGGGCACCAGCAATGTCACCCTCTATGCCCAGTGGACGGCGATGCCGACCTACACCGTGACCTACGACGGCAACGGCAACACTGGCGGTAGCCCGCCCACCGACAGCAATGCCTATTACCAGGATGAAACCGTGACAGTCCTGGGTAATACCGGCAACCTTACCAAAACCGATTATACCTTCACCGGCTGGAACACCGCCGCCGACGGCAGCGGCACCAGCTATGTTGGTGACGACACCTTCGCGATGGGCACCAGCAATGTCACCCTCTATGCCCAGTGGACGGCGATGCCGACCTACACCGTGACCTACGATGGCAACGGCAATACCAGCGGGTCGGTGCCCGTAGACAGTAATACTTACATCACCGGCGCTACGGTGACGGTGCTGGGCAACACGGGTAATCTGGTCAAGACCGGTTATACCTTCGCCGGCTGGAACACCGCGACCGACGGCAGCGGCACCAGCTATGTTGGTGACGACACCTTCGCGATGGGCAGCAGCAATGTCACCCTCTATGCCCAGTGGACGGCGATGCCGACCTACACCGTGACCTACGACGGCAACGGCAACACTGGCGGTAGCCCGCCCACCGATAGCAATGCCTATTACCAGGATGATACCGTAACGGTCCTGGGTAATACCGGCAATCTAGTCAAGACCGGCTATACCTTCGCCGGCTGGAACACCGCGACCGACGGCAGCGGCACCGGCTATGCTGTCGGCGACACCTTCGTCATGGACAGCAGCAATGTCACCCTCTATGCCCAGTGGACGATTAACGACCAAGTCCCAATTATCACCACCCAGCCTCAAAACACGGCGGTTGCAGAGGGAGAGCAGGCCAGCTTCACTGTAGAATACACCGGCTTTCCGGAGCCTGCTTTCCAGTGGCAGTTAAGCACTAACAACGGGAAAAGGTGGAACAACATCGCCGATGCTAATTCAGATACTTACACTACTCCGGCGGCAACCAGCAAGATGAACGGCGATCAGTATAGAATCATACTCTCAAACGAGCATGGTTCCGTCACCAGCGAGGCAGCTACCCTGACGGTAACCACTGCACCGGGAGCAGAGGTAGATGTCAGTATTACCAAGACTGGTGAATATAATCCGGAGCCCAATACCATCACCTGGACAATTATTGTGAGCAATGCTGGAACAGTGTCAGCTGAAGGCGTTAATGTGACGGATAACCTGGCTAAAGGAACCAGGCTTGCATCTATTGATTTGTCCGGGGTTGAAGGTGCATCGTATAAGGTGCGTGGTAATGCTGTAGACATCAGTATTGGCCAATTGGCTAATGGTGCTTCGATTAGTTTCACCATTACCACAGAGCTTACCCGGGCAACCTCCCCGGTGGATAATACAGCTATAGTGACCACTTCCAGTTATGATACCAATCTGGATAACAATACAGATAGTGCTGTATGCAGCTGGTAGTTATTGGTTCAGTTTAGCCGCTTATAAAACGGGTGGGTTAACGTAATCTTTGCCCACCCTTATCAGCTGAATGATTAAAGCCCCTAGGAGACAAACTCTCCCGGGGGCTTTTCCATTAGTAAGTATCCCTTTCAACACCGTAACGAAAACTGCTTCAAGCCAGCCTGCTGAGACAATTGACTGGGAACCTACAACATATGAAATAGTCAACAACTTGGTTCCTTTGACATATATTTACCCCCAATAATTTATGAATTTAAGTAAAACTTGCGTACAACGCGCCGGTATTCCGACATCAATCACATCATAGAATGGCCTGGATTAAAGACCCATCGTGTTGTGCGTTGCTTTTTTTACTAACTAAAAACTTGTTTAGTCGTGGTTTAGTGGGTCCCTTTACAATAACAGCATGAGGATAAAAGAGGGATACCATTTTGTACAACACGGCGGTTATTGATACCTATAACGGTTGCCAGAATCACATTTCCCGCTTGCTAAAGGAAAACGGGTTAATCAATTTGGTGACCTGTTTTCACCAGTGGTCGGAATACCTTAGCGAACTGAAAATTCAGGCTACAGACATTTTAAGGACAAGCAGCAGATTGATTCAATAATTAAATAAAGTAACAAAATAATTTACGAGGAGGAGTAAAATGCGCAAGCAAATATTATCAGTTGTATTGACCATTGCCATGTTGATTTCAATGGTTGGAATGATGCCGATTACTACACATGCGGCGGAGGAAGGTGAGTGGACAGAATTGGGATCAGAACTTGAGGTTGTTACGGTAGGAGGCACTATCACCACCGATACCACGTGGAGCGGTAATAAGATTTATCATGTGACCAGCTACATAGAATTATCTGCCACGCTCGTAATTGAGGCAGGCGCGATTGTAAAATTCGATGCTGATAAATACATCCTTATAAATGGCGGGGCATTATCAGTTTCAGGTACTGACGCAGAGTCCATAATTTTAACCAGTATTTGTGACGACACTGCAGGCGGAGACACGAACGGTGACGGCAATGCAACTGCACCTGCAGCCGGCGACTGGTGCGGTATAAGAGTGGTTAATGGCGGAACGCTTAATATGTCCCATGCTGAAATACGATATGCCGGGAAATCGAACGCCTATCACGCACTGCAAGGCGGGATAAAAGTGGATGGCTGCACCGTTGCCATTTCAGATACAACGGTAAGCGACTGCAATAATGATGGCATATACTTTTCAGGTTCTGGTACTGGAACGATTACAAACTGCACCATCGAGCGCTCGCAGGGTAATGGGATATATATCCAAAACAGTACTCCGGTAATAACTAATTCCACAGTAACTTCCAACGGTCGTTATGGCGTCAATGTGGATTATTCCGGCTCCGGCGAGGTAACATCGCTGCCACAGATTGATGGACTGACCTCGCAAGACAATACAAGCGGTCCGGTATATCTGCACCCACGGATGTCTGGAACTGTGGTATCCCCGGATAGCGTTCTGGATGGCCCGATCCTCATTGGCGAAGGAGACCTTTACGGCAATGTAACATGGAATGCAAATCATGTGTATAAACTTCAGGGTTTTTACCATGTTTATGGAATTCTTACTATAGAGGAAGGCGCAATCATCAAAAGCCTGGGGGACACTGGTATTTTAGCAAGAAGCGGCGGTACAGTCTCGCTCAACGGGACCGGGGCAAAGCCTGTTATCTGCACCAGCATTTATGACGATACCGCAGGAGGAGACACGAACGGCGACGGGAGTGCAACTGCACCCGCTGCCGGTGACTGGTGCGGCCTAAGGGTAGTGTCCGGAGGAACGCTCAACACAACACATTCTGAAATACGATATGCCGGTAAAACATATGCACCATACGTAATGAATGGAGGCATAAACAATACCGGCGGCACCGTTGCCTTATCGGATACAACGGTAAGTGACTGCGCTAATGATAGCATATGCTCTACTTCTTCAGGTACAGGAACGATTACAAACAGCACTCTTGTGCGTTCGGCAAACAGAGGAATATACATTTATGACAGCGGAGCAAACATTAACGGCTGTACTGTTGCGGATAGCGGCAGCTATGGATTTTATATTACAAATTCCTCCCATGCTATAACGATAGATAATTCTGCCGTAAGCGGAAGCGGAACAGGGCCGATATATATTGCAAACTCCCCCAATGTGACCATAACCAACACCCCGGCAGAAGCTCTCAGCGCATCGGCCTCACCCGGAACAGTATTGGGAAGTACCAAGGTGACCGCAGACGCCGGAACCGGTAATCATGTTGTTATTCAAATATCATCAGCGTCAATAAGTGAACCCGGATTGCTGAGCGCAGTTCCAACCGGTGATGGTGTTACCGACCCGTATACACCTGATGCGGACATATCGGGCGTAGATGCAACGACGAACAAATACCTGGGCGTCTATGAAGCCAACTCAATTGGGCAAATCATCAGATTCAGACTGATTACGCTTGCGGACAGTGATATTTATGCCGACACGAGCGCACCCATCCTTACAGGCAACTCGGTCTGGCGCAGCAGCGCCACCACGGCTAACGTGACTTTTTGCTCCAACCAGCCGGGCACCTGTTATTATCAGGTGACAGACAGTGATACCGCTCCGTCTGCCGGCGATTTATCCGGATGGACAACCGGCGCAGCGGTTGCGGCGGATACAACGTTCTCCTTCTCGCCCGCGGGGCTGACCGCAGGGGCAAAATATGTCCATATAGTGGTCAAGGACGATTCGGATAACGTCAGCGAAGCGCTGACGACGGCGATGCCCTATGATTACTGCTATTATGAGGGCTTCGAGGCATATCCAACCGATACGACTATTGCCTCGGGTGCTTTGGCGCCAATATTACAGATACACAATGGAACCGGCGACGCGAACCAAAAGGTTGTGGCAGCAGTAAACAGCACATCCGCAAAAATGCTCAGCCTAAGTTCCACTTCCGGCAACGCTTCCGATCAGGTTGTCTTGCTCGACAAAGATGTCCTTGCCGCCGCAGGCTCATATGTTTTTGAGGGCGACGTGTATCCTTTGGGTACCGACGGCTGGCAGCTGCGCTTTTCTTTTACCAACGGAAAATACGAAGGCACGAATGAGGCCGGTGTCTTTTTCATCAATGGGAAGATAACCACGGCCACAAGAAGTGGAATTGAGCTAAAAAACAATTATTCGGCAAATCAGTGGCATAGCGTTAAAATAGTGGTCACACCAGCTACGAATACGTATGCTGTTTACGTGGGCGGCGACCTGCTGAACGATTCCCTGCCGCTTCCTGCCGGCATTAACAGGCTTGCCGTCACGGCAGGACACGGCAAAACGGCTTATTATGACAACCTAAAATTCTATTGCGTACCGGCCCCTGCCGTTTATGCACTAACCGCTCCTGCTCCCATTACGCAAAACGACGTGACCGCGTCGGTAACCTTTGACCCGGCAAGCCCCGTGGCGGCTGATACAAGCCTAATTGCTACGGTTACACTTTCCGGCACGGCAGCGGCGGCCGGCACTCACACCGTAGGACTGGGCTCCACAAAGGCCGGAACGGTCACAGCGCCTGCAACGGTGACCAAAACGGTAGCGGCGGGCGATACACTTACGGATACTTTTACTTTTACTTTCACCATGCCCGCTGAAAATGTGGATGATTTTGT
Source organism: Peptococcaceae bacterium BRH_c8a (assembly GCA_000961575.1). Taxonomy (GTDB): domain Bacteria; phylum Bacillota; class Desulfotomaculia; order Desulfotomaculales; family Desulfallaceae; genus BRH-c8a. Next base: position 5,152 of record LADP01000043.1, read on the forward strand.
GCTTACCCATACCTTTGAGGCGGCAATAGCCCCTTCTATCACTACGCATCCGACCAGTCAGGCGGTAACGGTAGGACAGACGGCCACCTTCACTGTAGCGGCAACAGGAGATGCGCCAATCAGTTACCAGTGGAAGAAGGACGGCAGCAACCTGTCTGACGACGATAGAATCAGCGGAGCTGCTACGGATACCCTGACTATCACCAATGTTCGGGATTCGGAAGAGGGAAGCTATTCCGTGGTGGTAACCAATAACGCAGGCAGCGTGACCAGCAACGAGGCAGACTTAAATGTGATAACCAGCGCCTCCATCAACCCGGCTGCAAGCAGTTTCGACCTTGACAACCCGTCTAACGTGACTGCCACTATCACCTGGAACGATGCCGGAAGCGTCACAGAGGTGGTTTATGGAGCCGAGTCCCTGGCGGAAGGTGATGATTATACCGTCATTGGAGATTACTTGACGCTGAAGGCGCTTTACCTTTCCGACCTGAACCTGGCGGAAGGCGAAACCACGGATCATGAAATCACCTTTGATGTGGGGGACGGCGCCGTACTGACGGTGGAAGCGGTACGCAGCTACATACCCGGTAGCGACGCTTCCCTGAGCGGCCTGACGGTGGGCGGGGTGACCGTTGCCGGCTTTGTGTACAACCAATATGCATATACGGTACAACTCCCCTATGATACCCGGCCCGGCAGTCCGGAGGCCGCCGTCGCTGCAACGTCCTCCGACCTGAAGGCGAAAGTAAGCATCAACCAGGCGTCTACCCTGCCTGGCGTGGCCACAGTGGAAGTCACTGCCGAGGATGGAACTACAAAACAGACCTATACCGTCAATCTCACCCTGGCGGCACCGGCCGGCGGCAACCCGCCCACCTGGCCTGCGGACAGCACCCTGATGGCCAGCGGCACGACCCAGACACGAACTACACTAAGCTGGACGGCGGCGGCGGATGATGTAGGGGTGACGGGATACCGGATATCCCAGGACAATACGCTTATTCAGACCGTCGCAGGGGCGGTTCACAGCTGCGACGTCACCGGGCTTTCTCCCGCCACTACCTATACATTCATGGTGCAGGCCGGGGATGCGGATGACAACTGGACTGTCGGCCCAACCATCACGGTGCGCACGGATTCCTCCGGCGGGGGTTCATCTGGCGGCGGCGGTAGTCGCCCGGCTGCCGCAAACGAGGTCAGCAAGCTGATTGAAGCTGCCGGCGGCGGGGAAGTAAGCCTGACGGGCGTTATCGTCCATGTTCCCGGCGGCAGCATCTCCACTGACGCGCGCTTCAGCATTAAAGAGTTGACCGCCGGCGAACAAAACAGCATATTCCCGACTGGTTTGCGGGTCAAATTGTGCGGCAGCGTGTATGACATCACCACCACCGGCAGCAGTGATTTCGGCGACAACCCCATAATCGTCAAAATAGCCTATTATCCGGCCGGTCTGGCGGAAAACGAACAACCGGTCATTCACTACTACGATGAAGAAGCAGGGCAGTGGGTGGCCCTGGAAACAACGACCGAATACAGCGAGGAAACACAAACATATTACGCAGTTACCATTGTGAACCACCTGACCAGGTTTGCGGTGTTCAGTACAGAAAAAGAAGCAAGTGTCCAAACCAGCATAATTACGTTAACCATCAGCCAAACATCAGCCACGGTGGACGGTAAACCATATACCCTGGACGCTCTGCCATACGTGGATCAGCAGGCCGGCAGGACGCTGGTACCGGTGCGTTTTGTAAGTGAAGCCCTGGGCGCCAACGTGGAATGGGAACCGGTTGGCCGTACTGTGACCGTTGAATACAACGGCAAAACAATAATTCTCAAGCTGGATTCCAGAAACGTATGGGTTGACGGGGTAGAACAGTCTATTGACTGCGTTCCCGCCGTTTTTCCGCCCGGTCGCACCTTCGTACCGCTACGCTTTGTCAGTGAAACTCTTGGCGCTCAGGTTGATTACGAAGCTGATAACGGGCAAATAACAATTACCAGGTAGTATACGCCCAAAAGGGACAGGCTAACTTTTCGCTTTTTGAAAAAAGTTGCCTCCCCTTTTTCGTTTTTTATACTTCCTGAACTGCTGCAGCAGGGCCGCTTCCTGTTCCTAAGTTAGCTCCTTTCATAGAAAATTAAAGGGCCAATAGCTCTTACCTTGGCCGTAAAAGAAAAACCCCACCAGGAATAATGAACAGCCCCCTGTCAAGTAGACAGTGGAAATAATAAAAATCCTAGACATCAATTATTTTCGTATGGTTGGTGTCTTTTTTATGCTGCTGAACTGTTAAGGTATTGTCTGTATTCCAATGGGGTCATACCATTTAATCTCTTCTGATAGCGATGACAATTGTAATAATTTATGTACTCTATGACGGCTGCTTCCAGCTCTTCATAGGTGGCGAATTTATGGAGATAATACATTTCCGATTTTATCATTCCCCAGAATGACTCCATCGGCCCATTATCAATGCAACGGGCTACCCTAGACATGCTTTGGGTCATACCTGCCTCGTCTAGTTTCTTCTTAAACAGCTTACTTGTATATTGGAAACCACGGTCACTATGAAAGAGGGGTTTCGCTTCCGGATAAGTTAGATGGGCCAGGTCAAAGGTTCTAAAAACGAGTTCATTGTTGTTGGAGTGTCCAAGGACATAAGAAACAATACTTTTATCTGCCAAATCAAGGATTGCGCTCAAATAGGCTTTACGTTCAGTTCCATATTTCATTTCAGTCACGTCAGTCAGCCATTTCCTGCCGAATTCAGGGGATTCAAATGCTCTATTTAAGATATTTTCTGCCGTAATCTCAG
>LADP01000011.1 GCA_000961575.1 Peptococcaceae bacterium BRH_c8a
CCCTGTTTATGCTGCCGGTATTGTAGCAGAAATCGGTGATATTCATCGTTTCAAGGATCACGCTGCTTTAGCTAAGTTTGCGGGTATTGCCTGGACTAAGCACCAGTCAGGCAATTTTACGGCTGCACACACTCATTTGATTAAGTTTGGTAACAGGTATTTGCGTTACTACATCATGGAAGCCACTAACAAAGTGAGAATGCACGATCACGAGTTTAAACGCTTCTATGATCTAAAGTACAGCCAAACCCCAAAAACGCCACATAAACGAGCACTTGCACTAACTGCCAGAAAATTTGTCCGTCTTGTCTATGCCCTGCTGCATAGCAACCGGCTTTATACGCCGCCAAAAGGAGAGTAATTTCCAATCGGCATACCATTTACTACCATTTTTTCCAATTAATTTTGGTAGGTTTATTAGGGTGTTCCTTTTTTGTCTCTTTTTAGCCAAAAAAACCGCAATTATTCAATATTTTTTTCCAATTCATTGTTGACATTTAACCGCTGGACTTTGTCTGATTTTAAGCTGGATGACAATGGAGTGTCCTTCATCATCCCCATAATCCAGCTTGATGTGCCTGTGTACCATAAAACAACAGATTTCTTGCCTCATCTTTAGTCGGACTCCTTTCAATTTTACTGCGAATATCGACTTATTTTTTATTTTACTGCGATGTTCGCAGTAAAACCACCGTACCCTCACATAAAATTGAGAAGAACAGTGAGGTGCGAAGGTATGAAACCACGACAGAACCCGCCCGGCAACAAAAACATGATCGGAGCCAAGGTTGTTGCCCTTCGGAAGGCAAGGAAAATAAAGCAGAAGGATTTTCTCGCGAAACTGCAGACCGTGGGTTTGGACATCAGCGCGACGAGTCTTTCCCGCCTTGAAGGACAATACCGTCTTGCCCAGGATTATGAGATCGTTGCTATTGCCAAAGCATTGGATATTTCTGTTGAAGAATTATTAGGGAAAAAGCGGGGTAATTAAAAGCGGCGTACACACCAAAATAATCCGTGTGCATCCTTCCATTTCCTTCCTTGATACGTGATAATAGGGGTAGGAAGGGAGGGTTTATTTATGCTGTACGCATCCATTTTCTTATTTTTGCTGATGTTCCTGCTAAACTCCATGTTCAAGATCGCATCCATTTTCCGGTTGGGGATACCACTGCTTTATGCTCTTTTTGTGTCCATTCTTTTCCCGGATTTTGTGCGTGAGCAGGAGGTATTGGCAAACGGTATTTTGTTCGTCCTGCTTGCCCTTGTAATACTGAGTTGGATTGTGACCATTCGCAAGAAAATCCGGCGCAGGCGGGAGCAAAAGGAGTACAAGTCGGGGATGATGAATGGCTGATAGTATTACAGGCCCATCATTTCCCGCACTACCCGGTCAGCCATCTTCACTGCGCCGACCAGCACCAGCATATTGAAAATCAATTCCCCGATATAGCTCCACACCATCGTTACGGCGCTGGCGCTGGTATCCACCACCGGCGGGGAGGCTGCAAAGACGGAAAAAATGATGCAGGCCAGGACGATGATCGCCCCCTCCAGGCATACGGCGGCATAACCTTTGAGGAAGGCTTTGCCGATGCTTTGGCTCGGCTCTCCCGCAAAGGAAGCCAAAGGAACGGGGGCGATGGCGGTATATAAAAACAATTTGAAGAAACGACCGTACACCGACATAATCATGATGAAGGACAGCACTGTGATGAAAAGGCCGCCGATAATCGTCACCGCCCACAAGGGGACGCTTGCCAAAAAACCGCAATCCTCAACGGCCTCTACGATGGCCTCCGGTAAAACGGCTTCGGTCGTGGTTCCGAAGCCCGCGCTGCTCATGATGGTGGAGACGATACCCTGTACAATATTAAACAGCGCCATCATCAACTCCAGCCCGTAGGTCACAACACCTTTCGCCAAGGCAAACCGGATAAACAGCTTTAGCGCGTGTTCCGGTTTTTTCACCTCCGCAAAGCTGCCGCAGGTTTTCACTACGCCGATGACAAAAAACAGTACCAGCAGGGCCAGGCCGATGGCCTGCAATGCGCCGTGGATATTCGCAATGACAGTCCAGATACCGCCGCCTCTGAATTCCGTGGGGGACTGGGTGATAATTTGCCAGATTTCCGCCAGCTTTTCGTTCCATGTTCCCAGGGCGTTGTTCAGGTTGTCAATCACCCAGTTGTTGTTTCCCAAATAAACTCACCTCATTTCAACGGCAAAGCTGCGCATAAAGTGCGGGCCTACCTTTTTGGTTGCTACCGGCATGGTTCATTCCTGCCGGGCGCTTTGTCTTTGATAATGCCATACTTATCATCCACATAGAAATGATTGACAAACGGGTTGTAGATCGCATGGCACTTGACGCCGTTATATTCGGCAAGATAATCGTTGTCGCCCAGCCTTTTGAGGATGGTGGCTTCCCGCAGTTCGCCGTCCAGCGAATGAATGTGCATTTTTTCATTGATCGGAAATGTATTAAACATGGTGGCAATCAACCTCCTGTGATGAGGTTCAGGATTTCCTTTGCAAAGGTGATGATGACGCCGCCCGCAAGGGTCAGGAAGCCGTTGGCCCTTTGCGACGGGTCGTGGCTTTTCAGCGACAGGCCGATTTGCACAATGCCAAAACCCAGCATAATTAGCCCGATGGCGCGGATCAGTCCGAAGATAAATTCGGACAGGTTGTTGATCACCTGAAGAGGGTCGTTGGCCGCATAAGCGGGGGTGGCAATCAGGACCAGCATCAGCACCAGCGCACAGCAAACCGTAAAAATTTTTTTGGTTTTCTCAGACAATTTCATGGGTTCATTCCTCCTCGTTATATGATTTGGACAGGCTTTCAAGTTCTTCCTCGGAAAGCAGCTCGTAATCGCCTCCTTCGTTTAAGGCCACGGCCTGCCAGTCCAGGGCATGTTCCGTCGTACCGTGCCGGAAGGGGTGGCCGCCGCCGTCAACCGTCAGCTTTAAATTCGGATGTTTAAGAATATCGTACTTGTCGTCCAGGACCGCATATTCGCCCCGGATGAACAGCAGGGTGTAGCGGTTATCCAGCATCCGCACCTCATCGGGGGTGAGAAGCTCCCGCCCCGACAGTTGAAAATTGGTGGAGTAGCTGCCGTTTCGCCCCTTGCTCTGCCCATAGGTATTCAGGTCGATGGTTTCCTTGCCCAAAAGCTCGGACACATACTTATGGGTGGATTGCTCGTTGCCGCCCAGATACAGAAATTCGTCGCAATTACCCACGATGGACTCCCAGGTGTCTTTGAACAATGCTTTGAGCTGCGCCAGGTTTTGCAGAATGATGGACACGGATATTTCCCTTGAGCGCATGGTTGAAAGGAGCTTGTCAAACTCATCCGGCAGGGCCACATTCGCAAACTCATCCATGACAAAATGAACATGGACGGGCAAGCGGCCCCCGTGCTTGTAGTCGGACAGGTACATTAGGCTTTGGAAAAGCTGGGTGTAGAGCATGCCGATAATAAAATTGAAAGATGAATCATTGTCGGGGATCACGGCAAAGAGAGCCGTCTTTTTCTCCCCGATGGATGGTAGCGCCATTTCATCCGTGGTGGTAATTCCGGCGATGGTGGACAGGTTGAATTTTTCCAGCCGAACGCCCAGGCTGATTAAAATGGACTTGGCCGTTTTGCCTGCGGCCAGCTTGAAGATGTTGTACTGCTTGACCGCCAAGTGTTCCGGTTCCCGCATTTCCAGCCGTTCAAACAGCTCATCCAAGGGACTTTGGTAGGTTTCGTCGTCTTCCCGGACTTCGGCGGCGGCGATCATCTCCATGACCATAGGAAAACTCCGTTCTTCCGACGGCGCTTCGTAGAGCAGGTAGAGGATGAGCGCCTCTAAGAGCGCGGTTTCCGCACGTTCCCAAAAGGGGTCGTTTGTATTGCTGCCCTTGGGGGTGGTATTGCGGATCAGGTTGGTGACGAGCTTCAGCACGTCCTTATCATCCTGCAAGTAGGTAAAGGGGTTGTAGCAATGGGAGCGGTGCATATTGATAAGATCAAGGACCTTGATTTCATAGCCCTTGGCCTTGAGTAGGTTACCCGTGTCCCGCAAAATTTCCCCCTTGGGATCGAGGATCACAAAAGAGGTGTTGGCTTGCATCACGTTGGGCTTGGCGTAAAATCTCGTTTTACCGGAGCCGGAGCCGCCCACTACCAGAATATTCAGGTTGCGCCGGTGCTTCCTGCCGTCCAGCCCGATGCGGACATTCTGCGTCAGGATTTTGTTCTTCTGCGGATTTTTGTCCCGGTATTTCTTATCGACAGTCGCCGCGCCGCCCCAACGGGCACTGCCATGTTCCTCCCTGTGGCGGTAATTGCGCTTGGTGGACAGGTAAATCCCGATGCCCATACCGTAGGCGGCGATAAAGAGCAAAACGCACTTGGGCGAATTATCCACCCATTGGATGTTGAACGGATCGTTCATCGACGCCGTGAGGTTTTTCAGGATCTCGGGCAGCCCGCCGGAAAGGGAGGGGGCGGTGAGCAACGCCGCCCACACCACCGGAATTAAAAAAACCGCAAAGAGGATGAAATTACTCCCAGCGGTTTCAGCGCGCCTCATCTTGGTTCCTGCGCTTTGACTTTTTACTTGGGGCGTCAATGGTTTTCAAAAGCAGCTCATCCACGGCGTCGGTGGGCCGTTCCTCTTTAATCAAGTCGTTTCTCAGCTCATTCAAGGCGTTTACCACGACGCCGTATTCATAATTGTCCAGAGTCAGCACTCTTTCTTCTTCTTTTTCTTTCATGGACAAATCCTCCTAACGCTCTGGCTCTTGCCGTTTTTGCTGCCGTTGCTGTGCCAGCATCCGGTTCATGCGGCTGGAAATTTCGCCGGAGGTTTCCTTGATGACGCTCAATTCGGCCCGAATCTCCTGCGGCTCCAAACTCTCCAGCCTTTGGGGGGCGCCCTCGAAGTGATAAAAGCCGTTTGTTTCCACGCCATGCTGCTTGCAGAGCATGTATGAAACGCAATAGGCATGGAAGCCATGCTCGGAGCGGTTGTAGCTCCCGTCGCCTTTGTCCATTTCCGCCTGGGCCAGCTCTTGAGCGAGAGCGCGGAAAATATGATTCGCGTCCAGGCCGCGCCGGATTTGGATTTCTCGCGTGTCCGGCTGGTACAGGGCGTTCACGCCGCTTGGCAGCGTATCGTTAATGCGAACGGGTACGGGGGCGCGATCCATCAGTGCCTTGATTCGGGTGCGCTCGTCGGGGTAGGCGGGAGTTTCCCGTTTGCGGCTGTTCCCGGTTTGGGAAATGTCAAACATCTTTTTGGGATTGTAGCTGATGCCGGTGGAACCGTCTTCGCGCTGGTATTCCTCGCCCGGCTCAATAATGTAAAAGCCGGCTTCCTTTTTGCGGATATACGCGCCTTGGTCCTTCCAGGTATCAAAGTCCGCGATGCGGGTGGCCTCCGGCTTCTGCGCCAGGATTAAAAGAGCGTTAGAAACGCTGTAGCGGTCAAAACGGCTCTGTACATCCAAGTATTTCTGGAAGATGCTTCCGTCCCCGGCCACGGCTGTCGCTGTTTCGTCGATTAGGGTGTACACCGCTTCCCGCTGCTCCTGCTTTTTCTGTACCCAGGCTTCCTTGTCGAAAGGCTGGTCGTTTTTGGGTCCGGGTTGGCCTTGTTCCTGCCGGAAAAGATCATCAAAATCGCTCATCTGGATTTACCTCTCTTTCGGTTTTGATTTTTTAGCTTGGGATTTTTGTTGGCCTGATTTGGCTGGCGGCTTGGTGGATTTGGCTTGTTCTTTGGCCGGTTCGCGCCCCGGCTCCGCCTGCTCCTTTTGGGCCTCCCGGATTTCCTTCAGCTCCTGCCGGACGGATTTCCGCTCCGGTTCAATAGCACCCTCGTCGGCTTTCCCGCTGCGCTCGTAAGTAGGCTCGGACGGACGGGATTTCTCCGCCTTCGCCGTCGTAGGGTCCGTGGTGGGGTTTGGGTTGTCGATCTGCTCCTGGATTGGCTCCGGCTGGTCGGGCTTTGCCATAAGTTCGTCTAGGAAATCGTCCGCGCTTTTTTCGGCAGGCGTTTCCTTTTCGACGGGCGCTTTTTCCTCTTGTCTGGCGGCTCTGGATTTTTGGATTTCGGTCTTGATACTTGCTGTGTCCACGGTGGCCAGCTTAAAGCGTTCTACAATGCGATTGATTTTGGAGGCGTCCTCGGCCCGCACCATGATGTCGCACATGCCGTCCGTATCATTTTTGTCACGGAGGGCGCAATAGAGGACGCCGTAGCGTTTGGCCTCCTGGGTGAATTTCTGCAAATCCTCGTTTCTGACCGCAAAGACCTTCAGTTCCTTACCGCTGCGCAAAAGGCTCTCTAAACGGATTTTACCTTTGGTCTTTTTCTGGTCCTTCAGCACGGCGTAAAGATAGACGGCCAGGTTTTTGGCCCCCACGCCGGAGATTTTGGCCAGCAGCTCGATTCCTTTAAGGCTCATACCAACGACTTGGTCCGCCGCGTCGGCTCCGCTGTTCATAGGCTTTTTCCTCCTTTCGTTGCTGGATTTCTTCCTGTTTAACCCGATGCAGTTTTTCTTTGATCTCATCGGAACGGGACAAAATGCCCGTGCAGCGCGTCACCTCCTTGCGAAGCTGGCCGATTTGTCTGGTCAGCCCGGCGATTTGCTCCTTGCAGGCCGCCACCTGTTCAGCATCCTCGCACCGGCGTATGCGGTTGTAAAGGGACTTGCGCTCACCGGACAGGGAAGCCATTTTTTGCTCCACGGTTGACTGATATGCGAAAAGCTGCTCCTTGCTGGAAATATGATTTTTGCAAAGCAGCCGGGTCTGCGCGGTGAGTTCATTCAAATAGCGAAGGTCCTCGCGCAATAAAAAATGCGTCCGTTTGCTGGACGCATGGTGCTTGGGCAGGATGCCCATTTTGTAGAGGTAGTGGAGGTAGAGGGCTTGCAGGCCGGTTATCTTTTTCGCCGTCTTGAGGGAGCCTTTGAAGGCACAGCGTTTTCGCTTCGGCTCCGGCAGGGACGGCAGGTGCTTGGGATTACGGTTTTGCAGGATGCGCTGTTTGATGGCTTCCTCGCTGTAATTATCGCCCAAGGTTTTCAGGCGTACAAAACGCTCCTTGCCGGGAGGACGCACCGCCATGTATTTTACGCCGGTTTTCACTTCATAGCCCTGCTTTCGGAGGGCGGCGATAAACTGGGTGAAGGTCATGGCGGCGGCAATGGCTTTGTCCACATCCTCCCGGATGAGGCCCCGCCAGGTGGGTTTGCCTTCCTGCTCGGACTTCCACTCGGCGTAATGCTTGGACTTACCGCGCTTTGGGTTTTCGATAACGGATAGGGCATGTTCCCGGCACAACCGATCGGAGGTGCTGCGCATGAGGGCGTAGGTGGCCTTGTTGTCGTAGTACCGTTTACCGTCTTTAAAGGATACGGAATTCAACACGAAATGATTATGCAAATGATTTTTGTCCAGGTGGGTGGATACCACCACCTCAAAGCGGTCACCCCAAAGCTCCCGCGCCAGTTTCACGCCGATGGCGTGGGCGGTTTCAGGGGTGGCCTCACCCGGCGCAAAGGCTTGGTAGGCGTGAAAAGCCAGAATGCCGTCTGCCTTTTGGAATTGCAGCTTTGTCCGCGACATTTGTTCATGGGCGGTGGCCGGGTCGCAGTTGATACCGGTCACATAAAACTGCTGCTCGGTTTTGCCGTCCTCCTTGGTATATTCCAACAAGTTCCGCAAACCCTGAAAATCAGGACTGGAAAAATCAAGATTCTCTGTTTTATCGGGGTTGGTGGCGTAGTTCAGCACCCGGTCAAGGCGGTCGGTTACGTCCCATATCGCTGTTGTCGCCATCGGTTACTCCAACTTTTCCGGCGACGTGACCGCCGTCTGTATATCCTGCACAGCCTTTCTGAGCCGGTTGGCTTCATACTGAAAAACGGTCTTGTCGATATGGCCGATGGCATTGGCCTTTGCAGCGATCTGATTTAGATTGCTTCCGATGGCGTGAAGCTCCCGCGTCATGGCGTAGTAGTCGGGCGGCGGCAGTACCTTGGGTGCATAGCCGTTGATAAGGGAACGCAAGTAGCCTTCCTGCGATAGCCCGGTTTTTTTGGCGCTGGTGTGAAGCCGTGTATTTTCTTCTTTATTCAGCCAAACTTGAATACGGATACTCCGTTTTCTCATCGCTCCGGCTCCTTCCGGGCGGTGTGGGAAAGCTCCCTTTCCTGCATCATTAAAAGCCGCGCCATGTCGTTGACGATGACCGGATGATCGTTCAGGCAAAACTCGTGGAAATGCCTCGTTTCGCCCTGATGCCCCGGATACTGCGGGTAAGGTTCAACCTGCGCCGCCCATTCCTTGACTGGGCGGTAATACCTCCCGTCCCAAGAAGCGTGGTTGATCGTTGCGGCCAGCACCTGACGGACACGCTCCTGTCCGTGGGCTTCAATGATTGTCTTTAAGAATTCGGGCAGCCTGCGGTCATGATAGCTTTGCGAGAGCGCCAGGTTTTCCATAAAGGCGTTCTTGCAGTCGAGGATGGCGCGGAATTCCTCTCGCCACTTTTGGACAAGTTCATCATTCATAGATAACACCTCTTTTCTTAATTGATTAAGTACGGCATGAAGGGGGGGTATTAGGGGCTTCGCCCCTAACAAGCGAATTTTGGGAGACAAAATTCAGTGCTTGCTGCAACACAAGACAGCGGTCTTGTGTTGGGTGTGGGTTACGATTGTTCTTAAGAGACCTGCCGAAAAGAAAAGACCGGAGGTCATCGCTCATTACTCACAGCGCTTCATATATTTGTTTCGTGAGTACACTTCCTTTTCCTGTGTAGCAAACTCCACACTGGCAAAGGGTTTCTTTGATTCCACCTGATAGGTATTTATAAAAGCAAAGCCTCCTTTCTTGATTTTTGGGCAAAAGAAAAAGGCACTGATTTTTCAGCACCTATAATAACTTTGTGTGTCTAATTGGAATACGGTTTTTTGAATTTTTGTTAATCTGTCCAGTGTATATTTACTTTGGAAGAACCCCCAGCAAAGTTTAGTCCAATAATTCCAATATTTAATGTTACACCGGTAACTCTTATCAGCCTTATTAAATCTTTTATGCCTTTAAAAATCATAAGACATCCCTCCTTCAAAACTTTAGCTGGGTTTGGCTGGTGGTTCTGCCAAGGACCGCAAGGGTAGTCTTTCCAAAATAAATATACACTTCTCATTTAGTTTTATAGTTCCCCGCAATCCTGTAGGACAATTTTTAGAAAATCATGAAGGGAAAAGTCCGGATTGTCATAACAGGCAACAGACTCTACCATAAAGCAGTCAGATTCCAATTTCCCGGCCCGGATTTGATCTGCCCGCCTGATTGCATGTCTTACATCTTCAAGGGTAATCTGCCTTAGTATCCTTTCAAGATTACCCCTTTCTTTAATATCCGCCTCTCGGTTCAACCCATATATTCTGCGTACATCAACAACGTAAGCGTCATTTGAAGCAACCGGTCTGTTAAAATCCTCTTTATGAAGAATAAACCACAAGTCTATGTTCACATTGCTGTATGCGTGGTAAACATTTTTCCCCTTTTCTCTCCGGCTTTTTCTTCGAAGCTGCTCACATATTATTATGTTTTGACGAAACTCCGTGTCCTTGAAATCATAGTCAAACAGAGCGGCGTTATCATAATCTGTGTAGTTTTTCTTTAGTCTTTCAGCGGAACCGCGTGTCGTATTGAAGGTAACAACCCGTTCCGGAAATATTTTCAAAAGAAATGCAACATGCTTTAGGTACATTTCTTCCTGCTGGCCGTCACAGACGCAAAAGTAAGTTTTACGGTACATCATTCTTCCTCCTTTGCTTCTTTGTTAAAAAGCTTGGAGAAATCTATATACGGAAGTGTGCCGTATTTCCCTTTAAAATAATTCAAAAGATAGTTCTGATCATTCCGGACATCAGTGGACCCGAAATCAGCGAGCGAATAAATGGTGCTTTCAAAGGTGTCCTTATCTTTTTCGACGAATTTGATTTGATCACGCCGGAAAATCTTATTGCTTAGATAAATTGGGTTATGGGTAGTAAAGATAAGCTGAGCCCCTCTTTTATTTATCGATTGATCATTAAAAAGGGCAATAACGCCTTTAATCAATTCGGGATGGATTGCCGCATCAAATTCATCAAGTACGAATATGCCTCCCTTCGCAAACAAGTTTTCAAAGGGAATGGCGAAATCCAAAAGCTTTAAGGTTCCTCTCGATTCCATCAATTCGGCGGAAACCATTACATCCCGCTTACCGGACTTATAGATAGAAAAAAGTTGCATATCGGCGGAATGCTCATCTTCCGATTTCTGAGATTTGAACAGGATTCGCTGAGGGCCGAAATCCGCGTTTTTTACAAAGCCGTCGAGTGTTTTGTTCCACGCCAGGAAATCTTTATCCGGCATATCAGTTGCAGAAAATGTAAGGTTCGCTTTCTTAAGGGTAAAATCGCTTACCACAATTAGCTTGTTTTTAAAAAAATCAATTACTTTATCGGCAATTTCGCTGCTGATAACCGTTTTGAACGCATGTGTTAAAAAGAGTTCAACCGGGTCAAGGTTTTTGTTGATTTTGTTTTCAAATTCTGCTAGCAGCTTTTCATTGTACTGTATAAGGGAAAGCACCTTCTTATCCCGTTTGATAGCAACGCGTTTTAAGTCGCGCTCAAAAATTTGAATTAGTCCCTTGCTGCTGTATATCCATAGCTGTTCAGAAATAATCTGCCGTTTTTCCTTGTCAAACAGCTTGGTCATGACTTCAAAGGAATACAGAAAATGAGCGCCTTCGTTTATAAATTCCACTTCAAATAACATGGGGTTTTGTTCCGGACTATGGGCGAACGGGTATAATTCAAGATTGTTCAAATCAGGAGACGAAGCCTCAAGAGAACCTTCTAAGACGATCTCTCGCATCAGCGCCAAGGACATAATAATATTGGATTTTCCGCTGGCGTTTGCACCATATATGACAGCAGAAGGAAGGATACGCAGTCCATTTTCGCGGATGAGATTTTCATCCAAAGTCCGTTGTGCACCTGCTCCCATATCCAGTTGAGTCTTGCCCTTGAAGGAGCGAAAATTTTGAAACGCATATTTTATCAGCATATAACATTCTCCTTGCTATAATTCCGTAATTCATCTTCTATATTATACCCAATTTTCAGCCATAATACAATGAGATTGAGAAAAATGCTCAAACAATCAATTTTTATGAGCGGCTTATGTAATATTTAAAAGCTCGACGTATAGGATATATGGCTATATTTTATTTTTCTCCCGCTATCGCTTTTATTTCAGCGATAACATGTCGTAAATAAAACCCTCAACTTATTCACGTTCCAGTGGCTGCCGTATCTTTAGGGTCATTTTCAAATAGTCGTTAACATCTTTTCCGCGCTTGGGTGGTTCATCAGATACGGCGTAGGCAAGTGGAAGAAGGGCATTGATGGTTTTTACAGCCATTCTTCCCGGCACGTCGTTGTCAAGATGCAGAGCGATGTCGTTTATCTGTGGATAGTCCTCCAGGTATTGGGTTAAAGCGACGGGCAGGGTGCTTTCCCCGATGTTCTTTTTCGGCTTGTAAATACCCGCCAAGGACAGACAGTTTTCTTTTCTCCAATCCCTGCCTGCCAGAAGCTCCAATGTACAGTAGGACAATAAATCAATGGCGCTTTCAAACAGGTGAAGCTTTATGGATTCATTCCTTGCCGGAGTGGAGAAGGAGAAGTGCTTGTCGCTACAGCTCACGTCGCCCATAAAACGGCTGCCGGAAGTGCCCCGGAGCGCCCCGTACCGGGGGATGCCCCACCGGTCGAAGCCGACAAAGACCGCATTGTGGTGATAGCGGCTTTCATACAGCCGTCCGGTCTGGATGCAGTAATCAAGTAATGTGATGTGTATGCCGCGCCCGGTGAGATAGGTAATCACGCGGTTGTTGTTTTCGTTTTTCTCAGGTAAAAGCAGCTTTCTTGGCTTGGTGGGTTCCTGTGTTTTTGACCGGACAGGTGGCGCAATGGCCGCCTGTCCGTCTATCTGAATCACCGCTTCGGGGAGCGTCATGCCCCGCACTTTGATGAGATAGTCCAGGGCAGAGCGTCCGCCGATATTACGCGACCACCAGCACCATTTTCCATTAGAGATTTTCAGGCTGTCATGGGTGCGTGTGGTATAGACGTTGCCGGAAAAGCGCACCAGCTCCTGCGGCTCGTAATATTGCAGGTAAGTCAGCAGATCCAGTTGCTTTGCGCGTTCAATCTGCTCCGGTGTTACATAAGGCATGTTTTTCACCTCATCTTTCGTAGCCCACGGCTTTCTTTTCCGATACATCTATGTCCTCATCCGGTTCGCCGTCCAGCACTTCGTTTTCATGTTTATCCATGTTTAGCAGGATGTTCAGTTCGGCCAATCGTGCGGATTTCGTTTGCAGTTCCTGTTCCTTCTCAAAGGGAATGTCGATCTGCTCCTTCGCTGTTTCCATCTGCTGGTGCAGTGTTTTCAATTGTTCTTGACAATACTCCAGCTTATTCGGTATTTCGGCAAGAACGTTATTGAGCCTTGTGATATTACCGTAAATATCTGTGCCAAGCGTGACCGTATGGCTGAGCGCGCCCCGCAGGGTGATCTGGTATTGCTTGTTGAAGCCGTCAAAGGAAAACAGCATCGGAAAGCTCATGTAGCTGCCCAGCTCCTGCGGCTCCGGTGTGGTCATCAGCTTACAGGCTTCCAGGATGGCCGCGCCTGCCTGCGCCTTTTCGGTATAGGAAATGTTCTTGACCGTCATTCCCGCAAATTTGCTGTCCTCCGCACCATCCGCGACAGGTTCAGATGTACCGTGCCGCTCGTACAGGGCAAGGTCTTTTTCATAGCCCGCAATGCGCTCCTCGGTGAATTTAATTTGCTGCGGGAATTGCTTGAGCAATCTGTCCTCCAAAGCATACCGTTGGCTTAGATGATTGGCTTTCAATAGCTTTAGCTTGGAAACCTGAATGTCTAAATCCATCTTGTCCTTGATATAGGGATTGCCCGTTGCCAGCGCTTTTATCTCGGCGTAGGAAAGCGCCGTTTCGTCAATGTCCTCGGCGCTTCTTACCGGGGATTTGCTGGTCATAATCTGCGAAATAAACCGCTGCTTGTTCTCTATAATCTGATACAGGTACGCGTCAAAGGTGTTTTCCGTCACATAGCGGAAGATATGCACCTCGTCATTTTTGTTGCCCTGCCGGACAATTCTGCCGCTGCGCTGCTCCAGATCACGGGGCCGCCACGGGCAATCAAGGTCATGAAGCGCAATCAGCTTATCCTGCACATTGGTTCCGGCTCCCATCTTAAAGGTGGAACCTAACAAAGCGCGTACCTGTCCCTTGCGAACCTTGGCAAACAGCTCTTTTTTGCGGGTTTCAGTATTAGCGTCGTGGATAAAGGCCACTTCATCGGCGGGAACGCCTCGGGCGATGAGCTTTTGGCGCACATCGTCATACACGTTGAAGTTCCCGTCACCTTTGGGTGTGGAGAGATCGCAGAACACAAGCTGTGTCAGTTTTTTCTCGTTGTTCTCCTGCCAGAAGCGGAAGATGTTTTCCACACAGGCGTTTACCTTGCTGTCTTCGTGGTCGGGCAGCATGGGATTGGCCAACCGCTGGTCAAGCGCCAGCTTTCGTCCGTCGTTGGTGATTTTGAGCATATTGTCCTCATAGGGTTCCACCTTCTTGGCGCGTACCTGTTCGGCGCGCTCCGCAAGCTCGGCCACCATGTCCTGCTGGAATTCGCTCGGCTTGACGGCAACATTGTGGTAATTTGCCTTGGGCACAGGAAGGTTCAACATATCCGCCGTTTTGATATCCGCAACCTCTTTGAACATACTCATCAGTTCCGGGAGGTTGTAGAAACGGGCGAAGCGCGTTTTAGCCCGGTAGCCCGTGCCTTCCGGCGCAAGCTCAATAGCAGTAACGGTTTCCCCGAAGGTGGAGGCCCAACAGTCAAAATGCTGTAATCCTTTTTCCCGCAGGAGTTTATATTGCAGGTATCTTTGCATGGTGTACATCTCCGTAATGCTGTTACTGATAGGCGTTCCTGTGGCAAAGATAATTCCGCGCCCCTCGGTCAGTTCATCCAGGTAACGGCATTTGGCAAAAAGGTCACTGGATTTCTGCGCTTCGGTCTGTGACAGCCCTGCCACATTTCTCATTTTGGTGTAGAGAAAAAGGTTCTTGTAAAAATCCGCTTCATCCACAAACAGGCGGTCAACACCCAATTCCTCAAAGGTCACAACATCATCCTTGCGGCTGGTATCGTTGAGCTTATCCAATTTGAGCTTTAACGTCTTTTTGGTCTTTTCAAGCTGCTTGATGGCGTAACGCTCGCCTTTTTCCTCTTTCAGCTCCCGGATGCCGCTGGTGATTTCCGCAATCTGATCCTGTAACTGCTGCTTTTGCCGTTCTGCGGAGATGGGGATTTTCTCAAATTGGCTATGCCCGATAATCACCGCATCATAGTCGCCGGTGGCAATACGGGCGCAAAACTTCTTGCGGTTCTTGGTTTCAAAGTCCTTTTTGGTAGCTACAAGGATATTGGCCGATGGGTAAAGCTGCAAAAACTCCCCAGCCCATTGCTCGGTCAGATGATTCGGAACAACAAACATGCTTTTGTTGCACAGTCCCAAATGCTTGCTTTCCATCGCAGCCGCCGTCATTTCATAGGTCTTGCCCGCACCCACGCAATGGGCCAGCATTGTATTCCCACCGTACAGAATGTGTGCCACCGCGTCCACCTGATGCTTTCGCAGGGAGATTTCCGGGTTCATGCCTGTAAAACGGATATGGCTGCCGTCGTATTCGCGGGGACGGACAGAATTAAAGCGGTCGTTGTAGAGCCTTGTCAGCCGTTCGCGGCGTTCGGGCTTCTTCCATATCCAGCCTTGGAACGCCTCCTTAATGGCTTCTTGTTTTTGTTGGGCAATGGCCGTTTCCTTTTTGTTCAGAATGCGCTTTTCATTGCCGTCCTCATAAACGGTATCAAAGATGCGCACATCTCGCAGATTAAGGGTGTCCTCGATAATCTTGTAGGCGTTGATACGCTTAGTGCCATAGGTGACATTGGCCTTGATATTGTCGCTACGGTCATCGTTTTTGCCCTTAACGTTCCAGTTGGCGGTATAGGTTGAATAGAAAACGTCGATATAGCGCCTGTACATATAAGGAGTTTCCAGCAGTTCAAGCATAAAGTCCTTGACCACATCCGGGGGAAGCCAGGTCGCGCCCAGACGTACATCAATTTCGGAAGCGTCTAAATCCTTCGGCTGTACTGCTTCCAGAGCCGAAACATTGATACCATAAAGGTCAGGGTGCATTTCGGCAAACTGCCGGGCGGTTTGCAGCTTTTCCCGCACATTGCCGGAGAGATAAGCGTCCGCTGTTTCATATTGAATGATGCCATCATTGTTAAAATGGGTGGGATTGCGGAACACGACGCCTTCCAGGTCTTTTACAAGCTGTCCCTCGGAAAGCCCTGTCAGGCTTTGCATGAAGCCCATATCTACACAGGCTTTTTCCGCAATGGAGATGGCCAGTGCTTCGGTGGCGGTATCCACATGGGTCACAGTGGTGCGCTGCCGGATGGTGCGCTTGGTGAACATATCCGCTTTGCGCTCCAGCTCGCCGTTCTCGTCCAGAATTTCCAGGGAGCAGAGCAGGCAGTAAGAGCTGTCATCCGCAAACGCCATGTTGTTGCCGCGGCTGTTTAACAGTCCGTATTTGGCGGTAAAAGTGTCATATAGACGGTTCAGCTTGCACTGCTGTTCCTGGATTATTTCGTTGCTGTAATCCTCGGTCTGGTATTCAATGAGTTCGCGGACTGAGTCCCGGATAGCAATCATGCCCTTGATCCGGCCCTCCGCCGTGACAGAGGTTTCCACGCGGTTCATCCGGCTGTTTTCGCGGTAGTAGATTGCGCCGTCCATAACGGTATAACTGAAATTACGGACATTCGGATCTGCCGGGATAGAGGTGCCCACATCCTCGGTTACATCCTCCAGTTCATACTCGGTAATTTCCGCATGGATGTTTTCCAGCGCCTCGCGCAAGAGCTCTGCGAGGTCAGCACCTTCATAGGGCATACAGGTGGTTTCACTTTTGTTGCCGTACATCCGGTCGTCGTAGGCCAATGTGCCTAGCACCATTTCGGGATTGTCGGCAAAATAGCGATTTACGGGGATGCCGTCCTTGGTGGTGGAGAGATGCACCCAATCCGGTTCAATGTCGATTACCCTGTCACGCTTTTGCAGGAACAGGATGTCGGTGGTGACTTCCGTGCCGGCATTGGCAAAAAACGCATTGTTGGGAAGCCGGACGGCCCCCAGAAGCTCGGCCCGCTGCGCGATGTACTTGCGGACTTCGGGGTTTTGCTTATCCATCGTGCCCTTGGATGTGATAAAGGCAACAATGCCTCCGGGCCGCACCTTATCCAGCGTTTTGGCGAAAAAGTAGTCGTGGATGTAAAACTTGTACTTGTCGTACTTTTTATCCGCCACACCGTAGCTGCCGAAGGGCACATTGCCGATAGCCAGGTCGAAAAAGCTGTCGGGCAGGTTGGTTTCCTCAAAGCCCTGCACTGCGATGCTGGCGTTTTGATATAGCTGTTTGGCAATCCGGCCTGTGATGCCGTCCAGTTCCACACCATACAGCTTGGAGTTTTTCATGCTCTCCGGCACAAGGCCGAAAAAGTTGCCGATGCCGCAGGCGGGTTCCAGAATATTGCCGGTCTGGAAGCCCATGTTGCCAAGGCAGGCATACATGGCCTTGACGACGGTGGGGGAAGTATAATGGGCATTTAAGGTGGAGGCCCTCGCGGATGTATATTCCTCATCAGTGAGCAACTCCTTAAGCATGGCGTATTCCTTCGCCCACTGGCTATTCTGTTCATCAAATACCTGCGGCAGGCCGCCCCATCCCAAATACCGGGAAAGGATTTCCTGTTCCTCTGGAGTGGCAAAGCGGTTTTGTTCTTCCAGTTGGTTCAAGAGCCGTATGGCGGCGACATTCCAGCCGTATTTGGTCTTTGCGCCTCCATGCCCTAATTCATCGTCGGTGATACGGAAATTGACGCGGGGCTGCTTTTGGGATGCTGGCTGAAGGTCAATGATGACTTTAGATACTTCGCCATCCTGTGTTTTTCGCCATACGGGTTCTTTGGCCTGTTCCAAAACGCCGTGCACAAACTCGATGCTTTCGCTGCGGAAAATGGGAAAGCCCGTGTTGCGCTGAAAGGTGATGTCCCGCAGACTGACCGTATCGGCTTCCTCGTCGATGCTATCGATGGCATAGCGCCGGTCCTCAATGGAAAGCTCCACGCCCACGGCAATTTCTTTTTCGGCTGGTTTCTTTTCCGCTTCCCTGGCTTGGCCGTCCGGAAACTCCAGGTCAAATTCCACATAGTTTTTTTCGCTCTCGCTGCCGCTGTCGCTGGTGACGGTATTGCCCTCGTGGGTGATGGTCACATCGCTGGTTGCCCTCACCCATTCCGGTGCATTGGGGTCGTCGGCATGAAGAGTAACGACGTCCCTTTTTTCCGTCAGGTAATCCTGGTAGGTTCGTTGGAACACATCCTCGGCAAGCCATTCCTTAAACTGCGGCAGGGTGGTATAGGCTTCATAAAAAGCCGGATGCTCCTCCTGCATGGAAAGGACAATGCGGTCGATGGCGCTGCCCAGTTCCCGTTCGGCACTGTCGGGGTCGGTATCCCTGTCCCGAAGGTAAGGGTAGATCTCGTCGGTTCTTATCCTGTTGACGATTTGAGGCAGGTACGCCTGGTATAGCGTACGGGGGGATGGTGTTCCCTTTTCTTCGGCTGGTTGCTCTGGTACTTTCCCGGCTGCAATAAGATGGTCATTCAAGGGATTCTCCCGCAGCATCCGGTCAAAGTCATCCCGCGCAAGTTCCTTGCTGAACAGCGGAAAACTGATGTCGCGGAGCAGCACCTTGCCACTGTCAAAGGATAAAATCTCGTATTCGTCCGTGCCGAGATACACCGTGTCGCCAAGTGAGAAGGCATATTTCGCATTCTTTCGTGACGGCGGCTTTGGTTCGGAGGGAGCCGGTTCCCGGTTCAGGATTTCGCGGGCATAGGTTTGCTCGGCAAGCTGTTGGCGGCGTTCCTCCATCTGCTGTTCATAAACGGGCAGATATTCCTTTTCCTTGCTGTTTAAGTAGCGATCGGTGGTAATCAATTCGCCAATGCGTTTTTGCACCTTTGCCCAGGGCAATACAATTTTTGCGTCCGGCCCCATGATTTTTCCGCTGGTGAGGGTGATGCCCTTGCCGTCGTGCCATTCATGAATATCGGTGCCTGTCAGGGCAGGTGCTCGCCCGCCGATACCGTATTCCTTTTTCAAGAAGTCAATATTTTCTTTCGCAGAGGCATTTTGCTGAAAGTGCAGATAAATCCGGTACTTTCCGTCCTGCACACCGCTTCCCTGCCGCAAAACCGTATCAATGGCTTCCTGGGGAATAGAAAAAGCGGAGGATTTTTCTTCCTCCGTCTGTTCAATCAAGGTAATTTGCTGCTGCACTGACGGCAATGCCGGCGGTTCATCAAGGAATTCACCCAGCAGAATCATACTGTCGAAGTGACCGGCAATGACTCCCCAATCATAGTACCTCTGTGATGTTCTTGCGGCGTAGCTGCCCTCCCAAAGATGGAGAACATTTTGGTGGGTCTTGTACCCGACGCGATGATCTCCGTTGACTATCAGTTCTGTGTAGTTATTATTAAAAATGTTTTTGATGTATTCGGTACGCTCGTTGCTATCCTCGTGAACGGCATAAAAGTCTACGATTTCTTGCTTGGTTACCTTCAAGTGCGGGGTAGAGCGCAGGAGTTCATTGATAACCGGCGTAGAATGAAAAAACGGAAGACTTTTGTCCTCCGTTTCTCTGTCGTACCATGTTAATTGTAAATCAGCTCCGCCAGCACCGATTCCTCCGCTGAGTGCCGTAGGTTGTTCATGTGTCCTGTCCAGCCCATCGGGTCGGTCGCCTTGTCCGGCGCGGGACTGCTCTGTAAGAGCTTCGCTGTGATCTGTTCGATGCGCTCCTTCGCTGTCCGGTCGATTTCCGACAGGTGGCTGTTCAGTTTGCCCGACAGCATCAGGCTTGCGTACATTCCTTTCCGGTAGTTTTTCAGATATGTTTTGCGCAACATCCCATATTTGCCGATGTACGTTTCTTCCTTCGGCAGCATCAGGTCGGGTATCAGATAATCGCCCTTCTGCGTGTAGGTCAGTTCCATATTTACCATCCCTTTCAGAATTACTGTTTTGCTTTACGTTTTCATTGTGATGTACATCCTGATTTTTTGCAAAGGTACGGTTTTGTTTTTTCTCCGCTTTTTGCAGTTCCTTGACCGTTGCCCCGATTTCCTTTAAAACCATTTCGGAAATATCACTTGTGGCCGCACCCAAGCGCGAAATGGTATCCAGCGTATTGAAATTCACAATGCCTTGAAAATCCTCAAAGCTCAGGTATTCATCGGCAGGATAGCCGCAGCGGACTAATGCTATGTAAGCCACGGAAATCTTGAGAATCTCCTTGAAGATTACTTCCACATTCAGGTCGTCCAGCTCTTCCAAAAAGCTATTTTCCCTAAAGTACATCAGATCAGAGAGATAGTCGGGGAAATTATCATCCACGGCATTGCGGGCGGCAGAGATTAAGGCGGTCACAATATCTTTATTTTCTTCAAGCTCACCAAAGGTGCTTTCCAACGTTTCCTTCACGGACTCCGCATATCTATCCTGCATCGCCCAAAGCGCAACGGGGCGGTTATAGCGGCTGTTGGTGTCCGACACATCGAACACATGTCGCAAAGTTAAACGGCTTCCGCTGTCGTCGATGAGGGCGATGCCCTTCGCGCCTCGGTTTACCCATCTGCCAAACTTCTGATTCCATAGCTCAATGGGAGCACAGGCAGTCGCATCGGGACGCTGCGCATAAATCAAAAGCTGATCCTGAAACGGATATTTGTAATTCCATGCTGCCGTTTTCAGAAAGGAAGTCCAGTTGACAGGATTTCTTGTGGCGCTGTGAGCCGTCCTTTCCGAAAGCTCTGTAATCAGTTGCAGCTTCGTTGCCAACGTTTATCCCTCCTTATCGTTCCGGCTCATGGCTCTTCTTTTTTGGGGCAGTCTGTATGTATTTGCCCTCAGTTTTTTCATTCAGCCGTTCCTTTTCATTTTTATAGCAGTAGATGTAAAAGTTATAGTCACCCCGCTGCGGGAAACAGCGGATAAAATAGCAGTATCGGTCGGTATTCACACAAAAGCCGTACGTGTCGGGATGCCATGCGCCCGGTATTTTGGCCTCCCGGTGTCCATAGCAGTAGTTCACCATGGTTCCCAAGTCCTTCAAAGGCCCTCGTGTGCGTAGTTTGTTTATGACAGCGGCAATATCGGACTTGAACTCCGGAGTATTCAGCGAACTTTGATGGTCAAACCATGTATGCCAAAACTCCCGGCCCTTGTGTCCGAAATCCCCTCGCAGGTGCCCGATACAGCCAAGCTCTTTGTCTTTTTCGTCATTGGAATAAAACAGGGCAGCTTCCTCCGGGGAAAAGGGTCTGATTTCAAATGTCATTTTGATCACCTCACCGTTCTATCCCATGCTTTTTCTTTTGGGGCTGCGGTACTGGTTTTTCGGGTGTATCCTTTTCCTGCTGGAGACTTTTTAAATAATGGACTTCATCCAACGCCCGGTTACATAAATCCACAAGTGCGGTCAGGCGGTCATTCATGTAATGACCCCAGAAATATTCCTTTTCACCCTTTCTGCATTTCCACGTCACAAAGTTTGCGGGTGCTTCATCACGCTGACCGATTACAAATTCCGCATTTCCCACGGTCAGTCGGTCGGTGATGACATAACCTGCATTGATTTCCTTTTCCATGTTCAAACCTCCTAACGTTCCTGCTCATATTTTTTCTGCTTTACCTGCCTTTCGGTCTGTATCTGTTTGAGCCGTTCCTTTGCCCAATCGGGCAGATGCTCCGGCTTGATGGTGCCCAAAATATCCTCCCGGTTCCAGCGTGATTCTTTGCCGGAATAGAGGTTGACAGTGTAGACAGCGCGGCCCCGGGAATTGGCATGAGAGCCAAAGCCGCCTGTGGCCAGTACAAGCTGCTTGTCGGCAGTACGGTATTCAGGGCGCAGGCGCTCCGGACGGATGACTGCCACCTTGTTTTCAATACTCTCTCCGTAATCATTCGGGATACAATGCTCCAGCTTGAAAGGCTGCAGGGGAACGGTGATTTTGTCCCGTTCCGCTTTGATCGCTTCAAGCTGCGCCTGTACGCGGTCGGTAAATTCTGTCATCATTTCAACGTAGTCCGCACTTGCTGAGGCATTAAAATAGTGATCGATGCCCAACGGGTTATCCCAGGTGTAATTGCATACCATGTACGGATAATCGGTTTTGGTATCATCCAGCGCAAAAAGGATTTCTTTATCTCCAACATGAATGGCGTGTTTTACCTCGTAGGTATCCACCATGCGTTTTTCTTCATCCATCGATATTTCCACTCCAATCTATGAGGCAGACGAAAAGGGACGGTTTGCCGTCCCTTTTGCCATCCTGCCGTTATTTCTTTTTCCGCTTGATGTGCAAATACACCGCACCACCGACAATTACAAGACAGAGCACGATGGCCAGTATCGCTTTCAGTTCCACAAAATCACCTCCTACTTAACAGCAAATCAGTTCGTATATCAAAAGAGCCACGGCATACGTGAAGAAACCAATGCTCAGAAATACGGCCAATGGGACGCTTTTTTGCTTTGTCGCCTTTGCATAGATACAGGCGGGAAGCAAAGCAATAAAGAGAATGACCGCAAGAGAGTACAAGCCAAAGCAAAAGCCCATTGCCGCCGTGAGCTTAATGTCGCCGCCTCCAACACCTCCAAACTTGGCGGCAAGGAAAAACAGGCACAATCCCGGCAGCAGAAATCCGACAATCCGCTCAAGTAAGGCTGGATATGGCAGCAGAAAAGCGGATGCAGCTCCGATCAATAGAATGGCTATCCATGTCCAATCCGGAATAATCCGCTTTCTATAATCCATTACTGCTGCCCAAAGTATGGGAATGGCGCATAACAGCGTGGCCATTATCAATTCCCCGTGGTGACATCATCATCGTACATGCTGTCCACCACATAAATTTTTAGCTCTCCTCCGGTAACCCACTTGGATAAGGTCCCTCCCGGGGTGTGCACGTCGGTAACCAAAAGCTGCACGATATAATCCATGTTGTCGGGGAACCAGGTTGGAACATATTGCTTTTTGTACAGGAACGGTGAGCTGGGATTCTCCCGGAAAGTAAAATGATTCGTACTGTCGGACATCAACGGTACGGATGTTTCATAGCGGTACTGCGGCAGATAGACTTCCGCCGTCTGGGCGGCGGTAATCAGCTCCGGCTTGTCGTAATTGGTGTTTATGGTAGCAGTAACGCTGATGGTAAAGCCGTAGCCAGATTTGAGATAGCCCTTTGCCTTGGTGTCGTAGTCTAGTGCGGCAGTGACTTTCAGTTCGGCATAAAACTGCCGCCATACAAATTGGCCGTTTTCATAGCGTTGCTCCCACCACGTCACTTTTGGCTGGTCGCTTCTTTGCGGCGGTGCGGGGACGGTCCTGCTTTCTTCCGGCTCATCATAGGCTACATTTTTGATGACGGCATTTTGGGTATAGGTGTTGTTGGCGGCAGTGGTTTCATTGTCTAATACTTTATCGGGGTTGATGGTGGCGATCAGAGTGATGTTTTTATCAGCTTGGACATTGGGGGTATTCCATTTGAGCGATACGACGTTCCAGGTGTCTTGCTCCATGACCACGGCATCAACACGCTTTTTGATCGAAAGCTCCGGGATTTCAAACAGGACGGAAACCTTTTGCCCCGGCGTAAAGTCTAGGCTTCCTTTGTTGGATACCTTGATGGTACTGATGACCGTCTGGTTTTCCTTGTATTGGTCGGGCGTTATCCGCTGTACATCCAGGTCATAGGGACGTTCTACCACCATGATTTCCGCTGCCGCTTGGTTGTTGCTGGTGTTGCTATCCCTGTAATCTGTAGGCGGTGATACCTGTGCCGCCAAATGAATGGTTGTGCCTTTTTCTCCCGCCGTGCTTTTGACGACGTAAGCTTTGGTTTCATAGGCTTTGAAATTTGCAGTGGATGGCACTGTCAAAACCGCCTTGCCGTCAATGGAAGCGTTCAAGTTCACTCCCGACAACGTTTTGTCCGTGGAATTGGCAAAATACACGGTAAAGCTGTATTCCTCCTGCTCGTAAACCATGGGCGGGCAGGATAGGTTAGCCCATATGTCGCACAGCTTTTCCGAAGGTACATCCGGATTGTCTGGGTTATCGGGATTGTCCGGGTTATCCGGTGGGTTGTCGGGATTATCAGGATTGTCCGGTGGGTTGTCAGGATTAACAGGCGGATTGTCGGGATTGCCGGAAGGCTTTTTCACTACCGTGATTTTTGAAACGGCGGTGTTGTTGGCCGGATTATCGTCCCGGAAGCCGTTCGGCGTTGTAATATTGGCCCACAGGTTATATATCTCGCCCGCGTTTCCCGCCGTGCCTGTAATGGTGAAGGATTTTGTCTCCCTAGGATTGAAACTGTAAGTTTTCGGAATTTGTGCCAAAGCGGTATCGTTGTATGTCCCCCGCAATAGCACATTTTTCAGTTCCGTACCGGATTGGTTGGTAAAGCTCACGGTATAGCTGTAGTTCTCATGTTCATATACGGTGGACGGCGCAAGAATGCTTGCCGACAAGTCGCAAAGCTTCGGTGAGTCAGGCGGCTGATCCGGGGGATTATCCGGGATATCCGGCTGGTCGGGATTATTGCCAGGGTCAGGCGTTTTTTCAGGTTCCGGTGCAGGTTCCTCAATGATTTTGATGATTGCCGTGGCTGTGTTGTTGGCGGGATTGCCGTCTATAAAGCCCTCCGGTACACCGATGTTCGCCCACAGGTTTATCACATCAGCAGAAGTGTCGGCCTTGCGTTTGATGGTGTAGGTTTTGCTCTCATTGGGTGAGAAGTCCTGCACGGCGGGAATCTCTTTGATCAGGTCATCGTCCACCGTGCCTTTGAGTGGTACATCATAAGCCGGACTATTTCCGCTGTTCATAAAAACTACGGTGAAGGAATAGCTGTCCCCCCGGTAGACCGTGGCAGGGGCGCGGATGGCAACCGACAGGTCGTTTCCGTCACAAGCCTTGAACTTGAAATAGAAGTCTGCGGTGGGAATTTTGTAATTAATTTTTTGCGTAATAGAGGTCTGTGTACTACTTTCTCCATCGGTATATTCGGCGCTCTCCGGCGTGTAGTCCCATTCAAGACCGCAATAGATAAAATTGCGGGACAGGAGGATGTCGTCCTTGGAAAAGGTGACGGAGGTAGTCTGATATGGGAAAAGAAGCTCCGGCACTCCCTTGTCCTGGGCTGAGAGCTTTCCATAAACCTCTTGCTTGCTTTCATCACACCAGGTTGCATCAATGTTGATTTTTACTGGAGCCTGATAGGTGATTTCCGTGTTTCGCATGGTTTCAAAGGCAATGAGGGCTTTCTCCGTCCAGCCATAGCTGGTAGTCAATGGTTCAAAATTCATGTTCGTATCATAGGTTCCATAGAGCTTGCCGGAAGAAAAACCGTAAATTTCCACGACCAGACTACCCTTTAGCGTGTAAGTACCTCCGTCATATTTATCAATCCAACCGGCAATCCGTTCCTGCTCGTGGTCGGCAACGGTATTGGCGTTCACAAGATCGATACGCTGTGGCTCTTGAAAGGATTTCAGCAGTGTTTCGCCCTCATAGATTTCCTTTACGTTCATGCCTATGGTGCGGTAGCGGGTGTCATAAATGGCTTTGACTTGAGATACCACATTGGCCGTGACGGTGAGGACGGCTCCCTGGTCCGTTTTGGCGGTGATGGTATAAGGACCGGAAGCCTTCTTGCTTTCGACGGTCAGAATATATTCCGGCGTTATCTCACGGCTATGGCCGCCATACTCCAATTGAACCCTTGTGAGCGTACCGGTTTTTGCTGTGACACTCACGGGAATTTGTGCCGGGAATTGCTCCACGGCAACCACGCCGCTTTCGCTTTGCAGGCTGTCTATGGGTGAAGTGACATTGATTTCAATGTCGCTGTTCGATGCGGCAAACGCCTTGACGGAAAAGAGCAGACAGCATATAAATACAAGCGGCATGGCTAAAATATACTTTCGTTTCATTCGGAACCTCCTTTCTCGATTCTGTTGTTGACGCTGGAGATGGTAAAGGGAAGCCGAACCTCGCCGGTCAGGAAGCCGAAAATGCTGCGGGTTTTCAGTGTCCCTTTCAGCGTCAGCCGGGGCGGGTCATCGGTGGCCTCCAGGCTTTCAATTTCAAGCTCATAAACCCATTGCCCATTGGCATATTTGTCCATTTCCGGGTTCAGTCCCATGCTTTCGTGCAAATATTCGTACAGCGTTTCCTCGGCAAGGGCGCTGTCCATCCGTGAATAGCCGTCTCTTCGGTATTCGTCGAGCATGGCGTATTCTACAGAGTCGTTTACCCCGCGCTGGAGCACGTATTCCACTTGCTGGTAAAGACTTTCCATGCGGAAGTATTCGATCAGGATAGCGGCAAGGGTGAGAATAAAAAAGACGAGGATGAGGATAAACACAAAAGCGTCGCCCTTCCGGTTGTTCATAATGCGTTTGAAATTGCCCACAGGTTTTCCCTCCTTTCCGGCATTTTCATTCCGATAGCTTCCAGTATTTTTCCGACATACCGGTGATGCTTACCTTCATGGGGATATTGATCTGAACAGGCGGCGTAAAGGACGGTTTGAATAGGGTAAAGGCATAGCTGTCTGTCATCGTCACAGTAAAGGTATCCCGCAGTTGGATTTTTTGGCTTCCGTCGCAATACTCCACATTCTCAATGGTCATTTCCGGCGAAAGGCCGGTCTGCTCCTTCCGCCGGTAAAAGACGTCGTAGGCGTTGTTCGATACCTGTCCCTCCAGCTCAACCACCCGGACAACACGGCGGCACATATGGTTCAAGTTCAAATAGGCGGTAAAGATACTCAGAAAGGACATCACTGTGGCCATGAGCGTAATCACCACCAGCGTCTTGATAATCAGCTCGTAATAGGCGCTGCCCTTTCTACCCAAAAGCAGCTTTTTGAAAGGCTGAGGGGGAGAATTTCTCCCCCATATGCCCCGGTGCTTCCTGTTCATCTGCTTGCACCTCCCCTGTGAGTAAATATACCCGGCAATGCTGCCATCAGCTTAATAAGCCGGTGATCTTGGTGACGATGCTGTTCCAGATGGTGGTGATGGAGCCTTGATACAATGTCATGAACACTGCGCCTACTACCACGACAATCAAGACGACGATAAGCCAGCCGGTCATCTGGTCGCCGGATTTGTTTGCCAATACGTTCATGGTTTTTAGTCCTGCCATGCGAATTCTGTTTTTTAAAGTTGCCATCATAATAAATACCTCCATATCGTTTTTTTATCTTGGTTTCATGGGAAAGGGGAGCGATGCTCCCCCCGGTGTTTTTGCCTTTCGGTTTTAAATACTGTTAACTCAAAAGGCCGGTAATTTTAGTGACGATATTGTTCCAGATAGTGGTGATTGAATCCTGATACAGCGTCATAAATACTGCACCCACAACTACCACGATCAGGACAACAATGAGCCAGCCGGTCATTTGGTCGCCGGACTTGCTTGCAAGAATCTTTCTTGTTTTTAGTCCCATCCTCTGTATTTTGTTTTTTAAAGTAGTCATCATAACAAATACCTCCATATCAGTTTTTTTGATTTTGGTTCAAAGGAAAAAGGGGAGAACGATTCTCCCCCCTGTTGCCGTAGCCTTTTCGGCTGCAAGTATTGTTAGCTCAAAAGGCTGGTGATTTTGGTAACGATGCTGTTCCAGATGCTGGTGATGGAACCCTGGTACAGTGTCATGAATACAGCGCCCACTACGACGACAACCAGCACGACAATGAGCCAGCCGGTCATCTGGTCGCCGGACTCGCTTTTTAGAAGTCCTCTGGCACTTGAAAGAGTGTTGGCGATTCTTTTCTTTATGGTATTTTCTCTCCTTTCTCCGGTGATTTGGATTGCGGTTGTTTTGTTTTTCATCGGTCATACCTCCTGAAAATGTATTTTGAAAAAGGGTTGCCCCGTTTTCACATTAAAAAAGGCCCCCCATTGACCTGATTAGGTGGGAGCCGATAACGTAGAGCAAGGTGGCCAGGGTTACAGCCACCAATGGGATGGACGCTATTTTGATTTTGCCGGGCAGCTTATTCAGCTTTTTCTTTAAGGCTTCCTTAGCTTTGACGTCCATATCTCGGGCAAGATAGGCCAGCGCTTCGCCCTGATGCTCGCCTCGGTACAGTCCGATAAGGGCATTGACCAAAAAGGACACGTCCGTAAGACCGATGCGTTCATTGAAATTCCGAAGGGCTGTTTCAATATTCTTGGCCTTCATCTCCATGACCAAAACCGAAACATCGTAGCGGAACACATCGCTTGCAACCATTAGGTAATCCTCGAATATCTGGATCAAATCCACCTGTACGACTGTTTTTTGGCTGCCTTCCCGGATATCGTCCAGCTTATACAGGATGGAACGGACAAAGCTTGGAAGTTCCGCTTCGATAAATGCCTTTTTCGTTTTTAGTTTATCTTTAAAGTCCGTCGTAAAATGGAAATAGATCACAATGGAAAAAATGAGAATGACGGGCACAATGCTTTTTGCCCCGACTGCCAAAAGCGGAACCAGGAGCAGAAGGGTGAAGGAAGCGCAGATAAGTGCCCTGGCTCGATATTCCCTGGGTGTGAGGTCAATCCCTCCGCGTCTTAGCGTGGACGCCAGCTTCGCTTCCCTTGCTGGATCAAGCCTGATCCATCGGGATACCGGCTTGACAAGGGGCATGACAAAGCGGTTTAACAGCCTTTGGCCCGTTTTCTCCTTTTCGGTTTGCAGATTTTTGATATTTTTCTTCATGCTCAGCTTCGGAATTTTAAGCAGTTGCCGGCAAATTAAAAATCCTGCTGCAGTCAGCAGGACAAAGACGATGAGCTGATAAAACAACTTGGAACCTCCTATCTGTTAACAGGTTTGGTAATCTTCATCACATAAAATGCCGTCGCCAGGGCGGTCAGCAGCATAATAACAATCAGCAGCTTGCCGATGGTGGTTTGGGTCAGGATGGAAAACCAATCTGCGTTGGAAAAGCGCATCATGGGGATGACACTGAGCATTAATCCCACCGTCATCAGGTAATCGCGCCAGACTCGGACCATCATGCCATCGCTTTCGATCTGCATGGACTTTGCGTCGTTCATGGCTTTGATGATGGGAAACAAAGCAAATTTCAACCGCCGGTCGTGATAGCAGAGGATGAGCATTTTTGCCCACTCGGCAAAATATCGGTTTTTGATCTTTGCCGCCAGACGGTACAATCCGTGTTCTACATTCGGGTTGATGAGCTTGATTTCCGATACAAATTCGTCAAAGGCCGTCGGACTTCTCAGGTGAGCCGGGATGTACCGGTTTTTTTCTTCCACATAAGTTTCCACGGCTTTGATGATGTCGTCACACCCTGCATAGGCATTGGTGATAATAGACATGGTGTTTTCCAGCCCCTCGATTTCCTCCCGCGCGGCTGTGGCGCTTTTTACGGTCAGGTAGAAGAAGGGGGCAGGGGTCAGGCATACCGACATTACTGCCGCCAGCTCGACACTGTTAAACAGCATAAGCCCGGCCAAAAATCCGCCTGCTACTGACGCGCCTGTCATAACTAAATATTTCTTTTGAGTACATCCGGTTTGCCTGAACAGGGTTTGAAACCGGATGGCAATCCGCTCGGTGATTTTCAGCTTTGCCCCCGCCAGGTATAGACGTCGTTTTTTTAGCAGGTTCTGCTCTGTTGTAAAGGGGTTCAGTCCCAACAGGAGGAAAAGTGACACGCTGATGAGAGCAAATACCAGGATAAGGGATATTTGAATGCTCATTTCTAACCTCCTTCCGGTCTGTACCCGCTACCCGCAAAACGGCGGATTTCTGTCAGCTCAACGCCATTGACCAGCAAGCGTTCGGCAAGAGCGTAAGAAATGTTTTCCATACGCCGGTGGTTTCCTATGACCTTTGTAATCCTTCCGGTTTCGTCCTTTTCATAGTGGTCTACCACGAATTTAAAAAGGGTGCTGCCGGTGACCTCACCGTCCTTTACTCCCGTGGCTTCAAAGATTTCCATGTATTTGCGGGATTTGTCGGGGAGCTGCATTTTGAAAAGCATAATGGGAAAGGCTTCCACGATGTTTTTCAAGAGCCTTTCCTCCGACAGGGAGGTCCCGGCTTCCAGGCACATGGTCAGGATTCTGTCATAAGCGGATCTAGCGCTGTTGGCGTGCAGTGTACTGACGATGGTGTGCCCCGTCCGTCCAGCTTCCTGCACCGTTAAGGCTTCTTTTCCTCTCATTTCGGCGGGAACAAGAACGGTGGGATGAAGCCGCAGGGAGAGCTTCAACAAATCCAGCATGGTGACGGGGTTGGGTTCTTCCTTTGTGAGAAGGTGAATTACGTCGTTTACCATCACATCGTTATCATCAAACTGCGCCAGGGTCAATTCACGGGTATCTTCAATTGTAATTATCCTTTTGTCCTTTGAGATGCAGCTCAAAATATATCCCATGTCAGAGGTTTTTCCGCTGCCGGTGGCTCCGGCAATGGCCACCGATATGCCGTTATTGACGCAGAGCGTAAGCAGGTCTAATTCCTCCGGCGTGGCTGTTTCCCAGCCAATGAGGTTTTCCCTTGTGATGTAGGACGGCTTTTGCTTTCTGACCGAAGCGATGGCTCCGGCATCGGGATCGACACAGGGCTCAATGGCTCCCGACATGCGGATGCCCCGTGCGATAAAGCTGTCTCCGATGGGCTTGCTGCCGTCCAATATAACATTCCCGAAGCGGCTCATTTTTTTGGCGATGTTGGCGCAAGCCTCCGGGCTGGCAAAGGTGTTTGACAGCCGCACCTTTTTGTCCTTGTACAGCACCCAGATGCCGTTATAGCCGTTAACGTTGACTTCCTCCACGTCACTGTCCTGGAGGTAGGGGGATAAAAGCCCCAAGCCGGCCATATCATCGTAGATCATATCCACCAACTCGGAAATGTTCTGAATGCCCTTTGCCACCATATGCTCACTGTTCAGGTAGCGCATGATCAGGTCCTTGAGCTTGCCCTCGGCTTCTTCCGAATACAGCACCTGTGCCAGTTCTGCGGAATGGTTCTTGGCTATGATCCGTTGCAGCTTATCCAGAATTTCGCCGTAATCCTGGGCTTCCAAATTGCTTTCTCCGCTGTCGGAGCGCCGCTTGTTGGCCCGGTAAATCAGGTCGTTGACGGAAAACCTGTTGTTCACGATGCTTCACCTCCGCAGATTCCCTTTGCTATTTGCTCCAGTACCTTGCCGTAGCGCTTGCATGTTCTGTCTTGAAAGAAATAGATAGGCGTCCCGGCGTTTTCCAGTTCACCTGCCCGTTTTATATAGGGCAGCTCATAGGCAAAAGGAAGTTCCGTCATGCTTCGATAGGTCTTGTCATCAAACTCGCCATTGGGGAGCTGTAGGATATGGGTCTGCTTGTCGGCAATATGCAGCTCCCGTACAAAATCCGAAATGCCATCATGCCACATTTGCGCCGCCACGGACGGCTTATGCAGGGTATATATCCTTTCGGCCAGCCACAATCCCACGCCAGATACCGGATTGGTCACCTCTGCGGCTCCATCCACGATGAGAATATCAAAAACCAGGGATGCGGCATTCATCATCCGTTCCGCTTCCCGGAGGGTAACGGCATCGCAGAGAAGCCCGGTATAGTGGGTGGGTGCGGACAGGAAAAACAAATTTTTTATTTCCCCGTATTCCGTAAATTTCTCTCCGATGTTGGGATTATCCTCATTCAAAGCCTGAAACAGTCCCTTTTTGGGGGGAATGCTCTGACCGAAAAAGATTTGCAGATCTCCGCAGGTCAAATTGGAGGATACAAGGCCCACCAGACGATCACGGGTGGAAAGGGCGCAGGCCAGATTCACTGCAAAGGTGGTTTTCCCGCTATTGCTTCCTCCCCAAACGGCAATGATTTTACCGCTCATGGCTTGCACCCCTTTTCTCAAAGATTAGATGCAATTTTCCCGTATATTCGGCTTCGATGAGCTTTGTGGCCTGGGCTTCGGTGGCAACTAGGGTTACGGCTTTAGGTACTGGGTCACCGGAGGATGACTGGCCTTCCGCTTGTTGCTCCCGGACTTGAGTAGTGCTTTGTGTACGGGCATTTTCCACACTGTAAACCTCCAGTCCTTTCAGTTCGGGATACAGGATTACCTGTGGAGAGGCGCTTTGACCGTCCGATGCCTTAGTTATAAACACGGCCACTGTCACGATATCACCGCTTTGCAAATGGGAGGAAAGCCCTGCAGCGATGCTTGGTACGCTGATGGTGATAAGGCGCTGATTGTTTTTGGCTATATGGTCTAGCTTTTCATCGGCAAGATATTCGCCGAGCTTTTTTTGGGAAAAATAGTCCTCCTTGAAAATGTCGGTCTGTGCGATTTTACCGACAATTTGGGACTTGTCGTTGATGACACCTTCCGGCAGGCCGAGTTTTCCAACCTCCATCTGTACAAGGTGTTTATCCTCTATCCTGGTTCCTGACGGGATGTCCTGCGTCGCCCGCAGAACCATGACGGTTGCGTCCTTATTCTCGTAAAACCTTGGCAGAAGCACAAAGGAAACGGCTGCTGCCACAATGATGCAGAGGGCGCTTAGAAATATCCGGTTTTTCAATATCTTCAAACTCTTTTTGCCTCCTTCCGTTGTGATGAATTAAAAAGCTCCCTATGTTTTCACAGAGAGCACCATTACTGGCCGAAAAAGAAAAGAGAGTGGTTTTCCTGCTTTTCGTTTTTCCTCCTTGCAGCAGGCTCATTACTTTCCTCCCTTACTGTTTTGTGGCTGATATGGATTCGCCGGATCAGGGTACGGAAGGTTTTGGGTTTCTTTTGTGTTGTTTGTTTCATAAAGGGCTCCTTTCTACATGAATTTCACGGTATTACCAGCCGAAAGACAGATATATTTCTTTTTCGGCTGGTAAAATTTTAGGGGAGGGGTGTGGGGAGGGGGAAACCGCAAAGCCGCTGCGCGACACCTACAAGCAAAAGGACAGACTACCCCCCTGGTGTAAAATATTTGCCTGCTAATCATCAGGGATGACACATTTTTCTTTGCTGCATTTTCCACTATGCTTGTCAAAGTATCGGCATTGCTTACAATCCTCATCCCTCACTGGTTTTGCAGAAAACTCATGGTCATGCTTCGGTTTTTCCTGCATTATGCGCTCGTATGCGCGCAGCCGCCCTTCTGTAAAGTACATGGAAGCACCTCCTTTCAAAAAGGGCATAAAAAAAACGTCCTCATTCATGAGAACGAATTGGCATGTGTCACGATCATATTGTGTTTTATCGTTCCTGCTCCCGCTGCCGCTTCTTATACCAGCTTTCCAGCAGCTGGACAATTAAGTCCTCCTTTTGCTTCTCGGTAAAGTTCTTAGGGAAAAAGCGGTCGATGCGTTCACGCTGGATATTGAGTTTTTCTTTTTGATTGGGCTTTTCCTCGGTAAGAATGGAAAAGATGACATCTACACTTAGCCTGCCGTCCTGACTGAGCTTTTTTATCCTTTGCGCCTGTGCCAAAGAAGGGGTGCAGTCCTCCGACTGCATGGTGTTATATAGGGCCTGCTGTTCCTTTTCGGTTAAGTATGAAAGCTCCACAGCAGGATTAAAGGCAATTTGTTTTTCGTCCACCATTTCAAGAAGTGACGGTGTAAGTTCAGTTAGGCGGATATATCGTTGTATTTGATTTCTGCTTTCACCAACTTGCTCGCCTAAAATCTCAACGGAATACTTTCCCTTTAAATCCTGCCCAACTTGGGTAGAATTTTCTTTACTTGGCCTACCTGCCTGACGTTTCATGGCTTCCAGCTTCATTTTATAGGCAAAGGCTTTTTCGCTCGCCAGTATGCTTTCCCGTTGTAGATTGCTGTCAACCATGATAATTGTGGCGGCATCGTCGTCTAATTCACGGACAATACAGGGCATTGTTTCCTTGCCTGCAAGCTCGCTTGCCTTTTTGCGACGGTGTCCGGCAACCATTTCATAGCCACCATCCGGTTTCAGTCGCACAAGGCCGGGAACTAAAACACCGTACTGTTTTACGCTGTCGGCCATTTCCAGCATGGCTTCATCCGCTTTCACTTTAAAAGGATGGTTGGGAAAATCGCTGATTTCCGACAGGGGAATATCCAGCACCTTTTCTCGCTGACTATCTGCGCGGCTTTCCTCCGTGGAAAACAGTTCATCTACCGAGGTCAGCTTGATGCTGTCTCTTGCGCTGCTTTTCGCCAATGTCCTGCACCTCCTTTGTAAAGGCTTGATAGGCTTTGGCGGCTATTCCGTGCGGATCGAACGCATAGATGCTTTTTCCCTGCGCGCTTGTTTCAGCCGCCCGGATGGACAGGGGGATTTCCGTTTGAAATACTCGCAGTTTGTCGCCGTAGTCCCGCCGCAGGATAAAGGAAATATCCTTTGCAAAGTTGGTGCGGTTATCCACCATTGTTAGTAGCACACCATCAATGGTAAGCCTGGGATTGATTTGCCTTCTCACACGGGCAATGGTTTGCAAAAGCTGTGTCATTCCTTTAGCGGGCAGATAATGGGCCTGAACGGGAATAATTACGCTGTCCGCAGCAGCAAGGGCATTGATGGTCATCATACCAAGAGAGGGCATACAGTCGATCAACACATAGTCATATTTGTCTTTAACCGTGTTGATATATGTGCGTAGTACCGTTTCCCGGCTCATAGTGTTGACCAGTGATACCTCAATAGCAGACAGTTCAATGTTGCCAGGCATCAGGTCAACACCTTCCGCATGTTGAAGGATACCTTCGTCCGGCTTACTGAACTTTTCATCAATTATTTTGTTCAGTACGATAGCCAGTGAAACAGGTAGATTATCCGGCTCTTGATAGCCCAATGAATCCGTCAGATTCCCCTGGGCGTCTGCGTCCACCAGTAGGACTTTTTTACCTAGTGCCGCAAGACCGATCCCAAGATTGACCGTCGTCGTGGTTTTCCCAGTGCCGCCTTTCTGATTGGCAAGGGCGATTACTTTAGACATTTTTAATTTCCTCCTTTCATATAAAAAAGCCACTTGCTCTACAACAGAACAAATGGCTTAATCTTCATTGTTGCAACTCCCGATTGAATAAATAGGTAATAACACTCTTCTTTTGTAGAAGGTAAGCATTATGATGCCTGATATATCTTACCTTTTCGGATTTGCACCATGATACTATTGTACTTTTTGAATGTCCGGTGACTTGTTGTATTTGCAAACTGGTCATCATATCTGGATAATCTGCAAATTGCTGTTCAAGATATTTCTGATAATCCTTGACCTCTTTTATGCCTTTTAGCTTGTAAACATATTTATAGCTATCAGGGCGTGGTTTGGCTTTATACTGCCTAATTTCACTCGGCAAAAACGGGTTGTTATAATAATTTGGCAGATAGTATTTTTCAGGATTTTTATCCCTGTCTTCTAAAAAGAGAACAATATCTTTTATTGCAATTTTGTACCTGCGTGTCTTTTTCCCAGAATCAATGCAAGGAATAACGCCATTCTCCAGATAATACCGCGCTGTATTTTTACTTATGTGGCATATCCTATAAAACTGATCTTTCGTTACAAATTCGGGATACCTATTTATGAGAAAGCTATAGTCAGACATTAACAGCACCTCGCTTTGACATGAAAGTGCCAAAGAGCTGCTCATATTGTTTGGCTTGCTCTTTATGTACGGCTGATTTTCTCGTTATGCTTCGATAATACGGGCCAGTTAAAAAATTAAGGAATGAATCTTTCGTTATAAGCGTTCCTTTACCTCGGTGGAATGATTGTAGCCGCTTGTTTTTATAGCTTAAAGGTTTCAATTCATTACGCAGTATCCAATTGTTTACTGCTGATTTTGAATATCCGGTAAAACGCATTACATCAGGAACCAGTAGCAGTTGACGGAAGTCATGCAATTGTTTTTGATAATAACGGCGCAAACCTTCAATATATTCATTTTCTATTTCGTCAAAGCACATCTTTTCATATTGATATAGCAGAATGTCTGTAATCTTTATCCGTTGCCTTCTTCCTTCTGATGTGCTTACATATTCAAAGGGAATCATGCCTTTTTTCTGGATTGAATAGGCTGTTGATTTGCAAATACCTAAGATGGCACACATTTCTTTTTGTGTGACATATTCAGGATAACGATCAATTTCAGAAGAACAATATTCATTAAAATTCATTTGCTTCACTCACTTTCTTAAATTTGTCAACGGCAAGTGGTGAAAGCATATCTTTGTGTTAATAATGATAGAATTTTTGAGTTCTATCCGAGTTCTATCCAAAACGGGTTCGGATGCAATTTTTTCGTTGATTTTTTGGAGTGCTCAACATTCCTTGCAGACACGAAAAAAATCCCCGGAAACCCTGATTCTACAGATTTTCGGGGGCCTTTATCTACATGGATTTACTGCTAACTTCCACTACATTCTCATTTCATCGTTGCACTCGAAATCAGGTAGCCCTCACGGGCTCGTGGGTTCGAATCCCACCTCCTCCGCCATTCAGAACGCGGAAACCCGCATAAACACTATGTTTGTGTGGGTTTTTTTATGTTCTTCTTATGGCGGAAAAATAACCCCATGTCCAAATTGTTATCAGTGTTATCCGAATTGTTATCAAAATCCATCCTTTTTTTCCATATACAAAACAACGGTTTTCTAGAATTGTTGTAAAAATGTTATCAAACTGTACGGACGGCAATAAAAGCCTATGAGAAAAAACAAGGAAAAACGTGTGATTGAAAAGGAGGCAAAGATCATGACCGAAAATAACATCAATTATGACGTGCTCATAAAGAAGGGAATCCTCACTTCCAAAAAAGAAATCAGCCAAGATAAAATTAACCTCATATCCGGGGCTATGACCGCCCCATTGTTTGAAACCATCTGGACATTCTCTGGCTATGATACCGGGACAATGGGCAGGATTATGGGCATCTTCACCCATCTATGTAGCGAGGAACGGGAAAGAGAAATGCTGGATATCCTGCGAATCCTATATGGTATTGTTGGAATGGAATTCCTAGAAGACGTAGAACTGCTGGCAACCCATCCAGAGGCTCGGCAATACTTTCTGTTCTCTCTCATGCTGGACATGGACGATTGTATGCAGGACTTCATAACCGAAGCAGTTGGAGAATAAAGTGGAATATAGACAAGTATACCAAACTGTGGGTGTTCCGAAATGGACGCCCTTTTTCATGCCTGAAAATAAAGAAGCAGCTTACTTTAATTCAATGATGGAGTAAGCGACTTTTATACGTGAAAGGAGGAATTTAGAATGTCAAAAGAAACCGCCCTTACAAATCATGTGGAGTGAGTAATAGGAATGCAAAGGAAAGATACGTAGAAATGCTGAGATTTCAGTATTTTACGCGATATACTATTTCACCAAGGATGGTGATGATTTTAAAAATAAGGTGCTGAGAGATAAAATTGATGTTTCGGTTGTACTGGATATGGAGTGTGTAGACATGTTTACACAGTGCTTTGACTAGAGTGTTTAGATATGTCTATATTACGCAGTATGAAGCAAATTTAAGACTGGGCAATGATGAGAGAATGTCGTATTTTATACGGTGTTCTCTTTTTTATATAGGTAAAGTATGAAAAGTAAAAAAAGCAGAAACAATCCTATAATGTTAGGGATGTACTTCTGCTTTATTTTATGCAAAATATTTAATTACGACAGATTACGACATGATTCCCCTGGAAAATATCTGGATTATATAGGATAGTAGTAATGGTAGAGTTATGTCTATCGTTTATTAAAGCGAAGCTAGCTGAATGGGGTAAAATGCCTATAATACGTAGCTATCTGGTGGGTTTTGAGTATAGCTATAATACTCAGCGAGCGGATTGACCTGATAAAACAGGTGGTGCTGACGCGGCTTTCAGGGGGACTGACATAATCTGAAGGCATTAATCGTAGATAAGTCCGTCCATCTTCGATATAATTAATACATCAAACGACAGGAGGTATTCTCGTGGCTTTAACAACCAGTCAGCAGAATGCTGTGAACACAGTGGATTTAAACCTTCAAATGGTGGCTTGTGCCGGTTCTGGCAAAACAACTACCATGGTTGCTAGAATTTTAAATCTACTCCAACAGCCGGGCGTAAAGCCTGAGAATATTGTTGCGGTCACCTATTCTAAAAAGGCAGCTGCTTCACTTAAGCAAAAGATCTATAAGGAATACGAAAAAGAAAACAACAGCCTCGAAGGGCTTGCAGATATGTATATAGGCACTATTCACGGCTACTGCTATTATCTGCTTCAAAACTACAGCGACGATTATAAAAACTATGAGTTGCTTGAAGAAGTTCAAACACGTCTGTTTATGAAACGATTCCGAGCTGACATCGGAATCTATGATATTCAGTATCATCGAAAACATGGCGCGCCCTATGCCTTAGCATATCAAGGTATGGCTAACAGCAAACTCCAAGAAGCAATAAGTGCTTACAAGACATTTTTAGATATCGCCCGTGAATATGGAGTTGAAAAACTGAACGTTACACTTCAGGAGTATATTAGAAAATACGAGCAAACGCTCGATTTAAAAAGCAAATTCGATTATACATCTATCATCGTAAAAACTCTTGCTTTGCTTGAGAAAGGCTATTTTGACCAATATATCACATCGACGGTCAAGCATCTGATTGTGGATGAGTATCAGGATGTAAACGATGCTCAGGAGAGAATTTTGAACTATTTTTACAGCAAAGGCGTTTTGATTTGTGTTGTCGGGGACGACGACCAGACGATATATCATTGGCGCGGAAGCAATCTGACATATATTCGAGATTTTCAAACCCGTTATTCTAATGTTTGCAGAGAGGATTTAGACATTAATTTCCGTAGTAGTCGAGGAATTACTGATGTCGCAAGGCAAGTGATTATTAACAACCAAAATCGGCTTGCCAAGCAAATGAACAGCAATGATACGCAAGTCTATGCTACAGGGGATATTGTTGCATACGA
Source organism: Peptococcaceae bacterium BRH_c8a (assembly GCA_000961575.1). Taxonomy (GTDB): domain Bacteria; phylum Bacillota; class Desulfotomaculia; order Desulfotomaculales; family Desulfallaceae; genus BRH-c8a. Next base: position 38,320 of record LADP01000011.1, read on the forward strand.
TTTTGATGACCGCACTTCTGAAATTAATTTTATTGTCGCGAAGATAAAGCAATTGTTCGGTGCGGAATATACAAAAGACTGCAAAAAGTATGGGCTTAATTACGATGATATGGTTATCCTTGTCAGTTCAGTTAAGAAGATTCCGGAATTGATTCAGGCATTGCAGGATAACGGAATTAATTTTATTGTTGAAGGAACACAAAAACTCTTTGAAGCTGATGAAATTCAAGCGGTCTGCGCTACATTTAATGAGATTTTTGCGCTTATTGATACTTATGAAAAAACCACATTTTCTAAGGTCAACATACAAATAGATGCGACCCTAATTCAAAAATGGACAAGATACTCGCCATTGGATGCTAAGGAAATAGAGCATGTTATTCTGGACTTTGTTGCGTTCTTCCACGAGACAGATGATTACGAATACACGATTCAGCAAAACCTCAAGAATCTTTTTGCTGATCTTCAGCTAATAGCCCATCCACAGGATGAAAAAACACTATATAATTGGGGCAAGTTTACAGAGATAATCAACGATTTTGAGAAGATTTATCTCGATATGGGCCCGATATATAAATTGCGGGCTTTTCAGACGTTTCTCCGCGATGATGCACCAACTATTTATCCAGAAGGGTGGTTATCCCCAAACTTCAAAACTATCCGTAGTTTACGCATAATGACATATCATCAGTCAAAAGGACTGGAATTTCCCGTTGTCTTCCTGCCCTTTTTAACTCAAAACGGGATATTCCCGCCAAAGAAACCTGGTGGCACAAGCGCTTGGGGTATTTTTAATGACACAACAATTGAACATGCGTATGAGAATGATACCGAAAGTTACCGCAGGCTGTTTTACGTGGGCATAACTCGTAGCGAAAAGTTCCTTTTCATGACGAGATCGCCGCAACCATTCGGCAATGGTAAGACATATAAAAAACCTGCACAACCTTTTGTCGAGGCCAAGAACTCGCAATATGCCTATCAGGGGTTGTGTTTGAATACTGTTTATCCAACTTCTCAGGATCAGAAATTCTCGTCAGATGAGGTGATTACCCTTAATTTCTCGTTGCTTAAAGATCTGTTTGACTGTCCGTTTAAGTTCGAGATGCTCAACGTCTTTGGATTCCATTCGCCACTTAACATACGAATGGGATATGGCCGCTCTGTACATAACATGTTGGATTATGTACACAAGCATTACAAAGAAATTCCAACATTTACTGATCAAATTATTCAAGGAATTGTTGATAGGTATTTGTATCTCCCGTATGGTTCAAAATTGCTTGTTGATGCTATGAAAGTAAAAGCGTTCCAACATCTACGTAGCTATATTGTCAACAACCAATCAAATTTTACCAATATTTTGTTTTCCGAAAAAACTATTGATTATAGTATCAATGAATACCTTTTCATTGATGGAAGAATAGACTTGGTAAGAGATAGCTTGAACAATACGATAACAATCGTTGATTTCAAGTCTAGTTCTGAAGTTTTATCAAGAGAACAGATTAAGAACCAACTCATGGTATACGTTCTTGGCTTCGAGAGCTTAACGGGGGACAGGGTTGACTTTATCGAGTCGTATGACTTTAATAATAATAATCCCACACGCATACCCATTGAACAAGCCGACAAGGATGTCTTTGAAAAGAAACTTAAGGATTGCCATGAGATTATTCGCACATCTACTTATGCCAAGGTAACAACCACTGATCCATCTAAGGGGAAAGTATATTGCCAGGGCATAAACTGCGAATTCATTAGAAATTGCTTTCCTGAATAAATAGGTTGCAATAATATTGTGAAAGGAGGAATCTGCATGGCGATATCTGATTTAATTGCTGATCTAAAGTCCAGAGAAAGCATTGAAGCTTACTGGGATTTTAGGAAAAATGACAAGCGTGAGCATGTTCATTCAATGATTAAGTACCCTGCGGTTATGGTGCCAAATATGCAGGGAGAGATGTTCGATTTGGTTCTGAAACATGATCCTGATATTCATAATGTTCTTGATCCATTTATGGGTTCGGGGACTATTTTGGTAGAAGGGTTAGCACGCAGACTTAATGTCATAGGTATTGATATTAACCCATTATCATATTTAACCGTTTTATCGAAAATGCAGAAATACGCCAAGAGTACCCTGCTAGTGAAATCGGAACAGCTACTGCGGAGAATTGATCTGCTTCGCGATAAAAGTATAGAGAACTTTTGTTTTGACGGAATTACAAAGTGGTATGTGCCTTCAGTCATTCAAGACCTAAGTAAAATCAGAATTTGCATACTTCAGGAGCCTGACCTAAAATACAGGAAACTGTTTTGGGTAACTTTTGCTGAAATTGCAAAGCAAGCTGATAATGCACGTACAAGCACCTTTAAGTTACATATTAAGCTTGAAGAAACGATTCGAGATACTGATTATGATTGTCTTCAGAGTTTTAGGAAAAAGTTAACATCGAATGTAAATGCCGTATTGGAGTTTAAGCGTCTAAGACAATATGAAACAGAACGTCTCTATTGCGGGGATGCAAGAGCCATCCTCCGTGACAGGAGACGCTTTGCAGAAAACAGCGTTGACTTGGTCATTACATCTCCTCCTTACGGCGACAATGCAACAACTATAACGTATGGGCAGTATTCTGTCCTTCCTTTGAGATGGATACCATTAGGCGATATACATGAGGCAATTAGCTTAGAAACTGTAGCAAGCCTAAGTAAAATTGATCGTGACAGTCTTGGGGGGATTAATTACCCATTAGAAACGCTCACACAAAGCGGCATTCTGAATACATCAAGTGAACTAAAACATTTTTTTGAGTTGTTATTATCTGAGAAAATGACAGAAAAAGCAAGGAAGGTAGCAAGTTTTATTCTTGATTTTTCTGAAGTTATTAAGAACCTTGCGCCAATTATCAAACCCGGAAAACTTCTTGTTTTTACGGTTGGAAATCGTCATGTCCATAAAATGGAGTTGCCTTTGCATTTGATTCTGAAGGAACTTGCTGAGTATTATGGAATGGATATGCGATATGATTTTAGAAGAAATATAATTAAGAACAAGAATTATGTAGACACTTCTGTTCAGGGATTCAAGACGATCAACAAAGAAACTATAATGATTTTGCAAAAGCGCTAATAGTGCTAAAGATTATTTTGGATAAGCTGAAACCTACCGTTTTGTAGGGATTATCATAAATTCTGAAATTGAAACTGCTTCCGATGAGAAACCCTGGGTAGTATTCATTGTATTTATGTTGATGATTAAAATGCTTGGATGTAGTTGCAGTTTCTATAGGATACATGTTTGCAATTCTTAGGTCTCGGTAAAAAGGGCTGTTCTATTATATTTTGGTTATAAAAGAATACCACAGATAATTAGTAAATTTAAAAATTCAGGTTGACTTTCGTAATTCGCATTATTAATAGTAAACAAATATTCGAATGAATTAGAGAAGATAGGCTCTTGGCTTATGTTCTTTTTTCATATATAACCAATTTAAAAAAGCCGTTTGCTTTATTATCCCTATAAAGCAGGCGGCTTTTTTGCATGAGAGGAGGAAATTCAAGTGTCTAAAGTAATCGCCTTGGCTAACCAAAAGGGCGGTACCGGCAAAACAACGACGGCGGTCAATCTAGGGATTGGCCTTGAGGCACAGGGAAACAAGGTGTTGCTGGTGGACGCGGATGCACAGGGCAACCTGACGGATTCATTGGGGTTTCAAGAGCCGGATAATTTACCAGTTTCATTGGCCACTATCCTGACAAAAAACATGATGGAGGAGCCGTATAAGCCTGATGAGGGTATACTTCACCACGCGGAGGGTGTTGACCTCATGCCAGGTAACATCGAACTGTCCGCGATTGAGGTGTCTTTAGTGAACACCATGAGCAGGGAGACAGTGCTGCGCAGTTACATTAATACCGTCAAAGACAGGTATGATTATGTGCTGATTGATTGTATGCCCTCTCTTGGAATGATGACCATCAATGCCCTTGCTGCTGCGGACAGCGTGATTATTCCCGTTCAGGCCCATTATCTACCCGCTAAAGGTATGACGCAACTTTTACAGACCATTGCCAGAGTAAGACGGCAAATCAATCCCAAGCTGACCATTGAAGGCGTTCTGCTAACAATGGTGGATAACCGTACCAACTTTGCAAAGGATATTTCCTTTGTCCTGCGACGGGACTACGGCGACAAACTGAGAGTTTTTCAAACAGAAATACCCCTGTCCATCCGGGCGGCTGAAACAAGCGCTCAGGGAAAAAGTATCTATGCGTTCGACCCGCACGGAATAGCCGCGAAAGCCTATCAATCCTTTACAAAGGAGGTGTTGGAAATTGGCGAAAAGCAGCGCAAGAGACAGCATCAAGCTGACCTCAGTAGATGAACTATTTTCAACGGAGGAAAGCCGAGCAGATAGTCAGCGAGAAAAGGTGCTAGAAATTCCTCTTTCGGAAATCAGCGATTTTCCCAACCATCCTTTTAAGGTGAAAGCGGACGAAGCCATGCTGGAAATGGCGGATAGCGTAAAGCAGTATGGCGTTTTAGTTCCCGGTCTTGTTCGACCCAAAGCGGACGGCGGCTATGAAATGGTTGCCGGACATCGCCGCAAAAAAGCAAGCGAACTTGCAGGCAAGGAAACAATGCCCTGCATTGTCCGCGGATTGGACGACGATGCCGCCACAATTATCATGGTTGACAGCAATCTGCAACGGGAAAGCATTCTGTTGAGTGAAAAAGCCTTTGCCTTCAAAATGAAGCTGGAAGCCATGAAACGACAAGCAGGAAGACCAAGCAAGGAAGATAATTATTCCCAAGTTGGGAATAATTTTTCGACTAAAACTTCAAGTGATGAATTAGCACTACAAACAGGTGAAAGCAAAAATCAGATATTTCGATATATCCGCTTAACAGAGCTTATCCTACCCATTCTGGATATGGTGGACGAAAAACAAATTGCCTTTAATCCGGCTGTGGAGCTTTCCTACTTAGCCGAAAACGAACAGCAAGATCTATATAATACCATGCAGTCGGAGGACTGCACCCCGTCTTTGGCACAGGCTCAACGGATGAAAAAGCTCAGTCAGGATGGCAGGCTGAATGTCGACGTCATATTCTCCATTCTCACCGAGGAAAAGCCGAACCAAAAGGAAAAATTCAATATCCAGCGTGAACGTATTGAGCGTTTTTTTCCTAAGAACTTTACCGAAAAGCAAAAAGAAGATTTGATTGTCCAATTGCTTGAAGGCTGGTATAAGAAGCGGCAAAAGGAGCAGGAGCGATAAACAGAGTACGACTGCGGCGCAAGATAATCATTTCGCTCTTAAATAAGCGATGGCGTTTTTTTATGCCCTTTTTTGAAAGGAGGTGCTTCTATGTACTTTACTGAAGGGCAATTACGCGAATACGAGCGTACGATGCAGGAAAAACCGATACATGACCGCAGACCCATTAAATCTTTGAAAGAACTGGATTGCAAGAACTATCTGAAATTTGACAAGCATTGCCGCAAATGCAGTAAGGAGAAGTGCAATCTATTGGATGATGAAGAAGGCCGGTAACTTTTACACCAAGGGGGTAGACTGTCCATTTGCTTGCAGGTGTCGCATGGTGCCCTTGCGGTTTCCCCCTCCCCACACCCCTCCCCTGAAATTTACCAGCCGAAAAAGAAATATTTCTGCCTTTCGGCAGGTAATACCGCAAAATTCATGTAGAAAGGAGCCTTTTATGAAAGAGACAATACAGAAGAAACCCAAAATATTCCGTACCCTGATCCGGCGAATCCATATCAGTCGCAAAATAGTAAGGGATGAAAGTAATGAGCCTGCAGCAAGGGGAAAGAACGAAAAGCAGGAAACCCACCCGTCTTTCGTCCCGTAATGTGCTCTCTGTGAAAACACAGGGAGCATTTTTTATTCATCACAACGGAAGTAGGTATAGAGCAGTTTGAAGATACTAAAAACCGACTATTTATCTGAAAAGTCGATTGGAGTGAGAATAAAAATGGCTGAAGAAAAACGCATGGTGGACACCTATGAGGTAAAACACGCAATCCATGTTGGAGATAAGGAAATCCTCTTTGCGGTGGACGATAGGATAACCCACTGCCCCTATATGGTGTCCAACTGCACCTGGGATAACCCCTTGGGGATTGCTTGCTTCTCTGAAGCTGCAGGAAGTGCGGACTATCTGGAAATGATGACGGAATTCATTTCCCGAGTTACAGCGCAGCTTGAAACTGTGAAAGTGGAAAGGGATAAAATCACCGTCCTTTTGAAGCCTTTTGCTCAGGAGCATTGCATCCCGAATGATTACGGGGAGAGCATTGAAAATAAAGTCGTAGTCATCCGCGCGGAGTGCCTGCGCCCCGAATACCGCACCGCCGACAAGCAGCTTATGCTGGCCACAGGCGGTTTTGGCACTTATGCCAATGCCAGAGGACGGGCGGTTTACACCGTCAACCTATACTCTGGTAAGAAAGCCCGCTGGAACCGCGAGGACATATTGGGCATAGTCAAGCAGGAGTGTATGTCCGATTGGGCAAAGGACCGACTAAAGCAGATTGAGTCCGAGAGAAAAGTTAAGCAAAAAAAACATGAACAAGCAAGATAGGGGGTGCTGAGATTGGAAAAAGGAATCAATGCGGGTTATACCATTACCGACCGGCTGGCGGTGGGAAACTCGGAATTTGTCATCGGCCACAACGAGAGTGCTCCTGCCAAATTTGTGACCTGGAAATGTAAGAAGGGTGAAAAGGATTACTACTGGGGGAATTACTGCAATGACCGCCTAACCGCCCTTGAAGATTTGTGTAATCGTGCGCTGGATGAAGTCCATTATTTGAGAAGTCTCCAGCAAGAAAAAGATACAGTCGAAAAACCGGCGCAGCAGGACAGAAAGAAAAAACATGAACCGGAACGATAAGGAGGGATACCGTTGGCAACGAAGCTGCAACTGATTACGGAGCTTTCGGGACGGAAGATGGAAACGGCCAGAAAGCAAATCGACGTCCCCTTTGAAAAGGAGCAGGAGCTGCAGACTAAATCCGTGCGGCTGGCGGAATTGAACATCCTGCTTAACATGGACAAACGGGAGAACGAGGTGATGGACGGCGAACCTGACGAGGATATGGATGAGCTGGAAAAGAAAGCCGTGGGCTATGAAAGGTGAGGTGAGAAAATATGCCCTATGTTACACCGGAGCAGATTGAGCGGGCAAAACAAATGGATCTTCTGACTTACCTGCAATATTACGAGCCACAGGAGCTGGTGCGCTTTTCCGGCAACGTCTATACCACAAGTACCCATGACAGCCTGAAAATATCAAACGGGAAATGGTGCTGGTGGTCACGTGGCATCGGTGGGCGCTCCGCTCTGGATTACCTAATCAAAGTCAGGGGCATGACGCTCCCGGAAGCAGTAATTCGAATAGACGGGCAGGCGGTAGTCATGCCGCCTGTTCCAGAAAGGACACAGGAACACTCCGCACCGAAGAAGCTGCTTTTACCGGAGAAAAACGAAAACAACGATCGGGTGATTGCCTATCTGACAGGGCGCGGCATTCACCGCTCTTTGCTTGATTACTGCATCCGTACGGAAAGGCTGTATGAAAGCCGGGATTATCACAACGCTGTTTTTGTCGGCTTAGACCGGCAGGGCGTTCCCCGCTACGGTACGCTCCGGGGAACCTCCGGCAGGCGGTTTATGGGGGACGTCAATGGCAGCGACAAGCATTACTCCTTTTCCATCCCGGCATGGAATAAACGCCGGAGGTTGCACCTGTTTGAATGTGCCATCGACCTTTTATCCTACGGTACGCTGGAACTGCTTTCCGGCCGGGACTGGCGGCAGGATTGCTGTCTGTCCCTGGCGGGCATTTACAGGCCGAAAAAGAACATCGAAGAAAGCACTCCACCCGCTGCTTTGATGCAATACCTGGAGGACTATCCGCAGATAAACGCCATTGTCCTGCACCTGGATAACGACGAGCCAGGGCGGCTAGCGGCAAAATCCATTCAAAACATCCTCCCGCCTGCTTACACCGTATCCAACGAACCGCCGAAACACGTGAAGGATTATAACGACTATCTGAGAATGGTGTTGAGTGGACGACGCGGACAGGAGCGATAGAAACCACTTTTTCTTTTTGATGTATACAAATACACTCTAAATTGTTATAATATAGAGTGTATTTGTACTGGAAGGATGTGGTGTAAGATGAAGCATATTGAAAAAATTCAAGAGATGCTCGCGCAAAACAACGGAGTAATTACTGCTTCACAGATCACCGAGAATAATATACCCAGGCATTATCTGAAAAAAATGCTGGACAAGAAGCTCCTGGTTAAAGTTGACCGGGGTATTTATATCAAGCCGGAAATGTGGGAAGATGAAATGTATATCTTGCAGTATAAGTTTAGCAGGGGCATTTTTTCCCATGAAACGGCCTTGTTTATTCATGGCATGACGGACAGAACACCCCTGAAATATGTTATGACGTTTCCCTACGGGTATCATGTCAAATCTCTCAAACAAGAAAACGTTATTATTAGAAAGTCAATAAAAGATTTATATGAACTCGGATTGTCCAACGGTATTTCTCCCTATGGGAATCCAATCCGTCTGTACGATGTGGAACGGACGCTTTGTGATATTGTAAAGGGAAACAATACTTGTGACATCCAGATCGTTAATCAGGCGATGAAGCATTACGCCAAAATGCCGGAGAAAAATATCACGAAGCTTTTTGACTACGCCGAGAAGGTGCGGGTAAAGCCCAAAATACTGAACTATATGGAGGTTTTGCTATGATAACCAAAAACCCCATGCAATTAAAGGCATATATTAAAAAGATGGCCGCCGAAAAAAATATTTCCGCCCAGCTTGTCATGCAGAACTACATGCTGGAACGGCTGCTAGAACGTATTTCGGTATCCAAATACCAATCCAATCTGATTTTAAAAGGCGGCTTTTTGATTTCAGCCATTGTCGGATTGGATACAAGGGCGACGATGGATCTGGATACCACTATCAAAGGCTTTGACGTTACCCATGATACTGTTAGGAGAATTTTTGAGGAAATAGGTTCCATTCCTTTTGAAGATAATGTCAAATTTGAAGTGCTGAATACTTATGATATACGGGAGGGCGGCGATTATCCGGGAATCAGAGTAGCGATGAAGGCAAATTATCCTCCGCTGGCTGTTCCCCTTTCCGTGGACGTTACGACCGGGGACAAAATCACGCCCAGAGAAATAGAATACACCTTCAACCTTTTATTTGAGGACAGAACTATCAAAATTATGGCGTACAATCTGGAAACGGTGCTCGCCGAAAAGCTGGAAACCGTAGTGACCCGTGGAATTGCAAATACAAGACCAAGAGATTTTTACGATATTTACATATTGTATCAGCTTAGAGGCCATGAATGTGACAAATCGGTATTAAAAAGCGCATTGGTAGAAACCTCGTCTAGACGCAAAAGCATTGCTGTCATGTCAAATTATAAGACTGTTCTGAATAACATCTCAGAAAGTGAACAAATCAAAGGGTTTTGGAGGAAATACCAAACAGACTTTGACTATGCGAAGGACATTGATTTTACAGATATCTGTCATTTGATTGTTCAAATTTTTGATGAAATTGGTTTTAATAAATACGACAAAACTCTATCTTTATGATATCTTGAGTCTATTTGTATTTTTAGAATCAGTATAGGCACTGAGATCAGCGCCTTTTTCTATGATGCTGAAACGGAAGATAGCAATAACAGCTGTAATTCATTGATTCACGTAAAGAAGTATAATATGATTAGATTGTCATTATAAGGAAAATTTTGTAGCACCACAACCATATCTTTATATTGAAAATTTTAAATGTCCGGCTCTTTAAAAACTAATAACAAATCCTCCAGAACGGGCATTCTGGAGGATTTGTTCTAAATATCATATTTAACTGATAGTTAATACTCAACTTTACTATTTAATAAAAAATGGACATAAATACTTGTAGTTTATCTTGCCATATGTTATATTGAAATTAACAATAGGAAAGGTGGTGCTGATTGTGTCTTTGGGATTAAGGCTAGCGCAAAAACGTAATGAAGCCAACCTATCGCAGCAGGAATTAGCAGAAAAGATTGGTGTTTCCCCAACGATGATAAGCCTTTATGAGTCTAACAGCCGTAAACCATCATACCAAAAATTAGAAGATATAAGCTTTTATCTTAATACTACGGTCAACTTTCTTATGCGTGGTGAGCTAGATATTGGGAATGACCCTATAAACCAAAAAATAAATATGGCGCTGAAATATTTAGACCGTAAACAGCGACAAAACATTTGGGAATACATCTGTAGAATTACTGGTGTTGGAAGTTTTGACTTTGAGTTACCATCGTGTTTTTCACCTGAGGAATGTGCCCAAGGATTAATTCGTAAGTTAAAACAGGACATGTCTATAGATCCATACAACATTGCAAAAATATTAGATATAGAGATTTTAGGTCTTGAAAATGAATCTGAGTATGAGGGGATACTCCTTAAAAGCCTTCCCAAACCAACAATTCTCATTGATAAAACATCAAGAAATGAAGTTGGAAGAAGATTCACTATAGCAATGTTTATAGGGAACCTGGTAATGCCATGGCATTTAAGAAATAGTTTTACTCGGCTTCGTGGGCAGAAGTCGGTAGAAGTCAATGATCCATTAGATATTGAGAGTAGGGAGTTTGCAACGGCATTATTAATGCCAAAGCAAAGTATTACTAAGGATCGAAAGAAATTTGAGAGACTGCCCAAGTATGCAGATTTTGAAAATCTTGCCAAAGAGTATAAGGTATCAATTACTACCTATATAAAGAGATTTATCTCGGTGAACGAAGTTAGCAATATGGCTTTCCTAAGATGTAAGGATGGCGAAATTCTTGAAGAAAACCAAAAGGGTTTGGAGTTTAAAGTAAAAAAAGTTGTTGACCCAAATACCTTTGCTGGTAGATTGATGTTAAATTTACCCGAAGAGCCAACTACAATCTCGGGATATGTTGATGCTAAGTTATGGTTTTCAAACCCTATGGGCTACCAAAAAATATTCGAGGAGTCATTTATAGACCCAAAATTTAAAGTTGCCATGACTCTTCTTAAAATAGAATGATTACAACTCCACGTTCTAGATCGTTACCTACCACTAACGGTTTGTAGAATAGAGGAGTAGGAAAGGGGGCACTCTTGGGGGATGGTATAAAAATAGAAAAAGGCTCTGAATCAGCCTTTTCCCATTAATGTGTGTAGTTAAGTGGTGGTCGGTTCTTGGGATACCGAAACCACCCACCTGATTATTGAGTTAAATTAGATTGGCTACCACACCAACCAAATAAAACCCTAATACCAGGTATTATTCCCATAATATTATATTCGATATGCAAAAGGATATATCCTGCTTCGGGAATATAAATCCCAAAATTCTTACGAATTTTGGAGGAAGTACTATGAATGATCACGTTAAAGAAACAAGGTATTATGTGAATGGCGAGCCTTATGATGCAATGCGTCATAAGTTGACGGTGCGAGAAATTCTCGAAATAGCAGGTCTTACACCAGTTGAAGATTATCGCTTAATTAGGGAGAACGGAAACAAGGAATTTACGGATTATAATGAAGAGGTTCCCATTAGCAAAAATGAAAGTTTCATGGCTCTATATAAAGGTGTTACACCGACATCTTGGAGGTAACTACACATGAATGAAACGTTGGTTAAATACTTTAAGAGTCTTGGATATGTAGTTGATATCGTGGATGGAACTGACCATCAGAAGTATATTGTAATCCGAGATTACAATATAAAAATTGGGAGTTTTACTGGGAGAAAATGTGATGTTGGGATTCTATGGGTGAATACCACTCCATATGTTGCTCCGCCAGCGATACATACAAATCCTGCGTTGGTGACAATGGGGCAAAAGAATACCCAGGCAAGCGGAATTGGTACGGGATGGCAATATTGGAGTAGGATTTTAAGGGGAAAGCCTTGTCCTCAAGCTATGATGGCTCATATCTCTACGATTTTCAGTGAGGTGTAATATGATAGATAGAGATTCTTTTGAAAAACTAAATCTATCAATTGCCTTCACCGAAGATTTAGACAGAGAATTAGAAGGGCATCTCAACAAAGGTTCCAGGCAGGAAGATTTAACTTTCGCCCTCTGGCAACCAAGCCAGGGGGCTACCCGTTACACCGCTATACTTCAGAGATTAATCCTGCCCCGTGAAAATGATAGGATTCTCCAAGGTAATGTTGCATTCACCTCGGATTATCTCTTACGTGTACTTGAAGAAGCAAAAGAAGGTTATGGCATTGCATTATTACGTAGTCATTTAGGGCCAGGGTGGCAGATGATGAGCTATGATGATGTAGTTGCTGAAAGAGACAGACTTGCTGCAGTGGTTGCAGGAAAAACAAAGTTACCTTTAGTGGGTTTAACGAGAGGTACCGATGGCTATTGGAGTGGTCGTTTTTGGTTAAAGGGATCTTCAAAGGAATACGTTCGAAAATGGGTAAAGAATGTGAGAGTTATTGGGCAACAGCTTAGGGTTTCCTTTAATCCACAGTTGATGCCCCCATTAAGTTCGACAGATTCACAAATAGCAACAGTAAGTGTTTGGGGTGAGGAAAATCAATCAATTTTATCTCGTCTGCACATTGGTATTATTGGTTTGGGATCAGTCGGGAGTATTGTTGCAGAGGCATTGAGTAGAATAGGTGTTTCTCGAATAACTTTGATTGACCATGATAAAATTGAATTAAGAAACCTCGATAGAACTCTTGGAGCTACAATGGAAGATGTAATTAACAAGACTCCTAAGGTTAAGGTAAGCGAGAGGGTAATTAAAGCATCTCATACATCGCAAAAAATTAATATTTTACCTTTTGAGGGTACATTGCGTAGCCTGGAAGGGTTATCTCATGCACTAGACTGTGATGTTCTGTTTTCCTGTGTTGATAGGCCATTTCCCCGACATATGTTGAATTCCTTGGCATACGGGCATTTAATACCTGTAATAGATGGGGGAATAAAAGTAAAAGTAAATAACCACGGGAAGCTATTGCATGCTGACTGGAGGATCCATACTGTTGGCCCTGGGAGGGCGTGTATGATTTGCTTGGGCGCCTTAAATATGGTTGAAGTTGCCTTGGATATGGATGGTAAGTTAGATGATCCTGTATATATCCAAGGGTTGGGTCCGGAATTAAATCCTTTATTACAAAGGCAAAATGTTTTTCCGTTTAGCTTAAGCGTTGCCGCTCATGAGGTGCTTCATTTGATGGGATTAATTGCAGGCAACCCAAGGATAGGAGGCATTGGTCCTCAATTTTATCACTGTTATCCTGGGATGATGGAGGCTAAACATAGTACGCAATGTAGTTGTGATTGCGAGTATAATAAGTTAATAGGTCAGGTTAATCAAGTGATTTAGACTTATTGAAACAAACGAATCCTCCGGAATTAACGTTCTGGAGGATTCTTATTCATTAAATATTATCTATCCTGAAAACTCAAGTGTAAATTATATTAGTATTTACCTATTTTAGACAATAAAAAATTAAACCTATAAGAAACCTTTCTTAAGGTTAAATACTTATTAAATATTAAGTTGTTATGAAAGTTGTTATGAAAGTTGTTATGGTAAATATATTATATCCATATTATTCAAGTTTTCATTCCTTTGCTGATGATGCTTGCATCATGATTGTCTGTTGTAATTCGCAGGCTAATTTATTACCAAATACAAGTAAGACAAAATAGGTCCGCGAATTTGTTCTAGAACACCTGGCGTTTACACCGTAAAGCTTAAAGTGTGGGACAATCAGAATAATACCTCAACAGCGACGAAAAGCATCTCCATCTCGGATAAAGCCCCGCCGCCTGAACCACCAGTGCCGCCCGAACCGGAAAATATTCCTCCGGTGGCCCGGTTTGACATGGTGCCGGAGGCTTCGCCCGGCGTATCCGTACCCGTTAAAAACAGGTCTTATGACCCGGACGGCGAGATTGTATCGGTAAACTGGGCTGTATCTCCGGTGGCCAATTCAAGCCTGGGTGACACAGGAGGAAATATTAATTTTGCAGAACCGGGCACATATAAGGTTACGTTAACGGTGGAAGACGACAGGGGAGACACTGATACGGTCCAAAAGACCATCAGTATTGTCAACGAATCTCCGGTGGCCCGGATTTCCATACCCACCACCGTATTCCAGGGAGAAGACGTGGAGATCGAGAGCAATTCCTACGACCCGGACGGAGAGATTTCTGAATACACCTGGAGCGTTACGCCTGCCGGAATGGTAGGCACCCTTTCCGGTGAAAGAGGCACGGTCTATTTTGATGAGCCGGGTACCTATACGGTCCAATTGACAGTAAAAGACAGGTTCGGCTCAACCGGTACTGTGACCAAAAACCTGGAAGTTAAACCTGCCGTACCTACGGCCTTTTTCCGCTGGACCGGCACACCCAAAGAAAACCGGAAAATAGTCTTTGATTCCTCGGAAAGCTACGGTTCCGGACGCTATCCGGTGGACTTTGGTTGCAACCAATGGGAGTTTATTCCCCCTGCTGGGGTGCCTGTTGATGCAGTTAAAATTGTTTATTCACCGGATTTGAAATCTCGGCAAGTGCTGTTCAAGGAGCCGGGGAACTACCGCATCCGCCTGGCTGTCAAGAACACCAAAGGGACGGATTCGGAGTGGTATGAACAGGTCATCACCGTTTACCCAGACCAGCCGCCGGTGGCCGATTTTTACACCGTTCAGACTATAACCCGCGATCCGGCTAATGCTAATACGGCCACTATTCTTCTGATGGACCGTTCCTATTCCCCTGACGGAGACCTTATTTACCGGCGGGAATGGAACTACCGCTACGACAGCAACAACGACGGCAGTTTCTCTGATGAGTCTTGGGTTACCTTGGATGTAAAACGTCACATTGTAGCAATAACGAACGTCAAATTATTACTAACGGCTCTATTTAAAATACAGCAAATTAATTCTAAGAACGCAAGGTAATAATAATTAAAATGCACTTTATTACAATAATCAGAGTAACTTATTCATCAATTGACAAAACAAAGAGACCGCAATTGCGATCCCATTATGTTTAGCAGATGTGTTATTTTGCAAGCCCTCCAAGTAAATTTCTGTTAAATCGTATCATTATTGCATTCCCAGCAAGCAGCAGGTTATGATTATCAAGATTACCTAGTAAAGATCTTGGTGTCGTATAACTGTCTGACCAACCATTATAAAGATTAAAACCCAGCCTTATTAACGACCCCATACTTGCTGAAAAATCAACATCAGCATCATCAAGACAAGTACATATGCGGTGCTCACGGGAATTATAGATGAACCTGCGTTTTCTATAAAGATCATCATTACCCGTAATGATATAAAACAAGCTGGCACGTTCCGAATCATAGGGGGACATATTATCCTCAAGCATCATACCTAGAAAGCGTTCCTTATGTGCAGAGCTAATAAAATATTTTTCCAATTCTATTAACCTCCTAAATCAGTTCAATTTCGTTGACAGCTGCAAGAATGATGTCCGTATCAATTGTCTGTTTATTGTGCTGGGTCCCAATCATGAGTGCCTTTGTGAGAATAAGATTAAGCTTCCTTATAGAACCTCCAGAGCTACTATAAGCAGAAAGCATGGCATTCTCATTCATTATGGACGGAGAAGCTCCAGCA
The DNA here is from genome assembly GCA_000961575.1 of Peptococcaceae bacterium BRH_c8a. GTDB lineage: Bacteria > Bacillota > Desulfotomaculia > Desulfotomaculales > Desulfallaceae > BRH-c8a. The sequence goes on from LADP01000011.1 coordinate 54,073, forward strand.
AGTATGAACCGATTTTTTATGTATTCGACTGCTTCTTTTTCCTGAATACCTTCAAAATTATAACTGATGATAATTCTCTGTCTAAGAGCTTCATGAGGTTGTCTCATGAGTATGTTATTAAACACAGGTTGTCCAAGCAAAATAAGAGAAAATCGGCTCTTTGAATCCATAGAAAAGTTAGTCAGCATCTTGAAATCCCTGAGGATATCACTGTTTAAGTATTGTGCTTCATCCAGGCAAACTATGTGATGGATTTTTTTACTCATGCTTATGTTCTCGAAATACTCCTGAATGCTCTTAAACATTACCGATTTCTTATATTGCACCTCAAGGCCTAGACAACTGCAAAGTTGCCGGTAAAACTCGGTGGTAGTGATGGTGGAAAGACATATATAAGTGAACTTAGTAATATTGGGATTAAGCTTACTGCTAAAACAACGCAGGGAAAATGTCTTTCCCTGACCAGCTCCAGCGGTAAATACGCCAATTCCAGGATTGTTTTTAAGATAATCAAGACGCCCATTCATTTCCTTCATGTCTTCTGTAAGAAATGCGTCCTTTGTGGCTATATCTTTGTCAAATGGATTAAAAGACATGCCATAGTAATTAATTGACATCTACGCTATCACCTCCATAGTTGATAGCATAAGTATTGTTACGCTTGGTTTTACCATTCTCAACTTTGTTAGTTTTACGTATTAGGTACTTTACTTCATCCTCAAGTATGTAAGCATTTTCCATATCCCCAGGCAAATAGCGTATCTCCACACTGCATCGTATAAACTGCATGGGAACATCATACAATATCTTGTCTATTACAACAGTTGCATCATTTTTTACACGCCTTTTAATACGGTTCATGAAGCAAGTATTAAGCCAATCAGGACTTACTGGCATTTTTACCCGAGAAATATCCCCCAAATAACGATCTGACGGTGTCTGCCCAGTAGCGCTGTGTACTGTTGTGTTATGCTTCCTAATATATTCAAAAAGTTTAGCATTTAGCATTTCAAGTGATGTGATTTCTGTAGTATCAAGTACATTTAAGAAACGATTACGGAGGGTTCTGAAGTTCCTTTCTATTTTACCTTTGTAATGTAAAGCTTTACATTACAAAGGTTATGTATAGTAAATGATAATGTAAAGTAAGTTTATGAATCCCTTCTCTTTCCTGGAATTTTTATGGATTTACTTTACATTATCATACTCCTATAGTTAAGGTAGTCAAATTTACTATGGGAGGGAGTATTGTATAATGGATATCAATAAATCTATCGATACGTTTGATGTGATGGCGGCTGATTTGTTATCCTATCTCAGTCGGATAGGATTTAAGAAAACAGCAATCAACAGATACCGTAATTCCATCAACCGAATCAAAACTCACATGGAGCAGGAAGGGAAAATAGCTTTTAATTCAGAAACCTGTTCCCGTTTTGTAGAGCATTTAACTGGTAATAGTGCTTATCAGGATTTAAACAGACGGGAAAAAGATGAAATCCGATGTGCCAATGTGGTTTTAGAATATCAGCTTACTGGGAGTATAGCCTTCCGTACAATCCGCAAAAATAAGACCTTATATGGAAAGATAGGTTCCACCATATCAGAGTATCTTTCATACCGAAAATCTAGAAACATCTCAATTAGTACTTTGGAGGGCAATCAACTTTATCTGCAACGTCTTCAGGATTTTCTTGAAAACCACGGGATCACAGATATCAAAAATATATCACAGTCTGATATCCTGTCGTTTATCAAAAGTCTTAGCTTTTATTCCAAAGGAACCATCCACTGTACATTGTCTGCTCTGCGGGGTTTCTTTAGATATCTCCACGACATTGGAATGCTAAAGGTGGATTGGTCTTATCTGGTTCCGAAAGATGGCTATAAAAAAGAGGTAAAGCTGCCTACCACATACGAAAAGGATGAAATAGAAAGCATTCTTAAAGCTGTTGACCGGGGTAACCCGAAAGGAAAGCGTGACTATGCCATAATCCTTCTAGCTGCCCGGTTAGGGCTGCGGTCTTCGGATATTTGCAAAATGAAATTTGAAAATATTCTCTGGGAACAAAATTTGATTGTTCTTACTCAACAAAAGACCGCTAAACGTATTGAACTGCCTCTTCTTCCGGAGATAGGCAACTCAATTATTGATTACCTGAAGTACGCACGCCCACATTCTGAGTCACCGTATATATTCCTCCATGTAAACCCCCGTTATGAAAGACTTCAGGAACCAACAATTCATAGCATCGTATCCCAGTATATGAGGCAGGCCGGCATTCATAATATTAATCAAAAAAAACATGGCCCTCATGCGCTTCGCCACAGCCTAGCTGGATTTCTCTTGGAAAAAAAGACACCTCTGCCCGTAATTTCAGAAGTCCTTGGACATACCAATACGGAAAGCACAAAAACATATCTTAGAATAGATATGGAATCTTTACGGCAATGTGCCTTGAAGGTACCCTCTCTATATACACCGCTTTATGAGAGAGGGAGGTACCGAAATGATTGAGTATTATAGTTCCTATGGCCCATTTTTTAGTGAATATATTGAATTCAAGCGAAGCCTGGGATACCGCTATAAGTATGAATATGTTTTTACAGCTTTTGACCGCTTCCTTTTAGAAAACAATGTCACCAATATTGGATTGACTAGAAAAATTTGTGACCAGTGGGGGCAAAAACGCCCTAATGAATCTGATGTAACCAGATATAAACGTATAAACGATATTCGAAACTTTTCCATCTACCTTAACGGGGCTGGCTATCCATCTTATGTGCCACGACAAGTGCATCAGTACAAAACCACCTTTATACCATATATTTTTACAAAAGAAGAGATAGACCAATTTTTCCGCGCCTGTGACTCATTACAGTTTACACCTAACTCAATAACTACACATATTTATCCGGCAGTATTCCGACTAATTTATGGATGTGGACTTAGGGCAAATGAAGCACTGTCAATCAAGTGTGGTGATATAAATCTGGATAATAAATATATTATCATACGTGAGCCAAAAAATGGCGAGGACCGGATGCTTCCTATTTCCGATTCACTGGTAGAAACCCTTAAGCTATATAAAAACTGCTATCGTAATGGGGCGAAAGAGAAAGATTTTTTCTTCGTTAAGCTCAATGGGGACAGATGCTCCTCAGAGACTATGTATGAGTGGTTCAGAAAGATTCTCCGCATAGCGGGAATCTCTCATGGCGGTAAGGGACACGGCCCATGTGTCCATTCTTTTCGCCATTCGTTCAGTGTCCACTCCCTTGCTGCAATGTCGGATGCAGGGCTTGATCTTTATTATTGCCTTCCCCTGCTTTCAAAATATCTGGGTCATAAATCACTAGAGGCAACTGATAAATATGTAAGGCTTACTGCAGACATGTATCCAGGAATCATGGATGACATGAACCAGTTATGTTCATATGTGTTTCCGGAGGTGGGTAAGGCATGAAGCCGACTGATTTTTCATATTATCTGACGAGTTATCTGACAAAATACCTTCCAGATGAACTGGGGGCCAGCACAAATACTGTTGCATCCTATAGAGATACATACATGCTATTTCTGGTTTATTTGCGGGATGTTCATGAAATACCAGTAGAAAAACTATGCTTAATAGATATCACTAAAAATCGTGTTGAGGCTTTCCTTGATTGGATTGAATCAAAAAGGAACTGTTCTATCCAGACCAGAAACGTACGTCTGGCAGCTATCCATTCCTATTTTAAATATCTGCAGTATGAAAATCCTGATAACTTGCTTGAGTGGCAGCGCATCCTCTCAATTCCTGTTAAGAAAGGTGAAAAAGGCACATTAAATTACATGACACTTGATGGCATAAAACTACTTTTGGAAATGCCTGACCAGAATACAGTAGCTGGCCGAAGGGACCTTGCTTTACTTTCCCTAATGTATGATACCGCCGCCAGAGTGCAGGAGATCATAGACCTAACACCTAAAATGGTGCGTCTGGAACAGCCGTACATAATTAAATTAATTGGTAAAGGACAGAAAGCACGAGTTGTACCGTTAATGGAATCACAATTACGGATATTACGTCAATACATGGAGGAAAGAAATCTTTTAGAACCCCATGCTAATCAGTACCCCCTGTTTTTTAACAAACGCCACGAAAAACTAACAAGGGCTGGTGTAGGATACATTCTTGATAAATATATCCAAATGGCTCGTGAAAGGAGCCCCTCCTTGATTCCCGAGAAATTTACGTGCCATTGCCTAAGACATAGCAAAAGTATGCACATGCTTCAAGCTGGAGTAAATTTAGTTTATATCCGAGATATCTTGGGCCACTGTTCAATCCAAACTACAGAGATTTATGCACGGGCTGACTCTAAACAAAAACGGGAAGCTATTGAAAAAGCTTATACCGAAGTAGTCCCAAAGGAACAGCCACAATGGCAGACTAACCGGAACCTTTTAGACTGGTTGAAAAATTTTCGTTAGTTGTAAATGGTTATGATAATGTAAAGTAAATCCATAAAAATTCCAGGAAAGAGAAGGGATTCACAAACTTACTTTACATTATCATTTACTATACATAACCTTTGCTAGCTCCGTCCCTTACAGGGGTATGAGTTAATACAATGCCTAAGCTTCCACATATGAGGGAAAGCTGTTCATTTTTATAGGGTGATCCATTATCGACATATAGTTTTTGTGGAATTCCATAAGTAGCAGTAGCATCCTTAAGTACCTTTTGGAAGTTATAGGCATTGTCGTTATAGAAAAATCGGCCACCCACAATCATACGTGTCTTATCATCTAGTAGCATAATTAGGTAAGTCCTACGGCGTATCCTGTTTTCTACAATATATGGACCATACAACGAATCACCTTGGTACATACTGCAAGCAAACTCCTCTTCAAATGCCTTTCGATCTTTGAGTCCAGGGCAGGAAGCACCTTTTAGGTTATGTTTTTTCACATAGCGCTGCACGGTAGAAAGAGAAACGTCTTTCTGGTTAATTATGCTGTCAGAAATCAGCTTAAGATAGATTTCTTTTGCATTAATTTTAGGAAACTCTTCCCTGATACGATAGATTGCTGCTATTGCATCATCATCAAGCCGTCTGCTTTTACCCGCATCACACCTGCTTTTTGGTATCAACGCGTCAAAGCCTCCCCTGCGATAATCCGATTCCCAGCAGGCTAAAGTCCCAGGGGAATACCTCATCTCCCTGCCATCGGGCATTTTAATAGGTTTTTCTGTGACACGGCAGAAATAGGCCCGTTTCGAGGCATCTGGATAAGTCTCGTTATAAGCTGGTTGTATCAATGCTAGCCGTATAGATGCCTCTTCAATGAATTTTTTCTGTTGATCCATTGTAAAATCACCTCCATCATCAGTCTAGCATGCACCTAGCACACAGTCGATTTCCAACCTATGGGGGAGAGGTATGAGTAGCCTGCAGTGTATTTACACTTAGGCGTATTCTGCATCTAGCTTGTAAAAATGAGGCCTTATTGCTCCTATAAAAATCATGAAGTAGACCATCGATAAATCTAAAAGAATTGGCGTTAAAGAGTTTATCAAGAAGTTCACAAGCTTTTGTGGATGCAGCATCCATCATACCAAGCATTAATTTTTTATCCTCAATAAAACGCCGATAAATGCGATATAGTGTAGATATCGAAATATCATATTCAAGACACAATGCAGTAACAGTACTGAATTTATGTGTAATAAAATCATAAAGAAGGGAAATGACAAAGTGAAAACTGAAAGGTGAATAAGGGATAATAACAGGTGCTAGGATAGCATGAGAATGCGCACAAGAGGCACATTCAATACGAGGGACAGTTATTTCGTGTTTCTCTACTTGACCAGCTGTATAGCAGATAAGGTTTCTCGTGTAGCTACCACAACTGTGATAATTACCCTCTGTCCCACAAGAAGGACAAGGAATGATGTCTAAGCTGGCGTTATCTACATAGGAGAGGTGTATTTGGTAATCATTATTGTATTTAATTGACTTAAAACACTTGCATAAATTAAAAAACAATCTTATCATAAGTTATGGGTGGATTATCCGATTATGGATAATCCTTTAGGGAAGAACCAGGCTGGCAAGCTTATGAGGTTCTTCCCTTTTCCTTTTTAATGTATTTAATAACAGAATAAAAAAATGACCTAAGAAGGTCAATAGTTTTATTCATAATATGATGTTAAGAAATGCAAATAATTACTATAACTAATAACCTATTTAGAAATAATCTGACATTTATGTGCAGTTAATGTTTGAATTAATTTGAAGTCTTACACCTTGGAGAGCGGAAACAACCCCACTCCTGTTTTATATACCAACCAGGTGGGGAGGTATGAATTCCGACTGTCCGTCGAGGAAAGCTTCGGGGAGGAAACCATACCTGAATTTATAAGTGGTTCTGAAATGCAGACTGCAGATACCAGCGCCAAACCCTTGGCAGACCGGACGGTGGAAGTGATAAACCTTGGACCTGTCGTGAACTTCGATGTAATCAAGAAGAAAAAAGCGGATATTGTTTTTACTATCGGCGAGGTGGACACAGCCAAAATCCAAGACTTGCACGGGAAGATTACTCAGCAAATTGAGACAAAGCTGGCAGCAAAAAACATTGACTACGGGACAATACAATCCATTACCGCCAGCACCTTTTCTTCAAATGATGCCGATGCTGCGCAGATTTTCAATAATTGGACGAGATACGGCACTAACAAGAACACCTGGCAGTTTGACAGTGCCAATAAGATTATTAAGCGGGAAAACAATGACTATTGGGCAGGATTCTACGATCCGAATTTCAGTTCAAGCGAATACAGTCTGGATGTAGATTTGACCACCTTTAACAGTGATAATGATGATATCGGCATCACTTTTGGCATGGACGGCGGGCCTAACGGCTGTTTTGCATATATACTGTCGGGTGACAACGGGAGAAGATTTTCTTACAGCAACCAGACTACCAACCAGCACGGACATGCCACGGGATTATATCAGTACAACGGTTCTACTATCAAAGGTTTGGTTGACAACCACAGCCGGGAATTCAGACCAAATACCTGGCATCACCTCAAGCTTCAGGTCAGCGGCAAAAATGCTAAGATCTGGCTGGATGGAGACCTGGTGATTAACTACACGGCCAGCCGCGAACTTAAGGGGAGCTATGGTTTTTTCACCAACAGCCAGCCCCTGGGGGCATTCAAAAACCTAACCATATCTTCGAAAACCATCAAGACCCTGGATGATATCCTCAAAGAGCCGTCCTGGCGGGAATATACTCAAAAATTTCTAGTTAACATCAGCGATGTCCAGTATCCTGAGTTTAACAATCCCCAGAAGGCGGCGGTGATTTATTCACGGCTTTTAAGCGACAGTATTTATTTCAATGTCCTGGGAACCGGCACTAACCAGGCCCAGGCCCAGAGCATAATTGCTCAGAATAACGGGAAGGGCGTTTTCATTACCAACAGCAACATGGATGCAGCTCTTTCGCAGCTGGCAGATTATATTATCGCTGAGGTCGAGGCCCAGCCCAGGCTTATTGAGAAGTATGCACTACAGGGTGAGGAAGTAGAGTACAAAACCTATTACGAGGACCAGGAGAACGACCCCAAGTTTGTTGAGAGATGGATTCATGCCCATGATCCGTACTGGTTTAAGAACAGCCTGGGTGAAGCAAGCTTTGACGGCCAGTACCTGCCTGGTCCGGTGACCCGGTTTGACAAGGTGGGGAAATATAACGTGCAGTTTCAGGCCAGGGATAACCCCAAGCCCGATAACCGTTTCGACGGGTACCGGCTCTGGTCCCATATGCCCCTGGATGATCTGGAACTCTATGTACACCGGCGTCCGCTGGCTCTCTACTCAGTACAAATCACACCTAACGGCAGCCTATATAATGTAGCAGTGCAGGATCAGTCTTATGACCCGGACCATCAGGGCGAAGCCGGGAACGGTATCATAGCACGGGAGTGGCGGTGGAAGGAGGCTGCTGCCGCAACCTGGAACAGCAATAACCCATCGACCCTGCCCGCAGGCAAAACTTATCTCTTTTCCCTAAAGGTGCAGGATCTTGACGGCCCCGATGGGGTAGGGGAATGGTCTTTGCCCAATGTCCGGACAATCAGCACCAGTTCCCTGAATATGCCGCCGGTGGCCCAGTTTGCCGTAAATCCCAATCCCCTGCCCCTGGGGAAAACGCTAATATACAATGATTTGAGCTACGGCCCCAACGGTGACCCGATTGTCCAGCGGAGCTGGCGGATGGCCAAGCTCCCCGGCGGCAGCTGGACGGATTACGGCGGAACACCGCCCAACAACTTCACATCCCTGGGAGTAGGAGACTACCGGATCGAGCTGAAAGTAAAGGATCAGCCGGGGGCCTGGTCGGAACCCTTCTACCAGACAGTGACGGTGATCCCGGACAACAACAAGCCGATTGCTCTATTTACGGTGAGCCCTAATCCCCTGCCCCAGGACGTATCGGTGAGTTATTCGGAAGCTTCCTGGGATCCTGACGGTGATCCCATTGTGGCCCGAGAATGGCAGTGGCAGAAGAACAGCGGTTCATGGCAAAACGGCCAGCCTCTGGATTTCAACGCACTGGGTATAGGCAGTTACAATATCCGTTTACGGGTTAAGGACCAACCGGCCTTGGCGCAAATGACACCTTTATGGTCTGACTGGTATCTGCAAAATTTGTCGGTTATTGTCGGAAATCGAAAGCCGGTGGACCAGTTTGCGATATCACCCAATCCGGCACTTACGGACGAAGCGGTTACTTACAGTGATACTTCTTACGACCCCGATGGGGTAGGGATTGCAGAACGGGTCTGGCAGGTGACCACAACTAATGGTACGGTGTTGGGTGAATATCATAACCAGCTCCCGCCGCGGGTATTTGC
>LADP01000024.1 GCA_000961575.1 Peptococcaceae bacterium BRH_c8a
ATATCTTAGCGGAAACCTTGTGAAGATTGAGTTCATGATAGATCTGCTGGAGGAAAAGATAACCGCCGTTGAAGATGTGCTGTTGGTCTTTGGAAATTAATTTGGATGGTGAATACTTAACGATGACTTCACGCGATTGCTCTTTTTCTTTTTTGTTTAGCTCATCTATGTATGCTTTAGCCCATTTAATGGGTTCTTGCCCATTTAGTTTTTCCTGTAATTCAGCAACCGTTCCCAACTTTTCAACAACTCTGGTAGAACGTTTACCGTTTTCGTAAACGGATTGTATGACATAAAGTGAAGTAGCATTTTTAGACTTGGATATACTAAGTCGCACGGTAAGAAACCCCTCCAATCCCTTATATTATAACACATTACGCAAAATTACGCAACATCTATTGGAGAAAATTTGACAGTTTTCCAATAAAAAAAGCCCTGTTTTCAAGGCTTGCAGAGATTTCTATATTAAAGCAAGTGTCAAAGACCCGTGTATATCAACGTATAAACCTATTTTAGGCCATTTTGTCAACTTTCCTTGCTCCAAGCAGGGTTATGTGCTATAATTTGTTAGCCAAAAAATGCATATATTTGGCCTACCCTGCTCTACGTGCTGGCGGATGCCACAGGCAAACCGCTGCTAAAAGTAGGGCCTTATGTCCATAGGGAGGAGGTGAACATCGTGCGTGGGTACGAGCTGGTTATTATTATCAGACCCGACCTGGACGATGAAGCAACCGAGGCGGTAATTGAAAAGGTACGGTCCATGATTGAGAACAATGGTGGAGAAATTGTCAAGTTTGATAAGTGGGGCAAGCGCAGACTGGCCTACGAAATCAATGACTTGCGCGACGGTTTCTACGTTGTAATCAAATTCAAAGGCGAAGCCGCTGTGTCGGCTGAACTTGACCGGGTACTTAAAATTACCGATGCGGTATTGCGACACATGATAGTGCGTGAGGAAGAGTAGAACTAGTGCCTTGACTGTGATTAATTATTGCACAATCCAGGTTATATATTCAGTTCATTCCTTGTAAAAAACCGTTTTGAGGCGGCACTAGGTATCAAAGGGGTGCAGTTAATCACAAAAACTCCGGTGTGTATTTTTTATTTTAAAGATACATTAGCCCTTGTTTTTGCACTATTACTGTACAAAATAAAAAACGCTCAAGGCGGTGACTTTTAATGTTAAATAAAGTAATCTTGATTGGCCGGTTGGCTCAGGATCCCGAATTGCGCTATACGCCTAGCGGTGCGCCCGTGGCCAGCTTTGCGCTGGCGGTTGAGCGCACTTTTACCACCAAACAGGGGGAAAGAGAAACCGATTTCATCAATATTGTAGTTTGGCAAAAGTTAGCAGAAAACTGCGCCAACCATTTGGGTAAGGGCAGACTGGTAGCGGTAGATGGCAGACTCCAAATTCGTTCTTACGATGACAACCAGGGTATTAGACGCAAGGCTGCCGAAGTTGTGGCCAACGATGTCCGTTTTTTGGACTGGCCCAAGGAAGGCCGTGAAACACCTGTTGCTGCTGGCGGTAGTAAGGCCAGTGGGGAAGGTTTTGCCAGTGAGATTAGTTTTAATGAGGAGGAAATTCCTTTTTAAGGGGTGTGTGTTAGTATGAGACGTGAACGTGGTCGTCGGGGCAAAAAAAGGATCTGCAGTTTTTGTGTGGATAAGATGCAAGCTGTAGACTACAAGGATGTGTCCCGTTTAAAAAAATATATCACTGAGAGGGGTAAAATACTCCCCCGCCGTATTTCCGGTAACTGTGCCCGGCATCAGCGGATGATGACGTTGGCAGTTAAACGGGCTCGGAACATAGCACTTTTACCGTTTACATTGGAGTAAAAATTATTATAGATTTATTTGAAGGCAGGGGCAGTGTTATATCCCCTGCCTTTATTACTTCTGGCACCTGGGGTAACAAATAACAGGGCCCGTCAGCGGCTTACGGGAAGGAAATTAGGCCGGTGCGCAGAAATATAGAACAGTTCAAGCATGAGTCCAAAGTTTAAAGCCGAAGGTTATACAAAAAATTTGAAACTGTTAAAGCTTTTTGACTTTTGTAATTTGGATAGAATTAGCTATGGTAATAATTGATTTTTAACCTTTGACTTTAACCAAAAGTTTTTGTTGGCTTTGAGGTGATTCCTTGTTTCCTGCTGATAAGCGTCCTAATTATGTCGAAACCATGGCTGTAGTGACGGTTACTGTGTTGCTCGGTTTGCTGACCCTAGTGGTACCGTTGTCTTTTCTAGCTATTTTGTTATTGCCTCTACCCATGGTTTACTTAATTGTTAAAAGGGATCTTAACCAGGGTTTGTTGGCGCTGGTGCTCGTAGCTGTATTTGTTTTTCTGGCCGTTGGAAATGTGTCGCTGATTTTACTGCTGCTGTTGCATATTGGACCTCCGGCTGTTGTTATTGGCCTGTTAATTAAAAACAAGGTTTCTGTTGGAAAAAGCGTTTACGTGCTTTTTTTCTGGGCGCTGGTTGTGGCTGGCATTAATCTTTCATATTTAACTGCATCCGGGGTTGCCGGGTTTGATAATGCTACCGGGGAAATCAATGCAGTGGTTGATCAAATGTCCGAACGCTACTTGGAAAGCGATACCACCAATGACTCTGAACGACAGCAATTAATGCACCTGACGGAACAAATTGCCCGCCAGGTGTGGCTTTTTTTGCCCGGCATGGTGATTGTCTGGACTTATACGGCCACATTAGGCACTTTTTTTATTGCTAGACGATTGCTGGGAGGCTTGGGTTATGCTATGCCCGGGGGAAGCCCATTTTCTCGGTGGTGTCTCCCCTGGTATTCCATTTGGCTGGTGATTACAGGCCTGGCCTTGACGTTGGCAGGCGAAGAGTTTTCCATTGCCTGGACCGGTGTGCTGGGTAAAAACATACTTTTTGTTTCCGCTTTTATTTTTTTTGTACTGGGTATATCCGTAATGGTGTATTTATTCCAGGTGTGGAAAATGGCGCGGATTGTGAAGATTATAATAGCAGTTATAATAGTGATGTACCTACCATTTATTATTCTGGCCCTCGGTGTGGTTGACCCTGTCGCCAATGTGCGTCGACTGTCCGGCGACGGCAGTGAGGGGAAATAAGGAAAGGGGACACACCTCAACTTATGGGTCAATCTTTGGGGTAGAGGAATGTCCCCAACGTATAAAGGGGACACACCTCAGCTAAATAAGGTATGGGGACACACCTCAACTTATGGGTCAGGCTTTGGGGTAGAGGAATGTCCCCGATAACTTGGGTTCGAGGATGCCCCTAATGAGGGAGGTTGTATAAATGCGGGTTATATTGTTGGAAGATGTAAAAAAGCTTGGTCAGAAGGGCGACGTGGTGAATGTGGCCGAAGGACACGCCCGGAATTTTCTTATTCCCCGGGGGCTGGCCGCTGAAGCTACCCAGGGCAAGATTAATGAACTGGACAGGCAAAATCAAATTAAAGCCAATAAGCACAAGAAGGCCGAAGAAGATGCGCGGCTGTTAGGCCAGCGGATGGACGGCCTGAAGGTAACCATGTCCGCCAAGGTGGGTGACGCCGGCAAATTATTTGGGGCCATTAGCAGCAAGGACATAGCTGATGCAGTCAAAAAGCAACATGGCCTCAGCATGGATAAGAGAAAGATTTTGCTTGAATCGCCCATTAAAATGCTGGGTGTGCATGATGTAGCGGTGAAACTACATCCGCTGGTACAGGTGAGCATCATGATTGAAGTGGTGGCAGAATAATATTTGTTACGGGCCGGCGCTGAAAGGAGCAATTGAAATCGATGAAAAGCTTCCTAAAAAAAATCAAAATCAAAAGCGAACCGGGTACCAAATTTAAAGAGCAGGATCAACTACTGAGGCAAGTTAATTCACTTTTTAATGTATTAGCTGATATCTACGGCTCAGACAAGATAGTATTGCGGGCAGGTAAAATGAACGTATTACAAATGATGCGCTCCGAATACCTACCTGAGCGGGTACTGGCCTTGCAGAAACTGGTTTTTGAAGACCCTACGCTGGACACAATACCTGAACCGGATAAGCTGCCGGAGTTATTGGACCTAATTGAGGATGAGATAGCTGATATTATTGCCAGGCGTACGGTAGAGGACGAACTGGACAAAAAAATTAACGAGCGCATGCAGCAGCGGCACGAAGATTATGTACAGGAAATCAAAATGCAGATCGTCAAAGAAAACGCAGGTTCGGAGAATGCTCAGACGCTTAAAAAACTGGCTATCTTGGAAAAATTGGAGCAAAAGAACCTGGTTAGCTCGGCCATGGATGTGTTAAGGCCTGCCAGTATTAAAGAAATCGTAGGCCAGGAACGACCGGTGCGGGCGTTGCTTTCCAAACTAGCTTCACCGTTCCCGCAGCACATATTGCTTTATGGGCCACCCGGGGTGGGTAAAACCACTGCCGCCAGACTGGCTTTGGAAGCGGCCCGGGCCACGACCCACAGCCCATTTGAACAGGAAGCGCCTTTTATAGAGGTGAACGGTACAACATTGCGCTGGGATCCGCGTGAGGTGACCAACCCACTGCTGGGTTCTGTACATGATCCTATCTACCAGGGGGCGCGGCGGGATCTAGCCGATACAGGAACCCCGGAACCTAAACCCGGGCTGGTAACTGATGCTCACGGCGGAGTGCTTTTTATCGATGAAGTGGGGGAAATGGATCCTATATTACAAAATAAACTGCTTAAAGTGCTGGAAGACAAACGGGTCTTTTTTGAGTCGTCTTACTATGACCCTACGGAAACCAATATCCCCCAGTACATTAAGAAACTTTTCGAATCAGGCGCTCCTGCCGATTTCATCCTAATCGGCGCTACCACCAGAGACCCGGAAGAGATTAACCCGGCCATTCGCAGCCGTTGTGCGGAGATTTTCTTTGACCCTCTTACTCCGCAGGATATTCGTGAAATCGTATTGCAGGCCGCCCAAAAATTAGATGTGTCTATGGAAAACGGTGTGGAAAGCGTAATTGCCGAGTACACCATTGAAGGCCGTAAAGCGGTAAGTATACTCGCCGATGCTTTTGCGCTGGCTTGCCAGCGGTCTTGTGGCAGGCAGGGCGCCTCCATAGCGCTGTCGGATATTTATGAGGTAATTCAAGTTAGCCGCCTGACTCCTTACGTAACCAGACGGGCCTCATTGAATGGTGAAGTGGGTCGCATTTTCGGTTTGGGTGTAGCAGGCTTTTTGGGCTCGGCGCTGGAGATAGAGGCGGTGGTGTTCCCGGCCCGCAGGGAAAGCGGCGGGGTAATCCGGTTTAACGAAACTGCTGGCAGCATGGCCAGGGATTCGGTGTTCAACGCCGCCTCGGTGCTGCGCAGACTCACCGGTCGAGACCTGCATGAATTTGATGTGCATGTTAACGTTGTCGGCGGTGGTCGCATTGACGGCCCTTCGGCGGGGGTGGCCATATGCCTGGCCCTGTACAGTGCACTGGAAAACCGCACTATACCCCAAAACATTGCTGTAACCGGCGAACTCTCTATCCAGGGCCTGATTAGGGCTGTGGGTGGGGTGCCGGAAAAGATTTATGGAGCCAAACAGTGCGGCATCGACACTGTCTTTGTACCACAGGAAAATGAAAACGATATCCCCGGTGATACCAGGGGCATTAAAGTTATTCCCGTGCAAAACGTGGAAGAAATTATAGGTCACATTTTTCCCGCAGCACCAAATGTTAATTAATTAATAGCTTAACGTAAAATAATACAGGAATCAGGAGTCCATAATTCAGGAGTCAGAATAACAGAACGGTTTCCCTCGATTCTAATTATCTGACTCCTGACTCCTGAATACCTGTTTTCCGGGCAGGTGTACGCATTTATGTGGGATAAGGTACCTCCCCACAATATAGACGCCGAACAATCGGTGCTGGGCGCAGTGTTTTTGGATAACTTAGCCATTCCCAAAGTGGTGCGTCACATACGTGCAGAGGATTTCTACATGGAATCCCATCGGGTAATTTTCGAAATTATCCTCGAGTTGGAGGAAGGCGGTCATGCCGCCGACTTGGTAACCGTCACTGATATCCTGCGCCGCAAGGGCGAATTGGAGAAGGTGGGGGGCATTTCTTACGTGGCCACCCTGGCCAATATCGCGCCTACCGCTGCCAACGCTGAATATTACGCCCAAATTGTTGAAGAGAAGGCTTTGCTGCGTAATTTAATTAATTTGGCCACCCGTATTGCAGGTATGGGTTACGAAGGTGGCGAGGATGCCGAACGCCTGATGGAAGAAGCGGAAAGAATGCTGATGGAACTTGGTTCCCGCCGCACTTCCACGGTATTCACCGAAATTAAAGATATCCTTAAAGATGCCTTCAAACAACTGGAATACCTTTACAAACACAAGGGTGAAATTACCGGAGTGCCCACCGGGTATACGGATCTGGACAGGATCTGCCAGGGATTCCAGCCCAACGATTTGATTATCGTAGCTGCCCGCCCTTCCATGGGTAAAACAAGTTTCGGCCTTTGTGTAGCCTACCAGGCAGCAGTCCAGACCGGCAAACCGGTGGCTGTGTTTAGCCTGGAGATGTCCAAGGAACAGTTGGTGCAGCGGATGCTCTGCGCCGAGGCCAAGGTGGATCATCATAAGCTGCGCAGAGGGGAAATGGGCGAGGAAGACTGGGTGAAACTGGCCCGTCAGGCCAGGGAAATGGCCAGGTTGCCCATATTTATCGATGACTCGGGCATGCTTACCGCGCGTCAGTTAAGGGCCAAATCAAGGCAAATTTACATGGAAAAGGGCCTGGGGTTAATCGTTATTGATTACCTGCAGTTGATGCACGGTGGTAAGCGGACGGAAAACCGGCAGCAGGAAATTGCAGATATATCACGCTCCTTAAAGAGCCTGGCTAAGGAATTGAATGTACCTGTGGTGGCGCTGGCTCAACTCAGCCGTTCGGTGGAGCAGCGCCAGGACAAACGACCCCAGTTGTCCGATTTAAGGGAAAGTGGGTGTCTGGCTGGCGAATCGCTTGTGCAAATGTCTAATGGTGAACGTATTCCAATAATGAATTTAAGCACCAGAAATGACACCTCTCAAGTTATGGCCTTAAATGAAACAACATGGAAACTGGAACCGGCTAAAATACGCAAAGTATGGTGCACAGGCACAAAGCTGGTTTTTCGGCTTGTTACTAAATCAGGCAGGGAAATTAGGGCTACAGCCAACCACAAGTTTCGTACTGTAGAAGGCTGGAAACGCCTTGACCAGCTTAAACTAGGTGACCATCTAGCATTGCCCCGTTCATGGGAAAGGCTGCTTAAAAAGGCAACAATGACAGAGGCAGAAGTATCACTACTTGGACACCTAATCGGGGACGGTTGTACTTTACCAAGACACGCCGTACAATACACTTCTAATGAAATTGAACTGGCTAAAACGGTTGCAGATTTAGCTAAGGATGTTTTTGGAGAGTTAGTAATACCACGTATTGAACGGCAAAGCACCTGGTGGCAAGTATATCTAGTTGCGTCATCACATTTAACTCATGGTAACCGAAACCCTGTTGCTAAATGGTTAGATAGTTTAGGGGTTTGGGGATATCGTTCACATGAGAAGAGAGTTCCTCAAAAGGTATTTCAACAACCGGTGGAAATAATCAATAAATTTTTACGTCATTTATGGGTAACCGATGGTACATTAGGCGTTGTTGGGCACAAGAAACCCAGACCAGTAATATACTATGCAACAAGTAGTAAGATGATGGCTTATGACATTCAGCATCTACTTCTGCACTGTGGGATAATTTCAGTTATTCATCGTGTTCCACAACGCGGAAAGGGTCGCGATCAATGGCATGTTGTTGTAACTGGAAAGCCTAACATTATTAAGTTTATTAATGAAATAGGAACTATTGGTGTAAAAGCAAAAAGAATTAAATCTATTTTAGATTTCTATCGATCCCGTGAGCATATACCTAATAATGATATTATACCTGCAACCGTCTGGCGTACTTTAGTTGATCCTGCTAGGCGTGAAATGGGATTGAGTCAGCGCAGCATGCAGTGCATGTTAGGGGTTTCTTATTGCGGCTCAACGTTATATAAGCATAATTTAAGTCGGAAAAGGGCATCTACAGTAGCTCAAGTAGTACAAAACGAATTCCTTAACCGGCTTAGTAATAGCGATGTCTTCTGGGATCGTATTATCAGCATCGAACCTGAAGGTATGGAAAGGGTTTATGACTTAGAAATTCCCGGTTACCATAACTTCATAGCTGATGATGTTGTTGTTCACAATTCACTAGAGCAGGATGCGGACGTGGTGATGTTTATCTACCGGGACGAGTACTACAACCCGGACACAGAAAAGGCTTCGATAGCTGATATAATTGTCGCCAAGCAGAGGAACGGCCCTACGGGGACGGTGGAGTTGGGCTTTATTAAGGAATTTACCCGGTTTGTAAACCTGGCCCGGCGCAGCGAGCGGGAACAGGAGTAGGCGTTAGTGCCAGGTGTTGCAAGTTGCAAATTGAAAGCTACAAAATGCGCATCTTACAATTTGCAACTTGCAACACCTGGCACTAAATCTAACGGCCTGACCTTGACAAAATAAGTTCTGTTTTGATAGTATGGTATTGTTGCGCGGTATGCGGATGTCAGCTGCGCGACAGCGATGAAGCAGACTTCACGGCATATATTCAAGCGAGTATCAACGGACAGGCGCAACCGACACAAATAGTATAAGCGCGGTTTACCGGGATACCCTGATGAATTAGTTAACTCAAACAAACAATGTCTGTTTGGGTTATTTTTATGCTGGTGACACAGAATATGAGGTAATAAACAGGAGGTTTGACCAGTTGTCGCAACAATACGACGTAATTATCACCGGGGCCGGCCCGGCCGGTATTTTTGCCGCCCTGGAACTGACCCGGGAAAAAGAAGACCTGCGCGTATTAATCCTGGAAAAAGGTAACGACATCTCTCAGCGTAGTTGTCCGTCACGGGAAAAGGGTGGCGTTTGCTTCAATTGCAGCCCTTGTTCCACTGTCTGCGGTTGGGGCGGCGCCGGTGCTTTCAGTGACGGTAAACTTACTTTGTCCTCAGAAATCGGTGGCAGCCTGGAACAGTATCTGGGCGAAGAAAAGCTACTGGAAATGATTAAATATGTAGATCGGACTTACCGCCAATTTGGTGCCCCCGAGCATGTTTACGGCCTGGAACACCAGGAGGAAATCCAGGAATTTCAACGTCGGGCCACTTTGGCTGAACTAAAACTTATCCCGGTGGCCATCAGGCATCTGGGCACGGGGCGTTGCCAAGAAATACTGCAGCTTATGTACGACCACCTAAAGGGCAAAAATGTGGAAGTACGCACCCGCTGTGCGGTGAAATCAATTATTGTCAAGGACGGCAGCGTCAAGGGAGTGGAAACTGCCTCCGGCGAAAAAATAATGGCCAAGTGCGTTATCCTGGCTCCCGGACGAGAAGGCGCCGAGTGGCTGTCCCGGGAAGCTTACCGCCTGGGGCTAAAAACCGCAAACAACCCGGTTGATATTGGCGTACGGGTGGAAGTGCCGGCAGCCGTAATGGAACCACTGACCAGCGTATTTTACGAATCCAAGCTGATTTACTACTCACATACCTTTGACGACCGGGTTCGGACATTCTGTATGAACCCTCACGGGGAAGTAGTAATGGAGAACAACGACGGGCTGGTGACTGTAAATGGACACAGCCACGCTTTTAATAAAACCGACAACACCAACTTTGCGGTGCTAGTCAGTAAGACCTTTACCGAACCCTTCAGAGAGCCCATCTCTTACGGCAAGTACGTGGCCAGACTGGCTAACCTTTTGGGCGGCGGGGTGATGGTTCAGCGGTTGGGGGATCTGCTGGACGGACATCGATCAACAATGGAGCGGATGAAAAAGAGTCTGGTTGTGCCTACCCTTAAAGAAGCTACACCCGGGGACCTCAGTCTGGTATTCCCTTACCGGCACCTGGTGGGCATCGTGGAGATGCTAAAAGCACTGGATAAGATTGCGCCCGGGATTTACTCACGCTATACACTGCTTTACGGCGCTGAAGTCAAGTTTTATTCATCCCGGCTGGCCCTGAGCAGCGGGCTGGAAACAAAATATAAGAACCTGTTTGCTGCAGGGGACGGTGCCGGTGTCACTCGGGGCCTGGCCCAGGCTTCCGTGGCCGGCGTGGTTGCCGCCCGGGAAATTCTCAACAGGTTGTAAGGGGGATTACCAATGTCTACTATAGTATTAGTTGGCGCACAGTGGGGGGACGAGGGCAAGGGCAAGGTAACAGATTTCTTGGCTCAACAGGCAGACATGGTGGTACGTTTCCAAGGCGGCAACAACGCCGGCCACACCGTGGTGGTAGACGACCAAGTCTTTAAGCTGCACCTAATCCCTTCGGGCATTTTGTACGGCCAAAAGCAGTGTCTGATCGGCAATGGGGTGGTTATAGACCCCGCTGTGCTGCTGGAAGAGATGGATACCCTGGATAAACAGGGCGTCAGCACAAGCCAACTGCGCATTAGCCCCCGGGCGCATGTAATATTTCCGTACCACAAAAGCATTGACCAGGCCGAGGAAGATTACAAAGGCAACAGCAAAATAGGCACCACCAACCGGGGCATTGGCCCGGCCTATACTGATAAAGCTTCCCGGGTGGGTATCCGGATGGTAGAACTGCTGGATCAGGAAGAGCTGGAAGAAAAACTGCATTACGCGGTGGAAATAAAAAACAGGCTGCTGGCCGGAGTTTACCAATCAACCGAGCGAATTGACTATGGTCAGGTGTTGGAAGAGTATACCGGGTACGCCCGGCGGCTAAAGAAATACGTGGCGGATGTTTCGGTGCTGGTGAACGAAGCCATTGACCAAGGCCAAAAAGTCTTGTTCGAGGGTGCCCAGGGCGCGCTCTTAGACCTTGATCACGGCACCTATCCATATGTTACCTCCAGTCATCCCATTGCTGCTGCCGCTTGTACCGGTGCCGGCCTGGGTCCTACCAAGATCAATACCGTGCTCGGTGTGGCTAAGGCCTATATCACCCGGGTGGGTGAAGGCCCCTTCCCCACTGAATTGCACGATGATTTGGGCAGCCAGATTCGGGAGCGCGGTCATGAATTCGGCACCACCACCGGGCGCCCGCGCCGCTGCGGTTGGTATGATGCTGTGATTGCCCGCTACGCCGCTAGAATTAACGGTTTAAGCTACCTGGCGATCACCAAGCTTGATGTTCTTTCGGGCTTGGATACCCTTAAAATTTGCGTGGGATACCGGGATAAGGACAATGATGGCGAGATCATTACTGAATTTCCCGCCAGCCTAAAAAAAATGGCCGGCTACGAGCCTGTGTACAAGGAATTTCCCGGCTGGCAGGAAGACATTTCCGGCGTAACAGATTTCGGCCAACTGCCGCAAAACGCCAGGGACTACATTAAATACCTTGAAGAATTATCTGGGGTACCCGTAGCCATAGTGGGCGTCGGCCCTGGCAGGAAGCAAACCATGGTGCTAAAAGAACTCTTTTAGCATTAACGTTGGTGACATGGAAGCAAAAGAACCGTCCCCTTGCTTCCATGTCACCATGCCACTTAATTCTTATTGACACCTTAGTCAACTTGCTGTAATATATAAAACTGTACGAGCCATTAGCTCAGTTGGTAGAGCACCTGACTTTTAATCAGGGTGTCCCGCGTTCGAGTCGCGGATGGCTCACCATAAGGCCCCATGGTCAAGTGGCCTAAGACACCGCCCTTTCACGGCGGTAACCCGGGTTCGAGTCCCGGTGGGGTCACCACAAAAAAGCAGAACGGTCATCAAAATGATGACCGTTCTGCTTTTTGCTTTATAAAACCGGTGAATCCACCACGTTTTGGTAGATATAAGAAGAAATGAGTTTTACCGTACGTTCCAGGTCTTGTGACGAGTCAACCACCAGGCAGTTTACTCCGGTATAATGGGTGACCTTGAGCAATATGCGCTTAAGGTATTGCTCGTAGATGCGCATTTCCCGTTCGGCTTGGCCCAAAGACATTCTGTCAAAACGGCTTTGCAGGCCCGGGCGCTGCATTACCCGCCCGGCGGCGGCTGTAACGTCAACGTCAAAGTATACAAGCAGATAAGGGGCTTTTATATTACTGTACAAGCATTTTACAAGGCGCAGCAGGTGCCTGTCAGGCGGAAAACTGCCGGTCAAAGCGATGGAACAGATGGCTTGGGTAAATCCCTGATCCAGAAGTATTAAATCATAGCCGCCTTGCCTGGCCGTCTTGATTACGCGCTGCAGTCCCCCGCGCATAATGATTAGTTTAACAGCACGTTTTAAACTAGTCATATTAACCGGGGTGACCTGCAGGGCGAATATACAACACCAGGCCAGCATGCAGATATGTGCAAGCACAAAAAAGATGTTAATTAAAATTTTTTTAGCTAACACCGCAAAATGCCGGTTGGAATTTACAAACTGCTCCCGTCCAAAACACTTGTATCCATCTAGCTCCAGCACCTTAATTATCTGTTCGGCGGCAGTTGTTTTGCCTGCACCGGGAAGTCCGGCAAACTCAATGATTACAGGGGTTGGTTTCATTGGCTACTTCTCCCTTTTTAATTAACCGAGCTAAAAACCCAAGCTGCCTATACTGGGCCAGCTCATTAAGCAACCATATGCCATCCGTGCCGAAAAATAATTTTGGGGCTAAGCGTAACATGGCGGTAAAGGTAGCCA
The DNA here is from genome assembly GCA_000961575.1 of Peptococcaceae bacterium BRH_c8a. Lineage (GTDB taxonomy): Bacteria > Bacillota > Desulfotomaculia > Desulfotomaculales > Desulfallaceae > BRH-c8a. The sequence goes on from LADP01000024.1 coordinate 12,733, forward strand.
AAATAATAACTAACACCACACAAAGAATTGCAAATTCGGCCAATCCAATGCTCCTGGCCCCAACGGCTGTAAACCAGGCTTCCAAAAAGACGACCGTCGTTAGCAAGGCGGCGGAGCCATGCGCGGCTATAAAGTCTTTCCAGGTTAACGATGTCAGTTGCAGGCTTAACTGAGCCATAAGCACAAAGTTTATTAACAGAGCTCCGAGGACACCATAGGCAACACCACTTAACCCCCAATGCTGCCCTACCCATGCTCCCCCTATAACCATAGCGGCATAAACTATTTGCCGCCAGGCCCTCCGGTACACGGCACCCTTGGCCCGAGCCAATGAATCGCTCATCTTGTAACTTGATCTAAAAAGCATCCCTACCGCCAGAATTTTAAACGGAGCAATTACCCCTAACCACGCATCCCCCAGAAGAACGTTAATCACCTCCGGGGCCAGGATAAACATAACCGCACTTACCGGCATCACCACCATGGCAATTAACGCAATGCTGCGGCGGTATGCCGTCGACAGCCTTTGAGGTTCGGCCTGCACTTTGGCCATCGCCGGGAATAGTACCTTATCCAGTGTTTGGCCAAAAAGCGTTGCCGGCATGGCCATTAATTGATACGCACGTCCGTATAGGCCCAGTGCTGCCGCACCCATCCAACGGCCTACAACCAGGTTGTCGCCCTGTACGGCTATGAAATTGGCTATGCGGGCGATGGTATATCCCCCACCGAAATACATCAACTCACCAAACGCGGCCCGGTTGAGTTGTGGTATTTTAGGGTGCGGCATGGCTATCATGGCCATAACACTAATCAGGATCTCCTGAGCCAGGTAAGCCAGTACCAGTGACCAGACACCGAACCCGGCCAGGGCCAGAATAATGCCGACAGCGCCGTAACCAAGGGCATATGAAATAACCTGAATAATAGCCAGCCATCTAAACTGCATATCACGCTGCAGCAGTGATTCTGAAATCCCCGCCAAGCCCTTAAAAAAAAAGGCCAGTGCAATGACCCGTAGGACGGGAACAAGACCGTCCATACGAAAGAACCCGGCTATGTGGGGGGATAGAAGCCAGATTAACGCCACCAGGGATGCACCAAACAGCAGAGTGATGGTAAACCCTGTCCTGATGTGCGTGGTTGACAGGTTGGGCCGTTGCACAATTGCAGGGCCTATGCCCAGTTGGGAAAAGATGTTGGAAAACCTCATTACCACCAGGGCAGCACCCACCAGTCCAAAATCTACCGGTGTTAAAAGGCGCGCCAATATGGCCAGGACAAGCAGTTGTAAAACTGACTGGATGCCTGTACCCGATAACATCCAAAATAAACCACCCAGTGTATGACTGGTTATATTCTGGGGGACACGGTTTTTTGTCCCCCCTGGACTGCCAATTCCGATTTAAACCATCCCCGTCCGAAACCCACTTAACCCCGGGCTCATATACGAACTAAAGCAAGGCTTGCCAAAACACTAAACTAAGCCTTCAATTTAAGTCACGTAAAGATTAGGCGTTAGCTTTAAACCAGCTAGCAAACTTTTGGATACCTTCATCCAAAGCGGTGTTCGGTCTATAACCAAGGCACCGTTGGGACTTGGTCAGGTCGGCCCAAGTTCGTGGTACATCTCCCGGTACGCTGCTTTCCCACTTGACCTGTGCTTTTTGACCCGTTACCCGTTCCAGGAGGTCAATTAATTCCCCCAATGTTACTGTGGATGAATTGCCCAGGTTAAAAACATCGTAGGGCTGGGGGGCATAATTTATGGCTGCGCAGATACCTTGGATGATGTCGTCAATGTAGGTATAATCGCGGCTGGAACTACCGTCTCCATACAAAGGCAGCGGTTTTTGGGCATACATATAACGCATAAATTTGTGGATAGCCAGATCCGGGCGCTGTCGCGGCCCGTAAACGGTAAAAAATCGCAACGCCACCACCGGCAACCCGTGCAGGTGGGCAAAGGTATGGCCCAGGGCCTCGCCGGCTATTTTAGTAGCGGCGTACGGAGAAATGGGTTTTAATAAAGGGTCTGTTTCAGCAAACGGCACTTTACTGTTGATGCCGTATACCGAGCTGGAAGAAGCAAAAACAAATTTCTCCACATGGTGTTTAACTGAGGTTTCCAGCATGTTCATCGTGCCCTGTATATTTACTGATTCGTACAAAAACATCTGTTGTACCGAAGGCCTCACGCCAACTCTGGCCGCAAGGTGGACAACAATCTGGGGTTTAAAAGCGGCAAAAGCCAGTTCCAATGCGCCGCTATTTCTGATGTCGAACTCTTTTAAGGCGAATAAGGGGTTTTGTGCACAGGTTGCAATATTACCCCTTTTTATTTTTACGCTGTATGAATCGTTAAAATCATCTATACATAGTACTTGATGGCCTTGCGCAAGCATCCTGCTTACCAGGTGACTGCCAATAAAGCCCGCCCCGCCGGTGATTAGAACCCGCTTATCCTCCCCAGACATAGTTATATTTCCTCCCATTGGGAAAATTCCACAAGTTATATCACTTAACTTGGGATGACCAAACACTAAGATTTTCTACATGTTTAAACTACGCTAAAAAAAATAATTTGTTACTGCAAAAGGCTTTAATTCCTTAGTTTAAGCCAGCAACAAACGGGACTTCCCTGCGTCCGGTCTTGTTAGGCGGGTATTAAAAGTAACTACCCTACCCGAAAGCGCGTAATATAGCAAGATACTGTTTACATCAGGGGTGGGGCTAGTGAAAAAAATTTTTGTTATGAGTTCTGTTCACCAATGGAACGACGGCAGGATATTTTACAAAGAAGCATCATCCTTGGCTCAAAAATTTAAGGTTCAATTGCATGCATTGGCCGATTTTGAGCTAGCAAAAAAAAATGGTGTGGATATCTACGGTCTGCCCCGGTATAAAAAGCGTTATTTAAGGCCAATTAACTGGTTGCGTCTTTTATGGCGGGCGCTAATAGCCAGGGCCGATGTTTACCATTTTCATGACCCGGAGTTAATTCCCCTGGGGTTGGTTCTAAAAGTGTTCGGGCGTAGGGTTGTGTTTGACATGCATGAAGATTACACCGATGCCATTAAGCATAAACAGTGGATACCGCGCGTGATGAGGGGTTGGGTTTCAAAGGCTTATAACTACCTGGAGAAAATATGCTGCCGGTTCTTTGATGCCGTAATCTTTGCTGAACTGGCGTATAAAGACAGTTATCATAGTGTAAACGTGCGCCAAGAAGATATTCTGAATTACCCTGTTTTCCATTACCAATATATCTCGAGGGGCCACACAGATACCCGGTTTAATCTGGTTTATGCCGGTACTATAAGCGAAACCAGGGGAGCCGTGCAAATGCTGGAGGCCTTGCACCTGGTACTAAGATCAGGGACAATGGCGCACTTATATTTAATTGGCCCCATCTACCAGGCCGGTCTGGAAGAGAAACTTAAACGAATGGTCAACAGCTTAAAATTAAATGGCAGCGTTACCCTTACCGGTAGAGTGACGCCTGAGGAAGTCTACAGTTATTACAGTCGGGCCGATATAGGGCTAGCGCTGTTGCACCCGGTTGAGAATAATACTAAGTCTCTGGTAACGAAACTATTTGAATATATGTCCGCAGGTATACCCGTGCTGGCTTCAAATTTTCCAAGCTGGCAATCTTTACTCAGCGAAGTAGGCGCAGGGGTAACGGTTGACCCTCTAAATCCTGAGGCCATAGCTAGTGAGATTAGGTATTTGGCCGATAACCCAGCTATAAGGTCGCAAATGGGTAAGCATGGCTGCAGCGCTTATAGAACCCGGTTTAACTGGCAAAGCGAGGAAAAAAAACTCTGGGACCTTTACCGGGTGCTTTTATCAAGGCAGTAGTCAAGAGTCAGGAATCAAGAATCTAGAATGGTATAAGAACAGTTTGTCTGCTCGAACATTCTGAATTCTGACTCCTGACTCCTAAAGATTAAAACCGAGATTAGCGGGAAGTGGTTATGATGAAAAAAAATATTTTATACCTGGTACCCGTATATGGTTTGCTTATTTTAAGTCTAATACTGTGTGTAGTTTTTAAAACACTGCTTCCCCTAGGGGCAGTTATAATAATTTTGTTAATGTCGCTAATAATCTGGCGACCGATTTTTGGCTTATACTTGATAGTATTCTTAATCCCCCTGGAGCACCTAACGGCACTCAACAGCTCATTAACACTAGTTAAGTTAATTAGCATAACTACCTTCTGGGGTTGGCTGATGCAATTGCTGATGGGTAAAAAAACGGTCAAGCCAAGTTCCTTTTTGCTGCTGCTGGCGGCTTATTTTCTGTGGGCATGCCTATCCGTTACCTGGGCCATGGAGCCGGAACCTGCTTGGAAACGAATTATTTCTGACGGCCAATTGGTGTTGTTTCTTTTTCTGGGTTACAACCTGGTAGAGAACAAAAAAGAAGTGTATTTTTTACTGGGGGGCTATTTACTGGGGGCGCTAATTTCCGCTGGCCTGGGTATCTTTGAAACATACGGCGCCGGGCTTAGCACCAGGGCGGCCGTCTCTGATTTGCAAAACCCCAACTTGTACGCACGGTTGCTTGGACTGGGGCTGATCTTCGGGGTCTACCTGTTTATTACCCAGAGGAATACAATCATACGTGCGTTATGTTCTTTAAGCTGCCTGGCCATTCTTTGGGGGGTGTTATTATCGGGCTCCAGGGGTGCCTGGGTGGCCATTATGGTGGTTGTGGTTATGGGCATCTTTTTATACCGGGATTACCTGCTTAAACTAGTTAAAAAACCACCGGTTTTAGTCGGGTTAGTAGTCATTGTTTTGGCTATGGTCATCATGAGCCCGTTCTTGGCCCGGCACGTTCCGGCGGTAGTTTTAGAGCGTGTGCCATCTTTTAATGCATTAGCTGAAGACAGAGGCACCAGCCGGTTAGATATATGGCTGGTAGGCATCGAGGCAGCCAGGGACAATATTTTTAAAGGAGTAGGCATTGAAAACTTCCCTTATGCTTATACCAAATACTTACAAGAAACCGAGGGTGCCGTACAGGAGATGGGTGTAAATAAAAGCCCGCATAACATCTTTATCGGCACCCTTACCGAGTTGGGTATGCCCGGTTTAATAATGTTAATCTGCCTCTTTATTGCCATGTGGCGCCTGGGGGGGCGCACGGAAAACCGTGCCGACGCTGTGTTATGCAAGCTCATTGTGGTTTTTTTGGCTGTAGCCGGTTTAACAGGGGGAGATCAACACCGCAAGTTTTTCTGGCTGGCCTTGATGCTTCCTGTAATCATGGCCCAGTTTGGTGTATTGGGGGGCAGCAACCCGCCGCTGGTCGGGCAAACTAAAATGCTGTTCTTGGCCCCGGTTTTTCCTAACCGAAACAACCCCGGTTACGGGATTTTTGTCTTCCGGCTGGTGCAGAGTCTGGTTGACTCAGGTGTCTCGGTCAGTGTGGTGGCGCCTGTACCCTATGCGCCATTTTTGCTTTGGTTTAATAAAAAATGGCGTCAAATGGGGCGTTTGCCGGTCAAGGAGAACATTAATGGCATCGAGGTTATTCATCCCCGCTACCTGTGCCTGCCCGGGGGCAGGTTCGACTGGTGGAACATGCTATTCATGTATTGGTCGGTTTACCCGGTGGTTCGTGTCATGGCGGACAGGTATGCATACGATGTCTTGCATTCGTACGGTTTGCTGCCGGGCGGTTTTGTAGGCCAGCAAATGGCTCAGCGTTTAAATCTGGTGACGGTTGCTACCATTATGGGCGGCGATATTAATGTTGCCGCCAGAAAGTCGTCCATGATGCTTAAAAGCGCCCGTTATGTGTTAAATAAATCAGACCAGGTGGTGGCGGTGGGCGATGACCTGGCGAAAAAAGCAAGTGCACTGCTTACTACCAATAAAGGTATTAAAGTAGTTTATAATGGCGTCGATACCGGCATGTTTGATACTTGCATGAACCAGGCGCAGGCCAAAACAGATTTGGGTTTTGCACCGGCTGACCGGATTATCCTGTATGTGGGTAGAATAATCCGGCAAAAGGGTGTTTTCGAACTGCTTGATGCGTTTACGCGTCTGACAGAAAAAGTTAGGGAAGCGCGCCTGGTTTTTGTGGGGGCCGGTGAGGACGAAAGAGCCCTGGGTGCCCAGGCTAGGGAAAGTGGCGTATCCCCACGAGTATATTTTGCAGGTACACAGCCGCACGAGGAACTGGTTAAGTGGTATACTGCTAGCGAGATGGTGGTACTATTCAGCCACCACGATGGTGTTCCTAACGTGCTCAAAGAAGCCATGGGCTGTGGCAAACCCGTTGTGGCCAGTAAAATATCAGGTATCCCGGAGCTGGTTGTACACGGTGAAACCGGCCTATTGGTAGAACCGCAGAATATTAACCAGATGGTAACCGCAATGGAAAAACTGCTATCAGATCCCGAACTGGGCCGCCAAATGGGGCAAAACGCCCGGGAGGTCATTACCAGCGGGCCGTTAAACTGGCAGGAAACGGCGAAATCCTATCGCATAATTTACAACCAGTTAATTAACTAAAAAACATAGTTAAAATTAACTAAAGAAACCCGGTTAAGTTAACCGGGTTTTGTCTGTTCAATTAAGAGGACAAGGCCCAAACCGGGGACAGGCTGTTTTTTTTAGAAAAAAACAACCTGTCCCCGGTTTGCTTTTTTTGACGATTAATTGCATGCCTGCTGCATTAAATTGGCAGTCGTCTGTGGCAGGCTTAAAACGGTTAATGTCGAAATTTGTAACATATCATCAAAAAAAGGGGGCTTATCCTAGCGAATGAGAAAAATGAAATTGATTAACATTTTATTGATTATGGCACTATTGTTTACGTTGGTACCCGCGGCAAGTGCTGAGGCTGCTGTGACAACCGATGCTGCGAGCCTCAAACAACTATTTGACCGAGTAGATGACAAAAGTAAATGGGATTGGTATATGAACCAGTCTCCGGACCAAGGACATATCGCCTTCGGAGAAGCTTTTGTAATGAAAGCTTACGTGCTGATGTATGAAGCTACCAAGGACAAGCGTTACCTTGATGATTTTATTAAGGTTGCGGACAGCGTTTTAGACCGGCGAGATAGCGTTAGAGGCGTTAAAGATTACCGGGGCCTTAGCTTGCCGGCCTGGCGCACTAACAAGTTTTCTTCTGAATACAAGATTTATGCTCTGCATACCGGGTTAATTGTCACCCCGATGGCCCAGTTTGCCAGCGTGGTGAAAAAAGACTCCAATCTGGCATCCTATGGCAGCAAAGCTAACGTATACCTGCAAGCTGCCAAAGACGGCATTGCTGTTCATTATGGGGACAACATTCGGTATCCGGATAATAACAGCACCTGGATTGAAGATAGCAATAAAATGTATCTGGAGCGGCCGATTAATATGAGCTTGGGCTTGGGCAGCGCCATGCTGGCTGTCTATGAGGCCACGGGGGACAAGACTTATTTGGACAAGGGTACTAAAATAGCTAACTTCCTGAAAGGTTATCTTAAGGTTAACAGTTCCGTGAATGGCTATGTTTGGGGTTATTACCCAAATGATGCCCGTAACCGTTTTACCAATACCATGGAAGACACCAACCATACTATCTATGACATGGAATTTGTCAACCTGGCCTACCGCAACGGCATTTTTAGTTCAGCCGACATGCAAATGTTTGCCAATACCGGCAGCAAGTTAATGGTTAAGAGCGGAGGAACCATCGCAGATGCAGTTGACGGGAGTGGCACTTATGATCACCCGGCCGAGTTTGCCAACTGGCTTTGGTTTGAACCTTGGGCACCTTCCTTGTTTGACGTTTCCTATAACCTGCTAGAGGCAAGAAATTCAATATCACCCAAGGAACTGGCTGGCGCCGCCATGTTGAACTATGCTTATGCCCGCAAAAATGGTTCGGCACCTGAACCCAACCCCGAACCTGAACCAGAACCGACGCCAAACCCAGCGGGAAACATAGTTGTTAACGGTGATTTTAGCGCCGGAACAACTGGTTGGATTAATTTAAACAATTCCGGTACGGTACAAACCGCATCCGACGGGAACAAATACCTGGCCAACAGCTATAACTTTGACTTGATCCAGGAACTAAACCCGGCGCCGGGAGTCTACAAGCTGAACGCCAGAAGCATGAGCGGCAGTTCAGGTTCGGGCGCCAGGATCCTAATCCAATACCGTGATGCCAGCGGCAACAAGACAACCCCGTACAATTTCGAGTACAGTAACAGCGGTAGCGGCTGGGAAGCCATGCCGGAAATGACCTTGGACGTACCGTCCAGCGCGGCGGTAGTCAGGATCTACCTCTTAAATGCAAGTAAAAGCGGTTCCCATTACTTTGACAACGTGACCCTGGTGCCTGCTGGAGGGACTCCAACGCCTCCCGCCCCGGCACCTGACACCGAAGCCCCCACGGTGGATGTCACCGCCCCATCAAGCGGTAGTGACCTGAAAGGCACCGTGAACCTTGATTCCCGCGCCGCAGATAATGTAGGCGTAAGCAGTTTGAGCTTCGCCTATGCTGCCAACCCGAATGGTACCTGGACTCATATTGGGGATGCACAGCTGGCCACCGATGCTGCCAAAGACGGCACCTGGCGGTTAGCCTGGGACATTACCAACATCAACAGCGGCACCTACTACGTTCGCGCCACTGCAGTCGACGCAGCGGGGAACAAGTCAATATCTGAACCGGTTGCCTATAAGTTAAACAGTATTTCCAATAACATGCTCACCAACGGTGACTTTAGCGCCGATACAACTGGTTGGATTAATTTGAACAACTCGGGTACAGTAAGAACCGGGTCGGACGGCAACAAATACCTATCCAACAGCTATAACTTTGATTTGATCCAGGAATTAAACCCGGCGCCGGGAGTCTACAAGCTGAACGCCAGCAGCATGCGCGGCAGTTCAGGTTCGGGTGCCAGGATCCTGATCCAATACCGCGATGCCAGCGGTAAAAAGACAACCCCGTACGATTTTGAGTACAGTAACAGCGGCAGTGACTGGGAAGCCATGCCGGAAATGACTTTAAACGTACCGTCCAGCGCGGCGGTAGTCAGGATCTACCTCTTAAATGCAAGCAAAAGCGGTACCCATTACTTTGACGACGTGAGCCTGGTACCGGCAGGGGGCACTTCTACACCGCCTCCCGCCCCGGCACCTGATACCGAGTCTCCCACAACGACCGTCACCGCCCCGTCAAGCGGTAGTGACCTGAAAGACACTGTGACCCTGGAATCTAGCGCTTCGGACAACTTGGGCGTGAGCAGTTTAGCATTCGCTTATGCTGCCAACCCGAATAGTAACTGGGTGGATGTTGGGGATGCACAGCTGGCCGCAGGTGCTGCCAAAGAAGGCACCTGGCGATTAGCCTGGGACGTAACCAACATCAGCAGCGGTACCTACTACGTGCGCGCTACAGCTGTTGACGCGGCGGGGAACAAGTCGGTATCCGAACCGGTTCCCTATGAGCTAAACCCCGACACTGATTCTCCCACGGCGGCGGTTACCGCCCCGTCAAGCGGCAGTGACCTGAAAGGCACTGTGAACTTGGATTCCCGCGCCGTGGATAACGTAGGCGTGAGCAGTCTGGCCGTCGCCTACGCCGCCAACCCGAATGGTACCTGGACACATGTTGGGGATGCACAGCTAGCTGCCGGTACTGCCAAAGAAGGCACCTGGCGGTTAGCCTGGGACGTAACCAATATCAATAGCGGCACCTACTACGTGCGCGCCACCGCGGTTGATGCGGCGGGGAACAAGTCGATATCCGAACCGGTTGCCTATAAAGTAAACCCGGTAACCGCTCCGGTTAACATGATTAGCAACGGTGACTTTTCTGCCGGTACTGCTGGCTGGACTAACCTAAATAATGCAGGTACTATCAGGACCGCATCTGATGGCAACAAGTATCTGGCCAACAGTTATAATTTCGATGTTTTTCAGGAATTCAGCCCGGCTTCGGGAGAATACAAACTGAATATTAAAACCATGCAAGGCTCGGCCAACACCGGGGCCAGAGTGGTAATTCAGTTCCGTGATGCCGGCGGCAACAAGACGGTTCCGTACGATTTGGAATACACTAATAGAGGCAGCGGCTGGGAAGCCATGCCTGAAACGACCGTCCAAGTACCAACAGGTGTAAAGGTAATGCGCATCTACCTACTGGCTGGTTCCGGCACCACCGGCACCCAATACTTCGATGACGTAACACTGTTACCGGCCAAGTAATAACTGGTTAAGAACAAAAGGAGGCAGTGCTCTTCCGAGACACTGCCTCCTTTTTTTACCCTAAAAAAGGCTGTCATCCTAGGCGCTACGAAGGAACTAGATTCTTCACTTCGTTTATAATGACAGAATACTTTTCGGCTTTAAGCTGCGGGTTGTACGGAGGAATCAAAGGATAAAATACTGGCCAGCCGTGGCCCCAGCATTTCCATAGAATGCTCATGCTCAACGTAGGCCCTTGCTTTTTGACCCAATGCAGCGGCGTGCTCGGGTTGTTCCGCCAGATCCAGCAACGCCCGGGCCAGCGCTGGTGCATCTTCACCGGGCAGTACATAACCGCCGCCACTTGCCGTTACCGGGTTTGAGTAAGCACGGTTACATAAAAAAATAACCGGTAAGCCTGCAGCCATGTAATCAAATATTTTGTTGGGGCTGACCCCCCATTGAAACACCGGGGAATCTTGGAAGGAATGGATGCCCGTGTTTACCTGGCTTAAAAGAAATGGGATGTAATCCTTGGGCAGCGGGTCTACAAAAGTAACGTTTATTAGTTGCTCCTGGGCGGTTCTCTGAATTAGGCGCGTTTTCTCCGGGCCGTTACCTACTATTAAAAACTGTATTTGTTGATTCCCATGCTGTTTTAAAATTGCTGCGGCATCAAGCAGGGTATCAAGGCTGTTGGCCATCCCAAGTGTGCCGGTGTAGGCAGTGACAAACTTACCCGTCAATGAATTGGCCAGCTTTTCTAACTCTACATCCAGGGGTTGCAGGATTTCATGATAACGCGCGAGGTTAACCCCGTTGGGCAGGTAAAAAATTTTTTCAGCCGGGATGCCGAATTGCACCATGTATTCGCTGGCTCGTGATAATAACACGATAATTCGGTCTGCTCTGCGGTATAGGAAAAGTTCCAACCGGCGCAGCACCCATACCACGGGGTGCTTTTCGGAAACCTTGCCTATGTCTATAAGTGTTTGGGGCCATAAATCGCGCACCTCAAAAACGAACCGGCATCTGTGGTGTTTGGCCAGCACAAAAGCCGCCCAAACTGCAAACAGGTGTACAGACGAGCCGATAATCACTCCGGGACGCTCCCTGCTCCAACCCAGCCGAATAGCCAGAATTGTAAATACAAGCATGTTCCAAATCCTGCGCCACCCGTTATCATAGTAAGCCGGGGTTCTGAGCCAGACAAAGCGCACCCCGTGCCGTACTTCTTCGCTCATTTTTTCACCGGGTAGCAGCCGGTCATCACGGTGCTGCTGGTGGTTGAAGGACGCCGCCATAATGCTAACATCCCACCCCATACTCACCAACTGGCGGGCCAGGTCATAATGCCTGGTGCCCCCACTGTCTCCCGGCCCCGCTGCATAATGGTTCAGTATCCACAGTCTACGCATCTTTAATCTCTCCCGGAGCAGCTTTAATTTCACTAAGGCTTTGTTTGATGGTCTGGCACACATAATTTATCTGTGACGCAGTTATTTCAGCATCCAACGGCAGGCTCAATATTTCCCGGCTGGCTTTTTCTACGGCCGGGAAATCCCCTTCCCGGTAACCAAGGTGCCGGTAAGCGGGCTGCAGATGGAGTGGTAACGGGTAATGGATGCCAGTGGAAACCCCGGCCCGCTGTAAATATTCTATCAACACCGGCCTGTTTGCCACCCTGATTACGTACAGGTGATAGACGTGTCTGGCCCCTGGGGTCACCAGTGGAATGACGATGCTTGGTAACTCAGCCAGTGTGGTTGAGTATTGGTTGGCGTTGGCAATCCTTTGCCGGGTCCATTCATCCAAATGGTTTAGTTTTACCCGCAGTATCGCGGCCTGGAGTGTATCCAATCGGCAGTTATAGCCTTCCATCAGGTGTTCATATTTTTTGATCCGGCCGTGGTTTCTGAGCATGGCAACCTTGTCGGCAATTTGCTGGTCGTTAGTTACTACTGCCCCGGCATCCCCGTAGGCACCCAGATTCTTGCCCGGGTAAAAGCTAAAACATGCGACGTCCCCAAGGGTGCCGGTTCTCTTGCCTTTGTATTCTGCCCCGTGGGCCTGAGCCGCGTCCTCAACTACACGCAGTTCGTATCTTTGGGCTATCTGCTTGACGGCTTCCATATCACAGGGGTGTCCGTAAAGGTGAACAGCAATGATGGCCTTAACGGGGGCATTGATTGACCTGAGTTTTTGCACCGTTAATTCTAAACTGTCGGGGTTGATAACAAAGGTCTCGGGATTAATGTCTACAAACACTGGTTGGGCACCTAACCGGGTGATGGCCTCGGTGGTGGCAATAAAGGTGTTGGGTACCGTTAAAACCAGATCCCCGCTGCCCACATCAAGTGCATCAAGGGCCAACAGCAGGGCGTCGGTGCCGTTACTAACGCCGATACAGTGCCGGGCCCCGCAAAAGGCTGCAAATTCCTGTTCGAAGAGGGTAACTTCAGGACCCATAATAAAGTTGGCCGAGTCCAGGACATTATTGATAGCCTGAAAAATCTCAGGTTTTATTTTTTCGTACTGGGAAATTAGGTTCATAAATGGAATTTGGAGCATCCATCTCATCCTTCGCTTAGTTAATAAGGGAGATTTTTTATATCGTTAATGATTCGGGCAGGATTGCCTGCCACGACCTTGCCGTCGGGTACGTTTTTGGTAACCACGGTTCCCGCGCCCACCAGGCTGTTGGTGCCTATAACAATACCGGGAAGCAGGGTGCTGTTTGCCCCGACCTTGGCTTTTTTCTTGATGTGCGCCCCTTTTAGGCTGTCCTTGGCACCCGGCGCCAGGGGGTAGGTGGCGTTTGTTACCACCACGTTTGGTCCTATCCAAGCCTCTTGCTCAATGGTAGTGTACTCCGGTATAAACGCCTTGGAATGAATGCGCACGCCGTCGTGCAGGTGCACGCGGTGCTCTATCACGCTGCCCGTACCGATACTGACGTTGTCACCGATGACGTTCATTTCACGCACCAGCACGTGATGGCCGGTTTGAAACCCGGCCCCAATCTTATTGCCGGCGTAGATGACGGTATGGGAACGGATAACCGCGTTGTCTCCGATAACTGTTTCCAGTTCCCCGTCTTCCCTCCCGATCGGCGGTAGCCCGATAATTACATATTCGCCCAAGGTTGCGTTTGAACCAATTCTTACGTTTTGATAAATCCTTTTTTCTAACATGCTAAACACCTCTTGGGTAGCGATTTAAAGCCATCGCCAACTTTAATCCTGGGGCCGGGGCGTTATAAATTTCTGCTCAAGATAGGGCTGGCCTGATTAATTCTTTGGATTAATTCCAGGGCCATTTTGCCGTCAACACCTTTAACCATTGGTTCGGTGCCATTTATAATGGCCAGGTTGATGTCTTCTATAAACTTGTAGTGGCCGTACCACTTGGGCAGCTCAAGTTCATGCACGGCTGACAGGGCGTCGTTGGCAGCCATCCCCTGCACCTGCCAGGTTCGAAAATCGTTTAATTTGCTGCCGCCCAGGATTACACTGCCTTTCTCGCCGATTACGGTTACCGTTTCCTCCAGGTTGCGTGGGAAGGCGCAAGTAGTTGCAGTTATCGTACCAATGGAACCGTTTGCAAATTTTAGGGTAACGGCAGCGGTGTCCTCCGCTTCGATATCATGACCCAGTGTAGCCCTATATGCCTGCACATCTTCAACATGCCCCAGGTAAAACAACAGCAGATCAATATGATGAATGGCCTGGTTTAAAAGGACGCCGCCATCCATGGCAACTGTCCCCCGCCACCCGCTTTCGCGGTAATAGCTCTGCGGGCGGTACCAGTATACACAGGCGCTGCCATATATCAGGCGCCCCAAGTAACCGTTGTCGATGGCCTGTTTTAAATACCGGGTAGCCGGAAGAAACCGGTTGTTAAGTACCGTAGTTAAAATACGATTGGCTTTTTGGGCAGCCTGGAGCATTTGATCAGCCTGTTCTAGTGTTAAAGCCATTGGTTTTTCCACGATGGCATGCTTTCCTGCACCTAAGGTATCAATGGCCACCCGGGCGTGCAAACCGCTTGGTGTGGCAATGATTACGGCATCTACTTGTTCATCTTTTAAAAGACTCGCATAGTCGGTGTAATACGTACAGTTTAGTTTTGCGGCCAGATCTTGTGCTCGATCTGCGTCATTGTCAGCCACAGCGTGCACGCAGGCGTTTTCTAGGCTGCCGAAAACTTGGACATAACGCTGCGCGATGGCGCCACAGCCTACAATACCGTATTTTATAGCCTCACCGGGTTTATAAAGCGGCAAGTTATCCTCCTCCCAACGTTTATTGACAGTTCCTTGCTCCAAAACAGAAAACATTTGGCTTTTTTAAACTACGTGCCAGAATGTAAATTGTTACTGATAATCGGCAGCGATATGGAATTTTTATCCGAACAAAAAAAGAGGCTGCGCCGGGGGAAACGCTCCTCTTTTGCCTACTGCGGGATATCGATTATTTGGCCCTCAAAGATAAAGTTTGGGTTAGCCAGGTTGTTTGTAGTTATTAATTCCTGCAAATCAACGCCAAATTGCAAGGCAATGGCAGATAGATTATCCCCCTTTTGCACCGTATATTGTATGGCAGTAGACTGTTCCACTCCACTGGTGCTTTCTTTTTCCACCGCCGCCGAGTCTTCTTTTTTTGTTTGTTCCTCTGGCGCTGATGTTTTTAAATCCGTGTCTTCTTGTTTAACCCCGGGTGCTGCTGCCCCGTCCCTGTCTACTTGTGCCTCTCCGGGTATTTCGGTTTTAGGCGGTACCTGTTCGGTCGCACTGGTCGGGCTTAGCTTTAGATTATCGAAACAATGGTAACCGGCTTCGCTATCGGCTAACAAGTAAACTCTGGCCGTCGCCGTGTTAGCGGGCACCGGTATGTTTTGGGGTGGAATGTCTTCCCAACCGTCACTATGATGTGTGTGCAATAGGTCAACATATTGCGGCAGTTTATTGCCCGCAGTGTCGTAAAAGACAAAGGTTATTCTGGCCGGCCCGGACGCTGACCCCTTTTTGGTGCTGGCCTCAAATATATAGGTGCCCCCCGGTTCCAAAAGCAAACTCTGTCTTACCGACCAACTGTTGTTGTTAATTAAGTAATGGTTGCCATTGGACTCAATTTGAATGGCATGTGGGTTATCCCAGCCCAGTCGGCCCTTCTCGAAGTCGCCGTTAAGCACAGCCCAGGGTTCGCTTGGGTTGCCGGATATGTTTGTTGCGGCACCACCATTTTGGACCACCAGGTTTAACCCCATCCAGACAAGCATGGCCGACTCAAAAAGGATGCTCAGCACAACCACCATAATTATTCTTTTAACTGTAATAATCTCACCCCCTGTCAGGTACCATCCGGCGATGGTGATATCCCTAATTTATTCTAAAAGGTTTATTTTGCTATTGTTGGCTTTAAGTAAACTCCGGGATCCTTATGCACCTTTGCGCACTTATTTCCATATCATAGAAATTAAACAGTTACTTAGCAAAAGAGAGGGAAGGCTGTGCAAAAGGATAATATCAGGGCATTGATAGTCGGTGCCGGTTTTGCCGGCAGCTTGGCTTACCAGGCCTTGCAGGAGCATAAAGATGAGCGGGTTCCGGTAGGTTTTGTTGATGATGATGATCAAAAGAACGGCTCCGATATTGATGGGCTCCCGGTTTTAGGGAACCGGTTCGCTATTCCCGCTATTGTTAAGAAGCATAAAGTTAATGAAATCATCATCGCCATGCCTTCAACCCCCTCGGCCGAAGTCAGTAAAATAGCGGAAATTTGCAAGAAAACAAACGCCAGGGTTAAAATTTTGCCCGGAACTTATGACCTGATTACTGGCAATATTCAACTGGCGCCAATACGTGATGTTCGGCTGGATGATCTGCTGGGCAGAGAGCCGTTATTGCTGGATACCGAGGAAATAGTAAAATACCTGCATAACGAAGTGGTTTTAATAACCGGCGCAGGGGGTTCGGTGGGTACCGAACTGGCTGTCCATGCCGGCAATAATAACCCCCGCCAGCTGATTTTAATGGGGCGGGGAGAAAATAGTATCTTTGAGGTCGAGCAAAAACTTAGGTATAGCCATCCGCATGTTAATATTGTCAGTGAAATTGGGGATATCAGGGATCAAGGCAGGATGCGCAGGTTGTTTTGTAAATATGAACCCGGCGTTGTATTTCATGCTGCGGCCCACAAGCATGTCCCCTATATGGAAAGGAACCCGGAAGAAGCCGTTAAAAACAATATTATTGGCACCAAAATCGTTTGTGAAACCGCGATGAATACGGGCTGCAAGAAATTTATACTGGTTTCCACCGATAAAGCAGTGAAGCCAACCAGTGTGATGGGGGCCAGTAAAAAAGTTGCGGAAATGATTGTACTGCTAATGAATGATCTGGGCCCGACCAAATTTGCCGCAGTGAGGTTCGGCAATATTTTGGGCAGCAGGGGAAGTGTGCTGCCCTTGTTTGAAAGACAAATAGCCCAGGGCGGTCCGGTAACTATTACGCACCCTGAAATGACCCGCTATTTTATGACGGTAAACGAGGCCGCTCAACTGGTAATCCAGGCGGGAGCAATGGCCGTAGGCGGCGAGGTTTTTATCCTGGATATGGGTGAACCGATCTGCATCAAAGAGCTGGCCCTAAAGCTGATTAAAATGAAAGGTCTGCGACCGTTCAAGGACATAGCCATTAAATATATTGGAGTCAGGCCCGGTGAAAAAATATCCGAAATTCTAACTTCGGAGCAAGAAATAGTTGAAATTACCAAGCATAAAAGAATTTTATCTGTGCTCAACAAAAAAGTAGATCATCGTCAAGTTAAAGACATGCTGTATCAATTTCAGCATCCGCAGTTTACCTACCGGGATGAAGAAATTGAAGCTTTATTGAAAACCCTGACTGATTAGGCACAAACCTGGTTACCAGGCGCTGATTGTCATGGCGTCGGTAACCCGGTTTTTTTATGCCAGTTCCATACCCCGGCGGGCACAGGATAAAGTAACACAAAAATGGCCTCCTACATAATCTATAAAACATTACAAATTAGGAGGAAAAAGGTTATGCAGGTAACCATTGCCGGGGCTGGTTATGTTGGTTTAACCACCGGGACAGCCCTTGCTTTTTTGGGTCACCAGGTAACCCTGGTTGACAAAAACATAGATATACTCGACAAGCTTAGAAACGGCGAAATCACCATCTATGAGCAGGGGCTAGAACAATTAATGAATGATAATATCGCCAACATTACCTTTGCTTCATCCTTTGCCGGTGTTAGTGCATCGCAGGTGGTGATCATTGCCGTGGGGACACCTTGTAAAAACAACGGGGATGCTGATTTAAGCTACCTGGAAAACGCGGTACTGGAACTTTCAAGCCAGCTTAAGGGAACTCCGTGTCCTTTGCTGGTCAATAAATCGACGGTGCCACCGGGGACAGCCCGCCGGGTTAAAACACTGGTGCAAAACCACCTGTCAGGCAGGGTGGTTTGTACCCCTGGGGTGGCATCAAACCCTGAATTTTTACGTGAGGGAAACGCTTTAATTGATGCTTTGTACCCGGATCGCATTGTCGTTGGTGCCGATAGTGAACTTGATTTTGAACTGTTGCAGGAGCTTTATGAACCCATTCTGAAGCAAAATTTTGTACCGCCCGCTTACCTACCGCGACCGCAGGGCATGCAAAAACCGGTATTGTTTCAAACCGACCCCACCAGCGCAGAGTTAATTAAATACGCCGCCAATGCCTTCTTAGCTATCAAAATATCTTTTATTAACGAATTTGCCGGGTTGGCGGAACTGCTTAACGGCGACATCGGTGCCATTGCCAGGGGTATCGGGCTGGATCGGAGAATTGGCCATGCTTATCTCCAGGCCGGTGTGGGCTGGGGCGGAAGTTGTTTCGGCAAGGACGCCAGGGCTATAACCTATACCGCCAGGAAGTATGGTTATTCCCTGCCCCTGGTTGAGGCAGCCCTGGCGGTCAACGACAGGCAACGGCAGGCAGTGGTGTGGAAACTGCACCAGGCGTTAAAAGCCATTCCCGGCAGTAATATAGGCATTCTGGGACTGGCCTTCAAGCCTGACACCGATGACGTGCGTGATACCCCCGCCGCCGACGTTATCAGGGAACTGCTTAACCTGGGCGCCCATGTCAAAGCGTTTGATCCCATGGCTACCGAGAACTTTAAAATAAACTTTCCCGGCTTAAAAGTTGAGTATCACGACACGGTTGAAGACCTGGTGGCGGGTTGTGACGCCCTGGTATTGCTTACAGAATGGGGTCAGTTTACCAAACTACCCTGGCCCGAGTTGCGCCGCTCCATGCGCCATAACGTGTTTATAGACGGCAGGAACTGCCTTGATGAACAATCCCTGGTGCAGGCCGGGCTGGTGTACTTAGGTATGGGGCGCCGCACCAGGTTGTAGCCGGCGACCGCTAGCAGCTGAACAAATGCCCCGGCCACGGCATAGAATGCTTTAATCGTGGGAGTGACTTTAAAGGCAAGAGGGAACGCTTATGACCCGGTGGGAGGCTGCCATCAAGAGAATACTGGATGTTTTGATCCCGTGTGCGCTGATCTTAATACTGCTGCCCTTGTTTATGATGGTGGCGCTGTTGATAAGGCTGGATTCCCAGGGCGGCGTGATTTACAGGCAGGCCCGGGCGGGTAGAAACGGGGCCCCTTTTTACTTGTATAAGTTTCGCAGCATGGTCGTCAATGCAGAACATCAGGGCGCCGGGTATTACTTCTCCGGGCCTGATGACCCCAGAATCACCAGGGTGGGCCGGGTGCTGAGGAACACCAGCCTTGACGAGTTGCCGCAGCTTTTTAACGTATTAAAAGGTGACATGAGCATTGTTGGCCCCAGGCCTTGCCTGCCCTACCAGGTGGAGCTTTTCAATGTCCGGCAACAGAGAAGGCTGGAGGTAAAACCGGGGATTACTGGCTGGGCCCAGATTAACGGCCGCAATAATCAGAGTTGGTCTAAAAGAATAGAGTATGACCTGTGGTATCTGGATCATTACAGCCTGTGGTTGGACTTTAAAATCCTCTTTAAAACTATCGGGGTGGTTTTTTCGGGCAGCGGCATCAGCTATGACGTAACCCCCGAGAAAATGGAGGATTTCGGGCCCCCGGGGGCACCGAAAAAGGACGGTGGCAGTGAGGTCCGATCCGTTAGAGGTAAGTAACCGAAAGGGGATACCATCTGCCAATGGCTCTTAATAGCAAAATACTTGTACCGGGCTGTAGCCTACCCGGTGCTATCCCACTTACTGAAAACCATGTCCACACCACCTTCAGCGACGGGCGAAACACCGTGGAAGAGTACGTAAACGCCGCTTTGCAGCAGGGAATCAAAAGTATGGTCTTTACCGAACACGTAAACCGGGGTTGTCCCTGGTTCGACGATTACATTAATGAAATTAAAAGAGTACGGCGTAAATACGTCCGGCATATTGAGGTTTATGCCGGCATCGAGGCCAAGACGCTAGATTTTAACGGCAGCATCGACGCTACCAGAGAGATGATGGCGGCCTGCGACGTGGTGGTGGGGGTGGTACACCGCTGTCCCGACCCCGCAGGTGGGATGCTGGAATACACCGAACTTGACGGTTCGACGGCCCAGTATCTGGAATATAGGGCGGCCAAGGGTTTGCTGGAAAAAGGGGACATTCATATACTGGGACACATGGGCGGCATGCACGAGTATTTTTACGGTCCCTTTCCCGACCCGCTGTATTTAAGCTTAATCCGTATCGCCCACAAGAAAGGCTGCGCTGTTGAATTAAACGGCAGGCACCACCCCCGCCTGAGCAAACTTGTGGCCTACTGCCGCCGGTATAATCCCTGGGTCTCCCTGGGTTCCGATGCTCATGATACCGGGGAAATCGGGTTAATCCACCGGCGCCTTAAGGAGTTGAACATTTAGTGCAAGATACCATACCGGTTTTAATTACGGGCATGGGCGGTGCCCTGGGGATCAGCTTTCTTAAAGCCTTGCGTATGTCCAGTTTTCCGTGCCAAGTTTTTGGTACCGACGTGGAGCCACTGGCCGTGGGACTGCACATGTGTGACGCCGCCTATATTTTACCAGACTCCCGCACCGAGCCCGACACATACCTGGCCAAACTGGTTGAACTATGCCGGGCCCAAAAAATACGTATTCTTTTTGCCGGTTCGGAAGTCGAAATGCGGCTGCTGGCACGGCACAAGAAAAGGTTAGAAAAGGAATCCGGGGCCGTAATGTTGGTCAACGGGGCGCAAGTAACTGAAACGGCCTGTGACAAGTGGAAGACAGCCCAATTCCTGCAAAAAAAAGGTTTGCCCGTACCGGATTCGGTGCTGCCCGAGCGCCAGCAAGATCTGGCCCGGCTTATTGAGCGACACGGTTACCCGCTCATTGTAAAACCCAGGTCTTCATACGGCTCCCAAGGGCTTTATTTGGTGCCCGGGGAGCGGGAGCTAAACGCGGCCCTGGTGCTGGTTAAAAAGGCCATCGTTCAGGAATACCTGACCCCGGACGACCAGGAATACACGGTGGGCGTGTTTATGGATCAAAAAAGCCGTCCCTTGGGATCAATTATCTTCCGCAGGTGGCTGGGCGGCGGGCTTACCCACAGGGCCATCGTGGTTAAAAACCCGGTCATTGAACATACGGCCAGGCAGGCCGCCGCAGCCTTTAAAGCCGTGGGCCCCATCAATGTGCAACTGCGGTTGACGGCAAGAGGGCCGGTAATCTTTGAAGTTAACCCGCGGATGTCCAGCAGCACAGTAATGCGCGCTTACTTTGGCTTTAATGAACCCGAACTGGCTATCAGACAGTTCGTGCTGGGCGAGCAAATAACCCCGCCCAGAGTTAAAGAAGGTATCGCTATGCGCTACTGGGAGGAGTTGTATATCTAGACGTGCCGTATTACTTGCCGGTGCGCGCCGGGAGGAAAGACATTTGAACATAACCTGGTCCTTGATTCGTGAGCTGGAGGAAAAAGTAGGGGGAGGATCGTTTTACCTGCTGGACTTGGCCCGGTTTAGGCAAAACTTCCGGGACTTATTGACATCCTTTACCGAGCGGTACCCGGGTAGCAGCATTGCTTATTCGTATAAAACCAACTATATTCCGCGGTTGTGCAGGCTGGTTGAGCAAATGGGCGGGTATGCCGAGGTTGTCTCACTTTTGGAATACGAGTTGGCCGAACGCATCGGCGTCAACCCCCGGAAAATTATTTATAATGGGCCCTGTAAGGGGTTGGCCGGCATTGAAAAAGCCCTGCTGGCCGGGTCTGTTGTCAACCTGGACTCATTGGGTGAGGTGCACCTGGTGGAAGACGTGGCCGCCAGGTACCCCGATCGTCTTTTTCCCGTGGGCCTGAGGTGTAATTTCCCGGTGGAACCCGGCCTTGTTTCCCGCTTTGGTTTTGACATTGACGGTGCGGAATTCGGGCGGGCATTGAAAATTATTGGCGGGATGGCTAATTGCCGCCTGAGCGGGCTGCACTGTCATTTCCCCACGCCGCATAAAAGTCCGGCCTCCTACGCCCGGCGTACCGCTAAAATGGTGGAACTTTACCGTGCCCATTGCCGGGGCGGCAACGCGGGGTTTTTAGACATTGGCGGGGGGTTTTTTAGCCGCATGAATGATTCCCTGGCCGCGCAGTTTCCCTTTCCCATACCTGGTTTTGATGATTATGCGCAAGCTATTGCGCCACAACTGACCAATGCTTTTCCCGACGGCGGGGGCCCTGAGCTGATACTGGAACCTGGAACCGCGCTGGTTGCTGATACCATGTACTTTGTAACCAAGGTCGTTGATTGCAAGGAAGTGGGCACCCAAAGGGTGGCCCTGGCCGCGGGCAGTGTGCATAATATCAAGCCCACGCTGCATAATAAAAATCTACCCCTGCAGGTAATCGGGAAAAACGGTTTCGGTGGCCAAACAGGGGGCCGCTGTACGGACATAACGGGCTATACCTGTCTGGAGAACGACTATTTATACCGGGGTTACGATGGAGCAATTGATGCCGGGGACTACCTGGTTTTTGGTAACGTGGGTGCTTATACCGTCGTGCTTAAACCTCCGTTTATCCGCCCCTCCCCCGCCATCGCAGCCTATGATGCCGGCCCGGGTAGTTGCGAAGTCGTAAGGCGGCCTGAAAGTTTTGCCGATGTGTTCGGTACTTACGTAATTTAGGAGACATTAGTAAATAGTCAGGAGTCAGGAACAAATATAGATTGTTTACGGTGTTTTTCATAAGCCAGACCTATTTGCAAGAGGTTAGTTAATTGCTGTAAGTATATTTTTTTTAATTCTGACTACTGACTACTGACTACTGACTCCTAAATTCTAAAATATTATTACTTGGCCGGGGAGTGTCATCTTTGATTAACATTCTGGTTACCAGCGTAGGTAAAAGAGTAGAATTGCTGCGTTATTTCAAGGCTGAACTGGCCGGTATAGGCGGAAAACTGGTTGGCGCTGACCGGGACCGGATGGCGCCCGGCCTTAATTTTACCGATTTCTCCTATGTAATTCCCGGGATATACGACCAGGATTACTTGCCCAGGTTGTTGGATATCTGTCGTAAGGAACAAATTAAGGCGGTATTGTCGCTAATTGACCCGGAATTATCGGTGCTGGCCCACAACAGGGCGCTATTTGAACAGGCCGGCGTATGCCTTGTAATTCCCGGCGCCGAAGCGGTGGAGGCCTGTTATGACAAGTACGCTACCCAGGCTTTGCTGATGCGGCGGGGGATGGAGCACATTAAAACATACCGCGGTCTTGACGAGTTCAACGACCGCAGCGCTGCAGGGGAAGTGGCCTTCCCGGTGGTCGTTAAACCCAGCTTCGGCAGCTCAAGTCAGGACGTTTATATTGTGCAAAACCATCAGGATTTGGTGTGTTTATATAACCGCGTGGACCGCCCGATTATCCAGGAGTTTATCGCCGGCCGTGATTATTCTGCAGATGTTTACGTTGATCTGGTAACCAAAGAGCCGGTAGCGGTATTTACCAAATTAAAACTAAGCGTTACCGGTGGTGGAGCAGATAAAGCCCTAGGTGTATATGAACCTGTTCTAGAGGAGTTTGCTGTGCATATGGCCCAGGAATTTGAACTGTTGGGGCCGGTGGACATGGATTTCTTTTGGTCGGGTAACAGGCTGGTTTTAAATGAAATAAACCCCAGGTTTGGGGGTGGGTACCCGCTGGCGCATCATAGTGGCTTAAATTTCATTAACCTGTTAATTAATAATTTACAAGGCACAGCTAACAAAACCGCCCTTGGCAATTATAAACCTGGTGTAAGCATGGTTAAATATGATGGTTATTTTTTTAAAAATGAACCAGATTGTGCCCTCATCTGCCCCGAGAGTGGTGAGTCCGGGTGAAGGTTAAAAATTCATTAGTTATTATGGTGTCTATCCTAATTTTACTCCTTGCTGCAGGGGCAACAGTGGCCTACGTTACCGGTTGGGTACCGGGTTCGCAGAATTCTCCCGGTATAACTGAGCATATTTCCCCCGCCGTGGACGACGGCATAGACCAACAGTGGCTGGAATTTACGCGGCTTGAAAAACCCATGAACGTACTAGTAGTGGGTATTGATAAAGCCAAGTCCATTAAAGGTGCTGCTCGGCCGGGCCCCTGGCGTTCAGATGTGCTCATGTTAATCCGGGTGGAACCGGTGGACGGATATGTTAACCTGCTGTCCATTCCCCGCGACACTAGGGCCTCTATTCCAGGCCACGGAACAGAAAAAATTGCCCACGCACACGCTTACGGGGGACTCCCTCTGACTGTGACTACGGTGGAAAACTTTTTGGGTATCAAAATCGATCATTACCTGAGTGTTGATTTTGATACTTTCTTACACATAATCGATCTTGTCGGTCCTGTAGAAGTAGAGGTGCAACAAGAATTAAAAACACAGCACTTTCAATTTTTCCCCGGCAGGCAAGAGATGGACGGTAAACAGGCTTACGAGTACGTGACCAACCGTGACGAACCAATGGCCGATATTGCCCGTATCCAGAGACAGCAACATTTTTTGCTGGCCCTACTGGAAATTGTGCAGCAAAAGGCAAACAGTCTGGATTTGTTAAGGCTGTATATGGAATATGCCAGACATGCGGAAACTACGCTTACTTTTACTGACGTGGGAAGGCTGGCGCTTATAGCTCTGGATATTGCAAAGGATGAAGTAGTGCTGGTTACGCTGCCGGGCAAACCGCAATATATTAAAGGCGTCAGCTACTGGGTAGCTGATGAGAATTCCCTGGCCGAAATGGCCGGGATGTTCAAATAAGGGACTCAAATCGGGGGAAAACAAATGAAAATGGATGTGCCACTCTCCCTGCCGGATATAGGCGAGCGGGAGCGGGAGGCTGTTGATGAAGTGTTGCGGAGCCGCTGGCTGAGTATGGGTCCGGTGGTGGCGGCCTTTGAGAACAAAATTGCTGAATATGTCGGGGTGCGGCAGGCCGTGGCCATTAACAGCGGCACCTCGGGTTTGCACCTAGCGGTGCGTGCCCTGGGGCTGGGTGAAGGTGACGAGGCCATCACCACTCCCTTTAGTTTCGTGGCTTCGGCCAACTGCCTGCTATTTGAACGGGTGCAGCCGGTTTTTGTGGACATTGACCCGCTGACATTAAATATTGACCCCGAACTGGTGAAGGTTAAAATTACTTCCCGTACCAGGTGCATTCTTCCGGTACACGTATTCGGACACCCGGCTGAAATGGATGAACTAACCAACCTAGCCAGGCAAAACGGTTTGTTTATAATAGAAGATGCCTGTGAAGCCCTGGGCGCTAAGTATCACGGTAAGCAGGCCGGTAGTATGGGTGACATGGCCTTATTTGCCTTTTACCCCAACAAACAACTCACCACCGGTGAGGGAGGGGTAATTCTCACCGACAGCGATCAACTGGCCGGGCTATGCCGCAGTATGCGCAACCAGGGGCGGGACGCCGGCGATGAGTGGTATGAACACTCCCGTCTGGGCTATAACTACCGCATGGATGAGATGAGCGCGGCGCTGGGTTGCGCGCAATTGTCCAGGGTAACCGAAATTTTGGCTAAACGACAGGCAGTGGCCAAGATGTACAACGAAAGACTGAGCGGCCTTGACGGTGTTACCGTGCCCTATGTGGCGCCCGGCGTTGAAATGAGCTGGTTTGTATATGTAATCCGGTTTGATCCGGCAATTAACCGGGATCTGGTGATGAAAGAAATTGCCGGTCGGGGGATCGGCTGTCGGGCCTACTTTCAACCTATTCACCTGCAGCCTTTTTACCGCCGGAGTTTTGGCTTTGGGCCGGGCGATTTCCCGGTTACAGAAGCCGTAGCAGCCACCACCTTGGCCTTGCCTTTTCATAACCACCTGACTGCAGAAGAAATTGATTATGTGGTAACAAACCTGGCCGAAGTAATCGGCCAATGCTAATCAAACCGCTTATGAGTATTCAACAGCCGTATTGATGTTGTGCTGTGGAAAAATGGCATCTGAAAAAAGGGTTTTGAAATATGAAGCAACTTGTTATCATTTGCGCTGGTGGAATTGGCAGAGAGGTGGCCTGGTTGGTTGAAAGGCTCTATTTGGCTGACCATTTTCCTTATAGATTTGTAGGTTTTGTTGATGATCAAGTGAGGGATACGGTTGAGGGTTACCCCATCCTGGGTAATATTAAATGGTTAGAGTCCCAAACTAATAAGCCTGATATTGTTTGCGCTTTGGGTGACCCAATAAAGCGTTATACGGTTTGTAAGAATTTAGAAGCTGCCGGGTTTAAATTTGCAACACTAATTGACCCTTCAGTGCAAATGTCAAAGCATGTTTATGTTGGCGAAGGTTCATTAATTTTTGCAAACTGTGTCCTGACTACCAATGTAACAATTGGAGCCAATGTTATAATAAGTCCTTCCTGCACAATCGGTCACGATACAACTATAGGTGAATACGTTAGCATTATGCCAGGGGTTAATATTGCCGGGAATGTAAATATTGGCAAATATGTTTTTATTGGCATAGGTGTAAGAGTAATAAATAACCTTAAAATAGGTGATGAGTCATTAATTGGTGGTGGTGCAACTGTCACTAAAGATATACCGAATAAAGTTGTTGCCGTTGGTACGCCGGCAAAGCCAGTTAGATAATTATTATATATAATTCATTAAAAAACGGAGCTTAAATAAGAAAAGTGGCCTAGTAGGCCACTTTTCCCTTCTAAAGCGAGTCGCGAAGTCTATTCAAAACTGTGGCGAATTGCCCCCAGGTGACGGGATCCGAGGGGCTGTATTCATTGGCCACCAAGCCGTCTCTTCTCAACCTTTCAATTTCCCCTTGGGGATCCCAAGCGTTAAGCGGCGGCTTCGGTTCGGGGTCAGGTTCCGGGGCGGAAGGGGATATCGAGGTGGTTAGATGCATAGCACCAGCTATCCCTAAACCAATTCTTTCTCCCAATCGACCGGCAAAGCCCGGTTCGCGCAACTGATCCAAATCCCTCTGGTTATCGATAAACAGGTTCTCCAATAATACGGCCGGCATAATTGTATTCCTCAGTACATAAAAATTTGCCCGCTTCGTGCCCCGGTCGGGGAACCCAAGGGCTTGATAAAATTCTGCCACCACTTTATGCACGGCCTGTTGAAAACTCTCGGTACCTGAAGAAACATTGGTATAGATATAGCTTTCAAAACCGGTTCCTCCGCCGGCGTTAATATGGATAGACACAAAAACATCTGCGCCAAGATTATTGGCAATATTGACCCGCTCGGCAAGGTCTACGGTGCTATCCGAACTTAGGGTCATGTGAATTTCCGCGTTGTAATTTGCACTTAGGTAATTTTTTGTCTCTCTGGCTATGGCCAGATTGAAATCTTTTTCAAAATAATTGTTGTAAACGGCCCCGGAATCCGAACCGCCGTGCCCCGGGTCAAGAACTATTATAGCCATATTTAATACCTCCTTTTTCCATAATATGTAATGGCTGTTCCTTTTGTTAAACCCCAAAGGCGTACTATGACCCGGTCGAGAATGGGGTTGGATATTTCCAATTGGCAAAATCAGGCATCCCAATCAACTTGACTTGCGTTGTAGAAGTGTCTATAATTAAATATTGCAGGCGGGTGTAGCTCAATGGTAGAGCATCAGCTTCCCAAGCTGAGGGTTGAGGGTTCGATCCCCTTCACCCGCTCCAATGAAATCAAGGCTTCCGAGGATTTACTCAATCCTGTGGAGGCCTTTTTGGTGCTCGAGGGGGTGTAATTTTGGATTTCCTTGGTGCAGGTACCCAAAACATCACCCACTAAAATAAGCCGCCTGACCGCTGAGAAAAAGTGAAAGAGCTCATAAAACACTAGCAGACAAAATATGGCTGGGAGTTCATCTTCCTTGGCGCAAATATTGCTGCTACAGGATTTCTAATTTTAGTATTAGTTAAAATCGGTCAATATGTAAAAGGTTTCATTACACATAAGTAGTAAATAGAGAGGTAAATAATATTATTAAATCTATAAATGGAGTGTGTTTCATAATGGTTGGAGTAGAAATAGATATGGTTGTTACAGACAGCTTGAAAGCATTGGAGTTATACGAAGAAGTATTCGATATCAAGCGTGTTGAGGTTTCAGATTTTCCCAAAGGTGAAAATGAAGTCATTTTTACCCTATACGGAGTACGCTTTCACATGTTGGATGAAAACCCCAAATTCGAGTTGAAAGCACCAAACCCAGATGAACCTAAAACAATTTGGTTCAACATCCTTGTCCCTGACATCAAGGAAACATTTTCAAAGGCAATTAGTGTGGGCTGCACGGAGGTGCAACCGGTGACTAAAATGCCTGATTACGGAGTGTCAAATGCCATATTTAGCGACGCTTTCGGCTATCTTTGGATGCTGCATCAAATACACAAAGAAGTGAGTTTTGAAGAACGCACACGACTTTGGGAGGAAAAAAGGGATACTCCCATAATTAACAAGTTTATTCCAATAAAATAAAACTAAAATCAAGGCCTCCGAGGATTTACTTAATCTTTGGAGGCCTTTTAGGTGCCCGAGGCTCTTCATTTTTAGTTATGGTGCCCATCATATCATCTAGTTTATTAAATTGGACATGTAAGACATACCGTTAGAGGATGCTGCCGCCGCCCCCCCCGCCATAAGGTGAAGCCGGGTAGGTAACCTTGACTTCCTTGGTGGTCGCAGTCCAGTCTACCTTGCAGCCCAGGTTCTCTGCGATGAACCTTAATGGCAGCATTATCCTTCCCGGGGGCAGCGTAACCGGAGTAACGTTTGGATCCATCGAATCCAGCAACTTGGCGACGCCGCTTACCCTGGCTGTATTGCTGCCGACCCAGACTTCAACAACCCTTCCCCTCAGGGATACCGTTGCTTTCTTGGTGGCGGGGTCCCAGGTAATGTCGGCCCCAATGGGGTTGGCAACGTATTTGATGGGCAGGAGGGTGCGGCCGCTGTGGGAGATCGGCGCCACGTCCATGCCCAGGAGCGAATCGTTGATATAGTAGTCTGTGCTGCCGATGTATAGCCGAATCACTGTCTGCGCGGGTGTCGGGCCCGGGATCGGCGGGATTACCACTTCAACCAGTGTGGTTGCGCTGTCCTCATTAGAATCACTGGCACCGAAACCGTTGTATGCCTGAACCTTATAGACGTATTGGGTTTCGGGATCCAGACCGGTATCCTTGTAGGTCGTCTTGTCGGTGCCGAGCGTTTTAATCAACGTGTAGGCTCCGCTTACGGTCTTCCGGAAGATTTTGACCCCGGATTCATTGTTGGAATTATCCTGCCAGGAAAGGTTAATGGCCGACGACGACGAGGCGGTGGCCGTTAGAGCTGCCGGGGCAGCGGGAGGGAACAGCACAGGGTAGATGGGTTTAACAATCAGCATTTTCCATATTGTAAAGTCCGCGTCGCTTACATCGTTCTCGTGTTTGGGCACAGGAAATCCGCCCATTATCCCGAGCTTGACAGTTTTAACCCTGACCCTAGCTTTAGTGGTCGGAGTGTCGGGCACCGTCCACTGATAAATGCCGATATCAGCCCCCTCGTAGGTCAGGTTCCAGGTCGCACCCGAATCGGTAGAATACTCAACCGTAGCACCCAATGAACCACTAGGCGTCCAGGTAATATTGTATTTGTTCCCCACTGCCCAGCTTTCTCCACCGTTCGGGGCATTCAGGGTGAGTGCCGCCTCGGCCTCATTTGCTAGCGCCAGACCTCCAAATACCCCGCAGAAAACCAGTACAAGAACCAGTAAAACTAATCTTTTCAATTGAATTTCCTCCCCAATTTAAGATGTGGGAACGACCGCTGAACTCCACCTAATAACAGCAAACTGGTTGTGGGGAGAGATTAAAATGTTTTCATTAACTTTGGTGAAGGTTTTGTTTCCTGTAGTTCCAATAATGCAGTTTTAAGCAATTCGTATGAGCGTAGTTCCCCAAAGACAAGCCTCCCTCATTTTTTCCCATCCTGATGCCGAACCGCACCGGCAACAGGTCACTACAAGCATTACCGTTCTGTCAGGTTAAGGCGCCGGGTAGGTTACGTTTAATTTTTTATTACAGTAATTGAACAAGTATAATATTTATATTCCAATCAACAATATTTTAGCCCTTTTTATGATAGTGATAGTGATAGTGATAGTGATAGGGATAGAGGTTCTTAAGATTAGGTTAACCATTCGGTTCATTTGGATAGCTTATTGTGGGTATATTTTCCTTGGGTGGAAGGATTATGTGTATGGGGGCTCGAATTTATATGTCACCTTTAAACAATTATTGGAGGCTCTAAACATGTACATAACCCGAGATAAAAGCCTTTATAACATTATGCGCAAGACCGCGCCGGCTGAATTTAGTTTTCCAGTCGAGGTGCTAAAGAACAGCATCCCCTTTAACCTTGCTGATAACATTGTTGCCCAGATTTGTGCGACTCTTAATTCCGGCAAACACATCATTTTCGTCGGTGCCCCGGGAACTGGTAAGACAACGGTAGCCCAATCGCTGTGCCGGGCAGCGTATTCCTTGTCCCTGTCGTTGGGCAAGGGGATATTTACGACCGCTACCGCTGACTGGACTTCTTTTGATACCGTGGGCGGGTATATGCCGGATGTTGAAGGAAGCGGCCGACTGATATTCAGCCCCGGTATCATCACCAGGGCGATACTTGATCGGCAGTGGCTGGTTTTGGATGAAATAAACCGCACTGATATTGATAAAGTTATTGGTCCTTTTTTTTCTATACTGAGCCACCAAGAGGTTATATTGCCTTTTAAGAATAGCTCGGGGGTTAATTATGCCATCCGATTGGGGACGGCGGAGCCCACGGAAACTGATTTTTACGTGCACCCGCACTGGCGGTTAATCGGTACCATGAATGATTATGATAAGCTTTCCCTGTACAAGCTTTCCTACGCTTTGATGCGGCGTTTTGCCATTATCCGGATCCCCACCCCCGGGCCGTCTGAATTATCCGGTATCCTTCAATCCGAGGTGCCTGAATGTAATTTAGGCCAGGGGATGTCAAGATTACTTGAAATTATAACCTACAGGGATATAGGCCCCGGTGTATTCCTTGATATGGCCCGCTACATAGTAAGCCGCTGTCCGAAACCAGAAGCCCAAACCGAAGATTACACCCGAGAGGCGGTAGAGTTTTACCTGCTGCCACAGTTCCAGGGGCTGCCCCGGGCGGTAAACAAAAAAATTGCTGAAATAATTTGTAGTGCGTTGCCGGAATTTTATTTTGACGGAGATAGTATGGAGTTTACTTATAAATGTAATTAATACTCGCATTGAGTTTAGTTATCCAACCTTTCCTTAAAATTACTTGCTAAGAAACTAAACCTTAGCATATAATTTAACCAGTCAATGTATTAAGGAGGCGACAAGGTTGGGCAAACATATAAAGACCATTAGCGGGCGGACGCTGCAGAGCACCGTGCGTGACGGTGGTTGCGGCGAGTGCCGGACTTCCTGTCAGTCGGCATGCAAGACCTCGCTGACCGTCGGCAACCAGGCCTGCAACAAGAAAAAAACTAAAAACGCCTGATCCCGAAAGGGATGAGGCCTTTTTTTCGTCAGTGGATGAAAAATTAAACGTACGAACCGATATCACTGGAGCGCCAGAACGATTAACTTTTTAAGTTATATCAGGGTAGGATGGTTGTAAAAGTACTGAAAAGCGCGCAAAGTGGAAAGGGGACACACCACAGTTAAGGAAAGGGGACACACAACCCTTCAGAGGAATGTCCCCAACGTATGAATGTCCCCAATTAAGTTGCGTGTCTCTCTTTTAGAAGGGTTGATGTTGAATTGATTCATGCCTATGTCTTTGATGAAACTTTTATAGTGCTGGACGTCAATAGTGGCTCACTACATGTAGTGGATGAACCCGCTTATAACATAATTAAAGCGTTGGAGATAGCGCATCAAGAAGACGTGGCTACCCGGTTTGTACCGGTTTACGGGGCTGAAACGGTAAAAGAAGTGCTGGCCGAGGCCGCGGATTTAAAATCCAATGGTTTACTCTTTGCGCCAGACCCTCGGCCCCATAATTTTAATAATTCTAATACCGACGGGGCGGTAAAGGCTCTTTGCCTGCACTTAGCCCATGATTGTAACCTGCGGTGCCGGTACTGCTTTGCTAGCCAGGGAGATTACGCCGGGGATCGGGGTTTGATGTCAAAAGAGGTGGGCCAGGCTGCCATAGACTTTCTGATGCATGCTTCCGGCAATAGAAAACATGTGGAAGTGGACTTTTTCGGCGGCGAACCCCTGTTAAACCGTCCGGTGATGCAAGACCTGGTTGAATACGGTCGCCTTCGGGCCGGGGAGGCGGGTAAGGTAATCAAATTTACCCTAACCACCAATGCTATTTTGCTCGATGCCGAGGTGCAAAGGCTTATCCTAGATAACGATCTGGCAGTGGTACTCTCGGTTGACGGCAGGCCACAAGTGCATGACCGTATGCGGCCGACACCAAGCGGCGGAAGCAGTTACCGGCGGGTAATGGAGCGCTGTGCAGAATTCGTGCGCTTGCCGTTTGATAAGGAGTATTATATTCGGGGTACGTTTACTCGTCACAACCTAGATTTTGCCGCGGATGTGCGTCACCTGGCAGAAGCCGGTTTCGACCACCTGTCGGTGGAACCGGTGGTTGCCGGAGCCGGGATGGATTATGCCCTGCGCGAAGAAGACTTACCAACAATAATGGATGAATACAATAAACTGACCCGGTATCTATTGGAACGACATCGTCAGGGCCGCCCGGTGGAATTTTTCCACTTCAATATCGATTTAGATGACGGCCCCTGCCTGGCCAAGCGGCTTACCGGGTGCAGCGCAGGTACGGAATACCTGGCGGTAGCGCCAACCGGTGAGATGTACCCCTGCCACCAGTTTGTAGGCCGACCTGATTTTCAGGTGGGATCTGTATTTAATGGGGTGGAAAAAGATACCACAAATATGTTCAGCCAGGCACATATATATAATAAAAAAGCCTGCCTAAAGTGCTGGGCCAGGTTCCACTGCAGCGGAGGCTGTCATGCCAACGCCCTGGCTTTTAACGGTGATTTGTTGGAACCATACAAACTGGGCTGTGAACTGGCTAAAAAACGCTTGGAATGCGCGCTTTACCTGAAAATTTGCACCACGGCCTGATAGTCTGACTTTTTCTATGCTATGATTCTATCGGCCCTCTTTTTTCGTTCATTTTCTGTAGTTTGCGACAGGGTATTTTTTATGGTATAATTTTCATGTTTGGCATAAGTACAGCTTTATATCAGGGGAGTGGTACTTTCTATTGAGTAAAGCAACTGGTTGGTTAACTGAAAAATTAAGTAATTCAATGTCTATAGGTCGTAAATTATTGGGATCCCGTCCTGGCTTTAAAGTATTGATGCTGGTGTTTGTTCCTGTGATTGCAGTGCTGGCTATGTTCAGTCAGGCAGGGTGCGCGATAGTTATAAACCAGGAAGTTGTCGCCGTTGCTTCAGACCGCGGCGATGCCGAAGCTGTTGTACAGAATTACATAACCTCGCTGGAAGAGAGCTCCGATTTACCGGTATCTGTTGGCGAGGAAATTAAATACCGCCCGGCCTGGCGGCTAAAAACCGACAAACCGGAAGAAATCCGTCGGCAGTTGGCCCAAAAATTGGATCACCAATTTGGGGCTACCGGCATTTACGTTGATGGAAAACTAGTTGTCTCGATCAAGGACAAGGTAACCGGTGACCAGGTTATCAACAAATTACTGGCTACTTACGACAATAGTGGTCAATGGGATGTTGACTTTAAACAGAACGTCGAAATTAAACCGGTTCAGGTGGATAACGTTAAATTAATGGATGTGGAAGAGGCTGTCGAGTATTTCCGGTTCGGCGGCCAAGGCGTCAGAACTTACCAGGTTAAGGACGGGGACAATCTCTGGGATATCGCTTCGGCGGTACAATTGCCGGTGGATGAACTGGTACTTTCCAACCCTGAACTACAGCCTGATACACTGCAGGTGGGTCAGGAAATTAAGATTTCCCGTACCACGCCGCTGGTGGATGTAATTACCACCTATTCCGATACCCGCCAGGAAGAAATCCTATACCGGGTACAGGAAAAGGTTGATGATAACCTGTTCCTCGGTGAACGCAAGGTTATCCAGACCGGCAAGCCTGGCCAAAGAGAAGTGGAATATCAAATTACTCTGGAAAACGGCGTGGAGATAAACAAGGAAGAAATTAAGGAAGAGATTATCGTAGAACCGGTACACCAGGTGCTTGCCAAAGGCACCCGCAAACTGCTGGCTTTCCGGGGCGGCAACGGCAGGTTGGCCTATCCCACCGGGGGTGGAGTTGTATCTCCCTTCGGCAGCCGCTGGGGACGTTCTCACCTGGGGGTTGACATTGCGGCCAACCATGGCAGCCCTGTGGTGGCAGCAGAGGCCGGGACTGTGATAAGTGCCGGTTATCAGGGCGGCTACGGACTGCGCATAGATATTAGCCACGGCGGTGGAGTTGTTACCAGGTATGCTCACCTGTCATCAGCAACGGTAAAATCCGGTCAGAACGTTGAACGTGGTCAGTTTATCGGACGGGCAGGCTCTACGGGCAATTCCACCGGGCCACACCTGCATTTTGAGGTTATAGTTAACGGTGTGCATAAAAATCCGTCTTTATTTATTTAACCTCTTAAACACCCGGCATAAACGGTGCGTGATAAATTTAAAAGCCTGTTCCAGGTAATGGCGTTTTAATTAATCCTAGGTTTCATGTATAATGTTTTTAGTTTGTATAAAAAATTATTGCTTTTTAATAGACCGGGAGGTAAACGCCATGTTCAAAAAGACATCCGGCAAATCCGGCAAAAGCGATCCCTTTTCTTTTGTCAATATAGCCCGGCGGAGAAAAAACCAAAAAATAGTTTTTATTGTCCTCACCGCTTTTCTTGCTTTGGGACTGGTGGGTTCTTCGCTGTTAGGGCTTTTTAGCCCGGACAGTAATCCTGCACAGGATGTGGGGCAGGTACAGCAGGGAATTCCGCTGGATCAACAAATTGCCGACCTGGAAGGTCAACTGAAAGATAAGCCTGAAAACCCCGAACTACTGGGACAGTTAGCCGGGCTTTACTGGCAGGCGGGCAGGGGACGGGACGCTGTGGACAATTACCAAAAAGCTCTGGAGATTGTGCCGGACGACATTAATCTGCGCCAGGATCTGGCGCTGGCCTACTATCTGCTGGGGGATTACAATGATGCCGTACAACAGATAGAAACGGTTTTGGTAAAGGATCCCCAAAATGCAACCGCCCATTACTACCTGGGCCAGTTTTATGCTTATCGCAGCGACGATGGGCGTGATGTGGAAAAAGGGATTGAAGCGCTAGAGAAGTTCATAAGCTTGGGCCAGGAAGGGCTGGACGTAGATAAAGCTCGACAAATGATCAAAGAATTGAAGCCCGAGTCAAATTAGCCGTTGGATGTTAGAGATAAAAAGCTCATTAAGAGAAACTTGGTTGTGTCGAATTCCAATAAATAGTTAAGGACGCGCATAATAGAATCTATAAAGGCGCGCCTTTCTTGTTTTTCCAGGTATTAACTTGGTTTTTTTTACTCAATTAGTTGTATAATTAAATTGCTAATAATTGCAGAAAAAGGTGAAATTATGTCAGCCAGGCGGCAGCTTTCCCCACACTCCGTTGAAGCCCGAGCGCCCCGACTGGTATCAGTTTTATACGCCACGCTGGTGCTGCTGTTTATGCTGAGTGCCTTTTTGCTGGTGCGGGTGCCGGACAGCGTGAAAGGTTACATCTACGGGTTGTTTAGGGAAATTGCTCGGGTTCAGATGCTGCTGCGTACCCAAGGATGGCAGCAGATGCAGGATGATTTATTTATCGTGCGCTATCAGGATGACGAGTCCGGTGCTCGCTTGGTGCAGGAAACGAGCCGGGTATTTTATGACCGGGTGTACGAAGATTTTGCTTATTTGCCAGGCTTAAAGATTCCCCGTATCCCCGTTGTGGTTTATTCATCCCGGGAAGAATTGAACGCCAGTTTCGGCTGGCCGGCCAGTGAAAATGCCATGGGGGTATACTGGGGTGGTGTAATTAGGGTTTTGACGCCGCAAGCCTGGGTTAATGAAGATGACCCGCGGGCAGTGCGGCAGGTTTTCCAGCATGCTGGTCCTATGGCCCACGAATTAACCCACCTAGTGCTGGATTATGCGGCCCGAGGTAACTACCCCCGCTGGTTCACTGAAGGAGTAGCTCAGTACCAAGAGTATAAAATTACCGGATATATATTCGGATCCCAAGAAGGAATTTGGGATCGGGGGTTGTATCCCTTAAAAAAGATGGATCGACAGTTCGATAAGCTTCCCAACCAAGCCCTGGCATACAGGCAGTCCTTATCGGTGGTGGAATACATCGTGACGGTCTACGGCGAAGAAGGCTTGCATAATATAATAAAAAATCTGGCCCGGGGGACAAATTTTAACGATTCTTTGGATATTGCCCTGGAGTTGAACCTTGAAGGATTAGAAAGGGAGTGGCGGGAATGGCTGGCCGGGGAGCTGCAACAGCCGTTGTTTACAAAACGGGAGGATCAGCTTTGACAATGGACAAACTGATTATCAGCGGAGGCGAACCTCTGCAGGGTCGGGTTCGGATTAGTGGCGCCAAAAACGCTGCTTTGGCTGTAATATGTGCGTCTGTAATGTCTGCTGATAAGGTAAAATTAGAAAACGTTCCCGATATCAGCGATGTACAAGCGATGATTGAAATAATCAGGCACCTGGGATCCGAAGTGACGTGGCTGAACGAATCTACACTGCAAATTAATCCGCCATCCCGTCTAAAAGCCGATCCGCCATGCCACCTGGTGAAGAAGCTGCGTGCCTCCAACCTGTTCCTGGGGCCGCTGTTATCAAGATTCGGATATACCAAGGTATCGTTGCCCGGCGGTTGTAATATCGGCGTCAGACCTATGGACCTTCACTTTAAAGGTTTGGCCAGTATGGGTGCGGATATTAAAATTGAAGGCGGTTTTGCCGTGGGCCGGGCACCAAGCCGGCTAAAAGGAGCCCGGATTTATCTCGATTTCCCCAGCGTAGGGGCAACCGAGAACCTGATGATGGCCGCCTGCCTGGCGATAGGACAAACCGTTTTGGAAAATGTAGCCAAAGAGCCGGAAGTGGTGGATTTGGCAAATTTCCTTAACTGCCTGGGAGCAAAGGTGCGGGGAGCCGGAACCGACATCATCAAAATTGACGGGGTACCCGAACTGGGTGGTTGCTTACGCTATACCGTTATACCCGACCGTATCGAGGCCGGTACCTTTATGGTGGCTGCAGCAGCCACTCGCGGTTCACTGGTACTGGAAAACATTATTCCGCCACACGTGGAACCTATTTGCGCCAAGTTACGGGAAGCCGGAGTCGAAGTTCTGGAAAACGGTGACAGTATCAGGGTCAACGCTAAAGGCAATTTGCAGCCTCTGGATATAAAAACTTTGCCTTATCCCGGGTTTCCCACCGATATGCAATCTCAAATGATGGCTATGCTTACAATGGTAGATGGTACCAGCGTAATTGTAGAAAATATTTTTGAAAACCGCTTCCAAGTAGCCGATGAATTTAAGAGAATGGGTGCCCGGATTAAGGTAGAAGGGCGGATGGCCGTGGTGGAAGGGGTATCCGAACTACATGGGGCCGAGGTCAGGGCTACTGACCTGCGGGCAGGTGCAGCCCTGGTGATTGCCGGCTTAATGGCCCACGGACAGACAGGCATCTCCAACGCACGCTACATTGACCGCGGCTATCACAGGTTGGAAGACAAGTTGCGCTCTCTGGGGGTTCAAGTATCACGGTCGCAATAATTAGGCAAGGGCGCTCAGGCGCCCTTTTATTCGTTTATAGCCCTTCCTATTATGTAATTCTAAAATTCAAAATATTTTCAGGGTAAAGCAGGGCATATTAATGCACAGCTTTTTGTTTGCCTATTGGTAGGAGTTGTCCACAAATGCGTGTAACGATAATCGCTGTAGGAAAGCTAAAGGAAAAATATTGGCGTAACGCAGCGGATGAATATGTAAAGCGTGTTAGCGCTTATTGTCGTCCGGAAATTGTAGAGGTGGCCGATGAAGGTTTTACTGCCGAACCAAAGGCTGCGGATGAAGAAAGGGTAAAACGGCTGGAATGGGATCGGGCTTCCCGGCGTCTCCGGGCAGGAACTTACTTGGTAGCCCTGGATGTGCAGGGAGAACATGTAGCATCGGAACAACTTGCGGGGCGTATTGAGCATCTAGCCGTCACCGGTCGTAGTGATATCACCTTTGTCATCGGCGGTGCCCTAGGTCTGGATCAGGAAGCATTAAAGCGGGCGGACTGGCGCCTGTCTTTTTCGCGGATGACTTTTCCCCACCAGCTAATGCGGGTGATTTTACTGGAACAAGTATACCGCGCCTTTAAAATCATCCGGGGGGAACCTTATCACAAGTAACAAAGTTTAAACTATCATTTTGAACAAAAGGATGTTAGCAAAGTATAAAAAATAAGATAAGTTAAATAATAACAAGAATATAACAATAATAATAACAGGGGGTGGATCTCGATGGCATTTAACCTATCTCAAAAAGAAAATATGTTGCTGCAAGATCAGAAGAAACATGAAGAACTATGCGTACAAAAGTATCAAACCTACGCTCAACAGGCTCAGGATCCTCAACTTAAACAGCTATTTAATTCGCTGGCCCAACAAGAACAACAGCATCTAAATACTGTAAATCAGCTATTAAGCGGTCAGGTTCCTAAGCTACAACAAAGTCAACAAAGTCAGAGCCAAGGTCAAAACCAATACACACAAGCAACTGCTCAGAACAAGACCCCGGGCACAGTAAACCAAAATGATATTGGATTGTGTAACGATATGCTGATTACTGAAAAATATATTTCCAATACATACGATAATACAATTTTCGAATGTACGAATACCAATGCTCGACAGGTATTAAACCACATTCAAAAAGAAGAACAGCAACATGGCGAGGCTATCTTTAATTATTTACAAAGTCAAGGCAAGTATAATGTACAGTAAACATTCTTAACAGCAAAGCCCGGGAAAATTCCTGGGCTTTGCTGTTTTTAGTGATGTTTGCAAATGGATATTGTAAACAACTAAATCGCAAAAACAAGGGGTGCTGTGTTTAATGAACAAGGCGTTATATATAAAAAAGAATGTTGGCCCGG
Source organism: Peptococcaceae bacterium BRH_c8a (assembly GCA_000961575.1). GTDB lineage: Bacteria > Bacillota > Desulfotomaculia > Desulfotomaculales > Desulfallaceae > BRH-c8a. Next base: position 51,717 of record LADP01000024.1, read on the forward strand.
TAGACCAGTATATTCGCATTACACTGGGTGTGGCATTGGTAACTGTACCTGCGTTTCTTGAATGGTCAGCTTGGACGATAGCCGCTTTAGCAGCATTCGGCGGGGCGCAAATTATTGAAGGGATTATAGCTTACTGACTGGTATTAGATCTACTAGGGTGGTCTACCCTTAAAGGAGTTGAATCTTAAAAAGGGTTCGGAAACTGCCATGGTATGAAACGGTTGTCCCCTTTTAGGGTACCCCGTTGTGAAAAAAGGATAGACGACCGTCGGGGAAGAAAACTAGTCTATTACTTGTCACGCATAAATCGTACCGTGTGAGGTGTGTAAAATTATGACAAAGAGGGCAAAAGGTTTTTTTGCCGCCCTAATTATTCTAACCGTGTTGCTAATCGGTTTACAGGTCGTGACTACACCCGCCGCAGCCAGCGAGATCGATTATCGACCCCTGGGGGAGGAGCTGCGTGATTACCTGGTTTTGCAAAAAGGTCTCTATGGCCTATACATATTGGATATCAAAAGTGATGAAAAACTTGGAATTAATGAACTGGAAGAGTTTCATGCCGCCAGTACCTTTAAAGTGCCCATGGCCATGTATGTTTACCGTCAGGTGGCGGGAGGAAAGTTGGCACCTAAGCAAATGGTGTCATTAAGTTCGTCCCATATGGAGGGTGGAACGGGATTCTTGCAGTTTAGCACCCCGGGCACCAGAAAAAACGTTGACGAGCTGGTGCGATATGGTATTGTTTACAGCGATAACGTGGCTACCAACATGCTTCTGGATTTGGTGGGCAAGAAGGCGGTGAAAGATTATATGATCTTGTTGGGCGGTGACGTAGTTAATTATGAGAAAAATGTGACCTGCCCAAAGGATATGGCTATTTACATGCAGGAAGCGGTGCGGTTTGCCGGAGAAAATTCATGGGGCGAAAAGCTATTAAGCCATCTTCGCCATACCGTATACACTGACCGGATACCCAACCCGCTACCGGATGTGCCCATAGCCAATAAGATTGGCAACTGGCCACCCACGGGAACTTACAATGATGTTGCTTATGTAGAACATTCCGAAAGGCCGTACATAATATCTGTGTTCAGCCGCAACACCGCCGGGTACAACGAGGCAGTAAGGGTGATTAGGGAGATTTCCCGCCGGGTGTATGCATACCAGAGTAGCCCTGCCCTTAAGGTTGGCCTTACTCTGGACGACAAAGACCTGGTTTTGGCTGAACAACCATTTATCGTCCGGGGAGTTACTCTAGTACCGCTGCGGGCTTTGGCCGATGCAGTGCCTGAAATTAGTCTGGGCTGGGCAGAATCAACCGATGCCATCACTATTAGGTCTAATTTGAATGGGGTAAAAAAACAAGTAATGCTTAATCGGGAGGATGAAGTGGAAATTATCAAAGGCCGTAGTTACTTGCCGGTGCGAGATCTGTGCCGCCTGCTTAATCTCGGTCTGGTATGGAATCCTGAAGAGTTGTGCATCAATATTTCTACGAGTGGGTCGGTAGATAATTGGTCTTTACTTAACTAGCAAAATAGTTATTAAATAATAAAAGTAAGCAATTACAATAAAACATCCTCCCCGGAAAAGTGTTATAATCTCAGGTAACGTTGTTACCACACATTTCCAGGGGAGGATTGTGCATGGGCGAAAAAATATATTTATAAGGAATTAAATAATTGGAAAATGAATGGGAGGGAAAACAATGCGGAAACCATTATGGTGGGTACTTATTGTTCTGTTGCTAGCCGGGTTGTTGTTAGCAGGTTGCGGTGGTAAAACCGAAAGTCCGCCGGCAGTAGACGAAGGGGCAACACAAAATGAACCCGCTGCCGAAGAGGAAGATGTAGCGGCTTTAGACATCATATCCAAGGGTCAGAACTTACCTGGCGCATATTTTGAATCTGAGATTGAAAACCCTATGGGAGAAGGCACAATAGTTACTAAAACATGGATTAAGAAAGATAATGTGCGCAGTGAGATGGAAAGTCCGGATGGTACATTCGTCACCATAGTAAAGAATTCTGAAAATGTTGCCTACATGTACCAACCCGAGCAAAATACGGCCATGAAAATTGATATGGCCCAGGCCCAAGAAAGTGCGCCGGATCCCACGGACGAGATGGATCCGGTAAATATGAAGTACCTGGGGCGAGAAACTATCGACGGAAAAATATGTTTGGTTTATGAAGTCGGCGAAGCAAACGAAAAGAATAAAGTATGGCTGTGGGAAGAATATGGCTTCCCGGTGCGTATGGAAACAACTGTCGACGGGCAAAAAATGGTTATAGAGTACCGTAATATTGAAATCGGCGATATTCCGGACGACAAATTTGAACTCCCCGCAGGGGTAGAGGTAATGCAGTTTTAAAAGTATCGTATTTAAATTGGCGAAAATATAAACCCCCTTACTTTTATGCTGGTAAGGGGGTTTATATTTGGCGTTTAAACCATTTGTCTGTATCTGGATGGTGAAACACCTGTTTTTCTTTTAAATACGGCAGTGAAGTGGCTCAGGTTATTAAAACCGCAAAGATAGCAAATTTCCGTAATAGTCATCTCTTTTCTATGGGTCAGCATGTCTTTGGCTCGGCTCAGTTTTATATCAAGCAGATACTGAAATGGAGTATTACCTGTTTCAGATTTGAATATTTTTATAAAATGAAATGGGCTGTAATTGGTTAATTGAGCCATATCCTCAAGCGTTAAGTTTTCCGTGCAGTGTTCGGTCATAAAATCAATAGCCTTACGGATACCTTTTACGTCTGAGTATTGACGCCTGTTTATTTCGTCAGGCAGGTTGCTTTTTAATTCTCGTAGCAGCATAACAATAATCTGAATTTGTAATATATTTAAAACGAAATCGTAACCTGATTGTTTGTTTATTGATTCTTCGATAAATGTTTCGAGCAGATTCAGCAATTGTCTGCTTGGTTTATGGTTTTCGTTTGCAAATACAACCTCAGTTTTGCCAAATACAGTATGCGATGTCTGCTGCAGACATTCTCTTTCTATGAAAATAGGGATGTAGAGACCGTTGTTTTGGGGTTCAAGAACCTGATGGTGCTGATTGGGATTTACCGGGAAAACATTATTTTTTTGCAATTTATGTTTACTTTTTTCCACCTGCACCGGCGGGAAAGAGGCAAGCGGTAAAACGAATTGATAGCAATCAAAACATCCGACTTCAGGAAAAACATGTTTGGTTTGAATAATTGTCATTTGGTCTGTTGAATACTCTTTATGTAATGCTGGTTGTACTGGCGGTAACTGGTTAAGTAATTTACTGTAAAAAATACCCATATGTAACCACCCAAAAATTATTCTATACAAAGCCAAAGGATTACGCTCAAGAAAAAAAATGTAATTATAGAAATTATAAGCTATGACAGCTTAGATGTAAAATAAATATCAAAATTTGTCATAAATAATTACCTGCCACTAGCGAGGTCTGGTCGGGGTTGAACCGTAACAGCTGAGGCAGTTTTTATTTTATTATTGACATTTGTTCATAAAAGCCCTATATTAGTAATGAACATATGAACACAACTAATAGGGGGTGGCGATTATGCGCAGGTTCATATGCAATGCCTGTGGCAAGGATATTGAGGTAAACTGGTATACCAACGTTAGAACTGATGAAAATGTGATTGGTTTCCGCCAGAAACACGTTAAAAAAGGTTCGGGCTGCTGCCGGGGTAATAGCACCGGTCTGAGTAGGAGGCGGTCCGGGTGAGGATTGCGGTGAGTGCCGTGGGCCCAGCCCTAGATTCTTCTGTTGACGAGCGCTTTGGTCGGTGTGCCTTTTTTGTGGTGTTTGACGAACAAACCGGGGATACTGAAGCTATCCCTAATGATGGAGTAAATGCCGCTGAAGGTGCCGGAATTAAGAGTGCCGGGTTATTGTTGCGTAATCGCGTAGACGTAATTGTAACCGGCCGGGTGGGGCCCAAGGCGATGCAGGCATTGTTGGCGGGGCGATTGGCAGTTTATACCGGGGTTGAGGGAACTGTAGCCCAGACAATGGAACAATACCGCAGCGGTTCGCTTAGCCCGCTGGGTGTCCCCAACGCCCGATCCCATAATGGTATAACCAGTAAGGAGAAACCGGTCAAATGATTATCGCGGTGGCCAGCGGCAAAGGCGGAACGGGCAAAACCACCGTTGCCACCGGGCTAGTCCTGGTTCTGCGCGACAGCGGGCACAAGGTAGCCTACCTGGATTGTGACGTTGAAGAGCCCAATGGGCATATATTTATGGCCCCACAGTGTAACGAAAGCGAGGACATTTTTATTGAGGTGCCTGAAATTGAGCAGGATAAGTGCGCCCTGTGCGGTAAATGCGCGGAGTTGTGCGTTTTTAATGCCCTGCTGGTGACCTCTGATGAAGTTATTACCTTCCCCGAACTTTGCCATGGATGTGGCGGATGCCGTTATTTTTGTCCGGCCCAGGCAGTGCGGTCGGGGCGAAAGAAAATTGGTACCGTAGAACGGGGTACTGCAGGCCGGGCTGTTTTTGTGCGCGGCGAACTGCAGGTAGGTACCGCCCTAAGTCCGCCGCTGGTAAACGCGGTAAAGAAGAACCAGCTTTCCCGGGGTATTAACGTGATGGATGCACCCCCCGGTACGTCATGCCCTGCTGTAGCGACGGTAAGGGGGGCAGATTTCTGTATACTGGTTACCGAACCCACGCCTTTTGGATTACATGATTTGGCTTTGGCCGCGCAGATGGCCAAGAGCCTCGGTGTACCTTGTGGTGTTGTTGTCAATCGGGCTGGGGACGGCCGGGAATTGATTGAAAATTTTTGCCTGCAGGAAGGCTTGCCCCTGTTAATGAAAATCCCTCTCAGCAGAACCATTGCTGAAGCCGGCTCCCGGGGGGTGCCCTTAAACCAGGCCGAAGTGGGTTGGGATCGGATGCTTCTTCTTTTATACAGTGATATCAAGGGGCTGATCATGAGTGAAAGAGCTTACGGTAATCAGCGGTAAAGGTGGAACAGGTAAAACCAGCGTAACCGGCTCTTTTGCGGTGCTGGCCGAAAAACATGTGCTTGCGGACTGTGACGTCGATGCCGCTAATCTACACTTGATTCTCAACCCGCAGGTGCAGCATAGAGAGTCTTTCCCGGGCATGCCCATGGTGGAAATAATAACCGAAAAATGCACCGGTTGTGGGCTGTGTGAACAATTATGCCGTTATGGAGCAATCAAGGACGGAGCGGTGGACGAAATGTCCTGTGAAAGGTGTCTGGTTTGCTACCATGCGTGTCCGGAAAAGGCGGTGCAGTTGGTGGATAATGTAGCCGGAGAATGGTTTATATCCCATACCCGTTACGGCCCCATGGTACACGCCCGCCTTGGTATAGCCCAGGAAAACTCGGGTAAATTAGTGACCGAGGTACGGCGTAGGGCCCGAACCCTGGCTGAAGAACAGGGTAAAAACCTGATTATCACTGACGGCCCGCCGGGCATCGGCTGTCCGGTGATTTCCGCGTTGGGCGGCTCTGACCTTGCCCTGGTGGTAGTTGAGCCCACTTTGAGTTCCATACACGACTTGTTCAGGGTGTTGGAACTAACCGAGCATTTCAAGGTACAGACTGCTGTTTGCATCAACAAGTGGGATATCAATCCAGACAACACCAGAGAAGTGGAGAATATTTGCCATAATAAAAAAGTAACCTTAGCCGGCCGGTTACGTTACGATCCCGCTGTAGTGGCCGCCGCTATGGAAGGCAAGCCGGTAATCCGGTTGCCCAGCACGGTGGCAGGCGATATAGTATCACTATGGGATTGCGTGCGGCAGGAATTGGGTGTATAGTTGATATTTGGTTGGGTTTCATTTAAGAAAAAGGGGGAAGAGTAACGTGTCAACCAACGAAAAATGCGGCACCTGTAATGATAAAACGGATGGGTGTTCACCGGACAAATGTGGGGTAACGGTATTACCACAAAATGATGTAAATGACATTAAACATGTAGTAGCCGTCATGAGCGGTAAAGGCGGGGTGGGTAAGTCTGCTGTATCTGCTCTGGTGGCAGTTGGCCTAGCCCGCAAAGGTTACCGGGTGGGCGTTCTTGATGCCGACATCACCGGTCCCAGTATCCCCAAAATGTTTGGGCTTAATGAACGGCCGGTCAATGCAGGCCAGTTCTTGCTGCCGGTTAAAACATCCACCGGCATTGCCGTTATGTCACTAAACCTGCTGCTGGAGCGCGAAGATCAGCCGGTACTTTGGCGGGGGCCGATTATAGCTGGTGCCGTTAAACAATTTTGGACCGACGTGGCTTGGGGCCGACTGGACTATCTGGTGGTGGACATGCCTCCGGGCACCGGTGATGTACCCCTGACAGTGATGCAGTCGCTGCCTCTTGATGGTGTGATAATTGTTACCTCACCTCAGGATTTGGCCAATATGGTAGTAAAAAAGGCTGTCAATATGGTGCACCAGATGGAGGTGCCTATTGTCGGCATGGTGGAAAACATGAGCTATCTGCGTTGCCCGGATTGCGGCCGGGAGATTAAGATATTTGGGGACAGCCACGCTGATCAGTTGACTGCTGGCGGGCTGCCCTTACTGGAAAAACTACCTCTGGATCCGGAACTGGCGCAACTTTGTGACGCCGGCCAAATTGAAAAATATAAAGCGGAACTGTTTGGTAACCTGGATAAACTTATTGGTAAGCTCCCAGCCCGTAAAATCAGCTAAACTTAAGCCAAGGGACTGCTACCATGTAGCAGTTCATTTTGGGGTGTCCTAAAATAAAAAAACTGTAGTGTTGTGGCTCTTGCCATAACCTGCTCCGTAAAGGTTGAGCCCGGGGTTAGGCCCCCGGGCTCAACCTTTTTTAAAAACATCCACCTGGAAAGAGAGTCTAGCGTTCTTAAATTCGATTAGAATGGCATAAAACTGTATTAAAACTGAGAAGGAATTTAGAAAGTATATAAAGAAATAATTAATACGGTGCTATTTATTTGCTAAATTATTTGCCAAATAGCGTCAATTGCGTTGATCTGGCAGGTACTACCTGTAGAAACCCGTCGGTTAATTGGTTAAAATTAAGACATGCCTTATTGAGGCCCAATGTTTTAATCCTAATCCTAGTTCTAAAAAATTGGTGCCAACGGGAAGGAATATTGCAATAAATAACGAATAGTTGATTTAAGGCAAACGGCCAGTAAGGCGTTAATGCCACTCGTTGTAGATACTGGCCCGCGAAACGTTTTTTTTGGGGACGTTGGTTGGGGCTGGGTTTTCGCGTCTTTGTGACGAATTGAACAGACGCGCAAACGAGTGCAAACAGCCTAACTAACCGGCATTAATTATGACCCGTGTAATTTTTATCACAAAGAAAATTGCACTGATATTTTGGAAGGGGGGGATTGAGGCTATAGTTAGCCGTGATACCGCACCAGGGGTAATTTTGTGGTATTAACACATTCAGTATTCAGCTGAAGGAGGTATTGAGGTGGCTTTTGAACCTAAAGAACTACAAAAAGAAATAAAGTACGAAGAAATTAGGATTTATAGCGATGCGGAACTGAATAACTACACCGAAGAAGAGCTTAAAAACTTTAAAATTAAACACGACATTCCCGACCTCGATGATCTGGAAAAGGGTCCATGGCCCAGCTTCGTGGCCGATGCCAAACAGGGTGCCCTGCATAGAAGAAAACTCGCCGACGACCGGATGCTAATCGATCGGGACGTTATTGAGGACATGCTCGGCCAGCTGCAAATATCCTTTGACGAAGGCGAGACCCACTGGAAGCACGGCGGCATTGTGGGTGTGTTCGGTTACGGCGGCGGTGTTATCGGCCGTTATTCCGATTTACCGGAAAAATACCCTTCCATCGCCCATTTCCATACTGTCCGGGTGGCTCAGCCCTCCAGTAAGTTTTACGATTCCAACTTCCTGCGCACTGTGTGCGATTTGTGGGAATACCGGGGCAGCGGTTTAATGAACCTGCACGGTTCCACCGGCGACCTGGTACTGCTGGGTACTACCACCGAGCAGTTGGAACCCATTTTCTTTGAACTGACCCATGAAATGCAAGTTGACATCGGCGGCTCCGGCTCCAACCTGCGCACACCTGAATGCTGCATCGGCAAGGCTCGTTGCGAGTGGTCCTGCTACGACACCCAGGATTTGTGCTACGAACTGACCCAGTACTATCAGGACGAGCTGCACCGCCCGGCGTTCCCCTATAAATTCAAGTTTAAGTTTGACGGATGCCCTAACGGCTGCGTGGCTTCCATCGCCCGTTCCGATATGTCATTTATCGGTACTTGGAGAGACGATATCCGCATCGACCAGGAAGCCGTCAAGGCCTACATTGCGGGAGAAGTCGTCCCCAACGGCGGCGCCCACAAGGGGAGAGATTGGGGTAAATTTGATATTCAGAAAGAAGTTCTCGACCTTTGCCCCACCAAATGTATGTGGATGGAAGACGGCGAACTGAAGATTGACAACGCCGAATGCACCCGCTGCATGCACTGCATCAGTGTTATGCCCAAGGCCCTGCGGCCCGGCACCGACACCGGCGTCACCATCCTTTGCGGAGCCAAGGCTCCCATCCTGGAAGGCGCCCAGATGGCTACCCTGATTGTACCCTTCATGAAAGCCGAACCGCCTTACGATAACATCAAGGAATTTATTGAGAAGGTTTGGGAATGGTGGATGGAGGAAGGTAAGAACCGCGAGCGCCTTGGCGAACTGATTCAGCGGGCCACACTGCCCAAGTTCCTGGAAGTTCTGGAACTGCCCGCTATGCCGCAATATGTTAAAGAGCCTCGTTCCAACCCGTACATCCTTTGGAAGGAAGAGGATGTGCCCGGCGGCTGGAGCAGGGATATTAAAGATTACCGGGCCAGACATAAGAGATAGGGGGTTAGTGTTATGGCGTTATCTATTGAAAGATTAGGCAAATATGATCCTAAGAATCCACAGGAAAACCGGCTCACTGACCTTGGCCCCAGGCATTTTTGGCAGTACTTCCCGCCTGTTGTCCAAGAGAACTATGGTCAGTGGACCCACCACGAAATTCTTGAACCGGGCATTCTGGTACACTACTCTGAAAAAGGCGGCAAGGTTTTCACCGTCCGTTGCGGCGCTGCCCGCTTTATGACTGTTCAGCACGTGCGGGAAATCTGCGACATCGCCGATAAACACTGTGATGGCTTTGTACGTTTCACCACCCGGAACAACATTGAGTTTCTGGTAGACACTGCTGAAAAGCTTGAGGCACTGAAGAAAGATCTTCAAAGCCGCAAGTTTGTTTCCGGCAGCTACAAGTTCCCCATCGGCGGAACCGGCGCCGGCGTTTCCAACATCGTGCACACCCAAGGTTACATCCACTGCCATACACCGGCCACGGATGCTTCATCCATGGTTAAGGCGGTGGCGGATGAGCTGTTTGAAGAGTTCCAGACCATGGCCCTGCCCGCTAAAGTCAGGGTTTCCATGGCCTGCTGCCTGAACATGTGCGGTGCCGTGCACTGCTCTGACATCGCTCTTTTAGGGTACCACCGGAAGCCTCCCATTATCGACCACGAAGTAATCAGCCAGGTTTGTGAGATTCCGCTGGCCATTACTTCCTGCCCGGTGGGCGCTATTTCGCCCGACAAGACTGCGGAAGGCAAAAAGACCGTAAAGATTAAGAACGAGCGTTGCATGTTTTGCGGTAACTGCTATACCATGTGCCAGGCCCTGCCTCTCTCCGATAAAGAGGGTGACGGCGTGACCATCCTGGCCGGCGGTAAAATTTCCAACCGCATCAGCATGCCCAAGTTCTCCAAGGTTGTTGTACCCTGGTTGCCGAACAACTTCCCGCGGTTCCCGGAAGTGGTCGACGATGTCAAGAAAATCCTTAACGCTTACGCCAATGGCGCCAACAAGTACGAGCGCCTGGGCGACTGGGCCGAGCGGATTGGCTGGGAGAAATTCTTCGAGAAGTGCGAACTGGAATTTTCAGATCACTTGATCGACGACTACCGTCTGGCTTACGACACTTGGCGGACCAGCACCCAGTTCAAGTATACTGATGCCGCTTGGGCGGTTTCAAAAGCGGCGGGTGGAATAGAATAATAATCTGCCCGTAACTTGCCTGGTATAAAGGAGATGTTATCATGGAAGAGCTAAAAAAGGCGATCATTGAGTTTGCCGAGTCCAGCAAGAAAACCAAGTTCTATTTCAAAGACATAGAGAAGGCCGTGCAAAAGGTTAATCCTGATGCAAAAATGAGGGAAATCAAGAAGGCTTGCACTGCTCTGATCAATGACGGAACTATGATCTACTTCTCAACCGGCAGCAGCACTATGTATGGGCTGAAGGGCAGAGGCATGACCGAGGATCCGGAATAGAAACATGCAACACCAGAGGTTGCCGTCCGTGTTGGATGGCAACCTCTTTTTTTAAAGACAGAAGTCAGGAGTCAGAAGTCAGAAGACAGAAGACAGGATCAGAATAAACTACCATACAGTTACGTGCTGATGGGAAGAATGAAAACATCGTTTTAATGTCATTCTGAACGCAGTGAAGAATCCTGGTTATATCCTTCGCTTACGCTCAGGATGATATTCAAGGGTAATTTTCGAGGATAAAAGAATGGTTTATCTTGTAGTTATTCTGAATACTGACTCCTAACTCCTGAATACTGTATTTTAGAAAGGCGGATAACATGAAAACACCACAAGGTTCCAGAGAGTTTATTGATGAACAAGTACAGATGCTAAACGAAAATCCAGAGTGCGCCAATGCTCAGTACAACCTGGGTGTCACCGCTATGCAGAGCGGCCAATTTGAAGAAGCGATTCAGTTTTTCGAGGAGGCCATCAACAACAGCGGTCGCATGTTCGAAGCCTGCGTCAATTTGGGGTACATTTATTTTAAATTGGGCAACCTGGAACAAGTTGTGGAAGTCAACAAAAAAGCGGTGGTGATTGAACCCCGTTACGCCCGTGGTTTTGCGAACCTGGGGTTTGCCTATTTGGAAATGGTTAAAACCGATGAGGCTATAGAAGCTCTAGGGAAAGCAATTGAGTTGAACCCTGGTATTGCCCAGGCCTGGAGCAACCTAATCAACGCTTACATTCAAAAGGACGCGCTGGACAAAGCCGTGGAAACCGGTGAAAAAATGCTTAGTGTAGCGCCGGATTTTCCTCTGGGTCTGAATAACCTGGCCTATGCGTATTTTTTGAAAGAAGAATTTAACAAGGCGATTCAATATGTGGACCGGGCAGCAGAACTTGGTTTTGCCGTACACCCCGAATTTATTAAGGAACTGGAGCGATACCGTTAATATGGCCAACTATGAACACCTTTTTGAGGAATACGAAAAACTTGCAGCCAAAGCGGACCGGGCCTTCGATGAAGTCCAAAAAGAGCACGAACCGTGTGTGAAGTGCGAAGTGGGTTGCTCTGATTGCTGTCACGCCGTGTTTGGTCTTTTCCCCATCGAATCTATGTACCTGAACCACCATTTTGGCGCCCTAAAGGACGATATTAAAGAACAAGCTTTAAAACAAGGAAAGACTGCGGATAGTGAACTGCAGGAAATGCAAAAGCAGTTGGAGCAGTGCGGAGACGACCACGCCAAAATGAACCAGGTAATGGCCCAAACGCGGGTTCGCTGTCCCCTGCTGACGGATGAACACAAATGCCTTATCTACGACCGCAGGCCTGTCACTTGTCGTGCCTACGGCATCCCCACCAGTGTGGGCGGTCAGGCCCGGGCGTGCTGGAAAGCGGGTTTTGAAAGCGGGAAAACCTACCCCGTTTTTAACTTGGACGGCGTTTACCGTGAATTACACCGTCTGTCTGGTGAGGCGCTAAAATTGTCCGGAGAAGCAGACCCAGAAAAGGCAGGTTTGCTGGTATCAGTCTCCCAAGCCATTAAATAAAAAAGTGTGTCACGGGACCGGTTCCCCTGACACACCAACGCTTTTAATCGGCTGTCACTTGTTTTGTTCCGACGCCTCTTCCACTATTTCACCCACTGTTTTTCTTACTAATTGCCCGGCCACGTAAATCTGTAACTCACCAGTGTCTTCCCGTAGTTTTTCAAGATCGTCGCGGGTTTCCCGGGCATTTAGCAGCCCTAAAAGCATCGCGGCGTAGCCACGAGTTTCCGGGTTGTTATCCTGCAGGAAAGGTACAAAATAAGTGGGCCGTTTGGGCAGCAATTTAGGGTGTGTTTCAGCGACCCGGCCCAGGGCGCGTAACACCCGGGGTTTAAGTGATTCGTCCCCCAGAAACTTGTATAGCTCCGGGATGTAGCCCGAAAAAATACCGGGTACCGCAGCGATAACCTCTCCGGCGGCGTCCACGGCGCCCCAGCTGGAAGATGCTGTATCCTCCAGGGCGGTAAAAAGCCTGTGCAGTAATTTGGCCACCGCTCCGGAGTCTCGGCGGGATATTACCGCGGCCGCGTGGCCCAGGGTTTCCGCGGCCCTGAGCCGCAATAATTCATCGCCCGAATAAATCAGGCGCTGCAGATCCCTGATGATTCTGTTATCAATTGCTGCGAATTCAAGTAACGGTTCCAACCGGTATTCATTTACCAGCTGCGCTACTTCTTGCTTGGTGAATGACCTCTTTACTATTCCTCTGGCTGGTTTTTTAGATATTTGTTTTACCGGCCTAGCCCGTTCCAGTTTTTTATGAACTCCTTCCTCGGTGGCCTCGCGGATATCATCATGCAGTCGAATAAAATACAGGGCCCCCGGTATTTTTCGACCTTCAAGGAAACCGTCCGGTACAATGAGGTTGGTTTCGTCGTCATAATTCTCTACCAGTGATTCCAGGTAATCATCATCCGGTAGTAGGTTCCAGGCCAAATCCCAGTCCATGTCGCAGCTGAACACCAGGGCTTCTGAAAATGCCGAGCCCAGGTTATGTCCGCTGACGTCATAAGCGTATACTGATCCGCAGGAACATGAACCCACCGGCATCTCACCCAGTCTGTGGGTATTCAGTTCACTGGGTCTCTCAATAGCCAACCCGCAAAAGGGGCACTTGGCTTTTTCGGTTACATCCCGTCCGAACGGCCCCTTTTCAATGCTATACCTGTTATCTTTCATTGATAGCCTCCGGATTAATCGTCCGGCCCCGGCAGTTCAAAGGATGAACAACTGTTGCCCGGGCTGCATGATTTGGTTTCATACTTGGGTTTGGCGGTGCGACCGCCGGATTTCATTGCATAATTAGTACTGCTGATGACCCTCTCAAAAGTATCTGATTTACATTCGGGGCACTGAAGCTCGACTTTGTCGTCGGCTTTAACGAATAGTTTTTCAAAAATATGTCCGCATTTTAGGCATCTAAACTCGTATATCGGCATAAAAATCTACTCCTTTTGTTAATGTAAACCTAGGCTGGTGAACGGTTATCCACACCCCCAAACTTAAGTATAACAGCTTGGTTAATTTATCGTCAAATGCACGCATCTTAAGGATTCAGGATTCCTTACTTTCGTTTAATATAAAAGTAGACAATATAAAGTGATTGTCTCAAAAGGGAAAACGCTGGCATATTGTGCTCGTTGACAGGCTAATCAATGACATGCTAATCTAAAAACGTATAGTTGTTAGATTTATTATGCCTTAGACTGCTGTTTAAAGGCGGAAATACAGCTAAAAGGGTCGCAGTTTTAGTGATGCGCGCTTGATATTTATAGTAGCCGCCGTTCTTTGATGCATTAAAAGCGGCGGTCGTTTTATCGCTGCCATGCTATGGGACAAGGTCCGGCAGATTATGAGCGGTTTAATATAGCCATGAAAAAATATGCGGCTAGTGCCTTTAGCCGGAAGGAATAATTATGTGGACAACGAATATTTTAAAGGGGATTTATCTGTTTTAGCCCTTTGATATTTTTTTAGGACGTTCTGCCCGGGGAGGAGAACCTTTAAATGGGGGGCGGGCTGTCCACAAAGAGAAAAGAATTTTTTAAGGAGGTGAGCCCTATTTTTAAGGTTGCTATCGATCTAGACAAGTGTGAGGGTTGTGGTGAATGCACTGAATCCTGTCCGGCTGACATTTTGGAAATGCAGGACGGTAAAGCTGCGGTAACCGACCCCGAAGAGTGTCTTGGTTGCGAAACATGTGTTTCCGTGTGCCCAACCGGCGCCATTACCGTGGAAGAAAGCTAACCGAACCGATTTTACTAATTAATTAATACAACCTGGACACATAATGGTTATGCTCCGAGGGAGGTGCACTTGTGAAATTATTAATCGGACAAATACTACCGTATATTACGGTAACCCTTTTTACCCTGGGGGTACTTTATCGCCTGGGGCGCTGGGTGGGACCGCGTATAGTCCATAATATTACGCTGTCACCCTGGCCGAAAACCAATACCGAAGTGGCTATCAGGGTTGGTTCGGAGGCATTCTTGTTCCGCAACTTATTCCGGTTTGATAAAGCCCTGTGGGTTGGTGCTATTATGATGCACCTGGCCCTGCTGAACATTATCGGCGGGCATGTGGTGGGCTTCGGCTTTTTAGGCGAACAATTTGCTCTAATCCCGGGTCTTGGTATTACCCCGGAACTAAGCACGGAAATGTCTGACATGCTGGGCACAGTATTCGGGATCTTGCTGTTTGTTACCCTTCTGTACCTGCTTTTCAGGCGCCTGACTATTCCACATGTCAAGTTGGTCTCCAAGCCTAGTGACAACATGTGGTTGATTTACTTGATCGTGCTGGTTGGTGTAGGAAACATCATGCGCTTGTTCCATGACTTTGGCGTTGGATACGAACAAGTACGTGATTACATTGTGGCGCTGGCCCTGTTCCAGCCTGTCACGCACATGGAACTGCTAAGCAACGGTTTTTTCCTTACTCACTACCTGTTGGTGCAAATACTATTGATCGTTTTCCCGTACAGCAAACTGATGCACCTGTTCGGCATGTTCGCCGAACGCTGGATCGTCAACCGGGTATACAAGGATCCTGCCCCCGGTATACCTAACATAGATGTAGCGGCGGCCCGCAAAGCCGGCATCGGTATTCCGTCCGATGACGCTGCAGAAGAGGGGGTATAAATTATGCCAGAGTATAAAGGAATGGTACAACCGCTTAGAGCTACACCGGACGAAATGCGTAAAATATTTGCCGAGCCTGTGCCCGATGAGCAGAAGCCGGAAAAAGCGCTGGAATACCTGGATGAAATCCGTAAAAAATTCCGTTCCTTCGTGGTGGCCATGGAATCTTGTGTTAAATGCGGTCAGTGTGCGGAAAACTGCCACACTTACCTGGGCACCAGGGATCCCAACAATATCCCCGCCAACCGGGCGGAGCTGATTCGCAAAATCTACCGGCGTTATTTTACCCTGGAGGGTCGCTGGTTTGGTAAACTAGTAGGTGCCGAGGATATCAGCCTGGATGTTATTGAATCCTGGTATTCTTACTTCTACCAGTGCAGCCAATGCCGCCGCTGCGCCCATGTGTGCCCCTTTGGCATTGACACCTGTGAAGTAACCTTTATCGGCCGTCAACTCCTGCACTGGCTGGGCATCACGCCCAAGTTGCACGCGGCAGTGGGTGGCGCCATGGAAAAAGTGGGTAACCATACTGGTTTGCCCAAGCCTGGTATCATTGACACTCTGGAATTCATGTCTGAAGAAATTATGGACGAATTCGGTGTGGAAGTGGAATTTCCCGTTGACAAGCCGGACTCCGATATTATCTATATCCCGTCTTCGGCTGACTTCCTGTTAAACCCGTACACCCTGATGGGTGCGGGCATGTTTTTCACCTATATTGGCGCCAACTGGTGCATTCCCAGTACCGTTACCGAGGCGGGCAACTTCGGCTTGCTGTTTGACCAGTATTATACCCAACGTGGTAACGTGAATAGATTACTGAACGCGGCCCACGAACTGAACGCCAAGAAAATTGTCTGGGGCGAATGCGGTCACGGCTGGCGGGCGGCCAAGATGTATGTGCCGTCAATGGCAGACCGCCCGGTACGCTGGCCCCTTACCCACGTTCATGACGAGGCGGCGGAATTAATTCGCAAGGGCGAACTGAAGCTCAACCCCGAGAATAATCCATACCCCACTACGTTGCATGACCCGTGCAACTATGTGCGCGCCTGCGGCCTGAACGACAACATGCGCACCATTATCAAGGCCGTAACCGTGGACTTCCGGGAAATGACTCCCAAAGGCGAAGATAACTTCTGCTGCGGCGGCGGGTCAGGCATCCTGTTCGACGACCCCGAGATGTATCAGCGCCGGATTCAACTTAGCCAGAAGAAGGCCGACCAGGTGAGGGCCACCGGCATCGGCAAAGACGGCCACGGTATCCTGTGCGCACCATGTTCCATCTGCAAGGCCCAACTGTACCCGATGGTAGAAGAGCATGATTTGGGCGTTGAGGTCAAGGGACTGGTCGACTTGCTGGGCAAAGCCCTGGTCTGGAAGTAACCAGCGAGTGGAGGTGTATATGCATTGCCCTGCTTAAACGTAAACGGCGTGGAAATAGAGCTGGACGAAGACGGGTTCATGATTGACCCCGATCTATGGAACGAAGACGTGGCCAGGGCTTTTGCTGCCTCCGAGGGAATAAACGAGCTTAACGAAGACCACTGGAAAGTGATTAACTACCTGCGGGAATATTTTAAACAGTACCATATTGCACCCATGGTTCGGAAACTGTGCAAGGAAACAGGTTGCAGTTTGAAATATATCTATGACCTGTTCCCTTCAGGCCCGGCCAAGGGGGCCTGCAAGTTGGCTGGGTTGCCTAAGCCCACCGGTTGCGTGTAGCGAGGCAAAATTATGTTCCCGCAAGCAGTTTTTTATTTTGGCATTTTCGAAAAACCAGGCACAGGTTGCGTCCGGCGCTACGCGTCGGTACCACCGTGCCTGTTATTTTTCAGGTCTTGATTATTCTGACTCCTGACTTCTGATTTTGAAAGGCGGTGAAACCATGAGGCAATGCGGAATACCCCGGCTGGTGATTGCTGCGCCCCACGGACGTTCGGGCAAAACCATCACCACCATCGGACTGCTGGCGGCGCTAAAAAAGGCCGGCTACACTGTGCAACCATTTAAAAAAGGACCAGACTTTATCGACCCCAGTTGGATGACTAGGATTACCGGGCGATCCTGCCGGAACCTGGACAGCTTCCTGATGAACCGGGAAACCATCCGCGCCTCTTTCGCGCGTAGCGCCGGGGACGCCGATATCGCCGTAGTGGAAGGGGCTATGGGCCTCTTTGACGGCGTGGATCTGGATGGCAGCGGCAGCACTGCCGAAATAGCCAAGGCCATTGAGGCGCCGGTGGTTCTGGTAGTAGATACCACCAGGATGACCCGTAGTGTGGCAGCCATGGTTTCCGGGTACCAGCATTTCGACCCCGAAGTACGTGTGGCAGGAGTAATCCTTAATAAGGTGGCCAGGCCGCGCCATGAACAGATGCTTAAGGGGGCCATTGAGCGTTATTGCGGCATTCCGGTGCTGGGAGTCATCCCCAAGGGGCATAAAATGGACATTCCTGACCGGCACCTCGGCCTGGTTCCGGCTAAGGAAAGCGATGAGCTGGCGTTAGCTATCGACGAGGCCGGCAATTCAGTTGGTGAATACCTAGATCTTCCCGCCATCATCGAAGTGGCTCGCAGCGCGGCACCATTGGCAGTTGAACCGCCTAGTCTGGCGGGTCTGACATCAGCCGAGCCCCGGGCCCGGGTGGCAGTGTTTATGGATCAGGCGTTTAGCTTTTATTACCCGGAAAACCTGGAGGCCCTGGTAGCTGCCGGTGCAGAAATAGTCCGGGTCAATGCCCTGGCCGACACCTACCTGCCGGATGTGGACGCCGCCTATATCGGCGGTGGTTTCCCCGAGGTTCTGGCCGCCAATTTGGCGGCTAACCAGGCG
Source organism: Peptococcaceae bacterium BRH_c8a (assembly GCA_000961575.1). Lineage (GTDB taxonomy): Bacteria > Bacillota > Desulfotomaculia > Desulfotomaculales > Desulfallaceae > BRH-c8a. The sequence continues at coordinate 69,604 of LADP01000024.1, forward strand.
TTGCGCAGCGACCTGCGTGGACGTATTGAAGATGGTCTGCCGGTTTACGCCGAGTGCGGCGGTCTGATGTACCTGGGACGTAAAATTTCCTGGCGCGACCGGGAATATCCCATGGTAGGTGCGCTGCCGTTCGACGTGGTTATGATGGACAGACCTCAGGGTCATGGTTATATTACGCTGCAGGTGGAAAACGAAAGTCCCTTCTTCAAGATTGGGGAAAAAGTAAAGGGGCATGAATTCCATCACTCCCGAGTAGAAAACCTGGATCGGGAGCAAATTCGCTATGCTTTTCGGGTCACCCGGGGTAACGGCCTGGACGGCCGGCATGACGGAATAATTTATAAAAACGTACTGGCCTGTTACACTCACCTGCACGCCCTGGCCACACCCCACTGGGCGCAGTGCTTGGTGGCAGCGGGGATAAGACATAAACTTAACCGCCAGGGATAATCAATAATCAAAATTTCGGAGGGACATCCTGGAGATAACACCAAACCCTTCGGATAAGAGAATAAGAACGCCGGTATATGCAGCTACCGGCGTTTTTTTTTGCGTGTTTCGGCATAAACGCCGTATAAAAAGGCCGCTGTTCCGGCCACAGCCAGAAAAACCAGGAAAGCAATCGTGCTGGTATGCAAAATAAAAACCCCCACCGGTTAATGATCGATACCGCTATTGTTTATTTTCCCTTCCTCTTCCAACATTTCCGTCACCAGGCGCAGCACAGCCACGGTATTGGTGATCAATACTTCATAAAGTAACAAGGGTAGTACATCCTGGATAGTGGCTTTTACCTCTCCGTCGGCCACTTTTTGTTTGACAATGTCCCCCGCCCGGTTTAGAGCAGTATTCACAAGATATTCAATTTCTCCCTGTCTATTTTTTATAAATTTATCCACATCTATTCGCTGGTTCAGGGTTTTCACCCCCTTTTGAGATCAGTTTGGTTTTGGGAAAGATCCGAAGCATTAGACGGTTACTTGCTCCTTGCTGCTAAATATTCTCGTTTTAGCCTAATAAATCCTTGCTACAAATACTCAAAATATTACACATTAGCACATAGTTTTTTCTTTTCTTCAAAAACTATGAAAAATGATCAGGAGGTGCATTTTTTGGCCGGCCGGGTAAAACAAAATAAGAGTTTACTTTTAATCCTTGGTGCACTGTTTGTTATAACCTTCGCTATAATTGCTTTCAACGGTTACGAGGCCAGTGCCCAGAACAGGACGTTGCACTGGGGCAGTCGAGGCAACGAGGTGTCTACTGTACAACAAAAGTTAAGGCAGTGGGGTTATTACCACGGTTTTACTGACGGATTATATGGTTCAGCTACTTACAATGCGGTGCGCGAATTCCAGCGTAAAAACGGCTTGCGGGCGGACGGAGTAGTCGGCAAGTCCACCTGGGCCGCCCTTGGCTACAGTGCCGCGGCAGCCCAAAAACCCAGTGCACCGGCAGCGGCTAATACCGATGTTTCACGGGGGGTGGTAAGAACCTCTCAGGATGTTATGCTGTTGGCCCGGGTTATCGAAGGTGAAGCTGCAGATGAACCAACGTCTGGCAAAGTCGCTGTGGGGGCGGTAATCCTAAACAGAATCAGGAGTTCAGCGTTTCCCAATACCCTGGCGGGAGTAGTCTACCAGCCTCTAGCTTTTGAATCGGTAGCCAACGGTCAGGTAAACCGGCCTCTCACCAATGATTCCATTAGCGCGGCTAGGCAGGCCATGGCAGGTTGGGATCCCACCGGGGGCGCCACCTTCTTCTGGAACCCCTCCAAACGGGTCAGTTCATGGATTTGGAGCAGGCAGATCATTGCCCGGATCGGTCGACACGTCTTTGCCCGCTAACACATGGTGTCAGACTTTCAAGACACTATTGTGACATTCTAAACGAAGTGAAGAATCTTTCTCCATAAAAATTATTTTCAGGATAGACCACCATGCCGCGTTCGGCACCATCAGAAGGATGAAAAACCAGCCTTCGCGGCGATCCGGTGATATCCGAAGCGAACGGTGCACCTGGATGCGTTGATTAGCCCGTCATAGCCCCGAATTCAGGCTGCTTAGGGCGTAGCCAAACGGTTAAGCAGTTTGTGCCATGCGGTAACAATAACCCGCTCCGATAACAACAATAAGAATTGCAAGAGAGAGCGGAGCGATATCACCGGAGCGCCGCGCCCACTACAACCAACTTTAATTATATTTTCAGGATAGGATAGGGTTAAGTGGTATGGAATTAATCTGTTCCCGAGGAGTGACTTTTTCTTGTACAGAAGATGGATACTACCTATTGGCCTGCTAACCCTGGCCTTAGTGGCAGGTTACTGGGGTTACTGGCAGCATGATGAGAATCGCCAACTCAGGGTTGCTATCGGCAACAACTACCAGCGCGCTTTTTATAACTTATCTGACCACGTGCAAAATGCCGAAGTTATGCTTGGCAAATCCCTCGTATCTACAGACCCCATTCAAAGCCAGAAACTTTACGAGCAAATTTGGGAGCAGTCCAATCAGGCTCTGGACAGCTTGGGCCAACTACCGGTTGGGGACGCACTTTTGGGCCGGACTGCCAAATTTATCACCCAGCTTGGGGATTACACTCGAACGCTGTCCGAACAGGTAGCCATGGGCAAAGCCACCTCCCAGGAACAGTGGGAGACATTAAACCAGCTATATAACCAGGCTTCCAGCCTGAACAGTGAGTTGGGCAAAATCCATGCCGCCACCATCGACGGCAGGTTCAATTTTAGTGAACTTGCTGTCAACAGTTCCTATCGACTGGCCCGTGAAGGGCGGATGTTGGCCAGCGGAAACTTCCAGACTATTGACCGGCAGATGCAAAAATACCCCACCCTAATTTATGACGGGCCATTTTCCGATCACATGGAACAGGGTAAGGCGCAGGGCGTCACCGGTGAAAACATATCCCAGGCCCGGGCTAGGGCGGTGGCTATGAAGTATATGGCTCCGGAAGAAAATGAGGATATCATAGCCCGGGTGACCGGTTCAGTGGATGGAAGTATACCCGCATACCGGGTGGAGATGACCCGCCGAAACGGGGGCAAGGTTGTTGGTGAACCTGCAGTGGCCGATGTTTCCAAGCAGGGGGGGCACCTGATATGGATGCTCAACCCGCGCAACATCGCCAGTTCGGGGTTAAACCTGGCAGAGGCTCGCCAGAATGCTGCTGCTTACCTAAAAAAACAAGGCTACAGCCCGATGAAAGAAAGTTATTACCAGCGCAATGATAATACCGTTACTTTTAATTATGCCTATATGCAGGATGGGGTAATTATTTACCCTGACCTGGTGAAGGTTATCGTGGCCATGGATACGGGGCGTGTTGTGGGAATTGATGCCCGCTCTTACCTGATGTCCCACCGCAATCGGAACCTGACGGAACCCAAGTTGACAGAGAAGCAGGCCCGGGAAATGGTGAGCGACAGGCTAAATGTAGAGGAGCAGGGCAGGCTGGCCCTGATACCTATCGGACCTGATAAAGAACAGCTGACCTGGGAATTCAAGGGCACCCTGGATCAGGACACCTACCTGGTGTACATCAACGCCATGGACGGAAGCGAGGTAAACCTGCTCCGCCTAATTCAAAATAACGACGGAGCCCTGACCTTGTAAGAAAAACCGAGGTGCCAGGTGTTGCAACACCTGGCACCAAAGCCTACCAACTTGCAACAAATTCAACTTGCAACACCTGGCACCTGGTGTATAATTGAAAGCAAGGTGACAGGAGATGATCCCTTGCTTTCAGCCGTACATTATCTAAGCTTTATATTTACCCTGACTTTGGTTACGGCCGTGGGGGTTTTTTCTTTTTTTAAGGTTAAAAATGCAGATGATTTTTCAGTAGGGGGCAGACGTTTGCTGCCGGCCGGTGTGACCGGCGCCATTGTGGGTTCCTTTGCCGGTGGCACGGTCACCATTGGTACCGCACAAATGGCTTACTCGCTGGGCTTGGGAGCCATGTGGTTCACCATCGGTGCCGGCGTATCCTGTTTGCTACTGGCTTTGATTCTGGTTAGGCCGATGCGTGAAAAGGAAGTAGTTACTTTAAACGGGTTTCTAGTGGCCGAATACGGGCCGTCAATTCGTATGTGGGTGGCCCTTTTTACCGCTTCCGGTATGTTTGTTCAGACAGCGGTGCAAATTATGGCCGCGGTACCGGTTTTAAAGGGTATGCTGCCGTTATCCTCAGTAACGGCGGCTACCTTGACGGTGTTGTTAATGATCTTATTCGTTGCCGGCGGGGGCATCTGGGGCACCAGTATGGTGGGATTGGTTAAAGTGATTTTACTCTCGGTAACTCTCTTTGCCGGCGGCTACTACAGCTTTTCCCACTTTTACGGCCCAGGTGGCGTGTTACAAGCCCTACCCGCTGCGCATCTACAAAACATGCTGCCCCGGGGTGCCCTGGTTGATCTGGGCGGAGCCTTCTCGGTCATTGTAGGGTTTGCCTCCACCCAGGCCTTTCTGCAGCCCCTATTCGCCGCCCGGGATGTGCGATCCGCCCGGCTGGGCGCTGTTTACTCGGCGGCTTTAATCCCATTATACGGGGTGGCGGGGACTGCGGTAGGCCTTTTTATGCGCGCCCGGCACCCGGCCATTGAACCTGCTTCAGCATTGCCGGGGTTTATCTTCGCGTATATGGATCCATGGTTGGCAGGTATGGCCGCTGCGACTCTGTTGGTTTCCCTGGTCTTAACCGCCGGTGCTCTTACCCTGGGGGTCAGCACCGTACTTACCAGGGATGTTTATTGCTGTTTTCGCCCCCACGCCGACGATGCTAAGTTGCTGCGCCTGAGCAGGGGTTTTATCCCCTTGGCCGGTCTGATGGTACTTTTACTGGCCTTAACTTCTTTGAACACGCTAATTCTGGATTGGACCTACTTATCCAATGCCCTGCGGGGCACTGCGGTGTTTTTGCCGCTTTTAGGTGCTGTGCTCTTGCCCGGTCGTTTTAATGCCAAAGGAGTTTATTGGGCTGTAATTTTGGGTCCGCTGGCCACTCTTCTGTGGGCCGTATTTACGCCCCTGGATGTGCACCCGCTTTTCGTAGGACTGCCCGTAGCTCTGGTATGTATTGCAGTTGGCCGCAGGGTGCCAGGTGTTGCAAGTTGAAAGTTGCGTTATTTGCAGCTTTCGAATTGCAACACCTGGCACCAAAGCCTACACCCAATATCTACAAATAACCAATTAACTATACATTATTGACACCTGCCCACAAACCATGCTAATATTGTTTTGATTTTTTAAATTAACAGTTATGAAGGGGAATAAGGGTCGTTTAGTCCAGCAGCGAGCCGGGGAGGGTGTAAGCCCGGCGGATGACAATGCCTCGTGCCGCCCCGGAACTGCGGGCTCAAAAGCGCTATAGCGCCCATTAAGCCATGCCGGCTGCCTCCGTTAAAGGCTCCGAGAGGATCGTTTGCAATCCCGGTATGTAATGCCGGCGGTTAATGGGAGCGGTCAATTAGGGTGGTACCACGAGCATATACCTCGTCCCTTTTCAGGGGCGGGGTTTTATTATTCCTTTAAAAAGGGAAAAGGGGTGAAATAATGGACGATTTAACCAAGCAGATACTGGAACTTCTAGAGGATAACGCCAGGCTTACCGCCAAAGAGATATCCGTTATGCTGGATGTTGACGCGGCCGAAGTACAGTCTGTAATCAGAAGCCTGGAAGATAAAAAAGTTATTTTGAAATACTTGACCCTAGTTAATTATGAAAGGCTAGGGGAAGAAAAGGTCAGTGCGCTAATTGAAGTGCGCATTACCCCCCAGCGTGATGTTGGTTTCGACGGTGTGGCCGAGCGGATTTACCGGTTCCCGGAAGTACGCAGCATGCGCCTGATGAGCGGTACTTACGACCTGGCGGTTTTTGTTGAAGGCCGTAGTATGAAGCAAATATCTCACTTTGTATCCACTAAGTTGTCCACCATTGAAGGCGTAATTAGTACTACTACTCATTTCGTCCTTAAAGCCTATAAGCAAGACGGTGTAATTCTGGAAGACGGCGAGGAAGACAGGAGGCTGATGATTTCACCATGACCATAACCCGCACAGACTGGTCGGAAAAAATTAATCCCACAGTACAAAACATTCCGCCCTCGGGAATCAGAAGATTTTTTGACTTGGTCACTGAAACCAAGGGTGTCATCTCCCTGGGTGTTGGTGAACCCGATTTCGTTACCCCCTGGCATGTTCGGGAAGCCTGCATTTATTCCCTGGAGAAGGGTTACACCATGTATACCTCCAATTCCGGCCTCCTTGAACTACGTGAGGCGTTGGCAGTCGACCTGGATAATACCTATCATGTCAAGTACAACCCCCGTACTGAACTGCTGATTACCGTGGGGGTAAGCGAAGCGCTGGATCTTTGTATGCGGACATTATTGCAGTCCGGTGATGAGGTACTGATCCCGGAGCCTTCTTATGTGTCCTACGCCCCATGCACCGTCCTTGCAGGCGGGGTGCCTGTGTTTATGTCCACCGGTATGGATGATAGTTTTCGCATTACTGCAGACCTAGTGCAAAGTTCCATTACCCCCAGAACCAAGGTATTGCTGCTGTGCTACCCCAACAACCCCACTGGTGCGGTAATGGATCGGGATGAACTGGAGAAAATCGCCGAAGTGGCGGTGGAGCATGACTTAATAGTTATTTCCGATGAAATTTATGATCGACTTACTTATATTGGCAAGCATACCTGCATGGCCGCGCTGCCCGGCATGAAGGATCGCACCCTGCTGTTGAACGGGTTCAGCAAGGCCTACGCCATGACCGGTTGGCGGGTGGGCTATGTGGCCGGCAACCCTGATTTCATTGCTGCCATGACCAAGATTCACCAGTATTCCATGCTTTGTGCCCCCATCACCGGGCAAATGGCAGCGCTGGAAGCGTTGAAAAACGGTCAACCCGGTATGCGCCGCATGGTAGAACATTATAACCGGCGTCGTAACATGGTGGTGCAGGCTTTTCGCGACATGGGCCTGCCCTGCTTCGAGCCCGGTGGAGCTTTTTATGCCTTTCCGCAGACTTCGGTTACCGGCCTGTGTTCCGAGGATTTTGCCGAAGAATTATTAAAGGAAGAACAGGTGGCAGTGGTTCCTGGTAATGTCTTTGGAACTTCCGGTGAGGGATTCGTACGGGTATCCTACGCCGCATCACTGGATGACCTCAGCGAAGCCTTCCGCCGCATGGGACGGTTCGTGCGAAGACGCGGTGTTCGTTCCCGATTGATCTCTGCTCCGATCAAAATTCAGCGTCCTGAACGGGCAGGAATAAGTCAAAGTTTGTAGAATAAATATTAGATTAATTTGTAGTATGGGAGAATGGTTAAAGCCGGGGTAGTTTGGTTTTTGCCGCCCTGGTTATTTTATTTTACCTCACTCCTTTGGTGTTGGTGCACCTGGCATCAACACCAAAGCCTACCACTCAGCCATACTCTTATCAGGCTAGTTTTCTAACTAGCACCTGGCACCAGTAGATTAAAAGGAGTGTAAGCTAGAATGATTTGGGATCCGAAGCATGAAAGCATGGACAGAGAGGAACTGCGCTCACTGCAGTTGGACAGGCTAAAAAAAACGGTGACCCTGTTATACCAGCGGGTTCCCTATTATCAAAAGGCCATGGACGAGGCAGGGGTACGACCGGAAGACATCCATTCCCTGGGCGACGTATCCAGGCTGCCTTTTACAGATAAAACCGCCTTGCGGGATAATTATCCCTACGGGCTTTTTGCCGTACCCAAAAAAGAAATAAACCGACTGCACGCCTCCTCCGGCACCACCGGCAAGCCTACTGTGGTGGGCTATACCAAGCAGGATTTGGAGACATGGGCTGAACTGGTGGCCCGTGTAGCCACTATGGCCGGGGTAACCGATGAGGATGTGGTACAGATTACCTTCGGTTACGGTTTGTTTACCGGCGCCTTCGGGCTGCACTACGGTCTGGAGAAAGTGGGCGCTACCATCGTGCCCGCCTCGGTGGGCAATACCGGTCGTCAGATTATGCTAATGCAAGATTTTGGTGCCACCGCCCTAGTAGGCACTCCTTCGTACGCCCTACACCTGGCTGACACAGCCCGGGCTATGGAGATAGACCCGGCTGACTTGGGTATTCGCAGGGGACTCTTCGGAGCTGAAGCCTGGACCGAAAACATGCGCGCCGAGATGGAACGCACCTGGAACATGAAGGCCACCGACAATTACGGTCTCAGCGAGGTGATGGGCCCTGGTGTTTCCGGCGAATGCACGCATGCCGCGGGTCTGCACATCAACGAAGACCACTTCCTGGTAGAGATAATCAACCCGGTAACGGGTGAACCGCTGGGGCCGGGGCAGGAAGGGGAACTGGTCATCACTACTCTGACCAAGGAAGCTATTCCCATCCTGCGTTACCGAACCAGGGATATAACCGTCATCAACGAGGACAAGTGCGCCTGTGGGCGCACCACCGCCCGAATGCGCAAAGTGTGTGGACGCACGGACGATATGCTGATTATATCCGGGGTCAACGTATTCCCATCCCAAATTGAAACTGTACTAATGAATATAGCTGGACTGTCACCGCACTACCAAATCCTGGTCAGCAAAAAGGGTTATCTTGATGTCCTGGAAGTACAGGTGGAACTGACCGACGAAATGTTCACCGGCTCGTTCAGGGATCTGGAAGCTCTGGAAGTTATGCTGCGGCAGAAAATATTCAGCGTGCTTTCGCTGAATTGCCGGGTGCGCCTGCTGGAACCCCGCTCACTGGCCCGCAGTGAAGGTAAAATCAAACGTGTTATTGACTCCCGCTAAGCTTGCTAGGTGCCAGGTGTTGCATGTTGAAAGTTGCGTTATTTGCAGCTTTCAACATGCAACACCTGGCACCATAGCCTACCGCTTGACTTTACTCACAAAGTGGTTTACAACTTGCAACAAATTCAACTTGCAACACCTGGCACCAAAGCCTACCAAAAACGGAGGGGAAAAATTTGAAAGAACTGCTTTCCGGTAACGCCGCTATTGCCCGCGGCGCCATTGAAGCCGGTGTTACGCTGGCCTCCGGTTATCCGGGAACACCAAGTACCGAGATACTGGAAAATCTATCTCGCTGCAAGGATGTTTACAGCGAATGGGCACCCAACGAAAAGGTAGCCCTGGAAGTGGGCGTGGGTGCCGCCATGGCCGGGGCACGGACACTGGTCACTATGAAGCACGTGGGGGTTAACGTGGCTGCCGACCCGCTTTTTACTGCGGCCTACACCGGTGTAACCGGCGGTCTGGTGCTGATTTCCGCCGACGACCCGGGTATGCACAGCTCGCAAAACGAGCAGGACAACCGCCATTACGCGCGGTTTGCCAAAGTGGCCATGTTGGAACCGTCCGACAGCCAGGAAGCCAAGGATATGGTGGCCCTGGGTCTGGAAATTAGCGAAAACTTTGATATTCCCGTCATGTTGCGCATCACCACCCGGGTGGCCCATTCCCAGGGCATGGTGGAACTTAACGAACCCCTGCCCAGGGAAATAAAACCATACAGCAAGGACGTTAAAAAATACCTGATGGTACCCGCTTTCGGGCGGCTGCGCCGGCTTAGCCTGGAAGAAAGGCTGACCCGGCTTAAAGAGTACAGCGAAACCACCCGGGTAAACTTTATCGTGCCTGGGGATAACAAGGTGGGCATAATCACCAGCGGTATCAGTTACCAGTACGTGCGGGAAGTGTTGCCCGGTGCGTCGGTGCTGAAGCTTGGCCTGACCAATCCCCTTCCTGTTCAACTAATTAAACAATTTGCCGAGCAGGTGCAAACCCTGTACGTGGTAGAGGAATTGGAACCTTTCTTGGAAGAACAAATTCGTATGCTGGGCATTAAGGTGACCGGTAAGGAGATGTTCCCGGCCACGGGTGAGTTTAGCCAGGGCTTGCTGCGGAGCAAGTTTGCCGAAGCCGGTCTACTGACGGCCCAGCCCCGGGAAGATTGGGCCACGGGACTGCCCCAGGCGCCGCCCCGCCCGCCGGTGTTGTGCCCGGGTTGCCCCCACCGCGGGGTATTTTTCACCTTACGCAGCATGAAACTCACCGTTACCGGTGACATCGGCTGCTACACCCTGGGCGGCCTGCCACCACTTGAGGGCATCGACTGCTGCGTATGCATGGGGGCCAGCATCAGCATGGCCCACGGTATTGACAAAGCAGTGCCCGGGTTAAAGGAAAAAACGGTAGCCGTTATTGGCGACTCCACTTTCCTGCACTCTGGAATCACTTCGCTGTTAAACGCGGTATACAACAGCAGCGATATTACGGTGCTGATTTTGGATAATCGCACCACCGCTATGACCGGACACCAGGACCATCCCGCCACCGGGCGCACCCTAATGGGCGGCGAAGCCCCCGAGGTCGATCTAGAAGCACTATGCCGGGCCTTGGGCGTCAAACAGGTGGAGTTGGTGGATCCACTGGACATGGCCGCGGTAAAAGAAGCCGTTAATACCGGGCTGGCGGCAAAAGGCCCGTCGGTGATTATCGCCCGGCGTCCCTGTGTGCTGCTGAAGCGGGAATCCAAACCCGTGGTCACCGTGGATCAGGAGACTTGCAACGGCTGTAAGGTATGCCTTAAACTCAGCTGTCCGGCCATTTCGGTCAGCGATAAGAAATCATCTGTGGATAAAACTCTCTGTGTGGGCTGCAATCTGTGCGTACAGGTATGCAAAACCGGAGCTATGAAAGGTGGTAACGCCGATGCTTAAACCAATTAACGTTTTTATGGTAGGCGTGGGCGGCCAGGGAACCATCCTGGCCAGCAAGGTGCTGGCGGCTGTCGCCCTAAAAATGGGCTATGATATAAAGGTATCGGAAATTCACGGTATGGCCCAGCGGGGCGGCAGCGTGGTTACCCAGGTACGGTTGGGTGAAAAAGTGTATTCCCCGGTTATCTCTGAAGGCGAGGCCGATGTAATCCTAGCCTTCGAAAAGTTGGAAGCGTTGCGCTGGCTTTCCTATCTCAAGCCTGGCGGCACCGTGATCATCAACAGTCAGCAAATCTCCCCTGTGCCCGTACTAGCAGGCGCGGCCGAGTATCCCGAAGATATTACCGGTAAAATCAAAGAGCGGGTGGCTGACTTACAGGTGCTGGACGCCCTGCAAATAGCGCTGGAATGCGGCAACGCCAAGGCCGCCAACGTAGTACTTTTAGGCGCCATGGCCAAAAAACTCCCGGTAGACGAAAAAATCTGGCGCGACGCCCTGGCCGACACCGTCCCGCAGCGTCTATTAGAAGTAAACAATGCTGCCTTTACAGCCGGCTTTAGCGCCTAGCCCTGGTGCCAGGTGTTGCAAGTTAGTTTTGTTGCAAGTTGCTGGCAAATTTTACCAAACGTTGCTCAACCTGGGGAGGCACATCTTTATTTGCCCATTTTTCCATCACCCTGGTTACCTGGGATCGGTTTTTATCCAAAAACACGGCGACATCACTGCGCTTGATGCCCGCCTCCCCAACGGCTATTCTAATTAACAGGCTTCTTGCCTCAGTTACGTGGCGCTGCTGCAAATTGCTAATCATTTCGGTTAATGTAACTCCGGTTTCTTTAATTACCCACTCGGTAATCTGATTAATTGTTAATGGTCTGGGAATTTGATTTTTCTTTGGTTTAATCCTGGGTTGCTCAATATGACTATTAAATGGCCTGAGGTGCCATTTTTCTTTTTGCTGCTTTTTGTTGAAATCCGGATTTTCAGCAGCCTTTTGCTGTTGATCAATTCCTTCCCGGGTGAAACTGATCAATTCATGTCTGGCCTTCGTAGTTTCGGGGCTGAAATTACTCAGTAAAAAAGAAGTGTTCAGGATCGTGTTTTCGTGACCGCAGTAGCCGGGAAAACTGCTCCAGGGATAGTGGTTTACTTCGCTAACCAATCCCGCCCGAATAGGGTTTAAATGAATATACCGTGCTAGTACCAGCAGGTAACTGTCCGTGTCGCAGATTATTGATTTATATCGGTCTTGAAACAAATGCCCCACCCGTTCGTGTCGGTGGTTAAACCATTTCGCATAAGTACTGTGCATACGGTGCATTATTTCCCACAGGGGAGTCAGTCCGGTTTTAAGCAACCAATGCACGTGGTTGGGCATCAATACATAGGCGTAAACCTCAAAATCCATTTCCGCCTTATACTTATGCCATAAATCAAGGTACTTAAAGTAATCATGGTTGTCCAAAAAAATATCCTGACGATTATTCCCGCGACATATTACATGATATACTGTATCTGGTGTTGGGTAATTACGGGAAGGACGACCCATAATAAGCACCCCCAATTTGATTTTATATCCTAATTTTACATATTTATCCCTCAACTTGCAACAAAATTAACTTGCAACACCTGGCACCAAAGGAGGTTGGATATAATTAACATTGTAGATAAGATGCGTGCCTGTTTAAGGCAGGCTATGGAGGAATCGGTGGCCGGGGCGGTGGCGGCGGAACAGTTGCCGCCGGTGGAACTGCCCGAATTTTCGGTGGAGGTGCCCCGGGAGCGGGACCATGGGGATTTTGCTGTCAACCTGGCGATGTTGTTGCCCAAGCAGGCCCGCATGGCGCCTAAAAAAATTGCCGAATTGCTGGTTGAAAATCTGCCCCACCAGATTCAGTGGCTGGAACGGGTTGAAGTGGCCGGGCCGGGATTCATCAATTTTCATCTGGATCCCCGCTGGGTGCTGGAAGCTGTGCCCCTGGCGGTAAAGCAGCAGGCTGATTACGGCAGGCTAACGCTGGGTGAAGGTCAAAAGGTGCAAGTGGAATTTGTCAGCGCCAATCCCACGGGACTTTTACATATGGGTAATGCCCGGGGGGCGGCATTGGGTGATAGTATAGCGGCTATTCTGGACTTTGCCGGTTGGCAAGTTGCCAGGGAGTACTATATAAATGACGCCGGCAACCAAATTGAAAACTTTGCCTTATCCTTAGAGGCACGGTTTTTTCAGTTACTGGGCCGGGAAGGTGAGATACCCGAGGGCGGCTATCACGGGCAGGACATTACCGACACGGTGCGCAGTTTTATTGATGAGCACGGGGATAGCCTGCTCCAGGCGCCGCAGCGCACCAGGCTCGATACCCTGGCCCGTTATGCCCTGGCGGAAAAAATTGGCGGCATCAAGGAAGCCCTGGCTGAGTTTGGCGTAAAATATGATGTATGGTTCTCCGAACAGTCGCTGCACGAAAATGGCCAGGTAGATGAGGCTATCAACCTGCTTAAGGAGCGGGGACATATTTACGAACACGAGGGAGCCCTGTGGTTTAAAGCCAGTGCCTTTGGTATGGAAAAGGACGAGGTGGTGGTGCGCAAAAACGGCATTCCCACTTACTTCGCCGCTGATATTGCCTACCACATGGACAAGTTTCAGCGGGGCTTTAATTGGGTGATTAACATCTGGGGGGCTGACCACCACGGGCACGTGCCCCGGATGAAGGGGGTCATGGATGCCCTGGGTTACAACCCCGACGCCCTGCACGTAATCCTGATGCAATTGGTGCGTTTATTCCGCGGCGGTGAAATTGTACGTATGTCCAAGCGTACCGGCCAGTTTGTCACCCTGCAGGAGTTGATGGAAGAAGTGGGGCTGGACGCCGCCCGCTATTTCTTTGTGATGCGCAGTGCCGACAGCCATTTGGACTTCGACCTCGACCTAGCCCGTACCGAGTCCAACGACAACCCGGTATACTATGTTCAGTATGCTCATGCCCGTATCTGCAGCATCTACCGGCAGTTGGCTGAGCAGGGGCGGGCGATGCCGGCACCCGCAGAAGTTGATCTAAATCTGCTTAAAGAAGAGACGGAGTTGGTCCTGGCCCGGCGCCTGGCAGATTTCCCGGAGGAAGTAGCCATGGCGGCCCGTCAGTTGGCCCCACACCGCATTGCCCGGTACGTGCACGAAATGGCCGGGTTGCTGCATAGCTTTTATTATGCGTCCCGGGTGATTACCGATGATGCCGGGTTGAGCAATGCCCGGCTTCTACTTGTGGAAGCCACCCGGGTGGTGCTGAAAAACGCCCTTGACCTACTCGGCGTTCGGGCACCCGAAAAAATGTAAATGGGGGGATTCCCTTGCGCGAAGTGTTACTGGCCACCCTGGCAGGTTTAGTTGTCGGGCTGCTGTTTGCCCGTTTAAAACTGCCTATCCCGGCGCCGCCGACAGTGGCGGGGTTAATGGGCATAGTGGGCCTCTTTCTAGGCTATGTTATAGCCACACGCTGGTTCGGCTGGGATTGACATTCCTCGACCCATTAACAGAGGTGTGTCCGTTTTTATTGATGACTTGTTGGTATGGCAGAAAGCGCAATTTGTTTATACCAGCGGCGAATATGCGGAGGGATTTCGTAAACGCAATGCGAAATAGAAGCATATCCCGGGATATTCTTGAATTCTAAAGCACTGAATTCCGAATACCTAAATAGTCCTTAATTGTATTGACATGCAGTTTCAACATGATAGAATAAAAAAGGATTTTTTAAGGAAATTATGTCAATAGGAGGCGCTTTATGGCCAAGTTCATCTTTGTTACCGGCGGCGTGGTATCGTCCCTGGGTAAGGGGATTACCGCCGCGTCCCTGGGTCGACTGCTTAAGAGCCGGGGTTTAAAAGTAGCCATCCAGAAACTGGATCCCTATATTAACATAGATCCGGGCACCATGAGTCCATACCAGCACGGTGAAGTGTTCGTCACAGATGACGGGGCGGAAACCGACCTGGACCTGGGTCACTATGAACGGTTCATTGATGCCAGTCTCGGTAAAAGCAGCAATGTTACCACCGGCGGTATCTACTGGTCGGTAATCAGCAAGGAGCGAAAGGGTGATTACCTGGGGGCAACAGTGCAGGTCATTCCCCATATCACTAACGAAATTAAAGAACGGGTACACCGCATCGCCCGGGAACTTGAACCCGATGTGGTAATTATTGAGATCGGTGGCACCGTTGGTGATATAGAGTCATTACCGTTTCTGGAAGCTATCCGCCAGTTAAAAAGCGACCTGGGTCGGGACAATGTAATGTACATCCACGTGACCCTGGTGCCCTACTTAAGAGTGGCCAACGAATTAAAAACCAAGCCCACCCAGCATAGTGTGAAAGAACTGCGTAGCATCGGCATTCAACCCGATGTGGTGGTATGCCGCACCGAAAAACCCCTTTCCAAAGAAATGGTGGACAAGCTGGCGCTGTTTTGTGATACCGACCGGGACGCCGTGGTGCAAGCGGTGGACGCCTCGCATATTTACGAGGTGCCGCTAATGCTGGAGGAAGAGGGCCTGGGCGATTTTACCGTCAGGCGGCTGGGACTGCAATGCAATTCCCAACCGGACCTTACCCAGTGGCGGGCAATGGTGGAAAACATGAAAAACCTGCACCGGAGCATCACTATCGGGCTGGTGGGCAAGTACGTGGCCTTGCCGGACGCATACATTAGCGTGGTTGAGGCCCTGCGCCACGCCGGGTTATACCATGGTGTTGCGGTGGATGTTCGCTGGATCAACTCCGAGGAACTGGAAGAACAACCTGCGGAAAAGTTGCTGTCCGATGTTGATGGGGTGGTGGTACCCGGCGGTTTCGGTGACCGGGGCATTGAGGGCAAGATTAACGCCATTAATTACACCAGGATAAACAAGGTACCCTTCTTAGGCCTGTGCCTGGGCATGCAGTTGGCGGTAGTGGAATACGCCAGGAACGTTTTGCATTGGCAGGGAGCTAACAGCACCGAATTTAACCCCGATACACCTTATCCGGTAATTGACCTTTTGCCTGAGCAAAAGGAACTGGACAAGATGGGCGGCACTATGCGCCTGGGCAAATACCCCTGTCGCTTGATGGAAGATACCCTGGCCAGCAACTCTTACGGTGAAGAAGTTATATACGAAAGGCACCGCCACCGGTACGAACTGAACAACAAGTTTCGCGACGAACTGGCCGATGCGGGAGTTGTCTTCAGTGGCACCCTACCGGATCGTTATCTGGTAGAGATTATCGAACTTAGCGATCATCCCTGGTTTTTAGCCACTCAGTTTCATCCCGAGTTTAAGTCCCGGCCTTACAGACCGCACCCGTTGTTCAGGGAGTTCATCGGTGCAGCCCTTAAGAACCAATCCTAAACGTTATAGAAGTTTAATAGGTCTATAATTTAAAATGCTCAACGTAAACATTCAGCTTTGGGATATTCCAAAGCTTTTTGTTTAGGAATTATCGCTACAAAAGCCATTGTAGGAGGTTTTCTAAAACCTAACCAAGACTTCTGAAAGGCAGTGAGAGACATTTGAAACGCAAACTGATAGCCGGTATCATCATTGGGGTAGCGATGCTATCCCTGGTGGTTGCCGCGGTATTCCAACCGCGCGACGGCGCTACGTCCGCCCGGGGGGATGGCGGAAACGCCGTAGGTGTGATTAATATTTCCGGCACGATTGTGTCCGGTTCAAGTTCCGGCGGGTTATTAAACACAGTGGCCGGCTCGGATACCATCATGGCCCAGCTGCGCCAGGCAGCCGAAGACCCATCCATTAAGGCAGTGGTGTTGCGACTGAACACACCCGGCGGCACTACGGCGGCTTCCCAGGAAATTGCCCTGGAGGTGGATCGTCTGAGGGCTTCCGGCACAAAGGTAGTGGCTTCCATGGGCGATGTGGCCGCATCGGGCGGTTACTGGATCGCGTCCCGGTGCGACCGGATTGTGGCCAATCCCGGCAGTATCACCGGCAGCATCGGAGTAATTATGGAAACCACTGACATGCAGGGGTTATATGAAAAAATAGGTTTAGACCCCACAGTGTTTAAAAGCGGCCCGCACAAGGACATGGGTTCACCGGCCCGTGACGTTACATCCAATGAACAGGCTATTTTCCAAAGCATGGTTGATGACATTTACCAGCAATTTGTGAACACAGTATCCCAGGGACGAGGAATGGATTTAGAACAGGTAAGCAAAATAGCGGACGGTCGAGTTTTTACAGGTAGCCAGGCACTGGAAAACGGTCTTGTGGACGAAATGGGTAATTTTTATGATGCACTGAGAGTGGCATCCCAGATGGCTGGACTTGGTGACGAAGCCAATGTTGTCGATCTGTCTCCCAGACGTCCTTTCTGGGAGACATTCAGCGGTGTCAACCTGGGGATTAGCGGGCCGGCATTATATCCAGCGGCCTGGTTGCTGTATGCGCCGGTCACCGAATAAAGAAGACTTGGTTCAGGTGGGGTTTTGACCCATACGTTGGGGACATTCCTCCGAGGAGGTGTGTCCCCTGACCGCTAAACCTTAGTCGCACTTATTTCGAGCTTGCAGGCTGTGCGAAGATAATTTATCGGGGAGGGCTGTGTTTTGGAAGGCCAGGATAAAAATGATCAGGGACACACCTCAATCTCCAATGAGGATGTCCCTAATGAAATTATTCATAGTGATAATGTAAATGTCCCTAGTGATGTATATACAGGGGCTTTAGGGGAAAGTATCAGTAATGCGGCAAGGGAAGACGGAAGCTGGGATAACCCGTATGAAACCCGGAACAAAGAAGGTATCCTGGAACTGGTTTACGGAGTACTGTTTGAACCGGTGCGCACCTTTGCGGGGCTAACCAGGCAACCGCCTGTTTTGTCCGCGGTGGTTATAGTGGTACTTCTCAACCTGGCGGAAGCTCTGATGGGGCTTTTTACTACGCCGCAATACATGCGGGGATTGCAATTGCCCAACCTGCCGGAATTGGATGTGCTGTATTCAATGCTAATTCCGCTGGTTGCGGTAGGTGGCTTTTTCTTCGGTTTTGCCAAGTGGTTTTTAATGGCCGGGGTTTTGCACTTGCTGGCGGAACTTTATGGCGGTAGGGGCAGTGCCCGGAGCGTTTTTACCGTTTATGGATTGGCCGGCATTCCAGCTGCATTAATGATTCCGGTACAGCTTTTAGGGGTTTTCTTTGCATCCAGTGCGGCGTTCAACACTATTACCGGACTTTTAAGCTTAGCAGTATTTATTTGGTCCGTGGTACTTCTGATAATCGGTATTCGCGAGGTGCACGGGTTTGGTACCGGTAAAGCGGCGTTGACCGTTTTCACCCCTGCTCTGGCAATTGTTTTAATGTTTATTGTCGGGTTAATCATGTTTGGTTCCGTTATATCTACCATCCCTGACCTAAAGTTTTAAATTTTTTTCTGCGAACATGGGTATAAGAATACCAGAACAGAAGGGAATTTAACCCCATTGGCGAAGTATATCTTGGAGGTTCTGCAGTCTTGACCTTCAAGGAGGAAGGCATATGGCGATTAACTCGGGAGATTTACTTATTGTAGACGACCAGATGGGCGTACGCAGATTAATTAGCGAGGCGCTGCTTGAAAGAGGATACGTTGTTGATCAAGCCTCCTGCGGTAGGGAAGCACTAGAGATGCTAAAAGGAAAAAAATACCATTTAATTATATTGGATGTCAAAATGCCTGGTATGAGCGGTATAGAAACTCTGCATGAAATCAGGAAAATAAACCCTGGTGTGTCGGTAGTACTGATGACGGCTTACGAGGAGCTGGATGTCGTAGAAGAGGCCGGAAAATTAGGAGTAAAGCACTACCTGTGCAAACCCTTTGACCTTAACGAATTACGTTCACTGGCACAGCAATTAATTCCCTCTTCGGATGCAATTCCGGCGCCTGTGCAATAATTGAGACCGGCTTATCACCCGGCAGTCTTAAAAAAGGATTTGACAAACAGGTGTCGAATTGCGATAAAGAGCTACTGTTACGGTTTTGTTGACAGACAGAGTTTTTTATACCAGGACTTTTGGTCGCTGCACTAAAATGGCAGGAGGTAAGCCATGATCATTGAAACCGGTGCGCTTCTGGCCATGCGTTGCCCAGAATGCGGCAAACTAGATTATCATAAACTTTCAAGATTCGAATTTGGCCTGCGTAAAAAGGTGGAAGTAGCCTGTAAATGCGGGTTTATTAAGCTTGTTGTAAATACCAAGGATCGCAAGGATTACATGCTACAGGTGCCGTGTGTAGTTTGCGAGTCCAAACATATGCGTTCTATTAGCAGCAGAAGATTTTGGTCAGATGATGTTAACTACCTGTTTTGTCAAGAAACCGGCCTGGAACTGGGTTACCTGGGTCCAGAGGAAGAGGTCCGGGAATTGGCCGAAGCCCAGGAAGAGAGTATTGAGTCCCTGGCTACCGAATTCGAAGGTGAGGACAGGTATTTTAATAACTCCGAAATCATGTACGAGGTGCTTAACCGTCTGCATGACATTGCCGAGCAGGGAGCCCTTTACTGTCAGTGCGGCAACCTGGATGTTGAAGTGGACATATTCCCTGACCGGTTAGAACTGCACTGCAAGGAATGCGACAGTATAAATATTATTTATGCTGAGACTGAAGATGACCTTAGAGTGATTAAAGATGTAGAAACCATTGAGCTTACCCGCAACGGATTTGGGTACCTGGACAGCCTGGCCAACATGGACAAGACAGGCAAAAAAACCAAGCGGAAACGGAAATAAATTAGGGGTACACCCTGTATAATGGGTGTATAATATTTTATAAAGTATATCCAAATCAAGGAGGATTCGGGTAAATGGGTTTGGTTCCGATCAGCGACTTGCTCAAAGATGCTGAGGCTGGCGGGTATGCCGTTGGCGCGTTCAATTGCAATAACATGGAGATAGTGCAGGCCATTGCTGCTGCAGCACAGGCGGAACGGTCGCCCGTGATTATGCAGGCCAGCCAAGGTGCTATAAAGTACGCCGGTATTGAGTATATCACTGCCATGGCCAATGTGGCCGCATCTATGGTGGATGTACCGGTGGCACTGCACCTGGATCACGGCACCAGTTTCGACCAGGTGATGCGCTGTATCAGGTCTGGTTTTTCTGCTGTTATGATTGATGGTTCCAAGTTGACTCTGGACGACAACATTGCCCTGACCAGACAGGTAGTGGCGGCGGCCCGGCCGGTGGGGGTATCCGTAGAAGCTGAACTGGGTAAAATAGGCGGTACCGAGGACGATATTCATGTGGATGACGCCGACGCTTTTTTCACCGACCCGGAAGAAGCCAGGCGGTTTGTTGAAGAAACCGACGTAGATGCCCTGGCCATTGCCATTGGCACTGCCCACGGTCAGTATAAGGGTGAACCTAAGCTTGATTTCGCCCGGTTGGAAAAAATTCGTTCCCTGGTAAGCATCCCCATCGTATTGCATGGTTCTTCCGGTGTGCCGGACGAAGCGGTGCGGGAGGCTATTCGCCTGGGGGTGCGTAAGGTGAACATTGACACCAACATCCGTGAAGCTTTTGTGGACGGTTGCCGGCGGGTAGTAGCAAACAGCCCCGACGAAATAGATCCCCGCAAAATCCTGGGCCCGGCCCGGGAAGCAGCGGTAGCACTAATCAGAGAAAAAATCCGGGTTTTCGGCAGTTCCGGCAGGGCGTAAGGGAAGCAAGGGGACGGTTCTCCTGCTTCCTCATGAGGAAGCAGGAGAACCGTCCCCTTGCTTCCAAACACAACTTGCAACAAAATCAACTTGCAACACCTGGCACCCTGTAATATAATGTAATAAGTGGTTTATCTTTCCCGGAGGTGTTAGCGATTAAACTGTTTATTGATACCGCCAATGTTAAGGAGATTAAGGACGCTGCCGAACTGGGTGTAATAAGTGGCGTCACCACCAACCCGTCTCTGATAGCCCGGGAGGGCCGTGATTTCGTTGAAGTAGTCCGTGAAATCACCACCATTATAGATGGCCCGATTAGTGCCGAAGCGGTCAGTATTGAAGCCGTGCCCATGATTGAGGAGGCCAGGGTGCTGGCTGCTATTCATGAGAATATTGTGGTCAAAATACCTATGACGGCAGAAGGGCTAAAAGCGGTGAAGGTTTTATCCCAGGAAGGAATCAAAACCAATGTTACCCTGATATTTTCTGCTAATCAGGCCCTTTTGGCCGCCCTGGCGGGCGCTACTTACGTAAGCCCCTTTGTAGGTCGCCTGGATGATGCCGGTCAAGAAGGCATGACTTTGATAGATGAAATAGTCTCCGTATTTGACCTGCATCAACTGGATGCGCAAATAATATCCGCCAGTATCAGGCACCCGCTGCATGTAACCCAATCCGCCCTTGCAGGTGCGCATATCGCCACTATTCCCTACAAAGTACTAATGCAGATGATTAACCACCCTCTCACCGACCTGGGCATCGAAAAGTTTCTAGCTGATTGGGCCAAAGTGCCCAAGAGTTAAGGAGGACATGCATAATTGAATCTAGTAGGGCGCCTGAAAAATCATTGCAGCCGTGTAATGGACATTCCGGATGCGCCCCAAAAAATAGCCCGGGGTGCAGCGATTGGGCTGGCCCTGGATTTCTTGCCCCTTCCTTTAATCAGTATTCCCATTGCCTATCTAATTGCCAGACTGGCAGGCGGCAACGGACTTGCCGCTGCCCTGACGGCCGCCCTTTTTAAACTGGCGGTACCTTTTTTCTACGTCTTGAACATGGTCACAGGTGGCTTAATGCTGGGTTACAATGATTTTGACAGCGTTGAGCAGGTGGCGGAGGTTTTCTCCCAAACCCAGGTCGGTTGGCTGGTAAAGTTTACCCTTCTTGGCTATCCCTTTATGCTCGGGGCGTTTCTTAATGCAGCCCTGGTTCTTGCTATCGTTTACATGGTTCTCCTCAAAGTGCTTCTGTTAAGGCAAAAACGCCGGCAAACCACTAAACAGGTATGAACCCGCAAGGCCATGGCAATAAATCTAATACAATTAATTGTCAAAAGGGGGTTAACCCTTGAACCATACGGACTTAGAAAGTAAAACGCTGGCTGAGCTTTATGCCATGGCCAAAGAATTGGACTTGACCGGGTATTCGAGGCTGCGTAAAAAGGAACTTGTGGCGGAGATAATCAGAGCTCAGGCCGAAAAGAGTGGGCTGCAGATCTCAAGCGGTGTGCTGGAGATCCTGCCGGACGGTTACGGTTTTTTAAGACCTTATCACTTTTTGCCCAGTTACGATGATATTTATGTTTCATCGTCCCAGATCAGGCGGTTTGACCTGCGTAGCGGAGACCTGGTGGCCGGGCAGGTGCGCAAACCCAAGGACAGCGAACGCTACTCGGCATTGCTGCGCGTGGAAAAGGTAAACGGTACCAACCCGGATGATTCTCCCAAGAGGCTGCACTTCGAAGGATTTACTCCCCTGTTTCCCCAAGAGCGAATTTCTCTGGAAACCGATAAGGATAAATTGGCCGCCCGGATCATAGACCTTATTTCACCGATCGGCAAAGGCCAGCGGGGTTTGATAGTGTCCCCACCCAAAGCTGGTAAAACATTATTACTAAAGGCCATTGCCAATAGTATTTCTGTTAACCATCCTGAAATCAGCCTGATTGTGCTGTTGATTGACGAGCGGCCGGAAGAGGTTACCGATATGGAAAGGTCGGTTAACGGCACAGTAATCAGTTCTACATTCGACGAACCGCCGGAAAACCACGTCCGGGTGGCGGACATGGTGCTGGAACGAGCCAAGCGACTGGTGGAACACGGCCGGGACGTGGTCATTCTTATGGACAGCATTACCCGACTAGCCAGGGCACATAACCTGGTGGTGCCTCCCAGCGGACGCACTTTGAGCGGCGGTGTTGACCCGTCATCTCTGCACAAGCCCAAACGCTTTTTTGGTGCCGCCCGCAACCTGGAAGAAGGGGGTTCGCTCACCATTCTGGCTACTGCCCTGGTGGAAACCGGCAGTCGAATGGACGATGTTATATTTGAGGAATTCAAGGGCACCGGTAACATGGAATTAATCCTGGATCGGCGCTTGGCCGAACGAAGGTTATTCCCCGCAGTAGATGTGTCGCGTTCCGGCACCAGGCGTGAAGACTTGCTCCTTAGCAAGGATGAGATGGAAGTCAACTGGTACTTCCGGCGGGCCACCACAAATATGCATTCAGCAGAAGCGCTGGAGTACATGCTGGAAAGGCTGAAAAAAACCCGTTCCAATGCGGAATTGGTTACGGCCTATCAGAATATCAAACGCAGTAATGGCAACAAACATCAACAAGCCGATTTACCTTAAAGCATACTAAATCAAACAGGACAGGCCTGCGGTTCGCTCTGTGAACCGAGGCCTGTCTTTTTTTTCGCATTATGAATTTTTGGGTAGTAATGGTTCCGGAGGTATATTAATAGCCCCGGGCGGGTATAATTTAAGGTGGAATGCCTTGTTTAATAATGGCAGAGGTGGAAAATTATGAACTTTACAAAATTAACATTTAAAAATCGGTTTAAGCCGGCCCTAAGTAAGATAATCTGTTTTTCAGTGGCAATGTTGCTTCTAACAAGTTGGGCACTGGCTGAACCATACCCGGTTCAGGCCAGGTTGGATGAACTGGTTAGGGTTGATGCCCCGTATCCAGCCCCACCCGCTAAAGAGCCGCAATTAGAATCCGGCAGGTCGGTGGCAGAAGCGTCCACCCGGGTGTATATCGTGCGCCAGGGTGATACCCTGGGCGCTATTGCACGGCGGTATGGCTTCAGTGAAGAAAAACTGGCTCAGTCGAATCACTTGCGAGACAGCAACCATATCTTCGAGGGACAAGCTTTGATGATCCCGGGCACCGTACTGCAATACCGCGTTAGCGGCGGTGAAACCCTTAGTGCTATCGCGCATAAATTTGGTGTAAATAGTATAGAATTAGCCCGCATGAACGGACTAACCGACCCGGATCACCTGCGGGAAGGACAGCAATTATCTATTCCTGCAGGACAAGGCGGGGGTAGTCTGCAAGTTTCACGGGCCTTACCGCTGGATCAACTTATTTGGCCGGTACAGGGCTGGATTAGTTCCCATTACGGTATGCGTGACGGTGCCATGCACGAGGGTATTGATATAGCCGCCGACCAGGGTCAGCCAGTCAGGGCAGTAAAAGACGGCCGGGTGGTGTTTGCCGGTCCTCGGGGTACCTATGGTGAAACTGTGATTATCGACCATGGCAACGGTCTGCGCACCCTTTATGCGCATAATTACCGCCTACTGGTGAGCGAGGGGCAGCGAGTGCTGGCCGGGCAGTCCATTGCCCGAGTTGGCAGTACCGGCCGGTCTACCGGTCCACACCTGCACCTGGAAGTGCTATTAAACGGTGTGCCCTTTGACCCGCTGCTCTGCCTGCAGCGCACCTACGCCTGACACGAGCAATGATGTCCTATTTGGCGTAATTTAAAAACAACCAGTGTCCCGGTTAGCCGTGGCGCTGAAGACGGGGCCTAAAAAACCCTGTCTTTTTTATGCAATAAGCGTTCAAGTCAAGACCGTCCCCAACTTGAATAGTGGTGTGCTTTTGATTACTGTGATGCAAAGTTGAGAGCACAATGATAAAATAGATTAATCATCACCAGGCTAACACCTTGGTATTTGGAGTGTTGCTAACAGTGTACAGATCACTGTATGCCGACGGACAGGGGCGTATGTTCGATTTCGCCATGGGGGCGGTGGGACGCACCGGGGATCGGTTGGTAGAAATATTAGACGAGGATGTTACTCCGCTGCCTCAGGGGGCTTCGCTGGTTTTATTGCCCGGTAGTACTCCGGTGGGCATAACCGGCAATGGGGCATTTAAACTGCTGGAACAGGCGCCCGCAGGCGGCCCGGCCCGGGCTGTTGGGGCACTGCTGCCCCAGGGGTACACCCGCACCCTGCTGCCCGGTTACCGCCGGCAGGAAACCCGACCGCTACCCCTGATGGGCTATGCAGCGGTGGCTTGGCGAGAAGGCAAGGTTTATGTCGCCGCCGTCCGCACTGATAACCCCGACCCCTGGGATCCCGGGCATTACAACTCGGAAGATCTTAATATATTAGTCCGGGAACGCCTGGAGTCAGCGCCGAAGAATCGCCTTCTAAGGCATCTGGCCCACTGTGCCCTGGATTACAGTTGTTATACTGCCCAGAATGTTTTTTATACCCGCTGGGAAGGGGGGCTGCCCATTTCACCAACGTGCAATGCGCGCTGTCTGGGCTGCATATCACTACAGCCGGCCGAGTGTTGCCCTTCCCCCCAGTCCCGTTTGGATTTTCGCCCTACCCTGGAAGAGGCCGTTGAGGTGGCCAGGTATCACCTGCGGCACGCCCCCGAAGGCATAATCAGCTTTGGCCAGGGTTGCGAGGGGGAACCCGCGCTGGCAGCGGAGAAGATAGCCGCGGTGATTAAAACGGTGCGCCAGGAAACTGGCCAAGGCACCATCAATATGAACAGTAACGCCGGGTATACCCGGGGTATTGAAAATATTTGTGCCGCCGGACTTGATTCTCTGCGGGTAAGTATAATCAGCGCCCGAGAAGATGTTTACAACGCCTACTACCGCCCCCGGGATTACCGCCTGGCAGATGTGGCCCGGTCCGTCAGGTCGGCCCGGAAGCGGGGCGTATATGTCTCTTTAAACTTGCTGGTATTGCCGGGTTTGAACGACCTGGACACCGAGCTGCAAGCACTAACGAAATTTATTACACAAAATGATGTTAACCAGGTGCAATTGCGCAACCTGAACATCGACCCGGAATATTTTTGGAACCACATTAGCGCAGAGGGAGAAATACTGGGTATTTCGCGTTTTGTTGGTGAGCTGAAGAATATACAGGGACTGGCGGTGGGTAATTTCACCAAACCGGTGGGAAAATGATTACGCCTATATTAATTCTTGCCTGTAAAAAACCGTTATGCTATAATATTTAAGTGTCTATGCCAAAAAACCAAGGCGTGACCTGTATTTTATACACGCTTAAATAGGAAAGAGGTGAACCCCATGAAGGAAAAAATTCATCCCCAATACCACGAGACCAAAGTGTCTTGTGTGTGCGGTGAAAGCTTCGTCACCAGTTCCACAAAAAAAGAACTTAAAGTAGAGATTTGTTCCAAGTGTCACCCATTTTATACCGGTTCCCAGCGTAGTATAGAAACCGGCGGCCGGGCAGAGAAATTCCGCAAGAAATACGGCATGAAGTAAATTTTTGCAATAAGCTGGATGGCAGGGCGGGCGCTCTGCTTTTATTTTATGCTTGGAAAATGGTAAGTTTAATTATGCCCCCACAATTTAGGTCTGGCGGCCAGGCCGTCATCTAAGGGGTTATGTGGGGTACCGTGCGCAAGGGCGACAGGGGTGAAGTCGGTGTTAGATAAACTGGATCGGTTGGAAAGAAAATATGACGAACTAAGCGAAATGATTGGCGATCCCGAAGTTATGGGCGATCAGGTTCGTTGGCAGCAGTACGTCAAATCTCACTCGGATATTAGTGAAGTAGTGGGTGTTTACCGCGATTATAAAAAAACGTCGGCTGAACTGGCGGACGTTAAGCAGATGCTGCAGGACAAACTGGACTCCGAAATGCATGATTTGTTTGAACTGGAAGCAGATGAGCTGACGGAGCAAAAGGAACAGTTGGAGCAAAAGCTGAAGTTTTTACTGTTGCCTAAAGATCCCAAAGACGATAAAAACGTAATTATGGAGATCCGGGCCGGCACAGGTGGAGAAGAGGCGGCCTTGTTCGCATCAGACTTGTTTCGGATGTATACCCGGTTTGCAGAAATTAAGGGCTGGCGTACCGAAATTTTGGAATCAAATTTAACTGACTTGGGCGGTGTAAAGGAAGTTGTTTTTCTAATCGAGGGACGCGGCGCATACAGCCAACTGAAATTTGAAAGTGGCGTGCACCGTGTGCAGCGGGTACCCTCTACCGAATCCGGCGGACGCATTCACACCTCTGCTGCTACGGTGGCGGTGCTGCCCGAGGCCGAGGATGTAGAGGTGGACATCAACCCCAACGAACTTCGGGTCGATGTATTTTGTTCCACCGGTCCGGGCGGGCAATCGGTTAACACAACCCAGTCGGCGGTACGCATTACCCACTTGCCCTCGGGTATCGTGGTGTCCTGCCAGGATGAAAAGTCACAGCACAAGAACAAGGATAAGGCCATGCGCGTAATGCGGGCCCGTCTTTTGGATCAGGCCCAGCATGAACAACAGCAGGAAATGGCCAGTGCCCGCAAATCACAGGTGGGCTCTGGTGATCGCAGCGAACGGATCCGCACCTACAACTTCCCGCAGAACCGGGTTACCGACCACCGCATCGGCCTGACCCTGCACCGATTGCAGGATGTTTTAATGGGCAACCTGCAGGAAGTGGTGGACACACTAAACACCACCGACCAGGCGGACCGGCTGCAGCAGGTGGACTAAAACAATGCCGAGGAGAACTTTGGGGGAAGCCGTTAACCAGGCGTCTCGCCTGTTACAAAAAAAAGGTATTGCTTCACCAAGGCTGGACGCTGAAGTGCTGCTGGCTCACGTGCTGAACCAGGACCGGGTCTACCTGTACCGGGAAGCAGGGAGCCGGTTGGGCACGGGTGCTGCCGGTCAGTACAGTAACCTGCTGGAGCGGCGGGCCACGGGTGAACCGGTGGCTTATCTAACCGGGCACCAAGAATTCATGGGGCTTGACTTTTTAGTCGGGCCCCGTGTTTTAATTCCCCGGCCTGAAACCGAGCTGATGGTGGAATACGCCCTAGGTTTACTGAAGGGGTGGAGCGGCCTGCCGGTTGCCGTGGATGTAGGTACGGGTAGCGGGGCGGTGGCTGTGAGCCTGGCTCGGCTGGCGCCGGGTTGCGCAGTGTACGCCACTGATGTTTCGCTAGAAGCTCTGGTGGTGGCCCGGGAAAACGCCAACCGACACGGCGTTCAGGTTTATTTTGGTCACGGAGATCTGTTGGGCCCACTACAGGGAGTGCTGGAACCCGGTGCGGCGGCAGTTATTGCAGCCAATCTGCCTTATATACCCAAAGGTGACATACCCGGTCTGCCCCGTGATGTGCGGGGTTTCGAACCCCACGAAGCTCTGGACGGCGGCTCGGATGGCCTGGAACTTTACCGCCGCCTGGTGCCCCAGGCACTGGTTCTCCTGGCTCCAGGTGGACATTTACTCATGGAAATTGGCCCCGACCAGGCGCAGGAAGTATTGCATTTGACGGCGGTTAACCACCTTTGGGATACCAGGGTATTGCCTGATTTGGCCGGCCGCCTGCGACTGGCAGTAGCGCGTAAAAAATAAAACTGCCCACCTTTAGATCGATAGGTCTTGATCATTTCCCGAAGCATGCTCATCTGTAAAAGGCGGTAAATCTACATTAAACCTAGCTCCCTGGCCGGGAGTGCTTATAACGTTGATAGAACCGTTATGATCGTGTACTATTTTACTGGTGATAGCCAAACCAAGCCCGGTGCCCTCATCTCTAGTCGTAAAATAGGGATCAAAAATACGTGACTGCAGAGATTTATCTATTCCCGGGCCGTCATCCTCCACCGACAGTCTGGCTCCATTCTTGTACCTAAGGGTGTTAACCCACACTGTGCCCTTGGGGCCGGCAGATTGGATAGCGTTATTGGTCAGGTTGATAACTAACTGTTTAATCATGTCGGCGTTGCCAGTTACCGGGGGCAGGCCGGGATCCTGAAATCTGGACATTTTAACTTCCCGCAGCACAGCTTCATTATGTAGCAAGTCCCATATAGAATCAATAATTTCATTAAGGTTAACCCGCTGCATCTTCATTTTCCCGGGGCGGGCCAGTTTAAGAAATTCCACTACAATGGCGTTAATGCGGTCTACCTCGGACAATATAATTTTAAAATAGTTTTCCATGTCTCCAATGCGGTTTTCCTTCTTTTCCTTCATTAGTTGTAAAAAACCCCGTATAGAAGTAAGGGGGTTTCTTATTTCATGGGCGGTTCCGGCGGCCAGTTCGCCAATGGCTGAAAGGGTGGCTGAGCGCTGCATTTTTCGCTCTATTTCTTTTCGATCACTGATATCGTTAATAATGCAAACATTGCCGATAATTCCCCCACTCTTGTTGCAAAGATCCGCGCAATTGATTAGTAATACCCGATCCCCCGACTCCATTTCATAATTATCAGACTTAAACGGCCCGGCGGGTCTTCCACCCATGCGGCCCAGGTATTCCGGCAGGTTTTGATTTAGCACTTGCTGTCTGGTCGTGCCCAGTAGGCATTCGGCCTGTTGGTTCAATTCTATAATACTGCCCGAGGCATCAGTAAGAATTACCCCGGCGTTAATAAAATTAATAAAATAACTGGTAAGAACCTTTTCTTGTTCCAATTTTTGAGACAAGGAAATGTCGTGAATACATATAAAGGTGCTGCCATCACTATCCAACCCGAAATTAACCGGGTACACAATGCATTGAACAGGGATCAACCGTCCCCGGCTGTCCACAGCCTGCCCGAAAACCGTGTTAGGACCATAATTTTCGTTCCGGGATTGAAAACTGTCCGTGTTGATGAAGGGCAGGTGCCTGGCTGTGATTTCGGAAATTTGTTCGTCCCCTTCAATATCTGCTTTAATAAGCTCACTAAAACGCTGGTTACTGTGAAAAACCCGGCCCCGGTGATCTACGTGCAGGGTGGCGATGCCCAGGTTGTTCATGGTTTGCTTCAGATGTTTATCGCTAGACCAAAGATGGTAAAAAAGGGTTTTTGTATACTCAAAAGACTGGCCAATGAACCATGCGGTTGTAGTTAGCAAGGCCAGAAGTAGGATCTGTTCGGTGATATAATTGGTATTAATACCGGTTTGTATAATGCCGGTTGTAATTGTGGATAGCGACATCACAAGGGCTGTAGCCATGCCGTAAACAGTTCCACAGACAATGGAAGTTAGTATAACAGGTACAATGGTAAGTATACTAAGTTCCGTCGTAGCGATTACCCCGGTAATGATAGGTACATATATGGCACAGATGGTGAATGTATACAATGATTTATAGATGTGCAGGTGCTGATGATCTCTATGAAAGGTTTTAGAGATTATTTTATGCTGGGCAGGTACCAGGGCCAGGGCGGCGAGCATGCATATAAACCAGAGCAGGTTGTATCCGTCGGCCAGCTGCATTTGGGTAGTCCGCAGCCATCCTACCAAGCAGGTAGCGGTTAATATGCAATAGGTAAGATGGGCGAAAATGTAACAATCCTTTAGACGGTTTAATCCTGCTTCCAAGTTCTTCATGCTGCCCTCCGCAATGTCAAATATAAGGCACGGCTGATTACCGTGCCTTATATTTGTGTAGTTTGCGAACCTATTAATGGTTTGTCGGACGAATTATTTCTTCCCTGCAGATACCAGTTTGAACGTGAGATTACTAAGGCAGTCAAGCATAAAAGGATAATTTTAATCCAGGCAAAAATTATCCAATAAAACATATTTTGCGCCAAGTCTTTTATATCCATTTCAAAGATATATTTAATTACTACAAATCCGAACAATTCAAAGCTGTTTAGAAATAGTAACCCAACAACAGTGGCAATCAAACTTGCTAACTTGGGGACTTTAAAAAAATGAGCTATCAACAGGGCCATTATTATTATAGCTGCAGCTGTATGAATACCGGTAATGAGTAATTGTATGCGAAAAATTAACACTATTGTGGCAGTAATGGCACCAATGGCAACAATAATGCTCCATTTATACTTGATTCTTAATAGGGTAACCGTAAGTAAAGCCATAACAATACCTTCTGGTAGACCAATGGTTAGTAAGTTAAATAACTCGTTAGAGATGTTATCGATCATCTCATTGCCTCGGGCACTTCGGGTTCATACCACTGGACAAAACATGCTGATGCCGCACTTACTTGTGCGATCCACAGCAGTGCAGTAGACAGTAGCACTATTAATACCTTTTTCACTATAATCCCCCCTTTCTTGATTATAATTTAATAACATTGGTAAATCTAGGTTTTTCATGTAGCAAAATGCCCTGTTGCTGGGTAAAGCTGATAGAAAATCAACTGTTTTGGCTAAATTTGTAAGGTAGTATAAACAAAGACTGAACGACCAGCCCTGCTGTTACGCCCAGCGGTAGTATAGGCTGATCGAAAATCCCATGCAGCGGCGCGAATGCTATGGTGGCCCAAAAAACCACTACTGCTACGGCCGCCATTTTTAACTGCCGCCTTTTAGATGGCGTAAATTGTTTACTGGAAATGGTTACCGGGGCGCTGGTGATCACCGTAAAAAGAGCCAATACCAACCCCAGAGCGGTGATTAGCAGAACGTATTCGCCTGTTGCCCGGGCAAAGGTATTTACTAAAAAACCTAGCATGGTAAACACCCCAACCGTAAGGATCCAGCATGTCATTGGCCCGGATTGATGACGTCCGCCCGCGAAAAGGCGCAGGGAAAAAGCCGCCGCCCAAATGAGGACGCTGGTATGCAGTGAGCCCAGCAACCAGGAAAATAATATAATTCCGGCTAACGCTGTGGCATTTAGCACCAGCACCTTTATGGCATAGGCATAAACCTCGGCAGTATGGCCCGCACCGGCAGTATAACAGTTTTCACTGGCTAATCGCCGGGAAAGACTTTGTATTGAATGCGTCATTGGAAACCACCCTTCTTTTTAATGTCGTTAAATATGTATTTTTGTTCGTTTTGTAAAAATCTAAGACTTTAATGGAACAATTTGTACAAATAATTGCAAAAACCTGCCTAAAAATGCAAAAATATTCCTACAAATAAATGCAAATTCCGAAATATTTCGAGCCTTTGCTGCCGTGCCGCCGTTTCTTTTAAGCCGGCTTCCTTTGTGATATACTACCTGAGAGAAACTGGAGCGTGGTAATACATGGAACAGGGGCGTTTGCCCACCCGGGTTATGGTGGTGAAATCGGGTGAAGAAGATAGCCCGACAGTAATGGAAGCCGGTGCGGTGCTGCGGGCGGGAGGGCTGGTGGCCTTTCCCACTGAAACTGTTTACGGATTGGGAGCCAGCGCCCTGGACGAGCAGGCAGTGGCCGGCATATTTAAGGCTAAAGGCAGGCCTACAGATAATCCATTAATTGTACATATAGATTCCTTCGCCAGCCTGGGCCAATATTTCCAGCGGGTTCCGGAACGGGCTCGGCTTTTGGCAGCGCATTTTTGGCCCGGGCCTTTGACGCTGGTTTTAAGGGACGATAACAGGTTTCCCGCCGTAGTATCGGGCGGGCTGGGCACAGTGGCCGTTCGGGTGCCCGCTCATCCAGTTGCCCTGGCTTTACTTAGAGCCGCCGGAGTGCCCGTAGCTGCTCCC
Organism: Peptococcaceae bacterium BRH_c8a; assembly: GCA_000961575.1. Taxonomy (GTDB): domain Bacteria; phylum Bacillota; class Desulfotomaculia; order Desulfotomaculales; family Desulfallaceae; genus BRH-c8a. Next base: position 101,742 of record LADP01000024.1, read on the forward strand.
AGTGCTAATGCTTCAGGAAGGCCCAGTCCCACCACGGCTGCTCATGTGCTGGACGACCTGGATGGTCGCATCGACCTGGTGCTGGACGGCGGGCCTGCAGGACTGGGAGTGGAATCTACAGTGTTGGATCTTACTGGTGAACAGCCGGTAATCCTACGACCTGGCGGGGTAACCCCGCGTCAGTTGGAAGCACTACTGGGTCCGGTAAAACTGGATCCGGCCGTAAATGGTGCGGCAGGGGACGAAAAGCCGCGTTCTCCGGGCATGAAATATACCCATTATGCTCCCCAAGCGCCGGTGATGCTTTTTGACGGGAATGACAGTGCCCGTATGGCGAAACGGATTTTGGCCGAAGCAGAAAGACTGGCGGTCCGGGGGCAGCGGGTAGGCATTTTGGCCTGCCGGGATAATGAGTCAATGTATCAGGGCAAGGGATACGCTGTGGTTACTACCGGGTGGCGGGATGAACCGGGAACCATTGCCGCTGCACTATATGAATCACTGCGCTGTTTCGACCGGCAGTCGGTGGATGCTATTCTGGCCGAAGGTGTGTCTACCGAGGGGTTGGGCCTGGCGGTAATGAATAGACTGCTCCGGGCTGCCGGTGGAAACGTGGTTAAGATATGATGCAGTGAACAGTCATTTTGAGGATTATCATCCTTGAGCTTGCATAAATATTTGATAAGCATACCGGGACAACTTTACGGCATTCTAAATGAAGTGAAGAAATCTTAAGATCCTTCGCTACGCTCAGGATGACATTCCCGAATCCTTTTTTCAAAATAAACGTGAGGTTTTTTTAATAGATAAGCATTGAACTTAATGACTTCTATCTTCTATCCAGAAACGTTATGGGGAAAATGCATTTGGCGCATATTTCTTGACGGGGGAATGATATTGGGTATTTATACGATCTTTGCCCTGGCGGTGGCCTTGGGAACCGACGCATTTTCCATGTGTTTGGGCCTGGGTATTGCCGGAGTCACGATCCGCCAAATTTTGTTGATTAGCTTTACTGTACTTGTTTTTCATATTCTGATGCCCCTGGTGGGCTGGTATGCCGGCGGATTTGCCGGTGCACTAGTGGGCCGGGCGGCCGCCATTGCCGGCGCCCTGCTGCTGCTATACCTGGGGGTGAAAATGATTCGCTCGTCCCTAAGCGGCGGAGATGCCATGGATCCCAAGGTGGTGCTGGTGAACACCTGGGGTTTGCTGTTGCTGGCGGCCAGTGTGAGCATGGACGCGCTCAGCGTGGGTTTTTCGCTGGGAACCAGACAGGTTAACCTGCCCCTGACCGTCGGTGTCATCGGTCTGGTGGCTGGTGTGATGACTGCTGCCGGGTTGTTGTTAGGCCGGTTTGTGGGCATAAAAGTGGGCGAACGTGCCGTGCTGGGCGGCGGTATCCTGCTGGTAGCCATTGGGGTGCGAATGATCATACCTTAGTCAGCTATATTTTTTAATAAGTTGGACAAGCATACGTTTTGATTACTAAAATCCTCAAGGAGTCTGAACCGGGAATGACATTAAAGCGTTTAATTAAAAAGAAAATACTTTTTGTTTGCACCGGCAACACTTGCCGCAGCGTCATGGCCGCAGCCCTGGCCCAAAGGGCTTTGGCAGGCATGTCCCTAGAAGGGATGCAGGTGGAGATTGCTTCGTCGGGCCTGGCAGCCATGCCGGGGGACAGCGCGTCCCCGGGTGCCGTAACAGTAATGCGGCAGAAGGGGATCGATTTAAGCGATCACCGAGCAGCGTTGCTAACCAGACGGGATGTTGAGGATGCGGACTTGGTACTGACTATGACATCCGGTCACCAGGAAGCGTTATGCCGGTTGATACCTTCCTGCACGGGTAAAATCCACACTCTGGCCCGGTACGCCGGCGCCGTTGGTGATGTGTCCGACCCGTTTGGTCAGAGTGACCATATTTACCGCCAGGTGGCTGCTGCGTTAGAGGAATTGGTGGCGTCCGCGTTGCAACGTTTTGGGGATGAATGTAGCGGCATAAAAAGACTATAATTTCATAACCCATAACAGGAACTGCCGCGAATTATGTAGAATACTCCTGGTTATGGTTTCAATAATTGCGACAGGGAAGTGTTGACATTGCGAGTAGCCATAGGAAGTGACCATGGCGGATTCAATTTGAAATCGGAAATAATAAATTACCTTAAGGAACAAAACATTGCTTATCATGATTTTGGCACCTACTCCACCGACTCGGTAGATTACCCTGATTTTGCTGCGGCAGTGGCCGGGGCGGTAGTCGGGAGTGATTTCAAACGGGGTATTTTGTGCTGTGGCACCGGTATCGGTGTTAGTATAGCGGCTAACAAGGTGCCGGGCATCAGGGCAGCCCTGTGCCATGATACATTCTCCGCTCGGATGGCCAGTGAACATAATATGGCAAATATCATCACCCTGGGGGAACGGGTAATTGGGCCGGGCCTGGCCAGGGATATTGTCGGCGCTTGGCTTGGTACTGATTTCGCCGGGGGCAGGCATGCCCGGCGATTGGAAAAAATAACCGCTTTGGAGAATAAATGCGGCAAGTAAATTTAGCGTCTGGTTATGCGCAGTTGTATCCCGGGCCACGCAGCAAATAGCAAGATCTTTATTTTACGGCAGCCGGAAACTGTTAAACTACTTGGGAGGAAAGAAAAATGACTTTTTACCGCCCCCTGGAAGAAGTTGATCCTGAAATAAGCCGGGCTGTCCAGCGGGAACTGGACAGGCAGCGTAACACCCTGGAACTTATCGCTTCCGAAAATATTGTCAGCCGGGCCGTTATGGAGGCCCAGGGTTCAGTACTAACTAATAAATATGCCGAAGGACTACCGGGACGGCGTTATTATGGCGGCTGTGAGCAGGTGGATGTTGCTGAAGTATTAGCTATCGAGCGGGCCAAAAAACTTTTCGGTGCCGAACATGCTAATGTCCAGCCCCACTCCGGTTCCCAGGCCAACACCGCGGCGTATTTTGCCTTGATTGAGCCGGGTGATACAATTTTGGGCATGAACCTGTCCCACGGTGGTCACCTGACCCATGGCAGCCCGCTGAATATATCCGGTCGATATTTCAAGGTGGTCTTTTACGGGGTGGAAAAAGAAACCGGCATGATTGATTACGACAAAGTCCTGGCCGCGGCCCTGGAATGCAAGCCCAGGCTAATCATGGCCGGAGCCAGCGCGTACCCCAGGGAGATAGACTTTGCCAGGATGGGGGAAATAGCCCGCCAAGTCGGGGCCTACCTGGTGGTGGACATGGCGCACATTGCCGGCTTAGTTGCGACGGGGCTGCATAACAGCCCGATACCCCATGCCGACGTGGTCACCACCACCACACATAAGACGCTGCGCGGACCTCGGGGTGGTTTAATCCTGTGTAAAGAAAAGTATGCTGCCAAAATTGACAAAGCGGTATTTCCGGGTATTCAGGGTGGACCGCTAATGCACGTAATCGCCTCCAAGGCTGTGGCCTTCGGCGAGGCTATGCAACCCGGTTTTAAAGAATATCAGCAGCAGGTCGTTAACAATGCCGGGGCCTTGGCCTCAGCACTGGTAAAACGCGGATTTGAACTTATTTCCGGTGGTACCGACAACCACATGATGTTGGTGGATCTGCGTAACAAAAACATCACCGGTCGGGACGCTGAAAAGATCCTGGATCTGGTGGGGATTACAGTCAACAAGAACGCTATTCCCTTTGACCCGCAGCCGCCAGTAGTTACCAGTGGTATCCGCATCGGCACCCCGGCGGTAACCACCAGGGGACTAAAAGAGCCGGAAATGGATCAAATAGCAGAAATGATACACCTGGCTATCAGCTTCGGCGAGGACGGGCCTGGCCGCAAGCAAGCCGCAGATATGGCTGCCGGGCTATGCCGTCGGTTCCCGATTTACGAAGAAGGTGGAGTATATGCCTCGTCCCGCCTGGGATGATTATTTTATAGAAATAACCGGCCTGGTGGCCAAACGTTCCACTTGCCTGCGACGCAATGTGGGGGCCATTATCGTGCGGGACAACCGCATCCTTACTACTGGATATAACGGCGCTCCCTCCGGCCTGGCCCACTGTTTGGATATCGGCTGTATGCGCCAGCGCCAGGGTGTCCCTTCCGGGGAACGGCACGAACTGTGCCGCGGTCTGCACGCCGAGCAAAACGCCATCCTGCAGGCCGCGGTGCATGGTATTACCATTGCTGGAGGCACCTTTTACGTCACGCATCAACCCTGCGTGCTGTGCGCCAAAATGATGGCCAACGCCCGGATTAAAAGGGTGGTCTACCAGGGCGGTTACCCCGACCCGCTGGCCCTGGCCATGCTGGAAGAAGCCGGCATCGAGTTTATCCCCTTTGGTGCCAGGTGTTGAAAGTTGATTTTGTTGCAAGATGCCTCACAGTAGTCAGTAGTCAGTAATCAGAATGAGATAAACGCTATAACATACATTGGGAATTTCCTTGACCCAAAAGCCTGACCAATAATCAGAGATTTGAAAAATATGAGACCTAACGGTTTATGGCATTTAGAATTCTGACTCCTGAATTCTGATTACTGATTACTGATTACTGAATTAAGGCCTGACCCCCTTTAGGAAGCTGGTGAAACAGTGCAAAAAAAAATCGTGGCTTTGCCCAGACTGAATAACCTCACTCCCACCATGGAATCTACCGCTCTTAAACTGATGGAAGAGGCCGGTGAACTGGCCCAGGCCATCGGTAAGTTGCGGGGCATGAGCGGAGAACGTTGCGAATTTAACGAGGGGGAAGCGCTGGATCGGATTACCAGGGAACTGCTGGACGTGGCCCAAACCGCCGTCTCCATGATGTTCGTGCTGGAAGAACACTACGGGGTGAATATTGAAAAAGCCCTGGATGAACACATCGAAAAGCTAATCCAAAAAGGTTATTTGGTGCCAGGTGTTGAAAGTTAAGTTTGTTGCAAGTTGCGGGCAGGGTTCAGGCGTCGGACGTCAGGCGTCAGGAGTCGGGAATGAGAAAAATGGCGTAAACATACTTTAGGGACATTCCTTGACAAAGCCCAACCAATTTGGCTGAAGGCGCACTAGTACGTGCTTTCGGTTATCGTCCATCCAAGTGTTTCGAAAAGTGTGTTATAACAGTTTATAGCATTCTAAATTCTAATTACTAAATTCTAATTACTAAATTAAAGTCTGACCCCGTGGGGGTGTTTTGTTTTTATGAAGGTTTTAGTTGTGTTTGGCACCAGGCCGGAGGCCATTAAAATGGCTCCCCTGGTAAAGCTGCTACAGAAGGATGACGCCCTGGACTGCCGGGTGGCGGTGACCGCCCAGCACCGGGAGATGTTGGATCAGGTGCTGCAGTTGTTTAATATTCGGCCCGACCATGACCTGGATATTATGCGGGCGGGACAAACCCTGTTCGATATCACCGCCCGCGCCCTAAACGGTCTAAAGCCCGTGTTGGAAAAGGAAAAACCGGACCTGGTGCTGGTACACGGTGACACCACCACCACCTTCGTAGCCGCGCTGGCCTCTTATTATATGCAAATACCAGTGGGGCACGTGGAAGCGGGACTGCGCACCGGTAACAGGTATTCTCCGTTTCCCGAGGAAATGAACCGCCGCCTGACCGGGGGGTTGGCCCAGTGGCATTTTGCCCCTACTACAGGCGCACGGGCCAATTTGCTGCGGGAAGCCGTGGATCCCGAACACGTCTTTGTCACCGGCAACACTGTGATTGACGCGCTGTTGACCACAGTGCGCAAAGACTACCGGTTTGGCGCCCCGCTGCTTGATCAGATGGATTTTGACCGGCACCGGGTGTTACTGGTAACCACACACCGCCGGGAAAACCTGGGTGATCCAATGCGGGATATTTACCTGGCCCTGCGGGATATCATGGAACAGTTTCCCGATGTGCGGGTAATTTTTCCCGTGCATAAGAACCCGGCGGTGCGCCGGGTGGTGAACGATGTGCTGGGCGATTCAGACCGAGTGCACTTGCTGGAACCGATGGATTATGAACCATTTGTTAACCTAATGTCCCGCTGTCACCTGGTGCTTACTGACTCAGGCGGTATGCAGGAGGAAGCACCCTCGCTGGGTAAACCGGTGCTGGTGCTGCGTAATACCACCGAACGGCCCGAGGCGGTGGATGCAGGTACCGTGCGCCTGGTGGGCACCGACCGCGGCGCGGTGCGGGATGAAGCAATTCGCCTTCTTGCCCACGAAACCTATTACCGTTCCATGGCTGAAGCAGTAAACCCCTATGGCGACGGTAGGGCTTGTAAACGAATTGTGCAGGCTGTCAAATACGCTTATAAGATTGCCCTGGAAAAGCCGCCGGAATTTATGTGATGCAAAAATGCAGTTATTTAACGCCGCTAATATAAAGACATGCTTGGTTAGTTTGGCAAAAATGCATCGGTAATGCATTTTATCATCAGCAAAGACTCCGCCGGGAGTCTTTCTATGTTTGAATTAAATCTGTCAAACATAGTATTTATTTGACTTGGGGCGGTTTTTAACGCCCAGCATGCTTATGGCATGGATATTGCAATGTGTATTCTTGTAAGTTGCCAAAAGGGCTGTTTAAGCCTGGAAAATAAGCAAGGGGGTTTATAGTAAATGGATTTTGGCTTAACAGAAGAACAACAAATGGTACAGGATATGGCTCGTAATTTTGCCGAAAAGGAAATTGCTCCTTTTGTTGAAGAGGATGAAAAAAACCATTACTACCGCAGAGAGATATTAACTAAAATGGGTGAATTGGATCTGTTGGGTTGGAGCCTGCCCGAGGAATACGGCGGAAATGGCATGGGTTGGATGGAAGGTTGTATAGCACTCTATGAAATAGCCAAGGTTCATACTTCCTGGAGACTTGCAATCAGCGGTAACAACTGGGGCCCGGCAATGACCATTAATGAATATGGTACTGAAGAACAAAAACAGAAATATATCCCTGGACTGTTAGATGGGTCAGCGGTAGGTAGCTTTGCTATGACCGAGCCTAATACCGGTTCCGATGTAGCCAGCATGAAGACCTTTGCTGAAGATAAGGGTGACCACTGGTTGCTCAATGGTACCAAGACGTGGATATCCGGAGGGCACACTGCCGATACTGGTCTACTCTATGCTGTAACTGAAAAAGGCGCCGGTGCTAAAGGGTTATCCTGTTTCGTGATTGACTATAACAATACCCCCGGCGTTACCAGAATTCCTATTCACGAGAAAGTCGGTATGTTCTCTGCTCCGACTTCGGAACTAATTTTCGAGAATGCAGTGGTTCCTAAAGAAAATCTTTTAGGCCCATTAAACAAGGGCTTCTATGTTTGTATGTGGCAATTGAACAATACCCGCATGGGTTGTGCCACTGGTGCTGCAGCTCTTTCCAGGGCCTGCCTGGATGGTGCTGTTCAATATGCTAATGAACGCATCCAGTTTGGCAAGCCAATCGGTAAACATCAAATGATTCAAGCTCAGATTGCTGAAATGATATTAGAAGATGAGGCAGCCCTAAATCTCACTTATCGCGCTGCATGGTTAAAAGATAATAAACTACCCAGCCAGCAGGCAACTTCTATTGCTAAACTAGCAGCTTGTAATGCAGCTGTTCATGGTGCCAACTTAGCAATGAAAATTTACGGTTCATACGGCTATTCCACTGAGTATCCTTGTGGCAGATGGCTTCGCGATTCTAAACAGTTTGAAACCCTGGAAGGAACATCCAACATGCATCAGCAGATCATCGCCAACATTGAACTTGGTTACGCGCCCAACCGCTAATACAAAAGTATCCTTAATGGCTAACTAGCAGACCCAAAAACCAGGTAACATAAGTCTAAAGTCCAAAGTCAAAGATTAGCCGAACAATATTGCAGTCCGGTTAAAATACTTTGACTTTTGGAAAGTAGACAGAATAGTTCCAGGGTACGCTAAGATAAGGTTAGTGCGATATCATTTAAAAAAAGTGACACATTCAGGGAGGTTCAGTATGAGTAAGAAATACGAAGATTTTAAGAACAGGAAAGAAACAATTTATCAAATGGGCGGCGAAAAAGCCGTTGCCAAACAGCATAAGGACGGTAAACTTACAGCCCGTGAAAGGGTGGAGTATTTTTTTGACCCCGGTACTTTTACCGAAATCGGTACTTTTGTAAAACACCGCATAACCAATTTCGGCATGGAGAAAAAGAATGTTCCCGCTGAAGGGGTTGTATGCGGGTACGGTAAAGTTAACGGCAGAATGGTTATGGTGGGTGCCGAGGACTATACCGCTATGGCCGGAACTTTCGGTGAATACCATGGTAAAAAGTTTGCCGCAGCCATCGACATGGCCAAGGATATGGGCATTCCCTTTATTGGCATGAACGATTCCGGCGGTGCCAGGTTGCAGGAAGGTATTGACACCCTGCAAGCTTACGCTTGGCTGTTTAAGTCCCAGAATCTAGCTTCGGGGATTATTCCCCAGTTGGCGCTGCTTTTGGGCCCCTGCCTGGGCGGGCAAGCTTACCACCCCGTGATGCAGGACTTTGTCATTCAAAGCCGGGACCACGGTTATATGGGCATCGCCGGCCCCGCCTTCGTTAAAGCCCAGCTGGGCATTGATATCGACCTGGAAACCCTGTGCGGCGTTGAGGCGCATGCTGTAAAATCCGGCTGCACGCACATTGTTGCCGGAGACGATAAGGACTGCCTGGACAAGACCAAAGAACTACTAGCCTATCTGCCTCAGAATAACATGGAAAAGCCTGCCCGGGTAAACACCGGTGACGATGCCACACGCCTGGTACCGGAAATGGACGGCATGATTCCCGAACAAACCAATATCCCTTACGACATGCACGAAGTTATTTATAAGCTCGTTGATAACGGTGAATTCCTTGAAATTATGCCCGACTTTGCCAAAAATATAATTGTTGGTTTTGCGCGGTTCGACGGGCGCAGCACTGGTATCGTGGCCGCCCAGCCCAACTGGATGGGTGGAGTTATTGACTGCAACGCAGCAGACAAGGTGGCTAGATTTGTCCGGTTCTGCGACCTGTTCAACATTCCGCTGGTGAACCTGCATGACACACCGGCTTATATGATTGGCCCCGACCAGGAATGGAAAGGTATTCTGAGACATGGTGCCAAGATGCTATTTGCTTATATCGACGCCACCGTACCCAAAATTACGGTTATCATGCGCAAGTCCTTTGCCGGCGCTTACCTGGGTATGTGCTGTAAAGATACCGGCGCGGATATAGTATACGCCTGGCCTGAAGCCACCATTACCATCGTGGGGGCTGAAACCGCCGCCAGCGTAATATTCGCCAAGGAAATTAGAAACGCCGAAAACCCGGACGAGGTTAGGGCCCAAAGGATCAAGGAATACAGCGAACTTTACGAAAATCCCTACCATGCCGGTGAGCGCGGTTATGTCGATGACATTATCCTGCCTTCGGAAACAAGGAAAAAGATTTGCGCCAGCCTGGATCTGCTAGAGAACAAAAAAGTGGCCAGACCCTGGAGAAAATTCTCCAACATCAATATGTAAAGATTGGATTGTCAATCTGAACGTAGTAAAGGGTCTCTACCTAAACTAACGTTCAGGATGACAGCTTGACCCCAATGTAGGGGCAGGTTCCTGTGCCTGCCCGGGCAATCACAGGAATCTGCCCCTACAAGTATTTTCTCAATAGAACACCATGCCGCTATGCGGCTACCATCAGAGGATTAGAATCTGCTGCATTGTCATTCTTAACGAAGCAGGATCACATCTTTAAAGTATATTTTCTTTGTATTACAGTAGGTTGCAGGTATTATTCAGCATATGTCGAAATTTCGATTTTAGACTGAATACATCAGGAGGTAAACAAAATGGTTGACTGGGGTGCAGCTACAACGGTGGCCGTGTCAGGAATACTATCTGTTTTTGCGGTACTAATGATACTGCAAATATCAGTGCAAACCACCGGTTGGGTCGTTACCAGCTTGGATAAAAAAAAGCAGGAAAAATCAAAAGCAACTAATTAGGAGGTTGTATAATTATGGTGCAAATTTGCGCTCCCATGGTAGGTAAAGTGGTTTCGGTAGACGCAAAGGTGGGCGACCAGGTAAAGAAAAACGACGTGGTAGTAACCCTGGAAGCTATGAAAATGCAAATTAAAGTCTATGCCCCGTCAGATGGGGAAGTGGCCGAGGTTAACATTGGTGCCGGTGATGTGGTCAGCACGGAAACCGTACTAGTAGCGCTGAAGTAGTAGCAAGTTCCCCCTTAAAAAACAGGATGCCGGGGTTTGGTATTATCGGAAGAGATTACACCAAACCCCTCACCAGGACTTAATCAGGAAGCACTACCTACTATAAAAACATAAAAGGAGCAAAGGTATGGATCAGCTGTTAGAAATTTTTATGAGCATTGGGGTATTCAGCCTGACCCCTGGCAACGTCGCAATGTGGCTGATCGCCTTTGTCCTCTTTTACCTGGCGATCAAAAAAGGAGTTGAGCCGCTGCTGCTGTTGCCCATTGGGTTTGGCATATTCGCGGCCAACTTCCCTCTGACCGGCCTTACGGAAGAGGGCGGGCTATTTTATATTTTCTATCATTACGGCATTGAAACAGAACTAATACCACCCCTAATTTTTCTGGGGCTGGGGGCGATGACAGACTTTGGTCCGGTAATCGCGAACCCCAAAACATTACTGTTGGGAGCCGCGGCCCAGGTTGGTGTATACGGAGCATTCCTCGGCGCACTCCTGATGGGCTTTACCATTAACGAGGCAGCCACCATAGGTATTATTGGTGGTGCGGACGGGCCTACATCGATATTCCTATCCGCCAATCTGGCCCCGCACATGATGGGCGCTGTATCAGTGGCCGCATATTCTTATATGGCCCTGGTGCCCGTAATCATTCCGCCCATTGCCAAAGCGCTTACCACAGCCAAGGAGCGGGCCATGGTAATGACGCAAATGAGAATGGTCAGCAAGACGGAAAAAATAATCTTTCCTGTTGCCACTTCCATTATTATTATGTTATTAGTTCCCAAGTCTGCACCGCTGATTGCCATGTTTATGCTGGGCAACCTGTTCATGGAGAGTGGCGTAGTGGAAAGACTAACCAATACCAGCCGCAATGAACTAATGAACATCGTGACCATTATACTGGGTGTTGCCGTTGGCTCTACCATGAATGCAGAGACTTTCTTAACCTGGAAAACTATCGGCGTATTTGCCATGGGTGTTGTGGCTTTCGCTTTCGCCACCGCCAGCGGTGTTATGCTGGCCAAATTTATGAACCTATTTGTCAAGAACAAAGTGAATCCGCTAATTGGGGCCGCTGGTGTATCCGCAGTTCCCATGGCGGCTCGGGTGGTACACAATATGGGGACGGAAGCCAACCCGCAAAACTACCTCATGATGCACGCCATGGGGCCCAACGTGGCCGGGGTTATCGGTACCGCAGTAGCGGCCGGTGCATTCATCGCAGCTATACTTTAGAGCAAAGATACGGGGTCAGGCCTCAAATAATTAACTTATTGGCAAAATAAAAGCCAATAAGTTAATTATTTGAGGCCTGACCCCCTTTTTTATATCTCGTAACCTTCCTGTTTGATGCGGTTTATTTTCCTGACAATGGTGGACTGGTCTACGTGCAGTGCTTTGGCAGCCTTATATGTGCTGCCCAATTGTTTAATGGCGGAGCCGATAAGCTGGCGTTCCAACTGAATTTGCGCCCTTCGCAGGGGAATGATACCGTTAACGGTTACCTCGCTGTAATCCGACTGCGGCTGGGGGGTAATATCACTTGGTATTTCAGCGATATCAATATTTTTACCCGGGGTAGTAACTAACAGTCGTTCTACCACATTTTTAATTTCCCTCACGTTGCCGGGCCAGGGATAATTCTGCAGAGCCTGGTATGTCTTGGACGAAAAGTCCTTTTCTAATCCGTACACCTGTTCAAATTGCTTTTTAAAAAAATACACCAGTGGTATGATGTCGTCTCTTCTTTCTTTGAGTGACGGTACCCTTATAGGAACCACGTTTAGCCTGAAATACAAATCCTCTCGAAACTTACCCTGTTCGACCAGCTCTTTTAGCCTCTTGTTGGTGGCAGCTATGAAACGCACATTTATGGAGCGGGGCTTTATGCCGCCCACCCGGGTAATTTCTTTTTCCTGGATAGCCCGCAGTAATTTAACCTGGAAAGAGAGGGGCAGGTCTCCTACTTCGTCCAAGAAAAGGGTGCCGTTATCGGCCAGTTCAAACATGCCGGGTTTTCCTTCCTTGTTGGCACCGGTAAAGGCGCCTTTGTCATAGCCAAATAACTCTGATTCCAGCAAGTTTTCGGGTATAGCGCCGCAGTTAACCGTAATAAACGGTCCTTCGCGTCGCTTGCTGTGCCGGTGAATGGTCTTGGCCACCACTTCCTTGCCCACACCTGACTCGCCAAGCAGGAGCACTGAAGAGTCCACCTGACCCAGGCGCAATGCTACGTCCATAACTGTTTTCATAATTGCAGATTTAACCACTACGCCGTCCTGATCCAGGAACCTGCTGCGCAGCTGGGTTAGTTCGCCATGGTATCGTTCGCTAAGGGCCAGGCTTTCTTCAAGCTGGTTTTTAAGGTTGTTCAAGTCAGTCATATCACGGATGTTGATTACCACCCGTACTATCTCTCCCTGTTGGTTAATCACCGGACTCCCGGTGATTAACAGGTCATTGTTGTCAGCTGTTTGCTCCGATACGGTTACAACTTCTCCTTTGTCGATCACGCTCTCCACGACCGAATTGGTATACACCTGTTTGTCAACCAAATCCTGAATGGTCATATCCTGCAGAGCATCCCGTGGTATACCGGTAATTCTTTCGTTAGCCCGGTTAGCGCGGATTATTTTACCGCTGTAGTCGGTAATCAGGATCCCGTCATACGAAGATTCGATAATGGTTTCTAATTCCTTGTTTAATTGTTTTACCGAGTTCAGTTCCTCAGAGATGAATTCGAATTCGGAAATATCCTGGAATACGCCGATGGCGCCTACAACCTTGCCGTTTTCTACAATGGGGGTACGGTTGGTCAGGTAGGTGTGGGTGCCCGAAGAGAATTCGACGGTAAACTTTAAATGTGATTGGTATAGGCCTTCCCTAAGTACGTCCAGTAAGCCCTGGGGAACAATTACCTCGGATAGGTGGCGTCCCATAGCCTCGCTTTTTCCTCGCCGGGTGATTTTTTCCGCGGCCTGATTGAACATGGTGACAATGCCGTTTTCATCAACGGCGACAATGCCGTTATGGGCCGCATCCATAATGGTATCTATCTTCTGAAACATGCGACTGGCTTCTCTGAATAGGGCCCGCCCCACGTCTGAACGATCCAGGACCCCGGTAGTACGCCCCTTGTCGTCAACCACAGGAAAAACGTTGTTCGGCATAGTCCAGGAGTCGGATATGGGTGTATTCTCTTTTAGAACCATTACGTCACTGCACATGATGGATTGAACAGATATTACGCCCGTAAGTGCGTGGGGGCCGGCCTGAATAATTTCATCTTGGGAGACGATACCCACCACCTGCTCATACTGGTCGGTTATCGGTACGCCGGGCAATTTGGCGCTAATAATAATATCCCATGCTTTAAGTGCGTAATCATCTTGTTTTAGTGTTAACTCGCTTTTAATCATGATGTCTTTAACCAGCATTATATCGCCTCCAATATTTCACTACGCGAAACTCGGATTTTTATTTTCATAAATCATAATGTATATGCACCTGCCATATATTTGGGAAAAAATCAATAAATAATGGCTGGTAGTTGAATTGAATGATCTGGTGTAATTTTCGTATGTGAGGGGCTTTACGTTACTATTAAGTCTAATTTAGCCTTAATTTAAAGTAAAATCAATCTTTTTAATAATATCAATTTTTAAAATGCCTTACATATCTTAACAACGTTGGATTTGTTAAATAAAAAAAATTCAAAATATACTCAACATTAAAAGGATTTTCAAGATTTGCGTTTAATCTAATTAATTAAATTTTATGAAAAGACAGTTTTATCTGATGAAACAATTAGGGGGAGGCGACTCTGTTGAGAGATCTTGACTCATCAACGGAAGGTAAGTCTGCTTCAGGCGTACGGGCAGTGGAGCGGGCCGCCGATATTCTAGTCAGCCTAGGCGAAGGGGAAAAAACTTTAACGGAAATCAGCAACGGGCTGAACCTCAATAAAACGACCGTTTACAGGCTGCTTGGCACATTGCAAAAAAAAGATTTCGTTCTGAAGGACGCTGAAAACGGAAAATATTACCTACACTGGGGCTTGATTGGATTGTTTCACACCGGTTTGGAAAGGAGTCAGGGGTTAGTACAAAACGCTTATCCCTACATGGAAAAATTATGGAAGTTAACTGGTGAGACAGTTACGCTGTACATAAAAAAGGGGTATTACCGAATTTGTGTGTCTGAAATAGTAAGTGAGCACCCGCTTAAATTTGCTGTGGGGGTAGGAACAGTGGTGCCGATAAATGCGTATACCGGTTCGCCTGGCAAACTGTTCTTAGCTTATATGACCAGGGAAGAAGTAAGCGATGTTCTGAATCATGAGAAGACAAGCCATGGTTTTAAAATCACCGATCAAGGCTTGCTGCTTAAAGAACTGGGTGAAATAAAACAGAGGGGGTGGGCTGTCAGCTACGGGGAAAGGATTAAGGGTGGATCCAGTCTGTCGGTTCCCATATGGAACAGGCAGGGGGATGTAGTATCGTCACTCAACATACTGGGGCCCTATGCCAGGCTGAACGAAGATGTTTTACTTGGGTACCTTGATTTGTTAAAGGAATGTGCGCGGGCTGCTTCGGTTCGACTTGGCGGTGCACCGGACAAAATCTGGGGAGGTGAGGACGAGAATATCAGCTTTTACACGCAGAGATGAGCGTCTGAGCTAAACTAAAAGTCCAAGGTCAAAAGTCGAAAGTCGCAGATTCTATTAAGTAAGTACTAATCTTAGACATTAGTCCTTGACCTTAGACGAAATTACTAAATTAATTCAGGAGGGAAAACATGTTACGTTTAAAGAAATCTAACCTTTTTACCGTGGTGTTGATGGTTGCTTTACTGTCCCTGTCCCTGGTTGTAGCAGGTTGTGGCGGAGGCGGCGGCGATGAGAAAAGCGGTGATGGCGGCTCCGCCAAGCTAGAAAGAATCTCCATTGCTACCGGCGGCACCGGCGGCACCTACTACCCATATGGTGGTGCACTGGCAGGCATAATCAACAACAAGGCCGAGAACGTTGAAGCGACTGCTGAAGTAACCGGGGCCTCCGTTGAAAACGCCAGGCTGCTTGATAGCGGTGAGGCACAACTGGGCCTGTTGATGAACGATGTAGTGTTCCAGGCTTACAATGGTGAAAACCAATTTGACAAACCCATTGAACTACGTACCTTTTTGGGTATGTACGCCAATGTTATGCACGTAGTTGCCCTAGAGGGCAGCAGTGCCCAGGGCATTGCAGACATTAAAGGCAAGAAGGTTTCAGTTGGCGCTCCGGGCAGTGGCACCGAGAACATGGCCAACCAGGTTCTGGATGCATTAGGTATCACTTATGATGACATCGACGAATTCCGCCTGTCTTTCGGTGAGAATACCGAAGGTTTACGCGACCATGTTATTGATGTTGGTATATGGTCGGTGGGTGCTCCCACTTCATCCATCATGGATTTGGCTACAACCCACAAAATTAATATCATCCCCTTTACCGACGAAGAAATGGCCACAATTACTGCTAAATACCCATACTATAACGCCACAACTCTTCCTGCCGGCACCTATTCCGGATATGACGTGGAAGTTAAGACCCCCGCTGTTTGGAACAGCGTTGTAGTGCACAAGGATATGTCCGAGGAACTGGCCTACAAGTTAGCTAAAACAGTGTTTGAAAGCAATGCCGATCTGGTAGCCGTTTATGCCGGCGCCATCGAAAGCACGCCTGAAAATACCATCGCCAGTGCCGTTGTGCCCCTGCACCCCGGCGTAATTAAGTACTTCGAAGAAATCGGTGTGGATGTTCCTGACGAACTGATTCCTCCTGAAATGAAATAAATGAACAATGCATTGCGGTCCGCCCGGCCTATAGAAAAGATATTTTCTAGGCCGGGCCGCCCCTTTTTTTTATTTGCCGCAGTCTTATTTATTATCGCATTCATTGCCTGGGGGACGGCCAACCGGGATGTTCTGGTTGTTCGGGACAGTAAAACTGGGCACACGCTTGAAATTGGTCCCATATCCGAGGGAGAAACATTTGAGCTACACTTTATGCATTCGGTTGATCACCTCCCCGTGCAAGATTTTTTTGTCTACCGCAACGAGGGGCTGGTTTTAGATCAAACCAGGTGTATTTCTTTCGGGGCAGGTCTGGGATATGCCGGGCAGGGGAAATTAAAGGGCGAAAACGGTTGGAACATTATTGATAACATGAACAGGCAGGTGGGAACTTTGCCTCTGCGGGTGGGAACCATAGCGAATCACAGGATTATTTACAGAGGTGAGGAATTTCGCCTGGCTCAGTACTTTGCGCCTAAGTCACTGGTACTAATAGGAGTTGAACATAAATGGCGTTTTTAAAGGGGGAAAGTAAAATGAATAGTGACAACGTAGGGAAAACAAATGACGGGCCAAGTAAGAAAAGACTTACCCCCGCTTTGATTTTAATTACAGCGATGTCATTAACTTTATTCCACTTATACACCGCCGGGGTGTCAATGTTTGGGGCCTGGATTCAGCGCGATGTTCACCTGACTTTAATCCTGGTAATAGTTTTTTTGATTTTCCCAATGACCCGCAAGGGCACTAAGGAAAAGGCATCTGTTATTGACTATTGTCTGGTGCTGCTTGCTTTGGCATCAGGGTCGTATATTGTCCTCTTTTATCAGCAAATTGTGTTGAGAGCCGGTGCCGCCACCACCATGGATCTGGTTTTCGGCGGCATCCTAATCCTGCTTATTCTGGAGGCCACCCGGCGGGCTACAGGCTGGGTGCTGGTGGGGATAGCAGGCGTATTTCTATTGTACAATTTTATCGGGCCATACATACCGGGCCTATTGGGGCACAAGGGTTATTCGCTGGGCCGGGTAATCTCCCAGATGTACCTCACCACCGAGGGTATTTTCGGCGTGCCACTGGGTGTCTCAGCCAGTTATATATTCCTGTTTATATTCCTGACTTCCATGCTGGAAAGGTTGGGGATGGGCCAATTTCTTCTGCAACTCGCCATGGCGTTAATGGGTCGGTATACCGGCGGGCCGGCTAAAGTGGCAGTTATGGCCAGCGGCTTTATGGGTTCTCTTAACGGTAGTGCGGTGGCCAATGTGGTGGGCACGGGTACTTTTACCATACCACTAATGAAAAATAACGGTTACCGGCCACACTTTGCCGGCGCAGTGGAATCTTGCGCTTCGTCCGGCGGTCAGTTGATGCCTCCCATTATGGGTGCTGCCGCATTTATAATTGCTGAATTTTTGGGCATCCCATATATCCAAGTGGTGGTGGCAGCTATTATCCCGGCCGCACTTTATTACCTCTGCGTTCTTTTTGGGGTCCATTTTGAAGCCAGCAGGCTTGGCTTGGTAGGGCTGCCCAAAGCGGAATTGCCATCGGCCAGGGCGGTACTAAAAGATGGCTGGTATTTCCTGCTCCCTTTGTTCGTGCTGGTGTTTTTCCTGGCGGTGTTGCAATACACCCCCATCAGATCTGGTTTTTATGCCATTATCAGCATGTTTATCATTTCTTTTGTCAGCAAGGACAGCCGCATCAATTTCGAACGATTTAAAGATGGCGCCATAGTAGCATCACGCAACACCGTGACAGTTGCGCTGGCTTGCGCCGCCGCCGGCCTGGTCATCGGCAGCATTAACCTCACCGGTGCCGGTTTGAAAATCTCCGCCGCTATAGTAGCAGCCTCAGGTGGCGTTCTTTGGCTGGCCCTGCTGCTGACGGCCCTGGTGGCCCTTTTAATGGGTATGGGACTGCCAACGACGGCGGCCTATATTGTTACCGGCACCATGGCTGCACCCGCTCTAATTAATATGGGGGTACTGCCACTGGCCGCCCACCTGTTTGTGTTCTATTTTGCCATAATTTCCGCCATTACACCTCCGGTGGCTTTGGCCGCCTACGCGGCATCCGGCATAGCCAAGGAGGATCCGATGAAGATAGGTATTACTTCTTGCAAATTGGGTTTGGCCGCTTTCATTGTACCTTTCCTATTTGCTGTCGAACCAGCCCTTATTGGCGTGGGTGACGGCATGCATATTGCATGGGCATTTACTACAGCCGCTATTGGCGTAATGGCTTTGGCGGGCGGAAATATCGGTTATGTAATTACCAAAGCAGTTTGGTGGGAAAGGTTATTGCTAATAGGCGGGGCGTTGTTATCGCTGCACCCACAATTCTATACTGACATTGCCGGCCTGACAATGATTGCAGTTGCCTTGGTGGCCAATTTTACCAGGGGCAAAAAGCCAGGGGCGGCGATTTTATCAGAAGTTAAAGCTTAAATATTAACTTAATGCGTGATCACTGAAAGCTCATCATTGGGGGAGGAACTGGGTTTGAATGGCAATAATAATGCAAACAAGCAGATGACATTAAAAGATGCCATAGGAAAGTTTGTAAAAGACGATTGCAGTATCACTTTCGGCGGGTTTATCGGCAGGGACTGTGTCGCTGCCGTGCATGAAATAATCAGGCAGGGCATTAAAAACCTTACGGTTATCGACGACAGTAAAACAGATATGATGGATTTACTGGTGGGAGCCGGCGCGGTTAAAAGGTGGGAAGGTGCCTATCTGGGTTACGGAGCCATTGGCTTAGCTCCTAACATCAGACGGTCGGTGGAAAAGGGGATTCCCGCCAAGATCGAAATGGAAGACTGGTCCAATGCGGGAATCAGCATGCGTTACCTGGCCGGCAGCTTGAACATACCGTTTATGGCTACCAAATCAATGCTGGGTACTGATATCGTCAAGTACAACCAGCGGATTAAAATCATTAACGATCCTTATGAAGGCGAGCCGGTGGCTCTGGTGCCGGCTGCTCATCCGGACGTTGCCATTATCCACGTGCAGCGGGCGGACGCCATGGGCAACGCCCAGGTATGGGGTTTTACCGGCAATGACGAAAACAAGGCCCGGGCCGCCAAACATACTATAATTACTTGTGAGGAAATTGTTTCCACAGATGAAATTAGGCGCCAGGGCAACATGACTTTAATCCCCTTTTATTGTGCCGACGCTGTTGTACAGGTGCCTTATGGCTGCCATCCGCAGTCCTGTTATGGCTATTACGCCTACGATGTGCTGTTCTGTGGCGACTACCACGAATCAGCCAAGGACAGGGACCAATTTCTGCGCTGGCTGGATCGTTATGTTTTCGGATCAGCAGACCATGCCGATTACTGTGCCAAAGTGGGCTGGAGCCGGCTGCAGAATCTGATGACCATGGAACGCCATTTCAACCGTATCCCGGGTTAAGGAGGATCAAGATGGGCAATCAAAAATACACGGCATCTGAATTAATGGCCATAATGACCGCTAAAGAATTCAGGGACTGGGAAGTGGCATTCGTTGGAATAGGCATACCCTTGGTAGCCGGCATCACCGCCAAGCGTTTTCACGCCCCCAACTTGAATATAGTCTATGAATCCGGCTGCATTGGGCCGCAAAAATACAGGGTCGATTTTAACGTGGGTGATTCCTCGGCTGCTGACGGAGCACTGTGCCTTACCTCTGAATGGCGGGTATTCAGTGACATGCAGTGCGGTTACTATAACGTGGGCGTGCTTGGCGCGGCTCAGGTGGATAAATACGGTAACCTCAATACCACAGCCATCTTTGGCGACCAGGACTATCACTCGCCCAAAGTGCGTTTGCCGGGCAGCGGTGGCGGGAACGACATCGGTTCCAATATCGGCCGCGTAGTGGTGATGCTTAGATTGGAGCCTTTGCGGTTTGTCGAAAAGGTGGATTACCTTACCACCCCGGGTTTCCTGGACGGGTCGCCGAATGCTAGAAAGAAGGCAGGCCTTTTGGGCAGCGGCCCTGCGGCAGTGGTTACTGATAAGGCGCTGTTTAGATTTGATACATCTACTAACGAAATGTACCTGGATACCATTTATCCGGGGGTAGATGTCCAGGATATTAAATCCCTGGTGGGCTGGGAGCTCAAAATTGCTCCTGACCTAAAGGTGGCCCCGGAGCCTACCGATGAAGAACTTGCCGCAGTACGGGCGTCAGATCCGGCCAACCTGATTATGGGCGGGGTTGCCGCCCGAAAAAGGCTGTCGGGTCTGGATGAATATATTGAGATAACCATCAAGAACTCAGGCAAATAGTGAGAAGTTGGAGGTCAGGCTCTTAAAAGCCTGACCTCGCTTTTACCATGATCACGTATTTTTAATGATCGATATTTAATGTCCATTGACATTTATTTAATGCTATATGGCATTATTCATTAAAGTAGTGGCTGACTGCTTGGCATAGTTTTGCGTAATAATGTAAATGCCCATATGCATTATATCTTTAGCCTGGCGTGTTAATACTAGCTTTTTTCATGTTCTCGGAATAGTGCAGGTAGTAGTTTTTATAGTAGTTTTTACTGGTACTCTGCCGTGATTATGGAAAGGATGCGTTTTAGTGGTAATGGATACATAAGTACTAGGCTTAATAGAAGAAAATACTTGTGGAAGTGATGGATTATGCATGATACCCAAAACTTTACCGTAACAGTTGACTTGGGCATAGCTTTGGCCAGGCATGTTACCGTTGAACAATACAAGCAAGCTAAAATAAATATGCAGTTGCAGCAGCCAATTACGCTGCAACAATTAATTATGCGGCTAGGCATTCCCCCCGCATACATTGGTTTTATAGCCGTCAACGGCGAAAGGCGCAGTTGGGATGTCTTGCTGGAACCAAACGATTCCATCGTTTTAATTCCGTATATCACCGGAGGATAGACACCCATGCTGCTAACGCGGCACCAGCAAAATATGAAAAACTAGCCTTCGCCCACTACAACCAACATTAAAAGTATTGTCAGGCAAGACATAGCTGCAAAAATAAAGCCCGGGAGTTACCCCGGGCTTTATTTTATATAAAAGGCCGTGCTTATGAATTATCACGTACCTTTTCATTCAACAATCGGTCTGCCTCATTACCATGTTTCATCTTGGCAAAGATATAAAATACCACGCCCAGCGCCATCCAGCCCAAAACTATGACCCATTCATATGGCCACACCAGTGCCGACGGGCTTCCGGGCAGGTACATAATGGCCATGCCGATACTCATTAATACGGCAATAAAACCGACCAGTTTACCGTTGGAAACTGTAAAAGGTCTGGGCATATTGGGCTCCCTATACCTAAGTACCAGGAAGGATAACGCCACTGCCAGGTAAGCTACTACAACACCAAGTCCGCCGGCATCTACCAGCCAAACTAACATACTTCTTCCGAAAAGGGGTGCTATTGAGGATATAACGCCGATAAGAATAATTGCATTGTAAGGGGTTTTATACTTCGGGTGCAGCCGGCCCAAAAATTCGGGCAGCATCTTGGCCTGGGACATAGCGTAGAGCAGGCGACTGGCCCCAATATAAAAGCCGTTCCAGCTGGTTACAATGCCGGCAATGCCGGCCAACACCAGAAGTTTTCCGGCCCATGCTCCGCCAAAAAGAGCCGTCATGGCGTCCGCCGTGGCCAAACCCGTGGTTTCCAGTTCGGCAGGGCTTAAAGCCCGGGACACGCCAAAAATAATTAAAACATACCAAACTGACGCCATTAAAACCGAGGCAATTAAAATTCTACCAATGGTTTTATGCGGAATATCCATTTCCTCCGCAGCCTGGGGGATAACGTCAAACCCCACAAACATAAATGGAGTCATAATTAATACTGTAAAAATACCGGCCATGCCTCCGGTGAATAGCGGTTGCATGTCAGCCGTGCTGCCGTTAAAAAGGCTGCCTGTGATAAGCATGATACCGCCGGCGGCAATAAAAATCGTGAATACAGTTTGCATGAAAGCCGCCATTTTAACACCCACGTAATTAACAATACAAAGCACAATGGAACCGGCTATGCCCACCAGTGCCCAGCTGGCGTATACATCCCACCCCGCCACTGTCCAAAGGTAACCTTGCTTGTACCCGGGGAATAGGTATTCAACCACGGTAGGCAGCGCCACGGCTTCAAAGGATACCACCGAAATGTAACCTAATACGATGGTCCAGGCACATATAAATGAGGGCAAAACCCCCAAGCCGCGGTAGCTGTACAACAATTCCCCACCGGCTTTGGGCATTGCGGAAGCCAACTCGGCATAGGTTAATCCAACAAAGGTAACTAAAATTCCGCCGACTACAAACGCAATCATAGCTCCGACTGAACCCGCAGCACGAATCCATTCTCCGGCCAGTACCACCCAACCCCAGCCGATCATGGCACCAAAAGCCAGGGCCAGGACGTCGCGCCTTGACAACACCCTTGCAAAACCTGAATTATTAGACAAAAAACTCACTCCTTCCATTAGAATAACTAGGCATGTACATTACTACAACAGTTTTTTGGCATTGTTTTGACCTTTAAATTCCTATTCATTAGTTTTTTTGTCCACCGCCTCCCTGTTATAATTGTCTAAAAATAAAATAAATTCTTTTGAATATTGTTTCAAATTACATGCCAACAAATTATTACATTGATCGACATTAAGTTTAAGGATTTGACTTTTCAGCGGCTAATCCCAAGGGCATCTCAAACTTTTAATGCATCTATGCATTAATCTAGAGATCTATATCCGTTTAAGCAGGTTAGACAACGGTTTTTATTACCAATACGGCTGTCTACTGGAAACAATCTTGACTATCTGCCATATTAATGGACTTTCTAATGTCACCGCTTGGTGCATGGGCTTTTTACAATTCAGGTAACGATTTTGCATGTATAATTTAAAATATAAAGACAGTTCCGTTAAAAGTAAAAACACCTTGTACTAAAAGGTAATATTAACGACGGAGGTAAAAAAGATGACTAGAACCAATGATGAACTGTTAGCCAGGAAGCAGCAATTAATAGCCAGAGGTATTTCCAACACAACCAACATATTTGTCAAAGAGGCCAAGGGTGCATCCATCATCGACGTGGAAGGTAACGAATATATTGATTTTTACGCCGGAATCGGTACTTTAAACGCCGGCCATTGCCCGCCCCCGGTGGTAGAGGCCATTAAAAACCAAGCGGAGAAACTGCTGCATACCTGTTTTATGGTTACCATGTATGAACCTTACCTGGACCTGGCGGAGAAATTGATTGCCATTTCGCCAGGCAGTTACGACAAACGGGCCATGTTTATCAACAGCGGCGCCGAGTGTGTGGAAAACGCAGTAAAAATAGCCCGGGCTTACACCAAACGTACGGGTGTTATCTCATTTGAGTGCGCCTTCCACGGTCGGACGTTGATGACCATGACCCTGACCAGTAAAGTGAAGCCCTACAAGTTCGGGTTTGGGCCTTATGCGCCGGAAGTATATAAAATACCATCGGCTTACTGCTACCGCTGTTACTATCGCTCCACCTACCCCGGTTGCGGTATGCACTGTTTAGAACAGTTTGATCGCATGTTTGCCGCCGAAGTGGCACCCGAGAACGTGGCAGCGATGATCATCGAGCCTGTACAGGGTGAAGGCGGTTTCATTGTGCCGCCCAAAGAGTTTCTGCCCGGGCTGCAGGAAATTTGCCGCAAGCACGGCATAGTCTTTATCTCCGACGAAGTACAAACCGGTTTCGGACGCACCGGCAAAATGTTTGCCAGCGAGCACTGGGGACTAGAGCCTGACCTGATGACTGTGGCCAAGTCCATTGCCTCCGGCATGCCGCTGAGCGGTGTTGTGGGCCGGGCGGAAATCATGAACGCACCCGAACCCGGACACGTTGGCGGCACTTATGGCGGCAACCCTGTTTCCTGTGCCGCGGCGCTAGCAACTATTGATTATATGGAAAAAGAAAACCTGGTTGAACGCGCCCGTCAGATTGGCGAAAAAACGCGCGCCCGCATGCTTGAGATGAAGGATAAATACCCGGTCATTGGTGACGTACGCGGACTGGGTGCCATGAATGCTATTGAACTGGTTAAGAACCGTGAAACCAAAGAACCGGCCAAGGATGAGGCGGCTGCCGTATCCAAGTACTGCATTGAAAACGGTGTCATTGTAATCGGCGCGGGCATTTTTAGTAACGTCATTAGAACTCTAATTCCGCTTGCCATTACCGATGAGCAGCTTAACCGCGGATTGGATGTCCTGGAACAAGCCGTTGCTAAATGCCAAGGTTAAATTTGTTAAGATCCACCCCGGGGAGGTGTTAATTAATGAAAGGTTTTTACGGTAAACTACTGCGCGTTGACTTAACCGGGAAAACATATGCGGTAGAAGAGATTCCGGAACAAGTGCTGCGGCAGTACCTGGGGGGCAAGGGACTTGGGTCATATCTGCTGCTGGAAAACGTCGGCCCGGGAGTTGACCCCCTGGGACCGGAAAATAAACTGATTTTTACTACCGGCGCCGCCACCGACACGGTTATGGTAGGCAGCAGTCGTTACGGCGTTTATAGTCGCTCGCCACAGACGGGTGGCTACGCCGAATCTTATTCCGGCGGCCGGGTGGCACCGGTCATGCGCCGCACCGGCTACGACGCCATAATTATTGAAGGTATTGCCAGTGCACCCGTCTGCCTGGAAATAAGCGACGGCGGGGTGGTATTTCACGATGCCTCATCGCTTTGGGGTATGGACACCCATGATGCCGAAGAGGCTGCTTTAGCCAAAGCGGGTGGGTCGGAGGCCCAGGCTCTGGTAATCGGTCCGGCCGGTGAAAAATTAGTTAGTTTTGCTTGCATCGAAAACAACCGCTGGCATTCTGCCGGGCGAACCGGTATGGGTGCTGTAATGGGAGCCAAGAAACTAAAAGCTGTAGTTTTTCATGGCCGTGCTCAGGCCCAAATCGCAGACCCGAAATTGCTAAAGGAAGTAACCAAAAAAATCCGGGATGCCGGCAAGGATAACCCCGGAGTGGAAAATTATCGTACCTATGGCACTACAGTAATGGTGCGAATCATGAACGGAGCCAAGGCCTTCCCCAACCGCTACTGGAACCGGGGCGTAGATCCCAACTGGGAGAATCTCAGCGGCGACACGCTGCTGCAGCAGCACAAGGTTAAGCCCGGCGCCTGCCCCAACTGCTTTATGGCCTGCGGCCAGCACACTGTTATTGCTTCCGGTGAGTACGCCGGACTGGAAATTGAAGGGCCGGAATACGAAACAATATTCGCTTTCGGGGGTCTTTGTTCAATTAATCGGCTGGACCAGGTGGCTTATCTAAACGACTTGTGCGATAGGCTTGGTATGGACACCATCACCGCCGGCAATTTGGTAGGTCTGGTAATGGAAGGGGTGGAGCGAGGCCTTATCGACGCCCCGGTCAGATACGGTGATATGGACGCTGCCGTTGAACTGGTCAAACAAATCGCTGAGCGTAAGGGCCTTGGTGCAACCCTGGCTCTGGGCATCAAAGAGGCAGCGGCCCGCCTGGGTCTTGAGGAATTAGCTATCCATGTAAAGGGTTTGGAACCCTCCGGTTATGACCCCCGGGTGCTTAAAGGAATGGGTCTGGCTTATGCCACCTCCGCCAGGGGCGCCTGTCACTTGCGGGCCACCTTTTACAAGCCCGAACTGGCGGGTATGATTGACCCGTCCACCACCGAAGGCAAGGCTGAGCTGTTCATTGATTTTGAAAACCGGCTCACCATATTCAACGCCCAAATCCTGTGCGTATTTTTTAGGGATCTAATTCCCTGGGAACTGCTGGTTGATTTGAACAAAGCGTTAACCGGCTGGGATTATACCAAGGAAGAACTGTGGGCAGTGGCCAACCGGATTATTGACTCCAACCGCGCATTCAATCTGCGCCAAGGATTCACCAGAGCCGACGACAATCTGCCGGCCAGGTTATACAAGGAAAAGATTAACGACGGGCAAAACGGGATTACCCAAGCCGAACTGGCGCAGATGGTGGATGATTACTATCGCTTGCGCAATTGGATCTAAAAAAGTACTTTGTATGCCGCTGCATCACGAACGAGACAGTGTCTTACGTGTGAGACTGCATGGAAAACCGAGCGCATTAATTAAGTAACCCGGTCTTAGAGTCACATATGTGTTCAAGAATGTATGACGCGTGATGTTATTTACAGGTATGCATTGAGAAAACAGTTGGCGCATTTTTTCAACATTTAATGCCTATGTGTATTGTGAGCATACAACTTCGGCGTCTCATGAATGAGACAGTCCGGGCCGGCTTATTGATCAACAAAAGGCCGGATGACAGGCATAATGCGCCTTTTAGCCACCCCCATAGGGGGTGGCATTTTGTTTGCTTAAGTTTTAATCTTTAAGAAAACTAAACTGTTGCAATATAAATGAACAAAATGTCTGTGGGGAGGAAAAAATGAATAAGAATTATGACAATATAATTGCTGCATCACAAAAATATTTGAATCTGATTGCCCGGGAAGAGCTGACCACCGAGGAAAAAGAATGGGTGGTCAAAGAGGTTGTAGAAGGATTCCGGGAAAATGTGAACCCGGGGTTCTTAGACTATCGCAAATCTGTATCCACCGACTACACATCCGTAGAATGGAAAGACTCCGGTTCCACCTTCACCGATATCTGGGGCAAGGAATTTATAGACTGTCTGGGCGGTTACGGTATTTATAACGTAGGACACCGGCACCCCAAGGTAATGAAAGCGGTCACCGACCAGCTTAAACGCCAGGCCCTGCACAGTCAGGAACTTCTGGATCCGCTGCGCGCTTTTTTGGCTAAACTGGTGGCCGATATTACTCCCGGTGACCTGCAATATGTGTTTTTTGTCAACAGCGGCACCGAATCTGTTGAAGCCGCCATAAAGTTTGCTAAAATGTACACCGGCAGGCGCGGCTTTATATCCACCACCAGGGCTTTCCACGGTAAATCCCTGGGGTCGCTTAGCGCCACCGCCAAGGGCGTATTCCGTAAGCCCTTTCTACCGCTAATGCCGGGTTTCCATCATGTGCCTTACGGTAATGCCGATGCTGTGGCCATGATGCTGGAAAGCTGTGCTTTTGTAGGTGAAGACGTAGCGGCGGTAATCGTAGAACCCATCCAGGGTGAGGGGGGCGTAATCATACCGCCGGACGACTACTTGCCCAGACTGCGCGAACTTTGCGACCAGTACGGCACCCTGTTAATCCTGGATGAAGTGCAGACCGGGATGGGACGCACCGGAACAATGTTCGCCTGTGAGCGCAACAATGTAGTGCCCGACCTCCTTTGCCTGGCCAAGGCTTTTGGCGGTGGAATTATGCCCATCGGTGCCACCGTGGCCAGAAAACCAATATGGGAAAAGTTAATAGAAAATCCCTTCCTACACACCACTACTTTCGGCGGCAACCCCGTGTGCTGCGCGGCAGCTATCGCTAATATTAATGTACTGATGGAAGAAAAACTGCCTCAGCGTTCCGCTGAATCAGGTGCTTATATGATGAGCAAACTGTTGCCGCTGGCCCGGCAGTACCCGGCCGTGGTTGATGCGGTGCGGGGCAGGGGCCTGATGATCGGCATTGAGTTTGTAAACGACGAACTGGGTTATGAAGTGGCCAAAGGATTGTTTGCCCGGGGCGTACTAGTTGCCGGCACCCTGATCAATGCCAAGTCCATCCGTATTGAACCACCCCTCACCATTAGTAGGGAACAGCAGGACCAAGTAATTGAAAGGTTGGCTGACACGTTAAAGGAAGTTAACGCCAGCCTATAAAACAAAACAGGAGTCAGGAGTCAGGAGTCAGGAGTCAGTATAAAAAATGCCAAAAATCTCTTAAAACAGTCTCGTGTTGCGAATGCTTAAGTAACAATGTTTAAGTTTTATAATCGCGAATTGAGCTATACTCAGGTCATTCTGAATTCTGACTACTGACTCCTGTATACTTGAGAATTTTATAAAGGAGGCTGTGCTGTGAAGTTTAACTACCAGCCTGAAAAATGTATTGGCTGCCACCTGTGTGAACTGGCCTGTTCCGGGCACAAGGAAGGGCAATTTAACCCGGGCCTGGCGCGGTTGCAGGTGATTTCTTGCTATCGGTCGGACACGCTGGTTAACGAAGCTAGGCTCTGCGACCTGTGTCTAAATTGCGTGGAAGTCTGCCCGACGGGCGCCATCCTGTCCGGTGAGCAGGGGTTGACCCTGGATCGAGACCAGTGTACGAGTTGCGGCACCTGTGTGGAGGCCTGTCCCACCGGGGTTCTGCGGGCCGACAAAGAGGGTTTTCCCCTGTTATGTGACGGTTGCCAGGGCAATCCGCGCTGCGTTAATTGGTGCCCCCATGGGGCGCTAACCGCCAGGGAGGTGAATTGATATGCCTGGTTATCAAGGAAAAATTTTACGCATTAACCTTACCGCAGGCAGTTCTGTGGTTGAAAAGCTGAACCCAAAATGGGCAGGCTTGTTTCTAGGCGGCAAGGGCCTGGGCATCAAGTACCTGTACGAGGAACTGGCCCCGGGTATTGATGCGCTAGCTCCAGATAATAAACTAATCCTAATCACCGGCCCATTTACCGGCACGGTGGTACCCTGTTCGGGCAAACTTTCCATTGTCACCAAGTCACCGGGTACAGGCACCATTTTGGACTGCTCCATTGGCGGTACTGCCGCCGTCGAACTAAAACGCGCCGGTTATGACGCGGTTATCATTGAGGGCAAAGCTGCCGAGCCTGTCTACCTGTGGATAGAAGACAATCGGGTAGAGATAAAAAATGCCGGTGAATGTCGTGGATTAGGCTGTCATGCCACTGAAAATAAACTTAAAGAAGCGCATGGTGAAGACAGCAGTGTGCTATCCATCGGCCCCGCCGGGGAGAACATGGTATCCTTTGCCTGCATTTCATCAGAACTGTACCGTCAGGCCGGTCGAGGCGGTGTAGGTGCTGTTATGGGCAGCAAGAATTTAAAGGCCGTTGCGGTAAGGGGTACAGGCGGGGTGTTGGCCGCCGACGCAGCCAAACTAATGGATGTTGCTTATAATGCCTTTAAAAATGATCTTTTAACGGATACCAACCTGTGGGCATACACCGATGGAACCCCCATGCTCGTAGAGTTATCTCAGACTACCGGTATTTTACCGACCAATAATTTTCAGCAGGGCACTTTTGACGCGTTTAATCAAATTAAGTCTGAATCGGTGGCCGCGGTACGGACCGCTAAAAAAGGCTGTACCAGCTGCGGACTAGGCTGCGGCAACTTTGTAAGGGCCGGGCGTTCGGCTGTTGAGGGGCCTGAATATGAAACCCTATCCATTGCCGGTTCCAACTGCGGCATAGGTAGCCTGGAAGCCATTGTGGAATTCAACCGCCTATGCGATGATCTGGGGTTGGACACTATTTCCGCCGGCGGGGTAACTGCCTTTGCCATGGAACTCACCGAAAAAGGTATTCATGATTTCGGAATTCGCTTTGGGGATGTAGAAAAATATTTGCAGGTACCCGGCCTCATTGCCGCCGGCGATGGCCTTGGCAAAGAACTGGCCCGGGGTGTGCGGGCTCTGGCCCAAATTTACGGTGGTCAAGATTATGCCATGCAGGTTAAAGGATTGGAATTCCCGGGTTATGACCCCCGGGGGTCTTGGGGCATGGGCCTTGCTTTTGCCACAGCGCCGCGCGGTGCCTGTCACATGAGTGCCTGGCCGGCAGCAGACGAGGCTTACGGAGAACTTGACCCGTTTACCATTGAGGGTAAAGCCGGGCTGGTAAAGGATTTGCAACATTACAACGCCGCTAAATTTTCGCTCATCCTGTGCGATTTTTGGGCTCTATCCTTTGATGTGATGGCCGAAATGTTGGCCGCCCTGCTGGGCCGGGAAATCACTGCCGGAGACCTGGAACTGGCCGGAGAACGCATTTTTAACCTGGCTCGCCTGTTCAATATCCGCGAAGGGTTTTCCAGCCAAGATGACGTTTTGCCGCAGCGTATATACAGTCAACCACTGCCGTCCGGCGCCACTGCGGGCAAAACCCTGCCCGAGGCGGATTTCAAAAACATGCTGGCCCAATACTACAGCCTGCGGGGTTGGGATGAATCCGGCCAACCCGGTCAGGACAAGTTGAACCTGCTCGGGCTCCGTTAAGGGAGTCGTCGGGTCGAGGTTAAAAAAGTTCTTCACTAGGGACAAGGTTTTTAGGTATATTATTATTTATTGGCGATTAATCTTAGGGCAATATTTTAGGCTGCTTAAGGTGCATGCAATGTTTTTGAGTAGGCTGTGAATTTTGAACATCCTCTGTAAGGATAAGTAGGTGTATATATGAGGGTAGCAGTGGAGCTCAAAGGTCCCCTTGCGGTGAGCCGGGGCGAAAAGCACATTATCCTCGTGGTTCCTCCGCGTGCAACAGTGCGCGATGTATTAATTAAACTTGGCCTGGATGAAAAACATGTCGGCCTGCTGGCTATAAATAACGTTAAAGTAAACCTGGACAGCTGCCTGGGGGAAGATGTTAATTTAACCGTCTTTCCCGTGGTTGCTGGTGGGTAGCGGCAATGGCGCCGCCGGGCACAACAATGTCCTGGACATTGTGTGCCGGTGGCGCCATTGTGTTATTTAAATGCCTGTATGTACCATAAAAGCAAATTTAAGGTGGTGGTGTAATTCGATAATTATAAGCAGGGATTAGCGTATAAAAACTGTCAGTGTGTGTGCAATTTGGTGTTAATAGAATGAGGCTTTTTAAGAGGAGGCAGCGATGTGGAATTAGGAACATATAAATACACCAACATTGTGGCTATTGTTTTTTGTATTTACATGGTGATCATGCTCTTTATCGGGTGGTACTCTTCCAAAAAAATAACCGGGGCCGCCGATTACATTGTGGCCGGCAGGCGCCTAAACTTGTTTTTTGCCACCGGTACTTTGTTTGCCACCTGGTTTTGTGCCGGCACCATGATGGGCGGCGCGGCCAATGCTTACCTGTTTGGTAATCAGGGGGTTATTTTCGACCCCTGGGGAGCGGCGCTGTGCTTGCTGCTAACCGGTCTTTTCTTCGCTCGGTTGATGCGCCGGGGTGGATACATGACCCTGGTGGACTTTTTTGAAATCCGTTACGGCCGGGAAATGGGCATGCTGTCCACTGCCGTAATAGTTATAGCCGAATCGGGCTGGGTGGGAGCTCAGCTAGTGGCCTTTGGTGCCATTCTGCAAATGTTCCTGGGTTTACCCCTGTGGGTAGGTATTTTGGTGTCCTGCGTGGTACTGGTCGCCTATACTTATATGGGCGGCATGTGGTCGGTTACTCTGACCGACGTAGTTCAAATGATTATCTTATCAGCTGGTTTGCTAATCCTGCTGCCGGCGGTGATATCTCATGTCGGCGGGTGGAGCAATTTCATTGCTAATGCTAGCAACTGGGCGGAATTGCCCGCCTTTGCCATGGGACCCGCCGGTGAATCCGGTTACCTTGGTTACATTGGATTGCCGGGCTGGTTCTACTACGCTGGTGCTTGGCTGGCCATTGGTCTGGGCAGCATCCCGGCCCAGGACCTGATGCAGCGGGTATTATCTTCCAAGGATGAAAAAACCGCTGTCCGGGCTTCTTATCTTGCGGCCCTGCTTTATGTTACCATTGGCATGATCCCGGTTATCGCCGGTATCGCCATGTTTGAACTGATGCCCGAATTAGGTGTCCCCGACACGGAAATGATTTTACCCTGGCTGGCTATTAACTTCTTGCCGCCAATATTAACCGCCATATTTGTGGCCGGTCTGGTGGCGGCGCTGATGTCCAGTTCGGATAGCGCATTGCTGGCGGCTTCTGCGGTTATCGGCTACAACGGGCTGCGTTACTTTAAACCAGACGCCAGCGAGAAGGACACCCTGCGCCTGACTCGGATGATGGTGCCGGTGGTGGCCATTGCTTCTCTGCTTCTGGCCTTGTACGCCGAAACAATCTATCGGCTGATGGTCATTGCTTGGAGCGTGATCCTGGTGGGCTTGGTAGCGCCTTATGTAGGGGGTTACTTTTGGAAGAAATCCAATAAACCCGGCGCTTTGGCGGCGATGGCCGGCGGTTTCCTGTCCTGGATCGCCTTTATATTCTACTACCTGCCTGCCACCAGTGAAGCCAATGTCGGCATTATTGAAGAAGGCGTGGTTTACACCGAGTGGGCCATCTGGGACGCAGTGTATATCGGTTCGGTACCGGCTTTTATTGTATCCATCATCATGTTGGTGGTGGTATCGCTATTGACACAAAAGAGCAGTCCGCCCATGCCCCTAAAAGACATGGACGGTAACGTTATGCCGGTTAAAAACTGGTTTGGCGGTATTTAATAGTTACGCGAGGTGAACTGACATGATTGACACCCACCCGTGGGGTGAGCTCCTTACGAATAAACGCGATGAAGCGCGGGTCTGCATCATGGGGGTTCCCTTCGATCTGGCGGTGAGCTGCGGTAAGGGAGCCTACCAGGCTCCAGAAAAAATCAGGTATCTTTCTCGATACCTGCCAGCCACCACTGAAGATGGCGTCTATCTGAACCAGGTTAAGGTTTTTGATGCCGGTGATGTCCAAGTGGATCTGAACTGGGAGCGTTACTTCAAGACCGTGGAGGATAGGGCCTATGCCCTGCTAACCACCGGTAAGTTCTGCCTGTTTCTGGGCGGGGATCACTCGGTGACTATCCCACTGCAAAAGGCTTTTGGCCGCTATAATATTGCGGAAAGAGGCGGTAAGCGGGAAAGCGGTAAAATCGGCGTCATCCACTTCGATGCCCACTGTGACCTTTGTAATTCATATGACGGTCATCACTGGTCTCACGCCTGCACCGAACGCAGAAGTTTGGACGAGGTGATTAATCCCGGGGATCTTACCTTGCTGGGTATCCGATCTTACGAAAAGGAAGAGCTGGATTTCTTGCGCCAGCATCCCGAAATCACTGTCATACAGGCCCGCGACGTATACAGTCGGGGTATCGCGGCTCTGTATCGGGATATGGAAGCGCATTATCGTAATTATGAAGCTATTTACTTTACGCTGGACATTGATGTGCTGGATCCTGCTTTTGCGCCGGGCACCGGCACCCCCGAAGCCGGCGGCCTAACCAGCAGAGAACTCTTGGAACTGGTCAAACTAATCGTGGCTAATCTACCGGTAAAGGCCATGGATATAGTAGAAGTGTCCCCCGGCATGGATCGCTCAGATATTACCTGCTGGGCAGCGCTAAAGATAATATACGAAGTGTTTGGCTGTTTAAGCGGCCGGTAAAATAAATTAGTTAGATGTTATTTACTTTAATACCGTACTGCTTGATTTTGCGGTATAATGTGGCCCGGCTGATGCCCATCAGGCGGGCTATTTCTTTTTTGCTCAGGTTGTGTCCGGAAAGTTCCACGATTTTTTGGGCCAACAGGTCTCTTTCGGCGTCCTCTAGATGGTGTTTCAGGTGGATGTTCTCCGGGTCGTGTCCCAGCCAGTGGTTTCTAATTTTACCTGGGATGCTGTTTAGGGAAATGATTTTACCGGACTCCATATTTACAGCGTACTCCACTGCGTTTTCAAGTTCCCTTACATTGCCCGGCCAGTGGTACCGGGTAAAGGCCTGGACAACGTTATCGCTGCAATGTTCAATGCCCTTATCCAGAAGCCCGCAGTATTTTTTAAGGAAACATTCCATCAGCACGATTATATCCTCCCGGCGGCTGCGCAGCGGCGGTATCAACATGGGAATCACGTTTAGCCGGTAATAAAGATCCTCGCGAAATTCCCCTGCGGCACACATTGCTTCCAGGTTGCGGTTGGTAGCGGCAATGATGCGTACGTCCACCGGGATGGGGGTATTGCCTCCCACCCGCTCGACAATGCGCCGCTGTAAAATGTGCAGAATCTTTACCTGCAGATGCAGCGGTAAATCCCCAATTTCATCTAAAAAAATAGTGCCACCGCCGGCCAGCTCGAATTTTCCCGGGCGTCCGCCCCGGCTGGCCCCGGTAAAGGCCCCTTCTTCGTAGCCGAAAAGCTCACTTTCCAATAATGTTTCCGGGATAGCCCCGCAATTAACTATGACCAGCGGTTTTTTGCGCCGGGGGCTGGCGTAGTGTATGGCCCGGGCAAATAGTTCTTTGCCGGTGCCGCTTTCGCCGGTGATTAATATGGTGGAATTGCTCCGGGCCACCCGCAGGGCCTGGTATTTCACCTCTACAATATTTTTGCTATTGCCCACGATATGATCCAGTTCCAGCGCGACCTTATTATCAGTCAGATCATAGGCCAGTTGGCGGACGACGGACATGTTGCGGAACGAAATGACCGCTCCCACAGTTGCGCCGCCGCTGCAGATAGGGGTGACAGTAACCAAGAAATGCATTTGGTATGGAGGTGTGCCGTAGATTTCTTCTTTTTCTTCGTAACCTTGACCCGTTTTAAGTACCTCGGAAATCGGGGAACGGGGCCATATTTCAGTGATAAGGCGCCCCAGCATATATTTTTTCTCAATCCCGATAA
The DNA here is from genome assembly GCA_000961575.1 of Peptococcaceae bacterium BRH_c8a. GTDB lineage: Bacteria > Bacillota > Desulfotomaculia > Desulfotomaculales > Desulfallaceae > BRH-c8a. Next base: position 136,336 of record LADP01000024.1, read on the forward strand.
TCGACTCGGCATAGCTATTGCAATGAGTTATCGCGCCGCACCGGTCTACCGAAATTAAACCCTGGTTAATGGATTCCACTATGATTTGCATTTTGTTGGAGTCTATCTCCAGCCTTTTGTAAGCTTCGGTTTCAGATACCCGGGATGCCAGCAGGAAAGCCATGCGGTGCAGAAAATTTTTAAGTTGTTCCTTTTTGTCCTGGAGTTTGTCTTTCTGGCTTTTGTCAAATGCCACCAGTGACATGGCCCCGATGACCTTTCCGTTTAACTTGATGGGGCAGCAAATCTCCCCAACCTCACCAATTAAAATGGGGCCGTACATACTGTCCTGCGGGTCATCGATAACAAAGGACATGCCGGTGCGAAACACCCGTGTATACAGGAATTCTTCATCAGGGTGGTAGGCTTCGGCGTCCTTAGTGCCCACTAGTTCCCTGTATTTGCCGGTAGCGGCGACAATGGTGTATTCATCGTCCAAAATTTGGGTTTCCACGTCCAGCACTGCAGAAATTGCCTCAGCTACCTGCTGGGCAGTATTGGCTATGACGGATAACAGCGACATGTGTTCCACTTCCTTGGTCGGCCGGATTGCCAGGGGCCTGTTTTGGTATTAAATTCTGTGCTGCGGCAAAGAAGTCCTTTCGGGGTCAGGGCCGAATTAGGTATCAATATCAGAATGAGATACGAAAATGAGACGAATATTTAATGCGATATTGCATTATGGTTAGTTTGCTTATGCATTTATTCTTCTTGTATTCCTTGAGTAAGTTAGTGTCCATTGTATACAGCATCACTTTAGAGTTAATCATGTCATTTAGCATTAATAAGAGCAAGTTTTTGAAGGTTATACTGGTTGCACTAGACTAAAGCCTTGTATGGTGCGGGTTTTATTTTTTTGATGTTTGTCATATATCTGGCATCCTTTTTGCTTAATTTAATAGGTAAGTAGCGGGAAAGCTGTAACAAAGAAAAGGGGTGCCGTAAATGAACAAAGAAATCAATAGCTTTGAAATTGTTAACGGCCTAATCGATTCATCGGTAAAGAAACTGAATTTGGGCAGGGCGGTTTATGACCTACTCAGCCAACCGCAGCGTGTGCTGACCGTAACCATCCCGGTACAAATGGATGACGGCTCGGTAAAAATGTATACTGCTTACCGCTCCCAGCATAACAATGCTCTGGGTCCATATAAAGGCGGCATCCGGTTCCACCAAGATGTCGACCTGGATGAAGTAAAAGCTCTTTCCTCCTGGATGACCCTGAAGTGTGCCGTGCTGAACGTCCCGTATGGCGGCGGCAAGGGCGGCGTGATTGTAAACCCCAAGGAGCTTTCCTTCGGCGAAATGGAGAGGTTGTGCCGTGGTTACGTGCGTGCCATAGCGCCGGTGTTGGGAAGCGAAGTTGACGTGCCTGCTCCCGACGTAGGTACCAACGGCCAGGTCATGGCCTGGATGATGGATGAATTTTCGCGGTTCAAAAACCACAATGAATTTGGTGTCATTACGGGTAAGCCGGTTATCCTGGGCGGTTCGCGGGGTCGGATAGAAGCCACCTCCCGCGGCTGTGTGTTTACCATTCGTGAGGCTGCCAGAGCCATTGGCCTGAAACTTAAAGATGCCACCGTGGTGGTGCAGGGATTCGGTAACGTGGGCGCTATTGCGGCCAGGTTGCTAAAGGATGACGGCTGTCGGATTTTAGCGGTCAGTGATACCAGCGGAGCTATTTATAACCCGCGCGGATTGGATATTTCGACCTTGGAAGAACACAAGGCCTGCACCGGCAGTGTAAAGGATTTCCCGGGCAGTCAAAGCATTACCAATGAAGAACTGCTGGCATTAAGCTGTGACATTCTGGTGCCGGCCGCCCTGGAGAACCAGATTACCGGGGCGAACGCCGCCCAGATTAAAGCCAAAATTGTGGCGGAAGGGGCCAACGGTCCCACCACCCCGGAGGCCGACCGCATCCTGGCTGCCAGAAACATCATGGTGTTGCCTGACGTACTGGCTAACGCCGGCGGCGTGACGGTATCCTACTTCGAGTGGGTGCAGAACAACAGCGGGTATTACTGGTGCGAGGACGAAGTAAACGAGCGCCTGGAAAGAAAGATGGTTGAGGCCTTTAACGAAGTTTACTGCCTCTACAAGAAACGCAAGGATGTCGACATGAGAGGCGCCGCATACATGGTGGCCATCTCCCACCTGGCTGAAGCAATGCGCATCCGCGGTTGGCTTGGTACCCAAATGTACTCCGATGCCAAGTGTGAATTCAAATTAGCTTAGCGGTAGGCTTTGGTGCCAGGTGTTGCAAGTTGGATTTGTTGCAAGTTTCAAAAAACATCGTGCCGTTGTTCCGGCCGTTGATATAAACTGTCCTCCTTTTAAAAGGCCTGCTCTAGGGCCTTTTCTTTTTCACTATGCTATAATGGTGCTTGAAAGGGAGTGGGGTAATGCAGCAGCCGAGCGCCGGTATACCGGGGATTATTACAACTGACTCTGCGGGGCGAATTGACATTATGAATGAAGCCGCCGGGACGATTTTGGGCACTGGTTACCGCATGGCGGTGGGGAGACAAGTTAAGGAAATCATGCCCGACAGCAGGCTAACCGACGTGCTGTGGACAGATAGGGCCGACCGGGTGGAAAATTTAACCGTACATGGCCGCTCTCTCGTGGTGAGTCGCACACCGGTATACGAGGGTAACAGGCTGTCAGGTTCGATATTTGTTTTGCAGGATGTTACGGGTTTGGACGTTATTCACGATGAGCTAAAAAAAATGAGGGATGACAAAAATGAGCTTGAAGCCATTTTTGACGCTTCCTTTGATGAGATATTTGTCATAGACGGTAAAGGGGTGACCCAAAAGATTAATCGGGCCGGGGAGTCCTATTACGGCGTTAGTACCGAAGAGTTGATTGGCCGAAATGTGTTGGAACTGGAAGAACAGGGCTTTTTCTCGCCCTCGGTGACCAAGATGGTCTTTGATAAAAAGGAACGGGTAACTATTTCTCAACAAACCCGCAGCGGCAAAGAGTTGATAGTTACCGGCAACCCGGTTTTTGATGACCAGGGAAATATTGTGCGCGTGGTAATTAATTCTCGGGACGTGTCTGAGTTGACTGAACTGCGCAGACGCTTGTTGGAAACCGAGCGGCTGGCCGAGGCTTACCGCCGACAGGTAATGGAACTGGAAAGCGATAAGTCCACGCGCAAGGAAATTGTAGCCCGTAGCGCCGATATGTTGCGGTTACTGGGTATGGTTGACCGGGTGGCGGGGGTGGACAGTACGGTACTGATTACCGGTGAGTCCGGCGTAGGCAAGGGTATTATTGCCAGCCGCATTCACCGGCTGAGCCCGCGAGGCGAAGGCCCCTTTGTATCCATTAACTGTGGCGCGATACCGGAAAATCTGCTAGAGTCCGAGCTATTCGGTTACGCCCCGGGAGCATTTACCGGAGCCCAGAAGGCAGGGAAAAAGGGTTTGATTCAAATGGGTGAGGGAGGCACCGTTTTTCTGGACGAGGTGGCCGAATTACCCCTTAGCATGCAGGTTAAATTGCTTCATGTAAGCCAGCAAAAAAGCGTCACCCCGGTGGGTGGCACGACCCCCCAGCAGGTGGATGTACGGTTTATAGCCGCCACAAACCGGGACATTAAACAGATGGTTCGGGAAGGAGAATTTCGCGAAGACTTGTATTACCGTCTAAATGTAATACCGCTGGAAGTTTCACCTTTGCGTCAACGCCATGAGGATATTGTCCCTCTGGCCGAACACTGTCTGGACGCCATAAATAAAAGATACGGCATGAGCAAGAAGCTGGTTCCCGAAACTAGGGAGATGCTGCTGCGCTATAACTGGCCGGGCAACGTGCGGGAGTTGGAAAACATTATCGAGCGGGTGGCCGTTACCGCCGATGCGGTAGAAATTATGCCTGCCCACCTGCCGGGTTATATACTAAACCACCTGAGCAAACAAAACAATAAAATATATATATCAGACCTATGTCCATTGGATGACGCCGTGCAGGATGTGGAAAAACAGCTCCTGGAAAAGGCTTACGAGCGTTACGGTAACACCTACCAGATGGCCGAGGCGCTGGGCATTAACCAGTCTACCGTGGTCAGGAAAATGAAACGGTACATGTCGGGCTCCCAGCGGAAACCGGGCCCCCGCCGCGGCTAACAGGGGGTCAGGGAAGCAAGGGGACGGTTCTCCTGCTTCCCTGCCCCCCCTTCTGCAGAAAAAAAATAAGTTTAGGGGTGTGTGGAGCAGGAAAAACGGTTTGCCGCAGAGAAGTCTAACCTTTGAAAACCTAAGTGGGCATTTAGTGTTGCTCCAGTTAGTACATCTTGTCACAATTAAATAATATCAACCGGGATTGTAAATAATTATGATTGATGCGCAGTTAAAAAAATAAAATCCACTGAAGGAATACCATCTTTTTTGTAGAAATCTATTGCGTGATGAATTGTAAGCTACACGACAATTTTCATGCAATTCCCGGGGCGAGGTAATCTTGGAGGAACCCAAAAGCAAAAAAAGCGGTGTTTTTACAGCGTTAGCAGTAACAACCACCATCGGTACCGAACTGGCCATAACTGTGCTGCTGGGCTTCTACGGCGGCCGGGCGCTGGACAATTGGCTGGGCACCGAGCCAGGGTTTTTGGTGGTCGGGGTATTGGCCGGGGTGGGCCTTGGCATATTGGGCATTGTGCAAACGCTGCAGCGGTTTTTTAAAGATTAAAAACCGGGGCGCGTAATACAGGAATAATTTTCACTTGGTAGAGTATTTATCATTTATTGAGCTTTTTAAAAGAATTGCTAGTTAGTAAAGATTTTCCGTAACTGCCTTGAAAATAGACATAAGGGAGTGTCACCCTAAGCTTTAGCGAAGGATCTTAAGATTCTTCACTGCGTTCAGAATGACATACCCTGTACTGACTTACTTACGTACTAACTACTGAATTTCGAGTACCTAAATATATACATAGAGAGAGAAAGAAAAAGCTTGGAACCGGGTGAGGAGAGCGATTAGGTTGGAGAGGCCGGCACCCATACGTGATATAAACCAACAGTTTTCGCGCACGACCAGGATCATGGGCCTTATTGGTGCCCTAACGTTACCGGGAACGATCCTGTATCCCGGGGATCCGTTGATCCTGGGTTTTCTCGTGGGCGCTATTTTTGGTCTTCTAAACGTTTTTTTCCTGGTGCGCCGGGTGAATACCCTGGCTGACCTGATGCTCAACAAAAAGGCTAACAATAAAAAAGCCAAGGTTTTTATGCAAGCGGGTGTATGGCCCCGCTTTGGAATGGTAGTAGCAATTTGCGCCTTTGCCAGTCAGGTTAGCTTCCTGAGCGTGGCCGGTGTCGGAGCCGGGCTGCTGATGCCCACGGTAATCACGGTGGTTGACGCCAACCTGGCGTTGTACCGGTATTACGCGGCCCGTGATGCCGTTGATAAAATATAGAGATAAAAATCCATTAAGAGAAAGGGGTGAGAAAAGTTGTCTGCTGCTGCTGAAGGACACGAAGCTCAAAGTCAGGATATCCTGGCCAAAGTGCACCACGATTTAAACGTCTGGGGGTTCCCCGACGAACCGATTGATTTAGGTTTTGGTCCAGTGTTTCTTAAGACCATTGTTATGACCTGGATCGTCATGGTTCTGGTGATTATTTTTACTGTCTCGGCTACCAGGAACATGCAACTTAAACGGCCGGGCAAGCTCCAGTTGATGGTGGAGGAGATGTTCCTATTTTTACGGGGATTGGCTGTAGAAAACCTGGGTACCAAAAAGGCTAATTCCTTGATGTTTCTTGTTTTCAGCCTTTTCATTTACTTGTTATTTAGCAACCTCTTGGGCCTGGTGCCCACCATGATGTCCCCCACCGCAGACGTCAATACCACGCTGGGCATGTCCCTATCGGTGTTTATCCTGGCGCAGGTGCTTGGCCTGTACTACAAAGGCCCCAGTTATTTCAAGCACTTCGTGCAACCGTTCGTCTTTTTCCTGCCGATTAATATTGTTGAAGAACTGTCCAAGCCGCTCACGCACGGCTTCCGGATATTCGGCAATATTTATGCCGGTGAAGTCCTAATCGCGGTGCTACTGGGGTTAATCCCAATAACCGCCACTATTTTCGGCGGGTTCATCGCATCAGTGGTGTGGCTGTCATTTAGTATTTTTGTCGGCTTCGTTCAAGCATTTATCTTTACCATGCTTACTATCGTTTATATATCCATGTCATCTGCCGAAAGCCACTAGTGCATTAACGTTAACGGTAAGTCGTTAGCAATTTAGTAAAGTACTTATTGGACTACAAGAATTTCGGTATCACAGCATTACTTACACTAGCCTATCACTCACTATATAAATGTGATATGCCACCACAATTTAATGTGTCAAAATTTTAGACTGAAGGGAGGGGAAAAGTATGGAGGTAGGAGCTGCTGCTGCTTTAGGTACTGCTTTGGCCGTGGGTCTGGCTTCAATCGGCGCCGGTATTGGTAACGGTCTAGTAACCGGCCGGACTGTTGAGTCTATCGCCCGCCAGCCCGAGATGAGGGGTAACCTGATGACCATGATGTTTATTTCTGTAGGTTTGATCGAGGCGCTGCCCATTATCGCTGTGGTTATCGCATTCATTCTAATGGGCCGTATTGGTTAATTCTGTCCTTTACGGACGTTGTGGTGAAAGGCGGCATAGCGGGTTTGGCGCCTAGAAGCTAAAAACCTGCTATCGCCTTCCTTTTGTCACAAGGCAAAAGAAAGGCCAAAGGAAGGAGGGTAAGTTGTGGGAGGAATTTTAGATTCCCTAAACATTAACCAAACACTGGTGGCACAGGTTTTTAACTTTGTTATATTGCTCATCTTCCTGCGTATCGTCGTTTATCCGCATATCGTTCGCGTGCTGGATGAAAGGCAAAACTATATTGAAAACAGCGTAACTGCAGCCGAAGAAGAGCGTAAACAGGCCGAGGATCTACGCCAACAATACCTGGCTGAAATGCAAAAATCCAAGGACGAGGCGCGTGACATCATTCAGAAAGCGTCCAAAGCCGGTGAGGAACAGGCCCGCGAAATTATAGAGGCTGCCAAAGCCGAGTCCAACCGCATTAAGGAATCCGCCTTGGAGGATATAAACCGGGAGAAAGAGAAGGCTGTTGCAGAATTGCGCGAGCAGGTGGCTACTCTGTCCATCCTGGTTGCCAGCAAGATAGTTAGTGAAAAAATCACAGCCGATATCCAGCGCGGCATGATTGATGAGTTTATTAAAGAGGCAGGCGATCTGCCATGTTAAAGGGGGCCGTGGCCGGGCGTTACGCCGAGGCCCTTTATGAAATTGCGGTCGAAAATAAACTAATTGACCAATTGGAAGAGGAACTCCAGGCAGTTGTACGTGTCTTTGAGGAAACGACCCAGCTGAAAAAAATCCTTTTCCACCCCCGGATCACCGCCGCGCAGAAAAAGGAAGTACTGGCAGGCCTATTTGGGGGCCGCATTTCCGAGGTTGCAATTAATTTTTTGAATATGCTGGTGGATCGTCAGCGGGAAATTTACCTGGCGGACATTATCGATTATTTTACCGATATGGCCAACAAGGGCCGCAACATCAGCGACGTCAAGGCAACTTCGGCAGTGGAGCTAAGCGGTGAGGAAAAGAAAAAGCTTGCCGCTGCCATGGCCAAATGTACCGGCAAGCAGGTTAGGCTCAGTTATGATGTCGACCCGAAATTGCTGGGTGGCGTGGTTGTTCGCGTCGGTGACAAAGTTATCGACGGCAGCGTGATTGCGCGCCTGCAAACCCTGCGCGAGCACCTCAGGCAAATAAGTTAAGTGGATAGGGGTGAAACAGTAGATGAAATTGCGACCTGAAGAAATAAGTTCTATTATTCGGCAGCAAATTGAGCAATATAAAGCCGAAATTGAAGTCAGCGATGTCGGTACAGTCATCCAGGTCGGTGACGGTATCGCCAGGGTTTACGGTCTGGAAGAGTGCATGTCCATGGAACTATTGGAGTTCCCCGGCGGCACCATGGGCCTGGCGCTGAACCTGGAAGAAGACAACATCGGCTGCGTGCTTTTGGGTCCCTTCACCCACATTAAAGAGGGCGACACTGTTAAGCGCACCGGTCGAATCATCTCCGTTCCCGTTGGTGATCCGATGATCGGGCGGGTGGTAAACCCGCTGGGCCAGCCCATTGACGGCCTGGGCCCCATCAATACCGACAAATTCCGTCCAGTGGAAAGGATTGCCCCCGGTGTTATCCAGCGTAAGTCGGTGCACCAGCCGCTACAAACCGGCTTAAAGGCTATCGACTCCATGATTCCCATCGGCCGCGGCCAGCGGGAATTAATCCTGGGCGACCGCCAAACCGGTAAAACCGCTGTTGCGGTTGACGCCATCATTAACCAAAAAGGGAAAGATGTTATCTGCGTATACGTTGCGGTGGGCCAGAAAAACTCCACCGTGGCCAACGTGGTGCAAAGGCTGAAAGACACCGGTGCCATGGATTACACCATCGTGGTGTCCGCCACCGCATCCGAACCCGCACCGCTCTTGTACATTGCTCCCTTTGCCGGCGTTGCCATGGCTGAGGAGTATATGGATCAAGGCAAACACGTGTTAATCGTTTACGATGATCTGTCCAAGCAGGCATCTGCATACCGTGAAATGTCGCTGCTACTGCGCCGTCCTCCCGGACGTGAAGCATACCCGGGCGACGTGTTCAACCTGCACTCCCGCCTGTTGGAGCGGGCCTGCAAGCTGAGCGATGAACTGGGCGCCGGTTCCATTACCGCGCTGCCGATTATTGAAACCCAGGCCGGCGACGTTTCGGCCTACATTCCCACTAACGTGATTTCCATTACCGACGGCCAGATTTACCTGGAGCCCGACCTGTTCTATGCCGGTATCCGACCTGCTGTTAACGTGGGTATCTCGGTATCCCGGGTGGGTGGCGCGGCCCAAATTAAAGCCATGAAGCAGGTTGGCGGCACCTTGCGCCTGGACTTGGCGCAGTACCGCGAGCTGGCTGCTTTTGCCCAGTTTGGTTCCGACCTGGACAAGGCTACTCAAGCCCGCCTGACCCGTGGTGAGCGCATGGTGGAACTGCTTAAGCAGAACCAGTATGTGCCCATGGATATTGAAGACCAAGTAATCTCCATTTTTGCCGGTGCCAATGGTTTCCTGGACAGCCTGCCGGTGGATCAGGTGCTGCCTTTCGAGGCCGGCCTGCTCAAGTTCATTAAGGCCAGTAAGCCGGAAGTGCGCCAGGAACTGACCGACAAGCATGAGCTCGACGAGAGTCTGAAAGAAAAGCTTAAAGCGGCTATCAAGGAGTTTAAAGATAGCTTCGTACAGTAAGCACCCGGCAGAGTATACAGCGAGGTGGTGAAATAGCAGATGGCAAATATACGCGACCTCCGACGCCGCATTAAAAGTATTAAAAATATCCAGCAGATTACCAAGGCCATGAAGGCGGTATCTGCGGGCAGAATGCGGCGTGCCCAGGAAAGTGTGCTGGCTGCCAGGCCTTTCGCGAAGCGGGTGCGCGACGTGTTGGGCCGGGTAGGGTCCGCCTCAGCGGGCATGAAGCACCCTCTGCTGGCCGTACGCGAGCCGAAGAAGGTGGCTTTCATCGTGGTCACAGCAGACCGCGGGCTGTGCGGGGGCTTTAATGCCAATGTAATTAAAAAAGCAGTTTTAGAGATGAAAAATTTCTCAGACGTTGAAGTTGTGACCATAGGCCGTAAAGTACGCGATTATTGCAAACGCCGTGATTATATCATTGCCAAGGAGTATGTAGGCATTGGTGAATCGGCGGACGCAGGACTGGCCCGTCAGATGGCCGGGTTCGTGATGGATAAATACAAGGCTGAGGAATATGACGCGGTTTACCTGGTATATAGCCAGTTTATTAATGTGATGGTGCAGCAGCCGGTAATTCATAAACTGCTGCCCGCCGAGCCCCCTGAAGGCAAAGGCGATGGCGACAAACTGGTTAATTATATCTTTGAACCGGAAGCGGAAGACATCATGGACAAATTGCTGCCGATGTACGTGGAAAACACCCTGTTCCAAGCCATGCTGGAAGCCAAGGCCGGCGAGCATAGCGCCCGCATGACGGCCATGGATAACGCTACCAGCAGCGCCTCGGACATGATCGAAAGTTTAACGTTGTCCATGAACCGTGCCCGCCAGGCCGCCATCACCAAGGAAATCTCCGAGATCGTCGGCGGTGCCGCCGCTCTGGAATAAAAGCGGCTGGCTCATCATGAGCGGGTCATATTGAAGGCAAAGGAGGTACGGAGAAGCTAATGGCTAATGTTGGTGAAGTGGTACAAGTCATTGGCGTGGTGGTGGACATCCGCTTCCCGCCTGGACAGGTACCCGAAATTTATAACGCAGTTAAAATAACTAGCGATAAAGAAGACATGTTTGGCAAGAAATTTAACCTCACCCTGGAGGTTGCTCAGCACATGGGCAACAATATCGTACGCACCGTGGCCATGTCTGCAACAGACGGCCTGGTACGGGGGATGAAGGCAGTGGACCTGGAAAAACCAATCAGTGTGCCGGTGGGCAAACCCGCCCTGGGCCGCTTGGTGGACGTGCTGGGTCAGCCCGTTGACGGTAAAGGCCCCATCGTAAGTGAACATGAATATCCCATTCACCGCCCGGCCCCCCCGCTGGTGGATCAGTCCACCCAGGAGGAACAGCTGGAAACCGGCATCAAGGTTGTTGACCTGCTGGTACCGTTCCTTAAAGGTGGTAAGGTTGGCATGTTTGGTGGCGCCGGCGTGGGCAAAACCGTTATCGTGCAGGAATTGATTAACAACATCGCTACGCAGCACGGTGGTATTTCGGTATTCGCCGGTGTGGGCGAGCGGACTCGTGAAGGTAACGACCTATTGCATGAAATGACTGAATCAGGTGTTATCGATAAAATGTCCATGGTGTTCGGCCAGATGAACGAGCCCCCGGGTGTGCGCCTGCGGGTGGCCCTGACCGGTTTGTGCATGGCCGAGTTCTTCCGGGATGAACTGGGTGCCGACACCCTGCTGTTCATCGACAACATTTTCCGTTTCACCCAGGCGGGCTCCGAGGTTTCGGCGCTGTTAGGCCGGATGCCCTCCGCCGTGGGTTATCAGCCCACACTGGCCACTGAAATGGGCCAGATGCAGGAGCGGATCACCTCAACCAGGAAAGGTTCGGTTACTTCCGTGCAGGCCGTATATGTGCCCGCCGATGACTTGACCGACCCCGCCCCGGCAACAACATTTGCTCACCTGGACGCCACCGTGGTGCTGTCCCGGGCCATCTCCGAGCTGGGTATTTACCCCGCCGTGGACCCGCTGGACTCCACATCGCGGATTTTGGACCCCAACATCATCGGGGAAGAACACTACATGACCGCCCGTGGCGTGCAGACAGTACTGCAGCGTTATAAGGAACTGCAGGACATCATCGCCATTCTGGGTATGGAAGAACTGTCCGATGAGGACAAAATCATGGTGGCCCGGGCTCGGAAACTGCAGCGTTTTCTGTCTCAGCCTTTCCACGTTGCTGAAACTTTCACCGGCCGGGCTGGTAAATATGTATCATTGAAGGACAACATTCGCAGCTTCCAGGAAATCCTGGAGGGTAAGCACGACGCTCTGCCCGAGGATGCCTTCTATATGGTGGGAACGATTGAGGAGGCCGTTGAGAAGGCGAAACAGCTGGCTGAAGGAAGTGCGTAATTATGGCGGACGAAAAACTGCAACGCCTGGAAATCGTCACACCCGTTCGTAAAGTGTATACCGAGGATGTGCGGATGGTGGTGTTGCCCGGCAGCGAAGGCGAGTTTGGCGTACTGCCCGACCACGCAGCGCTGGTTAGTGCTTTGAAAATTGGCGTTATCAGGGTACACCACGAAGGTAAAGTAACCAAAATCGCCGTCAGCGGTGGCTTCGTAGAAGTGCGCGACAGCAAAGTAACTGTTCTGGCCAACTCCGCAGAGCGCCAGGATCAGATCGATGTAGATCGCGCAACTGCTGCCAAAGAGCGGGCCGAACAGCGCCTGGCTACACAAGGAGCGGACATCGACGTTATCCGGGCCGAAATGGCACTCAAACGCGCAATGAACCGCCTGAAGAGCGCAGGCTAGGTTTAAGTTAAAAGCAAAAAAGACCGGCTAATTTTCGTTAAGAAAAGACGCCGGTCTTTTTTTGTAGGGGTCAGGCACCTTAACTTAACTAACTTATGGCACGAATTTCGCAATAAGTTAGTTAAGTTAAGGTGCCTGACCCCCTCTTTTGACTTTACCTTGTGTATGTCCAAGGAATAACCTGGCAACAATTAGTAATAGAATTTATAAAAACTATATTTATTTTGCATTGTTAGTTCACGAAAGGGGGATACGGTGGAACATCTAGTTATACGCGGCGGCAAGCCATTATCGGGCACGGTGCGGGTTAGCGGTTCTAAAAACGCTGTGCTGCCCATTATTGCCGCCTCATTACTCCCTAATTCCCCCTGCACCCTTGTCGACATTCCGGATCTGGCGGATGTACAGACCATTTGCCAAGTGCTGATTCATCTGGGCGCGGAAATTGAGCGCAGCGGCAGCAACCTGGTAATACATCCGCCGGAAAAACCTGCTGCCGAAGCACCCTATGATTTTGTGCGCCAAATGCGGGCATCATTCCTGGTTATGGGCCCCCTGCTGGCCCGCACTGGTCAAGCCACGGTTTCCCTGCCCGGTGGCTGCGCCATCGGCACTCGTCCCATTGACCTGCACTTAAAGGGTATGCACATGCTGGGCGCGGACATTGAGTACGGTTACGGATGCGTGCGTACAATTGCCGGCCCCAAAGGATTGCAGGGGGAACGAATTTACCTGGACTTTCCCAGCGTAGGGGCAACTGAAAACATCATGATGGCCGCGTCACTGGCCAGCGGGGTAACCGTAATAGAAAATGCTGCCGAAGAACCCGAGGTTGTAGATCTGGCCAATTTCTTAAGTGCCATGGGCGCTAAAATTAAAGGCGCCGGCACCAAAGTGATTAAGATTACCGGTGTAACAAAACTAAAAGGGGTTAAATATTCCGTTATCCCGGATCGTATTGAAGCCGGCACATTTATGGTAGCAGCAGCCATTACCGGCGGTGACGTTCTGGTGGAGAATGTAATAATAGACCATGTCAAGCCTTTAATTGCCAAATTGGGCGAGATGGGTGTAATAGTTAATGAAGAAAACGGTGGTATCCGCGTGGTGGGTTGTACTGAATGCCGGTCCGTGGATTTAAAAACCATGCCCTATCCCGGTTTTCCCACCGATCTGCAGCCTCAAATAATGGCTCTGCTGGCAGTCTCCCGGGGTACCGGTATCGTTACCGAAACCGTTTTCGAAAACCGGTTTATGCACGTGAGTGAACTTAAACGCATGGGCGCCCGGATAAAAGTGGTCGGCGCCGGACGCAGTGCCGTTATTCAGGGTCCAGTAAACTTAAGCGGTGCTTATGTAAAAGCCACCGATTTGCGTGCCGGGGCGGCCCTGGTTTTAGCCGGACTCAAGGCCAGCGGCGAAACCACGGTGGGCAACGTGCATCACATTCTGCGGGGCTACGAACACCTGGTGGAGAAATTGCGTGGACTTGGTGCCGATATAAATTAAGAAACAAAAAAATAAAGGAAATATTGCTGCCTTATGCAATATAAGTATAGATAAATAAACTTAGGAGGCGGCGATTATATGCGAGTTACAAAACGTTCCAGATCCTTTATGCTAGTTTTGTTTGTTCTTATATTTACCTTTGTGGCCCTATCCACCAGCCAGGCCGAGAGTATTTTTAAAAGCATCCAGGTTAATTATTCCACAGTCAAAAAAATTGTTATTAACAACCAGGACAAAACGCCACCTGCAAGCCAGCAGCCTTTTGTGTATGAAGGTACCACATATGTGCCACTGCGCTATATATCCGACTCACTGAACAAGGAAGTGCGCTGGGATGACGCTACCGGCACCATATATATAAATGACCAAGCTGAAATTGCCCAGAACAATGGCTGGGCGATAGCCGACGATTTTACGGGCTCATTAGATACAAACTGGAATGTTAATAAGCAAACCGGCAATTGGACGTTTAACAAACTGCACGATGCAATCTTCACCAATGACCAAACAGCGTATCTACCTTTAAAACAAAAGGGCAAATTACCCAATAAATTTACTGTGGATATGCAGGTTGCCGTAAACAGGGACACCGGTAAAGCCGGGATTTATCTGTCAGAGGTAGATGGTGAAAAGCCCACCCGCATTTCTCTCAGCAGCAACGGTGTGTCTTCTGAATTTAACGATATGCATAAGAGCTATAACAAGGACATTAAAGAAGCAAAATTTTATAACCTGCAAATACGTGTAGATGGGCATGATGTTGATGTTTACCTGGACGGCAATAAAGCTTTCTCGGTAGAGGCGCCGGCCTGGTACGACCTAAACTATATGGGTCTTTATACTTCTTACGACGGTGTTATTAATAGTTTTAAATTAACAGTAGACCAATAGATTAAAGCTTAGAAGGGGTCAGGCCCTTAACTGTTAACTTATTTTCAATAAGTTAACAGTTAAGGGCCTGACCCTTTTAGGGAACAAAAAAATGTTTATAACGTCAAATATATGAAGTAGTGTTTATAACAACGATCGGAGTGAGCTATTTGAAACGTATGGTACTAGTTTTCATTGCACTGTCATTTTTTTTATTAAGCCATGGTAACGCATTTGCACTGAACCAAAATGAAACCCTGGTGTTAACACTTGGGAGCAACCAGGCCCTAGTAAATGGCAATACATTAGAGCTGGCTACGCCCCCTGTGGTAGATAAAGACACCACTATTGTTCCGCTGCGTTTTATCTCTGAAACATTTGGCGCAAGTGTCGAGTGGTTGCCGGAAACCCGGGAAATTACCGTGCAGCACGATGAAATGCTGGTAACAATGCAACCGGATAATACCAATGCAGTTGTAAACGGTGATGCCCAGACCCTGCAAATTGCCCCGTCCATAATTGACGGTGTAACTATGGTGCCGCTACGCTTTCTAGCTGAAAACATGAGATACGGTGTGAATTTTAATCCAGAGAGTAAAGAGATACACATCAAGCAGTTACCCCCTCCCAACAACCCGCCTGTGGCAGATTTTACGATTAGTAAAATAACCGTGGCTCAGGGAGAAACAGTAACTTATCAGGATAAGAGTTTTGACCCGGACGGGGACGCAATAATGGAAGCCAAGTGGGCAGGTAATGAAAAAGTCTTCTTTGCGCCCGGGGTACATGAGATTTCACTGGCTGTTAAGGATCATAACGGCGACTGGAGTAAGCCTTGCGTAAAAACAATTACTGTCACTGAAGAAGTTTTAATGGACCGGTTGACTTACACGTTTTTAAACTCGAGCCGTGGAGAACCCATGGACATAACAGAATTTGACATACTGGAAATGAAAGTCTCGGAACCTTTTTTAACCAGGCAGAGCAGAAAAATCTTAATTAGCAACAGCCCAGAAAAAATCTTGGGCGAAGGGGTTTTATACCAAGATACCCTTAGCGGTGAAAACCGACTGTTTTATCACCACATTAACGGCACCAATGAAGCCAAAAAGCTTTATCTTGTCGCGACCAACCAAGGGGCAAATGATGTTAAGCTAAGAATGGAAAAATGGGGCGCGGCAGGCCCGGCGGATCCCATGGCTGTGGGAAGGTCCGCTGCCTACAGGTACCTGGACTTTGACCCGGCCAACGAAAAAGTAATCTATGTTAAGCCAGGGGAAAAAGTTATCCTCAACGAGGGGATCAATAACACCATAAACCCGGGTCAAACTATCCACGGTATATTCGATGTGCAGTCTTTCGGCTCGCTGCAATTTTCGGTCGTAGCCGTCAGCAGCTCGAAACAACTTGCGGATATGAGCAGCATGGAAGTTTTACCCCCGGATGGCACACACATCAGGGGCACTTTCTCAACGACTCAGCGTTTCATGTATACCCAAATAGAAGGTGATAAGCCTGAACGTCTGGTCATAGCTGACGGCAAGGATGATGCATTCTTTTACGGTTGGGACAAAAGCAGTGACTCCCAAGGGCTCCACAACAGGGGCAATTACGGCATAGTATACAAGCTTTCAATTACCTCTAAGCAGCGGGTCGGGGTCTTCTTTTCACCCCGCGGCGGTGTCTTTGCCGGTGCCGCCAGTTGGGGTAACAATACATTCTATCTCCCCAACCAGGGGGTACTGCAGCCTAAAGATGGCTCTTTCATTGGCGTCATCAATGCGGGAGAAAAAGAGTATTTCACCTTCATCCCCCCCGCAGGCTCTTCGCTGCCGGTTAACCTGATGTTTATACCTTTCTAAGAGAGATCAAACAAGGGGTCAGGCCTTAACTAATTAACTTATTGCGAACTACATGCAATAAGTTAATTAGTTAAGGCCTGACCCCCTTTTTACGCAAAAATACCAAAATTTAGTTAATTATTACTGCAACAATCTAAGCTAATTAATCGTCTATTCTTTTAATTGACTATATCAAACGAAAAAATTGATACAAGGAGGTTTAAAATGCTAGGACAGCTAACAGCCAGACGCAGTAGACTATTGGCAGTTCTCCTCGGCCTATTTCTAATCCTGGGAATATTTCAAATGCCCGCTGCCGGTGCCGAGGGTTCTATCACCATTGACCAGATATCTGTAAACAAGCAAAACGTCTATCCCGGTGAAACATTAAGGGCAACCATCACCTGGACCAACGAAACAGATTACGTTGTGGCCGTGACGGTCAAATGTACCGGGGGTTCCACCAACTACAGCCAGCCGGTGAATCTGGGGCCTTCCGGGTCTGCTCAGGTTGATTTTAACATCGGTTACGCAGCTTCCCCGGGCAATTATAGCGTAACGGTGGCCACCGGTGGCAGCTTGCTGCAAAGCTTGACCAATGCTTTTACAGTTCATGAAAATGTCGTTACTGTTAAAGACGTAACACCATCCGGGACAGCACCGGTTGAGGTGTACGCCGGTGATACCGTTAACGTTAACTTTAAATACTCTTCCCCGGCGGACACCAAGGCTAAAATAGTCATCGGCAGTCTGGTATCCAAGACCATAAACCTAAACCGGACGGGCAGTTTTGCCACTGCAGGCACTAGCTTGGTTATACCTGCCGGAGCGGCAGCCGGGGACTATAACCTGGGGCTCAGTTTTGACGGCAGCGGCACAGCGCTAACAGAGCCCAAAGCCGTGCGGGTTAAAAACAAGCCTACCGTTGAGTTAAGCATAACTTCCCCCACCAAGAGCAACCCGGCTACGGTAAGCCCCGGCAGCAGTGTAACGGTAAAGTATAATTACAAGGCAACCAACGACACCCCGGTTTACGTACGCCTGGCCCAGGGTAGCAGCACCTCGCTGGTATCCAAAGAAGTATTACTTGATCAAGATAAAACATCAGGTAGTACGGTGCTGGCCGTTCCTGCCGGCGCGCCGTTAGGTAAGTATAACCTTACCGTAATACCCAAAGCCGGCGGCGGCGCCCTGGATGCCGAGCAGGAAGCGGTTGTTGTTGAATACGATGTTAAGGCCAATATTGCTTCCCCTACCGATTCAAAGCCGGTATCAGTCACAGCGGGTGAAAAAGTGACAATCACCTTTTACTATACCGCCGCAAGTAAAACCACTGTTGATTTAAGACTCCAAGAACATAACAGTGACTCTTCACTTACAGCTACCGTTTCCCTTGACCGGGCCACTAGCAGCAAGTCAAAGTCAGTAACTTTAATTATACCGTCCAGTGCAGTCGGCGGTGTTTACGACTTAGTCATTAAAAGGCCAGTCAGCGGCAAAAACCTTGATACCGAAGAAGAGGCTGTTATTATCGACGCCAAGGCAACGGCTGAACTAGTTTCCCCTACCAGATCTAAAAGTGATACGGTTAAATGCGGATCTACCCTGCCAGTAAAGTTTAACTACACCTCTAACGCCGAATCCGATTTGGAAGTTAGGGTAATAAATACTAGCGGTAAAGTCCTGGCCTCGGCCAGTGCGTCCATTGGTAAGACCACCACCAAGAAAAGCAGGTCTGTAACGGTGCGGATTCCCTCCGATGCGGAACCCGGTAAATACAACTTATCTATTCTCACCAAGTATAGCCGGAAAGTCCTGGACACCGAAACCCAGGCGGTAATTATTGAGGATCCAGTTGCCATAAAGCTCAAGTCCCCCACCACTGACAACCCGGTGCGCTTTAACGCTACCGGCCAGGTTGAAATAAAATTCAGTTATACCGCCGACTCACCGGGCAGCGTGCAATTAAGGTTGCTTAAACCGAACGGTAGAACCCTGGTGTCGGACAACGAGTTTCTTTCCAGGGCCAATACATGGCAATCAAAGACTGTTACTTTGAAACTGCCCTCGGCAACCGCGCTGGAAGTGTATGATTTGGAAATTGTCAACAAAGAAACCGGCAACCGGGTTGCTCTGGAGCCCAAGGCCGTGCAAATGGTAACCTACCCGCTGAATGTCGCTGTAAAATTCGTTATAGGACAGAGCGGCCGCTGGGTTAACGGTGCCTATCAGGCAACCGACTTGGACGCCCGGATTACGCAAAACCGCACTCTGTT
Source organism: Peptococcaceae bacterium BRH_c8a (assembly GCA_000961575.1). Lineage (GTDB taxonomy): Bacteria > Bacillota > Desulfotomaculia > Desulfotomaculales > Desulfallaceae > BRH-c8a. The sequence continues at coordinate 154,985 of LADP01000024.1, forward strand.
GCCCATCCGGCACGTGGGTGACCCCCTGGGTTGGGAATTCAAGTGGGACGGCACCAAAAAGATGGCCACCGTTATCAAGGGTGAAAGACAGGTTCGGGTCTGGGCCAACAACAGGAACGGAAGTGTGAGTACTGACAACGGGAGGAACTGGAAAACAGTAAGAATCGATCCCGACAATGCTTCGGTGCAGCCCTTGCTTGTTTCGGGCCGCGTGCTGCTGCCGCTGCGTTTCGTCAGCGAAGCTCTGGACACCAAGGTGAACTGGGAACCAGCCAGCAAAACGGTTACGGTTGTTCAGGAATAAACACAGTTTCTAAGTAAAAAACAGGAGACCGGTTCCTTACCAGGAACCGGTCTTTTTTAAGGAAAGTATACGCGAAAAAGGGGACTGGCTCCTTTTTCGCTTTTTGAAAATGGTGCCAGTCCCCTTTTTTTATCTACAGTGTTAAATTGTGTGAAACGCCATATAAATCTAGTTATTTTAATAAACGGTTTTATCAACAAGTTTAAGTCTGACCCCGGCACCTAGTGGGAATAATAGGTAATAATTGCCCAAAGTAGCGCATATATAAAGCGTGAAGGACAGGCATATTCCTAGAAGGTGAGTTTATGCGCAAGATTTTTTTACTTACTTTAATCCTGGTGCTGCTGCTGATTTTTGGCTTGCCGTACGTGATAAACCGCAGCACCGAACCGCCGGTTCGTGAAGAGGAAACCCTGGTGCGGCTGTACCGGCACGACACCGATGAAGTTGAGGTCATCCCGCTGGACGATTATGTCACGAGTGTGGTAGCCGCCGAAATGCCGGCTGAGTTTCATACCGAGGCTTTAAAGGCCCAGGCTGTGGCCGCTCGCACCTATATAGTTAAGCGTATACTAGCCGGCGGCGTCAGCAACACCTGCCACCCCGGGGCGGATACCTGTGATAACCCATCCCACAGCCAGGCGTGGCTGCCCCGCAACGTCCTCAAAGAACGGTGGGGCGCCCTGCAATACTACCAATATTACTATAAAGTGCGGATGGCTGTGGACGACACCGCAGGTGAAATAATTACCTATAGCGGACAGCCCATTGACCCGGTCTTTCATTCCGCATGCGGCGGCCACACCGAAAATTCAGAAGACGTTTGGAAATATGAGGTATCCTACTTACGGGGTGTGGATTGTCCTTATGAAAACGTACCACAGCCTGAACAGAGTGTTACCATGCCCCTGGATAAGGTAGAAAAAGCGCTGGGGGTCAATCTAAACACCGTAGCGGTGGCGGCGACCGGCGGCAATGCGGAACCCTTTCAGGTGGTGGAACGAACAGCCGCCGGCAAGCCAAAAATAGTTTTAGTGGACGGTAAAAACCTGGCGGCTGTAGATGTACGCCAAAAGCTGGGCCTGCGTTCCACGGATTTTAAGTGGACCATAAATGGTGGCCAGATAACCATAAAGACCAGGGGTTACGGCCACGGTGTGGGTATGTGCCAATATGGCGCCGCCGGCATGGCCGAAAACGGGGACGACTACCGTAAGATTCTAAACCATTACTACACTGGTATCAGCATCAGCAAAATAAATTAGCCTAATTTCATCCGTGCGCATGGGAAAAACAAAATCTGGCCACATTAAGAACACCAATTCACTTGTTTATACTTTTACATTGAGCGGAGGTGTTCTTTGTGTGGCCCTTTGACGAAAAGCCCAAAGACCAGAACGCTATTGAAAAGTACCGACGCTGGTTAAAACGCTGGCTGCTGAATGGCAGGCAGAGCAGGCAAGATGCCCCCGAGATTTATATAACCCGGGGGTTGTTTTTTGGCTGTTTACCATGGAAAAACACATTTGGGGTCTAAAGTGGTATATTACCCGATTTAGCAGGCCCCGGTTTTAAATTATTGATAATTTTTAAAAGTTCCTAATTACCATATAAACTGCATTTTTTAAGAATAGTCTGAAAGCATTTCTCCCGGTCCCCCGCATATAATGTTATATGTTTTTCCTAAATGCCCGGGGAGGTAAAGAGATGCAGGAGTACATTCAAAAGCGGGTGCTGGAAATATGCACCTACATTTTAGAAACCCAGGCCACCGTACGCCAGGCAGCCCAACTATTTGACGTTAGCAAAAGCACCGTGCACAAGGACATGACCGAAAGGCTGCCTTCATTGAACAAAGAACTTGCCAACCAGGTCCGTAAGGTTCTGGAATATAATAAGTCTGAAAGACACCTGCGCGGCGGGGAAGCCACCAGAAAGAAGTACCGCCATAAATAATGATAAATATTTAAAAAAAGTGGAGGATTTTGTCCAACTAGGTAGAAATTAATACCATAATTATATGCACTAGTAAATTATCTAAAAGGGGACAAGTTCTCATGTTCCACATGAATACCGATATTGGCATCGATTTGGGTACGGCGAATATTCTGGTGTTCGTCAAGGGTAGGGGTATCGTACTTAAAGAACCATCCGTGGTGGCGATGGACAAAACTTCGGGCAAGGTGATAGCAGTGGGGGTCGAGGCCAGGCGCATGCTGGGCCGCACTCCAGGAAATATTGTGGCAACACGCCCCTTAAGGGACGGAGTAATTGCCGATTACGACGTAACCGAAAAGATGTTACGTTATTTTATTACCAAGGCAACCGGCAAGCGATTATTATTTAAACCCAGGGTTATGGTTTGCATCCCCTCGGGCGTAACGGGAGTGGAAGAAAGGGCTGTAAGGCAGGCGGCGGTACAGGCCGGTGCACGCCAGGTGCATGTAATCGAGGAGCCACTGGCCGCGGCGCTTGGTGCGGGTTTGGATATCTCCCAGCCCGGCGGCACCATGGTGGTGGACATCGGTGGGGGAACTACCGACGTGGCTGTGCTATCTTTAGGTGGTATAGTACACAGCACCTCCCTTAGAGTAGGCGGCGACAAGTTTGACGAGGCCATTATAAAATATGTCCGGCGGGAATTCAGCCTGGCCATTGGTGAACGCACCGCGGAGGAAATAAAAATTGAAGTAGCCAACGCCTATCCCAACGGCAACCGGCCGCTTTCCTTGCGGGTGCGCGGCAGGGATTTAATAAACGGCCTGCCCAAGGAAATCTCGGTTACCAGTGACCATATATATGAGGCCATTAAGGAGAACTTGATATCTGTAGTTGATGCGGTAAAAGAAGTATTGGAACAAACACCTCCGGAACTTTCCGCTGATATTGTGGACAAGGGTATTGTGCTTACAGGTGGTGGTGCCATGCTCAGGGGGTTAGACACCTTAATTGGTAATGAAACCGGTTTAAACGCTTTCCTGGCCGAAGACCCGCTCTCCTGCGTGGCCGTAGGCACCGGCCGGGCGTTGACCATGCTGAATGTGCTGAACGCCCAGCACAAGCGCAGGCTGATCAGGAAGGCGATCAGGCAGAAAATATATGCGGGCTGATAAAACACAACAGCCGCCCTAAAAGGGACAGACTGCTTTTTCGTTTTTGAAAAAGATGTCTGTCCCTTTTTTATGGTACTAATAACAATCCATGTTAAGCGAGCTCGGAGTTTGGATGGCAATGAAAAAGTCTAGATCCGTGTCATTCTGAGCGCAGCGAAGAATCTTAAAGCAGCTTAAAAGAAAGATTCTTCGCTGCGCTCAGAATGACAAATTAGCTGTCTTTTGTTATAATAATTGACTTTTTCAGCAGCCTTGAAGCTTGTCTGCTGTCCCTTTTTACCGGGGCCAGCTGTACACTATATTGGCGGTGCTATCGTATAGGTTTGCTTGATCTTCATCATTATTCCACATGTAGTCTTTAGTCCAGAACAAGTGAGCCGGCAGGGACTCTGTTGCCATAGGGCCGCTGTGAATAAAAGCCGTTGAACCTGCTTTCAGAGTATATCCGTCAGGAAATTGATAAGGTTCCTTGGCAGTTTTGCTTCTTAAGTACCAACCGGTCAAATCGAAATTTTTTACCGAGTTATTCCGTATCGCTACTGTTTCCTTAATCAGGTCGACATCTGCAATGGTGATAGCCGATGTAATGACAATGGTTTCAGTTTTATTATCCCAGTCCACTTTATCTCCAAATGATTCACCAATAAACCTTATTGGCACCATGGTGCGGTTGTTAACCACCCTGGCCGGTACATCCAGCTTAATTGGGACTCCGTTTCTATAAGCGGTTATCGAACCCACTTCCAGCTTAATTTCCGTAGCGCCCTTGTTAGCGAGTACTGCCGGTTTGGTCTCCCCGCCAACCCATTTTACTTTAGCATTTAAAGCCTCGAAAATAGCTCTAACGGGTACCAGGGTGCGCCCGTTTTCGACACCTAGTTCAACGTCAAAGTTTACTTTTTTGCCGTCTACCATTACGGACGGGGCCCCAAAAGCTAACGGGACAGCCATAGTTAAAGCTAACACCAGCGTTAACAAAAGAATCGGCAATTTGGTTTTCAAAGCAGCACTCCCCCCAAAAAGAATATTTTATATTATTAATTAACTACCTATCCAAATAAAACCTTTTATAAATGCGTATTATTTACAAAGACACACATTGGAAATATATTACTGACCTACGCAATTCCAAATAATTTTAAAAACGAGGAACAAATCTCAATCTTAAACCGTCATTTATTAAATGCAAAAATATAAACATTCTAAGAATAGTCAGATAGCGAACTATTTACCACTTTAACTATAAAGGATAAGTACAGCCATTCATAGAAAATTGCTAGACATAGTAATTTTGAACAGATTTAACAGCTTACTGTATGCAGCCCTGGTCCTTCATGCGCTTTATAGCGCACTGGAAGGTTTTCTTTTGTCAAATAAGAGGTGATTAATGAATGATTAATAAAAAGCCGCTAATATTGCTGGCAGGCCTACTATTTATTACCGCATTCTTTGGGGTCTGGTGGTTGTTTGCCGAAAACAAAATGCCGGTGGAGCAAGACGCCGGTAACGGCACACCGGGCTATAAAAACAGCGGCAACGACAGTAACAACCAGGTACCGGAGACCAGCGACCACAATCTTTATACTGTTGAATTAACACACTTATTAAATGATCAAGAACGAACCGCGCTGCTGAAACTAGTGGACTGGGCGGGGGAATATGACGGCAATACTCTGCCCGTAAGAGCCGATTCGGAGCAGGCCGCGGCACTGGAGAACCTACCTTTTGTAAAAAGCATCGGTACATACGCACCTGCAACAAAAATTGCCGGAGATATTAGTGCCAAAAATAACAAAGACGGTGATGATACCTCGTCCCGGGTGGAAATCGTTGTGACCCTGGTATCACCGGGGGACAATATTGAATTTGTTCATTTAGTTGACAGCCTGGGCGGGTCAGTAGCGGGCGATATTACGGAACAAGGCCGCTATCTAAAGGCGGAGGTGCCCGCCGACGCGGTTGATAAACTAGCGGCATCGCCACTGGTGCTGCACCTGGAAAAATATCACCAGCCCGAGTTATTAAATGACCGGGCCAAGGATATTACCGGGGCATCCCCCCTGGCCATACCCAGTTTCTTTACCCAAACCGGGTTGACCGGTCGGGGCGTGATGGTGGGCATTGCCGACAGCGGGCTTGATACCGGGGAAATAGGCGATTTGCACCCCGACCTGCGCAACCAAACCGGAAAAACTCCCCGTGTAGTAATGCTGCAATCATGGGCCGGGGTGGATGAACCCGCAGATACCATAGGGCACGGCACCCACATGGCTGGTACCATCGCCGGCAGCGGTGCGGCATCCGATGGCAAGTATGCTGGCGTGGCCCCGGAATCCATGCTTTATTTCCAGGGTATAGTTGATCAAAACAATAATCCCGCCCCGCCTCTGGATCTTTCCCGCCTGTACCTGCCGGCCTATGAAGCCGGTGTACGGGTGCATGTTAACGGCTGGGGCAGAAACAACAACCTTTATTCCAGCGCCTCCGCCCAGATAGACGAATTTGTCCGCCGCCACCCCGACTTTTTGCCAATATTCGGAGCCGGCAACTCGGGGCCCCAGGATGGTACCCTTACCGCAGAAGCCAACAGTAAAAACGCCCTAGTGGTGGGTGCCTCCCTCAGTCCCAGGCCGGCATTTGACAACGACGGGGGCAACACACGGCAGGCAGCGGAGTTTTCCAGCCGTGGTCCGGCGGCCGACGGCAGAATAAAGCCCGACCTTATAGCACCGGGCACCTCCATAATATCCACCAGCTCCAGCCTGGTGGACGGTAGCCTGCCCGGACGTCCCGAGTACAATAGAATGCAGGGTACCAGTATGGCGTCGGCAATTACCGGCGGGGCTGCGGCTCTCCTTAAAGAATACCTGGAAAAGCATACCGAGTACGGTACTGCGTCAGCGGCGCTGCTAAAGGCGGCGCTTATTAATGGCGCCCGGGCTCCCCAAGACGAACCGCATCAAGCCGGTTTCGGTGTATTGGACATCGGTAGTACCGTGCTGGCTCTGGAAAAAGGTATGTTCAACATTAAGGAAGAAAAAACCGGTTTAAGAAATGGCGAAAGCAGTTCCCTTACATTTGAAGTTACAGAGCCGGAAGCTCCGGTCAAAATTACCCTGGTCTGGACGGACCCGGCTGCAGCACCGGGCAGTGGCCGCACCCTGGTTAACAACCTGGATCTGGCAGTGGTGGATCCCAACGGTGAACGCCTCCTAGGCAATGACTTTAGCAACAGCGGGCAGCCCGATACTATAAACAACGTGGAACAAATTGTGATACCCGAACCGGTTGCCGGTACATACCGGGTGGAAGTATACGGCAGGTCTATAAAAGGGCTTGGCTCTGCCTCCCGCAGCGTAGCCAGGCAGGATTTTGCCCTGGTGTACGGCCAGCAGCCTTCCAGACAAGTGCTCGAAGCGGTGGAAGATGATATTTTCGTACTAAACAACGGTAATCTGCTCAACAAACCCCAGAACTTATTAACTGCCCGGGACGGTGCACTCACCGATGAGGAACCGCAGCCCGGTGCGGATTTATATTTTGCCTATCCCCCGGATGGCCCGGCAGAGGCGCTGGCGGTGGGCAATAGTTGGCAGGCTTCGGGCATTAAAGTGCTCATGGCGGAAGATGGCCCACTGCTGGTTAGAATTAACAGGCAGTACCGCGAGGGCGGCTATTTTGTGGACAACAACAAGGGCAACAAGGTGGAATTCAACGGTGACATAATCGACAATGCGGCGGGTATTTTGCCCGGCTCCAGCGTTACCGCCGCGGTAAACCCGCAAACCCAAACCCTGTGGCAGGTAAAAGCAACCAGCCGGGAAGAAACAGGCGTAGTGGGCAAATATGATGTTGATAAAAGAGAAATTTTGCTGCTGGGAACAGACGAGCCTTACGAAATTGCCCCCGAGGCAGCCCTGGCATTCAATGATTCAGTAACCGGGGATCCGGGAGACCTGCCCTTTGGCGCACCGGTAAATGCCGGTTTCGAACATATTCTGCCGGGAATGCCTGTAAAGCTGACGCTGGGCCCGGACGGCTCGGCATACCACGTGTCGGTTGAGCGGCAGGTTCTTGTGGGCACCGTAGCCTCGGTGGACGCACTGCACACTAAGATTACGCTGTCCTCAGGTAAAAGTTACACCTTGCTGGCCGATAGCATTAAAATAGATGGACGGGAATCGACCCTGCGTCAACTGCAAACCGGGGAATTTGTTATGGGCGTGCTGGTACCGGGCAGCCAAAATGTGTTAAACCTAAACGTGTACAGCAACACCTTTTACGGGCGGGTAGACTTTGCCGGCCAGGACGACTTATATCTGGTTAACCACCAGAATACCAACCACATTTTTGCAATGAACCCGGAAACGGAAATATACCGCTGGGGCATATCCGCGGATACCAGCATCCTGGCCCCGGGGCAGTGGGTCAGGGTTGTGCTTGACCCTTCTGCGGAAGTAATTCAAAGAGTGGATATTGCCGAAGTGGCCCGCGAAGGACAAGAAAGAATTAAGTCTATCGATAAGGCCCGCGGTAAACTGTACACCTCTTCCGGCGAGGAGTATGCTCTTCCAGGCCATTGCCTGGTAACCAAAAACGGTTACCCCGTTTCAGCGGACGATTTACAAGCTGGCGATAGAATCGATATTACAGTTTTACGCGGCGCTGAAGGATCCCGCGTGCTGGCCAGAGTAAAAGCTTATAACAATGCGACGGCCGAAGCAGTTGCCCTAAACGTTCATTCCACCATACCCTTTGACGATTTCTACCTGCTCAGTGGCCGAACTTCGGCCGACAAGCTTTACGCCTGGCACGGGGACGGCAGTTATAACTGGGTAGAGTTGACCGATGATGGGGAGTTCTTTTACCCGGCTTACTTCGTAAACGGCGAAGACATCCAACTGGTGGGAGTGGGCGGCGCAGACAAAGTGGTAACCGGTTTGCCGATTAAGCTTCCCGGCCGGGGTGGTTCTATATTTTCGGATATTGATGGCCACTGGGCTGAAGCCGACATTACAAACCTTGCGTCCAAGGGGTTGTTATCCGGCTACGGGGACCGCACTTTCAGGCCGGGGCGCGACGTGTCCCGGGTGGAGTTCGCGGTCATGGTGGCCCGCTTGCTTGGTAAACAAGCTGATGGAGGGCCCGGCCTTAAATTTAAAGATGCCGGACAGATTCCGGATTGGGCGGTGCAGCCATTACGCGTGGTGGCCGGTTACGGCTTGGTATCTGGTTACGACGATGATACCTTCAGACCGCATGAACCCATTTCCAGGGTGGAAGCGGCGGCTATGCTGGTACGCACCGCAGGGATATTAAACATACCCGCAGACGGCAGTGAAAACAAGGCGGCCTACCGGGATAATAATAATATCCCCCTGTGGGCGCGGCAGGACGTTATATTGGCCGGCCGATCCGGCCTGCTGGTGGGCAAGCCCAACAACCTGTTTAAACCCGCAGACAACATAACTCGAGCCGAAACTGCTGTAGTTATGCAAAGACTACTGGATTTGGCCGTACAATACAACAAACAAGCCCTAACCGCAAACTAAACTTTAACAACAAAAAAAACGTTAGGCTGGCAAGAAAAGGGGACAGGCAACTTTTTCGCTTTTTGAAAAAGTTGCCTGTCCCCTTTTCTTGCTCTTTTTTCAATTCACCAAATCTATTTCTCCAGCCATACCACAATTTTATGGGTAACAATATCTTTTTCCCAGGCTTCTAGATTTTTTACAATACTATTCATTTCGGCCTCAATGGCTTGCTTTTCTTCCGTTTCACTCGCATCCATCAACTGCGCTCGTAGAGACTGATACCTTTCCACCTGCTGGTTATACTGCCCGCTAATGTCCTTGTCGGAACCGTCCATTGCGGTTACCTGTCCCAGAACACCAAGCTCATTCATTAACGGTTCAGCGTCATCCTGGTTGGTCAGTAGTTCAAACACTTCTCTGCTGCCGTTTACCGCAACTATGGAATCTCTTTGCCCCAGCTGCACCGTATACTTGCTGGTTATGCTGGACAAGTTGTCTTGGGCAACAACGGTTTCCGCAACATTTATCCTAACCAAGGTACTGTGGATAACTCGTTCTTTATCGGTATTTAGCAGGGCGACCATGGTGGCGTCCGTCTCCGCAGCGTTGTTATCTTTGGTTGAATTGTCTTGCTCCGAATGGTTATTGCCGTCGGTACCCGGCTCAGCTTTGGGGAAATCCGTATCCGGTTCGGCATTGGGTTCCTCATTCCCTGTTGCCCCCGGACTGCCCGTACCTTGTGCAGGGTCATTATTGTCCGGTAAAGGAACGGCTACTTCATGGCCATTATTAGCTGGTTCAAAGGCGGGATTTTTGTCGTTACCCGCTAAATTCGTCTTGTTTAGAATATCGGTTTGCATAACCGCTGCAATACTGCCGCATGCTATTAGGATTATAGCTGCGGCTGCAACTATGCCGCGCCTCCAAGCCATAGGAAACATCAGTACCCGCGGTTTTTCATTCCGGGTTATTTGTTCCATTACACCCGCTGTCAAACCGGGCGGTGCATTAATAGCTACCGCTTCATCGCGCAGTGAAATGCGCACCTCTTCCCAAAGGGCCAATTCTTCCCTACAGCGAGGACACGTTTGTACATGCCTTTCCATTTCGGCGGCCTCTGCGGGGCCCAGTTCGCCGTCAAGCCAGGCGTACAGGGTATTCATCCTGTTGTCACAGTTCATATGGTTCACCACCAGGGTTAATTTCTGTTGCCGTAAGGAAGATTGATGCTTCCGGCCCGGGCCTGCAGGGTAATCTTTTCTTTCAGCTGCTGGCGCGCCCGGTTAATTCTAGATTTAACGGTGCCCAGGGAACAATTCATAATGCCGGCAATCTCGTCATAGTTGTAACCCTGCATTTCTCTTAACACCAGCACCGTTCTGTGCTCTTGAGATAATTCTTTGAAAGCGGTTTTGACCAGGCTGTTGAACTCCCAGCGCTCCACCGCCTCTTCCGGTGTCTCGTTATCCGAGGCCACCTCCATGGTTAACTCGCCGCCGTCATTGGTTTTAATGTTGGCATCCAGGGATATTTCGTTTTTTCTGCGGCGTTTGATATTGATCCATTGATTAACCGTTATGCGGTGTAGCCAGGTTCCGAAGTCGGCCTCTTTGCGAAAGCCGTGCATCGACTTATATGCCCTTACAAAAGCTTCCTGAGCCAGATCCTGGGCGTCGTAATGGCTGTTGGTAAGCTGGTAGCACAGGGCGTATACCCTGTTTTGGTATATTTCCACCAACTGCCCAAAAGCAGTGGTATCTCCATGTTGTGATTTTTCAACCAGCAACCTAGTGTCTGCGTCCAAGGGAAGACATTCCTTCCATGCCTCCGCTCCGGTTATGTATTAGACAACAATTAATAAACGAAAGTTCCGGAGTGTGGCAGAATTTTTCTTTTTTTTCTTTTCTATTGAAATAGAAATATTTTATATGGTTAACTAATCGGCTCCTTATAATTTACTTCAAATCAGTCCCAGTTTCAAATGGATATATATTATAGAAGCAAAAAAAAATTTCTTAAGCAAGGAACTTTTGCCGGAACTGTTGTGTCTAATTAACCAGGTGGAACATGATGGTTCATTTGCCCGAAACGAAAAAGTGTGCATTTTAAAACCAAATAGCAGGACATTTGGCGCTAAATGTAGAAACTACACTTTTTACCGGGTGTTGAGCCAATCGGGTTTTACTGGTACGACACCTAAGAAACCAATATAGCAACTAATTAATTAAAGGGGGGATGTGTAACCGGAGGTACTTACTGGTTCCACTAATCTTCACAAACAGGGCACAAGCCCAAAAAACTCAAGGAGGAAAAGGATTTGAGAAAAGCACGCAATAAGAAACTATCTCTTTTAATCGCTCTCGTATTTGCCTTTACCGTAATTTTCCCGGTAGGCGCAGTATTCGCGGCCAGTGAGCCAACTGTTTCGTATACTACTACGACAGTTACGGATGGCCCTGATCAGACTTTGGGTTATATCAAGATTGACAACGACGACATGAGCACAATCGACGTAGTTTATATGGATATAACTTTACCCAGTGATGTAGACTTTGACGCTGGTTTTGATCCCGTTAACTTGTTTGCATCTGCCGTAGCTGATGGTTTCGTTGTTACTAAAACAGATGGCGACGCAGATGAAGTTTCAGTCGAAATTGCTAACCCGAGTAAACTAAATAAAGACTTATTTATTAGTTTCCAAAACTGCATAACTATTGACAAGTCTGCCGACGATGACATTCTAGTTAAAATCGATGCAGCCGCAACTAGCACTTACGGTGGAACCGCTTGGGAGATCGACAACAAGGAATACAAGCTAGCTTCTCAGGCAACTGGTGACATCACTGCAAGTGCCGGTTCACCTGAAAGCATTAAGTTTGGTGACGATAAGGAAATTGCTAAGATTACCATTGAAGAAGCATATGCCGGACAATTAAAGAAAGCTGTTGGCGAAGCGAAAGCAGATACTATCACCCTTGAGTTACCTTCTGACGATTTTGCGTGGATTGACCCTGCGGAACTAGACGATGAAGGTGATACAAAAATAGCAATCACTACTAAGTGGGGGTTAGAAGTTAGTGCCACTTACGGCGGTGATAAAGCTGATGATAAGCAACAGTTAGTGCTGACAATTGACCAGTCTTCATCTCAATTTGCCGGTGAGATTGAAATCGAAGGTTTAATTATGGTTTATCCCAGCGCTCCTGAAGGGGATGTTGATGTAAGTGTTACATCCTCTAACAAAAAATTCGAAGACGTTGACCTTACTGTAGCCGTTATTGGTGATAGTGACGTAACCGTTACTGCCGATGAAGATACCAACATGGAAGAATACATGCGTAAACTGAACACTGGTGTACTTTGGGAAATTACTTTGGAGTCTAGCGGGACATTTGCCGAGGGTGATGATCTTGTCCTGACTCTGCCCAACGGATTTGAGTTTACAAATACCATGGACGACATAAGCGAAGACTTTGGTGGCGATGTAACAAATAGGGGCCTGTATGATAGCAATAAGAGTATCTGGCTCCTGGTTGGAGACGTAGATGATGAAATCGTCATTGATGGCCTGGAAGTTGCTGCCCTTCCTGACGCAGAATACGGTGACATTGAAGTTGAAATCAGCGGTGATGTGGTAGAAACTACCGTTATAGCTGGTTATGTTAAGCCTGCTGTGACCATCGAAGTTGATAAAGCTTCTGTGGAAGTTGGTCTGGCTGAAGTTGCTGGTGACATAGTGCTCACCGAAACTGATAAAGATGCTCTTTCCAACAAAATGGTTATCTTCGCCGATTTACCTTCCGGTGTGGAGTTTGCCAGCACCCCGACTGTTTTTGTAAACGACGATGAGGTCGATGAAGTAAAAGTTGGACCTAAGAAATCAGATTCTGATGATAGTTGGGATGATGATGTTCTTAGGATACAACTTAGCGAATTGAGCAATTCTAGGATTGATACAATTACAATCACCGATATCGAGTACGCAATTGACAATCGTTATACTGATGGCGACGAGATTGCAATTTCCATCGGTGGTGTGGACGAAGAAGATAATATTAACATGTTGAAAAAGGATGATTTCAAAGACGAGTACAACGATGCTCTGGTTAAGGTAGTCAACGCTGCTGTCGGTGACAAAGACGTTATTACCGCTACCTTCACCGTTGGTAACGAGGGCGTAGCCATCATGAACGGCCGCACCCTGGTACAAGTTAACACCCTGTGCGACGTACTTGGCCTGCAGAAGAGCTGGGATGCTGCCAGCAAGACCGCGTACTTCGTGAAGGACGGCAAAGTAGTGGCCTTCCCGATGGGCGAAAACGCCATCTACATCAACGGCGTTAAGCTTCCGGTTGACCAAGGCGGCGTAATCATCAACGATTACACCTACGCAACCCTGCGCGGCATTCAAGCTGCGTTCGGCGGCGAGCTGACTTGGGACGCTGAAACCAAGACTGCTAGCTTCAAGTTCGAAAAGTAATCAACTGCAAGTAAAAAAACCCGGGTTTTCGAACCCGGGTTTTTTTCTACCCTTTAGGCCAATCTACTTTGTATTATTTATCCTTTTTGCAGAGAAATAAATAATGGTATTGACTGCAGGTTGGGACCAAATTATACTTTACTTGGTAAACAATTAAGCAGTTTAAGGAGATGTTTTTAATGCGCAAGCTGTTAAGTGGAATATTAATTATGCTTCTAGTTATCTGCTTTGCTCCCGCAGCAGCCCTGGCCGAGGATCAGGCACAGGAAGAACAAATGGAGCTGTCTCTTGAAGATGCCGTCAAACGAGCGCTTGGCTTTAGCAACGCTGTTGAAAAAGCCTGGCTCGACATTGATAAGGCAGATGATAGCCGTATCCCATTGGCGGAGGGTTATTACTCTACACCAGGCTTTGAGTCGGTGATACTGGCTGGCGAAAGCGCCAGCTTTGACTATGACAAGGCCAATAAGAACCTTGGCCTAACCCGGGATCAGGTAACCTTAAACACTTATGATAAATACTTCGATTCTCTGCGCAAACAAAAAGAACTGGAAATAAAAGAGTTGGCCTTGGGATACTCCGGTAAAGAATTGGAAGCCGCCAAGGCCTTGCACAGCGTTGGTATGCTAAACCGGATTGGGTTGGACGGCATGGAAACCAAGGTACTAGCGGCTCAAAACGAATATAATGCTGCCGGGGCTGAATTGGAAAACGCTTTTGTGTCGTTTAACCAAATGCTGGGATTTAAAGAGGACACCCGTCCGCTGCTGATTACAGTACCGGAATTTGCACCCTGGGAAAAAGACCTGCAGATGCATATAAGCACTGTTTTGCACGAAAGCCCCATGCTGTGGACCGCCAGTGAAGCCGCCGACTTTATGGAAAGCATTGCCAACATTGGCGCCATTGATTCGATAACCGAAGAAGATGCCAAGAAGGCCAAACTGGACGCTACTGATGCCCGGGATGCCACCCGTTTAATGGTTCGCTCCTTGCACAGTGCAGTTAAAAAAATGGAAGACGGCTATGCAGCTGCCGAGCAGGGCGTAAAGATGGCTCAAGAAACCCTGCGGATTACGGAACTTAAAAACGAGCTTGGCATGGCCACAAAAACTGAGGTTTTAGAAGCGCAGTTGGCACTGGCCTCGGCCGAACAGGGTTTATTTGATCTGGTATGCCAGCATGAATTTATGAAGAAAGTTTTGGAGACACCGTGGGCTTACAGTGGAAACTAGTAACGTATACTAACGAATTAAGTTATTGATAATTAGATTGCAATTTTGGATTTAGGCACAGCTCGGGCCGGTATAACTTTGCCTGGCTGTGTTTTTTGCTTCGCATGGTTGACAATTTTTACCGAGCACAATAAACTTAACGTGATTAACATTTAACCATATGAAGCAATACATATTATGTTTGCATAGCTACCTCGTATAACTTTACCCTGTACATAAAGGAGAGATTCTGTTGAACCAGGACCTGCTAACCCTCTACCTGGATAAACTAGACGAAATGATGCCTCACATGGTGCGCCGGATGCACCAGGAAATGACCCAGGCCCTGGCGGACGGAATTACCGGCAACCAGTTTTTTGTCATGAAAATGATGGCTGACCGTGGTCGGATGACCGTAAGCGAAGTGGCGGAAGGTTTTAATGTCTCGCTAAGTGCGGTTACATCCCTGGTGGATCGCTTGTGCAAAGTGGAGATGATTCAGCGCCGCCGTTCCGAGGATGACCGCCGGGTGGTGTGGCTTGAACTGACGGAACAGGGCCGGGACATGGTTTTTACTTGTCAGGCTAGCCGTAGACGCGTTATGCAACGCTATCTGGGGCAATTGGAGGAAGGTGAGTTAAAATTTATGATTGCGATATATGAAAAAATAATTTCGATGATGCTTCGTGAGGAGCAAGGGCAGGTGAGCGAAGAAAGGTAATTTTTGGAGTAAAAATAACATAGTAATACTTTGAAACTTAAAGGTTGCGGCTTTAAATGGTACCGGCAGCACTCAAGCGTGTGTAATAAAAAAGCCGGCGTTTTAAAAGGGGGAGATTACAATTATCAAAACATTAAATATTAAGACATTACATATTAAGCAGTCCAATAAGCAAAGCAATACACCAGTTAACCTATCAGTAACACTATTGGTGATCATGTTAGCGGTACTGCTTTTGACCGGTTGCGGCGGAGAGCAGTCAGTCGAAGCCGAACAGCAGGAATCAGCCATACCCGTGCGGGTGGCCGCGGTGGAAAAAGGCGCGCTGGCTGATACCGTTATAATTACCGGTAAACTGGAAGCATTAGACATGGCCAACGTGGTACCCGGCGGCCAGGGGGGCAAGGTATATAGCGTCAACGTAAAAGTTGGCGATAAAGTAGCCAAGGGTCAGACGCTGGTAACCCTGGAACATACCTCGATGGCGGCGTCGGTGCAGCAGGCCGAACAAGGCGTAGTTCAGGCCCAAGCGGCCCTGGAAATAGCCGGTATCACCTATGAGCAAGTTGTTGCCAATTACAAACGCGGCAAACAGTTATTTGAATCCGGTGCCATTCCCGTCGCCGGGCCTTCGGGATTTGAATCTGCTTACGAAATCCCATATAAACAAGCAAAAATAGATTATGAACAGATTAAACCCGCCATGGTAGCCAATGCAAAGGCAGCCCTAGCCATGGTTCGGGAACAGTATAACAACGCGTTTATCAAGTCACCAATTAGCGGCGTGGTCACCGCCGTTAACGTTCATCCCGGAGAACTGGCCAGCGCGGGCTCGCCCACACCGGTGGTGTCGGTAGTTAACTTGGGCAAAGTGGTGGTCAAGGCCACCGTCACCGAGGAGCAGATAAACAAGCTGCAGCAAGGACAGGAAGTGCCGGTGTTGGTGGGCGCTGTTTCAACTGAACCACTTACCGGGGTTATCACCACCATTGCCCTAGCTGCTGATGCCAACAGCAAAGCTTACCCCATTAAAGTGCAACTAGACAATCCGGAGCAGCTCTTAAAACCTGGTATGTTCGCTGAAGTGCAAATAAAGAGCAATCAGCAGGAAACACTGCTGATGCCCAGGGAAGCCGTTGTCAAAACAGGTGATAAGGATACTGTATGGGTGGTTAATGATAACCAGGTAACTACCCGCGAGGTTACCGTCGGCAATAATGATGGAGAAAACATTCAAATTATTGAGGGACTCCAGGAAAGTGAACAAGTGGTTGTGTCCGGTCAGAACATGTTGCAAGAAAACGACACAGTGGAAATAAAGAGCTAGGTGAAGCGAATATATGAAAATTACTGATGTTTCGATTAAGCGGCCGATGTTGGTTACCGTAATTGTTATCATTGTACTCTTGCTGGGCGTGGTATCCTTTTCCCGGCTGAGCATTGACTTGTTCCCCGAAATGGAATTACCGATAGCGGTAGTAATGACCAGTTATCCCGGGGTAGGCCCGGAAGAAATGGAACAGCAGATTACCAAACCCATGGAATCTGTGCTTAGCTCGGTAAACAATTTGGATACCATTTCTTCAACAAGCAGTACGGGTAGTTCCACCGTCATGCTTATGTTGAACTGGGGAGCGGATATGGACTTCGCTTCACTGGATATCCGGGAGAAAATTGATATCATTCGCGATGCTCTCCCGGATGGAGCGGGTGCACCGACCATTTTTAAAGCCGACCTGGATATGATGCCCATAGTGCAGGTAGCCGCACATAGTACAGACCCCATGCGGCTTAAGCAGGTCATGGATGACGTAATCCAGCCCCGACTGGAACGAGTAAACGGTGTGGCCAGCGTCTGGTATGTTGGAGGTTGGGAAAGAGAAATCCAGGTGCAGGTAAGTCCCGCCAAACTTAACGGTTATGGCCTTAGTTTAAATGGTCTTACCGCTGCCCTGGGCGGCGAAAATATGAATTTTTCCGCCGGCACTGTACGAGAAGGCCGGGAGGATTTCCTCTTGCGGGTTACCGGTGAATTTAAAAACCTCGCTCAGGTACGCCGGGTAGTAGTGGGTAATTTCGGGGGTTCCCCGGTATACCTGGGGGACGTTGCCGAAGTAGTGGACGGGCAGAAAAAATCTACTCAGATTAGTCGGGTTAACGGACAACCGGGCTTGTCGCTGATGATAAATAAGCAAAGTGGTGCCAATACGGTATCTGTGGCCCAAGGGGTTAGAGCCGAAATGGAGAAGCTGGAGCTGGAACTGCCTTCTACCAAATTTGAAATTATCATGGATCAGTCGGAATACATTCAGCAATCAATTAGCAATCTGATAAAGTTAGCCATCGAAGGTGGCATACTGGCTATATTTATTATCCTGATTTTCCTGCGCAATTTCCGCAGTACCATGATTATTTCGACATCTATACCCATCGCCATCATTGGCGCTTTTGTCCTGTTATATTTTAATGACATGACCCTTAATATGATTACCCTGGGCGGTTTGGCCCTGGGGATTGGCTTAATTGTTGACGACTCTATTGTAGTATTGGAAAACATCTACCGGCATCGCGCAGAAGGGATGGACCGGATTACTGCCGCCCGGGAGGCCACGAGCGAGGTGGGCTCGGCAGTTATTGCCTCGTCCTTAACTCTGGTAGCGGTATTCCTACCCATTATTTTCGTGGAAGGCTTGGCCGCCCAGCTTTTTACACCGATGGCGCTAAGCATTACTTTCTGCATATTAGCTTCGCTGGCGGTGGCAATTACCTTGGTGCCCCTGCTGGCTTCCCGCTGGTTAAGAGTACCTAAACAAGACGAGGAACATCCGGTTAACCACGCAAACCCCCGGGGTTGGCAGCGCTTATACAGCGCCTCCGAACGGTGGTTTAACAAGCTGGATGTGCGTTACCGCGCGCTCTTGCAAACGGCCTTAAAACGGCGTAAGTTGACGATGCTAGTGGTGACGGTGATATTTGTCCTATCCTTGTTTGCCATACCGTTATTGGGGATGGAGTTTATGCCCGGCACGGACCAGGGCTATGTGAATATTGCTGTGGAAATGCCCAAGGGAACTGCGCTTGACGAAACCGACCTGGTGGTCACTGACATTGAAGGCATCCTGGAAAATATGCCGGGTATCCAAAGTATTTCCACCGATGTTGGCAGCGGAGGCTCAATGTTTGGTGGAGGGGATGCGAACCAGGCCCAAATTATCTTGAAGCTGGTGGAGCAATCCCAAAGGGATATGTCGTCTGAAGAACTGGCCAGTCAGTTAAGCACCAAACTGCCAAACATTCCGGGCGTCGACATTAATGTTACGGCGATGGAACAAGGCATGGGTGGCGGCGGCGCGCCGGTACAAATCCAAATTAGTGGCGATGATCTAGATGTACTGGCTCAACTGGGTGATGAGGTGGCCGCCATGGTACGGCAGGTACCCGGCACCCGCGAAGTAGCCAGCAGCCTGGAAGAGGGACGCCCCGAACTGCACGTGGTGGTAAACAGGGATCGAGCCGCCATGTACGGATTGAGCCTGGCAGAGGTAGCTTCCACAGTGCGTACGGCCGTTGATGGCACCGTGGCCACCCGCTACCGGGTAGACGGTGAAGAAGTGGATATGCGGGTGCAATTACATGGTAACGCCGATGAGTTTACCTCGACCGACCTATCCGGTTTGCATATTGCTTCGGTAACGGGGGCCCAAATTCCGCTAAACCAGGTGGCGGAACTCAAGCAGGATCAAGGCCCCAGTTCCATTAGCCGTAATAACCAGGCCCGTATTGTCACCATTACGTCGCAGTTGGCCGAACGCGACCTGGGTAGTGTAGTGCGGGATATCGAGCAGGGAGTAGCTGATTTAGACCTGCCTTCCGGATACCTGGTGGAATTTGGCGGCGAGCAGGAACAGATGGCCGAATCCTTTGGCTCCCTGGCCTTGGCCCTTATTCTGGCCATCATTCTAGTGTATTTGGTCATGGTGGCGCAGTTTGAATCCTTGCTATACCCCTTCGTAATTATGTTCTCGGTACCGGTAACTTTAACCGGGGTGGTGTTTGCTTTGTTGCTCACCGGCCGTTCCATTAGTGTAGTGGCTTTTATCGGCATGATTATGTTGGTTGGTATTGTAGTTAAAAATGGTATTGTGCTGGTGGATTATATTAATATTCTGCGGCGGCGCGGCCTGGAGCGGAATGAGGCCATCTTAAAAGCCGGCCCCAGACGTCTGCGACCGATTTTAATGACGGCTCTAACCACTGTCATGGCCATGTTTCCAATGGCCCTGGGTATCGGTGAAGGGGGCGAAGCGCAGGCACCGCTGGCCACAGTGGTGGTGGGCGGATTGCTGTTTTCCACACTAATCACCCTTGTCCTGGTTCCGGTGGGATATACCCTAATGGATGATTTCGGCAATAAACTCAGCGCAAAAATATTTAGAAGAAACAAGTAGGACAAACGGGAAACACGAAAAAAGCAGCTAAGAAAAAGGGGACAGGCTACTTTTTTCGCAGTTTAAAAAAGTTGCCTGTCCCCTTTTTCTACTTCGGGGGGTACGCCTGTGAAAAAGAAAAAACCCATTATTATAGTCCTGGCTTTAATGCTCCTTTCCCTGACCGGCATCACCGGTTACTACTGGTATAACAACAACCATTTCGTTAAAACCGAAGACGCCAGGGTAGACGGCGAAATATACAAAGTAAGCCCGCAAATAGCCGGGGAAATCATCGCCATGAATATTGAAGAGGGAGATATCGTCCAGGCCGGCCAGACTATCGCCAGAATAGACGATGCCGCGCTTCCAGAGGGTGACAGATTGGATCGCACCCTGGTTAAAACCCCCATCAGCGGACTGGTCATAAACAAACTGGCTCGCACCGGTGAAATCGGTGCCCCGGGGCAGCCCGTAGCCATGGTGGTACAGCCGGATAATCTCTACATTACCGCAAATATTGAAGAAAGCTACCTGCTGCGGGTAAATGTGGGCCAGGTAGTAGACATCACCTTGGATAGTGACCCCGGTAAAAAACTAACCGGCCGGGTGGATTACATCGGCAAAGCCAGCCTGTCCACCTTCTCCCTGCTATCCCAGGCCAACGCCGGCAGCAACTTCACCAAGGTGGTGCAGCGCATCCCCGTCCGCATTACCCTGGCTAACGCCGACAGCAACCGTTTGCTCTTTGGCACCAACGCCGTGGTGAGAATCCATGTCAGCTAGCAGTGCTATCCCCTGGGCTTCCTTATTCATCCTCATCGCCGGCGGCTTCATGGCCATCCTGGACAGCAGCATTGTGAACGTAGCCCTGCCCAAGCTGATGGCCATTTTCGGCGTAGGCCCAGAAAGCATCCAATGGGTGATGACATCCTACCTACTGGT
This sequence comes from Peptococcaceae bacterium BRH_c8a, assembly GCA_000961575.1. Classification (GTDB taxonomy): domain Bacteria; phylum Bacillota; class Desulfotomaculia; order Desulfotomaculales; family Desulfallaceae; genus BRH-c8a. The sequence goes on from LADP01000024.1 coordinate 175,723, forward strand.
GTCCGGCGTGGTGATCCCGGTGACCGGTTTTTTGGGTGACCGGTTTGGTTACAAACGGCTGTACATCTACAGCCTGGTGGCCTTCACCATCGGCTCGGCCCTGTGCGCCGTGGCCTGGAGCAACTCCTCACTGGTAGCCTTTCGAGTCATCCAGGCCATCGGCGGCGGCATGATGATCCCCGTCAGCATGGCCATGATCTTTCGGATCGTACCCCGGGAGAAACTGGGTATGGCTATGGGGGTATGGGGAATTACCGCCATGCTGGCCCCGGCCATCGGCCCCACCACCGGGGGGTACCTGGTGGATAATTTCTCGTGGCACACCATCTTCACTATCAACATACCCATCGGCATTATGGCCAGTGTCCTGGCCGGGCTAATTCTAAAAGAAAGCGACATCCGGCACGACCTGAAGTTCGACTTGCCCGGGTTTTTGCTCAGCGGCGTGGGCTGCTTCTTCCTGCTGCTGGCCCTCAGTGAAGGCCAGGACAGGGGTTGGACTTCCCAGTACATCGTCACCCTGCTTACAACAGCAGGCTTTTTGCTGCTCCTGTTTGTACTGTGGGAGCTGCAAACGCCCCAGCCCATGCTGGATATCCGACTGCTGTTAAATCCCGTGTTCAGTGCCAGCCTGGCCATAACAGCCATTCTAACCATTGGCATGTTTGCCGCCATATTTTTGATTCCCATTTACGCTCAAAACCTGATGGGGCTTACACCCTTGCAGACCGGCCTGCTGCTAATGCCTATGGCGCTGATGAGCGGTCTAATGATGCCCATTAGCGGCAAACTATATGATAAAATCGGTGCCTTACCCTTGGGCGTAGTGGGAGTGACCATCTTAATTGTTACCACTTACATGTTACGCGTAATCAGCCTGGACACCGATTACCACTGGCTGCAAACCGTTCTGGTGATTCGGGCTGCCGGTATGGGCTTAATGATGATGCCCATATCTACCGCGGGTCTTAACACCATCCCGCAGTTCTTAACCGGCCGGGCCACCGCTATGAATAACTTAGTGCGCCAAATATCCGCCTCACTGGGCATTGCTTTCTTAACCTGGGTAATGGTGCGGCAGCAGGCCCAGCACGCCGCTATAATGGCCGACGGAGTAAGCTGGTCCAATCCGGTGGCCCCCGCCGCCGTAGACCAATTGGCCAACCAACTGGCCGCCGCCGGTATCCCGGCAGGGTTCGACGGTGCTTCCGGGCTAATCTACGCCTCGGTGCAACAGCAATCTATGGCTACTGCGATGGGGGACACCTTTCTGGTGGGCACCGCCATCATCCTATTCGCCGTTCCGCTGATCTTCCTACTCAGTAAACAGCGGGTTGAAGCCCAACGCCAAATGGAACTAAAACGCTATTCCAACCAGTTTGGTAACATGAAAGCATAGGAAAAGGGACAGGCATCTTTTTTAAAAAATGAAGATGCCTGTCCCTTTTTACGACTTCCCCCTCAATTTTTCCAACCAAAATGGGCAGGAACATGTAATATAATGTAGAACTTATAGAATGGTTATACAAAAAAGTAGAATTAATACTAGTTTTACCAGGGGAGCCTTAAATACATGGTGGCCAAAAAGAAAAAGCCCGACTTACATAAGGACCATCAACAAAACCAAACCAAACCAAAAGACCAATTCGAAGCCCTGCACCAAGTAGCCTTCTGGGGCCTCGCGGCGCTACTTTTTTTCCCGCCCTACTTCCGCGGCCTGTTTTTTGCCCCGGAGCAAGAAAAAGCGCTTATATTCACCACCCTGGTATTCTGGCTGGCCTTCCTGTGGCGCTGGCTGCAGAACGACCACAAATTCCTGCGTGGCCCGCTGGATTGGTTCGCCCTAGCTTTGCCGGTGGTATACATAATCTCATCTTTCACTGCAGTCAACAAGGGTCTGGCCATAGACGAGGTGGTCAAGAACATACTGTACTTTCTTACTTACTGGTCCGCATCAAGGCTTATCCGTAACCAGGAAGACATACATAAACTGCTACACGTTATCTACATTAGCGCCATCGGCGTAGCCCTGGCCGGGATGGCCACAGCTATGGAAATTATACATATTAAAGATGGGTTTAATGTTTCGCATGTAGGTGGTTTTATTTCCTCAACTTTCCAGTATCATAATGCGTTGGCCGCATATCTTGGTGCTGTAGTTTTAATAGGGTTTTATTTATGGAATTATTCTATGCAAAGACAGCATAATGAACTGGCCGGTTTGACGAACCTTACGGGGCAAAAAGCTTATACAACTATGTCCCGAATAAACCCCTTAGGCTACCTTTATGCTTGCGGTAACTTTTTATTGCTGGCGGTACTACTTGGATCTAAGTCCAGGGGTGGTTTGCTTGTATTTGGGCTGGTTTTTGTCATTTACCTTTTGGGAACCGAGAATAAAAGAAAGATTGTTACTTTACTGTTAATAGGGTTTTTAGGTGTTATATCTAATATTGTTATTAATAAGTTCATTACACTTGCTCAGGATAAACAATATGATATCGCTTGGCTTTGGGTTCTAGGTGGGCTATTAATTGCCATTAGCGGCCAAATATTTATCACTATGCTGGAGAGACATGTCATAAGCCGGTGGTCAGGGAACCCTAGAAAATATATAATATCTTTTACTGCCATAATAATTGTCACGTTACTAGTGGCCGGGGTATGGTTAACCGGCAAACCACAAGTTTTAGAAAAAGCAACAAGCTTTGAATACCTCTGGACAGCGTATCAACGTTTGTATTATATGGAAAGCTCTATCGATATGATCCAGGAACGCCCCCTAATCGGCTGGGGAGGGGGTGGTTGGAAAGAGGCTTATGAGTCATACCTTAGTTATCGCTATACTACGCGTGAAGCTCATAGTTACCCTTTCCAGGTAGGTGTTGAAACGGGCATTGTCGGAATGATTACGGTAATCGGTATTTGGTTGTCATTTTTATTATTGGTTATTAGACAATATCGTGAAAGTAAAGATAACCCATTGCGACGCCAGTTGGTATGGCTATTTGGAGTTACATTTTTAATGATTGGCGGACACGCATTAATTGACTTTGACCTATCCCTGTCGGCATTGGCTCTTGTGTTATGGAGTATATTCGGCATCGCTGCCGCACTCGCATATCCAGCTGGGATTGTTGAGAGAAAAAAACAGATGAACTTGAATTATGCTCCACTTGGTGTATCTACAATTGTAATGCTCTTAATTATGATTTGTTCCGCCTTTCTCGCACAAGCTGCCAGCTTTGCCAACCAGGCATCAACCTATTTCAGGACTAATAAACCCGTCGCGGGTGTTGAGTACTTGGAAAAGGCTAAAGCATATAACCCATTTAACAGCAATCATAGAATCTCCCTATCTCAGGCATACATGGGGCAGGGGGAAAAAACTAAGGCGCTTGAAGAAGCCAAATCTGCAGCAAATCTTAGTAGATATAATTTTGGGCCAAGGATTAATTACGTTCAAATTGCCTTTGCGGCAGGTAATAATGAGCTTGCAACCAGTGAACTGGAAAAAACCTTGGAATTAGCTCCAAATAACATAGAGACATATGAACAATACGCTATTAATTACTTAAACTTCGGTATTAACGAATTAACTGCAGGGAATAAGGATATTGCAAGAGCTTATTTAAACAAAGCAGTTGCTGTTACGGGATTAATAACCAGGCAGGCAAATTCATTAAATGACATAGACAAAAAAATGTGGAGCGGCCCTTTATTAGAGGTAAATGATAAAATACGACTGATAACTGGTCAGGCCAATTATTGCCTGGGTAATTTTAATGAATCCCAAGAACGTTTGCAGCAAGCACACCAGACTAATAACAATTATGTGAAGACTCAGGCCTTGTTATGGCTAGCTTTAATAGAAGAGAAAAACGGGAATTTGACGGAACATAAAAATTTAATTGATCAAGCAAACAGCTTAAATCCCGAACTAACTAACAATTTTTCAGCATTAAAAAACATACCGGTTTTGTAACAAGTTGAATAGCTTTTGGTACCCTAAAGAAGGGCTAGTGGTAATATGGGTTACGATAATGGTTTGGGAGTGGTGAAAACAACTGCTTCCAGCACAATAAACGGGCCATTCACAAGTGCCGGGGGAAAGTCTAATTTACACATACCAGTCGTTAATTACGTTAAACGGCAAATGCTTGCATATCCGCTGCTAATCATCACAGATTTATTTTCCCTGTCGTTAAGCATCTTGGTGGCTTATATCATGCGCGCTTTTCTATTGCCTGCTGCAATAAAAGTATTGCCAGAAACCTCAATGGCCTACGTATATGCTTTATGGTGGGTGCCGGTTCTCGGATGCGTTTTCTTCATCTTTGAAAAATCATATTCTAAGCGCATACCGTTTTGGCAGGAGTCCGGCCAAATAGTTAAAACCACCACCCTGGCTTTCCTGGTGACTATATGTATAGTTTTTTTAACCAAGCAAGGCGACATGACGTCCCGAACCCTGGTATTGTTTGCCTGGGTGATGAGCCTTTTCCTAGTGCCGGTTTTGCGTTATTTGAGTAAACTATTTCTACTAAGATTACATATCTGGGAAAAACCTGTTATTATCCTTGGTGCAGGCGAAACGGGCAAGCTTTTGCTTAACACGCTATACCGTGAACTCAGTATAGGTTATAAACCGGTTGGTTTTTTGGATGATGATATAGATAAACAATTACATCCCCCAGAACTTCCTGACGGGCAAAAAATACCAGTGTTGGGCAACTTTGATGAAGCCGAAACCATCATTGAACAAAGTGGCATTCGCGATGTAATTGTTGCCGCTCCCGGTCTCCCCGGGAAAAAGCTGGTTCAGCTTGTGAACAAGCTGCAGCGAAAAACGTATAACCTTTTGGTGGTGCCCGACCTTTTTGGTATGGCTATGGAGGGTGCTGAGGTTCAGCATTTATTCAACGAAAGAGCCCTGGTCTTAAAAATAAAGAATAACCTGAACGACCGCTTTAATTTAATTATCAAGACGGTTTTTGACCTGATATTATCTTTCTTGCTTTCAACGGTGCTAATCCCGTTCATGTTGTTGCTGGCCATAGCTATAAAAATAGATTCTAAGGGACCAATAATTTACAAGGATATACGTATCGGTAAACATGGCACAGAATTTATGTGTTATAAGTTCAGGACTATGTATTCCGAAGCCGATAATATTTTAGAGCAATACTTATCGAAGCATTCCCATGCCAGGAAACAATGGGATAAGTATGCTAAACTCAAGGATTACGACCCGCGGGTTACCAGGGTGGGCTTGGTTTTAAGAAGGCTAAGCCTAGACGAGTTGCCGCAAATATTCAATGTATTAAAGGGCGAGATGAGCCTGGTAGGACCACGACCTTACCTCCCCCGAGAAAGAGAAAAGATGCAAGACCGTGAAGACATTCTTTTAGCCCACCCCGGTATTACCGGGCTCTGGCAGGTAAGCGGCAGAAACGATATTGAATTTGATGAACGATTAAGGTTGGATTCGTGGTATGTACGAAACTGGTCTTTATGGCTGGATATTAGTATATTGATTCGGACCGTGGCTGTAGTACTAATGGGTAAGGGTGCTTATTAAAGAGTATGCCCTAGTAATAGGAGTACAATATGAAGATAGCGTTGGTACATGATTGGCTAACAAATTATGGCGGGGCAGAAAAGGTTATAGAAAGCTTTCACAGCGTGTTTCCCGCAGCGCCGGTGTACACGCTTTTTTATGACCAGAACCGTTTACCCGATAGCTTCAAGGTTATGGACATTAGAACTTCCTTTCTGCAAAAGGTTCCCTTCGGGCATAAAAAACACCAGTGGTTTTTGCAATTCATGCCTCTTGCAGTTGAACAGTTCAATTTATCTGAATACGACCTGGTGCTTAGTTCATCATCCTGCTGCGCCAAAGGTGTCATTACCGGCACAGGTACTTGCCATATTTGTTACTGCAATACTCCCATGCGATACGCCTGGGATTTCTACCATGAATATACCGATAAAAAGGGAATGCTGATGCGGAGCTATATTGCCTTGCAGATGAATCGTATAAGACAGTGGGACCGTGTAAGCGCGGATCGGGTGGATTATTTCCTGGCTAATTCTTGCCATATTGCCGGCAGGATTAAGAAGCATTATCGGCGTGATTCCAATGTCATATATCCACCGGTAAACACGAATTTTTACCACCTGAATGGCGACGAAAAAAAGTTCTTCCTATGCGGCGGCAGGCTTGTGGGATATAAAAGAATAGATTTGGCCGTGGAAGCTTTTTCGAGGCTCAAGCTACCTCTTTGGGTGGTGGGTGACGGCGAGGAATACAAGAACCTGAAAAAGATGGCGGGTGCCTGTGTTAAGTTTTTAGGTAAAGTTGAAGATACAGAATTGCGTAGCCTTTACCAACAATGCCGCGCCTTTATTTTTTCCGGGTTGGAGGATTTCGGTATTATGCCCCTGGAAGCACAGTCATGCGGCCGCCCGGTAATTGCCTTCGGCGGGGGAGGTGCCCTTGAGACGGTGATAGAAGGTCAAACGGGGTTATTCTTCGAGGAACAGACAGTTGATTCGCTAATGAATGCGGTAAAAAATTTTATTAAATTGGAAGCTGGTTTCTCGCCAAAGGTAATAGTTGCTCATGCCAATCATTATAGCGAAAAACGATTTGTGTTAGAAATAAAAGAGTTTGTAACACAAAAGTATCAAGAATACTTTATGAAAAATGGTTTCGCAGGTAGGACGAGCAAGCCAAGTTAAAGAACTGAGCGGAGTATATACTGGGGCGGCGTTATGAACTATTGAATTCCGTACTAAGAGGTGAAAAAGAATTGAAAACAATGTTGCTTGCTCTGTGGCATTACCGTTACTTTATACTTTCATCAATACGCGGCGAGCTTAAATCCCGTATTGCCCGCTCACGTTTGGGCGCGCTCTGGTTTATTCTTCACCCAATGGCACAGGCCACCATCTTTGCTTTAGTGTTGGCCGAAGTTCTGGGCGCCAAGTTGCCCAACATCGAAAACAAGGCCGCCTACCCTATTTACCTGATGGCTGGAATTGCTGCTTGGGGCCTTTTTAGCGAAATACTAAACCGTTGTCTAAGCATTTTTACTGAATATGGCACAATGCTCAAGAAAATCTCATTTCCCCGCCTGTGTCTGCCCATAATTGTCTGGGGCAGCGCGTTGCTCAACCATGTCCTGTTGTTGCTGGCCATCACTGTCGTGTTTCTCTTTTTTGGACATTACCCGGGAATTGCCTGGCTAATTATTCCACTGGGTATTTTGCTTGTTTCCCTATTTGCTTTTGGCCTGGGTGTAATGCTGGGAATATTTAATGTTTTTACCCGTGATGTCGGTCAGGTTATGAGTGTAATTATGCAGATGTGGTTTTGGCTAACCCCTATAGTATACCCATATGAAATCATACCGCAAAAACTACGGTGGCTTGCTGACATCAACCCAATGGTTCCGCTGGTGGGTATATACCAGGACGCTTTACTCTACAATCGTTGGCCTGATTTGACCGTGTTGTGGTTACCGGCTGTTATCTCGATATCGCTGTTTGTACTTTCCTTTGTACTGTTTCGCAAGGCAAGTCCGGAACTGGTGGATGTGCTATGAGTAATGTTGTTCTTAACGTACATAATGTTGGTAAATGTTTTGCCACTTACCGCACCAACATGTTACGGTTCCTTAAGTGGTTTGGCCTACCTGTTCACCCCGAACAGGAATATTGGGCGGTCAGTGACGTTACTTTTACATTACAGGCCGGCCAAGCCCTTGCACTGATAGGGCAAAATGGAGCGGGTAAGAGTACTTTGCTGAAGCTTATCACCGGCACATTGCGCCCGACCACTGGCAACATTGCCGTAAATGGGCGCGTCAGCGCTATTCTTGAACTAGGTCTAGGTTTCAACCCGGAATTTACCGGTCGCCAAAATGTCTATCTGGCCGGCGGCCTAATGGGTTTGTCCAACCGCCAGATTGAAGGCATTATTCCGGTCATTGAAGACTTCTCCGAATTGAGGGAATTCTTCGATCAGCCGCTGCGTGTTTATTCCAGCGGCATGCAGGCGCGTTTGGCTTTTTCCGTAACGACGGCCGTACGGCCGGATGTTCTGATTGTTGATGAAGTGTTGTCGGTGGGGGACAGTTACTTCCAGCACAAAAGCTTTGATAAAATTCGGCAATTCAAGGAAGAAGGCACTTCCATTTTATTAGTCAGTCACAGCATGGGTGATGTAAGGGCGTTGTGTGACCGAGTCATTTTGCTTGACGAAGGTAAAATTTTAAAAGACAGCCAACCGGACGAGGTCGTTGATTACTACAACGCTTTGATTGCAGAAAAAGAAAATGCCAGATTGAGTGTGGAACAAAAGCGGCAAAAGAATGGTTGGGTATTGACCCGTTCAGGTAATTTTGAAGCAACCGTTAAGAACCTGGTTTTACTGGACGAAACTACACAGGTGCCTTTGGAAACGGCCAAAGTTGGGCAAAAGCTGGTGCTTAAGCTGGTTACCGCTATTAACGAGGACATCCCCCGGCTGGTATTGGGTTATATGCTTAGGGACAGGACAGGCCATGTCGTTTGGGGTACAAATACATGGCATACACGACAAGTTATCAAGGATCTAAAACAGGGTGATGAAATTGAGTTTAGTCTTCCTTTTACTTGCACATTGGGTCCAGGTTCGTATTCTTTTTCTCCCGCCCTTACAAGTTCAGACACACATTTTGAGAACAATTACGAATGGGTTGATAATGCGCTGGTTTTTGACGTAATAAATGCAGACAAGGAATACTTTATTGGCACAAGCTGGCTTGACGCTGTATTTCAAATCAGCCGGAGGTAGGGGAAATGTTTGTTTCATATGCACAAAACTTTGAAGATGTCATGCTTTGGCGCGCCCTCAAGCATGTCGAAAAAGGTTTTTATATTGACATTGGCGCCCAAGACCCTGTCATCGACTCGGTGAGCTTGGCGTTTTACGAGCACGGCTGGCGTGGAGTTCATGTAGAGCCGTCATCTTATTACGCGGATAAACTTCGCCTTGCACGCCCTGATGAAACCGTCATACAATCCGCCATAGGAAGCAAGAGCGGTGTGCTCAGTTTTTATGAAATTGACGCTACGGGCTTAAGCACCGGTGATGCACAAATTGCCGAAAAACACCGGACAGCCGGTTTTACTACTAAGGAAACAGCAGTATCTTGCCTACCGTTAGCAGACATTCTAGATTGCTACCATGATTACGACATTCACTGGATTAAAATAGATGTGGAGGGCATGGAAAGCGAAGTTATCCAAGGCTGGCTGCCGTCAGAGGTTCGGCCATGGATAGTTGTGGTTGAGAGCACCTTGCCTTTGTCACAGGTAGAAACACATGGGGAGTGGGAACCGCTGCTCATTAAACTCGGCTACGAATTTGTTTATTTTGACGGGTTGAACATGTTTTATGTTTCCAACACCCACCAGGGGCTCAAGGAATACTTTCGTTGTCCACCTAATGTCTTTGATAGTTTTGCTTTAAGTGGGACGAACAGTAGCGTTTTTTGTGTCTTGCTAAACAATAAACTAACTCAGCGTGAGCAAGAGTTTATCATTCAAATACAACGTAGCCGGGAAGAAACCCAGAGCCTGATGTACACCCTTTCAGAAAGGGACCGACAGGTAGGTGAATTGCAAACTAGGGCTGAATGGCTAAATAATAAGTGGGAAGCTGCAAGGGGCAGTCTGGATACGGCAAATATGAGTATTAATGAATTGGAACTAAGCCTGGAGCGACAAGAAGCTGTCCTGAAGGAGTTGCAAGCACAGGCCGAATGGCTAAACAAAGAGTGTAACGCCTCTAAAGTCAAAATTAACGAACTCAATGACCATGCCCACCACTGGTGGAGGGTGGCAGATGGACTTAGCCGGGAAATACAGGCGGTGTATGCCAGCCGGACCTGGCGCTTGACCAAGCCTTTGCGGTGGGTGAACAGGCATTTTAAAAGGATTCTCGAGGGCATTAAATCCATGCTGTTATGTGCACCCTGTTTACATCGGAAGCTTGTCCGGCGAATTCTTGAAATAGGCCTGACCCATGTGCGCCGGCACCCCAAACACAAAGCCTACTTTAAAGGTCTCCTGGCTCGCTGGCCGTGGTTACAGGCGCGCCTGTATACTTTTGCAGTAGCTCGACACGAGCCTACAGCAATAGCAGCACCCCCGTTTTCCGTTGCCCCTGCCGATAGCGCTAACCTTAGCGATTGCCCAGTATCAGTTAGAACTACCTACCTACAGCTTGCAGCAGCTCGTGCCCGGGCTGACCAAAGCCGGGTAAAGGAGGGGCTTAAGTGAGAATCGTGTTAGATTTACAGGGTGCGCAAACCACAGGTAGCCGTCACCGCGGCATTGGCCGCTACTCTCTTTCTCTAGCACAAGCCATGGTACGCCTAGCTGGAGAACATGAGTTCATACTTGCTTTCAACAGCAATTTTCCCAAAACTATCGAGCCCATCCGGGCGGCTTTTAACGGGCTAGTTCCCCAGGAGAACATCCGGGTCTGGCAGGCGCCAGGACCGGTACGGGAAATGGAACCCGCCAATACCTGGCGGCGCCGGGCGGGTGAGCGTCTGCGCGAGGCATTCCTAGCCAGCCTTCACCCGGATGTGGTTTTTGTATCCAGCCTATTTGAAGGCTTGGTAGATGATGCAATTACTAGTATCGGCGCCTTTATTAATACACTGCCCACCGCGCTTACTCTTTATGATTTGATTCCCCTGATCCACCGGGAACATTACCTGCAAAACCCGGCAATGGAAACCTGGTACCAGCACAAGCTGGATCATTTACGCCGGTCGCATTTGTGGCTGGCCATCTCCGAATCGTCACGGCGGGAAGGGATTGACTATCTGGGTTTGTCGGATGAGTGGGTGGTCAATATATCCACTGCCGCTGATGATTGCTTTCGGCCGGTTGATCTGTCTAGTGCCAGGGTTGGGGCTCTTCGCAGGCGTTACGGGTTGGCGCAGCCCTTTGTAATGTATACCGGAGGTATTGATTACCGCAAAAACATTGAAGGTTTGATCCGTGCATATGCCAGGCTTCCGGAGCCCACAAGGCAGGCTTATCAACTGGCCATTGTTTGCTCCATACAGCCCAGTGATAAACAAACCCTTGAACAACTTGCTACCTCTCAGGGATTGGCAGCTAATAAAATCGTTTTTACCGGTTTTGTGCCGGACGAGGACTTGATCTCCCTCTATAACTTCTGCCGGGCTTTTGTTTTTCCTTCCTGGCACGAAGGTTTCGGTTTGCCTGCGCTTGAGGCCATGGCTTGCGGTGCACCGGTGATCGGCGCCAATACATCCAGCTTACCGGAAGTAATTGGCTGGTCAGATGCTTTATTTGACCCTTTTGATGACGCTGACATTTCCGCCAAATTGGCTCAGGTACTCACGGACGAATCTTTTAATGCTGTACTCCGGCGGCATGGCCTTGAGCAGGCGAAAAAGTTCTCCTGGGAGCAAAGCGCCCGCCGTGCCCTGGATGCCCTTGTCAGTTTGCACCAATACAGACAAAAAATGGACAGGCCACAAGTGCATTGCATTAAACCTTACAGACCACGTCTGGCATATATTTCGCCTCTTCCGCCGGAGAAGAGCGGTATTGCTGACTACAGTGCCGAGTTATTACCCGAATTGGCGCGCCACTATGAGATTGATGTCATTGTTAATCAACGAGAAGTCACAGACCCCTGGGTCAAGGCCAACTGCCATGTACGCAACACCGAATGGTTTACTGCTAATTACTGTAAGTATGACCGGGTGCTTTATCACTTCGGCAACTCTCCTTTCCATCAGCATATGTTCGGCTTGCTTGAGTGCTACCCCGGCGTGGTAGTGCTGCACGATTTTTTCCTGAGCAGTGTTATTTCCCATATGGATGTGCAAGGCCTTTACCCTAAAGCCTTAACGCGGGCTCTTTACCTGTCCCATGGTTACCAGGCAGTGCACAAGCGTACCAAAGAAGCTGATATAGAAGATGTAATCTGGAAATACCCCTGTAACCAGGCCGTTTTGCAACAGGCTATGGGTATCATTGTACATTCCAATTTTCCCCGTTGTCTAGCGACCCGGTGGTATGACACAGAGATTGTGCGGGATTGGCGTGTGATTCCCCTTCTTAGGGTTTCGTCACGGGCATTGAACCGTATCGCTGCCAGGAAAATGCTAGGGTTGGGGCAATCAGATTATATTGTCTGCAGTTTCGGCCTATTGGGTCCTACCAAGCTAAATCATCGGTTGCTAGAGGCCTGGTTAACTACACCTATGGTCAAAGAAAAAAACTGCCAACTAGTTTTTGTGGGCGAAAACCACGGCGGGGAGTACGGCGTCGGGTTACTTGAGGCCATACGGAACAGCGGGTGCACTAAACAGATTCGTATTACTGGCTATGTGCCCGCTGAGCAATACCGGTTGTACTTAGCGGCGGCAGATACGGCCGTTCAATTGCGTACCCTTTCCCGGGGCGAAACGTCTGCAGCGGTATTGGATTGCATGAATTACGGTCTACCTACTCTGGTGAATGCACACGGTTCACTTGCGGAACTTCCTGAAGAATGCGTCGTCATGCTACAAGATAATTTTACGGACAGTCAGTTGGCGAAAGCGTTAGAATCACTTTGGTCAGATCCCCAACTACGACAAACATTGGGCGAACGGGCCCGTGCGCATATACGTACTCAGCATGCACCTCGCCAGATGGCCGACCGGTATGCCCAAATAATTGAAAGCTTTTACAACAGTTCAACGGCGGTCCGCCAACACCTAATGGATTCCATTGTTTCCCTCGAGGGCGGTCCCAGCGAGGAAGCACCGTGGCTTAACCTCGCACAGGCGGTGGCAGCTAATTTTCCGCAGCCTCAAACACAAAAACAAATGCTGGTGGATGTATCAGTCTTGGTACAAGAGGACGCCAGGAGTGGGATTCAAAGGGTAGTTCGCAGTATATTACAGGAATTGTTGAAGAATCCTCCGCCGGGAGTTCGTATTGAACCCGTTTATGCTGCATTTGAATTTTCTTACCGTTATGCCCGACGCTTCACCATGAAATTATTGGACTGTCAAGAAGATGCGCTTGTTGACGAACCCGTCGAAATTTATCCTGGCGATATTTTTCTTGGCCTTGATTTGGGTTCAGGAATTGTTCCACAACAAGCTGAATTTTTTACAAAAATGCGTAGCTTGGGTGGATATACGTTTTACGTTATATATGATTTATTACCTATTTTTTACCCGGATTATTTTCAAGACTCAGTATGTAATGCGCATGCAAAATGGTTGAGCACTATAACCAAGGGCGATGGTGCCCTGTGCATTTCCCGTGCGGTAGCGGATGAACTTGTCGATTGGCTAGAAGATTCACAACCGCAGCGCCATCGCACTTATAAAATTGGTTGGTTCCACTTAGGGGCTGACATTGAATCCAGCCTGCCCACCACCGGTTTGCCTAATGGGTTTGAGGAACAGCTTACTTGTCTTCGAATCCGGCCCAGCGTGTTGATGGTGGGCACGATGGAACCGCGTAAAGGGCATGCCCAGACTCTGGATGCCTTTGAACAGCTTTGGGTTCAGGGTATGGAAGTAAGCCTGGTAATTGTCGGCAAACAGGGTTGGTCGGTAGATTCGCTGGCCGAACGATTGCATAATCATCCGGAACTGGGCAAACGCCTTCTCTGGTACCAGGGCATCAGTGATGAAGCCCTACTCAAACTCTATCAAACGGCAACCGGCGTGTTGATAGCTTCTGAAAGTGAGGGCTTCGGTCTTCCGCTGATTGAGGCTGCCCGTCACAACCGCCCCATTCTGGCTCGGGATATTCCCGTATTCCGTGAGGTTTCTGGAGATTATGCCAGCTATTTTTCCGGCAATACTCCGGAATCGTTAGCGGAAGCCTTAAAGGAATGGCTGGTGGCCTTGGAGACGGGAACAGCACCTACTTCGAAAGAAGGTATGCCCTGGCAAACTTGGGCGGAAAGCACCCGGCAAATAGTGGAGTTGCTGACGGATACAGAACATCCCAATTGGATACACCACTGGCTGCCCCGTTCCAATGCTAATAATTAATTAACTAATCTATAATGAAAAGGAGCGAGGTATTAACATATGAAAATAGCCATTATCACTGGTATCACAGGCCAGGACGGTGCTTACCTGGCCGAGCTTTTGTTAGATAAAGGATACACCGTCTATGGCACCTACCGCCGCACCAGTTCGGTAAATTTCTGGCGCATTGAGGAATTGGGGATTGCCAATCACCCGGCCCTTCATTTAGTGGAGTACGACCTGACCGATTTGGGCGCCGGCATTCGTTTACTACAAAAAACAGGTGCTGAGGAAGTGTACAATCTAGCTGCGCAAAGTTTTGTGGCGCTGTCCTTTGACCAGCCAGTCACCACCGCCGAGATTACCGGCATGGGGGTACTAAATCTACTAGAGGCCGTTCGTATTGTGAATCCGCAGATTCGTTTTTATCAGGCTTCTACTTCTGAAATGTTCGGCAAAGTGCAGGCTATACCGCAGAATGAGGAAACACCGTTTTACCCTCGCAGTCCCTATGGTGTGGCTAAACTCTTCGCCCACTGGATGACTCTGAACTACAGTGAAAGTTATGACATTTTCGCGTGCAGCGGTATTCTCTTCAACCACGAATCCCCCCTACGGGGTCTTGAGTTTGTGACACGAAAAATAACCGATGCGGTAGCCAAAATCAAGCTTGGCAGGCTGGATTGCTTGGAACTGGGCAACCTTAATGCGAAACGCGACTGGGGTTATGCCAGGGAATATGTGCAGGGTATGTGGCTAATGCTTCAGGTGCCAAAGCCTAATACCTATGTCCTGGCGACTAACCGCACTGCCATGGTAAGAGATTTTGTCCGCATGGCTTTCCGGGCTGCCGGTATGGAATTGGATTTCCGAGGGGAAGGTGTCAATGAAACGGCGGTTGATACCGTCACCGGTAACACATTGGTGCGCGTTAACCCCAAGTTTTACCGCCCGACCGAAGTGGACATGCTGCTGGGCGACCCGTCCAAAGCCAGACGCGAGTTGGGCTGGGAACCTAAAACCACTGTGGAAGAACTCTGCCGCATGATGGTGGAAGCCGATCTTCGTCGAAATGAAAGGGGGTACTGTTTCTGAGCGGGAAAAGGCGTGCTTTTATCACCGGTCTGAGGGGGTTTACCGGCCGTTATGTTGCCGAAGAACTGCGCGCCAACGGGTACGAGGTTTTTGGCCTGGTGCGCCGGGAAACCAGTGTTCACCGAGCTGAGGGCTATGTGTGCGATATCAACGACCGTGGAAAATTGACATCGCTGCTGGCCCATTTAAACCCTGATTATATCATCCACCTGGCCGGGGTATCCTTTGCAGCCCATGGTTGTGCCAGCGAAATTTATCAGGTTAATCTGCTGGGGACGCTTTCGCTTTTGGAGGCAGTTGCCGCCAGCCGGTGCCAGCCGCGCAAGGTTCTATTGGCCGGAAGCGCCCATGTTTATGGCAACCAGACACTATCACCCATCCAGGAGTCATGTGTTCCAACTCCCGTGAGTGATTACGCAATCAGTAAACTGGCCTTGGAACACTTGGCACGGCTTTGGTTTAAACGTTTCCCCATTATGGTGACACGTCCGTTCAACTACACTGGCGTAGGCCAGGATCCGGTGTTTTTGCCACCTAAAATTGTCCAGCATTTTGCTCGGCGGGCGCCGGAAATTGAGCTGGGGAATCTTGATGTGGCGCGGGACTGGTCAGATGTGCGGGACGTGGCGCATATATACAGGCGCTTGCTGGAATGCCCGGCAAATAGCGTTTTGGTGAATATTTGCTCGGGCGTATCACATAGCTTGCAATACGTTTTGGAAACGATGACCGGGATTTCGGGACACTCCCCTGCGGTTCGCGTCAATCCAGCCTTTGTGCGTAGCAATGAAGTTAAGGAACTGCGGGGGGACGAAAGCCTGCTTCAGTCGCTTCTTATTGGTAAGGTGCCCCGGCGTTCCTTGAGGGAAACCCTGGCGTGGATGTATCAAGCTGAATTGGGCTTGATTCACAGTGCTACGGTTAAAAACGAGCGATGAAGGTCGTGCTGGCTACGGAGGCAATCAAGTCGCCGCTAACGGGTATAGGCAGATACGCCTGGGAGTTGGCCTCTGGCCTACCTAATCATCCGGCGGTTTTGTCCACCCGGTACCTGGCATATGGTCAATGGAAAACGCTGGAGCAGATGGCGGGGAATTTGACCAAGGAAAACAATAACGGAACGGATGAAGCTATAAAGGATGACGGGCTTGCTCGTCGTTTGACCCGGACCCGACTTGTGAGCTATGTATATGAACGATTGGCACCTAAACTTACCAGGGCGCGGTTGAAGACCGATGAAATTAACCTTTATCACGGGCCGAACTACTTTGTACCCAAGGTGGATGTGCCATGCGTGGTAACGGTGCATGATCTTTCCACCTTTGCTAACTCTCAATGGCATCCGTTACCTCGGGCAGCGCGAATGAACAGGATAATTGTAAAGTCCATAGCCAATTCAAAATATATCATTACCGATTCCCGGGCAATCAGGACGGAGTTATTAGATTACTTTAACCTCTCGGAGGAACGGGTGGTTGCCGTACCCCTAGGCGTGGATGGTGTTTTTAAACCGAGAATTGCGGATGAACTACGGGCACCCCTCGGGAAACTTGGCTTGCAGCCCGGCGGTTATTGTCTTTGCGTTGCCACCATGGAACCGCGTAAAAACTTGATGCGCTTGATTAATGCCTATCGGATGCTGCCTGCGCGGATGCGTAACTACTGGCCGCTTGTGCTGGCGGGTGGGTCGGGGTGGAACAGTCAGGCCATTCATCAGGCCACCATAGAGGCAGCCCAAGAAGGATGGTTGAAATATCTGGGCTATGTTCCGCAAAATCTTCTGCCCTTACTTTATGCGGGCTGCCGCCTTTTCGCTTATCCTTCGCTATACGAAGGTTTTGGTTTACCCATTGCCGAGGCTATGGCCAGCGGTGTTCCCGTGTTGACATCCAACCGTTCATCAATGCCGGAAGTGGCGGGCGGGGCAGCCTGGCTTGTTGAACCTGAAGATGAAATTGACATATACAATGGGTTGCAGGAAGCCATGGAAGATGAGTTGTGGCGATCCGGGGCTGTTAAGGCAGGGCGTCGCCGGTCGGCTGAACTGACCTGGGAAGCCTGTATTGACCGAACGGTAGGGGTATACTGCTCAGCGCTGGAAGGTGGAGAACATTTATAAGGTTTATGAGAATGTTCTTGCCTAAGGACAAAGTTTATGCGTTCTATATTGAGAAACCACGTTTATTTAAAACTTTAAGCATTTAAACAAGTATTTCTAAAAAGCATTGATTGGAGGACTGGATTTTGAAAGCTATCATTTTGGCCGGTGGCAGCGGCACCAGGCTATGGCCTTTAAGTAGAAATCAATTTCCTAAACAATTTCTAAAACTAAAAAATATGGCAAAGTCCATTTTTCAGTTAACATTTGAACGATGCTTAATGCTTACCGGCATTAAGGACGTGTACATAGTAACAAATAGTAACTATAAATTCCTCGTATTGGGGCAGATTGAAGAACTGGGTTACAAGTTTAACGAAAACAATATTTTAATTGAGCCTTTCGGACGAAACACTTTGCCAGCTATTTATTTTAGCGTGCGAGAGATACAAAAGCAAGGTGACGATATTGTGACGGTATTTCCTTCGGACCATCTTATCGTGAAGGAAGAAGAATTTATTCAAACTATTAGAAAGGGCGAATGGTTGGCTAACCAATACTTAATTACTTTTGGTGTAAATCCAACCAAGCCGCACACCGGTTACGGGTATATCATGTCCGATGAACCCCTTGACTTTGGTTATCTAGTCAAAGAGTTTAAGGAAAAACCTGATTATGAAACAGCGTTGGTTTACCTAGAAAATGGTTACCTGTGGAACAGCGGCATGTTTATGTTCAGGACAAATCTATTTGTGGAAGAAATAAAGCGTTATAGTCCTGAAGTTTATGAAGCTTTTCAGCTTGAGAATATTAATCAGTCATTTGAAAAGACACCTGCTATATCCATTGATTATGGAATCATGGAAAAATCCGAACGGGTGGCGGTAATACCTCTAAATATAAAATGGACGGATTTGGGCAGTTTTGATGCCTTTTATGATGAATTTGAGAAAGATGAAAACGGAAACATCACATTTGACGGGGAGATACTAATTGAGTCTTATGATAACATAGTTTATACCAGCAAGGCTAAAACTGTGGCATTGATTGGTGTAAATGATTTAATTGTAGTTGAAGAAGAAGATGCCTTACTTATATGCAAGAAAAACGAATCACAAAAAGTTAAAAATGTAGTTAATTATTTAAAAGAAAAGAACAACTCCATTGTGGATTTTCATTTAACAACTTACAGACCATGGGGTTCATATACCATTTTGGAAGAAGGTTTTTTCTATAAAATAAAACGCCTTACAGTGTTACCGGGCAAAAAGCTGAGCTACCAACTGCACCACCACCGCAGCGAACACTGGATAGTAGTTAAAGGAACGGCCAGAGTTACCGTTGAAGATGAGGAGACATTCGTTAGGAGCGGAGAAAGCACTTATGTCAAGTCAGGGTATAAACATAGGCTAGAGAATCCCGGTAATGTCTTATTAGAGGTTATAGAGGTGCAGCTTGGCGAGTACTTGGAAGAAGATGATATAGTCAGGTTTGATGATGATTTCGGCAGGGTTTCAGGTAACTCTTGATTTGATATTTTACTGGAGCTTTCTTATGAACAACGTTTTACAGGGAGGGTTGGTGATAAATTACACGGAATCTAATCGGTACCACTTGTAAAGTGTGCTGCGGTATATCAAGCGTAATAATGTATTGTTATCTGCTGATGAGAACGCAAAAAGAAGAAGTGGAAAATTTCCGAACCATATCATGTCAACAAGCAGACCGAACACTCCATTCGAAAACAGTATTCTGAAAAAGACTGGACGCTGCGATTTCAAGAGAAAAGCGAGAAACACCGCCGGTTGAACCAAAGTCTACCGGAGAAGGTGAAGCTAAAGCCCTCAGTTGTAGTAAATCACCAGGACGTGCTAAGTGAACCTTAAGCTATGGTAGATAAAGCAGTTGAACTACAATACTTGACAGCATCAACCACGAGGTTTTAGGACGCCATTAAAAAGCGAGCTTAAGCCTCACACTTGTAAATCTATCCAGTCACATCAGAATGCTGCCTTTGTGTCCTGTATGGAAGATATTTTAGACTAGACCTGTATCAGCTACCGTTTGAAGTATCGCTTCCGCATATGTATATGAAAAACTCTATCAACTGCTGGTTAAAATTATAAAATTCTATACCCATGGCCAGGTAAACCAAACCATAATATAGGGAGTATGTTCTGAAGCTTACTTTAATATTTGATAAAATGTAATGAATTTAAAAAAATTATTGTGAAAAGGTGAGTAGCTAATGCTAAAAAAGCAAATAAAACCATTAATTGTTTTTGTCATTTTTCTGATTTCGTTCCCGCAAGTTGCCTATGCTTATATTGATCCTGGCACGGGTAGTTACATTATGCAAACAATACTAGCTGCAGTACTTGGTTTTGCTTTTATAATTAAGACATATTGGAATAAGATAAAGCTTGTGTTTAAAAATTTTAAACATAAATAATTAGTTAGGCTTGCTATACGGTAACCTTATTTCAATTAACACACCATAATGACGGTCTAAAAAAGCCGGTCTGTTTCACGGTCAATGTGGCCGCATTTTTGTTAAATGAATATGGCACCGAGGGCCATTCGAACGGGTTTGGCCATCTGCCCGTGGTCACTGGTAAAAAGACTTGCATAGCGTTTTTCGGTGCTTTCCCAGGGGATTATTTTAGCTATTTTTACCCAGCGGTTATCAGCTCGCAATTTGCCTTCGAAAGGCAGAATGAATTCTTCAAGATAAAATTGGTTTTCGTTTTTACGGAACATATTTTGTCCTCCAGGTGCACGGTTTTTGCAATCTCTGCTGCGTTTTCCATGCATCTTATTTGGACAAATATGCTCCTAAATCCTTGATTTTATTGGGTTTTTGTTCCGTTCAGCAAGCCCAGTTAAATAAATATAATTGGTATATTTATTGGTATGGAGGTTTTTATTATTAATACTTTTAAGGGTAGTTTTACACTGTCTTCATTTAGGGATCCAAGCGGTTTTATTTTTATTCGTGGTGGTAAAATATACAGACAAGTAAATATAAGTTACAAGGAACATTATGACCATTTAATGTCTGGTCTCTATGGTGCTCTAGCGAAAGCTAAATTACTTGTTTCTCATGATGAAGTTGATGTTCAAGAAGGTAATGATACTGTATACAAAATAATTAAGCCAGAGATTATACCTTTTATTTCTTACCCATATGAATGGTGTTTTAGTCAGCTTAAACATGCAGCCTTAGTTACATTGCAAATTCAAAAAACAGCACTTAATTTTGGTATGTCTTTAAAAGATAGCAGTGCATATAATATACAATTTAATAATGGAAAACCAATTTTTATTGATACCTTATCATTTGAAAAGTACAATGAGGGAGAACCTTGGGTAGCCTATAGACAATTTTGCCAACATTTCTTGGCTCCGCTTTCCCTGATGAGTTTAAATCACATTAGTTTGAATCAATTACTAAGAATCTATATAGATGGAATTCCTCTTGACTTGACTAGTCGTTTGCTTCCAAACAAAACGTGGATGAATTTTAACTTATTATCTAACATCCATTTACATGCCTCAACTCAGAAAAGATATCAGAATAAACTTGTAAATATATCAAATAAAAAGATTAGCCTAACGGGCCTATTAGCAATAATTGATAACCTAGAATCAACAATTAAGCGATTAACTTGGAAACCGCAAGGCACAGAATGGGCCGAATATTACAAAGATATCAATTATACGGAAGATGGTATTGAGCACAAAAAGCACCTCTTGGCTAAATATTTGGAAGTAATTGACCCCGAATCAGTATGGGATATCGGTGCGAATAAAGGAATATTTAGCCGTATCGCTTCTAATAGGGGTATACAAACACTATCCTTTGATATTGATCCAGCCGCAGTAGAAAAGAATTATCTTATAAGCTTAAAAAACAAGGAAACAAATATTCTCCCACTCCTTATTGATTTGACAAATCCAAGCCCTAGTATTGGGTGGGAAAATACAGAAAGACTGTCACTTTTAGAACGTGGACCGGCGGATACAGTTTTTGCTCTCGCGATTATTCATCACTTGGCAATATCCAACAACCTTCCGTTATCTAAAATTGCAAATTTTTTTGGTAAACTTTGTAAAAATTTAATTATAGAGTTTGTACCTAAAGAAGATTCTCAAGTGCAAAAACTCTTGGCAACAAGGGAAGATGTTTTTCCTAATTATGAAAAAAATTGTTTTGAAAATGAATTTAAAAAACATTTTGTAGTTTTACGTTTAGACCAGATTACAGATTCAAAAAGAACTTTATATTTACTTTCGAGAAGGTAATTCAAAAAAGAGGATTAATAAATGATTAGTAAAAAAGCATTTAATACAATTTGTGTGGTATTATTCTTTTCATTAACAACTTTACTATTTGGGCCACTATGCATTTACTTAAACAATGTTAATGAGTTTTCTTTTTTACTATCTGATGTTTGGTTTATTTTATTAGGCATTGCGTTGGTGTGTATTATTTTTTTAACGCTTATTATATTTCTTATAAAAAATTCATTCCATAAGTCAATTATTTCATTATTATTTTCTATAGCACTTATGTTATGGCTTCAAGGAAATATTTTAGTTTGGGATTATGGGGTATTAGATGGTAAAGAGATTAATTGGGATAATTACAAGATTTACGGCTTTATCGATTCAGTGGCGTGGGTATTGTTTTTAAGTGTTGCATTTAAGAAGCGAGTATATATTTATAAAGTAGCTGCAAAATTAAGCATAGCGTTAATATTAATTCAAACTTTTACTCTATTTTTAACATGGTTTCAGAATCCTGATCAGCCTGACTGGAAGAAATATTCTATAAACGGTGAACAGATATATAATTTTTCTTCAAAAAAGAATGTTATTATTCTCGTCCTAGATACTTATCAGTCAGATATTTTTCAAGAATTGATTAATGAACACCACGATTATTTAGATATCTTCAAAGGTTTTACATATTACCGTAATTCTATTGGGGGATTCCCGACTACATATCCATCTGTACCTTTGATATTAACAGGAAGCTACTATGATAATTCAATAACCATGCAAGAATATATTAAAAAGTCGTATTTAAATCAATCCGTTCCCCTTGTTTTAAAGCAGAACGGCTTTCTAGTTGATTTATTTCCTAATGTTAAACAAACAATTTATTATAATGATGAAATTGCATCCAATTTTATAATGGCAAATGGTAGTAATAATAAAAAGCAGTCTTTGAAAAAAATATACTACATTACATTATACAGATTTTCCCCCCAATATATAAAAGAGCATATCTTTTTTAAATTTAACTATTACATAAATAATGAGATAAAAGAAGTTGATTTTATATTAGATGATTTAGATTTTGCCAATAATATAGAATGCAATTCCGAGGTTAATATTGAAAAAAGTGTATTTAAATTTTATCACCTAAGGGGCACACATCCACCATTTAATCTTAATGAACGGTTAGAAAAAGTGAATTTAAATTATAATCGTGATGGCTATAAAGTTCAAGCAAGGGCCTCTTTAGAGATAATTAATAGATTTTTAAATGCGTTGAGAAATAACGGAGTTTATGATAACTCCATGATTTTTATAGTAGGAGACCATGGTTTAGGTTCGTTTGGTGTTAATGTTCAAGTTAGTGGTTACTTCCAAGATAACATTGATAAGGGGTTAAAGGGGTTAACCTCCAATAATATTATAGCTTCTGGAATCCCACTTATCTTAGTAAAGCCTTTTAATTCGATACAGTCTATGAGAATTTCGGATGCACCTGTATGCCTAGCTGATATACCAAAAACAATATTTACCGAACTTAAAATAGTGAATGACTTTCCAGGAATTTCGATGTTTGATATTAGTGAGTCAGAAGTTCGTGAGCGTCGTTATCTGTCATACAACTGGGAACACGAGTATTGGGATAAACAATTCCTACCGGCAATGCAGGAATATATCATTAATGGTTTTAGTTGGTTGCCTCAATCTTGGAGTCCAACCTATCGCAAGTTTACTTTCGAGGGAGCCTCAAACATCGAACCGCCCACCTACCAATATGAATCACAAATTAAATTCGGTATTGGAGGAAATGCCGAGCAGTATCAAGGCGATGGATGGAGTACTCCCGAAAAAGATTTCACCTGGACAGTTGAGGAAAATGCTTCCCTTGATATTTCAATTAACCAACCGCAGTCAGACCTTGTTTTAAAAGCTTCTCTCTCCCCTTTTATATCAGATAAAAGGGATAGACAAAGAGTTAATATTTATATTAATGGTAATAAATTGGGAGAATGGGTTATGACAGATAGCGGGGAGTACAGTTTTACGTTGCCTAAGGATTTTATCACTGATTCATCATTGAAGATAACTTTTGAGTTACCAGATGCAATTTCACCGCTTGAATTAAAGATCAGTGAAGATTCACGTGTTCTGGGAATTGCAATGCATAGTATTATCATATCAGAAAAAAAACAATTATAGCAAAGTTGATAATTATCATAGACGAACCGAAAGTAAGGATTCTTTGTGCTAAGTGAAGTATACCACACTTGAGCCTGGATTTATCTGGGAGCGAACGTAATATGTGTCGTTCTGATCCGTGTTATCTTTGCTTTGCGCATAACTTATTTTGCCATACTGCTAATTCATTAATCAGGAAATACAGGAGCCAAACAGGAAAACCGATTTGCAAAATTCATGGCTCAGCTTCAGAATATTAAATTTGATGCTGGACGACATCGGCTCAAATCATACACTCTTGAGTAAAGCAGGGATATCCCTAAAAGAGCTGAAAGCAGGTATAACAAAGCCTCTAGCGTTCTGTCCGGTTAGATTGCCAATACCAGGTGAATTGTTTCCTAACCCCACGATAGCAGATGCCATCATGAACCGGGTTATTCATGATGCGTACATTCTGGCCCTCGACACGAATAAGTCAATTTAGAGGTTATGGCAAAAAACATTAAGACCGAGCCTTAGGATTTTTTATTGCTTTCAACATGTAGAGCCTCATCATCTTTTGGCCCCCTTTACGCATTCTGAACTGCACCCTGTCTAATTGGCAGGGTGCAGTTCACACTAACGGCGTGGATTATACTTAGGGCTTGCTGAACGAAACAAAAACCCAATAAAATCAAGGATTTAGGAGCATATTTGTCGAAATAAGATGCATGGAAAACGCGGTAAATAATGCAAAAACCGTGCACCTGGAGGGACAAACATGTTCCAAAAAATAGAAAACCAATACTATCTCGAAGAATTCATTCTGCCCTTTGAAGGCAAATTAAGAGCCGATAACCGCTGGGTAAAACTAGCTAAGCTTATTCCATGGAAAAGTATCGAAGAACGCTATGCCAACCGTTTTACTAGCCACCGCGGTCAGAAGGCCAAACCCGTCCGGATGGCCCTCGGTGCACTAATCATCAAAGAAAGATGCGGTTTCACCGACCGTGAAACAGTGGAGCAGATCACTGAGAACCCCTACCTTCAGTACGTGTGTCACGAAGACATGAAAGGATGGTGGCAACACTAACATTTCATTGTCATGCTCTATGAAAGATGAGGGTAGCCCCCTCGGCATCGCTTTACAGGAAGGGGTGTCAAACTACTTCAAGGTGCTGCAATCAAAAGTTGTGGTGCTGAGCGTTGAAGAAAAGGCTGTACAAAACAGTCAAGTGTGAATCATGGAGTCGAGCGAAAGCGAACCGCGGATGACGCGTCGTAATAGGGCATTTAGCATTGTCAAAACCGGGCAGGTACTGGGCCCAGGGACGAGCCTGGAAGAAACCTGTTTACTGACCAGGCGGCAATCGGCGTAAATGCGGCGAGAACATGATTTAGGCTTTCATAGGGAACGTGAGAACCTTATCATGGATGCCAACGGAAAACTCAAATGTTTAAAGCATAAGAGTGAATACGAATGACATGATAAGGGGCGGATCTGCCCGTAGTAGTGAAGAAGCAACTGTAATGGATGTGGAGCGAAGGGGCAGAATCATCGAATTCTGGGAATGTCAACCATTCGTATGGGAGGAACATTTTGGACAGAAGGAAACCGTACGAGATATCACAAAAAGCAGTACTTCTAGCCTTTCGAAAGGTCAAAGCAAATGGAGGCGCAGCAGGGATTGATGGAATCACCATTGAGAAATATGAGCAAAATCTGAGAAACAACTTATACAAGCTTTGGAACCGGATGTCATCAGGCAGTTATATGCCAAAACCGGTACGGGGCGTAGAGATTCCGAAAAAGAACGGCGGGATAAGACTACTGGGAATTCCCACAGTGGAAGACCGTGTAGCCCAAATGACTGCCCGTTTATACTTCGAACCCCTGGTGGAACCAATCTTTTGTGAAGACTCCTATGGCTACAGACCAAACAAATCTGCACTGGACGCCATACACAAAACCCGAGAAAGGTGCTGGAAAACAGACTGGGTAGTAGAATTTGACATCAAAGGACTGTTTGATAATCTGGATCATGAGTTGCTAATGAAGGCTGTGACGAAGCATACTGATAATCCATGGGTGCTTCTTTACATCGCTAGATGGCTGAAAACATCTTTGATAATGCCCAATGGAGAGACCAAGGCGAGGACATCCGGAACCCCTCAAGGAGGGGTCATCAGTCCAGTTATTGCAAATCTCTTTATGCACTATGCATTTGACCGTTGGATGCAAAGAAAATATCCACACCTCAACTGGGCCCGGTATGCAGATGATGGGTTGGTGCATTGCAGGACACATCAAGAAGCAATGGAAATCATGGATACCTTGAAGCAACGCATGGAAGAATGCCGATTGGAGATACATCCCGAGAAGAGTAGAATCATCTATTGCAAAGATTACAACCGCAAAGGAAATTATGAAATCACAAGCTTCGATTTTCTTGGCTACACTTTCCGGCCTCGATGGGTTCGAAGTCAAAAAGGGAAAATATTTCTCGGCTTTGGGCCTGCAGCCAGTGCGAAAGCAACGAAAGGCTTGCGGGACAAAATTCGCTCATGGAAATTGCACAATAGGTGTCACAATGAGCTAAAGGATCTTGCAACATGGATGAATCCGATTGTTCGCGGTTGGATTAACTACTATGGCAAATACCAGAAAAGCACACTGCACTCAGTCATGCTGGTGATCAATCGAGCATTGACCTTATGGGCAAGGAGAAAGTATCGTAAAATAAAGCATAAAAAGAGTCAATCGATTAAATGGCTCCATAACTATGCGAAATGGAACCCTACACTTTTTGCTCACTGGGAGATGGGCTATATGCCTGCGGGATGATGATGGGAGCCGGATGAGCCGAGAGGTTCATGTCCGGTTGTATGTCCAGCAAAGGCTGGTGTATTTAGCAGGAGACAAACCTGCCGGGGTAAAAGTCAGAAGCCCCGTAGCTTGGATAGCAGGGTTAAGGGAAACCGAGATTCTGAAGTCTATCGACAATATCACCCAAGGGATGATAGCAAGTTGCCAGGCCGTAGCGAAAGCGAACGCATAGGTGGCCCCGAAAGTGCGTAGTCCCGAAGGCTGAGCCCGCAACCGTAGGGTGAAAGCAGCATGGGCAGTTGAAAACTGATTGATACAACTGTACCACTTCGGCGGGGTGGTAGCGACAGCATGGTAACAAGGATACACTAAGCAACTGGAGAAGCCCTCCTTGCCCTGGGAAGAAATTTCTAGAGAAAGGTAGGTTCTATAACCAGAAACACTGGGAAGTGAGCCGAAGGCAAGAGGGTGGCGGATGGGTTCGTAAGAACAATGAACCGGGGTAATGCCGGGGGAGTAAAGGAACCCTACTGTTAGCAATTCTTCCAACAAAACGGGAGGTAAGGACGAGATGACAAAGGCGTCCATAAACTTACAAGACCTGAGAAGGAAGATATACATCAAGGCGAAGGCCGATAAAACCTGGAGGTTCTGGGGACTGTACGTTCATGTATGTAAGATGGAAACTCTTCAAGAAGCTTACAAAATGGCAAAAAGCAAGAAAGGTGCACCTGGAATTGATGGTATAACCTTTGACGATATTGAGGCGGGTGGAGTAGAAACATTTCTACAACAAATACAGCAGGAACTTATTTCTGGCACGTATCTGCCTAACAAAAATCGTAGAAAGGAAATCCCCAAGGGAAATGGGAAATACAGGACACTGGGGATACCAACAATTCGTGACCGAGTAGTTCAGGGAGCACTTAAGCTTATACTTGAGCCAATCTTTGAAGCCGACTTCCAAGAAGGGTCATATGGATACCGACCTAAGAGGACTCCCCACCAAGCAATTGATAGTGTAGCTAAAGCAGTTGTGGCAAATAAAACACGGATTATCGATGTTGACCTAAGGTCTTATTTTGATACAGTACGCCATGATTTATTACTTAAAAAGGTGGCAGAACGAGTCAACGATAACGATGTGATGCGATTGCTTAAACTAATACTTAAAGCAAGTGGTAAACGGGGTGTTCCACAAGGCGGAGTTATTTCCCCGCTTTTAGCAAATTTATACCTCAATGAGGTAGATAAAATGCTCGAAAAGGCAAAAGAAGTAACACGGCAAGGGCGATACACATATATCGAATATGCCCGATTTGCCGATGACCTTGTAATCTTAGTTGATGGTTACCCTAAATGGGGCTGGCTGGCAAAGGCGGCCTATAAACGCTTACTTGAAGAATTAATTAAACTTGACGTACAACTCAATGAAGAGAAAACCCGATTATTGAACCTAACCAGCGGGGAAAGTTTTGGCTTCTTAGGCTTTGACTTTCGAAGATCACGAACTCGCAAAGGTAAATGGGGAGTACTATTTACGCCGAAAATGAAGGCACGTACTAAAATATTAGCCCAACTTAAAGAAACCTTCCGTAGTTTTCAATCACAACCAGTGGATAGGGTTATTGAACTTATTAACCCCGTTCTACGTGGCTGGGTGAATTATTACCGAATTGGGAACTCTAGCCGGTGCTTTGGCTATGTAAGGGACTGGCTTGAGAAGAAAGTACGGCGACATCTAATGCGAGCCCGCAACCGTAAAGGCTTTGGCTGGGACAGGTGGAATAGGAAATGGCTGTACCAGAACTTAGGTCTATACTCTGATTATAAGGTACGGCACTTTAAAAGTCTGAAAGCGCTGCCAGCACAATAGGCCTCATAACCCTTGATGTGAAGTTAGCAGGAAAGCGCAGTGCGGGAAATCCGCACGCTGCGTTTGACGAGGCGGGGATTGGAAACGGGGTAGATGACCCGCTTGAGGGGGACACTCGCCCGAAAGGGGAGAACCGGCTTGGCCTCACAAGGTCTATAACTGCCACCGCGCCAGTCCTCGACCCTACCTGAGAGGGCCTGGGGGTGAAACTCCCCTGGGCTACTCACCTTCATCGGCCTTAGGGAATACCAGAACCGAGCACCGTTTGACCCTTCCCTTATGGTCCACTTTCGTAAACGTTTTGGCAACAAAGCTTTAATAGAAATCAACGAAGAAATCTGCCGTGCCGCCCGGGAAGCTGATGAGAAGAAAGACAACGATGACAATAAACCCGAGCCGCCCAAAGATGGCAATAAGGAAACAGTTGAAGGAAAAAATAACCCGGACAAAGATTCCTTTGAAGTATACCCGGCCAACCAAGGCAAACTGATCCTGGACGCCACCTGTGCACCAGCGGACATACGCTACCCCACAGACCTTTCCCTGCTTAA
This sequence comes from Peptococcaceae bacterium BRH_c8a, assembly GCA_000961575.1. Classification (GTDB taxonomy): domain Bacteria; phylum Bacillota; class Desulfotomaculia; order Desulfotomaculales; family Desulfallaceae; genus BRH-c8a. The sequence continues at coordinate 204,692 of LADP01000024.1, forward strand.
CGAAGCCAGGGAGAAGTTGGATGATATTATCGACATCATACACAAAACCCTTGGCAAACCAGGCAAAAGACCGCGCACTTACCGCCAGATCGCCCGCAAGAGCTATCTCAATATTATACGGAACAGAAAGCCCGGTAAGAAAACAATCCGCAAAGCCATTGGTAAACAACTGCGCTATGTCAAACGCAACCTTG
>LADP01000020.1 GCA_000961575.1 Peptococcaceae bacterium BRH_c8a
TACCCAAATGCGTCGTTGGTTTTCCGTTTTAGTTATGGCATCATTCATTCTGTCGAGCATCGCCCGTTGCCGCTGGTAGGACTAGACAAATTGTAAGTTGGATTGATTAACTAAACTAACAAAGGAGGTTACCCAAATGCGTCGTTGGTTTTCCGTTTTAGTTATGGCATCATTCATTCTGTCGAGCATCGCCCGTTGCCGCTGGTAGGACTAGACAAACTGTAAGTATGGATTGATTAACCAAATTAACAAAGGAGGTTACCCAAATGCGTCGTTGGTTTTCCGTTTTAGTTATGGCATCATTCATTCTGTCGAGCATCGCCCGTTGCCGCTGGTAGGGATTTTAAAACGATATTAAATAGGAGGTTATTTGTTCACAAGTGATGTACATACATAATATGTCATATAAGATTTTTGTTATTGCAAGGAGAGCTAAATCAAATAAACCTTTTTATAATACTTAAGACCCTGCTGTTAGTGACACGCAGGGTCTTAAATATTAAAGTGACATTTCCTACAACCAAGACTTCAACTTATACTTATCCAGTATGGTAACCCGGCTTTTATTCACGGCAATTGCCTTTTGGCGTCTGAAGTCGTTCAGGATGCGGTTGGCTGTTTCCCTAGATGTGCCGATTAGGTTGGCCAAATCCTGATTGGTTAGTGATATATCAATTTCAATGCCATTTTCGGTTTTTTTGCCCTGTTCGCCGGCCAGAAACAAAAGCATGCTGGCGGCACGTCGGGTGGTGTCAAGCAGGGCCAATTCAATTAACTGCTGCTGCGAAATCCTTAACCGTCGGGCCATTATTTTTAATAAACCTAGAGCAATGCCGGAATTGGCGCCGGTAATCCTCTCCATATCCACGTTGCGAATCATTCCGATAGTGCAATCTTCTACCACTTCAGCGGTGGCCGGGTAAGTTCCATCCCCGAACATTACCACCTCGGCAAAAACCTCACCCGGGTTAATAAAATGTAGTATATGTTCGCGTCCGTCAGAAGTTTGTTTGGATATTTTAATTCGTCCGGATTTGACGAAAAAGACCGCCTCACCAGGCTCATCCTCCATGAAAATTATACGACCTTTTTGATAGTTTCTTTCTAGAATCACTTGTTCAACTTCACCCAGTTGATCGTCATCAAGATAGGCAAAAAGAGGTATTTTTTTTATATACTGCAGATTACTTCCCATAACCGCTCCTTTTTTCTTTCTTAAGAACACTAATATGGTATTGGTCTATTCTTAATCAAAGATTGCCCAGTGCAATAGGGCTGTCTAGTGATTTGAATGATTATAACATATTTAAGATGAGCTATAAACTTGATTTGCCTAAGTGTGAACGTTTTAAAACGCGTTAATCTTTTATTCTATTAAAAAAGAAAAGGTTGTTGGCTTACTTGCCAACAACCTTAAGTGCAGTGTGCTTCATCCCGCTTTAACCAAACTAAAGAATTCATCGCCTAGTTTGGTTGCGCTACATATTTTGCTTTTGCCTTCCGTAGAAATCTCTACCAGTCCCAGTGCATATAACTGCATGATTATGTGGTCCAGAACGGCCCGTTTGACCCGGGCGGTTAGTGAGAGTTCTTCTTTGTTCATGCTGCCTTGTTGTAATAGCGCATGTAATACCCTTTCGGCTTCTTCCGGCAGTCTCTCGTTAGCCTTGAGCAGAAAGTCAGACAGACTGGTTGTTGAGACCATGTTTACTTCAAAACCTCCTGTTTGTTTATTTGCTAAGTAGTATGCGCATTTTTTGCTTAATTAATAAGTCAAAACCCGGTCGTTTTTTTGACCGGGTTTTGAGGACTTTTTTTTAGTTAAACAGGAGTTTAATTAATCTAGTCAATACTTTCGCTGATTAGCTCGCTAATGTCTTTTACAGCCATTTTTTCGTCCTTGTCAATGTTTTTTAAGCTATCTTCCAGCATCACAATGCAGTAGGGGCAAGCCGTTACCAAGTAGTCGGCTTCCTTGTCCATGGCTTCCTGGGCCTTAACATCCGAGAAACGAAGCCCAGCTTCAGTTTCCATCCATATGCGGGCACCGCCGCCGCTGCAGCACATGCTGCTGTCCTGGGTCTTGTCAAATTCAATATTTTGCACTTCAGGAATGGCTGATAAGATTTCCCTAGGCGCTTCAAATATCTTGCTGTGTCTGCCCAGGTAACAAGGCTCGTGATAAATAACCTTTTTAGCCAATCCTTTAACGGGCTTGATTTGGCCTTTCTTAAGCAGGTTGGCGTACAGTTCGGTGTAGTGGATGACTTCAAAGTCGCCGCCCAATTCAGGATACTCGTTTTTGAATGTGTAGAAGCAGTGGGGCGAGGTGGTGATGATCTTTTTAACGCCTTTTTCTTTAAAAAGCTCAATATTATGTTCGGCCAGGCTGGTGAATTCTTCTTCAGCACCGATTTTACGGACTGCTTCTCCGCAGCATTTTTCCTCGTTGCCGATGATTCCGAAGCTAACGCCGGCTTTTTGCAGGGTTGTAGCAATGGCCCGGGCAATCTTTTGACTGCGACCGTCAAAAGCAGATGTGCAGCACACGTACAGCAGGTATTCCTGGTCAGTGTAGGTGGGAATATCCAGGTCCTTGGCCCAAGCTGTGCGTTTTTCGCTGTCCTGAGACCACGGGTTGCCCTGACTGTTAATGCTACCCAAAACTGCTTTCAGATTTTTGGGAATACCGCCGGTTTCGGCAACTACGGAACGCATAGCCCGTACGATATCAATTATCTTTATATCCCGGGGACAGCGCACCACGCACTGACCGCAGGTTGTGCAGGCGTAGAGTACATCGTCACTCTCAAAGCCCTCAAGACCCAAACGCCCCATATAGATCATCTGGCGAATGCTAAAGGGACTCTCTTTTTCCATTCTTCCCCAGGGGCAGGAACCGCTGCATAACCCACACTGCATGCAGACAGTGATGTCCTGTCCGCCCATTTCCTGGACTACTTCTCTAACCTCGTCGAAGTAATTAATTGTTTCTGACATATTTCTCCTCCCCTTCCCTTACGCTGGCATAAATATTTGCCAAAACATAATAATAATTCGTCATTTTTGTGATAATGTCCTGCATCTGACAAGTAAAATCTTTATTTAACTATCATCGTACTGCGATTGTATAACACCGGATACCTCAAGCAGATCCTGTACCGTAACTAGGTTTGGGATTTGGGCCTGTAAAATTTCAGGTCGCTGGCTTGCGGGTTGACAGCAATGGCCAGGCCTGCCTCTAAAAACATATCCATATCGCCGGCACTGTCACCTATGGCAACTGTTTCCTGCCGGGAAGCCCCTGCCTGGCTCATTAGGTCCTTAAGCAGCGTACCCTTGGTTTGAGCCGATTCGAGTTAATGGTGCCATGCAGTCAGGTGAAATTATACCATAATTATTTTTTTGTTGCTGTATTTTAAAACGGTTGAAAAGGATTAATGGATTAATCATAGAAGTTATTAGTAAAATAGTTGATTAAACTTAGAGGTGAAATTAACATGACCGCTAAAAAGACAAAGAAAATAGCTATTCTCGGGGGGCCTGGCACAGGTAAAACAACGTTATGTAAACAACTGGACGTGGACTACAGCATGGCCGGTTACGTCTGCGATGTTTGCCAGGAGTTTGCCCGGTCTTATATTGCCCGCTACGGTACGCCGGACAGTATTTTCGAACAGTTCCTGCTGTACGAAGGCCAGAAGCGCCGCGAAGCGGAACTGGGGTACTGCGATATCATCTTTTGCGACAATGCCACCATACTGAACTATGTTTACGGGCTACTAAGCTGTGACTTTAAAAATCCCAAAGAAGTATACTCCCTGATGAAGCTTTACGAATGGGCCATGAAAGATCTGCCCGGGTACGAAGTTTTCTACGTGCCCCGGGAGTTTGCCTGCGAAAAGGATGGTATCCGCTACCAGGATGAAGATTTTGCCTTGGTGGTGGATCAGAAAATCAAAAATTTCCTGGATATTATGAATGTGCCTTACAAAGTAGTTACAGGAGATATCCAATCCAGGGTTGAAAAAGTCAAGCAATTTATCGGATTCGATTCCAGGGAATGCCGTATTGTAACCGATAAAGATGTCGTGGAAGTCAAGGACAGTGTTACCAGTGGTAATACTTCCGGTCAATAAAAACGAATTAGAACATCATTTTTTTAGAAGCCACCCGTGCTAGGCCCCGGGTGGCTTCTACGTGTTCAAGAATTGATTATGGCGCGGAACGGCGGCAGGAAAATGGTTCCGGTAAGTAGAATTATCGGGGTAACCATTTGGTCAATTAACTTAATCAATTTAAAATAATTTTTAAGACATCACAAATTATACTTTTGTCAGGAGGTAGGGGAATGAAGCTTTTTACTCCGGTAAAAATAGGCGGGATGGAGCTTAATAACCGGGTGGTTATGCCGGCTATGCACCTTGGTTACTGCCAGGATGGTTTGGTTACCGAAAGGCTAGTGGAGTTTTACAGGGCCCGGGCCAGGGGCGGGGTAGGTTTGATTTTCGTTGGCGGATGCAGCATTGATGAACATTGTTTAGGCAATATGATTAAGATTGACGATGACAAATACATACCTGGTTTGGCGGAATTAGTCGGGGCTGTACATGAAGAAGGCGTAAAGATCGCGGCCCAGTTGTATCAGCCGGGACGGTACTCACATGCTTTTGTGGCTGGCGTTCAGCCTGTTGCGCCGTCGGCAGTAGCTTCCCGGTTGACAAGACAAAAGCCCAAGGAATTGACTTTAGATGAAATAAAGGCCATGATAGAAAAGTTTGCCCGGGCTGCAGTCAGGGCCAAAGAAGCCGGTTTTGACGCTGTAGAGGTAATTGCTAGCGCGGGTTATCTGGTGTCCCAGTTTCTTTCTCCGGTTACGAACTTGCGCGAAGACGAATACGGTGGGGATTTTGAACGACGGATGAAGTTTGGTTTGGATGTAGCCGCCCGGGTCAGGGATGCTGTGGGGCCGGACTACCCGGTGCTGTTCCGGGTCGGGGGCAGTGACTATATGCCTGGCGGTAACACTAACCGTGAAATAGCCGCTTTTTGCGCCCGGTTGGAAAAGGAGGGGGTTGACGCCTTTAATGTTACCGGCGGTTGGCATGAGACCACCGTACCCCAAATAACCATGGCGGTACCCAGGGGCACTTTTGCATACCTGGCCCGGGGGATACGCGAGGCGGTACAGGTACCCGTCGTTGCCTGTAACCGAATTAACGATCCGCTTCTGGCCGAGGAAATATTGCAGAATGAGTATGCTGATCTGGTCGGTATGGCCAGGGCTATGATTGCTGATCCCGAACTGGTGGCCAAGGCTGCCCAGGGACGGTTTAAAGAGATTCGTAAATGCATAGGATGCAACCAGGGATGCCTTGATGCGGTATTTACCATGCAACCGGTAGGCTGTTTGGTTAACGCGCAAGCGGGCATGGAGTGCGGAGGTGGTCTTCACAAAGCCGAACATCCGAAAAAAGTGCTTGTGGTTGGCGGCGGGCCTGCTGGCATGGAAGCAGCCAGAACTGCGGCAGAGCGGGGCCATAGTGTGACGTTATGGGAAAAAAGTGAGCGTCTTGGCGGTCAGCTAGTTTTGGCAGCGGTTCCGCCCGGCCGTAAAGAATTTGCCACTTTTATCGAGTACCTTGTTTCAGAAATGGTCAGGTTGGGCGTTAAGGTAGAATTAGGCAAGGATGCAGACGATCATAATATTGTAGCTTTTGGCGCAGATGCAGTGATTATGGCCACCGGAGCCACTCCCGCGAAACTTCCGGTGGATGGTGCGAATGAACCAAGTGTTGTCCAAGCATGGGATGTGCTGGCCGGGAAGGCCTCTTCCGGTAAGCGGGTGGTCATTGTCGGTGGCGGGGCTGTGGGGTGCGAAACCGCTATACTTCTGGCCCAAAAGGGCACTATTGATGCGGATACACTACAATTTCTAGCCATTAATGGTGCGGAGGATTGGGAGCGGTTAAAGGAACTGGCCACCAAGGGGATTAAAGATGTTACAGTGGTTGAAATGCGCAAATCTGTTGGTGTGGATATCGGCATATCTTCACGTTGGATTATTCTTCAGGAACTGCGCCGCTATGGGGTGCGGGTGGTCACCAGGGCTAAAGTTAGCGCGATAAACGCTCAAGGTGTGTTGGTGGAGCAAGACGGGGATGAACAGCTGATAGAAGCCGATACCGTGCTCCTGGCGGTAGGTTCCCGACCGGCATCGGAACTGTGCGAAAAGATTAAGGAAAAGTTGCCCGAAGTTTATATGGTGGGCGATGCTGTAGCTCCGCGTAAAGCACTGGACGCAGTGCGCCAGGGTTATCTGGCGGGAACGGTATTATAAACCATAACTATTCAGAATTCTTAATGGGGGAACGGGGTATTCTGAATTCTGACTACTGACTACTGACTACTGAATACTGAATACTTAAAAATAAACCCGGGGCAATATGCCCCGGGTTTTTTTTAAGGTCTATGCCGTTAGTTTTACAGCAGGATAGAATGCTGGTAGGTTAGATCGGTAAACATATCCGCATGGTGTTTGGAAACGTTTTTGCCAACACGAACCATGAGCATATTTGCCTGGTGCTCGAGGATTTCGGGATCGTCGGTGTGACGCCTTTTGAAACCAACCGAACCAAAAACCTTTTTTAGCATGTCCCGGTATTGCCAGACGTTAAGGCCGCTGTTTTTTAAATCCCAGTGCCAGTTAAACTCGGTGGTGATAATAATATATTCTTCTAAAGCCTGGTTTTTAAAAGCTTCCGCCAGCAGCGCCTTGGCTAAACCATTTTTTTGCCAGTTTTGACTTATTTCTATGGCTCCCAATTCAAGTAGGCGCGGGTGTCTAATCCAGCGGCTAAATTCGCTGGGATAATGAAATAATACATAACCAACTATTTTTTCATCTATTTGAGCTATATAAACCAGACCCTCGGACAAATTGGCAATTTCCATTAGCGCTTCCTTTTGACGCAGGGGAGATCTGAAATTACCCAGTCCTGTGTCTATGTCCATTAACTCCAGTTTGGCCTGAGAAACCGGTCCTTCTAAATTTACTGTACCTCTGTCGGTTGTTAATTGCTTAGTCATAGCCACCACCACTTCCATAATTTTAAAGAAGATAAACGAAATATCGGTACAAACCGTCTGGTTTAACGGTATGGTTTTTAAAAATATTCTGAATAAATATCGTTAATCCTGCCAGATTGAATTATTTTTATTTTTAATTCCCTGATTCCTGCCCAAAGAAATGGCTAAAAACAGGGAATTGTTTTCTTGTTTACAGTATTTACCGTTCAATTCCAGTTGATGTCATGTTTTTGTGAGCGATATAACAGAGCGGATCTGGTTATGCCAAGCAGTTGGGCCGCTTTGGTTTGATTACCACCGCTCTTTTCCAAGGCTTTTAAAATCAATTCTTTCTCCAAGCCTTCGAGTGATATCCCGCTATCCGGAAAATCAACCACCACATCGCTTGAAGACCGCTGTGGGGCGTAAAGTTCCCTGGGCAGGTGCTCAGGTTCTATTTCATTCCCTCGGCAAATAATGGCAGAACGTTCAATTATGTTCTGCAGTTCCCGTACGTTGCCCGGCCAATGATAATTGCATAGTAATTCCATGGCCTCGAGCGATATTTTCTCTACCTGATAAACATGGCCATATTTTTGTATAAAATGTTTGGCCAACAATGGAATATCTTCCTTGCGTTCCCTTAAGGGCGGCAGATGGATATGAATGACGTTTAAGCGGTAAAAAAGATCTTCCCGAAAAGTGCCTTTTTTAATGGCCTCACCCAGCTCCCGGTTAGTGGCGGCAATGACTCTTACATCAACGGAAAGTGTTTCAGTGCCGCCCACGCGTTCAAAAGACTTTTCCTGCAGCACCCTGAGCAATTTGGCCTGCATGTTTAGAGACATCTCAGCTATTTCATCAAGGAAAATAGTGCCTTTGTCCGCCAGTTCAAAACGGCCGAGTTTGCGTGCGGTTGCGCCGGTAAAGGCACCACGCTCGTGACCGAAAAGCTCGCTTTCCAGGAGTTGTTCCGGCAGGGCGGCACAGTTAATCGGAATAAACGGCTTATTGTGTCGCGGGCTGTTTTGGTGTATAGCTACCGCCGCCACTTCCTTGCCGGTGCCACTTTCGCCGGTAATAAGCACACTGGCATTACTGTGTGCCACTCGCTCAATAAGAGCGATGATGTCAAGCATGATTTTGCTTTGGGCTATAATGTTGCCGTATTTACCTGTTAATTCCGAACGCAAAAAAGTAACCTCAGTTTCCAGTTGGATTACCAGCAAGTTCTGTTTGATTACCAGTTTCAGTTCTTCCAGGTCAAATGGCTTGGTGATGTAATCCGCAGCACCGATTTTCATTGCTTCAATGGCTGTTTCTATAGTCCCGTGCGCGGTTAACATAATAATCGGCAGCTTGGGATTTATCGCTTTGGCTTCTTTAAGGACCTCCAGACCGTCCATGTCGGGCAGGCGCAGGTCAAGGATAGTTAGCGATGGAGATTCTTCGCGGATTAAATTTAAACCGTCACGGCCCCGGTAAGCCACCTCTGTTTGGTAGCCTTCCTGACGCATAGCCCGATCCAGCGCCCAACACATATGCTCTTCGTCGTCAATGATCAGTATTTTAGGAACCACCCGTGTCACCCCCCGTTTTTGCAACTAACGGTAAATTAACGGTAAATCGTGTGCCCGATCCAATCGTGCTGTCGACATTTATATGACCGTCGTGCGTTTTAATGATTTGGTGGCTGATAGATAATCCTAGCCCCGTACCGTATTCACGGGTTGTAAAAAACGGATCAAAGATACTGGCTATTTCTGTGGGTAAGATACCCGAACCGGTATCTTCAAATACAATATTAACCCAGTCGCTGTCATGTCCCGTACAGATGATCAACTTACCTCCCTCAGGCATGGCCTGCACGGCGTTAAGAATGATGTTCACAAAAACCTGCTTAATCCTTTCAGCATCAACCTCGGTAAGCGGCAAATCCTGATCCAACATTTTTTCCAGTTTGATATTGTGCTGACGAAGCATTGGTAAAGTAAAAACCAGAACCCTTTCTATTAATGAATTAATATTGGCACTTTGCACCATATGTTTGCTGGGGCGACCGAAATCCAACAACTCCTGAATCACCCTGTTCTGACGTTCAATTTGTTCCTCGATAACTTTAAAATATTCGTGGCCTACAACTGCTTTTTCCAGGTCTTTCTCCATTAGTTGCACCGTGGTTTTGATTATGCCAATGGGATTGCGCAACTCGTGAGCTACTCCGGTTACCAGTCTCCCCAGAGCGGCCAGCCTTTCGGAGCGCCTTAATTCTTCCTCCAGTTTTTCCTTTTCCGCAAGCGATACCGCCATCCTGTTGATGGCTATCGCTATTTCCCCCGGTTCTCCGGCCAGTGTAGGAATCTGGTTATGAATGTCTTTTTCCATTGTGCCGAGTCCCTTTTTAATTACACTCACGCTGCTGGATAAATTGTGAATTACAAACAGCGCCCCCATTGCGCCAATAAGCACGGCAAATAAAGTAAAATAACGGGTAATAGCACGGAAATGCCGGCTCTGGGCAAATATGGGGTGAATGCGTTCGTCTGCCCAGGCCACAGCCGCTAGTTCACCGTTGACATGTACAGGCATAAGGTACTCATAAGTTTCGTCATCAAGACTGCTGGTAAGGCGCGCCAGTGGTTGACCGCTGGCTGCTACCGCAATCAGTCCGCTTTTGGCTTCCTCTTTGATGCGTTCCTCCCTGGCCTCTTGTTCCGATGGATCCAGTGACCGGTATTGGTGCAGGAAACCCTGCACATAAATTTGACCGGTTTCAGGAATGTATAAACCGAATCTTACACCCAGGTTGCTCAGCACCAGCGGTTTGGTAGCCTCATTAAAAGCCTCTCGCAGGTATGACGCTTTGCTTATGGAGTTTAAAGAGTCATACTGTAAATTATTTTGTTTCATATAATAGTCGATGTTTTTTTGAATATCCGGTATGACAACGGTTTCAATAACCGATCCCAGTTTATCCTCCCTTTCCTTTAACATGGCTTCGTCACTCCGGCTGGCAAAAAAGATATCGTATAGTATTACCAACACGGGTATAAGTAGGAGGGTGGCTATAACAATAAGAAACTGGAACCTTAAACTTTTGCCATCAAAAAAAGTAAAAATGGTTTTGGTTTTTTCCATCCTTTTTACCTTTCCAGGCCGGCTAACCCGACCGGTACTGGTTATCGTGCACCTTAAATAGGATAGGTTCTTTAAAAAATAAATTCACCTTTTACAACTGATTGCAATTGATATGGGGGACATTTCACAGTGGCTGTATGAAAACATGCAGTCATCTGTTTGTTTTCATACAGTGAATATGTCGCGTAATCATTGACTTGAACATGACTTATATGAAAGGAATAAAAGATTGTCTGATATTGAACAATCAATTGAAAAACGTGTATTTAAAAAAGCCTATAAACCGCTGGACTGTGGATATCGACCACTGGCACGATTATTGTTAGGGTTAATTAGTACATAAGATTTTTTTCACATACCAAATTCGTAGTATTTCAAACAAATTCATTATATCACATTCTCGATCTTCAATAAAGAAAATCGTAAAGGAGGGGTGCCGGAAAACAAAGTGACCAGTCTTAGTTTAAACGAGATAGACATTTGTTAAGGCGCCGGGTATGTAGTAGGGTGTATAAACTGCCCGGTGACAACATGCAAAGCGTTTGGTAACCAGCTTTTAGTAAAAATTAAATCTCAGAAAGTTAGTGCGGGATAATGATGAAACAATTTAATTCGAGATAGCGGGGGATGCTTATGCTGGATGGACTGATTTTAAAAGCAACTATGTTGGTGGAAATGGCTAACAGCTCGCAGGCTGCTGTTGCAGTAACGGAAGCAACCGGAACGGGTTTACCCTGGTGGGCGTGGCCTGCGATGCTACTGGTGACATGTTTTGTGCTTGGTATCGTGGCGGTAATGGCAGGTGTGGGGGGCGGCGTATTGTTTGTGCCGATTGTGGGAAGTTTTTATCCCTTTCACCTGGATTTTGTCCGGGGCGCAGGCTTGATTGTAGCCCTGGCCGGAGCTCTGGCTGCCGGGCCGGGCTTGTTAAAAGCCAACCTGGCAAACCTTCGCCTGGCACTGCCGGTGGCCCTAATAGCGTCAACCTTCAGTATCGTCGGTGCCATTGTAGGTCTGGCTCTTCCTACCGACATACTGCAGATAGCACTGGGAGTTACCATTACGCTAATTGCCATACTGTTTATATTCTCCAAAAACAGTGAGTTTCCCAAAGTAGGCGAACCAGACAGTGTAACCAAGGCACTAAAAATTGGCGGTTCCTATTACGAGCCGTCTGCGGGGAAAGCCGTTGATTGGACAGTTTGGCGTACTCCCCAGGGTTTCTTTCTCTTCATCGCCATCGGCATGGTGGCGGGGATGTTCGGACTAGGGGCTGGTTGGGCTAATGTGCCGGTACTTAACCTGCTGATGGGCGCACCGCTTAAGATAGCAGTTGGTTCCAGTAAGTTCCTGCTCTCTATAACTGATACATCGGCGGCCTGGGTATACATGAACCAGGGTGCGGTGCTGCCAATAATTGCGGTGCCTTCGGTGGTTGGGATTATGATTGGTTCCCTGGTAGGGGTTAAGTTGTTGGCCGGGGCCAAACCAGCATTTGTTCGGAAACTCGTAATTGGCATGTTGTTGTTTGCTGGAATTAGGTCCCTGCTCAAGGGACTCGGATATTAAGCCCTTTCAAGGGTTTCGGATGGGGGTAAAAAATATGAGTGGTCAGGCAAGAGCTGAAAAACAAACATCCGCCAAGGCCGCACCAAGCAAGCAGACCAAGGCGGTACCCAAGGTAGATGTACCACCGGAGCAATTAGCTTACGCTAACCTGTTGCTGTATTGCTCCTGGGCCGGAATCGGCATGCTGGCAGTAACGTTTCTTATCTATATGAGTGGTTTTTTCAGCCCGTTCATTCCCGCCAGCGAAATGCCCATGTATTGGGGAATGAGCGCACATGAGTTTCTGGTGGAAACCGGTGCTCCAATTGGCTGGGGTTGGCTTGGTATGCTGGGCTACGGTGATTTTGTAAACCTGCTCGGTATCGCTTTCCTGGCCCTGCTGACCATTGTTGGCTACCTGGTATTGCTGCTACCGGCTTACTTGCGCAAGAAAGATATAGCCTACGCAAGCATCGTGGTGGTAGAAATTCTGGTTTTAACTCTGGCGGCATCGGGTGTCTTGGCCGTAGGTGCTCATTAATAATAGTCTAGAGGGTTCAAAGTCCATTAAATGACTTTCGACCTTAGATTGGAAGCGGGGGGTTTTTATGAGTGATTTTGTGCAGCAATACGCAGTTTATAAGGATGAATTCCTCAAGGAGTTAAAAAGCGGTAACGTTGAGGTTAATTTCAAGGATGGCGCAGATAGTAAAAAAGTGGTGCTTGAACTTTTTGAGCAATGGCTTAAAAAAACAACTACCAAAAAGGAACCTAAAGCTGTTGAAAACGATTCTTTTAATTCATTCTTGGATGAGGTGCTGCACAGAGCCAAGATAATTCTCCAGGAACGGGGCATTAGAATCTCCTATCTGTCATTAAGTCAACAAATAGGTATTGCTGAATCCTGGAAGTGCATTAAGGTTTTTGGCAGTAACAATATATTTTACCGTATCGGCAAAACAAAACCTCGTAAAGGCCCCAATAAAGGTAGGGAATACCTGGTAGTAGACCTGGTTATGGACGGCAATAAAAAGCAGGTATTCGTACCGCTACTTGAAAAAAAGGACAATATAGAAAGCCGATTGGGTGTCTCATTGGAAAGAGAGTTGCCTAAGGTTGAAGCTACAGGTAAATATCGTTTAAAGTTAATGCTTCCATATGAAGTAGTTAGGGAAAAGAATATTCGCCTGGCTGCTAAAAAGCTAGCGGACTTTGTGGGGGCCACCAAGCCCTATCTGGATGATTTGGGTGTAATGTAAGTTTTGACTTCCGCCGCTGATACCAACAGTTTGGCAATTAGTTCTCTTGCAGCAGTTAAGAGAAATACCCTAATTGGGGAATCGTAGTGTCGATTCCCCTTTCTAGTCGGCAGCTTTTAACCTCAGTATATAATTGATTGCTAACGAGTGTGCTATTTCAAACAGCACATGTCTGTTATTAGACAATTGTACGCCGCATGTTTAGGTCATATCTAATTATGATATAACTAAAATTAAAATAGAGTAGCCTAAAAGCGCCAATGTAGTGCATTTATACTTATTTGACAGCAGGGTTGCCGGCATATAACTGCTGGCACAGAAAATGCAAAAGACTATAGTAAATTCACTTTCCAGGAGGGATGCTCCAGTGTCGGAACAGCCGGAAAAAAGGGTCGCCGATGTTATGATTCCTGTGCGTAATTACAAAACAATTTCACATAACTGCACCGTGGAAGATGCTGTTAGGTTGTTGCATAAATCATTTTACCAACGCGGTAAAGGCGGTTATACGCACCGTTCTGTGATTGTTTGCGATGACTACGGGAACCCGTTGGGTATGGTATCTTTTCGCTCGGTATTACAGGCTCTGGAACCGTTTTTTGCCAGAACGCAAAGCTTTTCGGTGCCGATATTCTGGGAGGGACTTTTTTCTGAAAGATGCCGGGCTGAAAATAAAAAAAACATTAAAGAAATAATGCATCCGTTTAACTTTATAGCCCTTGACGTAAACGATACCTTAATTAAAGCTGTGCACGCTATGATCAAACATAAACTGGGTACTTTGCCGGTGACCAAAAATAACCATCTTGTTGGGATGGTTCGAGATAACGAAATTTTCGAGGAAGTACACAACGTGATGGTTGATCAAGAATATCTTGAAGATGCTATCACCGTATAAACGGTGCCGGTTTTTATATGTTTGTACGCAAGCTTAGCCCGCTTGCAGCTGTACCCTGCCTTAGTTAGGGTAAGCATTATTTAAGGGCGTTTTTTTATTCCTAATAATAATATATGTCACTAACTGCAATAACGTGGGGTAATTATGTAATTCACAAAAGCAATGAATAATGCCAGCTTAAATTAAATATTTCACAAACTATTGTTGCTTTTTCCCCAGGGTGCATTTATAATGTTAAAAAGGACACAAACTTCCAAGTGTAGGGGGAGTGGGTTATGGCCATTGTATTGAATATGGAGGAGAGACGTAGTAAAAAGCTAATGAATGGCAACAATAGTGGCAAAAATACCGGCAAAAATAAAGGCATAGAAGGATGGTTTGAGAAACCTCTATTCGAAGCCGAAATGCGCAGGGTAGATGTATCTCGTGTCGACCACCCTAATCATTCTAATGAAATTGTAATAGACCTGTTATATATTTGGGCGGCCTTATATATTAGTATTAGTTCGTATTGGATTGTGAAATATATTATATAATAACATGTGAATTAGAATTCATACTTAAAGCATGTCCCTATTGCCGTTTAGGTCTAAAATCTAAACGGTTTATATTTTTACCCGGTGTACATAGTATATAATTTAACACCTTAATATGGAATAACGGGAACACATTTTTCAATGGAGTAGTTTTCTTTTGTTTGTGGAGAATCTGGAACCGGTTGGCCGTTGGTAATGTACATGCAGGATTTCTTTTGCTTTTTTACTCAAGGGGCCTCCCAGGTAATTGCGATATAATTCCTGGACGGCGGGGTTTTCGTGCGCCCGGCGAATTTTTTTGTTTAAATCTATATTGTATAGGGCGTTGGCTCTTTTGCGGCGTACTTCTTCGAGTGCCTTACGGCTCCTTTGTTCCGCAGATATCGGTTGGCCACCGCCGCCAATGCAACCCCCGGGGCAACCCATAATTTCAATGAAATCAAGTTTTTCACCGGCTTTTACCCGTTCCAGCAGGCGCCTGGCATTTCTGGTGCCGTGGGCCACCGCCAGGCGGACAGTCTTGTCGCCCAGTTCTACGGTAGCTTCTTTAACACCTTTCATGCCACGGAAAGTTGTAAATTCGATGCGGCCCTTTATTTCTGCCCCCCCGACTAGGGCTGAAGCTGTGCGTACCGCTGCCTCCATAACACCGCCGGTGGCGCCAAAAATATTCCCCGCACCCGTGCTGATACCGAGGGTTTCATCGAATTCCTCGTCCGGCAGCGCGTCAAAATTAATCCCTGCTTCACGGATCATGCGTCCCAGTTCGCGCACAGTAAGCACATAATCCACGTCCCTGGTGCCCCGGGTAACCATTTCCGGTCTGGCGGCCTCGTATTTTTTGGCGGTACACGGCATCACCGCCACCACCACCATTTTTTTAGCATCTAAATTATTTTTTTCAGCAAAATATGTTTTTACCAGTGCGCCCAGCATTTCCTGGGGTGATTTGCAGGTGGACAGGTTTGCCATGTATTCCGGGAAGAAACGTTCGCAATAACGAACCCACCCCGGGCTGCAGGATGATATAAGGGGAAGTTTACCATGGTCATTTAGCCTGTCCAGCAATTCGTGGGCTTCTTCTACAATGGTCAGGTCGGCGGCGAAAACAGTGGAAAATACGTGTTCAAACCCTATCCGCCGTAACGCTGCTACCATTTTTCCGGTCACCACCGTGCCTACCGGCAGGCCAAAAATCTCACCCAGTGAAACTTGGGCGGCAGGTGCTGTTTGCACAACGGTAATTTGCTCCGGATTCTCAATAGCATCCCATACTTCCCGGATGTACTCTCTCTCGGCCAGGGCTGCGGTTGGGCAGACAGTCAGGCACTGGCCACAGGCTATACAGTCGGCCTCGGACATGTCCTGCATGAAAGCCGGTGCAATTACGGTGTTGAAACCTCTGCGCTGGGCCGAGTATACATTCACTTCTTGGATTTTTTTACATACCGCCTCACAACGGCGGCACTTAATGCATTTGTTATAATTTCGAGTAATAAACGAATTTTTGTTCTGAACCGGCAGGTCAAGCCGCTCGCCGGTTAGGCGAATGCTGCGTACACCCAGGTCGTCAGCCAGCCTTTGCAAATCGCAGTTCCGGTTTTTGACGCAGTTGACACAGTCAAGGTCATGCTCGGAAAGGAGCAGTTCCAGCATCCGTTTACGTGCCCGCCTAATTCGGGGGGTGTTGGTAAAAAAACGAATTCCTTCCTGCACCGGGTAAACGCAGGATGCTTGCATCGTACGGCGTCCGCCGCTTTCAACCTCCACCAAGCAGATGCGGCAGGAACCGGCAGCGCTGATATCTTGCAGGTAGCAGAGGCTCGGCACATCAATGCCAGCCAGCCTGGCTGCCTCCAGGAGGTTGGCCGTATCCGCCGGAACACTTATTTCGCGATCATTAATCCATATTTTTATTTCTTGTACATCCGGTGCAGCCGTTTGCCGGCCGGTCGTCTCCGTCTGATTGTCAACATGTTGTGGCATGGTACTACCCCCGTGTTAAAATATGGTCGGAGTTTATTTTGTGAACCCTAGCCTTTTTTCATACACGGGAAATTGAAAGTCCATACTCTTTGACTTTGGACTTTCGACCTTTAACCTATGCATTATGGCAGGGGTACCAGCCTGCTCCGCCAGTCAAATTCCAATTCCTCTGGATGGCCCACTATTTCCACGGCCTGGTTCTGACGTAACTCGGCAAGCAGGGCGGTGGACGCTCGCATGTCGGTAAGCTGTAGCGTATTTTTGATATGCATTACCCGGGCTTCCTCAGGTTGTACATAACCCAGGCTCTCCAGCGCCGTTTCAATGGTGGCGCGGTCGTCCGGCAAAGTGATGGGCTGCATGGCTCGCTTGATAAAAGTGCTGGTAACCACATTTTTAATAGTGGCGTCCCAGTCAATTTTACTTACCAGTCGCCTGGTAGTGAAATCTGCTAGGCCGATGCCGTTGGCGTTGCCATGGGTCTCATCGGTCAAATCCAGCACCGCAACGTGCTGAATGCGAGGTTGTTCCGGTTCATGGACGCCCATGATGCGCATGCGGCCAATGACATTGGTATCCATGCCGGTGCCGCTATAATTTTTGCCCATTTTTTCCACGATGAGCAAATCTAGATTGTTAACGGGTAACCGGGGTAGGATCTTTCTGGCTTCATTAAGCAGCTTTTCTTCACCGGCGGCGAACTGCTCCGGTGGCAGAGCCTTTATTTTCATGGTATCCTTGTGGGCATCCTCTAGGATGGCCAGGCCCATTACGATGGGTATGTTATCCATGATTAATCTGGCTGCGTCCGGAATTATTTTATGTAGTTCCATAGCCCCGGAACGGTGCAGGGTTCTGGCGCCTTCCGGCCCGCCCAGTCCAATGGTAATCATCTTTTGCAGCCCACTTTCAGCGGGACCGTGGAAGGCGGTATGTTCTTTGACCCGGTTTACTACCACTATGGCGTCACACTGGCGGGCGATTTCGGTTACGTATACCTGAACACCCCGGTCAAGAACGCCAACTTGCTTGCATTCAGCCCCGGTACGCACTGGAGCGCCAACGTTATCTTCAGTAATTTTCAATGCGTCGAGGATCTGCCGCTGCCCATCGTCGGTGCCGCCCCCGTGACTGCCCATAGCGGCAATAATCTCCGGTTTGGCATCTAACGATTTAATAAATTTAACCACTTCGGATAAAATGTCAGTGATATTGGTTATCCCCCGGCTACCGGCGGTAACGCCCACCTTCTGGCCGGGTTTGATTTTTTCCGCCAGACCACATCGGCGTAATTCTTCGCGTACTGTGCCGGTTACGTCTTCAAGGCGCTGGTGGGGAAAGTTTTGCTTGATACTAACCATTTTGGGTAACTTCATTTTGACCTCCGTAATAAAAATTGTTTATTTAGCTTTAATAGCATGGCGCATGTTTAGCAATTATATTTATTTACCCATGCTCAGCCTCATTATTTCAGGCACCTGTAGGGGCACCCCTAGCGGGTGCCTGTTTTCATGCTCCTGGCCAGCAAGTCGACGGTGTGAACCACCTTGGCAGTGCTCCCTGCTTGCTTAAGCGAGCGCTGTATCTGCATCCGGCAAGATGGGCAGCCGGTGGCTACTATATCGGCACCCGTCGTCAGGATGGCGGTACATTTTTTGCGGCCGATGGCACCGGATATGGCGTGGTGCTCTAGTTGAAACGAGCCGGATGCACCGCAGCAGTGGTTGGCGTTGTTCATTTCAACCAACTCCAATCCGTCAATGGACTGAAGTAAATATCGCGGTTGTTTGGTTATGTTCTGGTACCGAACCAGGTGGCAGGGGTCGTGGTAGGTTACCCGGGCCGGTGTTCCCAGCCGGCCGGGACGCAGGTTCACCCGAGTTAAAAACTCGCTGATGTCGTAAACCGGGAAAGGCAGGTTCAGGCCTGCCGCAGGGTAATCCTGTTTCCAGGCCGAACCACAGGTAGCGCAGTCTACCACCAGTGCCTCAACACCGGCCGCCTGGAAGGAGTCCGCATTCTTTTGGGCCAAATGCAGGAAAGAATTTCGTTCGCCGCTAACCAGCGCCGGCATGCCGCAGCACAACTGGTCTGGGATAACCACCTTGCACCCGACAGCGGTTAAAACTTTGACCACATTTTTACCAGTCTCGGTATAAATGTAGTTGCTCATGCAGCCGGTGAAGTAACCAACTCTCATCCGAGTTCGGCCGGACGTTGTGACTATACCGGGCAACCCGGAGCGCAAAGGTAGGGCAGCGACAGGGGGCAGTAGCGATTCTTTTTCCCGCCACCCGCCGGGCAATATTTCGGCCTTTCTGACCAGCCTTTGCATCCCGCTTTGCTGGTATAACGCCAGACCTTTGGCAGCTAGGTTAAGCCTGCCCTCATTGGTTAAGAAGTGTTGCAGCACGTTTTTTTTGACAAAGGGCAGGGACAGCTTTTCCGTGGCTTGTTCCCGGGCTGCCAATACCAGGCGGGCGGTGGGAACCCCGTTGGGACAGTACTCCTCGCATCGGCGGCATAGTAGACAGTACGAAATAATCCGGCGGTAATGTTCAGTATGCTCCAGGGTGCCATTGAGGATGGCTTTATAAAGCTGCACTTTTCCCCGGGCTACCATGGGCTCGTTGGGCAGTTCGGCGAAAATCGGACAGACTGAGCGGCACTTACCGCAGCGGCCGCAGCGGGCTATTGACTGTAATATATCGGCTGTGTTAGTGTTCATGCCTTCCGCTCCTGAAAATTTTACCGGGATTTAAAACGCCTTGGGGATCAAGGGTTTCTTTAATTCGCCGCATAAAATCAAGCTCATGCGGACTGAACTCCAGGTGCATAAAAGGTGCTTTTAGGATGCCGATACCATGTTCTCCACTAAGCGTTCCGCCCAGAGCAACCGCGGCCTGGAATATCTCTTCAATCGCCGCTTCCACCCGTTGCATTTCTTCGGGATCGTTTTCGTCGGCAATAATGTTGGGGTGCAAGTTACCGTCTCCGGCGTGTCCGAAAATGACCAGGTTAATTCCGTACTTATCACGGATTTGCTGCAATTGCATAATTATTTCCGGCACTTTGCTGCGCGGTACTGTTGCATCTTCGGAAATTTTGGTGGGCTTGATTTGCACCAGAGCTGCAGAAATTGCTTTCCTGGCCCGCCAGATCATTTCCCGTTCCTCGTGTTTTTGAGCTACCACCACTTCCCGGGCACCGGTTTCCCGGCATACCCGGGCTACAATATCCGCCTCTTCAGCCACGGCGCTTTCCATACCATCCACTTCAATAATTAGTATCGCCTCGGCGTCCTGCGGCAGCTCACAGCCGGAATAACGAGTTACGCACTGGATAGTCATCCGATCCATAATCTCTAAAGTGGCGGGAATGACACCTGAGGTTGAGATCTTAACGACGGATTCCCCCGCTTTTAACAGGTCGTCGTAAGCCGCCATCAGCGTTCTTACTGCTCGTGGACGGGGGATAAGCCTTAGCGTGGCCTCGGTGATAATACCCAGCGTGCCTTCACTGCCCACCAGCAGCCTGGTCAGGTCATAGCCGCTAACATTTTTTACTGTTTTACCGCCTGTGCGTAGCACTTCCCCGGTGGGAGACACTATTTCCAGGCCCAGTACATAGTCTCTGGTGACCCCGTATTTAAACCCCCTAGGGCCTCCGGCGCACTCGGCAATGTTTCCGCCGATGGTGCATGCATCGCTGCTGGCCGGGTCTGGTGGGTAAAACAACCCCACCTTTTCGGCAGCCTGGTGCAGTTGGGCGGTAACCACTCCGGGCTGCACTACAGCCAGCAGGTTTTCCCTGTCAATTTCCAGGATGCGGTTCATGTCGGTGAGTACAATTACAATGCCGCCTTTTACGGGCAGCGAGCCGCCGCTTAGGCCGGTGCCTGCGCCCCGGGGGTAAAGAGGGATGCCCTTTTCATTGGCTAGTTTGACAATAGATGCAACCTGGTCTCTGTCCTGGGGTTTGACTACCAGGTTGGGCATAAAACTGCGGAAAGTGGCGTCATACCCGTAACAAAAAAGCTCTTCCGGGGCGGTAAAAACTTTATCTTTACCAGCTATTGCGGTGAGTTGTTTAATCACTTGTTGCATTAGTATCTCCTTTTGGGGGTCAGGCCTTGCAAAATTGCAAATTTTTAAAATTGCAATTTTGCAAGGCCTGACCCCTCTCTGTATATATAAATTGGTTTTTACAATCTAATGATTGAATATTAATACTGCCAGCTTAGGTAGTCAATAAAAAACCGCGCATAATAGAAGGGTGACTATGAAAAAAAATGGGCCACATAAGCTAGACAGGCAGGAAATAACCGGCGGGGGTGGAATATAATCTAAGGAAAATTAAATACATTGCGCAGCAGGTGCCCCACGGGGAGAATAGGGAACCGGGTGAGAATCCCGGGCGGTCCCGCCACTGTAACCGGGGTAGCCCCCGCCGAAACGCCACTGGGTAAAACCGGGAAGGCGGTGGTACGGGCGATTGATTCGGAAGCCAGGAGACCTGCCTGCTTGCGCGATGCGCCGTTTTTGGGCATTTAAGTGGATGATGGAAAAGTTCACGGTCATTTGACTGTGGGCTTTTTGTTTTTGTTAACTAGAAAAAGGAGGGGTAATTATGTTATTGCAACAAACTGTACAGATGATTGGCGAGCTTGATGCGGAGGCCATGGGTAAGGCCAGGGATCGTATGGACAACTTGATTAAACCGCCGGGCAGCCTCGGAGAGCTGGAGTTAATGGCTGTAAGGATAGCCGGGGTTACTGGCAACCCGCGGCCACAGGTAGGCAAGCGTTCGGTAATTGTTATGGCCGGTGATCACGGTGTGTTAGAAGAGGGAGTCAGTGCAGCATCTCAGGAAGTAACCGGACAAATGCTGCCTGCATTCATTAACGGCGTGGCCGGCATCGGGGTGCTGGCTCGCCACGCTGGGGCGACTTTAACCGTTGTAGATATTGGCGTGGTCGGCGAAGTGAATGTGCCCGGTGTACTAAACCGTAAAGTTAGGCCGGGTACCGGCAATATTGCTGCCGGCCCGGCGATGACCAGGGATGAGGCAATGGCCGCCTTGGAAGTGGGTATCGCGGTAGCAGTGGCGGAAACTGAACAGGGCAGCACCCTGATAGCCCTTGGTGATATGGGCATTGGCAATACCACCCCTTCCAGCGCCATACTGGCAGTGTTTGGCGGTTATGACGCCATACATGTAACCGGGCGGGGCACCCTGATTAACGACGAAGTGTTGGAGAACAAAAGACAGGCGGTGGTCAAGGCTCTAGAAGTGAACAAGCCGGATCGTTCGGACGGGGTGGATGTACTGGCCAAAGTGGGCGGCCTGGAAATTGCCGGTTTGGCCGGAGTGATACTGGGCTGTGCATCGCGGCGGGTGCCTGTACTGGTGGACGGGTTTATCACCGGCGCCGCCGCGTTGGTGGCTGCTTCGATCGCGCCGGCCTCCAAAAACTACATGTTTGCGTCCCACCAGTCAGCTGAACCAGGTCACCGCATGATGCTGGAGATGCTGGGATTGACTCCTGTGTTGGTGGCCGGCATGCGCCTTGGCGAGGGTACCGGTGCAGCGCTGGTGATGCATATAATAGAAGCTGCCTGCCGGGTGCTGGACGAGATGATTACCTTCCAGGAAGCAGGTGTAGCCGACATGGAAGAGGACAAACTACTCAAGGAAAACTAAACCGCGGCTAGGAGACATACCTCAGCCCAAAAGCCAGTCCCCAAATAGAGGTGTATCCCCTTGCCAAATGCCAAACTAGTCACGAAAAAAATATACCACCAGGCAATAGTCCTGGTGGTAAGTGTTTCTTTTTATAAATTACTTGGTTTGCAAATAATTTCCTTGATCTTGGTATCAAAGAAATGATTGGAATGGGCGGGGACAATCACTGCTGCCGTATCAGCGCCTTTGCCTGACCCACCGATGGCAATGACTTCTTTACCGTATGGTATAAGACCGGCGTCCAGGGCCATCCCTGCAACCTCAACACAAACCTTAACACCCTGTCCGAACATACGCAGAGTTTGGGCCATTATTTCCGCAGGGTAAACGCCGCCGAACTTATTGCGGATGGCCCGGTCCACCCCGGCCAGCAGGTGGGTGGTAAACAGTACCTTTATCCCGCTCTCGTTTAGCTCCCGTTCAGTGTCTTCGCTCATCCGTCTGATGCCGGGCCCGTCAAAACCCACGTGGTAACTTACGCACACCACGTTGCGCTGGCAACCGGTCAGTTGTCTGGCGGTGGCACCGGTGCTGGAAGCAACCACCAGGTATTCTATGTTCAGTTCGGCTGCCCTTTTTAGCGCTTCCCTAATGGTCGAGTCTGTATTATCAGGTCCTTTTTTATCCCAATGCAAAAAATTCACTCCCTTGCTTATTTACCAATTATTGTAGTACAATCAACGGCCATAAAGCAAGGCACACTAAACCCAACAAAGACTTAAGGATAATCTGGTATAATTAATGATTTTTATTAGAAAAGGTTCTGCCCATAACCGGCAGAACCTTTTACTGGTGGACGAGAGGGGATTCGAACCCCCGGCCCCCGCGTTGCGAACGCGGTGCTCTCCCACTGAGCTACACGCCCCTTTTAAAACGTCCCCCCAATTGGTGCAATATAAATATTATCACATACAGGGTCTCTAATCAAGCGCGGTTTGATAATCGTAAATCATTTTGGAAAGATATTGCATTACCGGTATTGTATCACCGTATCCCGGGGTATCTTTGCTGGTTAACACTAGGATATAGGGACGCCTGGGGTGTACTACATAGGCCACATCGTTATAAGTATGTTCCGGAGGCCAGGTGCCAATTTTGTTTGCCACCCTGATGCCGTCGGGTAGCGGGGCAGGAATACGATCCTTGTAACGGGAGTTAAACAGGTGATTCAGCAACATGGTACTGCCAGTGGTGCGAGAGCGTGAAAAATCAAGCATTGCGTACATATAAATGCCCAGGTCAAACGGGCAGGTAATATTGGCGTTGTCGTCCACTACCCTGGCGCCCAGAGAACGCATGAATTCTTTTACCTTCCGGCGATCCAGTCTTTCCAATAACATGTTGGTAGCCACATTATCGCTTTGTATTATGGATAACTCGGATAACTGAGCCACCGTGTATCGGGAACCTGGTTTCTGCTCCTTTAAAATACCAGTACCGCCTTCTAAGTGCTTCTCTGCATAAAGTAGTTCTTCGTTCAAGTCCAATCGGCCCTCTGCCGCTTCACGGTAAAGGTAAAGGTTTAGCGGCAGCTTAAAGGTGCTGGCAGCGTGAAAAGGTGTTAGCGCATTATGACCAAATTGCTGGCCGGAGTTCAAGTCTATGAAATAAAGTCCGTAAGTACCTGGCTGTTCTCCCAGGTAAGCAGATATTTCTTTTTTGAGGGGACCGTAATTCGGCAATTCAGAAGGGGCAGGTTTTTTAAGCGGCATGTACAATCCCGGGACGGACATGAACAGTAATAACGTAATAATGGCTGTAAGCATGCGTCTGACTGATTTCACGAGCAACCTCCAAATAAAATGGTTACACGTTTAATGTAGCATAATATATGTTTTAAATCTACAAAAAAGTAATATAATTCCAAGCATGGCACTTGAAATATTTCACAACCTGCCCCCAGGGGTTTAAAACCAGGGACTAATTATTATAAAATATAATTAAGGATGTTACTTAAAAAAACATGCAGGATGGATGGACATAATGCTATTTAATCCTTTTGCCTTGGTAAACAGAGATGAAGTAATTAAAAGAGTGAAAAAGATGCGGGCTACACATCCAGATCTCTCCGAACGGGAACTGTGTGAGTTAATAATTGTCCGCAAAGCTCGCCTGTGTGGGTTTAGCGGTGCGGTGACTGCTTTGCCGGCAGTCTTTCCGGTGGTAGGTACAGCGGTGACTCTGGTCGTGGGTGCCACTCTAGACGTAATGGCCGTAGGGTATCTAATGGCGGAGATGGTACTGGAAATGTCTGCGGTGCACGGGCGCAACCTGACTAAACCCGGAGTTTCCAGGGAAGCGTTATGGGTTATGGGTTCCGCTGTGGGTGCGGACATGGCTAATAAAACGATGAATAAGGCGGCAGTACAGGGGATGTCCAACCAGGCTTTTGTGCGTCTGGTGCAGGAGATACTGCTGGTCATGGGTATCAGAACCACCCAGCGGACGGTGTTGAGAATTATCCCGCTGCTAGGGACTATTATATCCGGAACGGTTAACTATATCATCTGCCGGAGGGTGGGCGGCATTGCGGCCAATTACTACGACCGTAACGGCTACGACAAGTGGGATAATACCATTGATGTGGAAGGGGAGGTGCTGGACTAAAATGAAGACCCTGGCTATTTGCCAGGGTTAAAGCTTTTCATGTTTTACTTCTTCTGCATCCGGGCTGTCCCACAGAATAGAAATAGCCCGGCCCACCGTATCCGGGTTGCCGCTGGTAAAAAACATTTCCCTGCTACAGCCGGCATTATCTTTGAGCAAATTGTCCTCCGTAAGCACTTGGGCCACCCGCCTGGCAACCGCATTCCCGGTATCTAACACTGTAATATCCGGTCCCATAATTAACTCCACCAGAGGCCTCAGTAACGGGTAATGAGTACAACCCAGAACCACAGTATCCACGCCGGATGATAATAGCGGATCCAGGAACTTGCGCAATAAACGCTCAGTTTCGGGATCATTAATCAGCCCCGATTCCACTCGTTCCACCAACCCCGGACAGGGGACAGTAATAATTTCAGTGTTGCCGGCAAACCGGCTGACCAGAGAATGAAATCTATCGCCTGCCAGAGTTACACCCGTGGCCATCACACCGACCTTGCCGTTTTGTGTGATGGATGCGGCGGGCTTGACGGCCGGTTCCATGCCCACAATGGGGAGCGGGAACACCTGACGCAGGAAATCCAGGCCGGCTATGGAAGCGGTATTACAGGCAGCCACAATTATTTTGACCTTGAAACCGGTCAAAAAGCCGGTCACTTTTTCAATACGCCGACGGATAAATGCCGGATCTTTTGTTCCATATGGACAATGGGCAGAATCGGCATAGTAGATAATGTCTTCGGCCGGCAGCAGGTGCCGGATTTCCTTCATTACCGATATTCCCCCCACACCCGAATCGAAAATCCCGATGGGATTCGGGTTGGACACTGCAATTCACCTCTATCAGATAAGAATAATTAATTGGCACCGAATAAAATACGTTAATAGGGTATGCAAGTATGCAAATAAAGAACCGGCCTGCGCCGGTTAGTTTATTTCCGCAAGGCTTGCAGCCTTTCGACCCGTGTTAAATTATATCAAAACACGGGTTAAATATACATCTTAGACGGGGTTATTTTTTGCTTCCGGGGCCATAAAAGAGCTTGTGGGTAATTATAAGAACCAAAACCAGGGCCAGTAATCCCGTTACCAGGTGCAATCGCAGGGCGCTTTCCAATCCCAGGTATGAAGCAATCCCCAAAACCGCTGTAATAATTGTCACCAGAGCGGTTAGTACGGCTAAAAATTTTTGCATGGATTGTAGCTCCTTTTTTAGGTACTTTTATAATATTATATATTTGTCTTGCCGCACATACTTTCCTTTAAATTAACCGACGAGATGAATAGTTAATTGGCAAGAAATACTCTCGGACCGCGGTGTTGTTTTAATTGACATGGAATGGCTAATCACATATAATTAATATTGCTTTATACATGCCGGAGTGGCGGAACTGGCAGACGCACGGGACTTAAAATCCCGCGAGTGGTGACACTCGTACCGGTTCGATTCCGGTCTTCGGCACCAGTTAATATGTCAGTGAATGCACCCCTGTTTTTAGTGGGTGCATTTACTTTTTTATGTCCAAATACGTGATACGCATTGGGTTTGCTAAAAAGTTGATATATAATTGTTGGGTTGGCCGTTTAACTTTACAGATGTTAAACTGTTGGAAGGACTGAACAGATACGGGGAAATAACTCGGCCATGGTGGAAGGAGATTGTAATGGATTCTGAAAAAAAGTTGGTAATCACCGAAAAACCTTCGGTTGCCCGGGACCTGGCCGGTATATTGGGGCGATTTAATCGCAAAGACGGTTATTTGGAAAACAATGAATATGTAATCACCTGGGCAATCGGTCATTTAGTAGAACTGGCGGCCCCGGAAGATTACAACCCCCAATTGAAAAAATGGTCTTTTAATACACTGCCCATTTTGCCCGAGGAATTTAAACTCAAAGCAAATCCGGGGACTAAAAAACAATTTAAAGTAGTCAAAGAACTACTTAATCGCCCAGATATAGGACAACTTATTTGCGCAACAGACGCCGGCCGAGAGGGCGAGCTAATATTTCGCTATATTTACCACCTTTCCGGCAGCAAGAAACCGTTCGTGAGACTTTGGTTGTCGGAAACAACGCCAGCAGCGGTAAAGAAAGGTTTTGAGAACTTAAGACCCGGCATCGAATTTGACCGGTTGGGCTATGCAGCCCAGGCCCGCAGCCAGTCTGATTGGCTAATTGGTATTAATGCAACTCGTTCGTTTACGGTCAAGCATAATGATTTATTATCTGTCGGTCGGGTGCAAACACCCACCCTGGCTTTGATTGTCAACCGCGAACAGGAAATAAACAATTTTGTGACCGCGCCCTACTGGGAACTATACGCTAAATTTACAAAAAACAATGGCGAAACATACACCGGCAGATGGTTTAAAGGGGAGCAAAATCGTTTTGCTGACCCGCTTGCGGCCAGGGCGTTACAAGATAAGGTTGACGGGCAACCGGCCGCCGTGCAGCAAGTGGAGGAAAAGGATATAACTGAACTGCCGCCACTACTGTTCAACCTTAACGATTTACAAAAGGAGGCCAATAAGAAGTACGGATTGGCGGCAGCCAGAACGTTGGAACTGGCCCAATCTCTGTACGAGACCAGAAAACTACTCACCTACCCCCGTACAGACAGTCGACACATAACCAAGGAGTTGGCCAAAACCATTCCCGGTCGCTTAAATGCTCTGTCCAGCGCGACTGAGTACATGCCATATACCGCTACTGCAATGGCTGCCGGCACCCCGGGTAAGCGTTATGTGGACGACAGCAAGGTTAGTGATCATACCGCGCTAATCCCAACGGATATTAATCCGGTTTTGGACAACCTCCCTACGGACGAACGAAAGATTTTCGATTTGGTGGTACGCCGGTTTCTAGCTATTTTCTTCCCGCCGGCCAGGTATAAGAAGACCTCAGTGACAACCGAAGCTACCGGCGAAACATTTCTTACCGTCGGCCGGGTGGAATTGGACAAAGGTTGGAAAACGGTGTACACGTTATTAGAAAATGAGCCCGGCGAAGAAGATGGCACCGGTGTTATACCAAAACTAGGCCAGGGAGAATCAGTACAGACCACCAAAACGGAAATCAGAGAAAAGAAAGCAAAGCCGCCTAAACGCTATACCGAAGCGAGCTTACTGGCGGTAATGGAAGGAGCCGGCCGGTTACTGGATGATAAGGAATTAAAAGAAGCCATGAAGGGGCACGGTCTCGGTACCCCGGCAACCAGGGCGGCCATTATTGAACGTTTGATTAAAGTGGGCTATATAGAGCGACATAAGAAAAATTTAGTGCCCACCGCCAAAGGCGAAAAATTAATCAACCTGGTTCCGGAAATAATTAAAAACCCTGATTTAACCGGTAAGTGGGAAAAGACATTAGCTGATATAGAAGCCGGCGCAGCTAATCCGGAAGAGTTTATGGCCGGGATAAGGAAATTAACCACCGAGATTGTTGAACTAGCTCGCAACCAGATTGCAAGGCAGCAACAGTCAACAAAGGAGTCCCTGGGAAAATGCCCGTTATGCGGCAAAGACGTAATCGAAGGCAACAAAGGTTACGGCTGCAGCGGCTACAAGGAAGGATGTAAATTTGTAATCTGGATTAAAATTGCTGGTAAAAAGCTTAGCCTGGTACAAGCTAAAACTCTACTAGAAAAAGGTAAAACCGGTATCATCAAAGGCTTTAAATCAAAGAAAGGTAACAAATTTGACGCAATACTGCAGTTGAAAGATGGCAAAGTGGAATTCCTGTTTGATAGCGAAACCGAAAAACAACCTCATGGTAAGTGTCCGTTATGTGGCCAAGACGTTATTGAATCTGCAAAAGGGTATGGGTGCAGTGGCTATAAAGCAGGCTGTAAATTCGTAATCTGGAAAGAGATTTGCGGTAAAAAGATCACTGTAAACGAAGTTCAAGACTTATTACAAAAGGGTAAAACCCCCTTAATTAAAGATTTTAAATCTAAAACAGGTAAAAATTTTGATGCAATTTTAGTGTTGCAGAATGGTAAAGTAGGATTTGAATTCTAACTCCCCTGGCTTATTTTTTTATTATCTGTGTGACGTGCTCGACATAGTGCCGACTTGAAAAATGGTTATACTAATGGCACTATGATTGTTTTTGCAGGGAGGTCATTATGGAAATAAAAGATCGGCTTATGAGAGGTTTTATGGCCGGGGTGGCAGGCGGGGTGGTTATGGATGTTTTTAACCTGGCATCTTATTACCTGGGCATAGCGGAGTTAAGATTTCTGGATTGGTCAGCCCTGGTTATTTATGGTGCCAAACCTATAAGCATCGCGGAAACTGTTTTTGCATTAATTGCGCATCTTGTTTTTACAGGCATTCTGGGTATTATCTTCGCTTATCTTTTAACTCTAATAACCAGTACCAATTACCTATTTAGAGGTGCTCTATTCGGTTCAGCCATGTGGTTTTTGCTTTACGGTATTTCATTAATGTATAAAATTGAAGGAACTGTACCGTTACACGTTGATACAGCAGCATCAGATTTAATTTCTGCTGTTATATTCGGTTTAGTTTTAGCCGAGACGTTACACCGGCTTGATTATAATTTAAAAACCTAAAACTAATTCGTGACCGTAATTGGAGTCACGAATTAGTTTTACTCGGTATGGCAATAGCAGATAGTATTAAGGCATAGTAGTACCGGGTACGGCCAGGTCGGACACCTTTATATCCACTATAGCCGGTCGGTTGCTGTTTAAAGCTTCCTGGATTACACCTTTAAGCTCATTAGAATGCTCTACTTTGAAACCCAGCCCACCGCAGCATTCGGAAAACTTTGCGAAATCGGGGTTAAGCAGCGCTGTTCCTTCGGGAACCAATCCACCGGCCAGCATTTTGTTCTTTTCCATAGACAGGGAACTGTTATTCATGACCATGATTTTTATTGGGAGGCTGTATTTAACTGCTGTAAGAAAGTCCGACATGTTCATGGTAAAACCACCGTCTCCCACCAGGGCGATGACCATTTGACCGGGGCTGTCGATTTGGGCGGCTAGTGCCGCCGGCAGCCCAAAACCCATGGAGCGCCACTTGCCGGATATTAACACTCGCTGCCGGGTGGGCCTGAAAGCGCGGCCAAACCATACTGTATGATCGCCAGTGTCAAGACATACTATGGCGTCATCCGCAACCTCGTCCTGAATAGCCCCGATAACGGCAGCAGGGTGGACTGGTGAACCCTGGGTATTGGTTTCGGTCTTGAGTTGCTTGAGCCAGTTTTGGTTTTCCTGTTGCATTCTTTTAATCCACTCCTGGTTGGGGTGGGTTTTTATTTTGTTTAAAACCTGTTGTATTACAGCTTCAGTTTCACCAACCAGGCCATAGGATACAGGTGTTGTTGCACCGATGTCAGGTGGGTTAACGGCCATTTGTATTATTTTAATATCACTTGGTACATATTTGGGGGGCCACCAGTTGGCTCCCACTAGCAGGCAAACATCAGCTTCGCTTAATAACTTGGCTGCAGCAGGACTGCCGGCATGGCCTAGACCGCCAATATATAATGGTAGTGAACGGTCAACTGTTCCTGTGCCGGGCAATGTATTGATGACGGCTGCCCCCCAACGGGCTGATAATTCGGCCAGCAACGTACCAGCTTGGCGTCCCCCATCTCCCACAAGTATTATTGGGCGTTTGGCTTTTTCCATTATTTCCACGGCCCCATCGATTACCCCGGGGGATGATGCCGGATGGGTGTCAAGGTATGGGGGTACAGGTATGATGTTGCCGTCACAGGGCATGGGCAGCACATCCATGGGTACGCTGATGTGGGCTACTGTGCGATCGGTGACCGCACAGCGGTAGGCTTTCTCCAGTACCTGCATTGTTGCCGCCGGGTCGCAGAGTAGAGTTGTATAAGAAGCAATAGGCCTTAACAAAGACTGTTGGTCTATGTATTGTTTGACATTGGTGCCGATATCCTTCCGTGCTACCTGCCCGGTTATTGCCAGTACCGGTACTCGGTCGGCATAAGCGTCAGCCAGACCGTTTAGCAAGTGTAATGTGCCGGGACCTCCGTCTGCCAAACAGACGCCCAACCTGCCGGTTAATTTGGCGTGGGCTGAGGCCATGAAAGCAGCAGTTTCTTCATGTCGTACCTGGTAAAATTTGATGTCGGTTTGACGCGCCAGGGCATCAAACAGGTAAAATACATCATCTCCAATAAAACCGAAAACTTTTTTTATACCCCAGGCAGCAAGTTGTTCCATGATTTTAGCGGCAACGTTATTTTGCATAGTGTTCCTCCTAAGTAGTAGAATTCTTTGGCATTATTGTTTTCCGCCGGCAGTGGATTTATATCAAGAACATAAAAAAATGAAACCCGCACAGATGTGCGGGCTGTTTAGGCCTCTTACTCGTTAATCTGGGGATACTTGCCCAAATCTTTCCTAGTCCCTTTATCGTTCTGCAAGGGTTCAGCGATTCCCTTGTCCGGGCAAAAGGGAGCAGCGCCCGGCATGGAAGCTGGTTTTCTCTGGTTTTCTTTTTTAGCCATCAGTAACCCTCCTGATTGGTCATTATCTACAGTTATTGTGCGTAAACTAACGTTATAAATGCAGGCAAATAGAGGTAGTTTCTTTAATACCGGTAGGCCGACCTGTCCAGTAAATTATCCAGAGTAACAAATTCAAACCCTTGCGCTTTTAAGGTGTAGATAAGTTCCGGCAGTGCCTCTAAGGTATCATCTAAGTTGCTACCGGCAGAGTGCAGCAGAATTATGCTGCCCCTTTTGGTGTTAGTCAGTGTGTTAACCAGTATTTCATTAGCTGTACTGACCTGCCAGTCCTTTGAATCCACCGACCAACCTGCCACTGTATACCCCAGGTGGTTTGCCTGGCTCATTCCCTCCAAAGACATTTCGCCGTAAGGAGGGCGAAACAAAAGCGGTTCCAACCCGGTAGCATTTTTAATAGCCTCTGTGGTTCCCATAAGTTCGTGTTTTACTTCATCGGCATTTTTAAGTCTCAAGTTGGGGTGCGACCAACTGTGGTTAGCCGCGAGGTGGCCGCTATTTACTATATCTATAATTACGGAAGGATGTTTGTCAACCAGCGAACCAATAAGAAAAAAAGTTGCCTTTATATTGTATTGAGCAAGAATCTCGATGATTTGGGCCGTGTATATGCCGTCCGGCCCGTCGTCAAAGGTTAAAGCGACTAATTTCTGGTCGGGCTTCCCCGTCAAAAAATACGAGGTTGGGAACAAGTCCAAGAGTTGATATACATTGTACCAGTAATTTTTTTTAGGCTTAATAACCGGTTGCTCGGGCAAGGGTTCTTGAAAAATCTCTTGTTCTTGTTCCACTGCGGGCTCTTGTGGTGGAGCCTGTTCAGGTAAAATGAGTATTTGTCCGGTGTAAATATAGTTTGAGTGCTCAATGAACGGGTTAAGCAACAGTATTGCCTCCGTAGTTGTGCCGTTTTTCCAGGCTATTTGGTTCAAACTATCGCCGGATTCCACCCGGTATACCTGCTCTGCCAAGGCAAAATGCGCAGGTAACAGGCTCAGGCACAGAATAGTTAATATTATTACCAGTGTTATATATCTAATCATTTAATGTACCTCCTGGCTGCTTGGCGGTGGGGAAACTTGTGGAACTCTTTTGAATTCGGCAATTAAAGAGGCATACCTTTATGCATACTCCAGGAAAGTGTACCCCGTTTATGTAATGAACGGTAAAAGATGCACATAGTTAATGCAATTGAGTGATAAAAGTATTGATATTAACTGTATATTCCAACGTTGCTAGAAAAAAAATAGCCCCTTTCACCATATAGTGAAAAGGGCATTCCTGATATGCAATTAATTTATTTGGTGCTTTCTCCACGCGGTTTAATTACCTGGCCGGCAAGCCGGATGTAATGCTGGTAGAAAAAGCGGGAGTTTTTAGCCAGTATCGGGCTTATAAAGGCCAGGATTAGCACATACAGCGCAGCAAAGGCCGGCAAAAGCTTGTTAACCCCCGCCGACACGGCCAGGCTGGCTACAATGACAGCGAACTCGCCCCGGGCTATAATCATAAAGGCCACGTTAAACCCGCGTCTGCTGCTGTAACCAGCCAGCCAGGAAGCCAATAAACCGTTGATAATATTTCCGATTACGGTCATTAGCACTGCAGCCAAGGTTATACCCACGGCGGTACCGAAAATACGGTAGTCGATTTCTAGGCCGAAAGCAAAGAAAAATACCGCACCGAAAAGATCCCGCATGGGAGTAATTAACTGAATTACCCGTTTGGAATGTATTGTTTCTGCCATTACCAACCCCAACAGCAATGCACCGATGGCCTCTTCTA
Organism: Peptococcaceae bacterium BRH_c8a; assembly: GCA_000961575.1. Taxonomy (GTDB): domain Bacteria; phylum Bacillota; class Desulfotomaculia; order Desulfotomaculales; family Desulfallaceae; genus BRH-c8a. The sequence goes on from LADP01000020.1 coordinate 33,102, forward strand.
TGTGAATTGTATCCACCAGCACAGCGGTCAGAAGTAGCAGGGTAAAAACAATAACCACGAAACTCTCTGCCGATTTTACAGACAGCCGCGGCTCCAGAAGCGCCCCTATGCGCCTGCCAAGAATAATAATAGAGAGGATGAAAATAAAAATTAAGATGACGCTGGGTAGAATGCGGGCTAGCTCAATTTCGCCACCGCTAAACAGCAGCCCCGAAAGAATCGACAGGTATACAGCCAGGAAAACATCCTCGTAAACCATGATGCCCAGGACGAATTCCGTTTCTGGGTTGGCTGTTCTCTTCAAATCAACTAACAGTTTTGTAATAATGGCACTGCTGGATATACCGGTAATCCCGGCCACCACGAAAGCTTCCGTCCAGCCGTGAAAAAAAATCCATCCGAAGGCCAGACCGCGCAGAAAATTTAACGCTACGTAAACAGTGCCGCCCTTAAGTAGCGAAGACCCGGAAGAAGCCAGTTTGCCGGCCGAAAACTCCAGACCCAAATAGAACAGCATAAGCAGCACGCCCAGGCGTGAAAGCAGATCAATAGATTCAGTTCGCTGAACTACAGCCGAAGATATGCCGGCTATTTCCGGGGCATGAGGCCCTACCAGCATACCCGCCAGGATTAGAAAAGGGATGGATGAAAAATTTAATTTATTGGCGAAAAAAATAGCCAGGCTAATAAAGGTGAAGGCCAGTCCGAGGTTTAGGATTAAATCGGGGTTCAACTGTCATCTTCCTTTTTGGTAACCTTTAGCATTTGTTCAAATTGTTTCATTTTATCCTTTACGCCGGCAGCAACAATGGTGTGGCCTGGAGTGAAAATATAAGAAGGGCCGGGGTTGATGCGGGAATTACATTGTTTGCCCTTGTGTTTGTCTTCAATGGCTGCAATAACTATAATCCCATGGTTCTTGCGCAAGCCCATTTCTCCGATGCTTTTACCAGCTATTTCGGAATCTTGTTCCACCTGAATCCATTCAATATGCAGGTCGGCCACGGCGGTTTCCAACTTTTCAAGCAGGTGAGGTTGGTAAAAGGAACCGCTTATGATGGAACCCACCTGTCTGGCTTCCTGGTCTGTCATGGTCACTGATGACAGGGCGTCTTCCTCACCCTTGGAAAAATGGTAAACCTCCCTGTTTCCCTCGTCTAGAATAACGACGACCACCTGGTCGCCGTTATCCAAGGTAACCTCAAATTTTTTACCCAGCCCTGGCAATTCCGCTTCTTTAATTACAGACAACAATGTCAACCCCTTACCAAACTGACATATAATAGGTATACAGAAGTCAGTAGTCAGAATTCAGTTTGGGGACGATAAACCGTTCTCTTATTCCTGACTACTGAGTTATTTTGTTATTCCTTATTTTTTTGGACTCCTGCGTCGCGGATAATTTTCATTACCTGGTTCATCATGGCCTGGAATTTTTCCTGCGCCGCCGAGAAAGACTTAACGGTTTTGTTTTCTACCATTTTAAGCTGTGTTTTTTCCAATTCGATAACTTCTTCATCAGTCATAAACTCGCCCTTTTTAGTCATTTCCCGCTGTTTATTCTGCAGTTCATGAAATCTTTTAAGCAGTACCTGGGCGTTAGCGTCCTTAATTATGTCATCTTCTCTTTTTTGAATTTCCTTGAATTCTTCTGATTCTACAATACTGACACCCAGTGCCATTGCTTTTTCAAATACTTCTTTGGACATTATTATACCTCCTGTGATTGTTAGTGGCATGCCTGCCAGCATGCTATCAGCATGTCCACATAATGGCATGCAGGTGTATTATACCATGAAGCGGTGTGTAACCGAAAGTTGCGCCTTGCTAGTGAGCTAAAAAAGTCTCGTATTAAGGTCAATTCTGTTATAATCATTAGCATAAGTCAAAAGTCGAATAAATCTTCCAAAGCAGACTTGTAGACCTTAGACTGAATTAACTACGGGGGTTGTAATATGCCAAAGGAATATGTATTGTTTGACCTGGACGGCACACTGCTGGACACTTTGCCGCTGATTGAAACCAGCTTTCGCCATGCTTTTGAGCAGTTAAAAATACCCTGGGCTAACGGTGCGGTTATGAAGACTATAGGTATTCCACTGCGGGACGCGTGTAAACAGTTTGGCGGCGACCGGTGGCAGGAGCTTTTCGATTGTTATGTTAGTTACCAGCTAACCATCCACGATGCGCATGTAAAAGTTTTTCCCGGTACTATGGAAGCGCTGGCGGATATAAGCCCTCTGGTCAGGGGGATGGCAATAGTGACTTCAAAAAGGCGCCCCGTGGCCCAGCGGGGTCTGTCTGTAACCGGCCTGGGTCGCTACATGCAGCATTTGGTGGCCCTGGAAGATGTAGAAAAGCCAAAACCCAATCCTGAGCCGGTACTGTGTGGGCTTGAAAAGTTCAATGCCTCACCGGAGCAGGCCATTTTTATAGGAGACAGCTGTTTTGATATTATGTCGGGCCGGCAAGCCGGTGTGGTTACCGTGGCGGTAAGCTGGGGCATGGCGGGACCCGAAGACTTGCGTGACTCTAAACCAGACTTTCTAGTGGATAATTGGCCGGATCTGGTCGCATTGATCAAGTCTATTTAGTCGGTAAGTTCCACCCATTCTGCCATCTGGCTTTCCAGCTCATCTTGTAATTCTGCCAGTTGTTTGTTTTTATCCCGGTAAGTTTCGTGATTTTCATAAACCTCGGGAAGATAAAGTTCCTTCTCCAGCAAGGCGATCTTTTTTTCCGCCTGTTCAATAAGGTTTTCCAGTTCATCCATTCGTCGCTGCTTCCGGCGCTCGTCCCGTTGTATTTCCTTACGTTGCAGGAATTCGAGCTTGCCGGCGGCCATCGGAGTGTCTTCCCGGGTGCTGTAATTTTGTTTTTCATATTCTTCTCCGGCCGCTTTTCTAGCTAGGTAGTAATCAAAATCACCCTGGAATTCCTTTACCCCGCCCTCGGTAAGTTCAATGATCCGGGTGGCCATCTTATTGATAAAATAGCGGTCATGGGATACAAAAAGCAGAGTACCAGTGTAATCCAAAAGCGCGTCTTCCAGTGCCTCCCGCCCCGGTATATCCAGGTGACTGGTAGGCTCGTCCAGCAGCAGAAAATTACCCCGACTGCATAACAGCTTGGCCAGGGCCAACCTGGATTTTTCACCGCCGCTAAGATCCCCGACCTTTTTTTCCACCTCCGGGCCGCTGAACAGGAACCGGCCTAACAGGGTTCGCACCACCCTCTCCTCAAGGTGTGGAAAGTCATCCCATAGTTCCTGCAGCACGTTCTTCACCGGGGAAAGGTTCCTTTGTTCCTGGTCGTAATACTGAATTTTAACATGGTGACCTACTTTTGTTTTGCCGGCTAGAGCAGGCTGTAGCCCGGCAATGTTTTTTAACATGGTGGTTTTACCCGTGCCGTTAGGGCCCAGCAGGGCTACCCGTTCGCCCCTTTGGATGTTGAAATTTATATCCCTAGCCAGCACATGACCCCGGTACCCTATATCCAAATCCTTTACCACTAGTACCTCACTACCGCTTGCCCGGCTGACATCCAGCGTCATAGCCATTTTTTTATCTTCTCCGGCCGGTTTTTCCAGAGGTTTTATTTTTTCTAGCGCTTTTTGCCTGCTTTTAGCCCGGTTTGTAGTTGAAGCCCGGGCAATATTGCGCTGCACAAAGTCCTGCATCCTGGTTATCTCTTCCTGCTGGCGGTAGTAGCGGGCGGCCTGGCGCTCCATTTCCTCTGCTTTCGTGACCAGGTAACGGGAATAATTTCCCGCATACCGGTTTAGCTGCGTGTTCTCCAATTCGTAAATCACCTCGGCCAGCGCGTCCAGAAAAAACCTGTCATGAGAAACAGCCAAAATGGCACCGGGGTAAGACTGTAAATATTTTTCCAGCCAGCCTAGCGTTTCCATGTCCAGGTAATTGGTAGGCTCATCCAGGATAAGCAAATCAGGTTTGGCTAATAGCAGTTTAGCCAAGGCCAAGCGAGTTTTTTCACCGCCGCTGAGCCTGTCTACCGGTGCGTTATAGTACTGACTTGTAAATTTTAAGCCATGCAGTACGCTGCGGGTTACCGCTTCGTACTCGTATCCGCCTCCGCGGCTGAAATTTTCCCGCAATCGGATGTATTCTTCCTGTATTTTATCCAGCCGATCCGGGACTGAGGATATCTCCGGGCGTCCCATTTCGGCTTCCAAAAAACGCAGATTTTGTTCGGTCTTACGCAAATGGTCAAAAACGGAGAGCATCTCTTCCATTACAACCCGCCCGGATTCAAGACCTCCACCCTGGGCCAGGTAACCAATAGTCGTTGTTTTGGGCTGGGTTACATCTCCGCTGTCGGGCTGTATCTGCCCGGTGATAATTTTTAGCAGCGTGGATTTGCCAGCCCCGTTACGCCCTACCAGGCCCACCCGTTCCCCTTGCTTTACAGCCAGGGTGGCATCTGCAAGTATTTGCACCCCGCCAAATGATTTATTAATGTGCGCGGCCTGTAGTACAATCACGATTTAATCACTCTCCCCAAAACTCAGTTTAACTTATTTATCCGGGGGTAACAAGGTACGTCCATGTTCTTTGATCATCAAAAGTGATGCATTGTTAATTTATTGTTAAAATGCATGCAAAACAGTTAAACACAGGTAAGGAAGCTGTTAAAATCTATTTGGGATTTTAATAACCTTCGGGAGGACAAAGTATGCCTTTCTCGGTTCAAGAAGTATTGTTTTATGCTCTGGGTGGGCTGGGAATTTTTCTTTTTGGCATTAAATATATGTCAGAGGGATTACAAACGGTGGCCGGCACACGCATGCGCCAGTTTTTGGAGAAGGGAACCAAAACACCAATGCGCGGCGTAATTACCGGCGCCCTGGTAACCGCCCTAATACAAAGCAGCAGCGGTACCACGGTGTTGACGGTGGGCCTAGTCAACGCCGGGCTGTTGAGCTTGCGCCAGGCCATCGGAGTTATTATGGGAGCCAACATTGGCACCACCATGACGGCTTACCTAATTGGATTTAAGCTCGAACATTATTCGCTGCCCATCATTGCCGTCGGGGTGATTATGCTTTTCTTTATCAAGAATAAAAAAGTTGCCAATGTGGGCCAGGTTATTTTTGGTTTCGGGATGCTTTTTTATGGCATGAGTATTATGGGTGAGGGTTTGAAGCCCCTTAAAGACTGGGATTTATTTCTTAACCTGATGCTGGAAGTGCAGCATAACCCGCTTATTGGCGTATTAATAGGTACCGTGTTTACATTTGTTGTCCAGAGCAGCAGCGCCACCATTGGTGTGCTGCAGGGCCTGGCCGAACAGGGTGCGGTTACTTACCAGCAGGCAGTGCCTATATTATTTGGGGATAACATCGGTACCACCATCACCGCGCTACTGGCCTCTATTGGTACCACTGTAGCGGCCCGGCGGGCGGCCCTTACGCACACTCTTTTCAACCTGAGCGGTACAGTCATATTTTTACCGCTTTTCCTCCTGGGCATATTCCCCGAGGTAATCCGTTTATCAACTGATTATGTATTTGTCCTGCTGCCGGGTTCTGAAGGAACTTGGGATTCACTAAATATCCGGATGCAGATTGCGCAGACCCATGGCATGTTCAACATTACCAATACCTTAATTCAGCTTCCTTTTGTTGGTTCCCTAGCTTGGGCCGTAACCAAGCTGGTACCGGGGCCGGATGCCTTGTTTAGTATGGAACCCCGCTTCCTGGAACCGCGCCTGTTGACCAACCCGGCTGTGGCCCTGGGCCAGGCCACCAGAGAAGTGATGCGCCTGGGCCGGCATGCCAGACAATTCTTTAACCAATCAGTGGACTTTTTCTTTAATCCCCGGAGCAAGGAGCTAAACCCCATGTATTTAGAACAGAAAGAGGAGTTAATTAACCGGCTGGACGCCGATATCACCGACTATTTAGTCAAACTATCCGGTGAAAATAAACTAAACACCGACCAGTCCAATTACACTACCACGCTGTTACAGGCGGTAAGTGACCTGGAGCGAATTGGCGACCATGCCGACAACATAGTGGAATTAACTGTTTACGGCGTCGAGCATCGCATTAACTTTTCCGATGAAGCCCGGGCCAGTGTCCGTTCTATGGCCGATTTAACCGGAGAAACCCTGGAAATGGCCCTTAAAGCTCTGGAAACAGGAGATAGCAGCCTGGCCCGGCAGGTTATTAAGAACGAGGTAATCATAGATAACCTGGAGAAAGAGTTCCGTGAGGGTCATATAATGCGTCTTAACGAAGGTATCTGTACAGGCGCCGAGGGTTCAATATTTCTTGATATGCTTAGCAATATGGAACGGGTTGGTGACCACGCAGTAAACATTGCCGAATATGTACTGGGTGAAATGGGAGCTGTGGAACGCCAAAAAGTAAAAGTGGCCAGCAAACTGATTGCCAATGAAGAATAACCAATTGGCATGAAATTCATACCGCCATGGTTGCAGGAAATAGTAAAGGTTTTGTCGTATTAAAATATATAACTTTATAACATCAACAAGGACCGGCCAACAACTACGTGAAATGGAACTTTGGCCGGGAAGGGCCGACGCCGGCGCATCAAGCGCCCATGGCGCCGATCTGCCCCCGAAAAGGGAGGTGATGGGCCAGTTATTTAATGTGGAACTTTAAAAGCCAGGTGAAGTTAACACTGCACGTTGAATAACCCGGTCCGGTTCCATTGAATTGAAAGCGCAAATGAAAGTGCAAGCGCAAAGTATGGTTGTTATATGTAGTTGTTAGCCCGTTGGAACAGGGATGAGGAACTGGTTTCTCTAATTGATTATTTAATTAAAAGGTTTTAATGCATGAACATGTTGCGCTCTTTTAGTCTGGATGATAATATAGTGCATGTGAGGATAGCTTTTTGCCCTAAAAAAAATATATAAAATTATAAAGTGGTTTTTAGGGGAAAATGAAAAATTGTTTTGTCAAATATTTCGGAGGTGAAATTAATGGCTTTTATGGAATTTGGCGGTAAACAGGTCGAACTTGATGAAGACGGTTTTATTGTTAATCCTGAGGAATGGAACGACGATGTAGCTTTATACTTTGCTGAGTCTGAAGGGATTAAGGAACTTACTGAGGATCACTGGAAAGTAATCCGCTATCTGCGTGACTATTACAAGCAGTTCCAAGTTGCCCCGATGGTTCGGAAAATGTGCAAACAAACTGGTTACAGTCTGAAGCAGATTTATGAATTGTTCCCGTCTGGCCCGGCCAAGGGCGCATGCAAACTGGCAGGTCTGCCTAAGCCCACCGGTTGTGTATAGTCTGAAACCGAATTAACTTTTACAAACCAATCCCACCGACAAGGTGGGATTTTTTTGTTCATTAGTTCAAATTAATATTGACAACCGGCATTGCTAAGGCTTAAAATGAAAAAAATGAACCAATGTCCATAATAGAGGTAAAGGGAGGGGCTGCAATGCCGATTTATGAATTTAAGTGCCGGGATTGCGGAACAATAACCGAAAACCTAGTTTTTACAATTAAAGAGAGAGATTTATGTACATGCCGGAATTGCGGAGGTAACAGTACCGAAAGAATAATGTCCCGACCGGCGATACTCGGGCGCGGCGCCGGGGGGGAGACAGTCGGTTCCAATACAAATACAGGCTATGGATACGGCAACGGGAGCGATGCTGGTACGGTTAATTGGCCCGAAAACGATGATTATATAAAACTCAAGGGACAGCAGTAATATTTCTTTAACATAATTTTAAATGGAGGGAACTAGCAGTGAAACTAGCAATGCCTTTTGAACAGGGAAGAATAAATCAGCATTTTGGAAGAAGCAGGGAGTTTGTCGTTGTTGATGTAGAAGATGGCGTGATTAAGGATCAAAAAATCGTATCGGCCGACCAATTACAGCACAACCATGAAGGTTTGGCCGGGTTAATGCGGTCTGAGAATGTGAATGTGGTTATAACCGGCGGAATAGGGGCCAAGGCTTTAATTGCCCTTGAAGAAAGCGGATTAAAGGTAATTAGCGGTGCTAGCGGAAGTATAGAGGAAGTGGTGGCTTCCTTCGTAAGAGGCGAATTGGACACAACGAAAGCTGCCTGTTGCAATCACCACGGCGAACATGGCCACGGTTGTCATCATAGCTAGCCCGGCAATTTAAATACCGTAACCGGTCAGTATGCCGACCAGGGTTAAAATTAAACCGCTCCCGGTGCCAAGCAACAATTTTCTTAACCGGTTATCCCATTGATGAGGAAGAAAACCCGGCCATTTACCACTACCGGCAATGTGTAATGTCAACAGCAGCACGCAGGCTGAAACTACGCATAAACCGGTTAAGATAAATAAAAAACTTAATACAATCAAAATAATCACCCCGTAAAACATCATATAGCACTTACTCCTAATTCGGCAAGGATTCTTATTTCGGTGTGGTTAACCTTTGTACCCCGCAAGACGTTTATGTCCGGGGTGTTTTTTTGTCCTGTTTTGGAATTAATAAAGGAATAATAAAAGGTATAATTAGATTTAATGTATAATGTATAAAGCTGTACTTCAATACATTGCATCGGACATGGAAGGAGTTGTTTTCATGCTACCTCTGAACAAATTGCACCAGGCTATCAGTCAGGCCGGGGAAGAAGGGCTGTTCGATAAATTACAGGCGGTGTACGATCAGGTTCCGGAAACTGAATGTGACAAATGCGCCACTTGCTGCACAGTGCCTCAACCTGCGTATGTAGTAGAATTTTTAAATATGTTTCGTTATGTCAACAACCGCATGCCTGAAGCCTGGCCGGATTTAATTGCCAACGCGGTGCGCTACTATTTTTTAGAGCTGGTTGATGTCAACCAGCGCTGCCCGTTTCTCGGTTCAGATAACGACTGCCGGGTCTACGAAGTGCGTCCTTTCACCTGCCGTTTATACGGTCTGCTGGGCAACAGTGTTAACAATGCAGAGATGCTCGGCAACATGCAAAAACTGGCTGATAAGTACAGGCAGGAACACGGCATTGAGCTTCCCGAGGATATCGTTAAATTTGAACTGCCCCGGTGCGACAAGGTACGGGTTGTAAATCAAAAAGGTAAAAAACCGCAGGACTTAGTGCAGTTACTTGCTGCCGATATTGGACAATTGGAGACCTTTTTTGTGCCGCCAACGGTTGTGGACAGTCAGTACACTTTCGTTCCTTATGTAAACCACCTAGTCATGAGCGTGGTCAGCGAAGGTGCCAGATACCGGCGTCCCCGGGTGATGAAAGATTTTTTGGAAACTGGGCGTAGTGAATTACTGGAAGGTTATGTTGAAAAATTTAAAAACATAACATTTTAAAGTGGTTTTAAATTATTTTGCAGGATATAGCATGTTTATGGGGCAAATGTAGAAATACAGATAGGTATTGTCATGGTTAATAATGCTTGTCAATGGCTGATAAACATGCTATATTTTATAGTGTAACCATGAATGTAAGGGTTTGGTAGATATTTCTTTTTATTGTGATTAATTAATGCATCTTATGTGCATATATTCACAAAAGAACATGTTGTGACCTTCTTAAAAAAATAACTAACTAAAAGAAGGACTTTACCCTACTTGTGTCAAATGAGTTTAAATGCATTTTTAATAGTAGGGCGCAATAATCCAGTCTTATTATAAGTGTACTGTGTTTCAGATTTTATCGCATTGGCGACATATTAATGTCTTTTGTATGACATTGCCGTAGTTGTTTGATAATAGAAAGATGGATTATGACTTGCTTTGAAAAGGGACAAGGGATTCACCAGAAAGGGGACACACACCAGAGAATTTAGAATGTCCCCACCAGTGGAGATTGGGTTTTCATTGGGAACTTTAGTTCCCTAGTTGCAAAATTAAAATAAAAGTAGTAGGAGGGAAAATTATCTATGGCGTTACCCAAACCGCATGGTCCTGAAGGAAAACTGAAGCCACTGCTGTTGTACGGCGAGGCGAGGGAAGCTGAAATCAAGCGGGCCCAAGAAATGCCCAAAGTGTACATGAGTTCCAGGGAAACATCTGACGTTTTAATGCTCGGCATTGGTGCATTCACTCCCCTGGATGGTTTCATGAAGAAAGACGATTATACCGGTTGTGTATTTGACCTTAAATTGGCTGACGGCACTATGTGGCCCATGCCGGTTACCCTTTCCATCACCGGAGCAGAGAAAGACGCTATTGGCCTGAATGTTGGCTCTGAAGTAGCCCTAATTGACAAGGCTTCCGGTGAGCTCTATGCCACCATGAAAGTGGAAGACATCTACACCTACGACAAAGAAGCCGAGTGCAAGGAAGTATTCACAACTCTGGATGCCGAAGGACACCCCGGTGTCGCCAGCGTTATGAGTCAGGGCGAGTACAATGTCGGTGGATCGATTAAGGTTCTCAACGAAGGCGTATACCCGCAGAAGTATCCAAAACACTACCTCTATCCGGAAGAAGCACGCAAGCTGTTTGAATCCAAAGGCTGGTCCAATGTTGTAGCTTTCCAGACCAGAAACCCCATGCACCGCTCGCACGAGTATCTGTGCAAGTTCGCCATGGAAAGCGGACTGGTGGACGGTTGCTTTATCCACGCCATCGTGGGTGCGTTAAAGCCTGGTGACATTCCGGGTGAAGTTCGCACTAAGTGCTATGAAGTGTTGGTGGAAAAATATTTCCCGCAGGAGTTCATTGCCCTGGGCGTATATCCCATGGAAATGCGTTACGGCGGCCCTCGCGAAGCTCTGCTGCACGCCGTATTCCGTCAAAACTGGGGTTGCAAGTACCTTATCGTTGGTCGCGACCATGCCGGCGTAGGCGACTACTATGGTCCTTTCGATGCCCAAACCATCTTCAAAAAGCTTTGGCCGGGCGCCCTTGAACTGGAGCCCATGAATATTGCCTGGACCTTCTTCTGCTACAAGTGCCAGAGTATGGCCAGTCAGCGCACCTGCCCCCACGGCCCGGAAGATCGCTGTGTGGTCAGCGGCACCAAGTTCCGCCGCATGATGCAAGATGGCGAAGAGATTCCCATCGAGTTTGGTCGTCCCGAAGTGATGGAAATTCTCCGTGAGTATTATCAGACTGCGGAAAAGGTTGAAATCAAGAAGGGTGCCTACGAAGATATGCCGGGAGCAAAGAAATAGTCATTGGTTAATTTGCCCGTCTCGGGCTTTCCCGGGACGGGCAATAAACAAAAAAAAATTATCTGCGATAAAAGAAGGAGCCGCGTGTTCCGGCGTCGAAAATAAACACATATAAGCTTAACTTCTTTTTAGTATAACTTTAACTTTTCCTTAATCAAAGGGGCCGTTTGGTAAAGAGATAATTATCACAAGTGCGGGCCGGTGGTAACGGTGTTTATTGCCCTCACCAACGTGTCCGGTTGAGTGCTCCAAACGGTTCTGGGTTCAGTACCTACTGACGATCTTCACAGTTATTGGGGGAGGTGGTTAAAGGGAGCCGCAAGGTGTAATTATGTTACACCGGGTGCGAACAAACACTTAACGTTGAGGTATTTTGAGAGAGAGAAAGGGTTATAGTTTCTGTAATTGCTTTTGACTCCTCATATGCCGAGGTACCGGTCAGTTAATTAATTGCTATACCGGTGCCGTGGTAGAAACCTTGTTTATTAAAAATTGGTAACAGGAGGTTGAATTAATGCCAACTTTTGTAATGACCGAAAAATGTGACGGCTGCAAGGGTCAGGACAAAACCGCTTGCATGTATGCATGCCCTAACGACCTTATGGTGTTGAATAAAGAAACCATGAAGGCCACCAACCGTGATCCTTGGGCCTGCTGGGAATGCCTATGCTGCGCCAAGGCTTGCCCGCAGCAAGCTATGGATCTGCGCGGATATGCTGACTTTGTCCCCATGGGCGCGACCGCGACTCCTCTGAGAGGTTCCGACAGCATTATGTGGACCATCAAGTTTCGTAACGGTATGGTCAAACGCTTCAAATTCCCCATCCGTACCACTGAAGAAGGCACTGCAGTGCCCGACGGCGGATTCCCGGCTGACCAGAACGACCTGAACGACGAGAACCTGTACACCGAGCCGGCTTCCCTGTTGATGGACGCTGTGCCCACCATTAATAAGTAAGTTGTCCCAAATACGTTTATTAAGAACTTTACGGAGGAGGTTAATATAAATGCCGATGAATTTTGAAACTGTTGAAGTTACCACTGATTTTCTTATCGTGGGCGGCGGCATGGCGTCCTGCGGGGCAGCTGTGGAAGCGGCTTACTGGGCGAAGAAACAAGGCCTGAAAGTTACCATGGTTGACAAAGCTTCCATCGACCGTTCCGGCGCTGTGGCTATGGGTCTTTCCGCCATTAACCAGTACCTGGGTGTTGGCAAAGGCAAAAACACAGTTGAGCAATACGTTGATTATGTACGCCAGGATCTGATGGGTGTTGCCCGTGACGACCTCGTTTACAACATTGCCCGTCACGTTGACGGTTCCGTGCACCTGTTTGAAAAGTGGGGCCTGCCCATCTGGACCGATGATGATGGTAACTACGTAAATGAAGGCCGCTGGCAAATCATGCTGAACGGTGAATCCTACAAGGTCATCGTCGCTGAAGCTGCCAAGAATGCCTTGGGCATGGACAACATCTACGAGCGTATCTTCATCATTGAGCCGCTGATGGATGGCGACAGGGTTGCCGGCGCTGTTGGTTTCAGCGTACGGGAAAATAAATTCTACGTTTTCAAGGCTAAAGCTGTTCTGGCCGCCATGGGCGGTGCGGTAGGCGTGTTCAAGCCCCGCTCCACTGGTGAAGGTCTTGGCCGTTCCTGGTATCCTCCTTTCAGCACTGGTTCCAGCGCATACTTCACCCTCCGCGCGGGCGCTGAAATGACTTGTCAAGAAGTACGCTTCATCCCGGTTCGCTTTAAGGATGCTTACGGCCCGGTTGGTGCTTGGTTCCTACTGTTCAAATCCAGAGCCATCAGTGCTATCGGTGGCGAGTACATGGTAGAGCGCCGCGACGAGCTGCAAAACTGGGCTCCTTACGGTCTGGTGAAGCCGATTCCGGCCAACCTGCGTAACTACCTCGGCATGCTGGATGTCAGCGAAGGCAAAGGCCCCCTCATGATGATGACCAACGAAGCTATCGCTAATATCGCCAAGAAATATGAAGACGACCCCAAGGCCTTCAAGAAGAAAATGAAGGAACTGGAATCCGAAGCTTGGGAAGATTTCCTCGATATGACCATCTCACAGGCACTGCTGTGGGCGGCCACTAACATTGAACCGGAAGAGAAGCCTTCAGAGATTGCCGCTGCTGAGCCTTACTTCATCGGTTCTCACTCCGGCGCATCCGGCGCTTGGGTATCAGGTCCTAAAGACATTGCTCCGGCCGACTATTTCTGGGGTTATGCCAACATGACCACCGTTAAGGGTCTGTTTGCCGCTGGTGACGCTTCCGGCGCTTCCAGCCACAAGTTCTCCTCGGGTTCCCACGCTGAAGGCCGTATTGCCGCCAAGGCAGCCATTAAGTTCATCGTGGAAAACAACACCCAGCCCAACGTAGATATGGCCAAAGTGGAAGAACTGAAAGCCAAAGCCTACCAGCCGATGGAAACTTACGAAGCCAACAAGGGCTTTACCACCGACCCCGAAGTCAACCCGGCTTACATTAAGCCTAAAATGTTCATGTTCCGTCTGCAGAAGATGATGGACGAGTATGTAGGTGGTGTGAGCGCGAACTTTAGCACCAACACTCCCAGCCTGAATAGGGCTATGGAACTGCTGGCCTTCCTGAAGGAAGACGCCGAAAAGCTTGGCGCTGCCGACCTACATGAGCTGATGAGATGCTGGGAGAACGTTCACCGGATGTGGCAAGCCGAATCCCACGTTCGTACAGTAATGTTCCGTGAAGAAACCCGTTGGCCCGGTTACTACTTCCGCGCTGACTTCCCGAAAATGGACGAAGAGAACTGGCTGTCCTTCGTTAACATTAAGTGGGATCCCAACACAGACGAATGGGATGTATTCAAGAAGCCCATTATCCGCCTGTAAGTCTGATTTGATAGTCAACAATTGGTCTCACCCCATGTCCTGGGCGAGATCGGGTAACTAAATGCATTGTGCCATTCCACGGCGCAAGAGCCCGTGGCTTCGGCCACGGGCTCGGTGCTGTATATTGTATTAAAATGGGCATATTGCATAGTTACGATAACAGCCCTGGCTGGTACTCACTCGTGGGGACTGGGCGTTAATTTAGGAATTGGACCATTTACCAGGCGTCCTTACGGGTTGCCTGGAGTTTTTTTTAGTCCCGGTGGCAGTAAATGAATAAATCATTGTCGGTTGCATGCTATATATATACTTTATTAACAGGTAAACTGTAATGATAAAAATCTACACGGGAGAATGGTGTGGTGAAAATTTATGGCAAATAAAAGCATACTTGTTGTTGGGGGAGGAATCAGCGGCATTACCGCTGCCCTGGAAGCTGCAGAAGCAGGCTGTGAAGTTTATATTGCAGAAAAAAACCCATACCTGGGTGGCAGGGTAACGCAGATTAACCAATACTTCCCCAAGTTATGCCCGCCAAACTGCGGGCTGGAGATTAACTTCCAACGGATTAGAAATAACCCCCGGATAAACTTCTTTACCTTGGCTGAAGTAGAAAACATTTCCGGCCAAGAAGGCAACTTTGACGTAACATTAAAAATTAATCCCCGTTATGTAAATGATAATTGCACCGGTTGCGGTAAATGTGTGGAAGCCTGCCCGGTGGAAGTTGACAATCCCTTTAACTATGGGATGAATAAAATCAAGGCAATTCATTTGCCGCATGATTTTGCTTTCCCCATGAAGTACGTTATCAAGGCTGATGCCTGTAAAGAAGCCGGATGTGCCGGCAAGTGCGCCGAGGTTTGCGAGTACAAGGCCATTGAGCCCGACATGCAGTCCAAGACCATGAACCTGAACGTGGGTGCCATTGTATGGGCCACCGGTTGGAATCCATACGATGCCAACAAGCTTAGTTATTACGGCTTTGGTCGTTTTAAAAACGTGGTTACCAACGTAATGTTGGAGCGGATGGCCGCCATGAACGGCCCCACCGGCGGTAAAATCGTCCGCCCGTCAGACGGTAAGGAAATTAAGAGCATTGCCTTTGTGCAATGCGCCGGTTCCCGGGACGAAAACCACCTTAAGGCATGTTCATCCGTTTGCTGTCTGGCTTCATTAAAACATGCCACCTATGTAAGGGAGCAATACCCCGACGCGGAGATTAGTATTTACTATATTGACATCAGGGCGCGCGGCAAATATGAAGATTTCTTCACTAAGGTCCAGGAAGAAGCCAACGTTACCTTAATCAAGGGTAAGGCCGGCGAAATCGAGGAAGACCAAACCAACGGACAACTGGTGGTAATTGCTGAGGACCAGGAAGCCAAGCAAGTAACCAGGAAGAGTTACGACCTGGTGGTGCTGGCCACCGGCATGGCACCTTCCACCGCGACAGCTGCTATTCCCGCTGACATGGCATACGATGAAGACGGCTTTGTGGTACCGGGAGCAGGGACTGCAGGTATCGTGGTGGCCGGATGCGTCAAAAACCCGTTGGATGTGGCCTCAGCTGTAAGGGATGCTACCGCTGCAGCGCTTAAGGCGATCCAATCTACAGTGAGGGGGCAGTAACGATGGAAAAGAAAATAGCCGTATATATTTGCACAGGCTGTGGAATTGGTGATGCTCTGGACATCGATGCCCTGTCCAAGGTAGCAAAAAGTGAATTTAAGGTGCCGATCTGCAAGACCGACGGGCAGCTCTGCGGGCCTGAAGGCGTTGCTTTAATCAAGCAGGATATCGAGAGTGAAGGTGTGAACACAGTCGTTATTGCCGGATGTTCAGCCAGGGTTAATTTTGATGTATTTAAATTCGGCCCGGATAATATTGTCGAGCGGATCAATCTGCGTGAACAGGTTATCTGGTGCCATACAGCCGACGACGAGGACACTCAGATGCTGGCCGAGGACTATATGCGCATGGGCCTGGTCAAACAAAAGAACATGTACGTCCCCGAACCCTATCAGGTGGAAAGCTTTTCCCGGAATATCCTGGTGGTGGGCGGCGGCCTGACCGGTCTGACTGCCGCGGTGGAATCGGCCAAAGCTGGTTACTCCACCATACTAGTGGAGAAGGATGCGGAACTGGGCGGTTACGTGGGCAAAATGTACAAACAAGTACCTATGAAACCACCTTATACCGACCTGGAAGAGAACTGTATCCCCAACTTGGTTAAAGCTGCCGAGGATGCCGGAGTTAAGATTTACAAGTCGGCCACCGTTGAGAATACCGCAGGCGCGCCGGGTATGTTCGACGTTACCATTAAGCAGGGTGACAGTACTGTTCAGGAGCGGGTTGGTGCGATTGTGCTGGCCACCGGTGCCAAACCTTACGAGGCAGACAAACTGGGTCACCTGGGCTTTGGTAAGTTTCCCAACGTTATCACTCAGTCCATGTTCGAGGAAATGGCGACTGCAGGTAAGCTGGAAGCCAGCAAAGTGGCCTTTATTCAGTGCGCGGGCTCACGCGACCAGGAGCACCTGCCTTACTGCTCCGCCGCGTGCTGCATCGAGTCCATCAAACAGGCGCTGTACGTTAAGGAAAAGAATGCTGAAGCCAACGTATATGTTTACTATAAGGACATTCGTTCCAACGGGCAGTATGAACATTTCTACATGAAGGCCCAGCAGGAAGGCGTTGTCTTTGTCAAGGGCGATGTGACCGAGATTACCGAGGAAGACGGCAAACTCACCATTGAAGCAGACGACAAAACAATGGGCACCACCTCCCTGGCGGACGAGTTTGACTACGTGGTACTGGCCAACGGCATGGTACCCACAGCAGCGCTGGGTGATTTGGTGGAAGAAGAGCCGGCCGCCGATGAAGCGGCAGCCGCTTCCGACGAGCCCAAGGCATCTACTCCCCCGGTAATTAAGGCCAACCTGCTTAACCTGGCCTACAGACAGGGTCCGGAACTGCCGGCTCTAAAATACGGCTTCCCGGATTCCCACTATATATGCTTCCCGTATGAAACCAGGCGCACAGGTATTTACGCCGCCGGTGTGGTACGGGCGCCCATGGATATGCTTTCAGCAGTTGAAGACGGTGCCGGTGCGGCCATGAAAGCCGTCCAGTGTGTCGAGGCCACTGAAATGGGCCAGGCTGTGCACCCGCGTTCCGGCGATATGTCATTCCCAGAATTCAATATGAACCGCTGCACCCAATGTAAACGGTGCACTGAGGAATGTCCCTTTGGTGCCATTAACGAAGACGAGAAGGGCAACCCGCTACCCAACCCCTCCCGTTGCAGAAGGTGCGGCACCTGTATGGGCGCCTGCCCCGAACGGATTATTTCCTTCAAGAACTACTCGGTGCCAATGGTTGGTAACATGGTCAAGACCATTGAAATGCCGGAAGAAGACGAAGAGAAGCCCAGGATCCTAATCTTCGCCTGCGAGAATGATGCCATTCCCGCCCTGGATATGGCCGGCATCAACCGCCTGCAGTATAACGCCTGGGTGCGGATTATTCCTCTGCGCTGCTTGGGTTCCCTTAACCTGGTGTGGATTAACGACGCCATGGGCGGCGGCTTTGACGGCGTACTCTTGATGGGTTGCAAACACGGTGATGATTACCAGTGCCACTTCATGAAGGGCAGCGAACTGGCGGAGATTCGGCTCTCCAAGATTTCCGAGACCCTGGATCGCCTGGGCCTGGAATCCGAGCGGGTGCGCGCCACTACGGTAAACATCATGGATTACGACAAGATACCGGCTATGCTGGACGAATTTGCCGCGGATCTTGAGGAACTGGGCCCGAACCCAATGAAAGACTTCGCTTAATAGGAAAGGGGACACACCTCAGGTAATGGGTATTCCTTTGGGGTCGAGGAATGTCCCCGATGGGATGGCCGAGGAATGTTCCCGTGGGTTCGTTTTATTGGAACTCGACGGTAACTCCAGATAAAGAAAGGACGGCCAAATAGGCCGTCCTGCACTCCTTTAAAAAATAGAAAAGGAGATAATTACTTTATGGAGCAAAAGAATGTTTTTTCAGAACCTGTTAAGTATGATTTAACATTTGCCCGGGAAATTTTTCGTCTGGAGAACGGCTCATACATCAAGCAGTGCATGAACTGCGGTATGTGCGCCATTTCTTGCGCCACCAGGGATGTTATGGACTATTCTCCCAGGCAGCTTTTTAATCTAATTAAACTAGGTAAAAAAGAGGAAGTCTTGACGTCCAATACATTCTGGTCCTGTACTTCCTGCTGTACTTGTAAAGCCCGCTGTCCCAGGGGTATTCCCATTATTGATGTGATGCATGACTTAAAGAAATACGCTATTGACCATGGTTACACTAACTACCCGCAAGCTGCCTTCTACAAGGCTTTTTGGAACGAAATGTCCGTTCGGGGCAGAATGTTCGAGGGTGGTATGACAGCTCGCTACTTCCTAATCCGCGGTCTTGACGAGATTTTAAAGGCTATGGACATGAAGGACGTGGGTATCGACATGCTTAAGCATGGTCGGATGCCCCTGCTGCCGCCGAAAAAAATCAGGGGGCTGGGCGGTTTAAAGAAAATCATTAGTAAGGCCCAGGAACTTGATCGGAAGGAGGCCAGGTAATGAGATATAGCTATTATCCCGGATGCTCCAGCGAAGCTACGGCCAAGGCAAACGCACACTCCATTGAAGGTGTGGCCAAAGCGTTGGATGTACAGTTGGAAGAAATACCGGACTGGAACTGTTGCGGTGCCACCGTGGCTTCCGGTGTGGTGGGAGACTTTACGCAGTTGGTGGTCACAGCCCGTAACCTGGCTATTGCCGAAGCCAAGGGTCAGGATGTGGTGACAGGCTGTAGTTCTTGCTACATGACCCTGGCTGTCGCCAATAAGAAGTTTAAGGAAGACGAGCATTTCCGCACCATGGCCAACGAAGCGTTGTCTGCTGCCGGAATGCAGTACAACGGTACCCTGCAAGTGCGCCAGTTCCTGGATGTGATTTATAACGATGTGGGACTCGAAAAGGTAGCTCAAAAGGTTAAAAAACCCCTTAAGGGTCTTACCGTGGCTGGATATGTAGGTTGCCAGACCGTACGGGCACTTCCATACGAGTTCGATGACCCGGAACAGCCGGTGTTCATGGACAGGTTAATAGAAGCCTTGGGTGCAACGCCAGCTGATTTCCCACTGCGGGCGCGTTGCTGCGGTAGTTCCAGTACCATACCCGCCAGGGACATTGTGCTGGATCTGGGTTATAAACTTTTTGAATCTGCTTCATCCGGTGGTGCGCAGGTTATGGTAACCCCGTGCCCGATGTGCCAACTTAATTTGGATGCCTATCAAAAGCTGGTTAATAGAAAATATGGTACCAGTTTTAATATTCCGGTGCTGTTTTTTACCCAGCTGATGGCCGTAGCCTTCGGGTTATCTCCCGAGGCCCAGGCCTTGAAATACAACATTGTCTCTCCTCATGGTGCTTTATTGCAATTCGCAAAATAAAAGATAGAATTAGTTTAATAAGCGTAGCACCGTTATACAGTGCTAAAAGCTCCCGTGTTAGCAGGGGGCTTTAATTTTTTTAGTGTATAAAAACGGTAAAGAATCATTATGTTATTGTGCAGTAAAATTGCTTGTGCCGTGGTTTTGGTTATGATAAATGCAATATGTGAGTGTAAAAAAGGGTGATGAAAGTATTGCAGATAGTATATTATTTCACATGGTAATTATTGAAGGTTATTTTGTCATTGCGCAGTCTTCTCACTTGTATTGTTTGTATTTTACTACTTATCCCCCCTGTAAAAGATTTATTTATTTTAAATTACATATTTTTATAGTGTTACTAAACATTGTCATAATAATTAAATTTTTATTAATCTATCTTTATAAAGGCCGCTTTTTTACATCTGGTTCCTATTTGATGTCTCCTTAAAAATAATACGTTGTTTAAATTCAAAAAGAAGGAATTTTAAAACATTTAATTAAATAATTAATTATTAAAAGTTTTCAATATTTTTTTAGTGTTATAAAGGAGGTATGGTCTTGCCTGAACATTTACAAATTTATTTTGCTGTAGCTGTTTTTTTAATTACTTACGCCATCATCGTCTCCGAAAAGATCCACCGGGCTGTTATTGCCCTGGTAGGTGCGGCGCTTATTGCCGTTTTTAAGATTATGGATCCGGAAGAGGCGGTACACGCAATTGACTTTAATACCATCGGCTTGCTGGTTGGTATGATGATTATTGTCGGCATCACCCGCCAGACGGGGGTATTTGAGTTCCTGGCCATCAAGGCGGCCAAGAGTTCCAAGGGCGAGCCGCTAAAAATCATGGCCGCACTGTCGCTGGTAACCGCGATATTATCTGCCCTTTTGGATAATGTGACTACGGTACTTTTAATCGTTCCTGTTACCTTCGCCATAGCCCAAAAGCTAAGAATAAACCCCATTCCAATTTTAATAGCTGAAATTATTGCTTCCAACGTCGGTGGTACCGCTACTTTAATCGGCGACCCCCCCAACATTATGATTGGCAGTGCTACCCACCTTGGTTTTATGGATTTTATTATTAACCTGACACCCATTGTTGTAGTGGTTTACGTTTGCACTTTAACACTGCTGAGGCTGATTTACCGGTCACAGTTGGTGTCCGACCCGGAGCGCCAGAAAAGCATCATGGAAATGGACGAGTACGCAGAGCTCAAAGATATGGTGCTGCTTAAAAAGTGTATGATTGTCCTGAGCCTGACCATTTTAGGTTTTGTCCTACACCAATATGTGCACCTAGAGTCTTCGGTTATTGCTCTTACCGGGGCCAGCCTGCTGCTGCTGGTCAGCAAGGAAGATCCGGAACACGCGCTGCATGCCGTGGAATGGCCGGTTATCTTCTTTTTCATCGGACTGTTTGTACTGGTGGGTAGCCTTGAAAAGGTAGGCGTGATTGAGGCTATCGCCGAGTATTCCCTTGAACTCACCGGCGGCGCGATGATTCCCACTGCCATGCTCATATTATGGCTGTCGGGTATAGCATCGGCATTTATAGATAACATACCATTTGTCGCCACCATGATTCCGCTTATTCATAACATGGGGGAACTCATGGGCGTAACCGACCCCAGCGCACTGAACTTCTTCTGGTGGTCGCTGTCTCTGGGCGCCTGTCTGGGTGGCAACGGAACTATCATTGGCGCTTCGGCCAACGTTGTTGTTATAGGTATGGCCGAAAAGCGGGGCTACCACATTACCTTCGTCAAGTTTTTCGTAGTGGCGTTCCCTTTGATGATTATGTCGCTAGTCCTGGCCACCGTTTATATGTACCTGTGGTTTATATTTCCTGAGACAATCACCATTATCGTGACCCTGTTGTTTGGTGGCTTGGTGGCGTTGGCAGCAATGCCCATTAACAAAGCGCTTGAGAAGAGTGCGGCTAAGAAAAGTGCCAAAAAGGATATTAGCAGCTAAAGCTAAATAAATTAACAACTTAAATTTGCTTATAGGTAAACAAGAAGACTCCCCTGGTTAATGGGAGTCTTCTTGTTTAGTCCGGCAGGGAGTTATGGCAATTAATGAAATTCGAAACAATTTATTGAGCTTATGCCAATTTATCAGTTCGGGTGTCTGAATAAGATTCGCCATTAGCAACCAGGTTAGAAATCTCCCTGAAAATATCTTCATTAAGTACCATGCCAACCAGCCGGTTATTGCTTTTGACCGGCAAAAATTCCAACTTGTATTTGGCCAGGTTGCAGGATGTCCTTAGTAGTGAATCATCAGCATTGGCGAAGTGTTCAAAGGGAGTTGTATATCTTTTAATTGTATTTTGAGCCACTTCCATGCATCGATCGGTAAAGAGACCTGCCCAAAAAATTGGCACAGATGAACTTGGCAATTTCATACCCACGAAGGTTACGCTTTCCAGATACTGCGGTTCTATGGCCTTAAACATTTCGTTGATGCCAAAAGTGCCAACTGGTAAGCTATCTTCGAAAACTACAACGCAACGTCGCCCTGTTTTGGGCTTATTAACTTGTGGATACCATAAATCTTGCATTACTTTTAGCGTGGTCTTTAGTGTGGCCTCTGAAGAAATCAATGGATATTCATATATAGGAATCATTATATCCCTGACTTTTTTTTCTTTGAGATTTTCCATACCAGGATAACCTCCTCACCTTCTGGACTCGTTGTCACCACGTTTTATGGTTATAGTAGTGACAAAATTTTAGGTTTAGGTGTTGTCAGGGGTTGTGGTTTATGATAATATTAAAAAGAACATAAATGAAGTAGTGACTATAGCTTATATGTCTTGTATTCAAACATATGTTCATATTTTGTTTTAAATTTGTTCCCCTGACAAGTGGGAGCAGTCGGTTAATGTATTGAATTATTTGTGGTAAGAGGGAGCGTGTCACTGGTGGCAGCCAGTTTAAAGACACACCCTCTTGTTCTGTTTTTAGCGCAAAGTAAGCTAAAAGCATGGCTTTTGTTTTTTAGGGCCGCTAATTAATTTTTTCACTTGATGCTCTTTATTTAATATACTTATTATCCCGCCAAGTTTTTTAATACGTCAAATCATACCTTATCAACCCCCACCTCCCGCTCTAGTTGGTTGTAATAAAATTCACAAGCCAATATTTTTAGTCCTTACATCTATTACATCTTATAGCTATTATATATGATATCAAATGATAGTGCAATGTTTCACATGCCCCCGAAAGAAATATTAATATTCTGACAATGACGTAGCCATTGTATTCAGATATACCAGGTGCTCATTCGCTTACGGTTCCTGATGACAAGATGCCGGTATTTGGAAAACAAAAATAAGCACCAATTCTATTATTAAACGCTTGAATTAATTACGCAGACGTGATAATGAAAATAAGATAAATTATAAAAGGAAGCTTTTATTTTAACAGTAGAAAAATCTTTTTATATTTGCTATGATATTTGTTAGACCTGTCCGGATTTAATTTTTACGGGGGTGGTTAAATGGCTGCACTTATCAGACGTATAGTTTTGTTGAGTGTTCTAACTACTTTTATGGCGGGGATGATTGTGTTTGCCGCAGGCTGTTCTGCTTTTAACAATCGGGATGCCGGCAGCGGTTTATCTGCTTCAGAAAATGAGAATTCATCCAACACCCAGCAGGGTCTTCCGGGGGTAAACTCCGAAACTATAGCCGACATCGTGAAAAAAGCCGGCCCGGCGGTTGTACAAATAAGTGTTGAAAAGAAAACTGCCGGTTACAGTTCCGACCCCTTCTTTAACGATCCGTTCTTTAGGAACTTTTTTGGGACCACACCCCAGCCTCAGCGGGAACGTACTGAGACAGGTTTGGGCTCTGGTTTTATTATTTCCGGTGACGGTTATATTCTGACAAATGAGCATGTTATTTCCGGCGCCGATAAGATTACGGTAACTGTGCAGGATGAGAATAAAGATTACCCGGCTAGTTTAATAGGTGCCGATTATGATCTGGATCTGGCCGTTTTAAAGATTCAAGTTAGTCAAGAACTACCATCATTAAAACTTGGGGACTCAGAAAAAATAGAAGTTGGCAACTGGGTCATCGCTATAGGTAACCCCTACGGTTTTGATCATACCGTCACGGTGGGTGTAATTAGTGCCAAGCAAAGACCGGTGCCGGTGGAAGGGCGTTATTATAAAAACCTTTTGCAAACCGATGCCGCCATCAACCCGGGAAACAGTGGCGGTCCTTTACTAAATTTACAGGGAGATGTAGTGGGAATTAATACGGCGGTAGCTCAAGCGCAGGGAATAGGGTTTGCCATACCTACCAGTACAGTGCATAGCGTTTTAAATGACCTTAAACAGAGTGGCAAAGTAATCAGACCCTGGTTAGGTATACAGATGCACGATATAACACCCGATATAGCGGAATACTTCGCATTGGACAGCACCGAAGGCGTTATGGTGGTGGGGGTCGTTCCAGACAGCCCTGCGCAACGGGCGGGATTGATCCAGGGTGACATAATACTACAGATAGATAAAAAAACTGTAAAGGATGCCAATGCGCTGGCTGATCGCATTAAAGGGGTTGAAATAGGACAAAAGATTTCACTCACGGTTTATCGCGAACGAGCTATTGTATCTATTACCGTAGAGGTAGGGGAAAAACCAAACGATTTTCAGTAGTTAGTGGTAACAATAAAAAGATTCGGCTTGTGAATCATATATCACAAAGCCGAATCTTTTTGCTTTTCCAAAGCGCGTTTAAATTAGTTAACAGACCTGATTATCCATATTTTAGCTGGTCATAATTTTTTCAAGAATAGAATCTATTTTCTGGCAGAAATCATCCTTAATCATGCAGCCATCTACTTTATGCATTTCAGGTAAAACTCCAAGCGCCGGCAGGTTAAATTCCTTGGCTACGGTCTCTGGCAGGTCTTCGATGGGTGAAGCTTCCCTGTTAAACAGTAACTGTAACTTGTTAACCGGGAAGTGGACGTCTTCCAAATCCCAAATGAAATGCTTTAGTGCTTTCACATTGTATCTGAAGGTGTCTACCACCAGTAGTGGAAAATCAGAATCCTCCAGGAACGCAAAGTTGAAGCTGGTGTGTTTGTTGCCCATGTCAACTATAACGATATCGTAATCGCTATTTTTAAGTGCATTATGAATTATTCTCATTTCATAATAGATATTACCATAATCAGGTAATTTGCGGTTGGTGTTGCTGGCCAGGACGTCCAGTCCGGACTCGTGTTTCTGTAAGAAGTGCGCCCAGTCTGACTGTTTATACTCAACATTAATAATGCCATTTTTTTTACTTTCCAGGTAAATGTCTTCACACCAGTCGCTGATGTTGGGGGTATGGTGCAATTTAAGTCTTTCGGTTACATCGCCTTTGTGGATATCCAGATCCACCAAAAGTGTTTTGTACCCTTTGTTTTGGCTCATTAAAGAAAGTTCTTCGGCTATGGTAGTGTTACCGCTTTGCTTGGTTACGCCGTATATTGAAGCTAGTTTCATCCTTTTAGCTCCTTTATGAATTATTCTATTACTATTATATTTTATTGATGTTTCCGGTCCAAGACAAGACGTTTTTATCTTTTTTCAAGTTATATGGTCAAATAAATGCTGTAAAGCGCAAATGCGGGATTTGTCATGCCGAGATAATATTCACAAAAAGCAATGACAAAGATTAATAATAAATAAGCAAAAAGCTACTGTATATAAATAAAACTAAGAATGCACTTGATAAAAAATGTAATGACAAGTAAAATATAAAAAGCTGAAATTAATTATTGTGAATGTTCTGAAATTGTTAAGGGCTGTGCCTATTTGTGAAACGTTCCCCAAATACTATGGCATTTTGGGTGTATTATTTGGCTTTTCAACACTAAACTGATGCCATCTTCATCTTAGTGGATTATCATGTTAGTAATCAGGGGGGATTTAAAATGTCAAGCATCTCTCAAACAGGAGATAGAGGCCTTGATTGGGCGCCGGCATCCAGACTTAAAAGAATAATTAAATCGCTGGAGGGTTTTTTTAGAACGTCCAGTGTCACCAAATATGCCCGCATCTGGCACGGTGACTTTTCTTATAAACTAATTCAGAATACGGCTATTAAAAACTTTCAGAATATGAGTCCGGTTACTTCTATTGATGCCGGAGAATGTTATTTATGTATTTTTGAGCGTGCCGGATACCAGGGTAACTACCAAATTATAGGCCCCGGGGAAAAAGCTCAGGTAGGGAAATGTGCCTCCATAGTGATAAGTAATTGCAAGTTTTCCGTAGATTCGGTCAGGCGTGAAGCAGCACCCCCGCCGGGATATTGGGAAATGGACGGGCCAATGTATTTGATGCATTTCTCCGCCGGTTACAGGTTTGTTTCCTAAATGGAGTAAAATAATTAAAACATAATGGAATACAATGGAAATGTTAAAAGATGATGTTAAAAAGCTGCCAATATTTACGGCAGCTTTTTTTGTTCACCCGGCATTTGCGGTTTATATAATTAGATGTTTTTTTGTTCAAATTAAGGTACAATATAAAAACAATTATGCCAGTTAATTATTTGATATATGTTTTTTAAGCGGGTGAATGCGTGAGCAAAAGCAGAATTTTTGATTTGCAAAATTATAAAAATAAGGACAAGCATACGGGGTTTCAACTGCCGGGTCCTGGCGGCCCGCCGGGGAACGGTGGATTCAAACGGCAGTTAGTGGACTTTTTCAAAGATAGAAGATGGCTGCTGCTGGGGATTGTTATTTTTGCTTTAGTAATTTGCCTACCAACCCCGGACGGGCTCTCCAACGAGGGCAAATATGCCATAGGTCTTTGGATCTTCATTGTCATATGCTTTTTAACCGAGGCAGTCCCCTTGCCGGTAACTGCCATGATTATCGGCACCTACCAGGTTGCGACGGGTATTCATAGCTTTCAAGAAGTGCCCCGTACTTTTATGGACGATGCTGTCGTTTTTATCATGGGAGTATTGATGCTTGGCGCATTGTTAGTAAAATATAATATCCATAACAAAGTGGCTCTGCATATGCTTAGAATATCAGGCACCCGAATTGACCGGGTTGTGCTGGGCATGGTAGCCTTTTGTGCTTTGAGCGCCGCTTTTATCACCGAACACGCCACAGTAACCATTATGTTTCCCATTGGGGTGGGTATTGTTTCTTTGAGCGGCGGCATAAAAAAAGTGCCCAAGCTCGGCAAGCTGATGATGCTGACCATTGCTTACGGGGTTATTATCGGTGGTATGGCCACCCCCTCCGGTGGTGCTCGAAATGCATTAATGCTAAGCTTTTTGAGCGGTATTGGCATTCACGTAAGCTACGGTCAATGGATGCTCATGGCTTTACCTTTGACCCTAATTTTAATTCCCATCGTCACATACTGGTTATTAAGACTATTTAAACCTGAAGTTGATGATTTAAAGGAAGTCTTGGAAAGAATTCAACAGGAATTGAACGCAGACGGGCCTATGACCAAGCAGGCTAAAATGGCCCTGGTGATATTTTTAGGTGTGGTTGTGGGTTGGGTATTGTTCAGTCGCCAGTTTGGGGTGGGTAATATCGCCATGGTCGGGGTAATTCTGGCTGTAATTTTAAGGCTGGTGGATTGGAATTACTTGCAGCAGAAAACCCAGTGGGGTGTTGTAGTCCTTTATGCGGGGGCCATATCCATGGGCAAAATGTTGGTATCCACAGGAGCTGCCGCCTGGCTGGCCCAAAAAATTCTATATGCTGCCACAGCCTTTGAGGTTGCCAAGGGGTTACCGCTCTTGGCAGCAACCACTACAATAACTGCATTTGTAACTAACACCATGGCCGATGGTCCTGCTGTGGCCATGCTAGGGCCTGTTTTTATCAAGGTAGCAGAACTGGCCGACACTTCGCCTTTGGCTATAGGAGTGGCAACTTCCCTGGGTGCTGCTTTTTCCTATTTACTGGTTATCGCCACTCCCGCCAACGCCATTGTCTACGGGCCAGGCTTTTTAAAAGCCTCGGACTTTTTGAAGGCCGGCAGTGTTCTTTTCGTAATCTCCCTGGTTCTTTCCATAATTGGGCTTGCAGGGCTATGGTGGTTTGCAATTGGCATTTGGTAATCAAACTTAGTGACAAAAGGTTTAAAAACGAGATGTAAAACCGTTAGCTACCAGTATTTTACCCCGCAAGATTGTTGGATAAATTGCACAACCAGTTAACATATGATATAATTTAAAAGAGTAGGTATCTGGAAAATTAGTTAGTGAATTAAAGTACATGCAATAAAGATGTAGGAAAAAAGGTAGTGTTTAAAAGCGTTTTACAAAAAAGAAAAGTAGAGAGATAAGCTTTATCAAACCGACTGCAAAATTACTTGTCAAGGGTGGTGATATTTATGTTTTTTCGAAAGGTAACCAGTAAAAGCAACGGTAAAGAGTATACCTATCTAAAGCTTATAGAGAATTACAGAGAAGGTAACAAGGTAAAACAGCGGGTTATAGCCAATCTTGGCAGCCTCGAAAAACTTACACCGGATAAGGTAAACGGCCTAATTACAGGTTTGTCAAAAATCTGCGGATTACCTAATCATCCTAATAAGTTTGAGGCCCAAAAAACTCTTCGTTATGGTGAGGTTCTTGCTATTCATAAAGTATGGGAGTTGCTTGGTGTTGAGCCGGTTATTAACAAAGTTGCCGGTTTAGAAGACGATGATATTGTTAACGTCTCGCTTTTGGTTGAGCTTATGGCCATCAACCAAATAATACAACCCCAGCATAAAGAAGCTATCAGCGACTGGTATCACAGTCTTTATATGCCGGCCCTTGAAGGAATGGAGATTTTGCCGCACCATTTTTATCGTGCCCTGGATATTGTTGCCGAGTATAAAGAAGAGCTGGAAGAAAAAGTATATGCAAATTTACGTAAGTTAATGCACATTAACACTAATATGGCTTTTTGTCGATTGACAACGGGAACTATTGAACCCGCCCCCCGTGAAGAGCTTAATTTGTCTTCCTATGGTAAATATGTTCTTGGGGAATCAGAGGAATTACAACGGATTAATTTTGGTTTACTGGTCAGCGGGGATGGTGTACCTCTGGGGCATAGTATATTGCGCGAAATTGCCGAAGAATGGGAATACAGGAATATACTTGATTACCTAAAAAATTCTTTTGACATTGACAAATGCATCTTCGTGGGTGACCGCAGTGTACTTGATAACCCGGGCCTGGAAGTATTGGTTGCCCAAGGTTATGATTATATCATCGGGCGCAAACACATGACTGAATTGGAAAGAGATTTGATTGCCGGTGAATTGAACACTTATCAAAAAGGATTTCACCAAGTTGACGAGGGTTTATGGTTCAAGGAAATAAGAAATGAAGATGCTAAGCGATACATGTTGTGTTACAATCCCGGGGCTGCTGAACAAACCCACGTATTGTTGAGGGAGCGGTTGGATGCAATAGAAAACGAGCTAAAAGAGATTCAGAAAACCGTAGGCGAAAAGCGGTTCCTAAAGGCCAAAAACATACCTCTTTTAAAGGATAGCCATTTCCGCAAATACTTTGACTGGCGTTACAGCGAATCTACCCAGGAACTGGCTTACCGCCGCCGGGAAGACTTGATTGTGCGTGAAAGCGGACTGGCCGGTTCGTTCCTACTGGAAACAAACAATGAATTTCTACAGGCCGTGGAAATAGTAAAGGCTTATACCAGCCTAACGATTATGGGTGAGTCATTCCGGGAAATTAAGAATTTTGAGCCGTGGCAAAACATACTGTACGCCGAACTTAAAATTTCGGCCAACCTTTTTATCTGTGTTTTGGGGTTTATGATGGAAAAACTCATGGAAAGAATGATTAATCAGGCGGGCCTTAACCTGGATGTCCGGCAAGCCATCAATTTACTTGAAGATATAAAGGTAGCTATTAATCAGCTGGACGATCACGAAATCAAATCCTCCAGTTTGTCGCCGGTTCAGGAAAACATTTTAACGGCCCTTGGTTTGTTTAAAGACCAGCGCGTTATATAACATAAGTTTTAAACTTATAGTCAAGGTGAAGCTAAACGGCGGCCGCCACGGTCGCCGTTTAGCTTTATTTGATATGTCTGCCAAATTATTGGGTTGAGAAGAGAATGCTAATTTCGTTTAAACTAAGCTTCCACTTTTTTAGCGGCCTTGGTCATGGAGATGCCCACACCATCACAAATGTAGTAGATGGCGAACCCGTACCACAGGGTGTATACCAGGTAGAAGGCCATCAGGAAGAACACAATTCCTTTGTAGTCGACCACTTTTTTAATTTCAATATCGTAGTAATTGTATGCCGGCTCTACAGCTTTTTTAATCACGCTGTTTATGGCCGCTGATTCAGCAAAACGCTGCTGATTCTTAAGTGCCTCATCCATTACTTTAAAGGAATTGTACCATGCATAAGTTGCTTCCCTGCCCTCAAGGCCGTACTTATCGGTAAGTGCGGTGCCATTGTTGTAGTACATGGCATCGGCGTCGACCAGGACAGTGTTCATGATATTACCCAGGTCGCCCTTAATCGCAACTTCTGTGCCGGCTGTTTTAACATCTGCTCCCGCCGCGGTATACAGGGTGGTCCAGACCTGGGCCTGTGTTTCATCGGCAGCTGCAAGTGTAACCTCAATGCCGGTACCCGCATACTTTTCGGCTTTTGTTACTTCCTGATCAATGAAGTAAGCAGAACCCTTTGATAGTGAATTGAACATGTCGTCAGCATATACCAACCCGTTCCTGCCTGCACCGAAAATAGGTGACATTATTAGCACGAACACTAGGGAGAAGGAAATTAACATAATCATGCCGAGAGCGAAAGTTTTCTTATTAGTAATCATTTGCTCACTCCCTTTCCACCAGAGCTGGCCGCCATTGCTTCGGCTCTCAGGTTGGGGATATTGCGTACAAAGGTGGAAATTATCCATAATGCGAATACGGTTACCAGGCCGAAGAAAATGACTGCACCAATGGTTTCAAGCGTTTTAGTTGTTGCCTGACTCATGTTGATATAGCCCATAATGCGCAGCTTATCGGGCAGCACAAACAACCGGTTTATAAAACCTGCCAGGATGGCTACAGCGTAGAAGCCCCTAATTTGTATACCGGGCACCACCTTGGTGGTGATAGCGCCGATTTGAATGCCCAGCAGGGATCCCACCAGCATGCCCATGGCCAGGGTGTAGAACACGTAGCCGTAGACAGCATACTGGGTGATGGAACCGTAACCCGCGGTGAAGATAATTTGTAGAATATCTGTTCCCACAGTGGTGAAGGAGGACACGCCCAGAGCGTAAACAAATATCGGGAAGGTCAGGAAGCCGCCGCCAACACCCATGATGGCTGCCACAAATCCCACAAGACCACCGCACAGGGCTACAAATACGCCGGAGATTTTCCTGCCGCCGGGATAAATGTCTTCGTCGAAGGTAATCATGGGCGGGATTTTTATAGACTGCATCTTTAATGCCGTGCCAGTCAGTCCGGAAGGTCCGCCGTGAGCATCGCCTGCTTCGTCACCGATCTTATTCTTGGACTTAAGGTAATCAGCCAGGGCGTAAAAGCCCAGGAACCCCAGCATGAACACGTACAGCATGCTAATAACGAAGTCACTGACTACCGGGTTGTGGTTAAATATGGCTCTGTTAAGTACGCCGCCTCCGGTAACTCCGATAAAAGAGCCGGCCAAGAAGGCGATGGCCAGACCAACGTGCACGTTGCCAAGTTTTTTGTGCACAGCGGTACCCATAATGGCCTTGGCGAAAATGTGGAACATGTCGGTACCAACGGCCATAATTCCTTTAACCCCCAGGCTCATCAGAGCCGGGGTGATGATGAATCCGCCGCCAGCGCCGATACAACCGGTAATCAAGCCGGCGCAAACCCCAATTAGAATGGACCCGTAAAACGTGGTAGGTGAAAAGAACGAAGGTCCAAAGGAAGACTTGCCACCGATGAATCCGGGCAGTACTGAACCGGCATGAGCGATAGCTGGTATCAGAATTGGCAGAAACAATACCAGCAGGATTAATAATTTTTTACGGTCTTTAACTATAACCTGTGTTGTTGCGATTTCCCACTTGGCGTGGGCCCTGGCTGCGTACATAAAGTTTTCGTATAGAGATTTCATTGCTTAACCCCCTTAAATGGGTTATTAATTTTTGTTTGGTAATACTCTTTTTAATCAGTTTAATTTTCTCTATAAACTTTAAAGAACAGTCGGTTAATCATTTGAATTATGTTTTTTTGTTTGTGGTAAGATGGAGCAGTTCTAGGCCGCGTCCGTGATGACAAATGATTTTTAGTCTACTAGAGTAAAGGTAACATTATGGCCCATGATGTTGGTGAAATATTTCACTAACGTGATGACAAGTCGCTCTCGGCTCTAATTCTATGTGCCACCCCCTTACTCGGTTAAATATACGCGGGCTGCCTTTGCGTTGCTGTTTCTAGTCTTTACGCTGTTAACCAGTAGCTTAAAGATTGTGTAATTAAGAACTTACTCAAGCAATTCAGTAACCCGCTTCCTTATCCTTAGAATATTTCTAAGCACCACATTTGTCAATAGGTTTTGTAAAAAAATTCACAAGCTAAATTTCTCTTCCAGGATAGGGGGTTAAGTGTTGCCAGTTCATAATTTAGAAAAAGAAGTGGTGTAAAAACTAGATTAATTTGGTTGTTTTTTTGGCTACGGTAACCAAAAAGCCCCCGGCTGTTTGGCCGGAGGCTTGATAACCTCAAAATTATTGGTGGTGAGTTAGTTCTATTTACTTATCCAGGTCTGCAGTTCTTTACGCATCAGTTTACCGGAAGATGTCTTGGGCAGGCTGGCCACAAACCGGTAGTAGCGTGGTATTTTATATTTAGCTATTTTGCCCTGGCAAAAATCTTTAATATCTGCGTCACCTAGTTCCTGTCCATCCCTGACCATGACAAAAGCCAGCAACTCTTCACCCATTACAGCGTCGGGAACTCCTACCACAGCTACATCGAAGATACCGGGATGGGCGTATAAAACTTCCTCAACTTCACGCGGGTTAATATTAACACCGCCACGGATAATCAAATCTTTTTTGCGATCTACAATGTAAAGGTACCCATCCGGGTCGGCATAGGCCAGGTCGCCGGTATGGAACCACCCATTACGCAGCGCCCAGCGGGTTTCCTCGTCCCGGTTATAATAGCCCAGCATAACATTGGGGCCGCGAACCACGATTTCACCCACCTGACCCTGGGGTACTTCCCGGTCTTCGTAGTCAAAAATTCTAACTTCCACGCCGGGGATGGGAATACCGATGGAACCCTGTTTGCCGGATTTATTTATGAAATTTACCGTAACCACCGGGGAAGTTTCGGCTAGGCCATAGCCTTCTGTTAAATGCATATTCATTTTGTTTCTAAATTCATCGTATAGATCGGCAGGCATGCTGGCTGCACCTGTAAATGCTATGCGCAGAGAACTGACATCGTATTTGGTCAGGTTGGGACAGTCGGCAATAAATTTGTACATGGTGGGTGTGCCAAAGAAAAAAGTTACTTTTTCTTCTTGCATAATTCGGAGTAGTTCTTCAGCTCCCCGCCAGCCTTCCTGGATTACCAGGGTGGCGCCGGCTACGATGGCGTTGTTCATAATACAGGTCTGGGCACCGGCATGATAAGCAGGGGCAGTGAGCAGCGCCCGGTCGGGCGGGCCCATGTTGCATAACTGGGAGTAAGTAAGGGCGTTACTGTACATGTTGAAGTTAGTCAGCATGGCCCCCTTGGGTTTACCAGCTAAACCGGCGGTGTACAGAATTACAGCCAGATCTTCACGGCTGTATTTGGTTCCCGGGAAAGCGTTGGCCCCCTTGCTGCATACCTGTTCATAGGTTAGGAAAGTTTCGTTTTCCAAATTACAACTGTTAACAATGATCCCCTGGGGAATGTCGATGCTTTCTTTAAGCTTAATAAAGGTCTGCTGAAGTTCCGGGCAGGTAATTACCAAGCTAGGTTGACAGTCCCTCATGATTACACCAATTTCGTTAATCGTATACATGGGGCTGACCGGAACTACTACTCCCTTCATTCTTATCACGGCATAATAAGCGATGACAAATTCAGGGCAGTTACCCAGAGCCAGCAAAACCCGGTCGCCCGGCTTTACTCCCAACTGTTGCATCCCACTGGCCAGTTGGCTCACCCGAGTATCCAACTGTGCGTATGTCATGCGGCGGTTTTGAAAAACTATCGCTTCCTGACCGGGGGAAACCCTGGCAATCTCAGCTAGCCGTATCGGCAAGTTCATATTGAAACCTCCTTGTTGCGCCGAGGGTATGTTCTAATACCTAAAAATGCTATAGTATGCTTTAAGTATGACTTTGAAAAAGATGATGCTATGTGTTAGGTATGTTTCTCCCTTGGGACATGGAAATCCTTCTTCAAAACTAGATGACAAGCTAATTTTACTAGAATAGTGTCTTCTGAAAAAATGTGTCTACGTACTATAATAATAAAAATATGATAAAATCTAATTTAACTTGTTAAATTTTAAGTGGGGTGGTGAAAATATGTTTATCGAACAGGGGCCTATCAGACCGCCCAGTGAGGCAGACAGCCTTCTAATCAGGGTTACACGCAACTGCCCCTGGAACAGGTGCGCCTTCTGTAAAACTTTTAAGGGTGAACAGTTCAGTCGCCGTCCCGTCGAGGACGTCCTGGCAGATGTGGATACGGTTAGTCGGGTGGCCAAACAGGTAGGGGAAATATCGCGGGAGATGGGGCGAGAGGGAAGCGTAACCGCCGATGTGGTGCACGAGGCCGGCGCACGGCACGGTCACCTGCATTATCATGTGGGTGCCTGGCTGTATAATGGCGGACAAAACGTTTTTCTTCAGGATGCCAATTCCATAATTCTAAAAACAGATGATTTGGTGCGGGTTGTTGATTATATTCGTCAAGTTTTCCCGGCTGTGGACAGAATAACCACATATGCCCGCGCTGATACGGTAGCTCGTAAAAAAGAGCATGAATTGACTGCGCTGCGTGAAGCAGGGCTGAACAGAATTCATATGGGCATGGAATCGGGTTCCGACCAGGTGCTTAAGCTAATCCAAAAGGGCGTTACCGCTGCTCAATTGGAAGAAGCCGGCTGTAAAATCAAGGCGGCCGGGATATCAATATGCTGGTACGTTATGCCCGGCCTGGGTGGCAGGCAGTATTCCCGGGAA
Source organism: Peptococcaceae bacterium BRH_c8a (assembly GCA_000961575.1). Lineage (GTDB taxonomy): Bacteria > Bacillota > Desulfotomaculia > Desulfotomaculales > Desulfallaceae > BRH-c8a. The sequence continues at coordinate 67,824 of LADP01000020.1, forward strand.
CACGCGTTGGAAACCGCGGCCCGGATTAACACAGTAAACCCGGAGCACGTGCGCCTTAGAACCCTGTCGGTACTAAAAAGAACCCCGCTGCACGATTTGATGACCAGCGGTGTATTCGAACCATTGGACGAGGACGAAATTGTGGCCGAAATTCGTCTGTTAATCGAATCACTGCAGGGAGTTACCACCAGGTTGGTCAGTGACCATATTTTAAATTTACTGCAGGAATTGGAAGGAAATTTACCCGGGGATCGGGACAGATTGCTGAGTGTTATCGACCGTTATCAGGACTTACCCGGAGATGAGAAAGCCAATTTCCAGGTAGGACGCAGAGCAGGTGTGTACAGGTTTATGGATGATATGCGTGACCCGTCCAGGCATCGCTATGTCGAAGGTCTTTTGCGGGATATGGGCGAACCGGGCAACCTAAAAAAACACCTGGAAAGCATTCGCCGCAAATTTGTCTAGTTCAAGTTGGGGACGGTTCTTGACTTGAATGTCCCCAACTTGAACCTAGAGGGGGAAATGTTATGACTGGTGAGGGGAAAAATAAGGGCCCGGAGGGCTATAAAAAAATCAGGATCGGCAGGCTGCATATCGATCCCGTATTCCTGTTGTTATTTTTATTCTTTACCATCAGCTCTTTTTTAATGGCCTTTTTTGTTTGGCTGGCTTCCTAAAATATTAGAGGATAGAAAACCTATTCAATTTGAACGAAGTAGGGGCACCCCTTGCGGGTGCCCGGTTCACTCATAACCTCGCATCATTAATTCGGGCACCCGCAAGGGATGCCCCTACAACTCAGGATAACACCTAAAGATTACTTGCCGGGTTGGCGGGCCACCGCCAGCAGGTAGATTTCCTGGCCTGCAGCGTTGTTAAGGTCCTTCTCCGCCGTCATGAGGCGCTGTAACTGCTGGTCATCCAATTGTGCCACAGACATGCCTTTGGTATCTATTTGAGTCATACGCTCAACTCCTTTCGGGGGTAGTTTTTCCGACCCGCTTTTTTTTTACACACTGATAATTTTAAAAGAATTTTATGCTCCGGTGCCCAATTTTTTTAAAACAGCAGTAAATTAAATATTGACCGGGCTGTCCAGGTAAAATATAATATGGATGAGAACGGTTATCTTTATCAATTACCATGGAGGATGCGGCATGACTTTGGATCAGGTGCGAACCGGTGATTGGGTCAAAATAATATCCATAGCTGACGAAAGAATCAGGGAGCAGGCCTTCCGCATGGGTATTGACGAGGGTGAAGAATTTACCTGCGCCGGTGTCATTCCCGCCGGTCCGGTGGTTTTAAGCAAGCACCGGCAGGAAATAGCAGTAGGCCGGGAACTGGCCCGGCACATCAACGTGGAAATGCTGGCTCCGGTGAGGCAGACTAAAGCAGGCATGGCCGCTCTGGAAGGCGGGCTCTATTAAGTGCCTGTTGGTGCAGAGTAAGTTCGCTACTTAATACCATTGACCCCGGGCGGCGGGGCTTTTTTATTTACTTAGACTATCTTAAGCAGAGGATTTCAATGGCTATAAAAAAAGATGCTGTAGAAAACAACAAGCCCCTTAAGGTGGTCCTGGTCGGTAACCCCAATGTGGGCAAGTCGGTTTACTTTCACCGGCTTACCGGCCATTACGTGGATGTATCCAACTTCCCCGGCACGACCATGGAGTTTATTTGTTCCCGGTTCGGGTGCGACTTTCTGGTGGATACTCCCGGGGCTTACGGACTGTCATCATTTACCCCGGAAGAAGCACAGGTGCGGGACGAGGTGCTCTCGGCCGACGTGGTAATAAACGTGGTGGACTCGGTGCATCTGTACCGGGATATCTTTCTAACTTACCAGCTGGCTGACGCCGGGGTGCCCATGGTGGTAGCCCTGAACATGGTGGACGAGCTTAAGGCCAGGGGACTAGAAGTGGACGCCGAAGAACTGGAACGCCGGCTGGGCGTGCCGGTAATATCCACGGTAGCCATCACCGGTGAGGGTGTCGACCGCCTTAGGGAAAGGCTGGCGGAAGCACGGCCGGGACTATGCGACCCCGAAGTGGAAAAGATGCTGGCACGATACCCGAATCTGGGCCGGGCCGAAGCACTGTTGGTGCTGGAAGGCGATTCCGATGTGTCCGTCCGCCGTGGGGTGGAGCCGGGGCAAGAGAGGGATGCTATCTATGCCGCAAGGCGGCGGCGGGTTAACGATACCGCTTCGGCCGTGCTGTTCGAGAGGGGTGCTGACGCCGGGTTGGCTACCCGGTTGGGGCACTGGCTGATTAACCCCCTAACCGGTATACCGGCCTTGATATTCACCTTATGGTTAACTTACGAACTGGTAGGCGTTTTCTTTGCCCAAACAGTGGTTGGTTTTACCGAAGGTACGTTGATGGGTGGTTACTATGAGCCGCTGGTGCGTTCACTGTTGTCCCGTTTCCTCGACCTGGATGCTCCACTAGGTACAATCCTGGCTGGGCAGTTCGGGCTATTAACTATGGCTATTACTTACCTGTTTGGCCTATTGTTCCCCTTGGTGGCGGGTTTTTACCTGGTGCTGTCCATGCTGGAAGATTCGGGTTACTTACCCCGGATTGCTATCTTAACCGACCGGGTGATGAGTTATCTGGGGCTGAACGGGCAAGCCGTAATCCCGCTGGTACTGGGCTTTGGCTGCGTAACCATGGCCATTATCACCACCCGTATGCTGGCCTCGGATCGGGAGCGGCGCATTGCCACGTTCCTGCTGGCTCTTACCGTGCCCTGCTCGGCCCAGCTGGCCTTTGTAGCGGCCATCCTGGGCAGCCTGGGGGCAGGTTATGTTATTTTGTACGGGTTATTGATTTTGAGTATTATGTTGGGGGTGGGCACTGTGCTGGGGCGGTTCCTGCCCGGGCAAACTGTTCCACTGCTTATCGACCTGCCCACTATGCGCCTGCCCCGGCCGAGCAATGTGCTGATGAAAACCTGGGCCCGGACTTTCGGTTTTATTAAGGAAGCTTTTCCAATCTTTTTGGGCGGCGCTTTAACTTTAAGCATCCTTAGGGTGACCGGTCTGATGGAGCGGATTGAACGGGCCATGGAACCGCTGACCACGGGATGGCTGTTACTGCCCGGGGAAACCGCTTACGCGTTCATTATGGGTTTTATCCGCCGGGATTTTGGCACCGCCGGGATTATCAGCATCCCCATGGAGCCGCTGCAGATGTTCGTGGCCTTAGTTACCCTGACCCTGTTTGTGCCTTGTATCGCTACCACACTGGTTATCTTTAAGGAGCGGGGCTGGCGGGAAGGGGTGACTGTATGGCTGTCCATATTGATTCTGGCCTTCCTGTTTGGCGGGCTGGTGGCCCACCTGGTGCACTTCTTTCAGGGGATCAGCCCGACCCTGGTACTGCCCCTAACCGCCCTGACAGTAATGCTGGCCCTTTTTATAATCGTGGCGGTCTCACGGCAGCGGGAAACTGGTTAAACATGTGGGCTTGTGATAAAATAAAAAAGTTGTACGTTTAAAAATATAGTAACAAAAAGTTTAAATTAACCTAACGGGAGAAATATTTTGATTAGGAAAATAATTATCATCTTGACATTGATACTTTTCATATGCCCAATCGCTATTCCGGCAGCGGCCGGGCCGCCTGCGGAACCGGTTACGACGGGCACAGCGGCGCTGGTAATGGACGCCGAAAACGGTCAGGTGCTGTACGGTAAGGAAGCAGAAAAACAAATGTACCCGGCCAGCACCACCAAAATCATGACCGCGCTGGTGGCACTGGAAAAGTCGTCTCTGGACGAGATGGTGGAAGTAAGCCAGCAGGCTTCCTCGGTGGACGGTTCACGTGTAGGTCTGCAACCCGGGGAAAAACTGCCCATGGAACACCTGTTGTACATGCTGATGCTAACCTCGGCCAATGACTCCGCCGAGGCCATCGCCGAACATATTGGCGGTTCTGTGGACGGGTTTGCTAAAATGATGAACCAACGAGCCAGGGAACTGGGTGCTCGTAACACCAACTTCACCAACCCGCACGGTTTGCCCGATCCCCAGCATTACACCACCGCCCGGGACCTGGCTTTAATTGGTCGTGAAGCTATGCAGAACGAGAATTTTCGCCGTATTACCGGCACCGTAAACATCAAACTGGATCGGAAAAAATATATGTCTCCGGAAGTGCTGCAGAGCGTTGAAAAATTGGAGCAAATCCACGGACCGCTGCAGGAGGACTTTTACACCCACAACCGGCTTCTGACTGGCAGTTATTATGGTTATAAAGGGGCCAACGGTATCAAGACAGGATATACAGTGGACGCAGGGCAGTGTATTGTGGCCTCGGCCCGGCGGGACGGGCGGGAGATGATTGCCGTGTTATTAAACAGCCAGGGCTCCAACCTGTGGAGTGACGCCGGCGTGATGCTGGATTACGGCTTTCAGGCTTTTGCGCCGGTGGAACTAATGACGCCGCGGCAAATGATTACTGATACCCCGGTCAAAAACGGGGCGGAAAAAGCAGTACTGGAAACTGCCGGATACTTTTACTACAACTTTCCCATAGATGAAAAACCCGAGATAACCCGCCGGTTTGAGCTGGCCGACGAAAACATAGAGGCGCCCTTGGAAGCCGGACAACAACTGGGCGAACTAGTGCTGGAAGCTCAGGGCCGGGAGTTGGGCCGGGTACCCCTGGTGACGGTGAGCGCCGTTCAGCGCAGCACCACTAGTTACCCCTGGGTATGGGTGGTGGGCGGTATTACCATACTTTCGTTTTTACGCTGGCTTTTTGTGCGCCGCCGCAAGCGCCGGTCCAGGCTGGCCTACCCCAAACGCAAATACTAAGGGGTCAGGCCCTGCATAACTGCATAACTCCAATTTGTAATTTGGAGTTATGCAGGGCCTGACCCCTAGCGGTCGGGTACCAGAAGGCGTATCAGCGCGGTAAAGGGACGCACCACCGGCAGTACAAGAAGGCTGCTGGCGACGTTGAAAATAGTATGGGCGTTAGCCACTTGGCGGGGCAGATCCCCCGCGGTTAACCCTACCAGCAGGGCAAATGGTTTAATCAGAGGCAGGAAGATTATTGCCCCAAATATGTTAAGTAATACGTGGGCGGCGGCCACCTGTTTACCGGCCCTGGGCCCACTAATACTGGCCAATACTGCGGTTATGCAGGTGCCAATATTATTACCCAGCACCATCGCCACTGCGGTAGGTAATTCAATTAAATTCTGGTTGGACAAAAGCATTACAATACCCGTTGCAGCAGCACTGCTATGCAGCAGCGCCGAGGCCAGGACACCAGCCAGCACCGACAGCAGGTGGTTATGCTGCAAATACATAATAGTAACCGTAAACCACGACGCATGCTGCAAGGGCGCCAGGGATTTGGCCATTAGCCACAACCCGGTAAAAACCAGCCCAAAACCGAATAAAGCACGTCCCAACTGCCCCACCGGGCTGCGACCTTTTAGTGCCCAAAGCACCAGGCCCAGCATGGCAGCGGGGATGGCCAGCCGGAAGAGGTCAAGCGAAATAAGCTGTACCGTAACACAGGTACCCACGTTGGCCCCTAAAAGGATGGCCACCGCCTGTTCCAGTCCCATCAGGCCGGCGTTGACGAAACCCAATGAGAGCACCGATATGGCAGTACTGCTCTGGGTCAGCGTAGTTAATAAAGTACCCGTTAAAGCACCGCGAACCGGCGTTGCCGTCAGCACGGCCAGGGAACGCCTCATTTTTTCTCGAGAAAGGTTTTCCAATCCCTCTTTCATGATCCGCATGCCTTGCAGTAGAAAATAAAGGCCAACGCATGCGCCCAAAGCGATTAGCAAAAAGATGTGCCTCCTTTGCCCGTGTGCTATATTCTTATTGGCCGGCGGCACTACGATATTACAGGAGTATAAATTATTTATTATTGACATACGTTCATATTGACATACGTGTTAAATTTTAGTTATAATTAGGAAAGAATGAAATGTTGGGGGTGACCTCGCATGCGCAGGGTAATAGGGGAGATAGGGGAGAAACTGCGCGCCAATGACCATAAAATGACCCCCAAGCGGGAGCATGTGCTAAAGGTTTTACTTGAAAACAAGGATAAGCACCTGAGCGCCGAAGAAGTATACAATTTAGTTAAACTCAGGGCTCCCGACGTGGGGTTGGCCACCGTGTACCGCACTCTGGAACTGTTTATTAATTATGATATTATCCATAGTATGGATTTTGGGGACGGTAGAAAGCGGTACGAGTTCGGATCTAAAAGCAATGAGGGCCACCGACACCACCACCTAATCTGCATTAACTGCGGACGAATTATGGAGGTGAACGAAGACCTGCTGGAAGAACTGGAACAACGGGTGACCCAAAGGTACGATTTTGTGATTACCGACCATGAGCTGAAGATATTCGGCTGGTGCCGGAAATGCGCGCAGCAGAATAACGGATAAAGTGGTCTTCCATGTCCAAGGGCATGGATTTTTTATTAGGGTCTGATTGGCCCATTTTTCAGGTGGTGAGTATTATCAAGGATCAAAACGAGCGTGACGAAAGAGTTAAAGAAATCGAAGCAGAAATTGCCGACATTAAGCGCAGGCTGCCGGCCCATTCCGTTAAACCAGCCATGATCAGCCAGTTGGAGGAACTAGAAGAGGAGCTGGAACAGTTAAAAGAAGAGAATTAATCGCACATTACCACTACCGCCACATAAAATAGTAATATATTTATAACTACTGTTGAATAGTATTTTATGCTTCCGGGCGGTGTTTGGTAATGAACAGCGAACCTGCGGTGGGGTTGGCACTGGGGGGCGGTTTTTTACGGGGTGTTGCCCACATTGGGGTGCTTAAGGCATTTCAAAAATCAGGCATCCCGGTGCACATGGTGGCGGGCACCAGCGCCGGGAGTATTGTGGCAGCGCTTTACGCGGCGGGATATACTCCCGATAAAATGGAGGAAATAACCTTTGCCTTACATCCCCGGGATGTTTTTGATTACGGCCCGGCGGCAGTGAACCTTTTTTTAATGTCCGCAGACTACCTTTGCAAGTTACTGCGTATTCCCTTTCCCGGCCGCCGCCCGCTGGGGTTGATGAATGGCAGCAAATTAAAAGCGTTAATGAACAGGTTACTTGGTAAGCAGCGGCTGTTCGGGGAGACTAAAATCCCGTTGGGCATTACCGCGGTGGACGCCAGGGACGGAACGTTGGTTATCTTCCAGGAGGTCGCCTTCGAGGTGCGAACCATCATTCCGCCTAAGGACGTTTTTGTTCGGGAGTTGCCTGTAGCTACGGCGGTAAGGGCTAGCACCGCGGTACCCGGACTGTTTGAACCGGTGCGGATGGGCGAGCGGCTGTTGGTGGACGGGGGGCTCAGAGAAAACATCCCCGCTTACGTGTTGCGGCAAATGGGCGCTGATTTCATCATCGCTGTGGATGTGGGGTACAGCGGACACCTCCCTCATCGGTTGGAAAGTATAGTTGACGTTTTAACCCAGAGCCTGGAGATAGTATCTTCCGAGAGCATCAACCTTAAACTGGAACAGTACGCCGATCTGGTAATTCGCCCGGTGATTAAAAACATGGGCCCCTGGGATTTTGACCGGATTGATTACTGCATCCACCAGGGGGAAGCTGCGGCGGAAGCAGTGGTGGATCAAATAAAGCACCGGTTGGAATCGTGGCCCGGGGAACGTTCTTGATTTCGATTGTTGAGATTAAAGCTAGGTTCTAAACAATAAAGTTATGTTAATCAAGCCGGGCGGCAAGCCTGGCTTTTGTATACAGTAAAATTTTCTTCGACGGATTCATTACTGCATAACATGTCAACTTTTTTGATAAACACTTTGATTACATACGTACTTTGGCATTATACTAAAGTAATTAACATTAAGTTGTATTCATTCATTCTTAACTAAGGAGGTCTTTACTTGATGAACTTTATACCCCGGGGCATGGCCACCGGCATCGGCAGCCTGCCCTTTAAAGATACTGAAACCGCACTTAAGCTAATCAAAGAAAATATGCCCCAAGCGCCCCACTGGCCACAGTTGCCGCAATTGGGCAGTGACGAGGGCTTCGTGCACCAATTCTTGGATCCCTTGGTGCGGATGGGCCTGCTGGAAAAAAGGGGTGACAGGGTTGTTTTCCCGGTGGATGCACCGGACTGGCCCGATCGGCTAACCGAATTCTACACCGTCTTCATGGACGCCGAGTCCGGCGATCCGGAAGCGCTGGCCACCTTTGCATTCCCCGCAGCCTCGGCCACGGGTTTTTATGCCTTCTTAGAAAACCTGCGCCAAAACGGCACCGGCCCGGCCCGCTACCTAAAAGGGCACATGACCGGACCGCTAACGGTAGGTTTTCAACTGAAGGACGAGCGCGGCCGCCTGGCCTACTACCAGGATCAACAGCGCGACCTGCTGGTGAAAACACTGGCCATGCATGCCAGCTGGCAAATTTCAGAACTGGGCAAGTTTGGCCTGCCGGTAATCATCTTCATGGACGAGCCGGCCGTCCGGGTGTACGGCAGCAGCAGCTACATTACCGTGACCAGGGAAATGGTGCTGGCCGACCTAAACACTATTTTTGCCGCTATCCATACCGCCGGCGGAATTGCCGGCGTGCATTCCTGCGACGCCATCGACTGGTCGGTACTATATGAATCCGACCTGGAGATAGTTAATTTGGATATCTACCAGTACGGGGAATCTTTGCTGCCCTACGTAAAGGAAATGAAACCCTACCTGGAACGGGGCGGAGTTATGGCCTGGGGCATCGTGCCCACCTTTGACAAGGCCTTTGAAGAAGACGCCGAATCATTGCTGCAGCGGTTGGAAGAACTGTGGGCAGAGTTGAGCAAACGGGGAGTAGACCGGGAAATGATGCTGCGCCAAAGTCTAATCACCCCGGCCTGCGGCACCGGCCTACTGGAACCGGCCCTGGCGAAGCGGATTTACAGGCTTACCCGCGAGGTATCGGAAAAAGTAAAAGCTTTGTGTCCATAGATTGTCATTCTGAGCGCAGCGAAAATTCTGGTATTTAACGGAGAAAGATTCTTCATTTCACTTCGTTTCATTCAGAATGACACGGACCTAGACTTTTTCAATGGCTCCTGGCACCTTTTTTCGATTTATGTAAAAGTGTCAGGTTCTATTTTTAATTCCACAGAAGCGAGGTAAAAACATGTTACTACCCGACTATCACATCCACACCGCCCGCTGTGGCCACGCTGCCGGCAGGATGGAAGAATACATAGAACATGCCCTGGCCCTGGGCCTTAAAGAAATTGGCTTCGCCGACCATATTCCCATGTACTGGCTGCAAGAGGGCGACCGTGACCCGGAACTGGCCATGCCCGAGTGCGACCTGGGTGGCTATGTGGCCGAGGTGGAAAGGCAGCGAGAACTATACCCCGATATCACCATCCGCCTAGGCATCGAGGTGGACTACATCCCGGGTCATGAAAACCAGGCCCGGCGCATCCTGGAACGGCACCCCTTCGACTACGTGCTGGGCTCGGTGCATTACGTGGACGGGTGGGGCTTCGACAACCCGGCTTACATCCACCGGTATGAAACCTGCGACCTGGATGAACTATACCGCCGTTATTTTAAACTGGTGCAGCAAGCCGCCCAAAGCCGCCTTTTCGATATTATAGCCCACCCGGATCTAGTCAAAAAGTTCGACTTTAAACCCACCTGCGACCTGCAGGGGTTATACGACGAAACCGCCCGGGCCTTTGCCGAAGCCGACGTTTGTGCTGAAGTCAATACCGCCGGCCTGCGGGTTCCAGCCGGTGAAATATACCCCGCCGAGGGTTTCCTGCGGGCGTGTCGAAACAACGGCGTGCCAGTAACCATGGGCTCTGACGCCCATTTGCCCAACCAGGTAGGGCACGGATTCGACAGGGCTATGGAATTATTGACCCGGGTTGGTCACATAAAAATAGCCCTTTTTAATGAGAGAAATATTTTTTTTATAATACCATAACCAAAACTGCAATAGAAATGGGTGTTCTGGAAACATCTAATACTATCTAACAAGATGTTCCATTATAACAAGAGTTTCGCGGCAGGAGTTACTCATACCATCAATGAATATAAGGTTCAGTATGATAGTAACCGGAAGTATTTCATTTGAACCGGTACAACTTGGTGTACTACCTTATGTTCCTATACCGAAAGGGCAATCTCCTACTCTAAGGGGAGCGCAAAGCCATGGTCATCCGAAATACCTCGGGAATGATAGACTGGCTGCCGAAGATAGGACCGGGTTGGTGCTTTCTTTGAGTGGTCAATTATTATTGACGGGGGTCATAAGCATGGATGAGATTCGCCTTTTAATTGCCAGTGATGATTCATCTGCCAGAAGGGGACTGGCTGCCATATTTGCTTCGGAAAACGCTTTTCAGGTGCTGGGAAGTTTCGCCCTGGACGATGCAGTAAATAAGTCGGCCGCATTGCAGCCGGATGCTGTCCTGATTGATATTCCTCGCGACCTGCCGGTGCAGGGTAACGGCGATAGGATAAACAGGATGAAGCATGAATGCCCGTGCAGCCTGGTTGTGGCGCTTGTGGAAAACGACCACCCTGACAGGCTGGCTGCTATACTGGCCCTGGGCATTGACAGCTGCATCCCTAAAAATATGATGCGCGGATGCTTAGTCAAAACTATAGAACTAACCTGCCGAACCGGTATTTTATGCCTGCCTGGTTCTTTTAAAAAGGTGGTGTCGAGTTCCAACCCGCAAATACACCGGCATGTGGCCCATTTCAACAACCGTACCGTTGGCAACGGGGAAGCCCTGACCAGGCGGGAGATGGAAATACTGAAGATTATGGCCGGGAATTATTCTAATCGGGAAATTGCAAGCAAGTTGTTCATCAGTGAACCGACGGTTAAGACCCACGTCAGCAGTATCCTGCGTAAACTGGGCAAAAGCAACCGCGCCCAGGCCGTGGTCTACTCCTACCAGGTGGGCCTGGTTAACGAATCTTACGCCGTGCACGAATAGTGACTGCCCAGTGAAATCGGCTACGATGAGTTTGGGGAGAGTTGGATATGGATAAAATACGCCTGCTGATAACCAGTGAGGATTCTCGTGTGAGGCGCGGGTTGATGATTATATTCAACTCGGAAAAAATTTTCGAAGTGCTTGGCAGTTTTAACATGGAAGAATCCATCCGGAAGGCGATGTTGATCCAACCCGACATAATCCTGGCCGATATATCCGGCGACGTAAATCAATTCGGCAAACAGGTTGGTCAGATCAAAAGCGAGTGCCCCTGTAGCTTAATCATTGCCCTGGTGGCAGACGAGCAGTTAGAAAAAATCGGCAAAATAATCGAGCTGGGCGTGGACGGATGTGTGCCCCGCAGCATCATGCGTGTCTGCCTGGTCAAGGCGGTAGAGCTGACCTGCCGTGCCGGAGTGTTTTGCCTGCCCGGCGATTACAAGGAAAAATTCATCCAGTCCGCCGGAGCACTTGTGATTGACTTGGACCAACAGAGAGCCCCAAATTCCAATCAAAATGACTTTCTTACCAGAAGGGAAAAAGAAATCCTCCAGTTGGTGGCCAAGGATTATTCCAACCGCGAAATTGCCTCCAACTTGTTTATCAGCGAGCCCACGGTGAAGACGCACGTCAGCAGCATCCTGCGCAAGCTGGGCCAGAAAAACAGATCCCAGGCCATAGTCTATGCTTACCAGACCGGTCTGCTCAACAACCCTTCCTAAAAGAGTATTACTACCCCGGTTTTTATTTCATACCCCAGTCCGATTGTTTTATAAAACAAATATATCTAAAATTTATAATAACCTCCTTAAAATGGAGGTTTTTTACATGTTTGCCCTAGGTTTTTAGCAAAGGCCCTTAGGAGGATTAACATGCAAAAGGTGAAGGTGATAGTCACCAGTAACCGCAAGGTGATACGGGGCGGGGTGGCCCTGATTATTAATACCGCCCAAAATTTAGAGGTTGTCGGTAGTGAGGGGGCAGATGTTTTAAAGGAGGCTTATGAATTACAACCGGACCTCCTATTTTACGAACTGGTTTCCACACAAGACAGTGAATACGAAGTCCTCTGCAAATTTAAGGAAACCTGCAGCTGGACCAAGTTAATCCTTTTCAGTGCCGGGCCTTTAAATAAGGAAAGTTTGAAAAAGTTCCTGGGGCTATGTGACGGTTACTTGCAAGGGCCCATATTACCCGGATATTTGTTGAAAGCCGTGGAGCTGGCCTGTTATTCGGGTTATTTTTTCTTTTTGGGCTCATCCAAGGACATCAAGCCGGAAACCAAGGAAAAAGTCCACATGGCCCTGCCGGAAAACCTCTCCGGCAAGAACTAGGTATACATAGCAGATTAAAATCAAACTTTCCTCATACCTGGGCAGGATGTTGACAATTTATGCCTATGCTAACATTAATTTCAAAAGAACCGTTTAGGCGGTAATTACCAAGTATAGGAGGGGACAATGTGACTAAAATTTACACTGTCATTCTGGCAATAGCACTGCTTTTCACGGGGGTCTATGCCGAAGCTGCGGTCAAGTCGGTCAAATTATTTATTGATAACCAATTGATGATGGTTGAACCCGGCTCTATTTTGTCAAATGGTCAGGTATACGTGCCCATCAGGGTTGTGGCCGAGCATTTCGGTGCCCAGGTGCAGTGGGATGACAAAAACAACGCTGTACTGATTAACCAACAGCAAGGAGACCTCTACTTGAAGGGCCAGAATGTACCGGGTGGTAGTTCAGGTATCATGAACAATCTGGTCAAAGCAGCGGAGCTTAAAGATATCCTCGATGAAGACGGGGATGGCGAACTGGCCGACTACCGCAACGGACGCAGCGGCGGGGATGATATCGCCAACGACCCGCTGGTGGTGGATATAAGGAACCAAACGGATTACGATACCTCGCATATACCCGGGGCGGTGTGGATAACCGGGGTGGAGAGAATAGCCGAACAAGACAGTATTGACCAATTAAATAACCTTCTTAATGAACACGTTAAAAACGGGGGCAAAAAGGAAATTGTTTTATACTGCTATACCGGCAATACCTCCGGTTTAGCTGCCGGAGTTCTTGGTGCCAAAGGCATACCGGTAAAAAGTATGATGTACGGCTTTGATATTGCCTGGCAGGGGACAAAGTCGGCGGACAAAGCAATACGCGCGGATATGGAAGACAGCGGCGGAAACACCATCGGATGCGGCGGGTGAGGGAGCAAGTAAGTTCCTCCGTTGGAGGGGATTTTGAATTAACCCATTTATTTTAATTATTAGATATGGTTAATATTGCAAACATATTAGGTTTAAATAGCTGGAAAATATTTTATATCTACTAAATATACTATCGTTGGTAGTTGCATTAAGGCAAGGGTTTATTAAACCACCCTGCTTTAAACGTAAATAAGGGATTATTACCCTTTAGAAAGGGGTGATGCATTACAAAAACCTCTAGTGACTGAAAGGGGGTATGTTGTCAGGCAATAGGTTGAGTAAGGATAAAAACAAATTCCAAATGTCTAACTGCAGAAAATTTAGAATTTAGTTTTTATTTAACTAGTTCAAAAGCAATACTATTTAAGGGGGTAAAATTAAATGCACCTACCAAATAAATGGAGCAGACTGTCCATGATTATGGCAGTTGTTGTTCTGTGTTGTTTTATGTTTGCAGGGGTTGCGCTAGCAGCACCTCAAGTGGAAGTAGATGCGGACGGTTTGCCATATGGAATAGCTGACCAAGAAAATGTGCCCTATATCATTAACATCGATGGCATTGCAGTTGACGCGTCTTGTTTTACCTTAGACGGCAAAAATGAACTCACTGTTACTTTTGAAGATGGTTTTGACCTTTCCGCAACAAATGGGCTGACTGTCCCGGTTAGTATTTTTATTGATGGACACTGGTACTTCGCCCAGCCGACTCCAATTATTAACGGAAATACAGCTACATTTACGCTTCCGGCTTTTGAAGAGTTGGGCAATCCTGATGACGTTAACGGTGAATTCGCCACCAAGATGCAAATTGGTGACCGCAACCAACCGTTTATTGTCAAAAACCCCTGTGCAGATGAATCTTTCTGCATTGACGTAGCTTTAAGCGGCTGCAACAGTTTTAGTGTTACCAAAGTATTCTCCATCTACGATGTACCCGTAGATGTAAACCTAACCTATGACGATGAAGGATACGCATGTGACGATACCTGCACTACCGGTTCTTTAGAAAATTGTAATGGTGATATACTTGACAATAGTAAAGTACATCTGGAACTGCGCCCTTTAGGTGGCTCATGGGCAGATGTTTCTGATGAGTTTGAATTAAACGCAGACCGTACCTTCAACATTTGTTTTGAAAATCCTATTGAAACAGGAGAATACGAAATTAGGGTTGTAGCTCAGCACTACAACAAGAAGGACAATGGAGATTTATTCGTCCCCGATAATTATACTTTTAAATCGGATGCTTTCTCCCTTACCATAGTTGGTAATGATGCAGCAAAGGTTGCATGGGAATTACCACGTGTTGTATGCCGTGATGACGAAAGACTTACGGTTGAATGTGTTGATGATTGCAAAGGTATTGTCAAGTATAACAAGTGCAATGAACTAACTATTAACCTGCTGGATAATTGTAACGATAACTTAGCCACCAACTCTGAGAACCGTGTCATTAAGTTAGATGCTTATTTGTCTCCTTGGTTTGGTGCCCCTGTGGTTGCCGGCCACTTTTACGCTACACCGGAAGACTGTGCTGCCGACCAAAACCAGATTGGTCAAATCACCATACCCGCAGATGAAAATTTTGTGACGGTATACTTTAAACCAATTGAAAAAGATTCAAGAAGACCGGGCACGATGATTACCTTAAAGGCAAGTTCCACAGGTTTAGAAGGTGATGAAGTTAAAGCTGCAATTGCTTATACAGATAAAGTTGAACTGGAAGTAAGGTCTATGGTTTGGAAAACAAACACCGATAAACCAAGGGCAGGCTGGCCACTAGCTGCCGCCGCATGGTTAGACAGTTCACTTTACCCTGAAATGGGCGCAGCAGGCGACTATAAAATAACGGTATCTGCAGTTGATGAAAATGATAATGAATTACCTTTCTCAGTTAGTAGAACACTAATCCCTGCTTATGGAGTTTGTGATCCTAATGATACTGATGACCTTGAGCAAGGGTGCATAAAAGGAAAAACCTTCAATGCTGAATACTGCACAGTTAAAAATCACTTTTACATTTACACAACTGAAGCATGGGCAGGCAAAGACGTAAAAATTAGTGTTTCTTTTAAAAATGAAAACGGTGACACAATCTCCTCAGGAACAATGCCCATTGATAACTTTGTTACCGGTATTGAGCTGAAGCGTGAACTGGCTGTCGATACCTGGCAGTTGATTTCTACCCCCAGGTACTTGGCTAAAGAATGCGTAGCTGCAAATGGTAACCCTGCTAATTATGGTACTTTTGCAGAGCTGTTAGCTAACGTAAGATACTCCAAGATTCTAACATGGGAACAAAATGGTTGGCGCGTTGTAAGTCCTAGTGAAGTTGTTGTGCCTCTGCAAGCATATTTTGTGAAGACTACCCAGGGCACGGTGCCTAATCAACCTTCTTCCTATGAAGTAGATTATGTTTTCGCCCGTGTAACTGACCTGGGCGCAATGGTGCCGAAAGTACGCCCGCTAGACGCTGGATGGAATGTTGTCGGTATAGCAGTTGATGACACTAAAAACGGTGCTACCGACCAAGTTTGGCAATCTGATAACATTTATGTGGCTATGGGCGCTGTTTATAAGGGTGCCAAGTTAGTTTGGAACCCTGGTGAATATGTTGGCAACCTGGCAGACTTCATTAGCGCCTCCTGGATTGGTTCAAATGCTAGCGATGATACAGACGACAATTATGATGTATTCAATGGAGATGGATATTGGGTCTATCTGACTGATTGGCAGACATTAACAGCAACTGTCGGTCAAGATCTGATTAATGACGGTAACTAAATAATTAATGGGATGGGTCTCCTGACCCATCCCAACCTAAAAATTTTGCATATCGACGCCCGATGAAG
Organism: Peptococcaceae bacterium BRH_c8a; assembly: GCA_000961575.1. Lineage (GTDB taxonomy): Bacteria > Bacillota > Desulfotomaculia > Desulfotomaculales > Desulfallaceae > BRH-c8a. The sequence continues at coordinate 83,886 of LADP01000020.1, forward strand.
TTTTATTCTTTAGAAAGACATACCTTTTAACAAAGGACAAGCATGTTGCTATATCTTGTTTAATGTAACAATTTTGCATTATTTAATCTAATAATCCGGATCAAGGGGGGAAATATCTTGATATCAATACACCCGGCTAAGAAAATGACCTTGATGCTGACAATGCTATTAGTTTTGTTAATATGTACTATGGTATCAACGGTTGCTCTGGCCGAAACTGACAGCACTCCACCAGCACTGGAGTGGTCTAATCCCACGAATTGTCAGACAGATGTCCCAACGCCGTTGGAGGTTGTAGTTTGCTATTTCAATGAAAATGAGTTTTTGGATGCAAGTAAATGCAACCTGGAAATTATTACATTTAAAGACTCATCAGGTCAAGATGTATTACTTGATGAGGAGTACGGTAAAAAAATACAGGATAATAAACTGGTAATTACACCAAAGAGTTTTCTTGTTGAGGATGAAATTTACACAATTGACATACCGTATGGTTCGATAAGAGACCATGCTGGTAATACTTCTGATGCAGTAACTATCAAATTCAGCACTGGGGAAACTAACCCATGTAAAGATAAGCCAACAGTGACTACTGTAAATATCTCCGAAATTACAGGCACTTCCGCTATCCTTAACGGAAGCATTGTTGAAAATGGCGGCGCAGCTATTGACGAATATGGGTTTAAATGGAGTACCGACCAGGAAAATTGGACGACTGAAACGGTTGGCGCAGACGACCTGTCGGGAGATTTTTCTTATGAATTAACCGAATTAACAGCAAATATAATTTACTATATTAAGGCTTATGCCAAAAATTCAGAAGGTACCAGCTATGGCGACGTAATGACATTTATTTTTACAGACACGGATGCTGATACGGTCATATCTGCTCCTATCGATGTACGAGGGGCAGCAGGGGAGGAAGTTCAGGTACCAATAACTCTGAAAAGTACAGGTAATATAGCGGGTATTCAGTTTGACCTGGCTTACGATAGTAGCTTACTGGATTACCAAGAAACAGAAGCTGGTAGCATTACATCAAGCCCTGCCTTTGAAGTGCTTTCCAACGTCATTGGGGAAAGTAAAACCAGGGTATTCATATACAACCCTTCTAATGACGCCAATATAGAGCAGGGTGAAGGCATTGTAGCTATACTAACCTTCAAAGTAGCAGGCGATGCACAACCCGCCGAGAGCTGCCCGCTGATTCTCAGTGGTACTGAGGCATCAAATCAAAATGCAAATATCATTGATGGGGTAGTTGCAATAAACGGCTTATTCACTGTTCCCGACCAAGTTACGCCAACGCCAACACCGCCAGTTGTAAAATCAAATAACGCTTCAAGCATTACAACATCATCCGCCAAGCTAAATGGTTCCATTACATCCAACGGTGGGGCTCCTGTCACTGCATACGGTTTTAACTGGAGTTCCGATAAGGAAAACTGGACAACTGTTGTAGTTGGCAACAGTAACTTCAACGGAGCTTTTAACAAAAGCTTATCAGGTCTAAATGCGAGTACAACCTATTACTATGAGGCTTATGCCACCAATGAGTATGGCACAACCTCTGGCGATGTTCTAGAATTCAAGACCAGCAGTGCCAGCATCGGTGGTGGTGGCGGTGGCGGTGGCGGTGTGCCTGACACGTCCAGTAGTAAAGACATTGATGCTGAAGATGGCGGCAGCCTAAGCTATGAAGGTGCCACTGTGGATATCCCTGCCGGCGCACTCGAGGCAGATGCCAAGTTTACCATCAAGAAGCTTTCATCTAGCGACTCTGATGACGTTGTTCCATCAAGCTTGCGTGTGAAGTTATGCGGTTATGTATATGAGATCACAACAGATGGCAGTACAAATTTCAAAAAGAATATCACCATTTGCTTACCTTACGACGTAGACTGCATTGCTGAAGGGGAGTATGCGATCGTCCATTATTATGACGAAATTACCGAGCAGTGGAGCAAGCTAAATACAAACACCAAATACGATGGCAATAAGAACATTGCTTGCGTAGAAGTCGATCATCTAACAAAATTTGCGGTTTTCAGTACCAAGGTTAAAGTAATTAACCTTACCATTGGTCAGTTGCAGGCGGTTGTTGACGGTAACTCTTATACACTGGATGCGGCTCCGTTTGTTACTGAAGCAAACAGAACCCTTGTACCTATACGATTCGTCAGTGAAGCCCTTGGTGCCAAGGTGGAATGGGATGCTGACAATCGCCAGGTAATAATTGAGGATGGGGATGTAACAATCGTGCTCCCCATTGAAACTGCCAGCGTAATAGTAAATGGTCAAACCAAAGCATTAGATGCCCCGGCGACAATAAATAACAGTCGTACCTTTGTACCACTGCGTTTCGTAAGCGAGGCATTGGGTGCACAAGTAGATTATTATAGTACTACTCAGGGTATTACCATTACTCGGTAATTAAATATCTGAATAAACATTAGCATCCATAGGTTTAACGGCGCTGTCTTCGATGGCGGCGCCGTTACCTAAGTAATATTTAGTGAGTGATTTAAAGTGATTAAAATACAGTTTTAATTTTTAATAAAATTAGCGAGGTGGGTGTTTATGAAAAGAAAACATCTTATTTGGATTTTGGTTTTAATGCTGATGTTATTGGTGAATACCGCTGCATTCGCAGCGGATGATACACCTCCGCTACTACCTGCATTTTATGACGGTGATGTGGTTTACGCAAATGGAACACCGGTTGAGTCAGGGCTTATAAGAGCATACATTGGTGGTATACAAGCAAGCTTAGATGAGGATCCAAATTCCCAAATAAATAACGGTAGCTATATGGATTTTTTAGTAAACGGTGACTACCCACAATGGGATAGTCCGGTTGCTTTTAAAGTACTAATTGGCAACACAGAATACGAGGCGATACCTAATGAGCAAGTCCTTTGGAGGTCAGGAAGTATCAAAATTGTTAACTTAACTGTTCAAACCGATTCGCCAGGGCCAGTGGTTAACCCACCATCTGTTCAAACTAATGCTGCTTCTAATGTAACGGAGAATTCGGCCAAGTTAAACGGAAGTATAATTAACAACGGCGGTGCGCCAGTCACAGAATATGGTTTTATGTGGGGTACTGATCAATCTACCCTCGCAACAAAACCAGTAGGAAATACCGACGCGACAGGAACATTTGAGATTTCTTTGGGCAGCCTTGAGCCTGACACTACTTATTATTACAAGGCATACGCAACAAACAGCGAAGACACAGGTTATGGAGATCCACAGTCATTTAAAACCCAAGAAAGTATTAATATAATAAGTGCTTCAATATCCATTCCTTCTGTGAAAGGCCAACCCGAGGATGTTGTGCAGGTGCCTGTAAACTTTACCAGCACGGGCGGAGTCGCTGGAGTACAGTTTGAAATAGACTTTGACAACCAACTGCTTACTTACCAGGGCGTAGAAGCAGGTGACCTGGTACAAGGTTTTAACGTTAGTGGCAATCAAATTAATGATTCTGTTACAAGAATTATTGTTAATACAATGGACGGAGGTACAATACCGGGAGGGACTGGTGTAATTACTAACCTTAACTTCCAGGTGAATGATGCTACGCAGTCCGGGCAGTCATGTGCTCTTGAATTTAGTAGTATTGAAGCTACCGATGCAGATGGTAGCATAGTAACTGATTTTACATCAACCAACGGCTCATTTGAAGTAGCCAGCCTTATAAAAGGTGATGCTAACGGTGATGGTAAGGTAACTGTTTCCGATGTGGTTCAGACAGTTAACTTTGCTTTGGGTAAAAGTACACCTTCACCGGAAGAATTACTTGCAGTAGATATGAACGGCGATGGAAGAATTAGTGTAGCTGACGTAGTTGCAATAGTAAATATAGCTTTAGGCAAAACCAACTAGACAATGCTACAATACTAAATTACTTAGACTAAGCTTCCCCTTGAGGGGAGCTTAGTTTTTAAATGAGCAGCATGTTTTCAAAGTAATAATTTATTGCTTAGCTATGTTTTAGTTTTTAAGGAGGTTAAGTTAATGGGTTGTTTGAAAAAAGTCTTTTATTTCGTAATTGTTTGTATCTTTTTAACTGTAGTTATTCCTACATCAGCATACGCTGGTTGAGCAGATTGTTACGCTCAACCGTCGGTTGAGACAAGTACTGCAACAAATGTTACTGAGCATTCCGCAATATTGACTGGAAACATCATTAATACAGGCGGTCCATACTGTGACCAGAGAAAATTTGCATACAAAGAGAAAGGAACAGATACATGGGTCGATGTTGGTTATGAGCAGGGAATGTTTGGTAAGGGGTTATTTGATTTTGATCTCGCTGAACTCAAACCTAACAGAACATATGAATTTAAAGCCATGGCACATAATTCAAAAGGATGGAGTGAGGGGTATGCTTTAACATTTTCGACTTTAGCGGGAGGTATTAGTAACAAAGGTGATGTTAATGGCGATGGCAAGATAACCGTTGAGGATATAATCAAGACGATAAACATTGCCTTGTATAAAGACAACCCTACGGGAGTTGAGTTAGCATCCGCCGATGTTAACGGTGACGGCCAGGTGACTGTCAGGGACGTAGTGCAAATAGTTAATATCGTACTTGAAAGTGAGCGCGGGGCACTTTGAGGAAAGTGTTAGGCTGGTATTATGCAACTATTCCACTACTCATACTTTTGTCATACTAACGCCGGATGGCACCCTATATTTAATATGCTAACATGAATATGTAATTAAGCTATATGTTGTTAGATAAAAAAGCAAACACAAACTTTAAATTTTAAGGAACCTGGGGGTGATTCAATAGGTAGCATTCAGAATATGTTAAATTGTGAATAAGTGGCCAGGGTGGTTATAACTTAACCATGCGCAAAAAAATTAAAACATGAGGTGATATTTGATGCGTAAAACATATATGATCCTTGCAATGCTAATTTGCGTTTTTTTATTAAGCGGAACAGCCTATGCAACTGAAGATCTTCCTCCGATAGTACCCGCATTTTATGATGGTACTGTTAAAAATACTGAGGGAAACACTATAAAATCTGGTACGATAAAAGCCTTTATTGAAAACGAGCTAAAGGGTGAACTAGAATTTACAAACGGCTCGTATACGACCCTAATCGTTGAAGGAGACCCGACAACCATGAATAAATCGGTTACTTTTAAAGTAACCATTGACGGAAAAGATTACGCGGCTGAGTCCAATTCATTATTATGGGTTTCAGGTGCTATTAGCGGTGAGAACGGTGTTCCAAATGTTAACCTCATCGTAGATTATAGTGGCCCTTTGGTAGACGAAGAACAACCTAGTGAACAAACTAATAACGAACAACCTAATAGCGAGCAACCTGGCGAACAGCAAAACGAAACGCCAGCCACAAGCAAAGTCATTAATTTAACCATTGGAAAAGTAGAAGCCAGCGTAAATGATAGTCCGTATACTTTAGATTGTGAACCTTATGTAAATAATGAGGCACAAAGAACAATGGTTCCTCTGCGTTTTGTCAGTGAAGCCCTTGGGGCACAGGTGGATTGGTTAGCCGAAACACGCCAAATTGTGATTAAAGATACTAAAACGATTACCCTAGGGATAGGCTCATTAGACGCGTTGATTGATGGTGAAAAAACCGTAATGGACAGTGCACCGGAAGTGATGTCGACCGGCAGAACATTTGTTCCCCTGCGATTCGTAAGTGAAACATTAGGTGCGCAGGTGGATTATGATGGCCCCACAAAGGGAATTACCATTACAAGATAATGTATTAGAGAATAAAGAAGCAGGAATCACTTAATGATTCCTGCTTCTTTGTTAGTACGCCCAGCATGGGCGTCATCTCTAGGGTGAAAGTCCCGAACGGGGGCTGGCGAGCGCCTACCGTTAGCCAAAGGCAAGGGTGTCCGTCGCGAGACGGAATCTGAAGGAAGCCGGCGGCAAACGCTTGACCCGAGGTACACGAACCCAATTTGAGGCTGCTTCAGCCGGACGAGTCAGCTAAACATGACAAAATCCAAAGCCGCCAAAGGCTGAGGCAGTAAACTTGGGCGGGTACATGAGCGGAAAGATGACGTTCTTATCTGGGGAGGCCTGCAGGATAAGCCAAGTAACTTGGTAACCGTCGCCGTGAGGCGGCGCTGAACCTGCAGGAGTCAGCCGAGGTCATAATACGGCAGTAGGGGACGCCCGAACCCGGAAGGACCGAACCTAAAGGAGAGAGGAACCCGATGCGTTCGTGCAAAGAGCAACGACAGCAGCCAACCTCAAACAAAGAGGGCTCACGGCAAAGAGCAGCGGTGAAGCCGCCAGGGTATGCCGGAGCGCCGAGCTCTTCGCTGGCACAACTCGACCATTCCCCTCGCGCAGACCAGAACGACCTGCTGGAACACATGCTGGCAAGGAACAACATGCTCTCTGCCTACAAGCGGGTTAAACAGAACGGCGGAGCCCCCGGTGTTGACGGAGTGACCATAGAACAACTACAAGTTTACCTGATTCAACATTGGGGCACGGTGAAGAACCAGCTCTTAACCGGAACCTACAAACCCATGCCCGTCAAACGGGTGGAAAT
>LADP01000026.1 GCA_000961575.1 Peptococcaceae bacterium BRH_c8a
TCTATGTATGCTTTAGCCCATTTAATGGGTTCTTGCCCATTTAGTTTTTCCTGTAATTCAGCAACCGTTCCCAACTTTTCAACAACTCTGGTAGAACGTTTACCGTTTTCGTAAACGGATTGTATGACATAAAGTGAAGTAGCATTTTTAGACTTGGATATACTAAGTCGCACGGTAAGAAACCCCTCCAATCCCTTATATTATAACACATTACGCAAAATTACGCAACATCTATTGGAGAAAATTTGACAGTTTTCCAATAAAAAAAGCCCTGTTTTCAAGGCTTGCAGAGATTTCTATATTAAAGCAAGTGTCAAAGACCCGGGGAGCGCCCCGTGCCGGGCAGTATCTCTTATGTCCCATCGGTGGCGGGTCTGTGCATGGCCGGTTATGTAGTAGACAAACTATTAGGGCTGGGCGTTTTTAACAATATGAATTGACATTTTTTATCTATGCAGATATTATATAAAATGTGGATATGCTATCCTTGGGAATCTATTAACGGTCTTATTTTGTTATTACTAATTGTTAATTCTAATTAGGGCAGCATTGTGCAGCAACATAAGTAACGTTGAAAGGAGAGAATAACGTGGCTAGTGAGAACATCAACATTCTCGGTGAATCAAACTTTCAGCAATTTATTGATAATGCCACCACACCGGTACTGGTGGATTTTTGGGCGGAGTGGTGTGGACCCTGCAAAATGATTGCTCCCGTGGTGGAAGAGGTGGCCAAGGACTATGAAGGTAAAATAGCAGTGGCCAAGTTGAACGTGGATGAAAACAAGACCATCCCATCAAATTTTGGGGTTGTTAGCATCCCTACGCTGATTGTTTTTAAAGGCGGCAAAGAAGTGGAAAGAATAGTCGGATTCAAAACCAAAAAGGAACTGCAGGCAGCGATAGACAAGCATATCGCGTAATGCGGCCTTTATTTTTATTTTAAACTGTTTAATGCCATTTTTTAAAATCATTTTAATGGCCAAAAAAATTAATATTGTACCAAAGGGCGCGCGGCTAAGGAACTTGCTTTAGTGCGTGCCTTTTTTTATCTTCGCACAGCCTGTAAGCTCTCTTCTTTATGATTTTTTTAGGGTGGTGACCAAATTGGAAGACATGTTTCGACAGGCGGCCGAAAAAAATATGCACAAAGCAGCTCCTCTGGCTGTACGGATGCGGCCGCGCACGCTGGAAGAGTTTGAAGAACAGCTCAGCTTGGTGGGGCCGGGCCGGCCGCTAAATAAACTCATTACCAGCGACGGGCTGCAGTCACTAATTCTTTTCGGCCCGCCCGGCACCGGCAAAACCACCCTGGCCCATATCATTGCCAACCTAACCAGCGCCCACTTTGAAAAAATAAACGCTGTGATGGCCGGGGTGGCGGATATCCGCAAAGTGGTGGAACAGGCCAAAGACCGCCTGGGCATGTACGCCCGGCGTACCGTGCTGTTCATAGATGAAATTCACCGTTTCAACAAAGCGCAACAGGACGCGCTGCTGCCTTTTGTCGAAGACGGAACCGTGGTGCTGGTGGGTTCCACCACCGAAAACCCCATGTTCGCAATAAACCGGCCCCTGTTGTCCCGGTCGCTGTTATACCGGTTGGAGCCACTATCAACAGCTGCGTTGGGCCGGCTACTGCAGCGGGCCCTGTCCGACACCGAACGCGGTCTGGGTGACTACCGGGTAGAACTGGAAGATGGCGTGCAGAATGCGATTACCGGTTTTGCCAACGGTGATGCCAGATCAGCCCTAAACGTGCTGGAACTGGCGGTGCTAACCACGCTGCCCGGGGAAGACGGCAGGCGTTTAATCACTTTGGAAGCGGTAAAAAGCGTCTGCCAAAACCGCATCATTCAGTTTGACCGGGTGGATGAACATTACGACGTTATCTCAGCCTTCATCAAAAGCATGCGGGGCTCGGATCCCCAGGCTGTCCTTTACTGGCTGGCCAGACTGCTGCATGCCGGCGAAGCCCCTGTTTTTGTGGCCCGGCGGATTATGATCCTGGCTGCCGAGGACATCGGACTGGCCGACCCCCAGGCCCTGGTGATAGCCACAGCCGCAGCCCAGGCAGTAGAGCGCATCGGTATGCCCGAAGCCAGAATTATCCTGGCCGAAGCCGCGGTGTACATGGCCCTGGCACCCAAGAGCAACGCCGCATACCTGGGTATCGAAGCTGCCCTGGAAGCGGTACGCAACGAAAGAGTAACGGCGGTACCGTCGCACCTGCGCGATACCAGCTATAGTGGCGCCAAGCAAAACCTGGGTCACGGCATCGGTTATAAATACCCCCATGATTATCAAAACCACTGGGTAATTCAGCAATACCTGCCCGATAACATGACCAACAGGATCTTTTACAGTCCTTCGGAGCAGGAAAAAGAAAAAAACATCTGGGAACGTTGGCATAGCCGAAAAAAAAATGATAAACAGTAGGACAAAAGTAAGAAAAACTTAATTGACAATAACCTATCGGAATGCTAAGATATCCGTGTAATCAATTCCGAGTGAATCAGTGTGAATTAAAGAGGGTGGGATTATTGCGGCTGTCCACACGTGGACACTACGGGTTAAAGGCCATGTTCGACTTGGCCCAGCATTACGGAACCGAACCCATTCCGCTGAAGACGGTGGCAGAACGACAAAACATTTCGGAAAACTACCTGGAACAGTTAATTGCCACCCTGCGTAAAACAGGGTTGGTAAAAAGCGTGCGGGGTTCGCAGGGAGGTTATATACTGGCCCGGGATCCCGAAAAGATAACGGTAGGTGACATTATCAGGGTCATGGAAGGGCCGATTGCCCCGGTGGACTGCGTAAGCGAGATTGAACCCGCCGAGTGCATCCAGTCCGAATACTGCATCACCCGGTCGGTATGGGCCAGGGTCAGAGACTCACTAGCCGAGCTCATGGACTCCATCAGTCTGGCCGATATGTTACGCGACGCCGACAAAGCGGAACAGGAAAGACGCATTTAAATCTTGATTAAAATATTAAATAATAATAGTGTGCAAAATTTAATATTTCTCAATCCAGCAACAATACAAGCCCCAAAGGAGGAGCAGATCAAGTGCAAAGAGTTTACTTCGACCACAGCGCCACTACGCCGGTACGTCCGGAAGTTTTTGAGGAGATGCAAAAATATCTAACCGATTATTTCGGCAACCCCACTAGTTTGCATTACTTCGGCCGGGTAGTCAGAAAAGCCATTGAAGAAGCTCGTGAAAAAGTGGCCCGGGCCATCGGCGCCCAACCCAACGAAATTGTTTTTACCAGTGGCGGTACCGAGTCAGATAACATGGCCATCCACGGTGTAGCCATGATTAATAAAAACCGCGGCAACCACATCATCACTTCCGCCGTGGAACACCATGCTGTACTAAACACCGTCAAGTCGTTGTCCAAACAGGGTTTTACCATTACCATTCTGCCGGTTGACAAGCACGGCATGGTCGACGTTGATGATTTGGCCAATGCCATAACCGACAAGACCATCCTGGTCACCATCATGCACGCTAACAACGAAATGGGCACCATTCAACCCATTAAGGAACTGGCGGCCCTGGCCAAGAGCAAGGGTATCACTTTCCACACCGATGCCGTGCAGACGCTGGGCAAAATACCCGTTGACGTGAACGAACTAGGGGTAGACCTGTTAACTATCAGCGGTCACAAAATATACGGGCCCAAAGGAATTGGCGCCCTGTACATCCGTAAAGGCACCCGTTGGAGACAATCCCTGTTCCATGGCGGTGCCCAAGAGAAACTGCGCCGCTCGGGCACCGAAAATGTCCCCGGCATCGTTGCCATGGGCAAAGCCTGTGAATTGGCGGTTCAGGAGCTGGATCAAGAACCCGCTTACCTGAAAGGATTGCGGGATAAATTGATTAAGGAGGTCATGGACAGAATTCCCCACACCAGGGTAACCGGCCATCCCACTATGCGCCTGCCCAACCATGCCAGTTTCACTTTTGAATTCATTGAAGGTGAATCAATGCTGCTTAGCCTGGATATGAAAGGGTTCGCGGCATCAAGCGGGTCAGCCTGTACATCCGGTTCACTTGAACCGTCCCACGTTCTGCTGTCCATGGGCATTCCCCATGAACTGGCGCACGGTTCCATCCGCATCACTTTGGGGCGTGACAATAAGCCCGAAGACATTGATAGCTTTATGGAAGTAATGCCGCCCATCGTGGAACGGCTAAGGGCCATGTCACCTTTGGATCAGGAAAACGAGTTTGCCATTGAAAGCGACTGTGTGTCATGTAAGGCTAGTGATACTTGTCAAAGGCAGGTATAACTGGTCAGGAGTCAGGATTCAGGAGTCAGAGTAAGGGAACGGTTTATTGGCTGGAAGTATTCTGAATTCTGACTACTGAATTGAATACCTGTACGGATATTTTTTATCAATATGCAAAAAATACGGGGGAGGATGCGGGCATGTATACTGAAAAAGTGATGGATCATTTTGAAAATCCACGTAATGTAGGCGAAATCTCCGACGCCAACGGCGTAGGACAAGTGGGTAACCCCTCCTGCGGCGACATTATGAAAATTTACCTTAAAGTTGAAGACAACGTCATTAAAGATATAAAGTTTAAAACCTTCGGTTGCGGGGCAGCCATCGCCACCAGCAGTATGGTTACCGAAATGGCTATGGGCAAAACCATTGAGGAAGCGTTGCAGCTTAGCAACAAAGCAGTGGCAGAAGCGCTGGACGGTCTGCCGCCCAAAAAAATGCACTGCTCCAACCTGGCCGCCGATGCGCTGCACGCCGCGATTAAGGACTACAAAGAAAAACAAAAATAACGGATACCGGGTGATATTTTGGACACAAATAATAAAACAGTAGTTGTGGCCATGAGCGGCGGCGTGGACAGTTCTGTCACCGCCGCTCTTTTACTTGAGCAGGGTTATCAGGTAATCGGAGTGACCATGCAGATATGGGACCCTGCGGTAACCGAGGTGGACGGCGATTACGTGGGGTGCTGTTCCCTGGCAGCGGTGGACGATGCCCGTGCCGTCGCCGACAAGCTGGGCATTCCGTATTACGTGCTGAACTTCCACGCCCTGTTTCGGCAGACAGTGGTACAGGATTTCATTCGCCAGTACGTCAGGGGCCGCACCCCCAACCCCTGTGTAGTCTGCAACCGGGTAATCAAATTTGAGGCCCTGCTGCAAAAAGCCAGGTCCCTGGAAGCCGACTACCTGGCCACCGGCCATTACGCCATCATCGGTTACGACCAACAAACCGGCCGCCACACGCTTAAGAAAGCCAGGGACCAACGCAAGGATCAGACCTACTTCTTGTATTCCATGACCCAGAACCAGTTAGCTCACACCCTAATGCCGCTGGGCGGTTTCGTCAAAGATGAAGTGCGGCAGATGGCCGCGCAAAGAGACTTAAAGGTGGCGGAAAAGCCCGAAAGCCAGGAAATATGCTTTGTGCCCGACGACAACTACCGCAATTTCTTGCGGGAAAACGTTGCTGAACAGATTAAGCCCGGCCCCTTTTTGGATTTGGCCGGTAATGAAATAGGCCGCCACGAAGGCATTGCCTTTTACACCATCGGCCAGCGCCGCGGTCTGGGCCTGGCCACCGGGGAAAGGGTTTATGTGGTGGAAATTGACCCCCAGCGCAACGCCGTAGTTGTCGGGCCTGTAGAATCATTAAGCAAAACCAGCCTGATGGCGGCAGACCTAAACCTGGTGCTGGTGGACAAACTCACCGGCCCCACCCAAGTTCAGGCCCAGATCAGGTACAACGGCGAACCCGCCCCAGCCACCGTAACCCCGGTAGATGAACACCGGGTACGAGTCGATTTCGAAACACCGCAGCTAGCCATCACGCCAGGCCAGGCCGTAGTTTTCTACCAGAGGGACAATCTCCTGGGCGGCGGCACCATCGAGTAAGAAGGGGGTCAGGCTTTTGTGTCATGGGGACGGTTCCTTTGACACAAAAGTCTGACCCCTCTTTGCATTACCGGGTTAAAAATTGGGCATAATGTATTTATGAGAATGTCAAGGAGGCGATAGGTTGCATTGCCCGGTATGCGGCGGCAAAGCCACCGGCAAGGTGGGCGTAGAGCAATACTACTGCTGGGATTGCTGCGTTGAATACAGGTTAAACAAAGAAGGGGTCAACATTTTCGAAGTTGGCGAGGACGGCAGCCTGGTTTCTTTTGACCCGGCGAATGAAAACCTACTGTAATAGGAAGGTGAGTTTTTTGACCAGAAATTTTTGGCGGGGCTTAATAGCCGGCAGTGTTTTGGCCGCTGTTATGAACATGATGAAAAAACCACAGCGCAAGCCAGGGGAACTGCTCGGCATGGACAGGGTCAGGCGTATGCACCCGCGTCGGGCAGCCGATAAGATGTTAAGAGGCGTAACCCGAACAGTGGACGGATTAATCAAAAAAAGGTAACCGAAACCGATATCCGAAAAGTGGGGACCGCCATCCTCACTTTTTCATACTTTTGGGGCAAATTAATCTAATACAGAATAAAGCGCACCGAAGAAAAACTTGGTCGTGCTTTTATTGTTGGGGTGGTGGGGATTTTGCCTTGGTGGCGCCGGAAAAAAAATTACTGGATCATATTTGCGGCAATCATGGCGGTATTCATGGTCTATTTCATCTACCTCCTACGGGGTATTTTTTTATCCCTGATTCTGGCCGTGGTTATAACTTACCTGTTTTACCCTCTGGTGCGGGCGGTAGAACACAAAGGGGTATCCAGAATATCCGCCATTTTTATTGTTTATGCGGCCATGTCATTTATTGTGGCCGGGCTGCTGCTTTACGGCATGCCCTATTTCATTGCCCAGATGTACCGGGTAGCCGAAGCAGCGCCCGGTTATGCTGCTCAGGTACAACAGTTCACCGCTTCGCTGCAAATAGAATACGCCCAGGCAGGCATTCCGGAAACCCTGCGCCGGATTATCGATGAACGCATTGGCTGGCTGGAAAACATCCTGGTGGAGCAGGCCGAGCGGGTGGTGGAAACCCTGCTGGGGCTGGCGGGGTATGTATTCAACATTATCTTGGCCCCGGTATTTGCCTTTTACCTGTTAAAAGACATTGAACTGTTCACCGACCGTACCGTCTCCTTTATACCACCCCAAAGCAGGACAGACGTGCTGGCCCTGGGCAGCGAAATTAGCAAAATCATAGACAGCTATGTTCGCGGTTACCTGCTGGTAAGCTTAATTGTAGGGATCATGACCGGCCTGGCCATGACTGTTTTAAACATGGAGTTCGCGCTGATGCTGGGCATATTCGCCGGCATGACCAACCTAATACCCTATTTTGGCCCGCTAATCGGCGCCATCCCGGCCATTGCTCTGGCTCTGCTGGTTTCCAAGTGGATGGTGCTAAAAGTAGCTATCGCCTACCTGGTAATCCAGCAATTCGAATCCGCCATCATCGGTCCCAGGGTGATTGGTAAACGGGTTGGTTTGCATCCCCTGTTCGTAATCCTGGTGCTTTTAGCCGGCATCCAGCTTTACGGGCTCACCGGCCTAATCCTGTCCGTGCCGCTGGCCGCCATTCTACGGGTAATCTTCCGCTTCACCCTCCGCAAATTCATACCCGAGTATAATTAGGCCCCTTACCCTACAGCTTGACTCTATTAAACCAATTATGTATAATTATAGCGCCAATTAATAGGTTAAATTTGGGGAAAAAAGTAAAGATTTTTTCCATAATGCAGATGATAATTATATAAAATACGCCGCCTGACAGCGTTAACGTCTAAGGGGCGGACAACGGTCTGTTATAAACAAAATTCAGAGGCCGCTGTTAAGCAGGGTGGTACCACGGAGCCTTTCCGTCCCTGTCAGGGGAAGGAAGGCTTTTATTTATAATTATAAAAACCGGCATCATCTTAAACCACTGAAGAAGTCCAGGTTTGCGACATTCATGCGACATTCTAATGAAACGAAGTTAGTTTTAGTGGCCGGCATCACATCTGTCACACTTTTTGGGGGTGGAGTTAAATGCAAGGCAAAGAAATTAGAGCCAAATACCTAAAGTTTTTTGAACAACGGGGACACAAAATTATGCCCAGTTCCTCACTAATCCCGCATAACGATCCCAGCATTTTATGGACAGCAGCCGGGATGGTACCCTTTAAGCCATTTTTCACCGGGGCTGCCAAGCCCGAGGTACTCAGGGCCACCACCTGCCAGAAATGCTTGCGCACTCCGGATATCGATTCGGTGGGGCGTACCGCCCGGCACCATACCTTTTTTGAAATGTTGGGCAACTTCTCTTTCGGTGATTATTTTAAAAAAGACGCCATCCCCTGGGCCTGGGAATTCGTAACCAAAGAACTGGGTCTGGCCCCTGAAAAACTGTGGATCACCATTTACCAGGACGACGACGAAGCTTTTGATATCTGGCACCAGGACGTGGGTATCCCCAAGGATCGCATCGTGCGCATGGGCAAGGATACTAACTACTGGGAAATCGGCGTTGGTCCCTGTGGACCTTGTTCTGAGATTTATTATGATCTGGGCGAAGCAAGAGGCTGCGATTTGCCCGACTGTGCCGTGGGCTGCGATTGCGACCGGTATCTGGAAATATGGAACCTGGTATTCATTCAGTTCTTCCGGGACGAGGAAGGTAACTATACACCGCTAAAAAGTAAAGGCATTGACACCGGCATGGGCCTGGAGCGGGTGGCTTCAATACTGCAAAATGTAAAAACAAATTTTGATACCGACCTGCTGCGGGATATCATGGACTTTACCGGCAACCTGACCGGCAAACCGTATGGCTCCGGTGCCGACATCGACCTGGCTCTAAAAGTGATCGCCGACCACGTGCGGGCGCTGTGCTTCGCCATCGCCGACGGCGCACTGCCATCCAACGAGGGACGCGGTTACGTGCTGCGCCGCCTGCTCAGGCGGGCTGTTCGTTTTGGCCGGGTGCTGGGGGTCCAAGACCCGTTTCTGTACCGGGTAGCCGGCGCGGTCATTGAAAAAATGGGTGACAATTACACTGAACTGACCAAAAACGCAGACCTGATTTCCAGGGTCATTAAAACCGAGGAAGAAAGATTCGGTGAAACTCTGGCCCAGGGTACCGAATTGTTAAACGGGTTGATATTTGAAGCCAAGCAAGCAGGTAAAGCCTCCATAGACGGGAAAAAGGCTTTCCGGCTTTACGATACTTACGGATTCCCGCTGGAACTGACTATGGAAATAGCCGGCGAGAGCGGCCTGGCAGTGGACGAGCTTGGTTTTACCGCAGCAATGGAAAAGCAGCGCGAAAGGGCCCGCAGCGCCAGGCAGGAAACCGAATACTTGTCGGAAAAATCAGCGCTGTTGAAATCAGTACTGGAGCAAACCGGAGAAACTGTTTTCACCGGCTACGACACTCTTAACAGCCGCTCTAAAATCAAGGCCATCTTTGTAGGCGACCAGCAGGTGGATCAAGCAGTGGCCGGGCAGGAAGTAGAAATAGTGCTGGACATCACCCCTTGTTACGCCGAGTCCGGCGGCCAGCTTGCCGACCACGCCACCCTGACCGCCCCGAGCACCGCAGTGGAAATCGGGGAAGTCACCAAGCCGGTGGAAGGTCTGCATCTGCACCGGGGCCAAGTAACCAGCGGTACCATTAATGTCAACGATGAAGTGGATGTGCAGGTGGATGTACAGCGACGGATGAATATAGCTCGTAACCACTCAGCCACGCACCTATTGCATAAATCACTGCGGCAGGTGTTGGGCGAGCACGTGAACCAAGCAGGTTCACTGGTATCACCAGACCGACTGCGCTTCGACTTTACCCACTTTACTTCCATCAGCCAGGAAGAGCTGGCCCGGATAGAGCAAAAGGTAAACGAGGCCATCCTGCATAATCTGGCTGTGGAGACACTGCTTACCACCCTGGACGAGGCCAAGGAAATGGGTGCGGCAGCCCTGTTCGACGAAAAATACGGCGATCGGGTACGTCTGGTTAAAATGGGCGATTTCAGCCTGGAATTGTGTGGCGGCACACACGTAAGGTCCACCGCCGAAATGGGTATTTTCAAGTTGCTCAGCGAAAGCAGCGTAGGATCGGGGCTGCGCCGGGTAGAGGCAGTGACCGGGGAAGGAACTATGCATTATTATCGTTCCCGGGATGAACAGCTAAATAATATTGCCCGGGTGGTCAAGGCGGCACCCCACGAAGTAGTGCACCGGGTCGAAAACCTGGCCCAAACACTGCGTGAAGTAGAACGGGAAGCCGAAACGCTGCGGGCAAGGCTGGCTCGCTACGAAGTGCAAAGTATGCTGGATAATACCAGGGATGTGGCCGGGGTCAAGGTTCTGTCTGCCCGCACTGACGCTGCCGACATGGACAGCCTGCGTGCTATGGTTGACCTGCTGCGCGACAAGATGGGTTCCGGTGTAATTGTGCTGGCCTCGGCTGCGGCCGGTAAAGTTAATTTGGTGGCCGCGGTGAGCAAAGATCTGCTTGGTAACGGCCTGCACGCCGGCAAACTGATCAAAGAAATAGCCCCACTGGTGGGTGGTGGCGGCGGTGGCCGGCCGGATATGGCCCAGGCCGGAGGCAAAGACCCCTCAGGAGTGGAACTCGCCCTGGATAAAGTCTACCCCCTGGTAGCTGCCCAAGCCGGCAAATAAATTATTAATTTGCACCAAAGCCTAACCAGAAAGTTGTATTTGTTGATCGTGTTGCGTGTACGCGTGGTCATTGCTATGAATACAACAAGTGAAGAACCTTGTCATTAAGCCTGTCATTGCTATGAATACATGAATCCTGTCATTCTGAACGCAGTGAAGAATCTTAGTTTTTAAAAGGCTTAAGATTCTTCGCTACGCTCAGGATGACAACATTTAACATATAAATTCACTTTTTTAGTATTATTTCCATACGGAATACGCGCCATATCGTTTTTCTGGAGGCCAGCTTCAACTATGGATGAACACTTCTCATAATGACTGTTTGCGGTTATAATAGGAAATATAACCTGTGGTACGCCGCAGGGCCCGGGTGGTAATTTAATGGGGGAGGTATTTCTCATGTCCAGGGAAATTACCGAAAACACAGTAATGTTTAAAGTCCAGGCGGAAGAGAACAAGGCCAGGGAAATACTGCTTGAGGTATACGACGCGCTTAAAGAAAAAGGATATAATCCCATCAACCAGCTTGTCGGGTACCTTCTTTCCGGCGACCCTGCCTACATCACCAACCACAACAACGCTAGAAGCCTGATTCGTAAGCTGGAACGGGACGAGCTGTTGGAGGAACTGGTGAAGAAGTACCTGGCCGCCGGCTAACCGACCGAACATTGCAGTACAGAAAACTTGGGGGCACGGGACTCACCGTGTCCAGGCTCTGCTTTGGCGCCTTAACCATCGGCCCAATGCAGAGGAACCTGCCCCTGGATGAAGGGTCCGGATTAATTCGTCTGGCTTTAGGCATGGGCATCAACTTTATCGATACCGCAGAAAGTTACAACTGCTACCCATATATTCGGGAGGCGCTGCGCGGTCACCCCGTTGACGTAAACATTGCCACCAAATCGTATGCTCACACCCGGGCAGAAATGGAAAAAAGTCTTCATTACGCACTTAAATCACTTGAACGTGACACCATAGAAATATTCTTACTGCACGAACAGGAATCATATTTCACTATTAAAGGACACCAGGAAGCCTTAGATTACCTGGTGTCTGCCCGTGCTCAGGGGTTGGTGCGGGCAGTGGGTATCTCAACCCACTGCGTGGCCGGAGTGCGCGCCGCGGCCTCGATACCCGAAATAGAGGTTATCCACCCCATCATCAACCTGGCGGGCATCGGCATTCAGGACGGCAGCCTGGATGAAATGCTGGAGGCCATATCATTTGCCGCCACTATGGGTAAAGGGATTTACGGCATGAAATGCCTGGGCGGCGGCCATCTTATCCCCGATGCCGACCGGGCTATGGAATTTGTGCTCTCCATGCCCGAGCTGGCCGCAGTGGCGGTGGGCATGCAGTCTAAAGAAGAAATCATCTATAACGCAGCCAGGTTTTCCGGGCAGACACCCGACCCGGCCCTGGTGCCCGGCCTGTCCAGCCAGGCGCGCCGGCTACATATTGAGGAATGGTGCCGCGGCTGCGGCCAGTGTGTAGAAAGATGCACCGCCGGGGCGTTGCGTATCGAAAGCAACCGGGCCACAGTAGACGAAACCCTCTGCCGCTTATGCAGCTACTGCGCCGCATCCTGCCCCGATTTTTGCATCAAAGTAATATAGGTGCCAGGTGTTGCAAGTTGCAAATCAAAGATTTGCAACTTGCAACACCTGGCACCTAGCACCGAGACGAAGGAGAAGATATGCGCATACTGGGACTGGATCTTGGCGAAAAGAATATTGGGATGGCGGTAAGCGACCAGTTGGGCTGGACGGCCCAGGGGTTGGAAAGCATCCGTAGCAAAGGAAAAATTAAAGAAGATCTGGATAAAATAGACTCTGTGGTGCAAAAATACGAGGTAGAAAAAATAATTATCGGGCTGCCGCGTAATATGGACGGCAGTTATGGCCCCCAGGCTCAAAAGGCCCTGAAATTTGCCGAGCTAATCAAAAAGCGGTCGGGCCTGCCGGTGGAAACCTGGGATGAAAGGCTTAGTACCGTTGCCGCCCAGCGGTTACTTATTGAAGCCGATGTGAGCCGCAAGAAGCGCCGCAGCGTGGTTGACCAAATGGCAGCCTCAATAATACTGCAAGGTTACTTGGACTCCCTGTCCCACAACAATTCTTGACATCATCCCTTTTTTTGGATAGAATAGCCGTAACTTTTGGAAAGAGGTGGGTTTTATGCCCGAGCTGGACGATATTATAACTATTGTTGACGAAGACGGCGCCGAACACGATGTGGCTGTTTATGGCGTTCTGGACGTGGAAGGTAAGACATATGCCGTGCTGGCCCCGGCGGACGATGAAGAAGAGGTTGATGGTGAAAGTGAGACCGAGAGTGAAGCTTTCATCCTACGCTTCGACATGGACGAGGACGGTAATGAAATAATGGTTGAGATTGACGATGAGGAATGGGACAAGGTCAAAGATAAGTGCATGGCCGAGTTCGATTTTTTTGTAGAAGAGTAAAGTGGTATGCTGACCACATAAACAGCATGTCAAGCTGGGCGTTTAATGTTTGCGGCCAGCTTTATCTTTTTTAACAGTTTATGTTATTTTTTGCATAATTATCATTTAGGACTTGCCTGACCTGGAAATTTCAAGCACTATAGAGTTAATAGAAAGAATACCGGGGGGAGCGCCATGTATCGGGTAGGCCTGGGTATTATCATTGCGCTTTTACTTTTAGTCGGCGCTTTTTTTGGGCTAAATGGTGTTTCTTTCGCCGTAGACGGCATCATACCGGGTGTTCACGTAGGCCCATTGGATTTAGGCGGTTTAACCCGGGGAGATGCGGAAAGTAAACTAAACGAACTGGCCGTCAGCATAGAATCATTGCCGGTGCAAATGGTTTACGGCGCAAACACTTGCCAGTTACCCGCAGGGGAACTGGGTTATTCCCTGGATGTAGATAAATCCTTGCGCCAGGCCGAGCAGGTGGGCAATAGCGGCTCAATTTTCACCCGCCTGGCCGAACGTCAGCGTGTCAAACTCCAAGGCCTGCACATTAAACCGGATCTGCTGCAGGATCGGCAGCAACTTGAAATTAAAGTTGCCCAGGCCTGGCCAAACATAATTGTAGAGCCCGAAAACGCTGGTTTTAAGGTGCTGCAGGATGACCGGGTGATTATTGTCCCGGGGCGTATGGGTACCAAAATTGATTTTGCGGCCCTGGAAAAGGATATCACCGAACAAATAACTGCCAACCGGGCCGAACTTTTAGAGGTTACCCTGCCGGTTATAGACGTAGCACCGCTGCGTACCACCCAGGATATTGAGTCCATGGAAATTAACGGCCTAATTGCGCAATACAGCACCAGGTTCGACGCCGGCCAAGCAGACCGTACATATAATATCCGGGTAGCCGCAGCGGCGCTGGACGGCCTATTAATTGCTCCCGGAGAAGAGTTTTCTTTCAACCGGGTAGTGGGTCCCCGCAGTTCCGAAGCCGGCTACAAAAGCGCCAACGTTATTGTCAATAACGAACTGGTGCCGGGCCTGGGTGGCGGTGTTTGCCAGGTGTCATCCACCCTTTATAACGCAGTTTTGCTGGCCAACCTGAAAATAGTTGAGAGAAACAATCACTCGCTGCCCGTCAGCTATGTGCCCATCGGCCGCGATGCCACCGTGGTATACGGTGCAGTGGACTTTAAATTTGCCAATAACGCAGATTTTTACATCTATGCCAAGTCAATTGTATCCGGCAACAACCTGACCGTTAAACTATATGGCAATACCGAAAAAACACCTCAGGTAGAACTGTCCAGCTGGGTAACGGCAAAAATTGAGCCCACTGTGGTTTACGAGAAAGATCCCAACCTGGCTGAAGGCGAAAAAGTGGTCAAGCAGGGAGGAAAAAACGGTTTTAAAGCTGCTGCCGTGCGTTACGTGTGGAAAGATGGCGAAAAGGTGGAGGAAAAGCTGACCCCAAGCTTGTACCACCCGGTGCGCCGGATTATAGCTATCGGCACGGGGGCGACCAGCCCGGCAGTAATAGTGCCTCTGGACGAAGATCTTAAACCGCCGGCTACTGCCCAGCCTTTACCCACAGAGCCGGAATCGCCGCCAGCCATTGAAGAAGATCAGGTATTGCAGCCAGTCAATGACGAGCAGTCGGAAATTGATCCAGACTTCCAACCGCCTGATGGTGAGCAGGAAGAAAACGAGCCGGACAGCGAACCGGTTGACGGTGAAGAGGACGAAAACATAGATGAAGATGATGAAGTGCCCGACCAGGATAGCCAACTGCCCGACAGCGAACCCCTGAGCTAGGTTCCAGGCGCTGACTTATGCATACTAAATAGAAAAGACATCCGGAGTGTGATGCAACATGGGGTCAACGGTGGTACGAATGGGTAAAAAAAGAAAACGTAAATCCAATTACGGACTATGGATAATTGTATTGTTGCTCTTTGTACTGGCTGTGGGATACTTACAAGCCCGCGCAGTGTTTAGCCCTGTGGATCAGGCCGGGGCAGAGGAACAAGTAAATGTGGTGGTGCCGAAAAATTCATCCACAGCATATATTGCCGGCCAGCTGGAAAGTGAAGGTTTGGTACACAGCGCCCTGGCTTTTCGACTATACGCCAGGTACCACCACATCGACGGTCAGTTCAAGCCCGGCACCTACCAGTTAAACCCGGCCATGACACTGGATGAAATAAACGGCCAGTTAATCAAAGGGCCTGACGAAACGATTAAAATTACCGTGCCGGAAGGTTTTACCGTGGCCCAGGTGGCCGGAATGTTGGAGCAAAATGGCATTACCGGCAAGGATGATTTCCTGCGGCTTACCGACAGTGAATGGAATTATCCTTACCTAAAGGATATTGCGGCCGAGAATAACAGACTGGAAGGATACCTTTATCCCGACACCTATCATGTAAGCCCCGTTACCAGTCCTGAAAAACTGGTTCAAATGATGTTGGACAGGTTTAACACGGTAATAGAAGAGCAAAACTATATCAAGCAAGCGGCAGACAGGGATCTCACTTTACACCAGGCTGTAATCATTGCCTCAATGGTTGAGCGGGAGGCCCGGGTGGCCGGAGACAGAGCTCGCATCGCCGGTGTCATATTCAACCGGCTGGCAATAGGCATGCCCCTGCAGCTCGACGCCACGATTCAGTACGTCCTGGAAACACCAAAGGAAGTATTGCTTTATAAAGACCTGGAAGTAGATTCACCTTACAACACTTACAAGTATCCCGGCCTGCCCCCCGGCCCCATAGCCTGTCCGGGCTGGCCTTCACTGCAAGCAGTGATAGAACCCGAAGAACACGATTTTCTTTACTACGTGGCCAAGCCCGACGGCAGCCACGCCTTTTCCCGCACCCTGCAGGAACACAACAACAATATTAACAAATACCAGGGGCAGAATTGATAATAATGGGAGTCAGGAGTCACTACTCGTAAGGTGCCAGGTGTTGCAAGTTGAAAGTTGCGTATTTTGCAGCTTTCAACTTGCAACACCTGGCACCAAAGCCCAACCAGCAAGTTGTATTCGTTTATCGTCGTGCTAGTACGCGTGGTAATTCTAAGCGCAGCGAAGAATTTGTGCATTTAAGTGAACTTTAAAGAAAGATTCTTCATTACACTTCGTTACATTCAGAATGACACGGCAGAATGACACGGACTTAATTTTTTAAGCGGTTTCCTTTAAGGGGGTTTTTTTTTGCGTAAACTGGAAATTGTGGCCCCGGCCGGCAGCCCGGAAAAGCTGGAATATGCCGTAGCCTACGGGGCGGACGCCGTTTATCTGGGCGGCACCGATTTTGGGTTAAGAACAGCCGCGGCCTCCTTTGACCGGGAAAACTTGTCCCGAGCCGTTGAATATGCCCATCGCCGTGGGGTTAAGGTTTATGTTACGGTGAATATATTCGCTCGCAACCGGGACATCGAAGAACTGCCCGGTTATATTGAGTTTCTTAGCCAAATTGGAGTGGACGCCGTAATAGTGTCCGACCCGGGGGTACTGGCTCTGGTTCGGGAAACCGCGCCTGCGCTTCGGGTTCACATCAGTACTCAGGCCAACACCACCAACTGGCGCAGTGCGCAAACCTGGACAGCCCTGGGCGCCGAGCGGATTGTGGTAGCCCGGGAATTAAGCCTGGAAGAAATTGCAACCATCAGCGAGCGAGCTAAAACTGAACTAGAAGTATTTGTACATGGTGCCATGTGCATCTCCTACTCGGGGCGCTGCCTGTTAAGCAATTACATGACCGGCCGCGACGCCAACCAGGGCGACTGCGCCCAATCCTGCCGCTGGAAATACCGCCTGGAGGAAGAGAAAAGGCCCGGGGAATATTTCCCGGTTTACGAGGACGACCAGGGCACCTACATTATGAGCTCCCGGGATCTGTGCCTGCTGGAGCACTTGCCCGGTCTGGTCCGGGCCGGGGTTACCGCGTTCAAGATAGAAGGCCGGGTTAAAAGCATCCACTACGTGGCCACCGTTACCGGTGTGTACCGCCGGGCATTAGACGCCTACCTGGCCGACCCGGATGGGTACAAAGTGCAGCCTGGCTGGCTGGAGGAGATCGGCAAAGTAAGCAACCGGGATTACACCACCGGTTTTATTGCCGGTGCCCCCGGCGGCACGCCACCCCCGGTGGATTCAATTTACCGGCGCAACTACACCTTTGTAGGGGCTGTGCTGGGTTACGACCAGGAACGGAAAATGCTCCAGGTCGAGCAGCGCAATCGTTTCGCCGTCGGTCAGACGCTGGAAATATTCGCCCCCGGCCTCGAAACATACCAAATGCAGGTTACAAGTATCCTGGATGAACAGGGACAACCCGTAGAAGCGGCCCCACACCCGCGCCAGACAGTCTACCTCCCCTGGCCCCAACCGTTGCCCCCATACTCACTACTTCGCCGTAGCGTTTAAAGCGTTCAAGTCGGGACGTTCAAGTCAAGAACCGTCCCCGACTTGAACGCCACCACCTAACGTCCTACCCAAGTCCTACCCAACGTATAACACCCCTGCTGGATGGTAACCATAATAAGGAAATAAGGAAAGGGGATATTAAGGAAAGGGGACACACCTCAGCTTGAAGGTCATGGCTATGGGGTCGAGGAATGTCCCCAATTTGAGTGTCCCCAATGTATGTAAAGGGGTTTTTGTTTTTGGCTGGTTTAAAAAATCACCGGTTGGGGTGGTCACGCTGGCTTTTAGTGCTGGCTTTTATGGGCATCGCCTGGCAGTTATATAATATCCAGGTTGGTCCGGGGGCCGTTTTAGCGGTACAGGCCCGGCAAATGAACGTAGAAGAGGTTCTACTGGAGGAATATGCCCGCGGGCAAATTACCGACCGCAACGGCATACCCCTCACCGGGGTCTATACCGCCAACGGTGTGGTTGTATTTCCCCAACTGATGGACGACCCGCAGCAAGATACCAAGACCTTGGCCCGCATCCTAAATATAAACCCCGATTTATTAACGGATAAAGCAATTGACGGGGCTTATCGCCTAACCGCCCCTCTTAATACCGCCCAGCTGCACAGTTTGCAAACAACCAATCTGCCGGGTGTTTTTTTGCTGCCCGTTTCCTACCGTTACGGGACGGACACGCTGGCGGCTCACGTCACCGGCCATCTGGGCAAAATAGACAGCAACGAGCAGCTTAAACAACTGCGGTCAGACAGCGGCAAACATTATGACCTGGGCGACTGGGTGGGCAAGACCGGCCTGGAGTATTTTTACGAGGCCCAGCTCAAGGGGCAGCAGCCGAAAGAGCTAGCGTACCTGAACCTGGACGCCCGCGGAAGGATCATCAGGGGGCCGGGCTTAACGGTGGAAACAACACGCAGCGACCCGTCGCGCCGTAACGTGGTCACCACTATTGATAACCATGTGCAACAGATTGTAGAAGACGTTATGGATGCTGAGGTAGACAGTGGTGCCGTGGTAGTAATGCAGGCCGGTTCCGGCGATATCCTGGCTATGGCCAGCCGGCCCGGCTTTCACCCGGCTCCCCGTTACATGGAGGAAACCATCAAATCACCCACCGGCGATGTTTTTATGGATCGCAATATTGCACTGTTTCAGCCGGGCTCGGTTTTTAAAGTGGTACTGGCCGCCGCCGCCCTGGAAACCGGCCTGGTTAACAACAGCGCCAAGTTTTTCTGTGCCGGCTCAGCCGCCGAACCCATTCATTGCTGGTATGAACAGGGCCACGGGGAAATAACTTTCCCGGAAGCGTTCGCCAACTCGTGCAATCCATTCTTTGTCCATTTGGGGGAACTGCTGGGGGCAGAACAAATCATTAATTACGCCGAAGCCCTAGGCCTGGCAGACCAAACCATTACCGGGTACCCGGTAAAACAGGCCCAGCAGGATCTGTCGCCAATCGGCAGTGCCTTCAACCTGTCAAACAGCAGTATCGGACAGGGCCCGGTGCTGGTAACCCCGGTTCAATTAGCGGCGATGATCAACACCATCGCCAGCGGCGGAATTTATTTTACACCCCGCCTGGTAACCGGTTTATCTGACGACAAAGATCATAGTATGGAATATATTGCAGGCCCGGAACCGCGCCGGGCACTGCAGACGGATACTGCCAAACAGTTACAGGAACTGATGCGCCTAACCACCACCGCAGGAGCGGGGAAGCAGGCCGACCTGCCGGTTTGGGGCAGCGCCGGTAAAACCGGTTCGGCGGAAGTGGCCGGAGAGGAAGACACCGTTAACGCCTGGTTTGCCGGGTATACACCGGCAAACAATCCCCGCTACGTAATCGTGGTGCTGGCCGAAAAAGGCCACAGCGGCGGCGAAACAGCAGCCCCGGTATTTCGCGCCATCGCAGAACAACTGCTGCAGCCGTAACTATTAATCCCAGGTAAGCACAGGGGGGTGCCCCTATAACAAGAACTTCTCGCGGCGATCCGGTGATATCCGGAGCGAACGGTGCACCTGGATGCGTTGTTTAGCCTGTCATAGCCCCGAATTCATGGCTGCTTAGGGCGTAGCCAAACGGTTAAGCAGTTTATACCATGCGGTAACAACAACCTACTCCAAACACAACAATAAGAATTGCAAGAGAGAGCGGAGCGATATCACCGGAGCGCCGCGCCCACTACAACCAACGGTAAAAGGGGTACCCCATCCGGGTGCCCGGTTCACCCATAACTCCGAATTATTAATTAGGACAGCCGCAAGGGCTGCCCCTACGACAAGGCATGGAATATTGTTGGTTTATGACACATCCCAAAAGTCTTATTTTGGGGCATGCCGTACCCTAATAACCCTACAAATTGTAAAACCAAATTCGAGCGTGCGCGTACTTTTGGAGCATCCTAATGAAAAGGGCTGTAAACAAGTGTAAAAATACAAGCCAACCCCTTATATCAATTGATTGTCCGATTATATGGTCAAGCAAGTTTATATGTCTATTCTTCCCAATTGCCACATGCAACTCATTGGTTTATAATAAGTTGTCAGTTAATCCAATGATTACTTAAATTAAATTCGGGGAGGTCCAAATGGACGAGAATGTTAAAAGGCTTTCGTACTACAGAAATATTACTACAGAACAGTGGAACGACTGGAAGTGGCAGATTAACAATCGCATCACTGATGTTGAAACACTGCAAAAAGTAATGAACATACAAGAAAAAGAAGCCCGGGACATTGGGCAATGCCTCAAGCGTTTTCGCATGGCCATTACACCGTATTACGCCAGCATCATGGACCCGGGGGACAAAAAATGTCCCGTCAGAAAGCAAGCTATTCCCGATTTAAAAGAACTACTTTATAATGAAGTCGACATGAGCGACCCGCTGCATGAAGACGTGGACTCGCCGGCACCCGGCATAACCCATCGTTACCCGGACCGGGTACTGCTGTTGGTAACAGACCAGTGCTCCATGTACTGCCGCCACTGCACCCGACGACGCATGGCCGGGGGCAGCGACCGTCCCCTGCCTAAAACACAGGTGGATCGTGCCATCGCTTACATCCAAGGGAATAGGAAAATACGGGATGTGCTTATTTCAGGCGGAGACCCGCTTACCCTGTCCGACGAAAGATTGGAGTACATTATTGCGCGCCTGCGCAGCATTAAACACGTAGAAATTATCCGCATCGGCAGCCGGACACCAGTGGTACTGCCCCAGCGCATTACCCCACAGCTTTGCAGCATGCTAAAAAAATACCAGCCGCTGTGGATTAACACCCATTTCAACCACCACAAAGAAATTACCGCCGAGTCGGCAGCGGCTTGCGCCAGGCTTGTTGATGCCGGTATCCCTTTGGGCAACCAATCGGTGCTGCTGCGTGGGGTTAATGACTGCCCCAATATCATGAAAAAGCTGCTGCACAAGTTAGTCTCCATCCGGGTGCGGCCTTATTATCTGTATCAGTGCGACTTGGCCAAAGGTATCGGTCACTTTAGAACGTCAGTAGGCAAGGGCATTGAAATTATGGAAAATCTGCGCGGGCACACCTCGGGTTTTGCTATCCCCACCTATGTAATCGACGCGCCTGGTGGCGGGGGCAAAATACCCGTGATGCCTCAGTACATGATTTCTCAGTCGGATCACAAGGTGATCCTACGCAACTTTGAAGGCAACGTTTACTCGTACACCGAACCGGCTTACGAAAGCGGCGAGTGCCAGTGCAGCGACTGTAAGTTGAAAAAAGGGCGTAATAACCCGGGCCCGGCCGGCCTGATGAAAGGCAAAAAGGTAACCCTGGAACTAGCCAACAGCACTACTAAAAAAGAAGCCGGCTAGGCATTCGGTGCCAGGTGTTGCAAGTTGCAACTTGCAACACCTGGCACCAACATCACCGAAAGGAGCGGATCGCCTATTGTTTGCTACTAACGAGCATAACAACATCATCAAAGAAATGAACCGTAAATTTACGGTCACGATTACCATAGATCAATTCAGCAAGCGGGCCTGGGTTAATGATTACACTTATCAGAACCCCGGGGAACTGCTGCATTATATTAATGACACCGCAGTAAACCACGGCCTGGAAAAGATTATCTTCCCGGTGCGTAAAACACACCTGCCCGACTTGAAACACGGTTTTTCATCCGAAGGTTGGGTGGATGGCTTTTTCAACGGTGAAGACGGCTGCTTTTTAGTCGCTTACCCCACACCCCGGCGCTGCCAAAGTGAAAATAGGCGTGAACTACTGGCCCAGGTGCGGGAAATTATAGCCCGGCCACACAAGGCGCCGGCCACTCTTCCCGACGGCTGTACCATGTTGACGCCCGCATTAAAGGACGTTGTCGAGCTGGGGGAGTTGTTTACCAAAGCCTTTTCCACCTATCCTAGTCCGGTGGACCAGCCTGATTATCTGGCCGGGGTACTGGGTAAATCGGCCCTGTTCAGGGTAATTAAAGAAGAAAAACGAATCATCAGTGCCGCAGCTGCCGAAATAGACATCTCCAAAGGCAATGCCGAGCTGACCAACTGCGCCACACTGCCGGGCAACCGGGGAGGCGGCCTGATGAGCAACCTAATCGCCGCCCTAGAGCAGGAATGCCTGGCCCGGGGCATATACAGCCTGTACAGCCTGGCCCGGGCGTCATCCTACGGAATGAACCTGGTTTTTTACCGCCTGGGTTACCGTTATCGAGGCACACTGGTGAATAACTGCCATATTAGCGGTGATTAT
This sequence comes from Peptococcaceae bacterium BRH_c8a, assembly GCA_000961575.1. Taxonomy (GTDB): domain Bacteria; phylum Bacillota; class Desulfotomaculia; order Desulfotomaculales; family Desulfallaceae; genus BRH-c8a. Next base: position 22,263 of record LADP01000026.1, read on the forward strand.
GAGAATATGAACATCTGGAGCAAATACGCTCGCTAAACGTCATTCACACTCCCGCTCACATTGACTATCAAATAATAGTATAGTAGGATAATAGTAATACTGTATTGTGACGGGAGTGTCAAGCATGATCGTGAGGGGAGAACAGATACGCGCACTGCGCGAAGAACGGGGTTATACGCTGCACGATTTAGCTCAGCGGGCGACCCTTTCCTTATCATATCTCAGCGAAATTGAGCGGGGTTCCAAAAGGCCTTCGCTAAAAACAATTGAAAAATTGGCTATAGCTTTAAACGTGCCTAAAACCCAGTTAATAAAAGGGGATATAACCGACACCGGACTATCCATGGGAGACAAAATCCGCCTAATGAGGGCGGAAAAGAATCTTTCTCTGCAGGATCTGTCTCAGCGTGCCGGTATATCCCTTTCCTATTTGAGCGAAATTGAGCGCGGCACCGTTTACCCGGCCCTTAGCACGCTCAAACGGATCGCCGGGGGACTGGATGTGGTCGTTTCCTCAATTATGGGCAACGAGGGTTCGCTGGGGCACAAACTAAAAGCCCTGCGTGAGGAATACGGGCTGACCCAGGCCCAACTGGCCAACCTGGCCGGCGTAACCGCGGGACTAATCGGACAGATCGAGCACGGTAAGGTGCAGCCTTCGCTAAAAACACTGGAAAAGCTCTCCGAGGTCATGGGCGTCTCACCCTGCTATTTCATCATGGAACCCGGCGCGGTGGACCAGATGCTAAGCTTGATGAACCCGGAACTGCGGGAAATGCTCATGCACCCCAATGTGCAGTCTGTACTGAGCCTGGTCTGCAACGTCAGCGAAAAGGAACTGCAATTTATTTTAAACTTCATTCAGTTGTTTAAAAGATCAGAAATAAATTAAGCTTGCTCAAACCGCATCCATATATTAATATATACCTATATACAGCGAAGAGGATGACAAGTCTTAAATGGGATATATAGGTTGAAAGGATGCGTTGAAAATGGCTGCCAGCGTACTTAAAGCATTATGCATAGGCTGCGGAGCGTGCACCCAAATGTGTCCATACGGCGCCATCACCGTGCAAGCCAACCAGGCCCGCATAGACACCGCCAAATGCGACGAATGCGAGGAATGCGTATTCGCCTGCCCCAACGGCGCCATCATCCTGTAACGATATCCCGACCAAAGCGAGGTGAAAAAATGCCCACCTACGATTATCGCTGTGGTGAATGCGGCCACAAATTCACGGTAATGGTCAGCCTCAGCGACAAAGAAAAAGTAACCTGCCCGTCCTGCCAAAGCAAAAAAATAGAACAGCTATTTACCGGCTGTCAGGTACGCACCGCCGGAGGCCGTGGATGTGAAACTCCACCACCGGGCTTTGGCCCCTCAGGCGGCGGCTGAGGCATTTAACAACCCGGCCGTGTGCCGATATGTTAATGATATGATTTTTAATGGGGTCAGGGCTGGAGCCCTGACCCCAAAGTTTTGAAGCTTTTAATGAAACAGCTTTTCTAATTTATCCCGGTCGAAACCAACTACATATTCGTTACCAGTGGCCACCGTTGGTACCGCCATCTTACCGGTGCGGGAAACCATTTCGTTACGGGCCTCTGTATCCTCAGCTACATTAATTTCCTGGTACGGCACACCTTTCTGGGAAAGAAACTCTTTCACCGTGCGGCAGTGTGGTCACGTTGGTGTGGTATAAAGCTTAACTTGATCCATACCTAATTGCCCCCTTGTCAATCTTTACTTTTTATTCTGCCCGCACAAACAGCGGGGCATTACGAAATGCAGCGGTAAAATATGCTATATTTAAGTAGTGCTACTCTGATTACTGTTCCTTAAAGGAAAAATTTCGCCGGTGTTGAACATAATACCCTTAACGGATATGTTTGTTCATCCAGGGGCCGCGGACAGGAGTGTGGCACGAAGTGTACCACAATGCGGGAGTTGCCGGCATCATACTGGCAGGCGGTAAAAACAGCCGCATGGGTGCGGAGAAAGCTCTGCTAAAAATAGGTGCCAAGCCAATCATCGAAATTATATCCACAGCCTTAAAACCTTTAACCGAAGAAATAATAATTGTATCCAATCGCCCCGAACAATATTCAACTTACGGCGACCTGGTGGTAGGGGACATCATCCCCGGCTGCGGGCCGCTGGGGGGCATCCACGCCGGGCTGTTACATTCATCAGGCCAGGCCGCACTGGTTACCGCCTGCGACACACCGTTCGTAAGTGCCAACCTGGCCCGGCTGTTAATGAAACACGCGGCCGGTTACGACTTAGTGGTGCCCAGGTACCGGGGATTCCTCGAGCCGCTATTTGCGTTGTACAATAAAAGCTGTCTAAACACCATAGAAGCACGCCTAAAACAAGGCCGGAACAAAATTACCGGTTTTTACGACGACTTGCGAGTTCGGTACGTGGAAGAGGAAGAACTAAGATCCGCCGAGACCGAGTTGGACAGAGTATTTTTAAACGTTAATACCCCCGTCGACCTGGCCAAGGCGCAAAACATAGTCGAAGTGGCCAAAAAATAGTCATTTTAAAGCTTTTATATTGGAGGAAATATGCTGCGTAGTATCCTTTACCCCAACATGTATGTCCCTTCGGTGACAGAGATTAACCCCGACGAATTGAAGGCGCGCGGTATCCGCAACCTGCTGCTGGATCTGGACAACACCATTGTCCGCCGAGACCGGGACAAATTCCCCCCGGAAGTGGAAAAGTGGCTGCGGGGACTTCGGGATAGAGGCATTAATTTGTGTATCGTATCCAATAACGGCACGGGCCGGGTTAACAACCTGGCCGGCCCGCTGCAGATACCCTGCGTGGTAAGAGCGGTTAAGCCACTACGCCGAGCTTTCCGGCTCGGTATGCAGCGGCTGAATGCCGGCGCTGGCGATACCGCCGTGGTAGGGGATCAGATATTCACCGACATCCTGGGCGGCAATATGATGGGCCTTTTCACCATCCTGGTGGTGCCCATGCCGGGTACGGAATTCTGGGGCACCTGGCTGATTAATCGGCGGTTGGAAAAACTGGTGCTGCACCGCGTGTCCCGCCTGGTATCGCACAAGGATAAGCAGTACCACGTCCGGTAGCTCTGGTTGCCAGGTGAAGCCACATTGGAGGACATCATGCCCGGTATAAATGGCAAAACACAGGTTTACGGTATCATCGGCCACCCGGTGGAACACAGCTTTTCACCGGCCATGCAGAACGCGGCCTTTAAAGAAACCGGCTTAAATAACATCTATGTGCCCTTTTGCCCCGCACCAGGACAAATAGAGGCGGCCGTGGCCGGTATCAAGGGGCTTGGCCTGACGGGCGTAAACGTTACCGTACCCTATAAAGAAGCGGTAATGCCTTATCTGGATGAGTTAACTGAAGAAGCAGTGCTTTGCGGAGCGGTAAACACAATTATTAACCGGCAGGGCCGGCTAACCGGCCATAATACCGACGGCACCGGTTTTATATGCGACCTGCGGGCTAGCTGCAATTATGAACCAGCCCAAGGATCGGCTTTAATACTGGGCGCCGGAGGTTCGGCCCGGGCGGTGACGGTGTCGCTAGCCAAAGCGGGCTGCCGGGAACTGGCCCTGGTTAACCGCAACCGGGAACGGGCCCAAAGCCTGGCGGCAGACGTAACCGCAGCCACCGGTGTCACGGTACATGTATTTTTATGGCAGCCGGGCCAGGCAGAGTTGGCTGAATTCGCCCGCCGGGCCGGTTTGTTGGTTAACTGTACCCCGGTGGGCATGTCCGGCAAGCCAGGGGCTGATTTGCCACTACCCGCAGCATTACCCGGGCCGGGGCAACTGGCCTACGACCTGGTCTACAACCCACCCCGCACGCCCTTTTTGCTCCAGGCTGCAAAGAACGGAGCCAGAACCGCCAACGGCCTGGGGATGCTGCTGCACCAGGGCGCCATAGCATTTACGGCCTGGACAGGCCTGCAAGCACCGCTGGAAGTCATGCGCCAGGCATTGCTGGAACAGGCTTACGGGAAAAAACAAGACGGGTTTGAATGAAAATAAGGTTTTTTTTGTCATTCTGAACGAAGTGAAGAATCTTGATCCTCGCTAACGTCCAGGGTGACAACCCAAAGGCTATTGTAATATTTGTTATCCTGTGCATTTAAGTAGGCTTATAAGAAAGATTCTTCATTTCACTACGTTACATTCAGAATGACATTAAAAGCAAAAATGGGTACCGCTGCTTTTTAACCAATCATAAAAAGGAGCCCATGCCCTTACGGGGAGGAAAATAAATTGCTGCGCTACCTGACGGCCGGTGAATCCCACGGCCCCTCACTTACCGCGGTGCTGGACGGTCTTCCGGCCGGCCTGCCCCTGACGGCAAATTACATAGACCAACAGCTGGCCCGCCGCCAGGGCGGCTACGGCCGGGGCGGACGAATGAAAATAGAACAGGATCGGGTGATCATCACCTCGGGTGTACGGGGCGGCCTGACTATGGGCAGCCCGGTGACCCTGGTGGTGGAAAACAAGGACTGGGCCAACTGGAACCGGGTTATGGATCCCGGCCCCGGAGCCGCCACCGCTGAAAGAGTGGTCACCAGACCCAGACCTGGCCATGCCGACCTCACCGGAGCTTTTAAATACGGCCACCGGGACATGCGCAACGTGCTGGAGCGCTCCAGCGCCCGGGAGACCGCTGCGCGGGTGGCGGCAGGCACAGTAGCCCGCCGGCTGCTGGACGAACTGGGTGTGCAGGTAACCGGGTACGTAGTACAAATCGGCCCGGTAAAAGCCAGTGGGTTACCCGGCACAGGTCATATAAACCACGAAAAACTGGCTCAATCTGTCGGTGAATCAGAAGTTTACTGCCCGGACCCCGCGGCTTCGGAAGCAATGAAAGCTGAAATAGACCGGGCCCGGGAAGAGGGCGATTCACTGGGCGGGGTGTTTGAAATAATTGTTTACGGCCTGCCCCCCGGGTTGGGCAGCTATGCCCAGCGGGATCGTGCCCTGGACGGCCGGCTGGCCGGCGCGTTGATGAGCATCCAGGCCATCAAGGGCGTGGAAGTGGGCGCCGGGTTTACCGCGGCATCCACCCGGGGTTCGGCACTACACGATGAAATTTTTTACGCCCCCCAGCGCGGCTTTTACAGGCAGTCCAACAGCGCGGGCGGTATCGAGGGCGGTATGTCCAACGGGGAGCCGCTGCTGCTGCGGGCAGCCATGAAGCCCATCCCCACCCTTTACAAACCCCTGCGCAGCGTAGACCTGGCCAGCAAGGAGCCATTCCAGGCTTCGGTAGAGCGCTCCGATGTCTGCGCGGTACCCGCGGCTTGCGTGGTGGGCGAGGCTGTAACGGCCTGGGCGCTGGCGGAAACGCTGCTGGAGAAACTAGGCGGCGATAATATGAAAGAAATCTGTGACCGGCTTGCGCAATACCGCGAGTCCCTGAAAGGGTTCTAATGAAAACGAACATCGTGCTGGTTGGTTTCATGGGCACGGGCAAGTCGTCGCTGGGCCGCGCCCTGGCCAGGCGGCTGGGCTACCGGTTTATTGACACCGACCTGGCCATCGAAAAAATAACCGGGCTGACAGTGGAAATGATCTTCCGTCGCCACGGGGTAATTAGATTCCGATCCGAGGAAACGCTGCTGGCCAAAAGGCTGCTGGGTAAAACCGGGCTGGTCATTTCCACCGGGGGCGGGATGCTGCTAAACCGAGAGAACGTTGAACTGCTGCGCCAAAACGGCGTGCTCATCGGGCTGCGGGCCGACCCCGAAATCATTATCAACCGGGTGAAGAATAAAAGACACCGCCCGCTGTTGAAAAAACGTAATGTAAGGGAAACTGTATATAGGCTGCTACAGGAGCGGGAAGGTGTTTACGACGTGGCCGAATTTACCGTAGATACCGGCCAACTGCCTTTTGAAGCATCACTTAACGAAATTATTAAATATTTAAAGGAAAGACAACCAGACCGTTACACGGCACCAAAGGAAGAATGAAACTTATCGAAAGGTGCCAGGTGTTGAACACCTGGCACCAAAGCCCAACCAGAAAGTTGTATTCGTATATCGTGGTGCGGGTACGCGTGGGTTGCTCAGGATGACAATCCACCAAGTATAAATGGCTTCAGTTACTGAAATGTTTCAAATGAAAGAGGGCACCTGTGATGAGAGAAGTGATCATAAACCTGGGCCAGCGCAGTTACCGCATAGCCATCGGCAGCGGCATCCTGGACCAGGCCGGAGAATTGCTGGCCCGGCTGCCGGTGGGTAAAAAGGTGCTGTTGGTGACCAACCCGGTAGTGGGAGGGCTTTACGGAGCAAGAGTGGCCGACAGCCTGAGCCGGTCAGGCTTTAAAGTTTACCAGGCCGAAATACCCGACGGTGAGCAGTACAAGTCACTGCAGAGCGCCGAGCTGCTCTACAACCAGGCTTTCGAAGCCGAGCTGGATCGCAACTGTCCCGTGGTGGCGCTGGGCGGCGGCGTGGTGGGTGACCTGGCCGGCTTCGTGGCCGCCACCTACATGCGCGGGGTGCCTTTTGTACAAATCCCCACCACATTGCTGGCCCAGGTGGACAGCAGCGTGGGCGGCAAGGTGGCGGTAAACCACCCCCGGGGTAAAAATATTATCGGCTCCTTTTACCAACCAGTGTTGGTGTTAACAGACACCGCCACCTTGCATACGCTGCAGCAGCGGGAGATAGGCTCGGGATTGGCCGAGGTAATTAAGTACGGGGTAATCAAAGACCGGGAATTCTTTACTTGGCTGGAGCAGAACATGGGCCGGGTGAGGGCGCTGGAACACGAAGCGCTAGCCCACGTGGTGGAGACTTCCTGCCGCGTGAAAGCCGCGGTGGTAGAAGAGGACGAAACCGAGCAGGGTACCCGGGCCATCCTGAACCTGGGGCACACCCTGGGCCATGCCGTAGAGACTTTGACCGGCTATAATGAGTACCGCCACGGTGAAGCGGTGGCTATAGGTACCGCAATGGCAGCCCACTTGGCGGTGAATTTGGGGTTGTTGCACAGAAATGTTGAGCAGCGTATAGGTTTGCTGCTGGAGAGTGCCGGCCTGCCGCTAGGCGTGCCTGCGGGTCTGGACAATGACGCGCTGGTGAAAGCCATGAGTATGGATAAGAAGTCTTACGGCGGGGAGATAACCTTTGTGCTGCCCGGGGATGTGGGGCAAGTGGTGATCAAGAAGAATGTGGCCCGGGCGGATATTGTGCGTGCCATCGCAGAGTGCCAGGGGTAATAAAATAGTTTGCTAATAGAGATGACTGGTTTCTTTTTCGTTTTTGGGAAAAGGAATCAGTCATCTTTTTTTTGCAAGGCGAGTGGGGGTCAAGATTACCAGGGCCACGGGGCTTTGGTGCCAGGTGCTGCAAGTTGAAAGCTGCAAAATACGCAACTTTCAACTTGCAACACCTGGCACCTTAGTTTTGGGCAATATTGGGTATTTACTTTTGAAATGTTTTTCAATTATTGCTATGTTTTTATAACAAAATTGCTCAATTTATCATTACATTTTTGATTATTCATCCTATTTAATTGGTAACCGGCTGGTTTATCAGTTTAAAATAACGGTCTTCCACTCCAAATCACCGTGGCCCGGCGGTTCTTGGCGAGGTGAAGCAAAAGCCGTGTTGACGGGGGCTGGCGGATAATAAATATATTTATCATTTTTATACTTTTTTTTCTTTTTTTGCAGGAAATAAAGAAATATTATGGAAAAATACACTAGATGCAATTTATACGCATAAGTTTAAAACCTTCTAAACTTTTTATTTGACAAAATTGCGCAAATTTGCTATTTTCTCTATATGACATTTGTTAATAACTAAACTATTAAACATATAATTACCTGAAAAAGGCAACCGCTTCGAAAGATGCGGGCGCAAAGTGACGGGCCTAAGGGACTAGCTATGGCAGCCGAACTACCAGGTGCGGGATAATTTTTTATTACCGCACCTTTTTATAACTTATACAATACTAAATATTCCATTTATAACTATATTACACACAGAATTAGACATCAACTAGACACAAACTGCACAATTACCATAAAACGGCAAATAACTTCTTTATGCTAACGGGGTATGACAGCATGAAATACGGACAACTTCAGAACTTTATGGGCACCTGGCTGGTAAAAGAAGGCGTTATTACATCTGCTCAGTTGGAAGAAGCGTTAAACGACCAAAAATTACACAAGGGCTCCAAAGGATTCCTGGGTAAAGTGCTGGTTCAAATGGGTCACTGCACCGAAGACGATATTGCCAGAGTGATGGCCAAGCGTTCGGGAGTACCCTATGTTTCGCTAGAAAACTATGACATCGACATCGCCGCGGTGGCCACCCTGCCGGTAGAAGCCTTAAAGCGCTACCGCGCGCTGCCCATCTCCTTTAAAGAGGACAAGCTGTTCGTAGCCATGCAGCACCCCAACGACATCATCGCCCTAGACGACTTGCGCATCTTGACGGGTTACGACATTCAACAGGTAGTAGCGCCCGATACCGAACTGGATGCCGCCATTGAAAAATACAGCCGGGCCAACATGGATTTCGACCATAGCGAGGTAGAAGAAACAGTTGTTGAAGAAATCGCCGGCGAAGCCGACGACTCTTCGGCCAGACCCGCGGTACGGCTGGTGAACATGATTATCACCCAGGCCGTAAACGCCAAGGCCAGTGACATCCATATCGAAGCCTACGAGAGGTACGTGCGGGTGCGGTTTAGAATCGATGGTGTGTTGCATGACATCATGCAGCCCCCCCAACGCATGCAGGCCTCCATTGTGTCTAGAATCAAAGTGATGTCCAACATGAATATCGCCGAAAGGCGGATTCCCCAGGACGGCCGGGTATCCATGCGTATCGAGGGCCGCACCATCGACATCCGGGTGGCCACTTTGCCCGCCGCTTTTGGCGAACGGGTCACCATGCGCCTGTTGGATCGTTCTTCCCGCATCATCACCCTGGAGGAACTGGGCGTCGTCCCCGAGATGCTAAAAAAATACAAACACGCCCTGGACATCCCCTATGGTTTTATCCTGGTTACCGGCCCCACCGGCAGCGGTAAAAGCACCACTTTGTACGCCAGCCTGGCCGCGGTGGATCGGGTAGAGAAAAACGTCATTACCGTGGAAGATCCCATTGAATACCGCATGGACGAGGTCAACCAGATTCAAATCAACCCCAAGGCCGGGTTGACCTTTGCCTCCGGGTTACGCTCCATCCTGCGCAGCGACCCGGATATTATCATGGTGGGGGAAATCAGGGACAAAGAAACGGCCCGTATCGCCATTGAATCGGCGCTGACCGGCCACCTGGTGTTTTCCACCCTGCACACCAACGACGCCGCCGGGGCCATCAGCCGCCTGACGGAAATGGAGATTGAGCCCTTTTTAACCGCGTCGTCGCTGGTATGCGTGCTGGCCCAGCGCCTGGCCCGGGTACTCTGCCCCCACTGCAAGCGGTCGCACCCCATGTCACGCCAGGAACTACTGGATATCGTGGCCGATTTCCCGCTGGTGGAAGGCGAGCAGCAGGTCACCTTATACCGCGCCGTAGGCTGCATGCGCTGCAACAAGACCGGTTACCGCGGGCGAATTGGTATTTATGAAATGCTGTTTGTGAATGAAAAGATACAGCGCCTGACCCTGGAACGAAGATCCGCCAGTGAAATAAAGCAGGCCGCCATAGACAACGGCATGGTCATGCTGCGCCGGGACGGATTAAACAAGGTTAAACAAGGCATTACATCCCTGGAAGAAATAATGAGGGTGGTTGTATGAGCGAAAAATTTGAGATTAACGAAATCCTCAAACGAGCTGTGGAAATGAAGTGTTCCGACATCCACATTACTGCCATGTCCCGGCCCATCGCCCGGGTGCACGGTGAGTTGGTGTTTATAGAAGGGTATCCCATTCTGACGCCTCAGGATATTGAACACCTGGTGTCTCAGATTTTAGTGCCCGAGCAGCAGCACACCCTGGAAAAGGAACTTGAACTTGACTTTTCGCACTCCATTGCGGGCGTCAGCCGCTTCAGGGGCAACATCATGTGGCAGCGCGGCTCGCTGGCGGTAAACTTTCGGGTGGTGTCGGTAATCATCCCCCACATCGAAGACCTGGGCCTGCCGCCGGTGGCCCGGGAACTGTCCCGCCTGCCCCGCGGCCTGGTGCTGGTTACCGGTCCCACCGGCAGCGGCAAGTCTACTACCCTGGCCTCCATTATTCAGCACATTAACGAGGAGCGGGCGGTGAATATCGTCACCGTCGAGCATCCCATTGAATATCTGTACACGCATAAAAAATCCATCATTAAGCAGCGTGAGGTGGGCAGCGACACTCATTCCTTCGCCAATGCCCTCAAACACGTGCTGCGCCATGACCCCGACGTCATCCTGGTCGGTGAGATGCGCGATCTGGAGAGTATCGGCATCGCGGTTACCGCTGCCGAAACCGGCCACCTGGTGTTCTCCACCCTGCACACCCAGACTGCCTCGCTGGCGGTGCACCGGATTGTCGACGTTTTCCCGGATCACCAGCGCAACCAAGTACGCCAACAGCTGGCCGATTCGCTGCAGGGGGTTATCGCCCAGCAGTTGCTGCCCAAAGCCGACGGTACCGGGCGCGTCGCCGCCATTGAGGTGCTGCTGAGCACCCCGGCGGTGCGCAACCTAATCCGGGAGGGCAAGGAACACCAGTTATATACTGCCATCCAAACCGGCCGGGGCGTCGGTATGCAGACTATGGATCAGTCGCTGGCCGAGCTGTTTTTAAACGGCCAGATTAGCCGCGAAACCGCCCTGGAACGCTGCGTAGACCGCTTGGAACTGGAACGCGCCCTGCGCCGGGCCAACACTTTTTAAAAAGCAATCATCATTTAACTTTACATATAAGCGTCAATAAGGGTCAGAATTGTTTCACCTTACCGGGGAGGTTTCTTTAATGCCCATATTCGCATACGAGGTACTGGACAGAACCGGCTCCCAGCTTACCGGCAAAATGGAGTCCGAACACGAGATATCGGCGGCTGGGCGGCTCCGTAAAATGGGTTACATTGTACTGGAACTTACCGAAATAAAGGAATCACCCTTTAAAATGGCCTTTGGGGCCCGCCGCAAAGTCAAACTGGCGGAACTGGCCATTTTCAGCCGCCAGCTGGCCGCCATGCTGAGCGCCGGCATTCCTTTAACCCGTTGTCTGGACGCGCTGAGCAAACAGAGTAAAAACCCCACCCTGGCCGGTATCCTGGCGGTGGTGTCCCGCAACGTGGAAGGCGGTATGAGCCTTTCTGAATCGCTGCGCGCCTACCAGCCCGGCGTATTCACCTCGATGTACGTGGACATGATTAAGGCCGGCGAAATGGGCGGCAACATGGAAGAAATGCTGCAAAGTCTCTCCGAACAACTAGATCGAGAAAAAAACCTGCGGGACAACGTCCGCTCGGCCACCACCTACCCCATCGTAGTACTGGCTTTCGCGGTTATTGTAGTGCTGGCGTTAATGTTCTTCATTGTACCCGTGTTTATCAGCTTCTTCCCGGCCGGGGCCACCCTGCCTCTACCCACCCGCATCGTTATGGGCACCAGCGAATCGCTGCGCCATTTCTGGTACATCCACCTGCTGGTTGTCATTCTGGCCGCCGGCGGCCTGCGTGCCTATATGGCCAGCGAAAGCGGCCAGCGGGCCTGGGATAGGGCCAAGTTTCGCCTGCCAGTTTTCGGCGACCTGTTTGTGAAAGTCACCGTGGCCCGTTTCTGCCGCACCCTGGCCACGCTGCTCACCGGCGGTCTCCCGGTGTTGCAGGCCTTAGATGCGGCCGGGCCGGCTTCCGGCAGCTTTAAAGTGGCCGAGGCCGTTAAACTGGCGGGCACCAGAATCCAGCAAGGGCAAAACATCAGTGTGCCCCTGGAGGAAAGCGGGTTCTTTCCGCCGATGGTGATTAACATGGTGGCGGTGGGTGAGGAAACCGGCGACCTGTCTTCTCTGCTGGCCCGGGTGGCTACCTTTTACGAAGAAGAAGTGTCTACCACCACCAAAGCGCTGACCTCGCTGATTGAACCGCTGATGATTGTCTTTGTCGGTTTGATTATCGGTGTCATCGTAATCTCGGTTTACCTGCCCATCTTCAGCGTGGTTACCAATATGGGGGGTTAATGATGCAGTTACCAGCGCCAAAGCGCCAACCAGCACCAGAACTGGAAACCGCTATCGCCGCTTACACCGCGGTTCGCAGCCCCGAGCACCTGCACCGGGTGGTAGAGGCCGGCACCGGGCTGGTCTATCACTTTGCCGGCCTGTATTCCCACGGGAGCCGCCGGGACGACCTGTCCCAGGCCGGGTACGAGGGGCTAATTAAAGCCGCTCAGCGGTTCGAACCGCAGCGAGGCGTATCTTTTGCCACCTACGCCGGCCACTGCATCGTGGGCGAAATCCGCCATTACATACGTAAAGAGGCCTCCTTTGACCGTTCCGGCCGGGTGGCTGAACTGCAAATACTTATCAACGAAGCAATTGATGAGCATTTCAAGTCCACCGGGGAAGTGCCCTCCCTGGCATATATCGCCGAGGCTGTCAACGTCCACGAAGCCGGGGTGGTGCAGGCGCTGCGGGCCGGCTCGGTGCCTCTGGAAGAAGTGGACCTATCCAAAATACAAAGCCTGCGCTATGAGAGTTTCCGGCTGCCTATTGAAGACCGCATCGCGCTGGAGCAGGCGGTAAACAAACTCAGCAGTCTACAGCGCCGGGTTATCGGGCTGCTTTATTACCGAGAACTGACTCAGGAACAAGCCGCGGTTGAACTGGGCATCAGCCAGCGCAAAGTTTCGCGCTTGTTACATAAAAGTTTAAACCAACTGGCCCTGTGTTTAGCTTGGCAATAGCACTAGAAATAGCAACAAGGAGTTGATTTGCTGCCGATGGGACTGTTTAAATCCGATGGCGCGGTAGGCCTGGAACTAGATACCGGGATGATTCGGGCCGTGGAATTGGCGGGTACCGGGCATGCCGCCAAACTGGCCGCTGCGGGGCAGATCGGGATCCCCGATGACGCCGTGGTGGAAGGAGTAGTGGCCGACCCGGGCGCTGTAGCCGATGCCCTGCGGCAGTTGTGGGCCCAGGCCGGTTTTCGCAGCCGCAGTGTGGTTCTGGGCGTATCCAACCAGGGCCTGCTGATGCGCATGGCTAACCTGCCCCGGGTGCCCGAGAAAAAACTGGCCCAACTGATGCAGTTTCAGGCTGGTGACTATTTCCCCATCCCTCTCCCGCAACTGGTCTACGATTTTTCAGTAGTGGGCGAAATAAACGGGGAAAACGGGCCGGAGCACGAGATATTGCTGGTGGGCGTCCGGCGTGAACAGCTGAAGACCAGCCTGGCCGCGCTGGAAGGTGCTTCGCTACAGCCCGTGGTTGTGGATGCTTCCCCGTTGGCGCTGCTGCGCACTGTTGCAGACGCGCAGCTGACGGGTACGGTGGCCATGTTGGACATCTCCAACGGCCTTAGCACACTGCTGCTGGCCAGCGGCGGCATACCGCGGTTTGCCCGGGTGATACCCCACTCGCTGCAGGGCTATGCCAGGGAAAAAGGCCTGCCTCTAGCCGGGCTGCTGGAAGGGGAACGGCAAGTAGCCGCTGCGGTTGATGACCCGCTGGCCAAACCCGGGGACACTGGTGTGCCGGGCGACTGGGGCCTGGTGCTGACCGCCGAAGTACGCTCTTCCATTGAGTTCTACCTGGCCCAACGCAGCGACACCGGCCTGGATATGGTGGTGTTAAGCGGACGCGGTGCCCTTATCGGCGGTATAGCCGAATTTTTCCGCTCTCAACTAGAGGTACCGGTGGAGGTGGTTGACCCCCTGGCCGTCATTACAGGCCCGGTGGAGGCCGGCGGCGTGGATTTAAGGCGCTGCGGGCCCGAGTTTGCCGTAAGCATCGGCCTGGCCATGCGCGGATTGGAGGCCTGATCTATGAATATTAGCATCAACCTACTGCCGGGCGAAATACTGGCCCGGCGGGAACAAGAACAAAAACGCCGCTTGCTGCTGGCGGCCGGCGGCATTATATTGGCCTTATTTTTAATCATTAACGGCACACTGCTGGCCTCGGCCATGCTGGCACGAAGCCAACTTAACGATACCAAGGAGCAAAGGCTGGCTCTGGAGCAGCAGGCCCTGTCGTTAAAACCCTTTGAGGAACTGAAGGCCCGGGTGGCCGAGGTCGAGGCGCTGTTGCAAAAAGTACAGGGCCGTGCGCCCGATTACAATCTGCTAATGTCCGACATTGGGCTGCATATCCCAGCCACTGTCAGGCTAACCGCCCTAACGGCCACTTTTAAACCACCGGCGGCGCCCAAACCCGACGCGAAAGCAGACGCCAAGGCTGCGCCGGAACCGGCCCCCGTTGGCAGCGGCGAAGTGATCATTAGGGGCGAGACCTTCGACCATAACTCGGTGGCGGGCTGGCTGGAAGAACTACGCGGCGTGCCGGCCTTAAGCGACATCCGCTGCCAGTTTTCAGCCTCGGACGGTGCGCAGACGGTACAATTGGTGCGTTTCGAGATTAAGGCTACGCTAAACGCGGCACCCAAAGCCGCTGCGGCGGGCTCAAAGGCGGGTGACTAAAACAATGGCCGAAAAAAAGCTTGACCGCCAAATGCTGCTAACATTGGTGCTGGGCTTGGCCGCGCTGGTGCTGGCGGGTGTAATCACCTACTACCAGTTCGGGGCGCTAAAAGATGCGCGCGCCGCCGTGGCCGAGGAACGCCAGAAGTTGGCCCGGGTGCAGGCGCACCTGCGGGATTTGGAACAGGCCAAGGAACAGGCCGCCCAGTTAGAGCAGCGGCTGGAACTGCTGGAAAGTATGCTGCCCGCCGCGCCCGACGAAGACCGGTTAATCGCAGTGATGAGAGATTACGCCGACAATTCGGGGATGGAACTGCAGCAAGTGCGTTTTAAGGAACGAGTCGCCCGGGAGGGCTACCACGAGATGCCGGTAGAGATAACTTTTGAGGGGCGTTACAATGAACTGCTGTACCTGCTGACCGACCTGCAGGCCGGGCAGCGGGCGCTGCGCATCGAAGAGCTGAAGGTGGGCAAGGGCCGGCAAGATCTACCCGAGCTAAAAGCCGACATTATCGCCAGTGCCTTCTACGCTTCCCAATGATGCGGTATAAGGCCAGCGCAGCTGGCTAACGGTTATAATCAGCCTGTTATTATAGGAAGGGATGGTGCAGCCCCTTGGCACAACAAGACTTTACCGGGCCGGAAAAGAAACCCTTTTTAAGCGAAAAGCAAAAAAAGTTTTTCAGTAAAAATATTATTTACCTGGCTGCCGGCGGGGTGCTGTGTATAGCACTAATTATCTTTATTGTTTTGAGCACGGCCCCGGACGAACCCGCCGACATCGCCGCTGCCGGCAAAGACGGCCAGACAGGGGAGAATTTTACCTACCTGCCCGACCTAACCCGCACAATAGACGGGCAAAAGCCCGCTGCCGAGCCGGCCGCGCAGCAGCCCCGGGATCCCTTTGCGGGGGGTATGGCCTTAAAAGGAATTATCACCGGCGGTTCGGGGGGTGACCTGGCCGTCATTGAGGCCGGGAACACTGCCTACATCTTGGGCGTAGATGCCACGGTAGCCGGGGAATGGACGGTCAAAGAAATTAATAAGGACTCGGTAATTATGACGTCTCAGGAGCAGGAACTGCGTCTGGAATTCAACGGTAAGGCCAGACACACCAGTATTGAACCGCCTCCACAGGCGGCAAGCAGTGCACAAGATGGGGAGGTGACCGGGAATGACTAACCGAAACCGGTGTAACAGGAGTCGGGTTAGCAAAAACCGGGTGCATAAATTCCGGCAGGCCGTGCTGAGTTCGCTGCTGGCCGTGGCTGTTCTGGCATCGGGCAGCCTGGCGCTGATGTGCGGCGCCGCAGGCGCGTCCGCTGATACCAGTGCCTATGCAACGGCATCAACAGCGGTGGGGGGCGTTAATGACTCATCCATCACCGGCAGCGGGGGAAAAATCTCCCTGGACGTACGGGATGCCGACATCAGGGATTTAATGTCCGCGTTGTCCCTCAAAATGGGCGTTAACATTGTGCTGTTGGAAGACAAGGCCGCCAAGGTCTCGCTGCAACTGGACAACACTTCACCTCGCCAGGTATTGGAACTGCTGATGCAGAGCCAGGGGTTGGCCTACCTGCAGGAAGGCGATATTATCGTTGTGGGTTCGCCAGCTAAGCTGCACAAGGACTTTTTTAACCAAATGCACGTCACCCGGTTTGATACATACTTCATCCCGGCTGAAGAGCTTAAAAGGCTGATTAGCCAAATGGGCCTGTCTTTAAAGGGCGTTACCTCTGATGCCAACCCCAACGTCCTCTGGGTTCAGGGCACGGTGCAGGATCTGCGTAAAGTGCGGGAGTTGATCCAGGCTGTAGATTCGGTCGATGCCCAGGCGACCTTAAACCATAAGACCATTACCTTAACCCACATATCCCCGGATCGGGCGCTGGAGTTGATGATGATGGCCGGTGTATTGCCCGAAAGGTTCGTAATGCTGGATAACCGCATCATGGTGTTTGACCGCAAGCTGTTTAACCGCTGGGACGAGGTGCAGGCGATGATGCAAAGCATAGATACACCATCGGCGGTCAGGCAGAAGGTTTTTGTATACCAGCTGAAAAACACGGTGGCCGGGGATGCCGGGCAGCGGTTGGAAGACTTGGGTTTTGCGGGGGTTAAGACTTCGGCATATAATTATGACCGGTTTGGGAAAGAGCTGATGGTGGCCTGCCCGCCGCAGCTGGAGAATGATGTACGCAGTGCGTTGTTTAATATTGATCAGGCTCGGTTTAAGACCCGGGTGCCGGTGATGACCGAAAACGGGGATAATGCGCGTAATAAGCTGGATGCACATAGGCAGTTGCTTAGCCAATTGTCGGGGGTGCCGGTGAGCAGTATGTACCTCTCCAACAATCTGTCGGGAACGGCGAAGGAGCCTCTATATGTGCTGTGGGTGGAAGAATCTCCGGATAAGGTGCAGTTGATTAAAGATTTGATTGAGGAGTTAGATACGGGAAGTTCGGGGAGTTCTGACGAATAGATGCGAATAAACGCGGATGGTTGAATATTGTGGCGGTAGATTGTGGAAGTAAATATTTAAAAGGGTGTCTAGAACTTAATTTGGGCGGTATAACTTAAAGTGAAAATATAACCTAAAGATGGGGGGAGGTGAAAATAAAATGATGAAAATCACTCGGATGATGAAGAGGAATAATAAAGGCTTCACTCTGGTGGAACTGATGGTGGTTGTTGTCATCATTGGTGTGTTGGTGGCGATTGCTATTCCTATTTACAATAATACTACCGCAAATGCCCAAGAAAAGGCCTGTTTTGCCAACCAAAGAACAATTGAAGGTGCTGCCTCTATGTACGTAGCCGATAATACTGGCAAAACTCTAGATGATGTGGACGCCATGAACCTATTAGTCGGAGCAACAAAATATATTAAGGTCGATCCTAAATGCGGCGGTAACAGTTACACTATTGCTGATGGTGTTGTAACCTGTGGCAACGCAACTCCTCATGGTCACTACTAAGGAAATCTGAGGGTTAAATTTTTCTTTAATGAAAGATGCGCCTCCTGCCTAATTGATGGCGGGAGGCGTTTCTTTGAAGATTGAATTAATTGGGGGTGAATTAATATACCCATAGACTTTGATTACATACAAACCCATGCTAAACGTCTCCGATTGAAAGCGAACTTCAGGCGTCGCGATGGCTTTGCTCTAGTGGAACTGCTCACGGTGCTCATCATAATCGCGGTGCTGGTGGCGATAGCCGTGCCGGTCTACAATTCCACGCAGCAGACAGCTAGGGACAATGTGGACGAGGCCAACGTCAGGATATTGAACAGCGCCACCCTCCAGTGGGTGCTGGCGGACGAGAACAACGACCCAAGGGATTATGAAACGGGGACACTGAAAACGGAACTCGCTGACTATCTGTCGGGTTGGCCAGATTCTCCCAACGAAAAGGACTATGAGCTCAATGCTAGTGGCATGTGGGAAGTCAAATGACGTGCAGGCCTACGTCAATCAATATTAACGAGCCTGTCTAAAAGTACAACTTAATAGTTCAAAGGGAAGCTGTAATTCGCGGACTGTACCTTGACACTTAGGTGTGGCACGGCCCGGACGATGGAGGATGATTTTGAAATCAAGAACGGCATTGCATACGGCATTGGCAATAAGTATCGCTTTGTTCATATATTTGGTGTGCACATGGACTATTCTCCCTTCTGAAGGGACGATAGAGTTTCAAGGGGAAGGGGTATATGTCGGTGAACTGAAAGGCCGCACCTTCCAAGGGCAGGGAACCTGGACCAGTGTTCTTGGGCCGGTTTATGAAGGCGAGTTCAAGGACGGAGTCTTCCACGGGCAAGGCACGATGACCTTTGCCAATGGAGCAAAGTACATAGGTGAGTTCAAGGACGGCTACATGCACGGCCATGGCAAGATGGTCTTTCCAGACGGCCACGTCCACGAGGGCATCTGGGATGCCGACGAGTTCCAGGGCGACCACGCGGATTGCGGCCATGACCACTAGCAAGCAATAGATTACGCGCCCCTGCTGGAACGACGGCGGGGGCGTTTCCTTTGGTGCTTGGAACTTTTGCGCCTTTGCACACCCTTTTTCCGTGAAAAGCGTCAACACCGCGGTAGCGGCAACGGCTACCGGCTTGACGGTGCCGCCGCAACTGCCGCAAAACACGGTGCAAAGGTGTCCGATGAAGCCCAAGTCCTTGGCAAGAACAGTGCCAAAGGCAAACATCCAGGTTGGCCGGCGTCCCGGTAGGGGGTGCCGGCCTTTTTCGCTCGGCCGGAGGCATTTGCCCGACTGATGCTGCTCCCCGGCCGAAACAAAAAGGTTTCAGTTTCGGCCAATGAAACAAAAACAAATTCATAAGGGTAGCGTTTACACCCCAAAAAATCCGAGGGGGGTCGAGCACATGGAACGAGGCATGAGAACAAGGAAAATACTCAGCCCCGAGATGGAGGCCGAAATCGAGGCGAAAATGCTCCGCAAGGCGGATTCTGCCGGAGAGGGCGGTGAGAGTCAGAAGAAGGTGATCACCGGGCGGAAAACAAGATCAAGCCGACACAGAGCAAAGGCGGGCAACAGGAGGCCGTGCCCGTGCCGCCCAGGGCGGAACCGTTCGAACGACGCTACCGCCGGGTGACCACCTACCTGGAGAACGGCCTGCAAGCGCGGCTGGCCGAACTGAGGGGCAGGGGCACCATCGCCAGCGTCACCGCGCTGTACAACGCCGCCGTCAGGGAGTACCTGGACCGGTACCACGGAAGCAACGTCGAATAGTCAATTTATTTGGGCCAACCGCAGCGGCGCGGTTGGCCGCTTCTTTTGCCCCTGGAAGGGGCGGGAATACGGGGTAAAGGGGGTGATGATGACATGAAGGAAGAAATATGCCCGTCCTGCGGTAGCGAGGCCACCTTCACCATGCTTGAGGGCGAGAGGGGCCTTTGGGTCGCCCAGTTGTACAGGTGCGATGTCTGCGGGGACACCGTGACCCGCTGTACCGTCTGCGGCAAGCCGATGGTCTGGGGCCTCCAGTGCCTGAGGTGCACCGGCGAGGCCGTGGGGTCAATCGTGAGAATTGGATTCTCGGTGCTATGGTCGGGCAAGCGGCGCTTTTAGGCCGACCCGGCTTCGGATGGCCAGCCGCGAGCGCCACAAGCCGGAAAAAACGGGAGTCGTTTTCTTTCTGATTGGAACGCGCGGGCGCGAAGTTCCCAAAAGTGCGTCAGCACCGGCAGGTGCGACACCGACAGGGGGGGGTTGACCGAACCCACGCAACTGACGCAAAAAACGGATCAAAGGGGCGGGGGAAAAGACGCCACGGCTTTCGGACCGAACAAAAACTAACTGCAAAAGGTGGTCCGGCTCGCTGCAAAAGACCGGCCCAGGTATAGCAAACCAGCGGGAAGCACGGCAGCCATGGAAAAGCGCACATTCGCACAGCATGAAACTGGCTGCCTAATTTGAATTAGGCAGTCAGCAGGCCAGCACCCCTAATTGGGATGCTGGCCCTTTTGCCTTTTCCGAGGACAATTCAAAAAGGAGAGTGATTAGATTGCCACACACCGGAGAGCAACAGCAGGCCCTGGATGGATTCCGGTTGCACCTGGCCGGCGACGGCAAAGCCGAGAGGACGGTTCAGTCATACCTGGGTGACGTCAAGCGGTTCTTTGCCCACCTAAACCCAAGGCAAAGGCCCCTTTCCGCCCTGTGCCGGGCAGATGTGACCGGTTTCCGAGCCGGCATGGTCAGGGACGGCTTCAAGCCGGCCACCGTCAACAAGGCCGTCAACAGCCTGAGCTGTTTCTGCCGGTACCTCAAGGACCGGGGCATTCTGCCGGAAGGCGCTCAGGTGGTGGACCCCAAGAGGGACCGGGTCAAGGTGGCCGCGGGTAGCGAGGGTGAGGTTTCGGTGCTGGCCACCGAGCAAATCATCACCCTGCTGGCCCTGGCCGCCAAACCGGCTACCGGCCAGCGGAACCGGCTCATCGTCCACCTGCTCTTGTTCACCGGCGTCAGGGTTGGCGAACTAGTGGGCATCCGGCTCAAAGACCTGGACCCGGTGGCCGGCATCCTGACCGTGCGCGGGAAAGGTGGCAAATACCGGGAGGTTCCGCTCAGGCAGGACCTGGCCGACATGGTCAAGGAATACCTGCGCGGCGAACGGGCCGCCAGCCGTTTCGCCGGTAGTGAACACCTGCTGGTCACCCAGCGGGCGCCAAAGATGCACCGGGACGCCGTCAACGCCCTACTGGAATGCATGGGCCACAAGCTGGGCTTTCCCCTGCACCCGCACCAGTTCCGGCACACCTTCTGTTCCACGCTGGTGAAGAGGGGCGTGCCCCTGACCACCGTGGCCAAGCTGGCGGGCCATGCTGGGGTGGAAACCACGGCCAGGTTCTACGTCAACACTAGCCGGGAGGACAAGGCCGCCGCCGTGGGCCTGCTCTGACGCGCCATTGCCTGATGAAAACGTAACAAAAACCCCTGTGAACATATATTCTTTCTATGATCCGAAGGACCAACCAACAATAAACCGGAAAGTGAGGTCATGAAGCAGGAAATATCAGTCCAACATTATAACATTTTTGGATTATCTCCGTTCTAGACACAGCCACGAGATCTGGGATCTCTACAGAGTGCAGGTCCCTACCGTGCTGGATAAATTCAACCGGCACCACCATCGGAAAGATGACAATGTCGGACAAGTGATTCCTCCGGCGCCAATTGTCTTGGACCGGTTCTGGAACGGACTGAGGGAAATGATGAAGACCGCCAGAAATTACGCCACGGTCGCCAGGGATTACACCTTGTTCAAAATGCTTGAACTGTCCGGACTTAGGATCTTTGAGGCAGTTATGCTGGATGTCAAGGATTGCCGTTTTGATCTGGGTGAGAACGGCAAGCTTCATGTGCGGTTCGGAAAAGGGTCCAAGGGCACTGGTTACAAAAGAAGATGGGTGCCGATGCTGGACGATCTGGACAAGCTCCTGGCGTGGTATTTACAGAAAATTCGTCCGCTGTTCACAGAAGAAGAGTCGGGTTCGCTGTTCCTATCTGAAAAGGGGCAGCGGTTGGAGAGAGACACCGGCCGCCAGGTGCTTAAGAGAAGGCAGGTTGAGCTCGGCTTTCAAAGCGATGAAACCTTCAGCCCCCACCAACTGCGTCATGCTTTTGCCACCAGGCAGACAGAAAGAGGTGTGGATCTTTTGACCCTAAAAACACTGCTGGGTCACGCGGATGTCTCCACTACTTTTAGCTACTCCACGCCGGGTTCAGATTTCCTGGAAAAGAGAATCCGGATGTCTCAGGAAAAATGGAGGCAGCAACTATTGGCCGAAGAGCCGGATGAAAGGAAAGGATGAAAGCTATGGCTCTGGAATGGCGATTAAGAAAGGTTATGGCGGACAGGGAAATCTGGTCCGGCTCCGAACTATCCCGCCTCATGAAAGAAAAGGCGGGATACAGTTTATCCGCCCCATCCATCAGCGCCTTGTTGACTGGCAGCCCTAAACAAATGAAGTCTGAAACCATGGATGCTTTATGCACTGCTCTGGAATGCACGCCGGCGGATCTGTGGCAACATACTCCCACGTATACGCCAAATGCCAAGAACAATAAGCATGCCAAGCTATCACAAGCGGCTGGCAATGACAGGCTCCCGCCAATATAACAGGGATGGAAATGAACGGTACGCCAAAATGCACAATATGCGGGCAAGCTTTGAACGCAGCGCTCATCAGAGGCAGGCATAAGAAGTGTTATAACTGTATAGATCAGACTCATTTAGATATTATCCTATCGCCAGCACAGCTTTCCAAGACTTTTTCTAAACAATGGACGTCCAGTCTTCTTGTTAAATATTTTTGGTATTTGAAAGAGACCGGAATAAGCATATCAGGCATTAGAAAAAACGTTGACAAGGCAAAGAAAATTCTACTTCTGGCGGAAAGCGCTTTTTTGAATCCATCCGAGATTACTGTCGACTGGGTAGAGAAGATCTGCGAGCAGGTACCCAGGCGCTTGAGGCTCGTTAAAACAAGCCTCTTATGCTTTTTGCAGGAACAGGGGATTCTCAAAATGCCTGATGAGAATGATTTGCTGCAAGCCAGAATCTTAAAGCAAATTGAACAGATCCCAGCCGGATTTAGAAGGCTTGTGAACATTTACTACCAAACCCGTTTAGAACTGAGAAATCGTCAAATAAGCCATAATGAAGCTACGCCCCTATCTTTGCAGACCATCAACAGCGACATCGGAATATTCTCCCGGTTCGTCAAGTGGCTTGACCATGAGCACCAGGAAGTAAGCTCCTGGAACCTGGTTCAGGAAAGCCACGTCCACGAATTCTTGCTGATATTGACTCCCCATAATAGAGAGATAGTTAGGAAAGATCTCTACGTCTTGTTTAAGCTAGCCAGGCGCAGAAAAGCGATCACCCACATTCCTATGACCAACTACCCTGCCAGAGAACTGCCTCCGGTCTCCGAACCGCTGAGCATGACTGAACAAAAGCGGGTAGCCAGGATCCTGCTGCAGAGCATT
>LADP01000036.1 GCA_000961575.1 Peptococcaceae bacterium BRH_c8a
CTGTCCCTAGTACGAGAGGACCGGGATGGACGGATCTCTGGCGTACCAGTTATCGCGCCAGCGGTAGTGCTGGGTACCCATATCCGGACGGGATAAGCGCTGAAGGCATCTAAGCGCGAAGCCCCCCTCAAGATAAGGTTTCCCATGGCTTAAGCCAGTAAGACCCCTGGCAGACTACCAGGTAGATAGGCCGGGCGTGTAAGCATAGCAATGTGTTAAGCGGACCGGTACTAATAGGTCGAGGGCTTGACCTAAATATATACAAGGATAAAGTATACCTACCTTGCTTTAAACAAATCGCTGTGTAGTTTTGAGAGAATACAACTCAAACAAGTTTTCCGGTGACCATAGCGGAGAGGATACACCCGTTCCCATCTCGAACACGGTAGTTAAGCTCTCCAGCGCCGATGGTACTTGGGTTCTTACCCTGGGAGAGTAGGCCGTCGCCGGAATTAATTTTAACGAAAACCTCGGTTTATACCGGGGTTTTTGCTATAGTTCTAAGTATTTTTATTTACCCTACTGATTTGCTGCAGCTGTAATATTAATTATAATAATAAGAAAACCGGTATACGTCCATGCTTCTGTTGAGGCACCATCGCAGGATTAAAAACAAGCTTTTGCGGCAATCCGGTGATATCCGGAGCGAACGGTGCACTTGGCTGCGTTGAATCGTGCAGTAACGCAAAAACAAGTAACAACTTGTTCTGCAAATGCAAACCTTGGTTGTGCTTTTGCGTTAAAGCTGCACGTTTTAATCATGGCATGCGCCGTAGGCGCATGCGTGTCATAAAAACATTTCTAAGTAGTAGGGATGTTCGCTATAAAGGTAAATGAAGGATGATTCAACAAATGTTCCGCGCTATACCCGCTTTGTGTTAATATATAAGAGTGTGTTTTTAAATGAAATTTTATGAAGTAGTTGCAAATTTATAAGGGGGAGTTAAATTGGTAGACGACCTGGCAAAAAAAATAGAATCCTGGTTAAGACAGCAAATGATCGACAGGGGTGCCAGGGGCCTGGTCGTGGGCTTAAGCGGAGGTATCGATTCTGCCGTTACTGCAGCGTTGTGTATTAACGCCTGCCCGGATAATACGTTGGGGTTGATTATGCCTTGTCATAGTGATCCGCGTGATGCTGAACATGCCGTGCTTTTAGCTGAAAAAATCGGACTGGGATATAAGACAGTGGTACTTGATGAGATTTTTTCTCAGATGGTTGTAATGTTAACCGGAGAAGAATACGATCCCGGGCAAAAGGACTTATCCGTTGTAAATATCAAGCCCAGGCTCAGAATGACCACCCTGTATTTTCACTCTTCTCGGAGGCGTAGCCTGGTGGTTGGGACAAGTAACCTGTGCGAGACTACTGTTGGTTACAGTACCAAGTACGGGGATGGCGGGGCAGATTTGTTACCCATCGCCAACCTTGTTAAAGCAGAGGTCAGGGAACTGGCCCGGCACTTGGGGGTGCCCCGGGAGATTATCGAAAAACCTCCATCCGCCGGCCTATGGCATGGGCATGACGATGAAAAGGAGTTAGGCGTAACCTATGACCAACTGGACCGGTACTTGCTCACTGGTCAGGCGGATGAGAAAGTTAAGGAAATAATAGACGAATTGGCAGTAAATAATTTGCACAAGAAACAAATGCCGGCAATACCGCCGCAGTATTAAATAAGGGAGGTATGAAGAACCATGTCCGGTCATTCCAAGTGGTCTACTATAAAAAGAAAAAAAGCCAAGGTGGACGCCCAAAGGGGAAAAATATTCACCAAATTGGCCAAGGAAATTATCATAGCTGCTAGGCAAGGTGGTGGTGACCCCGAGGCCAACTTGAGGCTTAAAAACGCCATTGCCAAGGCCAAGGAAGCCAATATGCCCAACGATAACATTCAGAGAGCCATCCAAAAGGGTGCCGGTGAATTGGATGGAGTTAATTACGAGGAGATCGTTTACGAAGGCTATGGCCCTGGTGGAGCAGCCGTGTTGCTGGATATTATGACTGATAACCGTAACCGAACCGCGGCGGAAATCAGGCATTTTTTCTCCAGGTTCGGGGGTAACTTGGGTGAAACCGGTTGTGTTTCCTGGATGTTTGACACCAATGGCCTAATCATAGTAGAGAAAGCGGCCAATCTGGGACTGGATGCCGATGAATTTTTGTTGTTGGCACTGGATGCCGGGGCCGTTGACGTACGGGAAGAGGATGACAGTCTGGAGGTAATCACTGAACAGGCTCAGCTAAGCCAGGTACTGGATGTGTTAGAAGTGGAAGGTATCAAGGTAAGTCATTCTAGCATAGCCAAAATTCCTAAAAATACGGTCTCGCTAAGCGGTGAACAGGCTGAACAAATGATAAAGCTTATGGATGCTCTGGAAGATCATGACGACGTTCAGGACGTATATGCAAATTGCGAAATTGGGGACGAATAACGGGTTGCTTAGCAGCCCGTGTTATTTTTTAAAGTTTACTGGCAATACTTTGAAATAAAAGCTTTAAAAAGAGGTATTGCCATGATGAAGAAATTAATCGGTCTTGGTATGGCCATAATGTTTATGGCCGCGATGGCCGTTGCGGTTTACCTGGTACTGGATTCGCTTGGAGGTCCGGCCATGAAGCCTGCAGCCAGTGTTATTAATAAGGTAACAGGTGATGGCGTGGTCGAAACCCTTGTAGGTCCCTATACTACGGTAAAAAAACATAATTATTATCGTTCCTGCGGGGATCTGGAGTTGTATTCGCGCGGGCCGGCAGAAAAAGAATTGGTGGGCCTGGATCTGGATCGGTTAAAGATGAAATATCCCGCATCCGGTGCTTGGGATGTGTCATACAAGAACGACGAGGTGACCATCACCAGAAATATTGACGGGTACTGCGGTTTGCACAGGGAGTACCGGCACCTGGGCATTCACGAAGGTCAAACAGCGGTTTATCAGGGTCCGCTGGGTAACGACGAGGTACTGCTGCGGGTTGAAAAAAACATTGATATCAGTTTACTGCCCGCGGACTGGCGGGAACGGCTGGAGAAAAGTGCTGTGTTTAACAGCCTAGAACCCGATGAAAAGCTTAATTTACAGGAAACTATAGAGTTTCCTGATGAGTACGCACTAAATATGGTCTTAGAAAACTTCGACGAAATGGACGGGGATAAAGACGGCGCAAATTGAAATATGTTTACTTGGCACATGGTGTTGCCCGGTACTAGTTGTTATGCTACCATATAATGGGGAGTGAACCGGATGAGAATACTGGGGATTGATCCCGGGAACGCCATTATGGGTTATGGCATTTTGGATTACAGTGGTAACAGGCTTACACCGGTGGATTATGGTTGTTTGCGTAGTTCAGCCGGCGTACCCCAACATTTACGTCTACATAAACTTTATAACGAACTAAATAGTAAATTAAGAAAATATAAACCGGATTGTTTGGCAGTGGAAGAGCTTTTCTTTAACCGCAATACCAAGACCGCCCTAGTGGTTGGACAGGCCCGGGGAATTGTATTGCTTGCTGCCGCCGAGGCCGGAATAGAGGTATACGAATATACGCCGTTGCAGGTAAAACTGGCAGCGGTAGGGCGTGGCCGGGCGGAAAAGGGACAAGTTCAATACATGGTCAAAATAATACTTAACCTGCCTGAGATCCCCCGTCCTGACGATGTGGCCGACGCACTAGCGGTGGCAATATGCCACGCCAACAACGGAAGCGGCTGGGGGGTATTGACATGATCGCATTTCTAAAGGGCAAATTGGCTGCAGTGGAGCCTGAATCTATAGTTATTGACGTTGGCGGCGTTGGTTATAGAGTCAACGTTACCGCCGGGTGTGCCGCCGGTCTGCGTGGTTATGAGGAAGTTCAGCTACATACGCATATGATTGTTCGCGAGGACGACATGCAGCTATACGGTTTCATCACTCCTGGTGAGATTACCGCCTTCCTGCTGCTGCTGGGTGTTAACGGTGTGGGACCCAAGGCTGCTCTGGCAGTGCTTTCTGCTTTAACGCCCAGGGGGTTGGGCAGGGCGCTGGCCATGGAAGATACCGGTGCGCTTACCAGAGTTTCGGGAGTGGGGAAGAAAATTGCCCAGCGCATTATCCTGGAATTAAAAGACAAGTTAGGCCGGTTTGAAACGGATCCGGAAACAACTGTTACTAATGAAGGCGGTATGAATGGGATACCTGATGACGCAGTTAACGCGTTAATGGCCTTGGGTTACAGCGCCGGGGAAGCTAAGGAAGCAGTAAGCAAGGTTTTTAGTCAAGGAGATACACAGGATGTGCAGCAATTAATCAGATCAGCGCTGCGTTTTCTGGATCAAAGGAAATAAATAATGAGATAAATAAAATCTAAGGAAACCGTTTGGTACAGGCGGGATCAGGTGACAGGTATGGATGAACAAAGAAAAGAAAGAATAATATCAGCGGCTCTGCAGGCGGATGATGCGGATACCGATGCCAACCTGCGCCCGCGTAAATTAGGCGAGTATATAGGCCAGGACAAGGCCAAAGAGACGATCAGCATATTCATTCAGGCAGCGCTGCAGCGGGGAGAACCGCTGGATCATGTACTGCTGTTTGGACCGCCAGGCTTGGGCAAGACTACCTTGGCTAACATTATATCAAACGAGATGGGGGTTAGTATCCGCACTACATCAGGACCGGCTATTGAACGTCCCGGTGATTTGGCAGCTATATTGACCAACCTGCAGCCTGGTGACGTGCTATTTATCGATGAAGTGCATCGGTTAAGCCGTATGGTAGAGGAAATTCTTTATCCTGCCATGGAAGATTTTGCTCTGGATATAATAATCGGTAAGGGGCCTGGTGCACGCTCCCTGCGCATTGACTTGCCCAGGTTTACTTTAATTGGTGCCACCACCAGGGCGGGTTTGATGACCTCTCCTCTACGGGATCGGTTTGGTGTCCTAAGCAGGCTGGATTATTACCGTGCGGAAGACTTGATGACGATTATTACCAGAGCGGCTCGCATTTTTGAGGTGAATATTGACAGTGATGGTGCGATTGAAATAGCCCGGCGTTCCCGTGGTACTCCCCGAGTAGCCAATCGACTTCTAAAGCGGGTCAGAGACTTTGCCCAAGTACGGGCTAGTGGTGACATAACCGGTGAAGTAGCTAGGTGTGCACTGGAGTTCTTTGAAGTGGATCCCCTAGGGCTAGACGAGGCGGATCGCCGGATCCTTAAGGCAGTAATCAATAAATTTGGTGGCGGTCCGGTAGGCCTTGAAACAATTGCCGCAGCCACGGGAGAAGAGTCGGGTACTGTAGAAGACGTTTACGAACCTTATCTACTACAGCTTGGCTTATTGGCTCGTACCCAGCGAGGCCGGGTAGCCACGCCGGCAGCATACAAACATCTGGGTTTAGAGGCACCGGGAGAAAAACAGCCCGCATTATGGTAATAGGATGGTTGTAGACAATGAATATACTGTTGCATAATTGCTGCGGGCCATGTACTGTTTACCCACTTAACAGATTAAGGGAGCAGGGACACCAGGTGCATGGCTACTTTTATAACCCTAATATCCACCCCTATACCGAGTGGCAAAAACGCAAGTCTGCCCTATTGCAGTATGCCGATGAACATGGTTTACCTGTGATTGTGGAAAACGGATACGAACTGGAGCACTACCTACGCGAGGTGGTGCACCGGGAAGCAGTACGCTGCCGTTTTTGTTACACCATGCGCCTAAGAAAGGCGGCTAGGGTGGCCAGGAAAGGTAAATTTGATGCTTTTACGACTACGCTACTGGTTAGCCCTTATCAGAAACACGACCTGATTAGGGAAACAGGGATAGCTGTTGCAGAGGAAACAGGCATCCCGTTTTATTACGAAGATTTTCGTACTGGTTACCGTGAAGCTACGGAAATATCTCGCGCTCTTGGCATGTATAGACAACAATACTGCGGTTGCATTTTTAGCGAAAAAGAACGATATTATAAAGAAGAGAAGAAAAAAATAGTACGCGATAAAAATGGCGGGGGAGTTTAGGATGGATTCCCTGTACTCGATTGGCAAAGTAATTTTGGGTTTTGGTTTTATTATGGTGCTGGTCGGCGGATTGTTAATGATAGCCGGAAAGGTTACCGGACTTGGCCGGTTGCCGGGAGATATCCTGGTTCAGCGTGGCAACTTTACTTTTTATTTCCCGGTGGTGACCATGGTATTGGTCAGTCTGCTGTTAACACTTGTGTTAAATTTGGTATTTATAAGATAATAATAGTTTAATGATGATTATAGGCAGGAAAGCCCATATTTTCTGTCGAATTTCCCACGATAAACATTATTTGTTTGTCAGGGAGGTTCTTTTTTTATGCCGGGAATTAAGGCTGCCTTTTCGTTAAGGTTTATGTATCTGTCCCTGGTGTTCATAGTTATGACTTTTTTATGGCCTCAGGAGCCTGCTCTAGCGGATGTGCGGGGTAACCGTGATACCGTACGGGTAGGGATAGCCCAGCAGGTGCCCGAAGTCAGGTTAAGCTTTCAGGGCCGCTACCGACTGGTGGATGCCCACAGCGGCAAATTAATTGCTGAAACGAGCCCGGGTGAAACATGGGTCGCTGCTAACGTAGGCGAGTTTACAATGTTAAACCGGAATGGAGATAATCAAGGACTGTATAAAGGCTCCATTCGAGCCGAGGAGATTAAATCCGAACAGAGTATCCTGTCGGGCAGCGGAACTCTGCAGCAGAAAGATTCGTTGTCCGGGCTTGCCGTACTAAGTGCCGGAAGCGGACTGCGTTATATCAACGACTCCGGCGACCTGCGGGCGTTGGATGGAAACGGCAGGGTAACGGCTATGTCCCAGGGTGGATTGAACCTGTTTGCTTTGGAAAAGTACGGTCGAACTGCCCGGTATCGCGGTAACGTTGAGATCATGCCGGTCGGCGCAGGGCTAACGGTAATCAATGAACTGCCCATAGAACATTACCTCTACGGTGTGGTGCCGGCGGAGATGCCTGCATCTTTCCCCCTGGAAGCACTAAAGGCCCAGGCTGTGGCAGGACGCACTTACGTGATCGCCCAGTTGGGCAGTTACGGGAGCCAAGGGTTCGATGTGCTGGATAGTCAGCAAAACCAAGTTTACCGGGGTTATGACGGGGAACATCTCCAAACTACGCGGGCGGTGGATGAAACCGCCGGAAAGGTGCTTGTTTACAGAGGTCAACTTATTTCCGCATTCTTTCACTCTTCAAGCGGTGGGTACACGGAAAATTGTGAGGACGTATGGAGGGACACACTGGGGTATATCCGTGCCCGGGAAGATCCTGCCGACTTCAATAGTAAGTATTACAACTGGACTGTTACCTATTCAATAGAACAGCTGACCCGTGTTGTTAATGATAAGTTAAAGAGTTTTTCAAATCCCGGCCCCTACCCGGAATTCTTCCTAGTTACCGATGTAAAGGAAGTTCAACGAACATCATCCGGACAGCGTGTAAAACGGCTTTTAATCGAAGGCTGTGATGCTGCAGGAAATCCCATGCAGGTAGATATAAATAACTCCGACCGGGTGCGTGTTGTACTGGGACTGAACAGTTCTCTTTTCTCTATGCAAAAGGATACAGACACCAATGGAAAGCTGTGCGGTGTGGTCATTATTGGCAGCGGCTTGGGGCACGGGCTTGGGATGTCTCAGTGGGGTGCATCAGGTCTGGCGATGAAAGGTTATAATTACCAGGATATTTTGCAATACTATTATACAGGTGTCGACATGTTAAATAATTACGGGGCTTAAATACCTAATACCGGAAAGTAGTTGCTGCATGAAGATAACTGATTTTGAATATCACCTGCCGGAAGAACTGATAGCCCAGGAACCAGCCCCCAGGCGAGATGAGTCAAGGTTGTTGGTGCTTTCAAGAAAAGGCGGTGAGCCTGAGCATCGTCTGTTTAGGGATATTGCAGAATACCTACGTCCGGGGGACACGGTGGTTATTAACAATACCCGGGTGATTCCCGCCCGACTGTGGGGAGAAAAGAAAGGTACGGGCACTAAAATTGAAGTTTTATTGCTCACCCGGGTAGAGGAAGACGCCTGGGAAGTGCTGGTACGACCTGGGCGACGTGTACCTCCCGGAACGGGTATTAAATTTGGTAATGATTTGCAGGGCACAGTGGAAGCCGTTACTGAAGGCGGGTGTCGGCTGATGCGATTCGAATACAGGGGGAACTTTGATCGATTGCTTGATCAGCTGGGCGCTATGCCGCTTCCGCCGTACATTAAGAAACAGCCACATGACCCGCATCGTTACCAGACAGTATATGCATGCGAACCAGGTTCTGCGGCTGCGCCCACTGCCGGCTTGCACTTTACACCTGAGCTGCTGTCAAGTATTAAAGAACGCGGTGTTAACGTAACACCGATACTGCTGCACGTTGGGCTGGGCACATTTCGCCCGGTTAAGGTGGAAGACATTACCCAGCACCACATGCATGCCGAGTATTATGAAATAACCCCGGAAACAGCGCAGGTAATTAACAAAACAAGAGCCAGGGGCGGCAGGGTGGTGGCGGTGGGTACCACTACCACGAGATGCCTGGAAACCAGTGGTAAAGACAACGGTATAATTGAACCGGGTTCCGGCTGGACGGAAATATTTATTTACCCCGGCTATCGGTTCCGAGTGATTGACGGCTTGGTGACCAATTTTCACCTGCCCAGGAGCACACTGCTGATGATGATTAGCGCACTGGCGGGGAGGGAGCGGGTTCTTGAAGCTTATCATGAGGCTGTTAGATTGCGTTACCGTTTTTTTAGTTTTGGTGACGCTATGCTGATCATCTAAGAAGGGAAGAATTCAGGAGTCAGGAGTCAGAATGAGAAAATCAGTAATACATTTGAATTACTGATCCAGCAGAAGGCGCACTTGTTTGTGGTTTATCTTATAAGAGACGCTACCAAAGTTTAAACTTTTCTAAAACGAAATTTATTTAGCACAAAAGCATATTCTAGGACATTCTGAATTCTGACTACTGAATTCTGAATCCTGAATCTAAGGAGTAACAATGGCTATTACTTACACTGTAACGGGGAAAGATGCAGGTAGTCGGGCCAGGCTGGGTCTGCTGGAAACGCCGCACGGACCGGTAGAAACACCGGTTTTCATGCCGGTGGGCACCCAGGCCACCGTAAAAACCATGACCCCCGGGGAAGTGCGCGAGGTAGGCGGAACCATAGTTCTTAGCAACACCTACCACCTGTACCTGCGACCGGGGCACGACATAGTTGCCGAGGCCGGGGGACTGCACAGGTTTATGGGCTGGGACGGCCCCATTCTTACCGACAGCGGTGGATTTCAAGTATTCAGCCTTGGCCCGCTACGCCGTATTACCGACGACGGGGTAACCTTTCGCAGCCATATAGACGGTTCCGAGCATTTTTTCAGCCCGGAAAAATCCATGGAAATACAGATGGCCCTGGGGGCAGACGTGGCGATGGCTTTTGACGAATGTGCACCTTACCCGTGTAGTTACGAGGATGCACGGGCAGCCGTAGAGCGCACCACCCGCTGGGCCAGACGCTGCCTGGATAGCCACCACCGGCAAGATCAGGCATTGTTTGGTATTATTCAAGGTGGAATGTACCGGGATTTACGATTAAAAAGCGCTGCCGAAATAATGGCTATGGAATTTCCCGGCTATGCTATCGGGGGGCTTAGTGTTGGCGAACCCAAGCCATTGATGTACGAGGTGCTGGATTACCTGGTACCGGCCATGCCGGAAAACAAACCCCGCTACCTAATGGGCGTCGGTTCACCGGACTGTCTGGTGGAGGGTGTGTACCGCGGGGTGGACATGTTCGACTGTGTGCTGCCTACCCGGATTGCTCGTAATGGAACAGTTTTTACCCGGGACGGTAAACTGGTGGTGCGCAACGCCGAGTATGCCAGGGATTTTACGCCCCTGGATCCGGAATGTAACTGCTACGCGTGCCGAAACTTTTC
Source organism: Peptococcaceae bacterium BRH_c8a (assembly GCA_000961575.1). Lineage (GTDB taxonomy): Bacteria > Bacillota > Desulfotomaculia > Desulfotomaculales > Desulfallaceae > BRH-c8a. The sequence goes on from LADP01000036.1 coordinate 9,970, forward strand.
CCGGGCTTACATCAGACACCTAATTAAGGCCAACGAGGTACTGGGAATCAGGCTCACTACCTGGCACAACCTGCAATTCGTGCTCACATTGATGCAGGATATCCGAACCGCCATAGCTAACAACAGCTTAGATCGGTTTAGGGAAGATTTTCTAGTTCGCTACAACGCGCTTCAAGTCGGGGACGGTTCTTGACTTGAACTCTTACGAAGCGGTGTCCGAGATAATCTTTTTTAGCCCTTTATATTCCATTTCTTAACACCGCAAAAATAAAAAAAGGGAAATGCCCGGTAAGAAAGAATAAGTAATATGTTTTGAATTCATGCAGAAAGGAGGTTAATGGTTTGCAAGAATCCTATATTGGTATTATTTATATAGTCGGTCTGTTCGCCTTGTTATGGTTTCTTATGATTAGGCCTCAGCAACAACGCCAGAAAAAACACCAGGAAATGGTCAAAAACCTTGGCGTTAACGACGATATCGTCACCGCAGGGGGCTTATACGCTACCATCGTTAAAGTCAAAGAAGACAGCTTCGTTATCAGAGTGGCCGACAACGTGCGTATCGAAATTTTAAAGCACGCCATTTCTCAGAAAAGAACTCCCGAAGTTGGGGAATTTGTCAAGGAATAGTATAATTTGAGTAGGCCCCGGTCTACTCTTTTTATTGATTGATCATGTGCGGCCGAGGAGGTCTGGGTTTGGTCGTTCTAGAGGACGTCAAATGTAACCCGGTTGTAGATAGTTTTATTCGCAAGGGCAATGAGCACCTTGGAGTATTGGGTTTTACAGAGCATAGTTACCGTCACGTGAACCTGGTATCCAGCATTGCCAAGAATATTCTGGACAAGCTGGGATACAGTGAACGTGAATCGGAATTAGCCTCCATAGCCGGTTATCTGCATGATATCGGTAACGTAGTCAGTCGAAATGATCATGGAATATCGGGCGCTACTATTTGCTGTTCGCTATTGCTACAAATGGGCATGGATCCCGAGGAAGTAGCTATGGTAATATCCGCCATTGCCAATCATGAGGATGATTACGGGCAGCCTGTTAATACCGTGGCTGCGGCTCTGATTATGGCGGACAAGTCTGATGTGCATCGTTCCCGGGTGCGCAACCAGGATTACGCCACCTTCGATATCCATGACCGGGTCAATTATGCTGTGGAGCACTCTTTTGTCTGGGTAAACGAAAAGAAACGTACTATTACCATGGAACTGGAAATTAACACAGAAATATGCCCCGTTTTGGAGTATTTTGAAATTTTTTTAACCAGGATGATGTTATGCAGGCGGGCAGCTGTTTTTTTGCGGTGCCAATTTGAACTTGTGGTCAACGAAAACAGATTACTGTAAATAAACCGGGCACTATTTAATTTGAAGTATGTTTGCAACACCTTATTTATAGGGGGAGAGCCGGTATGAGATGGAGTAAAGTATTGACCCTGGCTGTCATATTAGTCACAGTAATTGCCGTGGGTTTAACGGCAGCGGCTCCGCTGTCAATTTTCAAAGATATTAAATGGCTGCCCTGGGGTAAAGAGATTGTCCTGGGTCTTGATCTACAGGGTGGGGTGCACGTGGTGCTTGAAGCCAAGGACACTCCCGAAGCTAAGGTTACCGATGATAGCCTGAAACGGGCGGTGGCCATCCTGGAAAACAGGATTAATGAAACCGGCGTGGCCGAACCCATCATCCAACGTCAGGGGGAGCGGCGCATCATTGTTGAACTGGCGGGGATTGAAGATCCGGAGAAGGCTGTTCGGGACATGATTAAACCGGCTTACCTGGAGTTTAAGAATGCCGCAGGTGAGACCATTATCACCGGCAGCGACCTTAAAGACGCTATCGAAAGTCGTGATCCCACGTCGGGTATGGTAGAGGTAGGTCTGGAATTTACCGCCGAGGGCACCCGTAAGTTCGCCCAGGCCACCACTCAAAACGTAGGACAACCCATCGGCATTTACCTGGATGGTGAAATGCTGCAAAATCCGGTGGTTTCGGAACCCATCACCAACGGTAAGGCCAGGATTAGCCCATACGAAAGCTTGGAAGCCGCACACACAGTTGCCATTCTGTTGCGTTCCGGCGCTTTGCCAGTCCAGCTTGATGTGATGGAAAAGCGCACCGTGGGTCCGCAATTAGGTCAGGATTCTCTGGACAGATCCATTAATGCAGGCATAGTGGGCTTAATTGCTATCCTGGCCTTCATGCTAGTTTATTACCGGGTACCCGGTCTTATCGCTTCTATTGCATTGGCCATATACGCTTTGATTGTTCTGGGCATTTTTATTGGTATCCATGCCACCATGACCCTCCCCGGTATTGCCGGTTTCCTACTGTCGCTGGGCATAGCGGTGGATGCCAACGTGATTATCTTCGAGCGTATTAAAGAGGAACTTCGTTCGGGTAAAAGCATTCGTTCTGCTATAGATGCCGGTTTTAAACGCGGTTTTGTAGCGGTATTTGACGCCAACGTGACCACTTTAATTGCAGCGGTGGTGCTGTATTACTTTGGTTCCGGTCCGATTCGCGGGTTTGCTGTTACCCTGAGTATCGGTATCCTGGCCAGCATGTTCACTGCACTCACCATGACCAGATGGATGCTGCACCTGGTCGCCGCCACCAACCTAACGAAAAATCCCAAGTATTACGGCGCTTAGGGAGGGCTGAAAAATGTTTAATTTCATCAAACACAGAAAGATATGGTACATTATATCACTAATGGTGATTTTGCCCGGACTGGTCTCCCTGGCGCTGCAGGGTTTAAACCTTGGTATTGACTTTACCGGGGGTAACCTGGTGGAAATAAGAGCCGAACAGGGTACAGATATCCAGGATGTGCGCGGTGTGATCGAGGGGTTAGGGTTCGGCGCCTCGAATAACGTGCAGAAAAGCGGCGACAGTGACTATTTGATTAGAACCAGGGAACTCTCCGAAGAGGAAAGTGCCACGCTGGTTTCTTCACTGGACGAAAAGCTGGGTGGGGTAACCCTGCTGCGCAACGAACGGGTGGGCCCGGTTATCGGCCAGGAATTGGCTGTAAAGGCGTTGCTGGCCCTGGTAGTAGCTTCAATATTGATGTTAATCTATATCACCTATCGCTTTGAGCTCAGGCAGGGGATTGCTGCCATTATAGCAATATTGCACGACATTCTGGTGGTGCTGGGTATATTCTCCATCTTCCAGTTGGAGGTGGACAGCGCTTTTGTGGCTGCCATACTGACTATAATCGGTTATTCCATTAATGACACCATTATTATTTTCGACCGGATCAGAGAAAACCTGAAGACCCGCAAGAAGGGTGAAACACTGGATGAACTAGTAAACACCAGCCTCTGGCAGACTCTGGCCCGCTCCATAAACACTGTTTTGACGGTCATGTTTGTGCTGCTGGCCCTTTACTTCCTGGGTGGCACCACCGTTAAGAACTTCGTGCTGGCCATGCTTATTGGGGTCGCCAGTGGGGCGTATTCTTCAATATTTAATGCCAGTCCGGTATGGGTGGACTTAAAGCTGAGGGAGAAAAAGAATCGGGCCTAGTGATTAATGCCTAACCATGATGCAGCTTAAAGAATTAAAGACCGCAAATAAACGGGGTTTTAGGCCCCGTTTATTTTTTTTGTACTGCCGGGGCAAATTAAAAGAATAATTGGGGGTCGGAACCGGTGAAGGATAAGGAAAATGTGGTTTTGCAGGCCCTTGAGGAAAGGGTTCGTGAACTGGCCATCAACATGGAGAAAATGAAACTGGCTGAATACGTGGATCTGCTGGAAAACCCGTACCGATTGTTATACGTAAATTTCATCAGCGGAATTGCCAGGGGGCTGGGTATTGCCATCGGGTTTGCCATTCTCGGAGCGATTTTGGTGCTCATACTGCAACGGCTGGCGGTTCTTAATCTGCCCTTAATTGGAGATTTCATCGCCGACCTGGTTAAAATCGTTCAGGCTCAGCTGGGAAAACAATAATCGTGGGGGTAAAAGATGAAACAGGAATTGTTGGATCACTTCAGACGTGAACTGGAACAGGAGAAACACAGGAATATGGAGTTAAAAAGGCACATTGATGACGGTGGGTTGGACAATTCGCTATCAGAATCTATCGAGGAACTATCCGCTTATGACCAGCATCCCGCTGATATAGCCAGCGAAGTGTTTGAGCGGAGTAAGGATATGTCTCTTCGTGAAGATGCTCAAATTAAACTTAATGCCATAGCTCATGCTTTAAAACGCATGGGCGAAGGAACTTATGGAAAATGCGATATGTGTGGCCGGGAGATCCCCGTAGAACGACTGACAGCGGTACCTTACACCACCCAATGTGTGGATTGTCATGGACGTTACGAGGAGGCACCTAACCGGATAAATGTGCGACCGGTGGAGGAGGATATACTGGAACCTCCTTTTGCCAGAACCACCGGTCAGCAAGAAGGTACCATGTACGATACAGAAGACGCCTGGCAGGAATTGGCCAAGTGGCAGGAGCATTCACCACATTCCGGGGCCGGTTCTTATTACGGCGGTGGCAGCGCCGACGAGGAGGCTGTAGGTTACACCGAACTGGTGGATCATATCCCTTACGAGGTAGGGGATGATGGTATGTTTTACGAGGAAACCCGTGGTACTGATGATGAGGATCCGCCCGCGAAAACATAGGGTGGGGTTACAGCACATGAAAGAGCAGCCCGAGCGCTAATCTTTAACATACCATTTATTGCCCGTAATTATTGAACGCAATGGCAACATATGTTATATTAAGTGAATACACAGTCAGGCCGGATCCAGAAAATCGGCCGGGCCGTTAAGGCAGCGGTTATGCCCGCGGGACTTCATCTTGGCCTGCTTAAAGATGATGGCCCCGGGCATTAATTTACTTTAGGGTATTATTTTTAAATTTTAGGGAGAGAGTTTTTATGGATCCGCGGGAAAAAGTAAAAGTTGCCCGCTTATCAATTATATCAAATACGTTTTTAACGGCAGGTAAACTTGCAGTAGGTTTGTCCATGAATTCAATCAGTGTTATTTCCGAGGCGATACACTCTGGTCTCGATTTGGTAGCATCGGTAATTGCATACGCTTCAGTAAAGGAATCAAACAAGCCCGCCGATGACTGGCACCGCTATGGGCACGGCAAGTTTGAAAACCTGGCGGCTATAATTGAAGCTGTGCTGATAGTTGCGGCGGCCGCTCTGATTATCAAGGAAGCCGTGCCCAAGCTGTATGAAACCACCGAGATAAAGTCACTGGGATTGGGCATGGTGGTAATGGGTATTTCAGCAACCGTGAACTTGTATGTTTCATCCCGATTGATGCACGTAGCCAAGCAAACCGATTCCCCCGCCCTACTTGCCGATGCCTGGCACCTGCGCACCGATGTAATGACCTCGCTGGGAGTTCTGGCCGGCATTGCAGCCATTAAACTGACCGGATTTTACATCATTGACCCCATCATAGCTATAGCTGTGGCGCTTTTAATATTAAAAGCGGCGTACGACCTGATGCACGAGTCGGTGGGCAGTATCCTTGACGTGAGGCTGCCGGACAGTGATGAAATAGCGATAAAAGAAGTATTACAGGAATATGCCGGTCTGTTCGTGGACTACCGTAATTTGCGCACCCGCAAGGCAGGCCCGGAGAAGCATGTTGATTTTAATCTTGTTGTACCCCGGGGCAAACAGATAGTGTCCATTCATGCTCTGTGCGATAATATTGAGCAAGATCTGCGCCAGAGACTGCCCGCACTGCAGGTGATTATCCACCCTGAACCCTGTGTGCCGGAAAAAGGTGATTGCGAACTGTGTCATATAAGATTGGTATACCGCCAGGACGACGGCACGATCGGGTGCTGCGATGAATGCGCAGACTGCCATCCCGAGAATTAAAAAACGAACTAGCCGTACTCGAGATACAACAGGGGCAAAATTACCAATAACGGTTTTTAAAAAATCTGACAATGCTCTATAATAGGTATAATTACACTTTTAAGGCAGGTGATTTCTTTGCATATGAGAAAAACTGTGAACGGATATGGGCTGTGGTTGGAGCCCGCTCATCTTCATTTTCATCATGGCGACAGTGCCAGGGTAAAAGTGCTCTGGGGACAGGCTATGAAACGGGACAAGCCGGATCAACCTGTAAACTGGACGGGCCTCGTAAAGGAACCCGGTGGACGTGAGTTTAGTGTGCCTGTTGTTATGGATCGGGATGGTTTTAATTATGAGTTGGTCTTTGAAGGCGGCCCGGAAGGCATTTATACCGCGCAAGTCGAGCATCACGCCGGGCAATCTCACTACTTGGCCCGGGTACTGGTGCCATTTGGCCACCATGTGCACGGGCAGGGTAGGCCATTTAACCGGGGGTTGGAAATTGTGCCGGGGGAATATAGCGAATTTAGTCCCGGTGCATCCGTCGACCTAACCGTGCTATTTGATGGAAAGCCTTTGGCAGGAACCCGGGTGCTGGCAACATACCATATTTATGATGGAGACGGTTTTATACACGAACTTTTTACAGACGAAAACGGCGCCCTGAAGTTTAAATTCGATGCCCGGGGACATTGGATGTTCCGAGTTCATGCCACCGGGGGAGAAGATGAATATATAGCGACCCTGGTTATACCAGGAGTTAGGTGAGGTTGTCTAATCGATATAATATGGGGGTGAGACAGTGGGTGAAATAGTTATTTACACTAAGACCGGTTGCCCATACTGTAAGCAGGCGGTGGACGATTATACAGCTAAGGGAATTCGGTTCAAGGAAATAAACACCAGCGAGGATGTAGACGCCAAGCGTTTGGTTAAAGAAAAGTACAGGGCCGGCAAAGTCCCGGTAATCGTAGAGGACGGAAAAATCGTGTCGACAGGATATAACGGTGGCGGGTGAGGGATCTGATACCGACGGCAGTTGGCCGTTCAAGCCACGCCTAAAGGCGTGGCTTTGCACTTTGTATAAACTCTGGCAACGCTAATAAAAGGCATTCGGTAAACAAAATCGAGTTCTAAACTCGGCTAAGCACGAGGGAAAAAAAGAAGAAAAATGGTTACTGCGCGCTCTTTTAGTAGTGGCGACTGCAGTGTAACGTACAGTGGCCACGGAAAGGATGACAGCTATTGCTATCTGTATACCAAGTAACATTACCTACCCCCTACAAAGTGGGACCAGTAAACATTTATGTCATTAAGAACCGGCCGGTGACCTTAATAGATGCAGGTGCGGATACACCGGAAGCATATAAGATGTTGCGGCACATGTTGCCACAGTTGGGTGTAAACATTAACGAAATTAAGAGGGTGTTATTAACCCATAGTCACCCGGATCACAGCGGGTTGGCAGCTAAAATCTCTGCCGAGTCCGGCGCTGCGGTTATAGCTCATCAATTGGAAATTAAAAAATTGACGAGTACTGAAGATTCTATTGAAGAACGGTTGCCCCACGTGTTGGAAACAGGCATTCCAACCGATGCACTTCAGGCCATCCAGGTGGTTCGAGATAAATTACCTCGCCCGGCGTTGGTTGATAAAAAAATGCATGAAGTACAGGATGGTAGTTTAATTGAATTTGAAAACGGAGTATCTCTACAGGTGCTGCATTTGCCGGGGCACAGCCCGGGGCATGTGTGTCTTTACAGCCCGGAACAGAAATTTTTTTTCTCCGGCGATTTTATGCTGCCGCATATTACCCCCAACCCGCTAATGGAACCGGATTTAGACCATCCCGGCCGGCGTATGCCAACACTGAGCCAATATTTGCAGGGCTTGGAACGAGTGGAGAAAATGGATATATCCGTGGTATTCCCGGGGCATGGCGGTACGTTCAGCGATTACCATGGTGTAATTGATACTGTGCGGGGGCATCATGATGTTCAGGTCAAGCTGATACTGGGAATGTTAAAAGGTCAGGATTTGAACACATACCAGCTAAGTCGCAAAACATACCCAAACCTTGGGGGCTGGGATGTCTTTCTGGGCCTATCCGAAATACAGGCTAACCTGGATTTGATGTTGAAAAAGCAGTTAATTGGCAGTTATAAGCGGAATGGGGTAGTTTACTATCAAACCGCCGATTAACAAAAACTATTTAGTATTGCAGAGGTAGACTATGAATTTGCGTTTAATACTGGCTGTTATTGTTGGTAGGCTGGCCATGTTTGCCAGTCGTTTAACCGGTCGGGGGCGGGGTTCGTCGCTTCCCGGCAAATTGGCACTGCGTATTTACCCGGCTATATTGGATCATTACCGGCGCCAACCCCGCAAAGGGGTGATTATGGTTACCGGGACCAACGGCAAGACTACCACCAACAATATGCTGGTGGGTATCCTGGAACAAGCCGGCCATAAAGTTGTGGCCAACCGGGAAGGAGCCAACTTGATGACCGGAGTGGTTACGGCTTTTATCCGCTCCGGGAGTATTACGGGCCGGGTTAGCACTGATTATGCTGTGCTGGAAGTGGACGAGGCCGTTTTCCCGTTGGTATCAAGCTTAATTAAGCCGGACATGGTGGTTGTAACCAACTTTTTCCGGGATCAACTTGATCGGTATGGTGAACTCGACACAACGGTTAAAAAGGTTTTGGAAGCTTTGAAAAAACTCACCAGTGATGCAAAGCTAATTCTAAACGGTGACGATCCGCTGGTAGCCCGACTGGCGGTTGAATCCGGTTTGCCGGCACTTTTTTACGGTGTTCTGCCGGTGCAAGAGCTATCAGTCGGTGCTTCATACAGCAGGGAAGCTAAGTTTTGCCCATTATGTGGTGCTAGCCTCCTTTATGGGATATATATTTATAGCCAATTGGGTGATTATTCGTGTCCCGGATGCGGATTTGCCCGCCCTAACCCCGACCTGGAAGCTTCGGCTGTGTTTGAAGAAGAAACCGGCATTAAAGCGATGGTAAGAGGTACCGACGGCCATTGGGAAGTCAGGCTGCCAGTGCGTGGCATACATAACCTTTATAATGCCCTGGCAGCATTTAGTGCCTCATTATCATTGCAAGTGGCTCCACAAACTGCTCTGGTCAGCCTCGGAAAATACTTACCGGCTACGGGCCGGATGGAATCGTTCTGTTATAATAACCGGCGGGTGCTTCTGAATCTGGTCAAGAACCCTACCGGGTTCAACCGGGCTCTTTTCGCACTTTTGGGGGATCATGAAGCCCCAAAACAAGATGTATTGATTGCCATCAATGACAATGATGCCGACGGCAGGGATATTTCATGGCTGTGGGACGTGGATTTCGAGATGCTGGCACTGCAGCCGGAAAAGTTCAGCCAATTTGTGTGCTCGGGGCAGCGGGCTGAGGATATGGCGTTGCGCCTTAAATATGCAGGAGTGCCGGTGTGGATGGTGGATATTGAAAAGGATTATCAGCAGGCAGTGGATCAGGTGTTAAACGGGAAAGGTGATAGTGTGGGCATCTTGGCCACTTATACAGCGCTATGGCCGGTGGAAAAAATTTTAAGCCGGCAGGCAGAAAGGGTGAAGGAGCATGACGATTACAGTTTGTCACCTGTATCCTGATCTGTTGAACCTTTACGGCGACCGCGGTAATGTTATGGTTTTTGCCCAGCGCTGCCGCTGGCGGGGCATTCCGGTGCGGATTATGGAGGTCAATCTCGGTGATCAAGTTCAATTTGAGGATTACGATTTTCTATTTATCGGTGGCGGATCGGACAGGGAACAGGGTCTGATGGTCGAAGATCTGACCGCCCGGGTGAACAACCTGCGGGCGGCGGTAGAGGACGGTCTGGTGGTGCTGGCCATTTGCGGTGGTTACCAACTAATGGGTAAATATTACCGTATGCCAGATGGTACCGAAATTCCCGGTCTGGGATTGATGGATCATTACACCGAGGCCGGCGACACCCGGCTTATCGGCAATGTGGTTGTCGATGCCGAACTGGGCGGAATTAAAACCAGACTGGTGGGGTTTGAAAACCATGGCGGCAGGACGTTCCTAAACGGCATTCAACCATTGGGCAAGGTGTTGCACGGCGGAGGTAATAATGGGTCTGATGGAACCGAGGGGGCCAGGTACAGAAACGTATTTTGCTCTTACCTACACGGGCCGCTGCTGCCTAAAAACCCGGCACTCACTGACCTGCTTATAACACTTTCGCTGCAAAGAAGGGGGCAGGACCACCGACTGGAGCCTCTGGACGACAATTTCGAGGAGCTGGCCAACCAGGCGATGATAGAAAAACTGCTGGGGAAAAAATAGTTTCAAGTAATAAACCCGGGACGAATCCTAGCCCGGGTTTTATTGTTTTAAGAAACATAAAGCCAGCCAGTTATTTATGACACATGTCAATTACCGTTTGCATAATACTGTTTTACCATTGCCTGCATATAATGTAGTACCTGAGGATGTACCCAGGCTTAATCTCTCACCAAAGGCGGGGTTATATAGATGTCCGGTAAATATACTATTTCGCGCGAAGACTGGTCGCTGCATCGTAAAGGCGAAATCGACCGGGAGCGGCACCGGGAAAAGGTGAAAGAGGCAATCAAAAAAAATTTGGCAGACGTAGTCAGCGAGGAAAGTATTATTTTGTCAGACGGTAGGAAAGTGGTTAAGGTGCCCATCCGTTCCCTGGATGAATACCATTTCCGTTTTGATACCGGCAAACGTAAGCACGGTGGGCAGGGTGACGGTAATTCTAAGGAAGGGGACCTGCTGGGCAGCGACCAGAAAAAGGCAGACGGGCCCGGTAAAAGTCCCGGCGCCGGTGATGAACCCGGAGTGGATTATTATGAAGCGGAGATAACTATTGATGAATTGGCTCAGCTAATTTTCGAAGACCTGGGCCTACCAAACCTGCAGCAGAAGAAAAAGCCGGAACTGGCCTCCGAGGCCTTCGAATTCAAAGATGTCAGAAAGATGGGCATATCCAGCAATATTGACCGCAAGAGAACCATTATGGAAGCTATGAAACGCAATGCGCTTAAGGGGGGCATCAAGGGCACATACGATATTACCAAAGATGACCTGCGTTTTAAAACCTGGGACGTTACCTTTAAGTACGAAAGCAGTGCTGTCGTGCTGGCCATGATGGACACTTCGGGTTCGATGGGACCCTGGGAAAAGTACATTGCCCGCAGTTTCTTCTTTTGGATGGTTCGTTTTTTGCGCACCAAGTATCAAAATGTGCAAATAGTGTTTCTGGCTCACCATGTGGAGGCCAGGGAGACCACCGAGGAAGAATTTTTTACCAAAGGGGCCAGCGGCGGAACCCGTTGTTCTTCTGTTTATAAACTAGCGCTGGAAATTATTGAAGAACGTTACAGTCCACAGGATTACAACATATATGCTTTCCACTTTTCCGACGGGGATAACCTGTCTTCCGACAACGAACGATGTGTGCGCTATGTCAATGAATTGCTTAAGATATGTAATCTGGTTGGTTATGGAGAGATTGAGGGGCCCTACTACCACGCCAGCACACTGCGCAACGCGTTTAAAAAACTGCTCAATGAAAACTTTACTAGTATTGGAATTAAGGATAAAAGTGACGTGTATCCGGCTCTGAAAAAATTTTTCCACACCCGTAATGAGTCTAAGGCGTGACGAAAGGAGCGATGCCGTTGCACCCGACCCGTGAACTTAAGGCGCTAGATGAGGCCACCGAAAAAATAGATGCCATTGCCCGCAGTTTTAACTTGGACTTTTATGATATGTATTTTGAAATATGTCCGGCGGATATAATATATTCCTTTGGCGCGTACGGTATGCCGACCAGGTTTTCGCACTGGACTTTCGGCAAAGCCTATCACAAGATGAAAACTCAGTATGATTACAACCTGAGCCGCATTTACGAAATGGTAATTAATTCAGACCCTTGTTATGCATTCCTACTGGAAGGAAACTCGCTGGTACAGAACAAGATGGTCATCGCCCATGTTCTGGCACACAATGATTTTTTTAAGAACAACTACTACTTCAAACGCACTACTAAAAGAATGGTGGAAAGCATGTCCACGGCGGCAAACCGAATTAGAGACTACGAGTTTAAGTACGGTCGTGACCGAGTAGAGTCTTTTCTCGATTCTGCAATTGCGGTTCAAGAACATGTAGACCCACAGCATCACATTTCTTCAGGCGTAAAAAAAACTGAAGGCCATGAGGAACATGGTTGTTGCGGCGGGAAGTGCAGTCAAGGTCAATGCGGCATTAAACACAGCCAGGAAACTACCCCTTACGATGATCTGTGGAATTTGGATCAAAAAGAATGTGCCGGCAAGTGTGGAGGCGGAGAAGAGCGGGAGAAAAAATTTCCCCAGCAACCGGAAAAGGACCTGCTTCTATTCATGATGGAGCATGCCCGGGATCTGGAAGAATGGCAGCGTGATGTTTTAGCTATTATCCGTGAGGAAATGTTGTATTTCTGGCCCCAGATGCAGACTAAAATTATGAACGAGGGATGGGCCACCTACTGGCATATGCGGATTATAAGGGAACTTGATCTGACCGGAGATGAGGCCATTGAGTTTGCTAAAATGCACGCCGGTGTAATTCATCCCTCCAGATACACACTCAACCCTTATTTGCTGGGGCTTAAAATCTTCGAGGATATTGAAAAGCGATGGGATAATCCTACTGAAGAAGAACGTGTTAAATATGAACGCAAGGGTAACGCGGGAAAGAATAAAATATTTGAAGTCAGGGAATGTGAAAATGATATTTCTTTCATTCGCAACTACCTGACCAGGGAACTTATTGACGACCTGGATCTGTACCTGTATAAGAAGGTGGGCCACGAGTGGAAAGTGGTAGACAAAGATTGGGTGAAGGTTCGTGACGGACTGGTAAGAAACCTTTATAATTGCGGTTACCCGCACATTGTTGTAGAAAATGGGGATTTTGGCAAGCGAGGGGAAATATACCTCAAACATATGCACGAAGGGATGGATCTGGATGTTTATTACCTGGAAAAAACCTTGCCGCACGTATTTAAAATCTGGGGCCGGCCAGTGCATATGGAAACAGTAGTGGATGGAAAAGAAGTCCTTTTCTCATATAACGGCGAAAAAGTAAACAAAAAATTTATTTAACCTCAGTTGACTACTGTTTATAAAAACTTAAATGCAAAGAGCCCTGAAGGGAAAAGAATGTCCTTCAGGGCTCTTTGCCATTTTAGTTATTGACATATGGCCATAACCAGTAATATGATAGATATGAACATAATTTCATAATGAAAGAAGGTCTGGTTAATGCCGGAGTACAAAGTTGTTTTTTTGCCCGGCCACATTACCACTACCATAAATGACCGAGAAACTATTTTTGATGCAGCGGTTAAGACTGGTATTACTATTAAAAGTTCATGTGGCGGTGCCGGTACCTGCAGTCGTTGCAGGGTGATTATAAAAAACGGTGCAATCCAATTGAATGGCACGGGAAAATTAACAGAGCAGGAACTGGCCGAAGGATATGTTTTGGCATGTCAGGCTTATCCACGTGATGAAATTGAAGTAGAAATCCCAGCATCATCAATGCTTTCGGAACATCAAGTTTTAATTAGCCAGGATCGGGAATTGGAACAGCCTCCTCTGAAAATAAAACCTCTATTTTGGAAGGTTCCATTAAAACTGTCCGAACCATCTCTGGATAACCACGTCGACGATATATCAAGGTTGTATACCGCGTTGAATCAGAAGGAAAGACTGGATTTTCCCCGTATGGGGCTTGACGTGATGCAAAAACTTCCCCGGGTAATCCGTGAAGGGGACTGGCGTGTAACAGTTTCCCTAGCTGATATGAAAGGCTGCATTGAAATAGTCAACATTGAACCGGGGTGGGACTATAGTAATTTTTATGGGGTGGCCCTAGATATCGGTACCACGACGGTTGTTGCTCACCTGGTAAACCTAGAAACAGGAGAATCGCTAGGTATCGAAGGTACTTACAATAAGCAAGCGATATTCGGTGACGATGTGATTTCCAGGATTATATACGTGGTTGAACATGAAAAGGGGCTGCAGCATCTCCAGAAGACAATAATTACCACCGTCAATGAATTGATTGATGTTTTGTTGAAAGACCACCACATCAGTTTCGATGATATCTGGTACATCACATGCGCCGGGAATACCACTATGACTCACCTGTTACTGGGTATCGACCCGGAACATATACGTCTGGAACCTTACGTGCCCGCGTTTAATTCCATCATCCCCATTAAAGCCATTGAACTAGGAATTAAGGCCAATGCCAAGGCCCGGGTTTATTGTCTTCCCGGCACAGCCAGTTATGTTGGTGGCGATATTACCGCCGGAGCCGAAGTTATCGGGATTGAAAGACAGAACAAGTTGACCTTGTTCATCGATGTGGGCACCAACGGGGAAATGGTGTTGGGAAATAGTGAGTGGCTTGTGGCTTGTGCCTGTTCGGCCGGCCCTGCCTTTGAAGGCGGTGGAATAATGCATGGCATGCGGGCCATGAACGGAGCTATTGAACGCATCACCATCGAGCCAAGTTCCCTTGACGTACACTGGGAAACGATAGGGAATAGGAGTCCCGTTGGTATCTGTGGATCGGGTTTAATTGATTGCATAGCAGCGCTGCTGGAATGTGGTCTAATAGACCGTACCGGCAGCTTTAAGCCACCTGCACCCCACCCCAGGGTGCGCCTGGAAGATGGGGAAAAGAAGTTTATCCTGGTGTTTGCGGAGCAATCAGGGACAGGGTGCGAGATTACCATTTCTGAAGCTGACATAAAAAACCTGCTCCGTTCCAAGGCTGCTGTTTTTGCCGGCATCCGGGCGATGGTGAAACTAATCGGTATGCCGATAGAAGCTATTGAGCAGGTGTATATAGCCGGCGGTTTTGGTAGATATATCAACTTGCCGGATGCTATTAAAATAGGTATGTTTCCGGACCTCCCCTTAGAAAGATACAGGTATATCGGTAACAGTTCCATAATGGGCGCCAAGATGATATTACTTTCCAGGGAAGCCCGAGATGATGCCGAAATGCTGGCTGAAAAAATAACTTACCTTGAATTAAGTGTTGGAAATGATTTTATGGAGGAGTTTGTAGCGGCGTTATTCATTCCCCATACCAACCTGGAACTGTTCCCAGGATATCTAGCTGGCTAAATAAATTGACATATGTTCTTTTGTGTATCCTTAATTAAACTAGGTTTAACAAGAACGAGGCACCACCCTGTAGGGTAGGCCCCGCCCCTATTTTTAAAGCGACTTGCTTCCAGTAATAAGTAATCAATTATAAGGCTGTGGTCTTTGTACAGCCTTATAATATTACTCTTTAACCAACTCCACTGTTCCACCTGCTTCTTTAATGGAATCAATAATGCTAGACAAGCTGGCATTGCCTGCCAGTAACGGGATCCTTACAATCAGACATATTCCGGAAGGTGATGTTATTTCAATAAGATTAAGAAGATTAATTACAGCACCGGCAGGGATAAAAATTCTAATTAATGTTCCCGGTAATTGGGGGCATTCTTGAGTGGGTACCTTATTGTTGTAACCTGGTGTAGTCCATTTTCCGCCATCCTTCGTGTGCATGAGCAGTCCCTCCTAATTATTTTACTATACCATTATATGGTTAAAATAATAAAAAGTTCATTATATTAACAGCAATTTTAATAGACCTAAGTGATAAAAATTTATGTTTGTCTTTCACTGCATTAATTTGTTGTATACAGTTTGGGGGATAAAAAATTAAATAAGGGAGAAATTATTATGGGAGGTGATAAGGATGAACAAGACAGCAACAGCACTCATTATTAAGTTTGCCATGACCTTTATTTTTGCCGCCATTGCATTCATCACCATGAATAATAATGCCTGGATGTGGGTGCTTTTAGTGGCCCTGGGAGGGACAGCCCTTAATTACTGGGTGGGTGATTTGATGGTTTTGCCTAAATACGGTAATATAGTGGCTTCATTAGGCGATGGGGTAATGGCTCTTGTGGTTGCTTATATTGTAGATTTACTGGTTGTACCTTTTCGTACCGGCCTGACTTCTTTAATTGTGTTTGCCGTACTGATAGCGGTTGGAGAGTATTTCTTCCACCAATACCTGCGCCGGTCTGCCAAGGCTGAGTCTTAAAAACTGTGAACTTTAATCTTTTATGGTTGGCTAAAAAAGAGCCCGGGTCGCTAAACGCGATCCGGGCTCTTTTTGTGATACTCCTTAAATGTTATCACGTGACATCAAGGTCATTTATCCTAAAGATTTAAACGCTTAACATACTGCTGCTTGCGATAAATTCGCGCTGTAAGCTAATTATTTCTTTGCATCATATGCGCCAAAGAATGGAAACATTCCGAATACCAGCAGGATAAGCACCAGGAACAGGATGAAACCACCGCCACCACCAGAACCGTAAGCCATTGAAATTAAACCTCCTTGCTTTAGTTATTTTGGTTTTTTTGTTTTTCGGTTTATACTATGCGACCATGCCAGTATGTGTTAACGCCTGAGGTAAATGATAAAAACCTAATTAACCGGGCTTATTGACCGTTGTTATAACTGTTGGTTAAGAAATAATACACAGGAATTTTAATGTGGGAAGGAATTATTTGATTTAATGATGAAATAATCTGATAATAGAAACGATTAGGAGGGTTGCGTTTGCATTATAGACTGCTCATTGCCTTATTTTTGGTTTTGGCTTTCTTGTCGGGTTGCTCTAAAGGTGATGTAACTGCACTGATGTTCGCTGCCAGCGACGGTAAAGATGAAACCGTGCGGGAACTTCTGGACAAGGGCCTGGATGTTAATACTAGATTTGACGGTAAGGAAACGGCCCTGATGCGGGCGTCCCTACACGGTCAACAGGATGTGTTAGAAGTACTATTGGAACGGGATGCCGATGTTAACGCCGTTGATGACGATGGTATGAACGCTCTGATGCGGGCTGCACTAAACGGTCATCGTGCGGCGGTAGAAAAGCTGCTTTCGGCCGGAGCGGAAGTCAATGCAACCGATGCCATGGGTGGTACGGCACTGACATTGGCTGCATTTAAAAACCATGTTGACGTTATGCGGGTATTGCTGGAGCATGGAGCGGTCGTAGATGCACAGAACAAGAATGGCATGACGGCGCTTATGTTCGCCAGTGGTGAGGGAAACATTGATTGCATAGAGATGTTACTGGAGCACGGTGCAAGTCCGTATAAAAAGAATGTGGACGGAGCCAATGCTTTAATATTGGCTACGATAAGTGGAAAAACCCTGGCAGTGCGTGAGTTATTGGAAAACGGCGCTCAGGTGAACGCCAGGGATAACGAAGGTGCAACAGCGTTAATTATGGCTGCCAATTATAAACACACAGAAATTCTTAACATACTGCTGGAGTACGGTGCGAATGTAAATCCTAAGCAAATCGATGGGTGGACAGCCTTAATGTTTGCCGAAGAGAAAGGTCAGGATGAAATGATCAAGTCGTTGAAAGAAGCCGGGGCCAGGTAACCTCTCAAGAGATTTGCCTTCGCTTAAAAACCCATAGAGCGTACATCTTTAGGCATAATTTGGCTAAAGATGTACGTCAGGTACAATTTACCCTTATGCAGCGGGGTTATTTTTTTGCACATTTAACAATAATAACAAACGAAAGAATACTATTATTTTGGAGTGATCAGGGCATGCGCTCCATGTGGAAAGGTGCCGTTACTTTCGGTTTGATATATGTCCCTGTCAAACTATATGCGGCCACAGAAAAAAAGGACGTTAAGTTCAACTACCTGCATAAAAAATGCAGCACTCCGGTGCGCTACGTACGCTTTTGCCCTTATTGTGACGACGAGGTGGAAATGGGTGAAATAGTAAGGGGATTTGAATACGAAAAGGGCCGGTATATTACCATGACTGACGAAGAACTGGCCGAAGTGGCCGGGGAAAAAGAGCGTAGTATTGAAATAGTCGATTTTGTTGATGCAGGGTTAATTGACCCCGTGTATTATGATCGTTCCTACTATCTGGCGCCTGGTGAGGGCGGAACCAAAGTATACGCTCTGCTTAAACAGGCTATGGAAGAGAGCGGGAGGGCCGCTGTGGCACACGTGGCTATCAGGAGCAGGAAATCATTGTGTGTAATTCGGCCGGCTGGCCAGGCGCTGGTTATGGAAACCATGTTTTATGCCGATGAAGTACGCCAGGTGGAAAAAATTGAGGAGATTGGCGCCCCGGCCAAGGTACATGAAAATGAAATTAAAATGGCGGTTAGCCTCATTGACAGTCTGACCGTAGCTTTCGACCCGGCCAAATATAAAAGCGAATACCGGGAAAAACTTCACGAGGCTATTCGGGCTAAAATAGCCGGCGAAGCAGTAGTTGAAAAACCGGCCATACCTGACACCGAGAAGGTAGTAGACCTGATGTCAGCATTAAAGGCCAGTATTGATTTGGCGCGGGATCAACGAGACAAAAAACCGCGTACCCGAAAAACCACGCCACAAAAACGCAAAGCGGCGGCCGACAAAAAGTAATAGTCGTTATGCTTTTAGCATCAATTAAAATGCTGTCGGGGGTGCATTAACCTGCATGCCACAGGAGCTTTGCCACTAGTTAAACCTATGTTGGCCGTGTCTGCGGATCCATTCGATGACCCTGACTATGTATTTGAGGTTAAGTGGGATGGTTACCGCTGCCTTGCTTACTTGGAAGCAGGGACGGCCACCCTGTTTTCCAGGAATCTTAAAAATATAACCCCTCATTTTCCTGACCTGGGGGATATGTATCGGCAGGCTCAAAAAACTTCAGTAATTTTAGACGGTGAGATAATCGTTCTACGAGACGGGCAGCCGTCTTTTGCCGCTTTACAATCCCGGGCTAGACTTACCGATAGTCAGAAGATAAGCTGGGCGGCGCAGAGTATGCCGGCTCTTTACATGGCATTTGATATACTTTATTGCCAGGGCAATTCGCTGTTGGATTTTCCGTTGTCTGACCGGTTTGAGGAATTAAAGGCAGTTGTTGGGCCAAACCGGTTGATTGTTGTTTCGGATGGGGTACGCGGCGCTGGGATATCCTTTTTCCGAGCCTGTGTTGGCAGGGGCCTTGAAGGGATGATGGCCAAGCGCATGGACAGCAGGTACCTGCCCGGAACCAGGTCACCCCTGTGGAAGAAAATACGTGCCACTCGTGAAGCTGACTTAGTAATTTGCGGGTATCGGAGCGGTAAGGGCAGTCGGCGGTTGGGGGCGCTGGTACTGGGTGCCTGGAATGGCAAAGAATTTGCTTACCAGGGGCTTGTGGGCACTGGTATCGACAGGGTTGCAGAAGAGGCCTTGTTAATTAAACTGGCGGCCATTGGCACTAAGCATAAAAGCCTGGAGGTGGCAGAACTCTTGGGGCGGTCTGTACACTGGGTAATACCTGAAATAGTGTGCAGGGTAGAATACCTGACCCTTACCGGGCAGGGGCTTCTTAGGCACCCGGTCTACCGGGGACTGCGCAGTGATAAAAATCCCCGGGAGTGTAGACCGGCGGATGAACAGTGTTAAAGAATTTGTGGTAGTTTCCCCACCAAGACCATACTAAGAAACACATTAAGATTTTGAATTGAGGTAGAAATTATGGGCGAAAAGGCTAGGGAAATAGTTGAGATTGATGGTCGGGTGCTAACCCTGTCCAATTTGGACAAGATGATGTGGCCGGAAGAAAATATCACTAAGGCGCACCTGATTAAATATTACCTTGATTTGGCACCGGTTTTGCTTCCTTACATCCGCAATAGGCCGCTGGTGATGAAAAGGTATCCAGACGGAATCCAAGGGGATTTTTTTTATCAGAAAGAATGCCCGGATTACGCTCCTGACTGGGTGGAAACGTATTCCGTTAAACATACCCATAAGGTAATCAACTATATCGTTTGTAACGACACCCCTACCCTGGCCTGGATGGCCGGTCAGGGATGCCTGGAGATACATGCCTGGCTTAGTCGGGTAGATGAAATTGATTGCCCTGACTTGGCGGTATTTGACCTAGACCCGGCCGAAGGCGTCTCTTTCAGCTCGGTAAAGCAAGTGGCTCTGATTGTCCGCGGTGTCTTGGAACAGTTTGAAATAACCGGTTTTCCTAAAACCTCTGGTTCAAGCGGCATGCACGTTTTCATACCTTTAGAAGCTGATTACTCGTTCACCCGGGTTACTGAAGCCATGAAATACCTGGCCGAATTAATTTTGCGGGCTTACCCTGACCTTGTTACGGTGGAAAGGAGCAAGGCCAAACGCAAAGGTAAGGTTTATCTTGATTATCTACAAAACGGATGGGGTAAAACCATGGCTTTCCCATATAGTTTAAGACCGCTGTCCGGTGCGCCGGTATCCACACCTTTAACCTGGCATGAAGTAGAATATAAAGAATTTAGTCATCGATTTTATAACATACAGAACATTGCCCGGCGAATTAGCCAGAATGGCGACCCTTACTCCAATATTTTTCAGGCCCCGCAGAGCCTTGACCGACTGTTTAATGTTCTGTCTCCGGAGCAGTTTGATATTTCGGCTGTTGATTCCGCACGCCTGTGAAGTATATAATATGGCGATAGATATTATGGCACAAGCAGGAAAATTATATTTTACCTTGAAAGTGTGCATTAAGCGCAGGGAAAATTGTGCAAATCAAGTGCTTAACCATAATTTATATTTAGTTTGCCAAAGCGCTAATTTAAAAAGTAATTAACTAAGGCTTAAATGGTGGACTGAGATGGATAATAAAAAAGTTTGCTGGCTGGCCTGGCATATTATACTGGCCGGGCAAGCGCGTCGGTTTTGGGAAATTATGAACCGTTTTGGTGATCCGGTAAAGGCCTGGTACGCACCGGACAATGAGTTCGGAACCGCTTCCGGGCTGCTGGCGGGATACCGCAACGAGACCCTGGAACGAAGACGAAACACTAATCTGAATCAAGTGGCCGCCTTTTTGGATAGCAGTAATAAAGAAACATCTCTGCTTTTTTATACCGACGCAGATTACCCTGAACAACTAAAGAATATATTCGATCCCCCGCCGGTTTTATATCTGCGGGGTAACCGGAGTAGTCTGCGGGATGTGCCGGTGGCCCTGGTTGGATCTAGACGGGCTACACCATACGGACTTAGTGTGGCTGAAAACTTAGCCCGGGATCTGGCTGCCGCAAGTGTCGGGGTAGTCAGCGGTATGGCCAGGGGCATTGATACTGCCGCTCATCGAGGGGCTATCAAGGGCGGTGGTAGGACGGTGGCGGTGTTGGGGTGTGGAGTAGATGTAGTTTACCCGCGGGAAAACGCCAGGTTGGTAGATGAAATTGCAATCACCGGAGCTGTAATTAGCGAATTCCCGCCGGGTTCCCAGCCCGAACCATGGCATTTCCCCGTACGTAACCGGGTTATCAGCGGGCTTTCCAGGATAGTGGTGGTAGTTGAAGCTACAGAGAAAAGCGGTGCCCTGATCACAGCCAATGTGGCTTTGGAACAAGGGCGTGATGTTATGGCGGTGCCGGGACAGATTACCGCCCCGTACAGCCGGGGGCCTAACAATTTGATTAAACAGGGTGCGGCGGTAGTGCTAGGCGCTGGGGATATAATGGCCGAGCTGGGTATGGGCGTGCTGTTTGCACCGCATGCAAATGATAATTCAGGTCACTTGAAAATGAATGAAGATGAGGTACTGTTGAGCAGACTTATTGAATACGAACCCGTTTCAGTGGAAATGCTGGTCCAAAAAACCGGTTTGCCTGCCGGACAGGTGCTGACAGCATTAATGTTTTTGGAAATGAAGGGCTTGATTAAGCAAATGCCGGGCAGGCTTTACACCAAAACCTAGTAAAGTACCTTTCCTTGTAACGATTGTTTTTACGTCAAGAGATGAACTAAATACTTTGCCTAAAAATGGGCAAGGGTTTCTCAGTCAAGGCACTAGTGTTCTAAAACATCGTTATGCGGGATACATTTACCAAAAGAAGCGCGATTATTATTGAGGTGAATAGTGTGGCTAAGACTCTGGTTATAGTGGAATCACCGGCCAAAGCAAAGAGCTTGGGGAAATTCCTGGGCCGAAATTATACCGTTAAGGCATCGATGGGGCATGTTAGGGATCTACCTAAAAGCCAGTTCGGTGTTGATGAAACGAAGGGTTTCAAACCCAAATATATAACCATCCGCGGCAAGGGAGATATTATCAAGGAACTAAAGTCAGCCACCAAGAAGGCTGATCGAGTATTGCTTGCTTCTGACCCCGACCGTGAAGGTGAGGCTATCGCTTGGCACCTGGCCAACATGTTGGACGTGGATGAAAATACCCCTTGTAGAATTGAGTTTAATGAAGTCACCAAGCAAGCGGTACAAAACGCTGTCAAGCAACCACGCCCCATAGACCACCACAGGGTGGACGCACAGCAGGCCAGGCGTATCCTTGACCGGTTGGTGGGTTACAACCTAAGCCCGCTGTTGTGGCGCAAGGTAAAAAAAGGTCTCAGCGCAGGACGGGTTCAATCGGTGGCCATGCGTCTTATCTGTGACCGTGAGGATGAAATACAAGCCTTTGTACCCGAAGAATACTGGTCGCTGACTGCCAAATTGTTGAAAGGTAGGAATGGTGCTTTCGAGGCCAAACTGCACAAAATCGATAATAATAAGGCACATATTCCGGATGAAAGCTCAGCGCAGCAAATTATGGACGATCTGCGGGAAGAAAAATTTGCAGTGGCTTCAGTGACCAAACGCGAAAAAAAGAGGCAACCGGCTCAATCTTTTACCACCAGCAGTCTGCAGCAAGATGCATACCGTAAATTAAACTTTACGGCTCGCAAGACCATGATGGTAGCCCAGCAGCTGTACGAAGGTCTGGACATGGGCAAGGAAGGGCCGGTAGGCCTTGTTACTTATATTCGTACCGATTCCACCAGGATTTCAGAAACCGCGGCCTTGGAGGCCAAGGAGTTCATTACGCAGCGATATGGGCCGGATTACGCACCGGCAGAAGTACAGCGCCCGGCTCCCAAGGGGCGGACACAGGATGCTCACGAAGCTATCAGACCTACTACGGTGGCCAGAGAGCCTAACAGCATTAAAGGGTTTCTCACTAGGGATCAGTTTAAATTATATAAATTAGTTTGGGAACGTTTTATCGCCAGCCAAATGAGCCCGGCCGTTTTTGATACCACCAGCGTGGATATTAGTGCGGGTAAATATATTTTCCGGGTTGCCGGTTCGATAATGAAGTTTGCCGGTTTCATGCAGGTGTACATTGAGGGGCGGGACGATGAGGAAGAAGGCGCTGAAGATGGTACTTTTCCCGCGCTTAAGAAGGGCGAAACATTAAAACTTCGTGCATTGGTGCCCAAACAACATTTTACCCAGCCGCCGCCGCGTTATACTGACGCCACTCTGATTAAGGTACTCGAGGAAAAAGGCATTGGTCGGCCTAGTACATATGCACCCATTGTAGATACCATCCTCAAACGTGGTTATGTGATTAGGGAGAAAAAAAATTTTTACCCCACTGAGTTGGGGTTCGTGGTAGTTGAACTACTGAAAAAATATTTTACGGATATTATAGATGTTGAATTTACCGCTGAGATGGAGGAAAAGTTGGATGGCATTGAGGATGGGGATATTAACTGGGTTAAAATACTCGATGACTTTTATACCCCTTTCCGAAAAATGCTCACTGTAGCTGAAAAAGAAATTGAACAGATCCAGGTGGAAGATGAAGTCACAGAAGAGGTATGTGAGCAGTGCGGTCGGAATATGGTGGTTAAGATGGGTAGGTTTGGCAAGTTCCTGGCTTGTCCCGGGTTTCCGGAGTGTCGGAATACCCGGCCGCTGTTGGAACCTACAGGTGTGTCCTGCCCCAAATGTAGTGGTGAACTGGTGCTCAGACGCAGTAAAAAAGGACGCAAGTTCTACGGCTGCAGTAATTACCCGGAATGCGAGTTTGTTGTTTGGGATCAGCCTACTAATCGCAAGTGTCCCGAATGCGGTGGCCTAACGGTTGTTAAAGATACCAAGGGGAAAAAAGTATACCGTTGCATCGATAAAGAATGTAGCGGTAAAGTAATTGTTCAAGATGACGAGGATGAAAATGATGCTACCGCTCAGTCTGATGCTATCGCTCAATCTAGTGCTGTGATACAAAAGTTTTAGATTGCGAAAACTGTATTTTCATGAACAAGACCTGGACTAAATACTTTGCTTACAAACTGTGCCAGAATGTATTGACCAAAGGCACAATTGGAGGGAACGATTTGCCACAAGCTCTTACCATTGTCGGCGCAGGGCTGGCCGGTTCTGAAGCCGCCTGGCAGGCCGCCTGCAGGGGGGTACCTGTGCGCCTGTACGAAATGCGGCCTTTCAAGAGCTCTCCGGCCCATCATACCGAGCATTTCGCCGAACTGGTCTGTAGCAATTCCCTGCGGGCAACGGCACTGGAAAATGCCGTAGGTCTGTTAAAAGAAGAAATGCGCAAGATGGATTCCATCATCATACGGTGTGCCGATGAAAACTCGGTTCCGGCCGGCGGTGCTCTGGCCGTAGACAGGGAAGGCTTCGCCCGGTCAGTGACCCGGATCCTGGAGAATCACCCGCTGGTTGAGGTTGTTCGGGAAGAGTTCACCGGTAATAACAGTGGTATAACGGTAATAGCAACGGGGCCGCTTACATCCGAAGCACTAGCAGAGAAACTTAAAACAATTACAGGCCGAGAATACCTGTATTTTCATGACGCAGTGGCTCCAATCGTCGCTTTGGATTCAATTGATTTGAACAAGGCCTTCTGGTCTTCCCGGTATGACCGGGGCACAGATGACTATCTTAACTGTCCAATGAATCGGGAAGAATATGAATTGTTTCGGAATGCGCTAGCGGCTGCTGAACGTGCACCCCGTAAAGATTTTGAGCAGGAAAAAAATTTTGAAGGCTGTATGCCCATTGAAATTTTGGCCCGGCGGGGAATGGACACCATGCGTTTTGGCCCGCTTAAACCGGTTGGTCTTATGGATCCGCGTACAGACAGGAGGCCTTACGCGGTTGTACAATTACGCATTGATAACGCCGCCGGCACGCTTTTAAATCTCGTAGGATTTCAGACCCACCTCAAGTGGAGCGAACAAAAAAGGGTGTTCAGTATGATCCCCGGGCTTGAAAGAGCTGAATTCGTCCGTTACGGGGTGATGCACCGCAATACATATATTAATTCACCCGTTCTTTTGCACCCAACCTATCAGTGCAAAAGTGAAAGCCGGTTTTTCTTTGCCGGCCAAATAACCGGTGTTGAAGGCTACGTAGAATCAGCGGCCTCAGGTCTGGTGGCGGGCGTTAACGCCGCCCGGTTAGTTCTTGGACATCAACCACTGGCACCGCCCAGTGAATCTGCACTAGGAGCGCTGGCTTACTATATAACCTCCGCAGACCCGGATAAATTTCAGCCCATGAATATCACTTTCGGGCTGTTCCCACCGCTGAATGAAAAAATTAAGGACCGTAAAAAGCGTAATGCCACCTACGCGCAAAGGGCGCTGGACGGCCTGGAAAGCTGGAGGAAATCAGCGGGGCTGTGAGGAGTGGTACAAGTGTACGGTTATTTTGATGGCTTTTTAATATACCTGCAAGTCGAGAAGAACGCCTCACCGCATACAGTGCAAAACTACCAACGGGATCTGTTTGACGGGCTGACCTTTTTTGCGCGTGAATTAAGCCGGGATGATTATACTTTACATCCATCGGAAATCACCGTTGTATTATTCAGGAACTATTTAGCAGACATGCGGGCAAGAAATAAAGCGGGTGCTACAATATCAAGACGGCTTTCTTCCTGGCGTTCCTTTTACCGCCATATTTGCAGGGAAGGGGTACTTAATGAAAACCCGTTGCGCAGGATCAGTAACCCCAGGCGGGAAAAAAAACTGCCCGGGTTTCTGGCCGAAGAGGATATGGCCAAACTGGTGGAGGTTCCTGAGCGTAGCAGTATACTCGGCATCCGTGACCGGGCGGTTTTGGAAACACTTTACGGTACGGGCATCAGGGTATCAGAAATGGTGGGGATCGACATCGGTGATGTAGATTTTAAACGGGCCGCCGTCAAGGTTACCGGTAAAGGTAATCGGGAGAGGATCGCGCCGCTGGGGGAATTTGCTGTTAGTGCTTTAAACATATACATAAAAAAAGCCCGGACTATGCTGATAAGTAAACGCACCGGTCGGGTTGACGCCCTTTTTTTAAACAACCGGGGCGGGCGACTGACGGATCGCGGCGTGCGCTGGTTGATTAAACGGTATGCAAATCTGGTAAGAATAGATCCTGAAACCAGTCCGCACACTTTTCGCCATTCATACGCCACCCATATGCTTGATCACGGGGCGGATCTCCGGGCGGTGCAGGAACTTTTAGGGCACGCCCGTCTTTCCACCACCCAAATATATACTCACCTTAGTCGGGAACGTGTCAAGCGTATATATGACAAGACACACCCAAGAGCGTGAGGCGTTATGTAGTACTCACAAAAATTGGCGTTACCTTATTCATGGAGGGAACTATTAATGAGCGACTTTCATGCCACTACCATTGTGGCAGTTAAAAAAGGCCAGGACGTAGCCATAGCCGGTGACGGTCAGGTTACTTTTGGTCAAAATACCGTCCTAAAGCATAACGCCCGTAAGCTGCGCCGTTTGCACGGCAACGCGGTGTTAGCAGGTTTTGCCGGTTCGGTCTCAGATGCGCTCACTTTATTTGAAAAATTTGAGGGTAAGCTGGAGAGCTACCAGGGGAACATGAAAAAAGCAGCAGTGGAATTAGCCAAAGACTGGCGTACCGATAAGTATCTGCGTCGCCTGGAAGCTCTGCTGGTGGTGGTGGATAAAGAGTGCATTCTTGTGATCAGCGGCAGCGGCGAAGTAATTGAACCAGATGACGGTATTGTTGCCGTTGGATCGGGTGGCCCGTACGCACTTGCGGCCGCAAGAGCGTTGGCCAGGTATACCGACATGCCAGCAACCGAGGTAGTGGGAAAGGCGCTGGCCATTGCTGCCGAAATATGCGTATACACTAATGACAGAATTACCGTGGAAACACTGTAACTGCCCAGTAGTCAGTAGTCAGTAGTCAGAATGGGGAAACGCATTAATGATATTTACGTATTCTGAATTCTGACTCCTGACTACTGAGTGCTTCATTTTAAAAACCGGGGGGATTCGTTGATGGAATCACTTACACCCAAGGAAATAGTAGCCGAACTGGATAAGTACGTGGTGGGCCAGGGCCAGGCTAAAAAAGCCGTGGCTATTGCCCTGCGCAATAGGTACCGTCGAAATAAGCTGCCCGAGGATCTAATGGACGAGGTAATGCCCAAGAACATCCTCATGATTGGGCCTACCGGTGTAGGGAAAACTGAAATCGCCAGGCGGTTGGCCAAGCTGGTCAGTGCGCCGTTCATAAAGGTAGAAGCTACTAAATTTACCGAGGTGGGGTACGTCGGCCGGGACGTTGAGTCCATGGTTCGTGACTTGGTGGAAACATCTATTAGGATGGTTCGTCAGGAAAAAATGACTCAGGTAGAGGATAAAGCCAAGAAATTAGCCGATGAGCGGATTATTGAATTATTGGCGCCAATGCCGCGGCAGGATAAACAGGTTAAGAATCCGCTGGAAATGATATTTGGTACAACTAAGACAGCGGATCAGGGAGATGAAAACCGTTACGAACAGATGGCCAGTCGCATACGTTTTGAACGGGAGACGCTACGGGAAAAAATGGAACGCGGTGAACTGGAACAAGAGTTTGTAGAAATTGAAGTGGAAGATACCAAGCCGCCAATGATGGAAGTGTTTAGTGGGTCCGGGGTAGAGGAGATGGGCATTAATATTGGCGACATGTTGGGCAATCTGCTGCCAAAAAAGAAGCACCAACGCAGGGTAACTGTTACTGAAGCACGTAAAATTATTACCCAGCAAGAAGCACACAAGCTAATTGATATGGATGAAGTCTCAACTGCTGCAGTAAACAGGGCTGAAAACAGCGGCATTATTTTCCTTGATGAAATCGATAAAATAGCAGTAAGAGATGGCGGTGCCGGCCCTGATGTTTCTCGTGGCGGGGTGCAGCGGGATATCTTACCCGTGGTGGAGGGTTCCACAGTGATGACTAAATACGGCCCGGTTAAGACCGACCATGTCTTATTTATTGCTGCCGGGGCGTTTCACATGTCTAAACCGTCGGATCTAATTCCTGAACTGCAGGGGCGCTTTCCAATCAGGGTAGAATTATCCAGCCTTACCAGGGATGAATTTTTGCAGATATTAACTGAGCCAAAAAATTCCTTAATCAGGCAATATATCGAATTATTGCGCACTGAGGGGCTTGAGCTCAACTTCTCGCAAAAATCCCTTGTGAAAATTGCCGAAATCGCTTATACTGTTAATGAGCAAACGGAAAACATCGGTGCCAGAAGGCTTCACACCATTGTTGAGAAGCTGCTTGAAGACATTTCTTTTGAGGCCGCGGATCTAACCGTCGGTTCTTTTGACGTTAATGAAGACTACGTGTCGAAAAAGCTTTCAGATATTGCCGGGGACAGGGATTTAAGCAGGTATATCCTTTAAGTGAGTTAGTGTTTGATAAGGAGTACAAGAGCATTAGAAGTTAATGATTTTTATTTATCATGGTATGTGTTTTATATCCCCCGTTGTGGCAAAATACAAATTAAATATAAATATGTATGTTGAATATTCACTGATTATCAAAAATAAAAAAATAAACAAGAATAATTGGTTCAGAAAAGAGGCGATGAGATTTGAGAGGCTTGCTGGAAAAGACCCGTTCCATAAACAAAGTACTGCAAAAATCAGCGGGCTATCCGGTTGACTTCAAGGAAATTGCCGCAATCCTGAGTGAGAACATAGAGTGCAGCGTTTATATCCTTGACCGTCGGGGGAAAGTTTTGGGGTATACTTACCTTAGAGGTTTTGTTTGCGAAATAATGGAAGGCATAGTGGAATCTTTGGCCGGTTTTCCCGAAGATTACAACGAAAATCTATTAAGAATTATTGAAACCCATGCCAACATCTGTCAGACCTTAAACGTCTGCGCTTTTCAAAATGACAAGAAATGCCAGTATAGCAAGGTAACCACTGTGGTACCTATCGTGGGTGGCGGTACCAGGTTGGGAACGCTAGTATTGGCCAAATATGACCGCAACTTTTACGATGAAGACCTTATTTTGGCTGAACTGGGTGCCACTGTGGTGGGTATGGAAATATTACGAGCCCGGCAGGATCGGATGGAAGAAGAGGCCAGAAAGCGGGCCGCTGTGCAAATTGCGTTGGGCACGCTCTCTTATTCCGAAATGGATGCTGTGCACCATATTTTTGAACAACTTGAGGGTGATGAAGGTCTTTTGGTAGCCAGTAAAATTGCAGACCGGGTGGGTATCACCAGATCCGTTATTGTGAACGCCCTGCGTAAGTTTGAAAGTGCCGGGGTTATTGAATCCAAGTCACTGGGCATGAAGGGAACTTACATTAAGGTTCTTAACGACCGTTTGCTTGAGGAACTAGATCGTCTTAAACATCAATAGTATAACGGAATCAAATGACCGCGGCATCTCGGCGGTCTTTTTTTATTGCGGGTAATCTTGCCACCGCCTTAAGTTTGTGTTAGAATACATGCTGGTGCGAAATACACACGCGGCCCGATTTTGGTAAGCGGTCCCCTATATGGGGCCTTACTGGAAAATGAAGACCGCGGAGGGAAAAACCGGTGGGAGGAGGTGTAACTAATGGCCATAATTTCAATGAAGCAGTTGCTAGAAGCAGGCGTTCACTTCGGGCACCAAACCCGGAGATGGAATCCCAAGATGGCACCTTTTATTTTTACTGACAGGAATGGTATTTATATTATCGACCTGCAGAAAACCGTTAAAAAAGTTGAGGAAGCCTACAATTTTGTTAGATCCGTTGTTCAGGATGGTGGCTCAATTCTTTTCGTGGGTACCAAAAAGCAGGCTCAGGAATCGGTCCGGGAAGAGTCCGAACGATGCGGTATGTTTTATGTGAACCAGCGCTGGTTGGGTGGTATGATGACTAACTTCCAAACCATTCGCAAGCGTATTGACAGACTGCATGAGCTGGAGCGTATGGAACAAAACGGGATTGCCGAAAAGCTGCCCAAGAAGGAAGTAGCCGAGTTAATGCACGAGAAAGAAAGACTGAGCAAATTCCTGAGCGGCATCAAGGATATGCGGCGTTTGCCAAGCGCTATGTTTGTTATCGACCCGCGCAAAGAGCGCATTGCTGTTGCTGAAGGGCGCAAACTGGGAATCCCCATTGTAGCCATCGTAGATACCAACTGCGATCCCGATGAAATTGATTACATTATACCAGGCAACGATGACGCCATCAGGGCGGTCAGACTGTTGACCAGCAAAATGGCTGATGCAGTGCTTGAAGGTAAGCAGGGAGAACAGGTTGCGGTAGCAGAGTAAAGAAAACGGTGGGGGTTTAACCGTAAAGGGTAACCCCTGCCTTTTTTCTGTCTTAAAAACGGTTTGTTTGAATTTTGCAAAAGAGGAAATAATATTAATTACTTGGAATTCAGTAGTCAGAATTCAGGAGTCAGAATAAAAGAACCGGCATTCGCCGTCTCTATAACAATGAATATTACGGATAAAAGCATTATACTAAGGGTATTTTGACTATCGACTTCTGACTACTGAAATCTGAATTTCGAATATCTGACAAATAGTAACAAATACTTTATGCATTAGTAGGGAGGATGATTATTATGGCTGATATATCTGCAGCAAGTGTTAAGGAATTGCGCGAAAGAACCGGGGCTGGGATGATGGATTGTAAAAAGGCTCTGGTGGAGACTAACGGTGATGTGGCAAAGGCCGGCGATTACTTGCGTGAGAAGGGCCTTGCTGCTGCGGCTAAAAAGGCAGGTCGGGTAACCGCTGAAGGCCTCGTTGAATCATATATACACGGTGGGGGCAAAATCGGGGTGCTGGTAGAAATAAACTGCGAAACCGATTTTGTAGCTAAGACAGATGAGTTTAAAGCCCTGGTACGAGACATAGCCATGCAAATCGCCGCAGCCAAACCCGAGTATGTAAGTAGGGAAGAAGTGCCTGAAGAGTTAATAACCAAGGAGAAAGAGATTTTGGCTGTCCAGGCGGCTAACGAAGGTAAACCAGAAAAAATTATTCAAAAAATGGTAGAAGGAAGGATAGAAAAGTTTTATAAAGAATTATGCCTTCTAGAACAACCATTTGTGAAGGATCCCGATAAGACCGTAAAGCAGCTGATTGCCGAAAAAATTTCTAAAATCGGTGAGAATATCTCGATGCGCAGGTTTGTCCGTTTCGAGCTGGGCGAAGGTCTTGAAAAAAGACAAGATGACTTTGCCGCCGAGGTTGCAGCTCAGGCAAAGAAATAAGTTAGAGTGCGATTTTTTTGCTAATGCGGAGGAACTTTAACCCTAATATATTTGATTTTACCGGCCGGGAAAAAGGATCTAAATTATTGGTGTAGAACTATAAGTATGACCGGAGGTTAAAATTCTCTTTATGGACAAAGCCAAATATAAAAGGTTAATCTTAAAACTTAGTGGTGAAGCACTTGCCGGCTCCAAAGGATACGGTATTGACCCGGAAGTTGTATACTCCATCGCGGTTCAAATAAAGGAAGTGGTGGAGATTGGTGCACAGATATCAATTGTTGTGGGCGGTGGGAACATATGGCGCGGGGTGGCCGGTAGTACCAAGGGCATGGATCGGGCCACTGCTGACTATATGGGCATGCTGGCCACAGTAATCAATTCCCTGGCTTTACAAGATGCTTTGTCCAAACACGATGTCGACACCAGGGTGCAGACTGCTATAGAAATGCGCGAGGTGGCCGAACCGTACATTCGCAGACGGGCTATCAGACATCTAGAAAAAGGCCGGGTGGTTATTTTCGCTGCCGGGACAGGTAACCCTTATTTTTCGACCGATACAACCGCGGCACTAAGGGCGGCGGAAATTGAAGCAGAAATTATTTTGATGGCCAAACAAGTGGACGGAGTTTACGACTCTGATCCGATGAAAAATAGTAACGCCAAGAAATTTAGTACTCTAAGTTATATAGACGTTTTGAATATGGGACTTGGAGTAATGGATTCCACTGCTACATCCCTTTGTATGGATAACCGCATCCCACTGCTGGTATTTAACTTGAACGACCGGGGTAACATCAGGCGGGCTGTGATGGGAGAAAATGTTGGAACGTATGTTGGGGGTGACAATAATGGCAAATCCTCTACTTTCCGAAGCTGAGAGTAACATGAAAAAAACGGTAGAAGTGGTAAATAAGGAATTCGGTTCGCTTCGTGCCGGACGGGCCACTCCTTCTTTGCTGGATAAGATTGCAGTGAATTATTACGGTACACCCACACCGATAAACCAGATGGCCAATATTTCGACCCCGGAAGCACGTTTATTGGTCATCCAGCCATGGGATAAATCCGCGATGCCCGAAATGGAAAAGGCCATTATGAAATCCGACCTGGGCATAACCCCGATGAGCGACGGCAATGTGATCAGATTAGCTATCCCACAACTGACCAAAGAGAGAAGGGCCGAACTGGTTAAGGTTATTAAAAAGAAGGCCGAGGAAGGTCGGGTGGCAGTCCGTAATTTACGGCGGGATGCCAACGATAATTTAAAAACCCAGCAAAAAAACGGGGAAATATCAGAAGATGAACAGCGTCGTCTGCAAGATGAGGTGCAAAAGCTTACTGACAAGTACATAAAGGAAATAGATGAGCTTTTGTCAGTCAAGGAAAAGGAGATCATGACGGTCTGATATGGAGTGTTTGGAACTTTTAGCCGGAGAACTGGAGCAGGCGCTAAAGACATGCCGTGCATCCGGGTGGGGTGTTGAGGTCGAGTATACATCTCCACCAAAGAATGAACTAACCGGACAGTTCAGGGTGGTACGGTGTATTTGCCTTGCCGAAAAAAAATTGTTGTTAACGGTGGCCAGAGAAGTTCCCGGAAAATAAAAAGAGTTTCATAAAATGATTGTTCGAAAAGGAACACGAGAAAGCCGAACCGCGCAGATGGAAAGGTAGTTTTCATCATTTTATTGCTTAATTACGATGATGGCATAGAAAATGCAATAGATAAATCTCGCGCAGACTTTTCGAACTTCGTCAAGAGAAAGGAGGTGTGAAAGTGGCTTATAAGATAACTGATGAATGTTTGGCTTGCGGGACCTGCCTCGAATCCTGCCCCAACGAAGCAATCGTTGAGGGCGATATCTACAAAATAGACACGGATAAATGTGAAGATTGTGGAACGTGTGTCGAGGAGTGCCCTACCGGTGCTATTATTGAAGAATAACCATACTACCCCCTCGCTGCCAGAGGGGGTTATTTTATAGTTTAGAATAAACGAGTCAAATTTATGCAGGCCTAAAAAAAACTTTGTATGTACAGTGCATTTTCATAAGTGATGCTCCTTGATTTAAAGTTTAGAGGGTGCGGGAAAGGAGACTGCCGTGTGTTTAAACGGCTGTTGGGCAACCGCAGTAAAAACGCTGAAAAGTCAGTTGGCGTGAATAGTGAACAGAATTTAATGGAACAGCTGGACTTATCCAAATTACCTGTGCATGTAGCTATTATAATGGACGGCAACGGACGTTGGGCTGTCAGGATGGGTAAACCCCGGTCGTTTGGGCACAGAACCGGTGTCAAGGCGTTACGACAAGTTGTTGAACTGTGCGTGGAACTAAAAATCAGGCACCTTACTGTTTACGCATTTTCCACCGAAAACTGGAAACGTCCGCGGGAAGAAATCAATGTTTTAATGGATTTATTAGTAGAATATCTTTATAAGGAAATAGATGAGCTTTGCGCCAATAATGTAAAAATAAACCCTATAGGTATTCTCTCTGAACTGCCGGAAAAAGCCCGGGAAGCCGTATATGCCGCCAGGGAAAGAAGCCGCGATAACACCGGCCTGGTATTTAATGTAGCTTTAAATTACGGGGGCCGAGCTGAATTGGTACAGGCGATCCGGGAAATAGCTGAAAAGATTAACGGTAATCAGTTAAGGGTGGAGGATATCGATGGTGGAGTGCTGGCCGCTCACCTCTATACAGCAGGACAGCCGGATCCCGACTTGCTTATCCGACCATCCGGGGATTACCGGTTAAGCAATTTCTTACTGTGGCAATTAGCTTATACGGAATTTTGGATGACGGATACCATGTGGCCGGATTTTGGCAAACGTGATCTTCTAAAAGCTTTTCTGGATTTTCAAAGCCGGGAGAGACGTTTTGGAGGATTAATACGCAATTGAGATATTCGGGTTGGTGATTAAGTGTTTGGGCTTAGGTTATTAAGTGCCCTGGTAGGTATTCCGCTGCTGGTGGCGGCTGTCTGGTACGGAGGTTTATACCTCCTGGCGGTGTCTGCTGCACTGATGATTCTTGGAGCACGGGAATTGAGCCGCATATGCAACCGGGCTAATTTACAGGCACCCCTGCCGCTGATGCTGGCGGGCTGTCTGGTATTGCTGGTATTTACTTATATATTTCGGGATGGATTTCCGGGGCCGGCTATTATAACTATATTGTTAATGTATCTTATTGCAGTAGTAAAGCTTTACCCTCGTTTAACTCCGCTGGATGCGGCCATTACTTTTGCCGGAACCCTTTATGTAGGCTTAATTCTATATTTTTATCTAATTAGCACCTTGAGTGACGGTTGGATATGGCTTGTTTTCATGCTTGCTTGCACCTGGGCCAGCGATACCATGGCTTACCTGGTGGGCCGTAAATGGGGCAAACACAGGATTGCACCTGCTCTTAGCCCGGGCAAGACTGTAGAAGGTGCCGTGGGCGGGGTGTTGGGCAGTATTCTGGCGGCGGCAATGGTTATTTTTTTTAACCCTCATTTATCGGTGGCTTTTGTACTGGTACTTGGTACGCTGGTTGGAATTGCAGCCCAGGTAGGAGACCTGGTGGAGTCGGCTATCAAAAGACAAGCGGGAATTAAGGACGCCGGAGGTTTAATACCGGGACACGGTGGTATTCTTGACCGTTTTGACAGTATGTTGTTTACAGCCCCACTGGTATACTACTATGTGGGCCAGATTATAATAACTTGAGGTGAGCTAGGTGCCGCGAGCAGTGCAGAATATTTTGTACGTACTAGCGGGGACTGTGACACTGCTGGCCATTTACTTGGCCCTGAAATACGTGCTGCCCGAAGCGTATTCTTGGCTTAAGTATCTGCTGGTTGTTTTATTTCCTTTTCTTATTGCCGCCATATTCAGTGCCTTCATGGAACCTTTGGTTGTTCTTTTAAGTAATCAGGGCCGGTTTTCCAGGGCTGTATCCGTACCG
The DNA here is from genome assembly GCA_000961575.1 of Peptococcaceae bacterium BRH_c8a. Taxonomy (GTDB): domain Bacteria; phylum Bacillota; class Desulfotomaculia; order Desulfotomaculales; family Desulfallaceae; genus BRH-c8a. The sequence continues at coordinate 45,298 of LADP01000036.1, forward strand.
CTAGCCATGTTGCTTTTCTTTGGCAGTATCGGTATTGTACTCACTCTGCTGGTGTTCAGGCTGATTAAAGAATTGAATGACCTTTCGATGACCTTGCCTGATAGATTTACGGCACTGCAAAATTATATCGACGAGTGGGTTCATAAGGGTGTTGTTATATACGGAACACTGCCCAAAACAGTCACCGATAACCTGCACGCTACTCTGTTAAGTATTACTGTAACGCTTCAGAACTGGTCGCGGGAACTAATCAATATATCGCTTCACGTGGTCACCGGAATTCCTGGCGTAATTTTAGTGGTTATAATCAGTCTGATTGCCACTTATTTCTTCAGTAAGGATCGGGATAAAATAATTGAATTGTGGATTAGATTTATTCCCGCCCCCTGGGGTGAAAAGACTATAGAAGTGAGTCGTCAGGTATCCAGTGCATTTCAAGCTTATGTACGGGCTCAGTTTGTACTAATTTCTATTAGTACGGTAATCAGTATCATCGGACTGCGTCTTATTGGAGCCGAGTACGCTATCACCATTGGTTTAATTATTGGTTTTTTTGACCTAATCCCGGTGCTGGGGCCGGGCACTATTTATATTCCATGGGCCATATGGGCATTCATAAACTCGGATGTCGTGCTGGGATTGCAATTACTGGTTTTGTACTTACTGGTGATAGTTACCCGGGCGGTGATGGAGGCTAAGGTGGTGGCTGTTAATTTAGGACTGCACCCACTGGCTGTGTTGATGGCCATGTATATAGGTCTAAAAACCGTCGGTGTATTGGGGCTTTTTCTGGGGCCAATCCTGGTTATTGCCATTCAGGCAGCTATTAAGGCCGGTATTTCGGTACATAAATGATAACTAAACAGGAGTCAGGAGTCAGAAGCTAGAATGAAAGAACGGTTATCGTCTCGAATTATTCTGAATTCTGACTCCTTAATTATGAATAGCTTAATAGTAACAAATAATATTATGACCATCTGTTAATCAAAAAGGAGAACCATGATTCAATTAGCTATATTGGGCAGTACGGGTTCAGTGGGGCGGCAGGCCCTGCAGGTGGTGGACAGTTTTAACGGTCAGTTAAAGCCGGTGGCCCTGGCGGCGGGCGGAAACAGAGAACTGCTGCTGGAACAAGTGCGCAAATTTTCACCCGAGTTGGTAACGCTGGGCAGAGAGGAAGACGCGAGCTGGCTAAAAAAGGAACTGGGCTCACGAACGGGAACCGAGGTTTATTATGGCCGGGAAGGTTTATTAGCGGTGGCAACTGCATCCGGGGTAGACACGGTGCTTACTGCCATATCCGGTGCAGCGGGTCTGGAACCCACTCTGGCTGCTATCGGAGCCGGGAAAAAAATTGCCTTAGCCAATAAGGAAACCCTGGTGGCCGCAGGCGAACTAGTAATGGGTGAAGCTCGCCGTCATGGTACTGAAATCGCTCCGGTGGATAGTGAACATTCGGCAATTTGGCAGTGTTTAAACGGTGAAAGTCGTGATGATATAGCGCGCATCATCCTTACCGCTTCCGGTGGCCCGTTTCGCAACTGCACCCGTGAAGAAATAGAAAAAGTTACCCCAACCATGGCACTTAATCATCCTAACTGGGATATGGGCCCCAAGATAACTGTGGACTCGGCTACCCTGATGAATAAGGGGCTGGAGGTTATTGAAGCCAGATGGCTGTTTGATGTTGACTATGATAGAATAAATGTGGTAATCCACCCACAAAGCATCATTCACTCAATGGTGGAATATAATGACGGTTCGGTTATTGCTCAATTGGGCGTCCCTGATATGCGTCTGCCAATCCAGTACGCCCTGCTGCACCCATACCGACCAGCAGGTGGTGCGCCCAGGTTAGCATGGCCGGTTCGCGACCTAACCTTTGAAGAACCAGACCTTAAGCGGTTCCCCGCCCTCGCTTTGGCTTACGAAGCGGGTCGGGTGGGAAATACTATGCCAGCTGTGTTTAACGCTGCCAACGAAGTTTCGGTAGGGGCATTCCTGGCCGGAAAGATTAGCTTTACTGCCATTACCGATATCGTTTCCGAGGCTATGTACGCTCATAATCCGGTTCATTATGAATCACTGGATGAGCTGCTGGATACTGACCGCCGGGCGCGGAATCAAACAGAACAACTGATCCGCCGCTGGGAAAATTAGTTCATATAAAATTCTGAGGGCATTTCTTTATTTTGACTACTGACTACTGACTACTGAATTCTAAATACCGTAATAAGTTTTTTAGGTAAAGGATGAATCTAATGACTACTTTCTGGGCGGCCATTTTTGTTTTCGGTATATTAATTTTTTTCCATGAACTTGGCCATTTTGCCGTGGCCAAAGCAGTGGGCATTAAAGTTTATGAATTTAGCCTTGGTTTTGGGCCCAAGTTGGTTGGTGTGCTCCGCAGTGGCACCGTTTACAACCTGCGATTGCTGCCGTTAGGCGGTTATGTGCGCATGGCCGGCATGGATCCTGAAGACAAGGAAGCCGTCCAAGGTGAAAGATTTGGCGATAAATCGGTAATGCAAAGAATGGCTGTTATAGCTGCCGGCCCCGTAATGAATTTTGTACTGGCCTGGCTGCTATTTGCTATTATCCTAGTTTCCCTTGGTGGCGACCCGATAGCAGATAGTACCTCAATAAAGGACGTTGTACCTGGTTCCCCCGCCCAACAGGTTGGGTTGCAGGAAGGCGACGAAATTTATAGCATTGAAGGCCAAAAAGTGGCCGGGTGGCAAGATATAACATCCGCAATTCACCAGCGTCCCGGTCAGGAAACAGATCTTGTAGTGCTCCGGGGCGGTCAGCAGGTAGAGTACCAAGTAACGCCCGAAACCGCCGAGGAAGGTAGGGGGGTAATAGGTATATACCCCTACCGGGAATCGGTTAACCCGCTGCTTGCTATGACGATGGGCATCAAGTTAACAGGCCAAACGGTGTATAATATTATTTATTTCATCGGCCAGATGTTTACCGGACGAGTTCCTGCGGATTTAGGCGGCCCAGTGCGGATAGTGTATGAAATCGACCGGGCGGTGGAGTCGGGGGTTTTGTTCCTATTGCAGTTGGCGGCTTTTTTGAGTATTAACCTTGGTCTGTTCAACCTGTTCCCAATCCCGGCTCTTGACGGCAGTCGGTTGATTTTCCTTGGTTTTGAAGGATTAAGAGGACGCCCGGTGGATCCGGCCAGGGAGAATTATATCCACTTGGTGGGATTTGCGTTTTTGTTACTCCTGGTGGTTTTTATAACCTATAATGACATTTTACAGTTGTTAATGAAAAATGCATCTCCTTAAAATTAAGGAACCAAATAGCGAGCGGTTAGGTTACGTTATTTAGGTACTGGAGTCACACCGTTTTCGCCGGAGGAATTGCTAATATGAAGCGTAGAAAAAGCAGGCCGGTTAACTTGGGCGGGTTTATAGTGGGCGGGGACGCGCCTGTTTCCGTGCAATCTATGACCAATACCGACACCCGGGATGCTGCAGCCACCAGAAAACAAATAGACAGCCTGGTTCAAGCCGGATGTGAAATTGTACGGGTGGCTGTTCCTGACCTGGAAGCGGTTCGGGCATTGCCCGTTATACGCAAGGACTTGTCGGTACCCCTAGTGGCGGATATCCACTTTGACCATCGCCTGGCCTTAGCGGCCATCGAAGCCGGGGTGGACGGACTGCGCATCAATCCGGGCAATATCGGTGGCCACGAAAGGGTGGCGGCGGTGGTAAAAGCTGCCGCGGGTAGGAACATTCCCATTCGCATTGGTGTTAACGCCGGTTCTCTGGAAAAAGAACTGCTCCAGGACGGTCAGGTAACTCCCCAGGCGATGACGGAAAGCGCGTTACGCCATGTAAGATTGCTTGAAAATATGGGGTTTTACGAAATCAAAATATCTCTCAAGGCTTCCGATGTGCCGCTGATGGTGAATGCTTACCGTATGCTGGCCCAGAAAGTTGACTACCCGCTGCACATCGGGGTAACCGAAGCAGGAACACCTTTTGTCGGCAGCATTAAATCATCAGTAGGTATCGGTATACTTTTATGGGAAGGCCTTGGAGACACGGTTCGGGTCTCTTTAACCGGTGACCCGGTATTGGAAGTTAGGGCGGCATACGAAATTCTTAAGTCTTTGGGACTCAGGCGTCGGGGAGTGGAATTGGTATCCTGCCCCACCTGCGGTCGCACGCAGATAGATCTAGTACGCATAGCCGAGCAGGTGGAAGAGCGCCTGGCGGGATTGGACATGCCCCTTAAAGTGGCGGTTATGGGCTGTGTGGTCAACGGACCTGGCGAAGCCAGGCATGCCGATGTGGGCATAGCCGGCGGTAAGGGCGAAGGGCTCCTCTTTCGCAAGGGCCAAGTGATTAGAAGAGTACCGGAAAACGAGCTGGTGGAAGAACTAATGAAAGAGATCGACAACATTGTTATTGGAGGGTACAGGAATGAAGGTTTCGGAAATGCTGGTGCCGACCCTGCGGGAAATTCCGGCGGAAGCTGAGGTAGTCAGCCATCAGCTGTTGCTTAAAGCGGGTTTTATCCGTAAGGCGGCGGCGGGGGTATATAATTTGCTTCCCCTGGCCTGGCGGGTGGTTAAAAAGATTGAACAAATTATCAGAGAGGAAATGGACAGGCAGGGCGGTCAAGAGTTGATGATGCCCATTGTTCAGCCTGCGGAACTGTGGCGGGAATCAGGTCGCTGGGATGTGTACGGCCCGGAACTGTTCCGCCTCAAAGACAGGCATGGCCGGGATTTCTGTCTTGGCCCCACCCATGAAGAAATAATCACCACCCTAGTCAAGGGAGATATTAATTCATATAAGCAATTACCACTGCTGCTATACCAGATCCAGAACAAATACCGGGACGAACGCAGGCCAAGGTTTGGACTGCTGCGGGGTCGGGAATTCATCATGAAGGACCTGTACTCTTTTGATTATGACCAGGACGGGCTTGATGTCAGTTATAATAAAATGTATGAAGCGTACAACAATATATTCAGCCGCTGTGGACTGGATTTCCGCCCTGTTGTCGCCGATTCGGGCGCCATCGGGGGTAAGGATACCCATGAATTCATGGTGTTGGCCGAATCCGGCGAGGCGACCATAGTTTATTGCGAAGGTAAAGAATGCGGTTATGCAGCCAATGAAGAGCGGGCTGAGGCCGTTGTAACGGGGGTAAAGGACGATACACCCGTGTTGGAACTGAAGAAGATTCATACCCCGGACTGCCGAACCATTGCCGATTTAGCATCGTTTTTAAAAGTTGCCCCTGAGCGCATGATTAAAACTATGTTATACACTACCGAAAAGGAAACGGTAGCCGCACTGGTGCGGGGTGACCGGGAGATTAACGAAATAAAGCTGTATAATATTTTGGGCTGCGTCAAGTTGGATATGGCCGGCCCGGCTACGGTGCTTGCGGTTACCGGTGCCCAGACGGGTTTTGCCGGACCGGTGCAGCTTAAAGGTGTGCGCATAGTGGCGGATCCCGAGGTTATGACTATGACCAACGCCGTTTGCGGTGCTAACGAAGACGACCATCACTTGGTAAACATAAACCTGGGCCGGGATTTTGAGCCCGATATTGTCACCGATATCCGGTTGGTAAAATCAGGCGAACCTTGCCCCAATTGCGGCAATAAATTACTGGAAGCCCGCGGTATCGAGGTTGGCCAGGTATTCAAATTAGGTGACAAATACAGCAAGGCCATGAACGCCACTTTTTTAGACGAAAACGGCCAGGCCAGATTGTTTATTATGGGCTGTTATGGAATCGGGGTAACCAGAACCATGGCTGCTGCCGTGGAACAATATCACGATGAACGGGGGATTATTTGGCCGGCTCAGATTGCGCCTTACCACGTAGCGGTGTTGCCGGTGAACCATAAGGATGAACACCAGTTTGGCACGGCGGAAAGCATTTATCGGCAACTTGTGGCGACCGGGGTGGAAGCGGTGCTTGATGATCGCCCGGAACGAGCCGGAGTTAAATTCAAGGATGCCGACCTGGTAGGGTACCCGTTGCGCATTACTGTGGGTGATAAGGGTCTGGCTGCCGGTCAGGTCGAGCTTACTACCCGGCAAACCGGGGATATGAAAATGGTACCCCTGGATAAAATAGTGGATGAGGTAAAAAGCAGCCTGCTTGGATTGGGTTACACTGGGTTGTAAGTGTCACCGTTAAGGAATCTCTTTAGATATGCGACTTCCTTGTCAAATCCTAACTTTTATTGTATAATAACCATTGGTTTGACGTTTGACTTGAGGTGCGTTTTGCAGTTTAACTTTCCAGGGTTATTTCGTTTAAGGAGAGTGGGTAAAGCCCACTCTTTCGTCTTATACTAATAAAAACCTGTAAACTTGTAAAACGGATGTTGTCCGCGAGGGGGACTGATTATGGCCACTAACAAGGTAGCGACGGCTGTGGAGGAACTTATTGCGCCGGGACTGGATGATATGGGTATTGAGCTGGTCGACATACAGTATATCAAGGAAGCCGGTCACTGGTTTGTAAGGATATTCATCGATCAACCCAGTGGCATCGGCCTGGAAGACTGCCAACGGGTTTCGCAGTATGTTGATCCGCTGCTGGACGAACACGATCTCGTACCCCATGCTTACACACTGGAAGTATCATCCCCGGGGATTGAAAGGCCGTTGAAAAAACTGGCTGATTATGAACGGTTTGCTGGCCGGCAAATCAGCCTGAACACATTTGTTCCGGTGGAAGGCAGGCGTAAGTTTAAAGGCGTGTTGATGGAGGCCAGCAATCAATCGGTTACCCTGGAAGCCGAAGGTAACAATATTGTTATTCCCATGGAACAGGTTGCGTCAGCCCGGCTGATTGCTGAATTTTAGTGTGGAGGGAAACGGGTAAATGAATACCGAATTCTTGGAAGCCCTGAGGGATCTGGAAAAGGAAAAAAGGATCTCGGTCGATATATTGCTTGAGGCCATCGAGGCTGCGCTGCTTTCCGCCTATAAAAGGAACTTCGGCTCACTGCAAAACGCTAAAGTACATATTGACCGGGAAACGGGAGATTGCAAGGTATACGCCCGGCGTAATGTTGTTGAGACGGCGGAAGATCAGCGATTGGAGATTTCATTGGAAGAGGCTCAGGCGATAGATCCATTATATGTGCTTAACGATGTTGTGGAAACCGAGGTTACGCCCCGGAACTTCGGTCGCATTGCCGCTCAAACGGCTAAACAGGTGGTGGTACAGAGAATCCGTGAGGCCGAACGTAATATAATTTACGAGGAGTTTGCCAACCGTGAGGGTGATATTATCAACGGTGTGGTGCAACGCTTAGAACAAAGAAATATATATATTGAGTTGGGTAAAACCGAAGCGATTTTGACCCAGGCCGAACAGATGCCGGGAGAAAATTATCGGCAGAGCGACCGAATTAAGGCCTATATTGTTGAGGTGCGCAAGACCACCAAGGGCCCGCAGGTTTTTGTTTCTCGCACCCATCCCGGCTTGCTTAAAAGATTGTTTGAGCTGGAGGTGCCCGAATTACAGGAAGGTGTAGTGGAGTTGAAATCGGTTGCCCGGGAGGCCGGACACCGGTCCAAAATAGCTGTATACTCCAGAGATGAAAACGTTGATCCCGTGGGTGCCTGCGTGGGGCCCAAGGGTATGCGTGTGCAAACCATAGTAAATGAACTGAATGGTGAAAAAATAGATATCATCAAGTGGGATCCCGATCCTTCCAAGTTTGTGGCCAGTTCATTGAGCCCGGCCAAAGTAGTAGCCGTTGAAGTCTGGGAAGACGAAAAAGTGGCCAGAGTAATCGTACCTGATTACCAGCTTTCTTTGGCCATTGGCAAAGAAGGCCAAAACGCGCGACTGGCAGCCAAACTGACTGGGTGGAAAATAGATATCAAGAGTGAAAGCCAGATGGCGGAATTATACCCTGATTATGAGGACCTGTTTGCAGAGGAGTTCATAGAATAGGGGGTGGCTGACTTGCCCAGGGTAAAAAAAATCCCGCAGCGGATGTGTGTTGGCTGCCAGGAAATGAAATCCAAGCGGGAACTAATTCGGGTAGTTAGAACACCGGAAGAGTCTATTGAAATAGACCATACAGGCAAACGCTCGGGACGCGGTGCCTATATTTGCCCCAGTGTTGAATGTCTGGAAAAGGCTATTAAAGGAAAACGTTTGGAAAAGGCCCTAAGACACCAAATAGATTCGGGGTTAAAGGAAGGATTGCTGGAAAGGTTGGGTCAACCGTGACCGGCCCTATACCGCGGATGCTCGGGCTGTGCAGGCGGGCCGGCAAGGTGTTGAGCGGAGGTACAGCTGTAGAAAAGAGTATCCTGCGTAACGAGGTAAAAGCGTTGGTGATGGCAAGAGACGCCGCACCGCGCAGTAAGGAAAAATATATCCTACTGGCTAAAGAAAAGAGTATTCCCATTTTCTTTTACGCTTCCAGAGATGAACTGGGTAAACTGTTGGGAAAACCGCCTCGTGCTGTGGTGGCTATAACCGACGAGCAATTGGCCCGGGGTGTTGCCGGGGCGATGGAAAGGGGCGATGCTGGCTTATGAACGTTTGCTAATTTTTTCGGAGGTGATTTTTTTGGTAAAAAAACGAGTCCACGAAGTTGCCAGGGAACTAGACCTGGAAAGCAAGGAATTAATGCGGCAGCTTACTCGCATGGGCGTGGAAACAAAGTCCCATATGAGTACCCTGGACGATGCTGATATAGTAAAGTTAACAAATCATTACAAGGCTCAAAACGTCAAGCCGGCTACTACTAGTAGGCCGGCTAATAATGATCGGCCGGCACCGCAAAAGCCTCGTGATGGTGCTGATGTCGGTCGGCAGGGAGCGCCACGTACCGGTCGTGAAAATCAACGTGGTGGCCAAAACCGTTATGATCGCGGTCCAGGACTGGTGGATCGGGTTCCATCACGGCCGCCCGACAGAAGATTTACGGAAAAACCTCGTTATAATGCGGGGAAAGGGGTTCCACCCAGGAAAAACCCTGCTGATATTCAAGCGAGACCTGATACTCAGCCTCAACCTCAACCGCAATCCCATGAGCAGCCTAAACCGGCATCCCGGGAAAATCAATCGGTACCGCAAGAAAGGCAACCGGCGATGGTTAGACCTGAAACAAACGCTGGCGAACGGCGTGATAACAGGGATAACCGGCCTAGACCGGCAGAGCACACCCAAAATACTAGAACCGGTGCTGCCGATAGCAGGCAACAACGGCCACAATTTGAACAGGGTCATAAAGATGGGCGACCCATGGGCGCACCCGGTTCCCGTGGTACAGGAACATCGAACCAACAAGGTGGAGCATCCGCTCCTCGTGGCGGGGCACCTGCTCCTCGTGGTGGGGCACCTGCTCCTCGTGGTGGGGCACCTGCTCCTCGCGGTGGGGCACCAGGTCCTCGCGGTGGGGCACCAGGTCCTCGTAGTGGGGCACCAGGTCCTCGTAGTGGGGCACCAGGTCCTCGTAGTGGGGCACCCGGTCCGCGTAGTGGAGCACCCGGTCCTCGCGGTGGAGCACCCGGTCCGCGTAGTGGAGCACCCGGCCCTCGCGGTGGAGATGCAGCCAAGATAAAACTGGCCGAGAAGGCGAAACCGGACAAAGTTAAGGCTTTAGAAAAAACCAAGGCTCAGGAACGGGTTAAACAGGTTGAAAAGCAAGCATATAAGGGTAAAGCAGATAAAAAAGGACGTTTTGATAAACGCGACCTGGCGAATGAAAAGTCGCAGGCATTCAAGCGGGGGGGGCATAAGAGAAGACCCCAGCAGGAAACGCGACAAGTGCCGGTTAGAGAGAAAAAGCCCATTACTATCGGTGAAACTATCACCGTTAAAAATCTGGCCGAAAGGATGTCCATTAGCGCATCTGAGATAATTAAAAAGCTTATGGCATTGGGTGTAATGGCCAGTATCAACCAGGAAATTGATTCTGACACGGCTACCATCCTGGCCAATGAACTGGGTTTTAAAGTGCACGTAAAAATGGATATGGAAAAAGAAGCTCAGGTGGTTCAGGAAACTGAGGACGCTCCGGCGGATCTGCGTGCGCGCCCCTGCGTAGTAACCATCATGGGCCATGTTGACCATGGTAAAACATCACTGCTTGACTCCATCAGAGAGTCAAATGTAACTGCCTCCGAGGCAGGTGGTATTACCCAGCATATTGGCGCCTATCAAGTAGAGCATAAAGGTAAAAAAATTACCTTTGTTGATACACCGGGCCACGAGGCATTCACGGCCATGCGGGCTAGGGGGGCCAAGGTAACCGATATTGCCATCCTGGTGGTGGCAGCGGACGACGGGGTAATGCCACAAACAGTGGAAGCTATAAACCACGTCCGGGCGGCGGGAGTGCCTATCATAATTGCTGTCAACAAGATAGATAAACCTGATGCCGAACCTCAGAAAGTAAAACGCGAGCTGACCGAATATAATCTGGTAGCCGAAGAATGGGGCGGAGAAACAATCTTCGTTGAAGTTTCGGCCAAGGAAAAGACAAATATTAATGAATTACTAGAAATGATTCTCTTGGTATCGGAAATCAACGAATTTAAAGCCAATCCCGACCGGGCGGCACGGGGTACTGTAATTGAGGCCGAACTGGATAAGGGACGCGGCCCGGTAGCCACTATACTGGTACAAAACGGGACGCTAAAAGTAGGCGACTTTATCATCGCCGGAGTCGCGTATGGTAAAGTGCGAGCCATGGTGGATCATGCAGGTCGTCGGGTTAAAAAAGCAGGACCTTCAACACCTGTTGAGGTATTGGGGTTCTCTGAAGTCCCACCTGCCGGTGAACTGTTCTTTGCTGTAGAAGGCGAAAAACTAGGCAAACAGGTAGTAGACGAACGGCTGGCGAAAAAGCGGGAAGTGGAAATGAAAACCGCCGCGCCCAAGGTATCCCTGGATGATTTATTCAACCAAATCAAGGAAGGCCAGGTCAAAGAGTTAAACATTATCATCAAGGCCGACGTGCAGGGTTCGGTTGAGGCTGTCCGGCAGGCTCTAGAAAAAATAAATACTGAAGAGGTACGGGTGAACGTAATTCACGGCGGTGTTGGTGCTGTCACCGAATCAGATATTATGCTTGCCTCGGCATCAAATGCCATTGTGATTGGTTTTAACGTGCGGCCCGACGTAAATGCCAGAAAAGCAGTAGAAGCTGAAAAAATCGATATCAGACTCTACCGGGTTATTTATGACGCCATTGAGGATATCAAGGCGGCTATGAGCGGCCTGTTGGAACCGGAATACAAAGAAGTAATTCTAGGTCGCGTAGAAGTGCGTAAGACATTCAAGGTATCCAAAGTGGGTACCATTGCCGGCTGCTATGTCACCGAGGGTAAAATAACCCGAGATGCCGGGGTTCGGGTAATCCGAGACGGTATCGTGGTTCATGAGGGAACCCTGGAATCGCTTAAGCGATTTAAGGATGACGTGCGCGAAGTTGTTCATGGCTACGAGTGTGGCATTACCGTTGATCGATTTAATGATATCAGGGAAAATGACCAGTTGGAGGCATTTACCACGGAAGCAGTAAAAAGGGAACTGGCTTAACAAAGAAAGTCAAAGGCCTAGACTTTAGATTGGCTGGTTCAACTGTCTATCCGGGTGACATAATAACCGCAGCCTGGCATTTAAAGCTACGCCAGCTAATGTAAAATTCTTAATGGGGGGGATTTCCATGTCCCACCGGCCGGAAAAGTTGGCCGAATCAATAAAAAAGGAAGTTTCCGAAATGCTGCGGGCCGAGCTTAAAGATCCGCGTGTCGGGTTTGCTACCGTGACCGGCGTGGAAGTTTCCGGTGATTTGAAATACGCTAAGATATACGTCAGCGTATTAGGTGCGGAGAAAGAACGTGATTTAACCATGGCGGCGCTGAAAAAAGCACAGGGGTTTATTCGCACTGAGTTAGGCCGTCGGATTAGAATGCGACAAGTACCGGAGGTATCCTTTAAGTTAGACGAATCATTGGACCACGGTGCCAGGATAATTGAATTATTAAACGAGGTAAGGGTAAAAGATGACTAGCCGGTCGGATCTTCTGTCAGCTGTGGCAGATATGCTAAGCACCGCCGATAGCATCGCCCTTTGCGGACACGTTATGCCGGACGGCGATTCCCTGGGGTCTATGCTGGCTCTGGGTCTGGCCCTGCGCAGCATGGGCAAACAGGTTCACCTGCTCAGCCCGGATCCGGTACCGGACCAATACCTAGGTCTACTCCCCGGAGCGGATGATATTAAGTCCGAACTACAGGTGCCGGATATACCGGAAATTTTTGTTTCCGTGGACTGTTCGGTGCCTGACCGGTTGGGACACTTTAAAACACTGTTAAACAGGTTTGGTGGCATTATTATCATTGATCACCATGCGGGTGGGGTTAATTTCGGGCATCTATACTTGAATGATGCGCAGGCGCCGGCAGCGGGGGAAATAGTATTCGAACTGCTGCAATTACTCCCTGTTGACATTAATGTTGATATAGCTTTATGTCTTTACGTAGCTATTAATACTGATACCGGGTCTTTCCGTTATGATGGGGTAAGACCTGCTACCCACCGAATTATAGCCCGGTTGATGGAAACAGGGATACCCGTTTCGCAGATTAATAAGCAGTTATACGAGGAAAAACCAGTGGTCTGCCTAAAGGTGCTGGGCGAAGTATTAAAGACGTTAGATGTCAGCCCCTGTGGCAAATTGGCCTCGATGTACATAGAGAGGAACACTTTAAATAGATTAAATGCACGGGATGAACACGTGGACGGCGTAACCAACTACCCTCGAACCATTAAAGGGGTGGAACTGGCTCTGTTTTTTCGCGAAATGGACGATAAGCGGTTTAAAATCAGTTTTCGTTCCAAGCATTTTGTAGATGTCAATAAACTGGCCTCCCAATTTGGTGGGGGCGGTCATCAACGGGCTTCCGGCTGTATTGTGGAAGGCAAACTGGTGGACATTCGGCGGCAAATTGTTGACGCTGCGCTGATTGCCTTGGAGGAAGAGGGAAAATGAACGGGATTATCAGTGTTTTAAAACCGCCGGGTATGACCAGTCACGATGTCGTTTATTATGTTAGGAAAACTATCGGTCAAAAAAAGGTTGGTCATACCGGAACACTGGATCCCGGAGCTGCCGGTGTACTGCCAGTGTGCTTGGGAAAGGCTACTAGGATTATTGAATATTTGCCGGATCAAAAAAAGTACCGGGCTGAAATTATTTTCGGGCGCTCAACAACCACCCAGGATAGTTTTGGTGATATTATTAAAGAATGCTATGCAGGTGAATTGGAGGCCGGACTGGTTGAACAATGCCTAGCCGGTTTTCGTGGTTCTATCCAGCAGATCCCGCCCATGGTTTCGGCGCTAAAACACCAGGGTAAGAAACTTTACGAACTGGCTCGGGCCGGAATAGAAGTGGAAAGAAAGCCTCGTACAATTCACATATACGACCTGACACTAGTCAATTTCATTAATGATAAGCTTAAGGCTCCCAGGGCAATTATTGACGTTCACTGTTCGGCGGGAACATATATCCGCACGTTGTGCCACGACTTGGGTGAAAGAATTGGTTGTGGTGCGCACATGTCTTTTTTATTGCGTACCAGGGCCGGGGTCTTTCCGCTGGAGAATACCATCACCCTGGAGGAGTTAAAAGATAAAAGCATAAGCGGGGAAATCAGCGATGTAATGGTTTCTATGAGTAAAGCGCTGGAGCACTTGCCTAGTGTAAATATTTCGGGTTCGGCTGTTAAGGCCGTATGTTGCGGAAACAAGGTGCTCTTACCGTATACGCCCATGGAAAACCCTACTTCTGCGCATCAGGTGGTACGTATTGAAGAATCGGCCGGTCTACTGGCCTTGGCTATGGCTAACCCGGTGGCGGGAAAACCTGAATACCGGATGTTCCAACCTGTAAAGGTGCTAATTTAGGACTAGTACCATCCATCTGAGGACACACTTCTTCGAAGGTATGTTTCCTATCTTATGATATGTATTTTACGGCTATCAGTTTTTTTGGATCAGGATTTTGTGTCGCTGCACTAGAGCGGAGGTTGTTTTAGCGTGCATGTTTACAATAATTGGCTTGACTTAAAAGAAAAATATAGCAATATGGTTATTGGACTGGGTAACTTTGACGGTGTGCATCTTGGTCACCGGAAACTAATCGGCGACCTGGTGAACAGGGCTAAGGAAGTAGGTGGCACCGCCGCAGTATTTACTTTTATGCCCCATCCCATGGCGGTTTTAAACCCGGAAGCGGCACCACCCATGATCCTTTCACCCGCTATCAAACAAAAAATGTTCAAGAGTCTTGGAGTGGAAGTATTAATCCTGGTTCCGTTTACCCTTGAATTTGCCCGTATAAGTCCGGAAGCTTTTGTAAACACCGTGTTGTTTCAGCACCTTGGTGTAAACACGGTCTTTGTGGGCTATAATTATACCTTTGGATATATGGGCCAGGGAACCCCTGATTTGTTACAAAGTATGGGACAAAATCTGGGTTTTGGGGTGGAAGTTATTAGTCCCGTTACTATTGAAGAGCGGCCGATTAGCAGCACGTTAATTAGAAACCTTCTTGCGGACGGTGATATACAAGAAGCCAGAAAATATTTGGGTTATTGCCCCGTGGTGGTGGGAGAGGTAGTCTACGGTGAAAGGCGCGGTAACCAGTTGGGTTTTCCCACCGCCAATCTGGAAACCAGTCCTGGGATATTGGTTCCTGCCAATGGTGTTTATTCGGTTAAGGTGCAGTTGGACGGGGATATATTCCTCGGGGTAGCCAATATAGGCGTGAAACCGACCTTCCACGGAAACGCATACGCTCGTACAATTGAGGTGCACCTGCTTGATTTTTCTGGTAATCTATATGGTAGGCACATGCATGTTTATTTTATCCGCCGGTTGCGGGAAGAGAAAAGATTTCCTTCGGTGGATAAACTGTTAGAACAAATTCGCAGGGACATCCACCAGGCACGCAATGATGCATATGCGTCAGTATAGTAACTACAAGATCATGCAATAGTATAAAAAGTTTGCTGAGCTAATATATTTTAAATAAGTGTTTTAAGATAAACTCGTGGTGATTCAGAGCATTCATAATGCACATTTAGGGCATTTCCGAGTAAGTTTACTTGCCAGGTAGAATATGCTACAATAAAGAAGCCCTACGCCGCTGTTCACTTGATCCAGGGCGGGGGGAAGGGAGTCGTTTCATTCATGGGGATCCCCAGGTTTGATTCACCCGACGAGGAAATTAAAAAATGGTTAAATCATATCGCCCTCATCTGCCTGAGCGAAGATTTTCAGGAACTAAAGAAGGAACTGGAAAAGATATATATGCAATCACAGATGGAAGATGCGCAGTTAGTGGCCTTTAAAGATGCCTTATACGCATTTTTAGCTCAGGAAGAGGATGAGATGGCCCGGTTGGCCGGGACGAATTGAATCGATAATGGAAATGAAAATAATTGTCACCGAACACGCGCGCAAAAGGCTGCGCGACTACCGACAAGATAAAATCACCACCGCCGATATTATCACCGCTGCTAGCAGTGTTCCCGGTCGTATACCTACCGCCACGCGGTTCAGAGGTTTTTTTGCCAGATCCGGGCGAATGTTTGACATTGTGGCTAAGGATATTTCTTCGGGACGACTGGTAATTACCATCATCGGCAAATAACAACAGCTTTAAATGGATGTTTTAAAAAATGGACATCCTATTTAAATAAGTGTTCAAAGATAAGCAGGCTTTTGAACACTAAAATAGTGAACTGTCAGCTAGGGAATGCGCTTATCTCCGGCGGTTAACTTGGCAGGCAGCGATTATAAAATCAGGAGGTGAAAACATGGCTTTATCCTTGGAAGAAAAACAGACCGTAATCGGGACCTATAAGCTGCACGACAGCGATACGGGTTCGCCCGAGGTGCAGGTGGCCATTTTGACCAAAAGAATTAACGATCTTACCGGCCACTTGAAAATTCATAAGAAAGACCATCACTCGCGCCGCGGATTACTGAAAATGGTTGGACAACGCCGGTCGTTGTTGAATTATCTTAAAGACCGCGATTATAACCGCTACCGTACACTGATCGAAAAATTAGGTTTGCGCAAGTAAAGCAAAAAGCGGGCATGTCCCGCTTTTTACATTTTGTGTAAGGTAGTATATTTTGCATGTATTTTTTATAAATTAGGCAGGATATACTACTAAATGTGTAGAATAAGCTTTTTTTGTTGTTATTATAAGATTATGGCTAATCACAAAACTTGACTGAGGTCGAAAGGAGGATACCGGTTCGGTTTCGGACAGTTTTTGAGCGGATTTTTCGAACATCCTCTTAAAATACCGGATTCAGTAACCGGGTACACCCCGTTATGCAGATTTTACAGAAGGAAATTGAAATCGGCGGCAGGCCGATGATACTGGAAACAGGCCGGGTGGCCAAGCAAGCCGGAGGCGCAGTCCTGGTTCGTTATGGGGAAACCGTGGTTTTAGTCACAGCCACAATGTCCAAAAATAAGAAGGAACACCTTGATTTCTTCCCACTTACCTGTGACTACGAGGAAAGGCGTTATGCAGTGGGCAAAATCCCCGGCGGTTTTATTAAAAGAGAGGGGCGGCCCAGCGAAAAGGCTACTTTAACCGCTCGCATGATGGACAGGCCGATTCGGCCACTGTTTCCAAAAGGCATGCGCAATGAAGTTCAAGTCATTGCCATAGTCATGTCTGTTGAACAGGACAACCCGCCGGAAATGGCAGCAATGGTCGGCGCTTCGGCTGCGCTGCACCTGTCTAATGTGCCGTTTAAAGGACCAATTGGCGGAGTTATTGTCGGCCGGGTGGGGGACAAGTTTGTATTAAACCCCAATGTTGCAGACACCGAAAAAAGCAGTATGCACCTGGTGGTGGCCGGCACCAAAGACGCCGTTATGATGGTGGAGGCCGGTGCCAAAGAGGTACCTGAAGAAGTGATGCTGGAAGCGATTATGGCCGGACACGATAAAATCCGGGAGATCGTCGAGGCAATTGAAGACTTCCGTCGGGAAGCTTTGGAAATGGGTCTGGCCAAAGAAAAATTCACACCCGAACTGGCAGTTGTTAGTGAAGACATTGAAAGTGCTGTCAACGCCCGCGCTATGGAAGATATTAAAGCCGCTGTGCAGCAGTGCATCGGCCAGCAATTAACCAAGCAAGCACGTGAAGACCTATTGGATCAGGTCAAGGACAAACTTATTGTCGAACTGGCCGAAAGCTATCCGGAGCAGGAAAAAGCCATCAGCAGTGTTTTGGAAAGCATCGAAAAGAAACTGATGCGTCGTTTTATTTTGGCTGACCGGGTACGCATTGACGGCAGGGCGCTTAACGAAGTACGGCCCATTTCGGTTGAAGTGGGGCTGTTGCCACGCACCCACGGCTCCGGACTATTTACCAGGGGGCAAACCCAGGTGCTGTCAGTTGTAACGCTGGGGGCCATATCCGAGGAACAGATCCTGGATGGTTTGGGAACCGAGGACAGCAAGCGGTTCATGCACCATTACAACTTCCCGCCCTTTAGCACCGGTGAGGCCAAACCGATGCGTTCAGCCGGAAGAAGGGAAATAGGTCATGGAGCTCTGGCTGAGCGTGCCCTGGAACCCACACTTCCTCCGGAGGAAAGCTTCCCCTACACGATTAGGATTGTATCAGAGGCCGTTGAAAGTAACGGTTCTACTTCTATGGGCAGTGTGTGTGCCGGCTGTCTCGCTCTAATGCAAGCCGGGGTGCCCATTAAAGCACCGGTATCCGGCGTGGCAATGGGGCTAATCAAGGAAGGGGAAGAGTTTGCCGTACTTACCGATATTCAGGGTATGGAAGATTACTTAGGCGACATGGACTTCAAAGTGGCCGGTACCAGCCGGGGTGTAACCGCCCTGCAAATGGATATCAAAATAGCCGGTATCAGCAGGGAAGTACTGCAAATTGCTCTGGAACAGGCCCACGAGGGGCGCATGCACATCATGGGCAAAATGACCGAAGTGATACCCAAGCCTAATGATGATCTATCGCCTTATGCACCCAGGATTATCCAAACTAGTGTTCACCCGGATAAGATCAGGGATGTGATTGGACCCGGCGGTAAAATCATTAAAAAGATTATCGAAGAAACTGGTGTCGACATCGACATTGAGGACGACGGTAAGGTTTATATCGGTGCAGTTAACCCGGATGCCGGCAAGCAGGCTCTGGCCATAATAGAAAGCTTGACAGCGGATGTGAAAGCCGGCGAGGTATATAATGGCCGGGTGACCAGGGTTACTGATTTCGGATGCTTTGTTGAGGTTATACCGGGAGTGCTCGGTTTGCCAGGTAAAGAAGGTCTGGTGCATATATCACAGTTGGCATACGAACGGGTTGAAAAGGTTGAAGATGTAGTTAAAGAGGGAGACATTATCGAAGTCAAGGTAATCGGCTATGATAATCAGGGCAGATTAAAACTGTCCAAGAAAGATACCTTGCCGGTTCCGGAAGGTTATGTTCCCAGGCCGGACAGGCCGCCAGCACCCAGAGATAGAGATACTCGTCGCCCCTTCAACAACAATCGTCGCCCGCCAAACAATAGAAGTTAAGTAAGTACCCCTATAAACGGGGTCTTATTTTTTACAGTCACAAGTCACAAGTCACAAGTCGAAGGTCAAAGGCCGAAAGTCGAAAGGTCATCGTTTAATGTATGACTTTTGATCTTTGACTTTCGACCTTAAACTGATTTATTGAAGCGGGGAGGGGTTTGTGTGTCTCTTGAACTATTCGGTTATAAAAACATTCACGAAAAAGTGGCACAAGAAAAAAAGTGGATGCATAATAAGTTTGCCGATTGTCCGATCAAGTATGACCCGGAGTCTGCCTGGCGCGATAATGCCGTAATCTGCCGGTTATCGCTGCTGCTGCCTTATTGTAAAACATTTGGAATTTACCAGATTTTGAATCGCGAATTTAACGATGCTTTGGCAGGGGAAATAAAAAAACTCGACCTATGGCCGATGCTGGAAGTTGGTGCGGGTAATGGTGAACTAGCTGCCACCCTGCGTGCCAGAGGCATTGAATTAAAAGCGGTGGATAATTATTCAGAACGTTTACCTGAAAGAACACTAAACGCCGTGCCCCAACCGGAAAAAATGGATTATCTCGAGGCACTGAGCCAATATAAGCCGAAACTGGTACTCTGCAGTTGGATGCCGGATGACGAAAACTGGAACGAAGAATTTATGGCCTGCAATTCAGTGCAAGCTTACATATTGATTGGTAATGCCGATTGGTTGCCTCGTAAAGAACCGGTGGGTTGGCGAAGCAAGGTTTTGATGGGGCCGAATAAATGGTCGCTCTGCCGACTGGACAATGGGGTGGACTTTGAAAGACCGGATCTGTGGTGGAGACACTCTAAAGTATATATCTTTGAGAGAGATTCGATTTAATCAATATTTGGAATTACCAGTGAAAAAACACGCGGTGGTTGCTATTTCCGGTGTTATCCCCGTGACAAAGAAAATCGTATAGGTCTTTGACTGTTACAATGTTCTTTTCGCGCATTAACTCAAGAAATATTCCAAACAGTCTGGCTGTAAGAAGAGCGTCCCCAATGGCGGTATGGCGACCTTGCGGTTCGATGCCGTGCATATGAAGCAGCGAATCCAAATCGGTTGCACTTTCAGGCGGGTACATGGCTGTGGCAATGTTTTTGGTATCGATGATAATATTATGCACCCTGGTTTTACAAAAATATTTTAATTTGCGGTTGATAAAGGAAAGATCCAGACCCAGGGCGTGACCAACCATTACGGTGATACCAAGAAAGTCAAGCATTTCCTTTAGCGCACTAAATATATCTTCCTCGTCGTCGGCCATGTTATTGTCGATGCCGGTTAGCAGGGTAATTTTTTCAGGTATCGGGCGGAACGGATTGACCATCCGGTGAAATTTTTCAGCGGCTATAATTTGGGCCCCAACCATCTTCACCGCGCCAAGGGAAATAATTTCATCTCCCTCGTGGGCACAAAACCCTGTGGTTTCAGTATCCACGACAGTAAAAGTAAGCTCATCCATCGGGGTATTGAGTATATTGCATTTTTTTGCTTTTTCAGCCGATTCCTTAATCGCTTTAATTATAGCCTCACCCGGCGGCGGACCGGGGTAACGGTGTTTTCCGGTTATATTTAACCTGTTAATTAGCGGGGTAAACAATTATACTACCTCCTTACTGACCGAGGTAACTTAGCCAATAAATGCTAAACCTGTTGCTGGTTAACTTTTGCAGTCTGGTTACGGCCGTAAAAGCATCCTTCAATAGAGCCTGTTCTCGTTTGCTGAGCCGATGTGGGTTAACGTAATTATCTGGTTGATGTCCTTGCTTAAATTTTTTAACATTTTCCCTGATGCGAAACATCATTAATGTTTCATAAGCTGCGCTGACCAGTTCGGCATCGTCGGGTGGGATAATTTTTTGTTCATTTAAAATTCTAATTCGATCAAAGGTGGATGTAAACGAAATCCCGTATTTAACAGCATAAACCCTAATACAATTAACTATATGGATGGCGGCGGCGTTCTTTAAATTTATTTCTCCCCTGTGCGGCCCGTGTTTATCGGTCACAAATCCTCCCAGTAGGTTTAACGGGACTTTAAACTTTATATCGTCCTGGGTTAGCAGATGGGAAACAATAACTGTTGTATCGCTGGCGGGATCAATTGTTTTTACAATGTTTTGCAGTTTGCTGACCAGGGCGCTCGAGCCATAGATATAGCGAAAATCAAGGAATATGGTTAATGCTCTGACATTTTCAGGCACACCTTTTTTCATCCATTCGTGCACGGTCTCCTGCCATCCATTAAGCGATTGACACCAAAGTTGGTTTGAGGCCATAACACCGCCCTTGCATTTAGCAAAACCGCATTTCGCCAGGCCATTTACTATACCTGCTGCCAGTTCATGAAAATAAGCAGCCACGTTTTGAGCCTGTTGTTCATCAGGGTTGGCGTAAACAATGGCATTGTCCTGGTCGGTACGTAAAGTCATTTCGCGTCGCCCGGCACTGCCCATGTGTATCCATGCGTATTCTACGGGTGGTTTACCCCGCCCCCTGGTTATCATTTCTTTTTCACAGATTTCAATTACCTTACGGGTTAGACGATCATGCAGTTCGGTCATTATTTCCATAATTGCAGTAACTGCAGCCTTTTCAGCTACTAGGGCATAAAGCATGCTGTTTATTTGCTGCCCGATAACAACTAGTTCATCAAGGCTGTCCTTGTTGTCAATTTCACTTGTAATTAATAGGGTGCCGGTATTTCGTGCTTTAACTAAATCCATGAGGGTAACAATACCAACCAGTTTTTCACGATCTACCACGATAAGATATTTAACCTGATGCTTAATCACTGCCAGCAGGGCTTGGTTGAAAAAAGATTTAGGACTGATGGTTACCAAAGTCTGTTCCATAATATCACCGGTAGTGTAATCCTCTATAGAAGTGATATTACCTGTCATAATGCTTTTTAGTAACCCCTTTTCTGTGATCATGCCTAAGGGTTTTAAGTTATCATCAGCAATCACCAGCGAACTAATATTTTTCTTAAACATCATGTCAACAGCAGCCTTTACTGACTGACTGGGGTGACAGGTGAGCACCGGTGTCGACATTATTTCGCTAACCCGCTTACTGAACAACGGGGTATCAATGCTGCTGTATGCTTCAAAAGACTGTTCGGTGACAATTTCCTCATAAAGGACACGCATGCGCTCGCTAAGGATTTGGCTAAAAAAACCAGCAAAATCAGAATGGTTATTAATCAGATGTTCAAGGTCTTTTCTGGCCAGCAAAAAGCAGGCCATTTGCTCCTTGGCCCTTACAGATGCGGGGTAGGTAAGGTTTGTGAGAACCACGGTCTCACCAAAAAAATCAAGTTGTTGGCGGAAACCGACCACAGCTTCGATTCCTTTTTCGTTCGTTACCGTTATTTCCGCTGAACCATGGCTGATAATGAATAGGCAGCGCTGGCTGGGCTCTCCTTGCTTAAAAACATAGTCGCCCGGGAAATAAACCTTTATTTTTAGTTTGGGTATTAGTTCGTTAAGTACTTCAAGGGTCAGGGAATTAAAAGGCGTAACCGATTTTAAGGTTTTGATTACGTCTGTAGTCATTTTATAATTCCTCATCCATTCCTGCATATTTTAATAAACAGTTTATTCTGAAAAATAAGTATGCTCGACCTAAGTAGATTTTCGATTTATTACCAGCAATTATGATTTTATGATATTAAAACACCATTTTTAATAATAAGTCAAGCGGGAACCGGATGTATTAGCGTGTTTAAAGAAAATTTGGTTATACGATGCCGAGGCTGACTGCTGTCACAGAGTGTGTATTTACTGTTGCGCCACGGAATAGAAATAAATAAAGTCCAGGTGCGTTCCTTTTAAAGTAAAACCGACGACAAAAAACAAGGTAGGTGATGGCTATATTTATATTGCTCAGGCGCACAGGTTTACGTAAGTTGTTTCTTATTCTAGTAGTAGTTTTTTTATTGCTGTTATTTATGAACCGTGTCGGGAAGGGAATAATACCAACGGTAGCAGAGCCTATTTACCACGGGGATGACGATAAAAATGTCATAGCATTGACTTGTAATGTTTTTTGGGGTGAGGAATATATTGGACCTATGCTGGAGATTCTGACTGATAAGGATGTACAGGTGACTTTTTTTATCGGGGGTACCTGGGCTGAGAGGTTTCCAGGGCTAGTCAGGGAAATACAACGCCGGGGGCACGAGATAGGTAGTCACGGTTATTCGCATCCCCACCCGGATCGTATATCCAGGGAGGCCAACCTTAAAGATATAACCAAAGCTCAAGATATTCTAGAAAATATTACAGGAAAAAAGCCAACCCTTTTTGCCCCGCCTTACGGGGAGAGGGGTACGGTGGTGCTGCAGACTGCAGAGGAATTGGGTTATCAAACTATATTATGGAGTATCGACACTATTGATTGGCAGCGTCCCGGTCCACAAATAATCAGAGACCGGGTGTCGAGCAAGGCTCATAATGGAGGAATTGTATTAATGCATCCCACAGCGTCCACTGTAGAGGCATTACCTGGAATAATAGATGATTTACGTGGTCAGGGATATGAGTTGATTACTATAGGTGATATGTTCCAGGAAGAACCGAATAATAATTAGTCAGGAGTCAGGAGTCAGGAGTCAGGAGTCAAAAATCAACAATCAAAAATCACATATTGTCGGGGCATTCTGTATTATGATTACTTATTCTAGATATCTTAAAATAACATAAAATATTGGTCGAAAAACAAGGATTTTATTAAATAATAAAGAAGGTTTATGCAATATAACATAAAAAATTATAATTTCCAGTAGCGGGGAGGCAAATATGTGATTGAAATAGCCGAACTGGCCAATGGGGTTACGGTACTTACGGAAAAAATCCCCCATGTGCATTCAGCGTCCATCGGTGTTTGGGTGGACGTAGGTTCTAGAGACGAGAACGATAACCAGGCCGGCGTCACGCATTTTATAGAACACCTGATGTTTAAAGGAACACAAAGACGAAGCGCCAAGGATATAGCGGAAGAACTTGACGCTGTTGGAGGCCAGTTAAACGCATTCACCACTAAGGAATATACCTGTTATTATGCCAGAGTACTGGACGAACATTTGCCTTTGGCGGTGGATTTGCTTGGTGACATGCTCTTCCACTCCCGTTTTGATGAAGTAGATATTGACAGAGAGCGGAATGTTATCCTCGAAGAGATAAAAATGTACGAGGATGCCCCGGACGAACTGGTGCATGATATTTTTGCCGGGACTATTTGGCGTTCCCATCCGCTTGGTCGCCCTGTAATTGGTGGTGAGCAATCAGTGCGCAATCTGTCCCGGGCAGATCTACGGTCATTTTACAAACAATTTTACATTCCCGGTAACATAGTGGTGGCCGCTGCCGGCAACTTTGATCATGAGCGACTACTGGAAATGTTAAACGAGAACTTTGGCCAGTTGACAGGAGGAAAAAAAGAACGACATTTCGTTGTTCCCCAACCCAACAAGCAGGTCTTTTGTCGAACCAAAGAAACCGAGCAGGTGCACCTGTGTCTTGGTACACCCGGTCTGCCCATAGATCACGAAAAAATATACGTTTTTCAGCTTATTAACACCATTTTGGGTGGTGGGCTGAGCTCAAGGCTGTTTCAGGAAATCAGGGAACAGCGGGGGTTAGTTTATTCGGTATTTTCCTATCATAGCTCATATCATGATTCCGGGTTGTTTTGCGTTTACGCGGGCTTGAGTAAGGAAAACGTGCGCGAAGCGCTGGAGTTAATAGTTAAGGAGATTAAAGACCTGCAAAAACAAGGGGTTGGCCCGGCTGAGTTGCAGCGGGTTAAAAACCAGTTAAAGGGTAACCTTTTGCTTAGCCTGGAAAGTGTTAGTACCAGAATGAGCAGATTGGGTAAATCACAGTTATATTTAGGCAAGATAACACCCCCGGAAGAAATTGTACGTCGAATTATGGCTGTTACAAATGATGATATCATGGAATTAACTAGAAATTTGTTGAAACCCGAAGATTTTAGCCTGGCCAGTGTTGGTCCGTGGAATGATAAAGACATATTTAGGGAAGTATCAGGTAAATAGCAAGGTCATGAATGGAGAAAAATAATGCGGGTCAAGTTTAAAAAGCTAAACCCGGGTATCGGAATTAATATACCGGCACCGGCTTACGCCACCGTCGGAGCTGCAGGAATTGACCTGGCGGCAGCAATCAGGGAACCGGTTGTAGTACATCCCCAGGGAAGGGCAATGATTCCCAGCGGTCTGGCGGTGGACATCCCCGACAGTGATCTAGTGGGGCTTGTTTTCCCACGCAGCGGCCTGGCAGCAAAATATGGTATCACTATGGCCAATGCCGTTGGTGTAATTGACAGCGATTACAAGGGAGAAATAATTTGCCCGGTACAAAATAACGGACAAATACCGTATGAAATAAAGCCGGGCGATAGGATAGCCCAGCTTGTATTTGTACCGGTTTTGCAAGTAGAAATTGAGTATACTGATCAACTTACAAAAAGCGACCGGGGTGATGGTGGTTTCGGTTCAACCGGTAGATAAGGGGTTAAGCTAACAAATTTTATTATAACTAAAACTGCATATCTACACTCATATAATATTCATATAAGCACGGATTTAATAAAACTTAAATCAACGTGCTATTTTTATTCTTTAAAAAAGTTAACTGGCCCTATATATAGCTAGGGGTAAAAGATTAAAGTATGTTTTTGTTTACATAATTCAGCCCGTCCTAGGAATATTTTGCAAGATCATAAATATACTTTGGTACGGGAGGTGGTCACATGGAATTTGGGTTGCTGCTGTTCGTACTAATTGTTATTCTGCTGATTGTTTTATCGACCCGTGAGCGGTTACGGCTTATGTACAGGAGGGACAAGGAGTGGGACGTTATAGGAGAGGCCAAATCGTCACCCATGTCCCGCGCACTGACAGGACTTGTGGGGACTGCCGGAGGTATTTATTTGTCTTTGGTACTGATGCAAACTTTTTTAGAATTAGAATTGCCACCGAATGTTCAAATGGGAAGTATAGCTCTGGAACCTCTGGCGGCGGCATCAATTGCCATTGCACTATTACAACCTTTTGCCATGCGTTTTGTCAGTCTGGCAAGAAGAAGGCGTTAGGAGGAAAAACATTTGCGAATGGCTGAACTGGCGGGAAAAGAAATAATTAACATTAACGACGGCGCTAGGTTAGGGGTGGTGGGTGAAACTGACCTGGCTATTGATGTGGAAACCGGAACAATACAATCGATTATCCTGCCGCGAAAGGGCGGTATGCTAAACTTTCTGTCCGAAAAACAGGAGTTGGTGATCCCTTGGGAAGCGGTTAAAAAGGTTGGCATGGAAGTGATTATTGTTACCCTGGACCAGGCTACTCCTAGGATGGGTAGGTATATGGTTTAAATCCAAGTACTCAGGAGTCAGGAGCTAGGAGAAAGAACGCAAGAACGCTTACCGTCTTGAATTATGCTGAATTTTTGACACTGAATTCTGAACACCTGAATAGTTACAGTTTAATTTTAGCGGTCGGTTTAATGCTTAGATAAAGTACTCCTTTTCGGGTCATAATATGGAAAAACGGGGAGGCTGTTTATGGCCCGGCCGCAAAGACTGGAGTTAATGAAAAGCATAGGCCAGAAACGTGGTTCGGTGGTTATTTCTTATGTGACTGGAGACCGTGAAAACGTTAGCACAAGGATTGCCCCGGACGTGGTGCGCATAATTTTCAGGCACCTTAAAATAATTGGTAGCAGGCCGCAAATAGACTTGTTTTTGTATACCAGGGGTGGTGACGTCCTAACCCCGTGGCGGCTCGTGAACCTGTTTCGTGAATTTACAGATCGATTTTGTGTACTGGTGCCGTTTCGTGCTTACAGCGCCGGTACTTTGTTGTGTCTGGGTGCTGATGAAATAGTTATGGGTAAAATGGGTGAATTGGGCCCTATTGACCCCAGTGTAGTTAATGCCTTTAACCCCCAGGATCCCGCCAATGCCTGCGCCCGGCTGCCGGTTAACATTGAGGATGTATATTCTTATATGGCATTAATTGCTGAAAAAATGGGTATTCACAATGAGGAGGCTATGGCCCGGGCTTTTATGGTACTGTCCGAAAAGATTCACCCCCTGGCTTTGGGCAATGTGCACAGAAATTGGATGCTAATCAGGTCGCTGGCTAACAAAATGCTGGGTTTGCGCAGTGGAAGACTGGCCGACGAGCAGGAACAAAACATAGTGGATTACCTGACGGAAAAACTCTATGCCCATAACCACATGATTGCCAGGCGGGAAGCCGTCGAAGAAATCGGGTTGCCAGTAGTTTATGCTGCTGACGAGCTTGATGATCTAATGTGGGATTTGCATGAAGACTTGGCCAACGAGTTAAAACTCAGGGATCCGTTTAACCCCAGTGATATATACAGAGGTGAGCGAACTGAATTTGAAGTGGCCAGTGGCATTGTTGAATCCGAGTTTGGGACAGATTATTATATTTTTTCTGGTGCCGTAGAAAGGAAGGATTACTCGGACGGTGGGCAGATTAATGTTAATATTAACAAGCAGGGGTGGTGTACTGCCATATGAGTGATTATAATACCCGTAACCTATCGCAAAAGAGTGATGAACCTGTGGTGGAAAAAGACGAGCGAATTGTTACCGGTAGAATTAATTTCAATATTGTAGGTAGAAAGTATTATGTTGTTAGCGAAAGCTCCGGTTTACCCGCAGCAGATTTTCTTTATTCGGGCGGCAATGCGCGTGGTGGCGTGATCGTGCAGCGTGATTGGGATAATTCGGGAGATATCAAAGTTTAAATGCTACAGTTAAAACATCTAATTTGCCCGGTAAAGGTTTTTATCTTGACAGGAATAACGAGATATAAGAAAATAAAATTTATTATAGTAATGTTCCCAATTGGTGTACATGGTGTAGCTTTGCCAAATCCCACCGGTTTAGCATCCGATTGGTGTTAAATTGGGCCGGGTTTTTGTTTCCCCGCTGCACTATTTTGGAAAAGAATTAATGAAAGGGGGTATAGCCGGTAACCGGAGGAATAAGAACAATAATAGTTCCTCTACATTGTTAACCGGTAATCCATTTTGATTAAAGTAGCCATTTGTGGTGTTGCAGGAAAGATGGGCCAAGAGGTTCTCAAAACCATCGTTAACGCTGAGGACACGGAATTATGCGCAGCCTTCGACCTTCAGTACGAGGGGCAGGACGCTGGTGTTCTGCTAGGCAAGGATGAACCCCTTGGTGTTTTTATTACTCACAATTTAAATGAGGCTCTGGCTACGTCCGGGGCTGACGTGCTGGTAGATTTCACCCGGCCGCAGGCAGTGGCGGAAAATGTTAAAAAGGCGCTACAGGCGGGAGTACGCCCAGTGGTTGGGACCACGGGCATGTCGAAGGAACAATTGCTGGAAGTAACTGAACTGGCGAGTCAAAAAAAATTGGGGTGCATTA
This sequence comes from Peptococcaceae bacterium BRH_c8a, assembly GCA_000961575.1. Lineage (GTDB taxonomy): Bacteria > Bacillota > Desulfotomaculia > Desulfotomaculales > Desulfallaceae > BRH-c8a. The sequence goes on from LADP01000036.1 coordinate 73,383, forward strand.
TTGCCCCTAATTTTGCCATCGGGGCACTGTTAATGATTAAGTTCTCCGCTGAGGCCGTCAAGTATTTCCCCAACGTTGAAATAATAGAGAAGCACCACGATCAGAAGCTTGACGCACCGTCCGGAACCGCTATCAAAACTGCCGAAGCGATCCTGGAGCAGCGTGGTGATTTCCGGCAGGGCCCGTTCCTGGAAGAAGAGAAAATTGAAGGGGTCAGGGGCGGCCAAACCGGCGGAAACATGCGGTTGCACAGTGTACGGCTGCCGGGATTAGTCGCTCATCAGGAAGTAATATTCGGAGGCGTGGGACAAACGCTGACTATTAAACATGATTCGATATCTAGAGAATCTTTTATGCCTGGCGTGCTAATCGCAGTTCGTGCGGTAATGCGCCTGGAAGGAGTGGTATACGGCCTGGAAAATCTTATATTTGAATAGTACTCCACTAATTTCATACAAGCACCTATAAAACCGGCTCTTCATATATTAATTTAAGTGTGTGTTCAAAGTGGATCTCGAGTACACTTTTTTGAACACCCGCTTAAGTACAGGAAGGTGAGTAGAGAGGGGTTGACCGACCGTGTATAACCTCAAAGGCTTTACGGTGGCCATGCTGGGTGGGGATGCCAGAGAGGTAAGTCTGGCCCAGGAGTTAGCCGCATCCGGCGCAACCGTTAAGACCCTGGGTATACCGGCGGAAGGCGAAAACATTATCGCCTGCAGCATGCCGGAGGAATGTCTGGACGGAGCACAAACCTTAATTCTACCAGTGCCGGGAGTAAAAGAAAACATGCAGTTGTCTGCAGTTTACCTTGAGCATCCACCGGAGATTACAGGCGAACTGCTGGCTCTGTTACCTGCAGGTTCGCCAGTGCTGGTGGGTATGGCCAGGGAGTCATTGCGCCGTCTGGTGAAGCAAGCGGGGTTAAGGCTGGTAGAGTTAATGCAAATGGATGATGTAGCTATCCTAAACTCTATTCCGTCCGCCGAGGGCGCTGTGCAAATGGCCATGGAGAAGTTGCCGATTACCATTCACGGCAGCCGGTGCCTGGTACTGGGTTTCGGTCGTACCGCCCAGACCTTGGCGCAGCTTCTTGATGCCATGCACGCTAAAACTACGGTGGTCGCACGAAACCACGCCCAGCTTGCCAGGGCTGAAGCTATCGGTCTGCATACAATCCACATCAGTGAATTAATAAACTGCTTGCAGCAACCGAATGTTATATTCAACACCATTCCTGCGCCGGTAATTACAGAAGATATTTTGACCAAGCTAACGCCGACAACCCTAATCATCGATCTAGCTTCTGCGCCCGGTGGTACAGATTTTACCACTGCCCAAAAACTAGGCATCGAGGCTCTGCTTGCTCCAGGCCTGCCCGGTAAAGTGGCGCCCAGGACAGCCGGATTGCTGCTGGCCCGGGTGGTACCCCGTGTGCTTTTGCAAATGGTAACACGTTGACGGACCGGTTTTAGGGGAGGTGCTTGTATGAAAAAGCTCGAAGGTGTTAAGGTGGGGTTTGCCCTAACGGGTTCTCATTGCACCATTGATGAAGTGCTGGTGGAGTTAAAAAAAGTTGCCCAAGAGGGCGCCGTTCTGTATCCTATAATTAGTAATTCCGTTGATGAAACCGACACCCGCTTTGGCGCATCGGCTGCCTGGAAAACTCGGATTGAAGAAATAACAAATCAGGAGATTATCAGCAGTATCGTCGGAGCAGAACCTGTTGGGCCGGAAAAACTGTTTGATGTACTGGTGGTGGTGCCGTGTACCGGTAATACACTGGCCAAACTGGCCAACGCCATTACCGACGGGCCGGTTTTAATGGCCACCAAGGCTCATTTACGGAACCAGAGACCCGTTGTAATAGGTTTATCCACCAACGATGGTTTAAGCATGAATGCTAAGAATATAGGCCTATTATTGAACGCCAAGAATATATATATGGTTCCATTCGGTCAAGATAATCCCGCCGGTAAACCAAACTCGCTAAAAGCCAGGATGAACCTGTTGGTAGAAACCATTGTGTGTGCACTGCAAAGTAAACAAATTCAACCTGTTTTAGTGGCCCACGAGTAAAGCTAGATACCGGCGGCGGTCGATATAAAAAGATTGGAGGGGTAGATTTTGACTCAGTATAAAGTAGTGATTGTAGGTGCTTCCGGAGCAGTGGGACAGGAAATATTAAATGTAATGGAAGAAAAGAATTTCCCGGTAGGTGAGTTAAAATTATGTGCCACCTCCCGTTCCGCCGGTAAAGAGATGTTTTTCAAAGGCCAATCTTATACCGTAGAAGAAACTACGCCCGCTTCCTTTGACGGTATGGACATTGCACTGTTTGCCGGGGGTGCGGCCAGCCAGGAGTTTGGACCGCTGGCTGCTGAAAAGGGCGTTGTAGTGATTGACAACAGCAGCCACTTCCGTCTTGACCCGGCAGTACCACTGGTAGTCCCGGAGGTTAATCCCGAGGATGTTAAGATGCACCAGGGTATTATCGCTAACCCCAACTGTTCAACTATTATTATGGTGGTGCCGCTAAAGGCTATTTACGATGCCGCTGGAGTGAAAAGGGTGGTTGTATCAACCTACCAGGCGGTCAGCGGCGCCGGGGCTGAAGGTATAGATGAATTAACCGAGCACGCCCGGGCGGCACTGGATGGACGCGAGGTAGTTCCGGTTAAGTTCCAATACCAGATCGCCTTTAATCTGATTCCACACATTGATGTATTCCAAGAAATGGATTACACTAAAGAAGAGTGGAAGATGGTGAAAGAAACCCGGAAAATTATGCACGACGATAATCTGGCCATAACTGCCACTACGGTTCGAGTACCGGTTTATCGCAGTCACGCCGAATCAATAAACGTGGAAACAGAAAGAAAAATAACCGCCGGTCAGGCCAGGGAAGTACTGGGCCAATTCCCTGGTGTTATAGTGGAGGACGACCCGGTTAATAAAAAATACCCCATGCCTTTGTTTACTTCCGGGCGGGATGAGGTTTTTGTCGGCCGGGTTAGGGAAGATAATACTCTGGCAAACGGGCTGAATATGTGGGTAGTGTCGGATCAACTCCGCAAAGGGGCCGCCACCAACGCCGTGCAGATTGCAGAACTGGTGATTAAGTACGGTTGCCTGGGAAAGAGGTAAGGCCGGCATGAAATTTTTAGTACTTAAGTTTGGGGGTACCTCTCTCAACACACCTGAACTTAGGGAAAGAGCGGCTGGAAAAGTAATTGCCGCTATGGATGAGGGGTATCTGCCCGTGGTGGTAGTTTCCGCTATGGGTCGGCAGGGGGACCCTTATGCAACCGATACATTGCTAAGCCTAATTAAGAAGACTTATCATGATTTGCCGGAACGGGAAAAGGATATATTAATGACCTGCGGTGAGGTTATTTCTGGTGTCATGTTCACAGCTACTTTGCAGTCCTTGGGGCGACCGGCCGTTTTTTTGACCGGGTCCCAGGCCGGCATTATTACTGATAAAAATTTTGCCGAGGCTAGGATAATGCAGGTTAACCCCCATAAGGTTACCGCTTACGCACAGGAAGGATACATTGTTGTAGTGGCTGGTTTCCAGGGGGCTACCGAAGACGGTGAAATTACAACTTTGGGACGTGGCGGCAGTGATACCACTGCAGCTGCTCTGGGTGTGGCCTTAAATGCGGTATATGTGGATATATACACCGATGTTGAGGGCATTATGACTGCCGACCCGCGTATTGTGACTGAGGCCAGAGCCTTGGACGCAATTACCTATGATGAAATTTGCCACCTGGCCCATGAAGGCGCAAAAGTAATCCACCCCAGGGCAGTTGAAATTGCTATGCAAAAAGGGGTGCCGCTGCGGGTGCGTTCAACATTCAGCGACACGCTTGGTACTCTGGTGACAACCTCTGGTGAAGTATATAAGGGGACCATTGACATTACTAGAGATCGAATAATTACCGGTATCGCTTATATTTCAGGTATCACCCAGTTTAAGGTGCTTACTGAACCCGGCACCGGTGGGCTGAAACAGAAAAAAAGAATGTTCAGGGCGCTGGCGCTGGCAGGTGTTAGCATAGATTTTATTAACATTGTGCAGGAAACGGTTTTATTTACCGTTAATGATGAACTAACCGCTAAGGCGACCCGGGTACTGGAAAACGCCGGGTATCACGCCGAGGTAATCTCGGGTTGCGCCAAGGTATCTGCAGTGGGGGCAGGAATGTCCGGCGTACCCGGAGTTATTGCAGATATTGTTGAGGCGTTGGCCGGGGAGGATGTACAGATTTTACAATGTAACGACTCCCATACCACGGTGTGGGTGCTGGTCAGCCGTGAACAGATGGAGATGGCTGTCCGGGCTTTGCACACTAAGTTCATGTTAAAAGGAGAGGGGACACACCTCAGCTAATGGGTAATAAGGAATGGGGACATACCTCAGCTTAATGGTTAAAGTCTTGGGGTCGAGGAATGTCCCCGATTGGATTGGTCGAGGAATGTCCCTGACTGGAATGTCCCCAACGTAAGGATTTAAGCCGAAAGGAAGGTGATAGTTTTGGTTACGGATTTTGGGCGAGTGCTAACGGCTATGGTTACTCCTTTCAACAAGGATCAAACTATAGACTTTGAGCAGGTTAAAAAACTGGCCCGGCACCTAGTGCAATCAGGTTCGGACGGGTTAGTGCTGGCTGGCACTACCGGTGAATCGCCAACACTAAGTAAGGATGAAAAAGTTGAATTATTCAGGGTGGTTGTGGAAGAAGTAGGCGGGGACGCCATTGTTATTGCCGGTACCGGGGGCAACAACACTGCCGCCAGTGTGGAACTAACCCGGGCGGCAGAGAAGGTAGGCGTCGACGGTGTTCTGCAGGTTAGCCCTTACTACAATAAACCTACTCAGGAAGGCTTGTACCAGCATTTTAAGGCCATTGCCGCCAGCACCAACCTGCCTGTTATGCTATATAACATACCAGGGCGGACGGCGGTGAATATTCTACCCCAAACGGTAATCCGCTTGGCCGAAATAGAAAACATTACTTCGATTAAGGAAGCATCGGGAAGCCTCGATCAGGTCAGCGAACTCAGGCGGTCTCTACCTGACCATTTCGCCATCTACAGTGGGGATGACTCCATGACTTTACCGATTATGTCGCTGGGCGGCAAGGGCGTAGTCAGTGTAGCGGCCCATATTGTAGGCCCTAAAATTCAGGAGATGGTTAACGCTTTTACGTCCGGTAACGTTACCATGGCAACCAAGATACACAGTAGTCTTTATCCCGTATTTAAGATTCTTTTTATAACCACTAACCCGGTGCCGGTAAAGGCTGCCATGAACATGCTGGGCTGGAAGGTGGGTGCACCCAGGTTGCCGCTGGTGGATGTCAATGAAGCTGAGAGAGAAGCCCTAAGAAGAGTCCTTGCCGATTTCCAGCTTCTTTAACACTGGGGGTTGGTTAATTTGGCCATGATTAACGAAGGGAGCCAGACGGCTCCTTTTCGTTTTTTAAATTCAGTTTACAGTGTTAGTAACTTGCCTTTTTTGGACAAGATTAAATTAGAACCTGACTATGTTTATAGTTATATTTAGACTGATTGCTAAAATTTTGCATACCATGTGGTTGATTTAGGTGAGCCTTTCTTGTCCAACTCCTTTGGATACAGTATAATGGATTAGCGAGTACTGAGCGGCCTGATAAAACAGAATATTTTCCCGCCTTCTCCTGATTTCTCACCAAACTATACGCACTATTTTTAAACTGCAATTATCTACAATTCGGGAGGTGTAATATGGCGCGAGAACCTAAGATTTCCTTGATCCCCCTTGGGGGACTGGGAGAGATCGGCAAAAACATGATGGTGGTGAGATACGGGGAAAATATTCTGGTTATCGATTCGGGGTTGATGTTCCCCGAAGAGGATCTACTGGGCATTGACATTGTAATTCCGGACATAACGTACCTGCTGGAGAATAAAAACATTGTACGGGGCATTGTGCTAACACATGGCCATGAAGATCATATCGGTGCCTTGCCTTATGTGTTAAAGCAGTTGGACGTCCCGGTATACGGAACCGGCTTAACCCTGGGTATATTACGGGAAAAACTCAGGGAGCGTCACCTGGCGGACAGTACCAAGCTGCATTGCGTAAAGCCCCGGGATGTAATCCAGGTCGGGCCGTTTAAAGTTGAGTTTATCCGAGTTTCACACAGTATCCCTGACGCAGTAGCCCTGGCGATAGAAACGCCGGTAGGTATAATTGTACATACCGGTGATTTTAAGATTGACCAGACACCTGTGGACGGAGAAGTTACCGATTTTTACAGGCTGGCACAGTTGGGTGATCGGGGCGTGCTGGCCATGTTAAGCGATAGCACAAATGTGGAGAGACCCGGCTATACCATGTCCGAGCGCGTCGTGGGGCAAACTTTTGACGACACTTTCCGAAAGGCCGACGAACGGATCATCGTGGCCACTTTTGCTTCCAACGTGCACCGCCTGCAGCAGGCTATTACCACCGCCCATAGATACAACAGGAAAGTGGCTGTGGTTGGACGCAGCATGGTTAACGTAGTCAATATTGCCCGTGAACTCGGTTACCTGAAGGTGCCCGACGGGGTGCTTGTAGAATTGGAAGAAGCGGGCAGACTCCCTCGGAGTCAGGTGGTATACTTGACAACGGGCAGCCAAGGCGAGCCGATGAGCGCTCTGACCAGGATGGCCAGCAGGGATCATCGGCAAGTGGAAATTATGCCTGGAGATACGATTATAATTTCGGCTACTCCTATTCCCGGCAACGAAAAGCTGGTGGCTCGGATCATAGACCAGCTTTTTAAGCTGGGCGCCAACGTTATTTATGAGGCAGTGTCTGGTATACATGTAAGCGGTCACCCCAGCCAGGAAGAATTGAAGCTGATGTTCAACCTGGTAAAACCCAAGTTTTTTCTGCCGGTACACGGCGAGTACCGCATGCTAATCAGGCACGCCGAGCTGGCCAAAGATATGGGTATCCCGGAATCCAACATTTTTGTATCAGAAAATGGTCAGGTGTTGGAATTAACCAAACGTAGCGGGCACTATGCCGGTCGGGTGACCGCCGGTCGGGTGCTGGTTGACGGATTGGGAGTAGGTGACGTGGGCAATATTGTGCTGCGTGACCGCCGCCAACTGTCCCAGGACGGGATCTTAATCGTGGTGGTGACCATGAGCCGAGAAAACGGTCAGATTGTTTCCGGGCCGGACATTGTATCCCGGGGTTTTGTTTATGTTCGTGAATCCGAGGAACTAATGGAACAAGCCAGGGAAAAGGTGAACGCTGCCCTGACAAAGTGTTCAACTAAAAAAATGTCAGAATGGGCGTCCATTAAATCCCAGGTCAAAGATGATTTAAGCAGATTTCTATACGAGAAAACCAGGAGAAGGCCCATGATTCTACCCATTATAATGGAAGTATAGCTGAAAGGGGACACACCTCAGCTTTGGGGTCAAAAAAAGACTTTGGGGTCGAGGAATGTCCCCCAACTTATGAAAGGGGACACACCTCAGCTTTGGGGTTAAAAAGACTTTGGGGTCGAGGAATGTTTCCGATTGAACGAAATACACAGGTGCACCAGCGCCTGTGTATTTTTTTTGCCCTAGTAATACATACTAAACTGACAATTGCTAAATTATGTTCATGGAACGGGGAGGTTAATATGTCTTACTACCAATCTTTTGACGAAGTACCCGGTGTTTTTCCCTACCAACCACCTTCACGCCCAGATCCGGAAACCAGCCCTGAGCGTACCGACAATCCCAACCAGGACCCCCGGACGGATCGGGCCAGAGTTACGGGCAAGTCCAAAAATATCATTGAAGCCGTTAAAGAAATGGGCACCACTCAGGTACCTGAGATTAAAAGCAATATTCATTGCCTGACCATTGTGGGTCAAATTGAAGGACACCTGGTGTTACCGCCACAAAACAAAACCACCAAGTACGAACACCTGATTCCCCAGTTGGTGGCGTTGGAGCAAAGCCATGAAATTGAGGGCGTGCTCATCGTATTAAACACGGTGGGTGGCGATGTGGAAGCGGGTCTTGCCATCGCTGAAATTATCTCCAGTCTCTCCAAACCCACCGTATCTTTAGTGCTGGGCGGAGGACATAGTATTGGTGTTCCCATTGCTGTATCAACAGACTATTCGTATATCGCTGAAACAGCTAGCATGACCATCCATCCTATCCGCTTGACCGGACTGGTTATCGGTGTGCCCCAAACCTATGAGTATTTAGATAAAATGCAAGACCGGGTAGTCCGGTTTATCACATCTCATTCCAAAATTGGCGAAGAAAGATTCCGTGATTTAATGTTTCGTACCGGTGAACTGGCCCGGGATATCGGTACCGTACTCATCGGCCAGGATGCTGTGGATTGTGATTTGGTCGATGAGGTGGGAGGTATGAGTCAGGCTATCAATAAGCTAAAGCAGCTTATTGATGAACAGAAAGCCGGAGCCGGGGGGCTAAAGCATTGATTTTATACACACCGATGCAGTTAGAACTGGTGCTGGCCGGGTTTGAACAATTGGATCGTTCTTCGGAGAGGGAAGTTACCGTTAACGGAGTACCTGCCATTGTAAAGGATGTCGGTGGTGGCAAACTGGAACTGGTGCAAATTTTAAGCACTAATCCAATGGATTTCCTGCGTAGCGAATTATATCCAGGAGCAATGGTCAAGGCTGACGATTAAGCCTATAAGTTATCATTGATGAACATCTCGAACAATAAGGTAGGCAGCGTGCTTATATTTTAGGCACGCTGCTTACTTTTAAAAGGCGAATTTTTTTCATAAGTATTTTCGGGTAGACCACCATGCCGCTAAACGCGGCACCAGCAGAAGGATGAAAAACCAGCTTACGCGGCGATCCGGTGATATCCGGAGCGAACGGTGCACCTGGATGCGTTGATTAGCCCGTCATAGCCCCGAATTCAGGCTGCTTAGGGCGTAGCCAAACGGTTAAGCAGTTTATGCCATGCGGTAACAATAACCCGATCCGATCACAACAATAAGAATTGCAAGAGAGAGCGGAGCGATATCACCGGAGCGCCGCGCCCACTACAACCAACTTTAAAAGTATTTTCAGGGTAGTATTTTCTAGGTAGTAGAACGGCTTGTCTCTGTGATATAATGATGCTGTTTGATTTTGAGAGATAAGGGCTGTGATGAAATTGGATCTTATGCAAGCAATAATATTAGGTATTGTTCAGGGTTTGGGCGAGTTTTTACCAATTTCAAGTTCGGCACACTTGGTACTGGTACCATGGTTGATGGGCTGGGTTTATGCAGGACTTACTTTCGACGTGGCCCTGCACGTAGGTTCACTCGTTGCTATTGTTGGATTTTTCTGGCGCGACTGGCTAGTGTTAGTGTCTGACGGGCTGCAGCGCAAGAAGACCACCGAAGGCCGCATGTTCTGGTATCTGGTGCTGGCCACCATACCTGGTGCCTTTACCGGGTATATGCTTGAAGACATAGCAGAAACCGCTTTGCGCCATCCGCTATTAATTGGCATTATGCTTATGGTGATGGGCGTAATTCTGCATTTTGTTGATACGCGGTCACCAGCCACAAAAAAACTGACTGATATGGGATTGAAGGAAACCCTGTTAATTGGGGTGTCCCAAGCCCTGGCCATAATACCCGGCGTCTCCCGTTCCGGTATTACCATGACCGCCGGGCGACTTTTCGGCTTGACTCGGGAAACTTCAGCTCGTTTTTCCTTTTTGCTGGCTACCCCAATCATCGCTGGTGCAGGGTTGAAAAAAATAACCGAAATAACCACAGCGGACTTGACTATTCCTTTTATTACCGGTGTTGCAGTATCCGCCGTGGTGGGCTTCTTTGCAATCAAGTTTCTCTTGCAATACCTGGCCCGGTTCAGTTATGCTCTGTTTGTGTGGTATCGCCTAGTACTGGGCGCTCTGGTAATAGGGATTTATCTGGTCAGATAAAAAGTTAATAACTGTGATAACTAATGCTAAAACCGGTCTTGGGCCGGTTTTTTATTTGTTTATACAGGCAGATTTTTTTAAATGCATAGAAGGAATTATATGTAAAATAAGGAATAAGTATACTTAAAAAGGAGGTGTCAGCGGGATGCCGCCGGTAAAAAATATGCAGGAAGAAATTCGTTGTGAAATAATCGGTATTACGCTGCTGGCCCTGGCGGCACTCACATTGATTAGCGTGGTGAACCCGTCAGTGGGACTGGTGGGCGGTTTAATTAACAGGGCTGTTTTGACCCTCGCGGGTGAAGGCAGGTATTTTTTCCCCATGTTATTGGCCGTGTTAGGTTTTAAAATGTTATATCTAAAAAGCAAAATCAAAAAGAACGTGAATATATACGGGGCTGTAATTGCCCTGATAGTGGCGCTAACCCTGCTGCACATGCCGATACCGAAGGATTATATTTTAAAAGCCGGTATGCAGGGTGATGGGGGCGGGTTAATCGGTGGGATTATCTACTATGTACTGCTGAACTCTTTTGGCTCTTTGGGCATGTATATAGTGCTGTCAGCCCTGATGCTGGTGTCAGTGCTTTTGTTGACCAACCAGTCGGTGGCGGTGCTGTTTCGAAATATGACTCGTAAAGCCACAGATGCGCTAAAAAAAACGACACACACGGTGGATGAATTTCTTTTCATCACTGCTGTTGAGGAATCGGAAGACCGCCCGGAAATAGTCGATCGGTCGCAACCGACCGGGGATGACCGCATAAGAGTAGAAAATAGTTTAAACAGCCCTGCCAAAACGACTAATAAAACTAGTAAAGAAAAAAAATCGAACGTAATTTATTATCGCCCGGTCATACACCCCGAAGAAGAACGCAATACAGGGGAACTTGTTGAAAATGAACAAAGCAAAGAATTAACCTTACCGTTTGACGCAGGGGACATCCCGGAATTGATTGCGCCGATAGATGAAACCGGGCGCGGTGGCAAACTACCTCCGTTATCCATATTAACTAGGCCAGTAAGGGGTAAAATAAGTAAAAATAATCAGGATATTGCCGATAATATTAAGAGGCTTGAAGAAATCTTGGCCTCGTTCGGGATTAGGGTCAGGGTGACCAAGGTCTCCAGAGGGCCCGTAATAACTAGGTACGAGGTTCAACCTCCGCCTGGCGTCAAGGTCAGCCGCATTGTAAGTCTAGCTGACGATATTGCTTTGGGCATGGCGGCATCGGATGTGCGTATTGAAGCACCGGTACCGGGTAAGGCAGTAGTGGGCATCGAGGTGCCCAACAGAGAAGTCGCCACGGTATACTTACGTGAACTGGTGGAAACAGTTGAGTTTCAGCAATCTCCTTCATTTTTAACTATCGCTTTGGGTAAGGATGTAGCGGGAAACCCCATCTTGGATGACCTGTCTCGTATGCCGCACTTGCTAATTGCCGGCGCCACGGGAGCGGGGAAAAGCGTTTGCCTGAACACGCTAATTGCTGGTATTTTGTTTAAATCAACTCCTGACCAGGTTAAATTTCTAATCATTGACCCCAAAATGGTGGAACTGGCAACTTTTAACGGAATTCCCCATCTGGTGTCACCAGTGGTTACCGATCCCAGAAAATCTGCTACTTCGCTGCGCTGGGCTGTTAAAGAGATGGAATACCGTTATGAATTGTTCGCCGGTGCCGAAGTGCGAGACCTAACCCGTTACAATAACTTGATGAGGCGGGAAGGCAAGGTACTGTTGCCACAACTGGTAATCATTATTGACGAACTGGCCGACTTGATGATGGTTTCCCCTGCAGATGTGGAAGACGCCATCTGCAGACTGGCCCAGATGGCCAGAGCAGCGGGCATACACCTGGTGGTGGCGACTCAGCGACCGTCTGTGGATATCATTACCGGGTTAATTAAAGCCAATATACCATCGCGCATTAGTTTTGCAGTATCGTCACAAATTGATTCCCGTACTATATTAGATATGGGCGGGGCAGAAAAACTTTTGGGTCGCGGTGATATGCTTTTTTACCCGGTAGGCGCGACCAAGCCAGTAAGGGTGCAGGGAGCCTATTTATCTGACCGTGAAGTGGAGTTGCTGGTTAATTTTTGGAAAAAGAAAGCCCATCCGGGCTATGACGAGAATCTGGAGCAGGAGGTAGCGGCAGCAGAAGATGAGCCGGAATATGACGATAAGCTGCTGGCCCGGGCATTACAAATTTTTGTGCAAACCGGACACGGCTCCATATCTTTGTTGCAGCGGCGGTTGCACATTGGTTACGCCCGGGCGGCCAGATTGATGGATATAATGGAAAGGAGAGGTTATGTCAGTGGGCATGAGGGTAGTAAGCCCCGTACAGTTTTAATTAATAGCGAAGAATATCAGCAAAAATTTCATGGCCGGAACAGTGCTAAGGCAGGTAACGATAAGTAAAAAACTACAAAGCTATCATTTCTTCTTAATTAGGGCAGAATAGCTTAACTTCACCGCAAAAAGAGGATAAATAATCCACAGTGTCGAAGGGAACGTTAATTTTGCAGGAAATGTCCTTAGTCTGGAGTTAAAATCTTAAATGTACAAAGACAGAGATATAAAGGAAGTATTAAGCGCATCCAAGAGTCAAATCCCAGTGGTGGATCTTCGTTCACCCGGGGAGTTTTTAGAGGCAACCATACCAGGTTCTTATAACGTTCCACTTTTGGACAACGTTGAGAGATCGCTGGTAGGCAAGGCGCATAAACTGGAAGGCCCCGACAAAGCCAGGGAATTAGCCATGGAAATTGTGGCTCCCCGGTTGCCGCGATTTGTCTATGCCATTAAAAAAATTGCTTCCCAGGGTGAAGTAAACGTTTTTTGCTGGCGCGGCGGCGACCGAAGCCATTTTGCAGGTTGCATTCTTGATGCCATGGGCATAAAAGTTAATCGTATCAAAGGCGGTTTCAAAGCTTACCGGCACTATGTCATTGAATACCTAGGCAGAGAATTACCCCACCGGGCAATCGTAATACATGGTTTAACCGGGGTGGGGAAAACTGATCTGCTACTGGAACTGGAACGAAATGGCCGTCCGGTTTTGGATCTAGAGGGACTGGCTTTGCACCGGGGGTCTGTTTTCGGAAAAATTGACCAACCCCCATCTCCAGGCCAGAAAATGTTTGAAGCTTTAATTCATGATAATCTGAGGCGGGCAGAAAATAGCGGTGTTTTTCTGGTGGAATGTGAGAGTAAACGACTGGGTAATTTATTTGTCCCGGATACAGTGCTTGATTCAATGCGTCGTGGATACCGTGTGCTTGCATATGCCCCGCTTGAGATACGAGTGCAGCGTATTAAGAGAGACTACTTTACAGGAACGGAAGGAAATCCACAAGCACTGCGCGAGGCTATCAAACGGCTTGCCAAATATATTGGTAATAGCAAGGTTGAGGAGTTGAACAAATGGCTCGACCGTGGTGAAGTAGAATTGGTCATTAAATTTTTGTTGGAGTACTACTACGACCCGCTGTATAAATATCCTTGCGTTCCCGATAATAATTACGATCTGTCTTTGCAAATCAAGGACACGGCGCAAGCAACAGAAGTTATAAGCAAATGGATGGATCAACTACCGGAATACAAGTGCGTGTTCGAAAAGGAATAAATTTAATGGGATGTCGCGGACTTTTCGAATATCCTTTACAAGCAGCAGGGGGGTAACGGACTAGGTAATGACTATAGGCGAAAAGTTACGTAATGCCAGGGAAGAAAATGGAATCACCCTAACCGAAGTAGAAAACGAGACCAAAATTCGCCGTAAGTACATCGTAGCCCTAGAAAACGAAGATTTTGATGTGCTGCCGGGTAAGGTTTATGTTAAGGGCTTCTTAAGAAATTATGCTCGCTTTCTGGGAGTGGACGGTGATGCTCTGATTGTAGAGTACGAAGAACTTTTTCCCCGACCAGCGGTTGAGCCGGTAATGGAAAAATTAACGCCCACTAATTTTGAAAAGCCGGCCAAATCACGCCGGGGCCTGCTTGCTGTTGTGGCTGTTTTATTTGTCGGCTTTATGATTTACTGGTGGGGGTCTGCCGCCATGCTGCGGGACGATATAGCCGGGGAAGACCAGGAACAAAACATGCCCGCAGGTGAAGACAACAGGGGAGTTGGCAGTGAACAAGACCCTGCAACGGGAGAACAGAACCCTGTCGTGCCAGGGATAGATCCGGCCCAACGCGGTGTAAACGTGGTACTCCAGGTTACCGACAAAGATTGCTGGATGCAAGTGGTGGTGGACGACAGCAGTGCCTTTGAGGGGTTGGTAGGGCCGGGTATAACAAAAGAATTTCGAGGTGATAACAGCATCTGGCTGAAATTAGGTGACGCAGGTGCTGTTCGGGTGTCGGTTAACGGCAATGACTATGGATTTTTGGGTGAGCTGGGCAGCGTTGTGACCAGAACTTTTGAAATAGGGGAAGATGGCGGTAATGCCATTGGAGGGTAATCCCTCGCCATTTCAGTTGAATAAAACGTGCGTCAATAAAGAACTAAATTGACGCCTTTTTTATTTAATGTAGCAGGTTATACAGTTTGTTTTGTAGTATGTAATATATCTTAAAAAGTGAAAAGGTGTGCGTGGATGTTATTAAACATTGGTTTTATAAGCCTGGGGTGCGCCAAAAATAGGGTAGACTCGGAGATTATGCTGGGCTGCCTGCACCGGGCGGGGTACAATGTAACAGGTGAAGTGGAAAAAGCGGAAATCATTGTTGTTAACACCTGCGGGTTTATAACCGCTGCCAAGGAAGAGTCCATTGCTGCCATTTTGGATGCGGCTCACTTTAAGGATACCGGACGGTGCAAAAAGATACTGGTCGCCGGTTGCTTGGCTCAGAGATATGGCCAGGAATTACTTGATGAGATTCCGGAAATTGACGGAGTGATGGGTACCGGCTCGGTGCCTGAGATTGTAGATGTTTTAAATAGAATATCGGCAGGGGAAAGGCCAATGGTGCTGGAAAGCGCCGGGTACGAATATCCCAGTCCCGGAGCCAGAATATTGACTACACCGGTCCATAGTGCTTACCTTAAAATTGCTGAAGGCTGTGATAGCCGTTGTACTTATTGCGCCATACCCGGTATACGTGGCCCGTACCATAGTCGACCCCAGGAGAGTATTATTGCGGAAGCACAGGAATTGTGCGCGCGTGGTGTGCGTGAACTGGTAGTCGTGGCTCAAGAAACCACCAGGTACGGGGTTGACCTTTACGGCCGGTATCAGCTGGCTGATTTGCTGGTGCAATTGGAGAGCATTGAGCAATGCCGTTGGATCAGGCTAATGTACTGCCACCCTGACTCCCTTACCCGGGAATTAATTGAATTGGTGGCGGGTTCAGAGAAGATTTGCCGTTACATCGACCTACCTCTGCAGCACGCCAATAAGCGTATCTTGCGTATGATGAACAGGAAAGGCACTGGAGAAGAACTGTTGGGTTTAGTGGGGCATTTACGCCGGGCAGTGCCGGGTTTAACACTGCGTACCACTTTCCTGGTGGGATTTCCAGGCGAAACAGAAGCGGAATTTAACGAATTGCTAGAGTTTATGGCTACAGCCAGATTTGAAAGGGCCGGTGTTTTCGGATATTCGCCGGAAGAAGGTACCGCGGCGGCAATGTTGCCGGATCGAATTGATGAGTCAATAATTAAAGAAAGAGTGGACAGGGCCATGGTATTGCAACAGACTATTTCGCTGGAACATAATAAGGCTATGATCGGCCGAGAATTAGCAGTTCTTGCAGAAGGTTGGGATGATGACCAAAGCATGTATTGGGGTAGATGGGAAGGTGATGCACCGGAAATAGATGGCAAAGTTTATTTTGCATCGGTAGACGAAGTTGCACCTGGTGATTTTGTGCGGGTAAAGGTGCTGGACGCCAGTGAATATGATTTGACGGGAGTACAAGTGCAATGAACCTGCCTAATCAGCTAACCCTGCTGCGTATCTTAATGGTTCCGGTACTGCTGGCGGTAATCACGTTGCGCCTGCCAATGGGTGACTATATAGCCGCCGGCGTGTTTGTGTTGGCAGCCTGCACTGACGGGTTGGACGGTTATATTGCCCGCAAGAAAAAACAGGTTACCAGCTTGGGTAAGCTATTGGATCCGCTGGCTGATAAATTGCTCATTTCTGCTGCTTTAATTGCCCTGGTTGAGTTAGATCGACTTTCTGGATGGGTGGCTGTACTGATTATCGGCCGTGAGTTCGCTATTACAGGTCTGCGATCCCTGGCTGCGGCAGAGGGGGTTATCCTTTCCGCCAGCAAATTGGGTAAGGTTAAAACCATTACCCAGATAGTGGCCGTTGTGGCCATGCTGCTTCGCGACCTGTCTTTCACCCTGGTCAATATTCCATTTGGTAATCTGGCTATGGGGGTGGCCGTTTTTTTCACCCTGTGGTCAGGTATGGATTACTTCCAAAAAGCAGGTTTCCTAATCGGGGCCCAAGATAAAAAAGAATAAATAGAAGTTAATGGCAGGCCCTGCTGACTTCGGCGGGGTTTTTTGCATTTATAAGAGGCTTCACACCTATAAATGGGACTGCCACCGGCTATGTAAATAATGGGCAAAATTTGCTGTTAAATGTTTCGCAGACCAGTGGTCATGGTGTTAGTGGGCGCAGTCCGGACAGCCAATGGCGACATTTCCCTGAACGTTAAACGGGCGAGGCATGTTATAATAATTCGTTGTACGGGCCTTTTAACGAGGAAGTGTTGAATGGCTTGCGCATGTTCACATTGAAATTCATTCTAACTACAGCTACATATATAGAAGGGATGATAAAATGCAGTGGCAAGGCATTAAAATACATGTAGTCGTAGTAGTGTTGGGTATAGCGCTGGCGACTTTTCTGGGGGCGCATTGGCTGTATAACAGCCTTAATTTTAAAGAGCCGTTGAAGAAAGAACTGGATAACAACAACCTGGTGACAGAATACAAAATTGAGGATTCGGATACCGGTTTGTATCAGGTTTCAGTTACCATGAAGGAAACTAAAAACCTGATGCTTGCCTACTCTCAGATTAATAATGCAGTAAAAGAAGTTATGGGTAATCAGCAGTTTGCAATACAACTGATTGATAAGCGGGACGATAAGTTGGTAAATCTATATTACCAAGGGCAATTTGCCATTCAAGAAGCCCTGATGCAGGGTAATTTTCGGGACATGGCTGATGAACTTAACGAGTCTGCCACTCTTGAAGGTGTGGAGTCCAAAGTATTTATAGATGAAAACAATATCTACTGGCAGATGAACCACGGGCAGTACTACCTGTATGAAGTAATTCCCAGACCACAATTGTCAGGTTACATGCCGGGTGATGCTGCCGCGGGAAGGGGGTAAAACAATGCTGAAAGAAGTTGGCCTGGGTATAGGATTGGCGCTGGTATTATTTCTGGGGGTGGCCGGTTACGACATTACCCCGGTTTTTATCATTGCTTTGGCTGGCGGGGTACTGTTTTACCTGGCTAGGTCCCGGGGCATGTTAACCAAAAATTTCAACACCGCACCAATGACAGCCAGACCGAGCATTGGGTTTAGTGATGTCGGGGGGCAGAATACTGCTATCAGCGAACTTAAAGAGGCCCTTGACTTCATAAAAGATCAAGAAATGATTATCAAGCTTGGTATCAGACCGATTAAGGGAATCCTGCTGACTGGACCGCCTGGAACGGGGAAAACATTATTGGCCAAGGCTGCAGCCGGGTATACCGATTCGGTGTTCGTGGCCTGCAGTGGCTCGGAATTTATAGAAATGTACGCCGGTGTCGGCGCCCAGCGGGTAAGGCAGCTTTTCAAGACCGCCCGCACCAACGCCCAAAAACAAAAAAAACGTAGCGCCCTAATTTTTATTGACGAAATAGACATCCTGGGCGGTAAAAGGGGTCAAAACACCAGTCATCATGAATATGATCAGACACTCAACCAGCTACTGGTTGAGATGGATGGCATGAAAACAAACGACCGTGTACAGGTACTGGTGGTGGCAGCCACCAACCGGGTGGATATGCTTGACCCGGCTCTTTTGCGGCCGGGCCGTTTTGACCGCCATGTTAAAGTTGACTTGCCTGACAAGACCGGTCGATTGGAAATACTCAGGCTACATTTTCGTAATAAACCGCTGGCAGATGACGTTATCCTTGAGGATATAGCCAAAGAGACGTTCGGTTTTAGCGGGGCACACCTGGAAAGCCTGGCCAACGAGGGAGCCATCCTGGCCATGCGTGAGGGTCGAACCGAAATAAAGCAGGTTCATTTTTTAGAAGCCGTGGATAAGGTTATGATGGGTGAAAAACTGGACCGGCGCCCGTCAAAGGATGAATTGGAGCGAGTGGCAGTACATGAGGTGGGACATGCCCTCCTTAGCGAAAATATTCGACCGGGCTCGGTTTCCATGGTTACCATCACCCCACGCGGCCAGGCGCTTGGTTATATGCGCCAGGTGCCGGAAGATGACACCTACCTGCACACCCGGGAGTATCTGGAGAACCAGATTCAGGTTCTGCTTGCCGGGTCTATAGCCGAAGAGCTGATTTTAGGCGGGCGCAGTACAGGTGCCGGTAATGACTTTGAACAGGCAGTGCGCACCGCGGGGCAAATTATCCGCTGCGGTATGTCCGAACTTGGCGTGGTGGATCCGGATATTCTGCCGGCAGATTTGCGTTACCGGGCTCTTACAGGTATTATTAAGAACCAGGAGAAGAAAGTGCGCGAATTCCTTGGGCGAGTCGGAGGAGTTATAAACCAGATGGTGCATATTCTCCTGACAGAGGAGAAAATATCAGGTGAGTATTTTCGTTCCCTGACCAAAAAACATATTGTCCATTAACCGGAAAAAGCCGCGGTGCATGTTAAAGCACTGCGGCTTTTTCTTTTTAATCCTTGCCAATTTGCAATGAGACTTAAAAATAGAGCATACTTATAAATACCGGCAGGGAATAGCCGAGTTAAACACGAATAAGCACAATATAATGTGGGGTGGGAGAAATTGCAGGCAGAAATTGTTTTTACCGGCACAGAACTACTGCTGGGGGAAGTTATTAATACGCATGCCCAGTTCCTGGGACGGGAACTAGCCGAACTAGGTATTGAGGTAACTTTACATACTGCCGTGGGCGATAACCATGAGGCTTTAAAGGCCATACTGCAGGACTCGTTGGCTCGCACCGACCTGCTTATTATTACTGGCGGGCTGGGGCCTACCGAAGATGACCTGACCAGCGAAACGGTAGCCGCACTGCTGGGTCTGGAAATGGTTCAGGACGATAATACCCTACATAAATTAAACTTAATTTTCGCCCGCCGCGGATTACCGTTGCCGGTGAGCATAAAAAAGCAGGTGTTTGTTCCTAACGGAGCTATAGTACTACCAAACTCTGCCGGCACCGCTCCCGGTCTGATAGTGCGGAGCGGGAGAAAAACAATTATATTACTGCCAGGCCCCCCAAACGAGCTTAAAACAGTGTTTGAGAGCCATGTAAAGAGTTACCTAAAGACAATCGCAGGTTGTGGGGTGGTAATGCATTCCACCGTGCTTAAAGTGACCGGTCTGTCTGAGTCGCAAGTACAGGACCGGTTGCAGCAAATGCACGTTACGGGAAATCCGACCATATCATATGTGGCTATTCCCGGAGAAGTACACGTACGGGTAACGGCTCGCGTCAACAGTCATATCGAAGCCAGCCGGATGGCTGAAGAAACGGCGGTACGGATAACAACAGAACTGAGCGATTATATATTCGGCCAGGACGATGAATTACTAAATGAAACAGTGGGTGCATTGCTTCTTGAACGGGGCCTTACTATTTCGGCAGCCGAGTCTTGTACCGGAGGCCAGGTTATGAAACTGCTGACTGATGTGCCTGGCAGTTCCCGTTATTTTCTGGGTGGGATTGTTTCTTATAGTAACGAATTAAAAACTGACTTGCTGGGCGTTCCCGGTGAGGTTATAGCCACTTATGGTGCCGTTAGCGAACAAACTGCCATAGCCATGGCCGAAGGAATTTGTCGGGTGACTGGTTCATCTCTTGGTCTGGGTATAACCGGTATTGCCGGCCCGGAAGGCGAGACCTCTGAGAAGCCAGTGGGACTTGTTTTCATAGCCTTGGCTGCCGGCGACAAGATGTTCTGTAAACGGCACATTTTTCCTGGGCAACGTACCGGAGTACGCGTCGGGGCCACCAATACAGCCCTAAATATGGTCCGGCGTTTTTTATTGGGGCTACTACACCAAGGTTGAAAGCGGAAAGGGGACACACCTCCTTCGGAGGAATGTCCCCAAAATAGAGTATTGACACAAACAGGAAATAAGCATAGAATGAGATAGCGAACATATGTTTTGATTGGAGGCCTGATGATGCAGGAAAAACAGAAAGCGCTAGATAACGCTCTTTTGCATATCGAAAAACAGTTCGGTAAGGGTTCGATTATGAAACTGGGTGCGGATGCGGCCAAAGCTAACGTGGAAGTCATCCCCACCGGGGCGCTGTCCCTGGATATTGCTCTGGGGGTGGGTGGTCTGCCCCGCGGGCGGGTGGTGGAGATATTTGGCCCTGAATCCTCGGGTAAAACCACTGTAGCACTGCATGTGATTGCCCAGGCCCAAAAGGCTGGAGGCACCGCAGCATTTATTGACGCCGAACACGCTCTGGATGCAGCCTATGCAGCCAGAATCGGCGTGGATATAGACAACTTGTACATATCTCAGCCCGACACCGGCGAACAGGCGCTTGAAATTGCCGAACACCTGGTGCGCAGCGGCGCCATCGATGTGGTGGTAATTGATAGCGTAGCAGCGCTGGTGCCCCGTGCTGAAATAGAGGGTGAAATGGGCGATGCCCATGTGGGATTACAAGCGAGATTGATGTCCCAAGCACTTCGCAAACTTACCGGTGTGATTAGCAAGTCCCGTTGTACTACTGTATTCATCAACCAGTTACGGGAAAAAGTAGGCATTATGTTCGGTAACCCGGAAACTACCCCAGGAGGCAGGGCGCTCAAATTTTATGGTTCCGTTCGCCTGGACGTGCGCCGGATCGAAAGTTTAAAACATGGAAGCGACATCATCGGCAACCGGACCAGGGTCAAGGTGGTTAAAAACAAGGTGGCCCCTCCTTTTAAACAAGCTGAATTTGATATTATGTACGGCACCGGTATTTCCCGGGAAGGTTGCATTCTGGACATGGCGGTAGAACTAGGCATAGTGAATAAAAGCGGTACCTGGTACTCGTACCGGGATGAAAGGTTGGGACAGGGACGGGAAAACGTCAAGGAATTCTTGGCGGAACGGCCCGAAATGACCGAAGATGTGGAAAACCAGGTGCGGCGTCAGGTAGGATTGCCGTACAAGGAGGATGCCAAACTCCAGACTGCAGCAACAAACACCACCAAGGTGGAGTAGCATGCCCGAACTAAAACAAGTCAAAGACAGGTGTTACAGGCTGTTGGCCTATCGATCCAGAACTGTACATGAAATGAAAACCCGGCTTGAAAAGGCCGGGTTTTCAGAGTCGGTTATAGAAGCGGTATTAGCCCAGTTGACGGAGCAAAGATTATTGGACGACGAGTCATTTGCCAGGGACTGGATTAAAAGACGCCTGGCAACCAAGCCGGTGGGGGTCAGGTACTTGTGGGCTGAGTTGCTGCAAAAGGGTATAAATAGGGAAATTATTGCCGATGAATTGCGTATATACGATGAAGATTGTGAATATGAGGCGGCTATGCGCTTGGCTTATGGTAAAATGAACCGGGGTACGAAAGTCAAATGGCACCGGATAGCTGGTTTATTATCCCGGCGTGGTTTTTCGGGTTCTGTTATAAACAAGGTATACCGCACCATAGTTGAAGATGGCCGGTTTGATATATCTTGACAGGGTACCGGAAAAAAAGTAAAATTACATTCGGGAGAAAGTAGAATTGGATCAATCGGCCTTCGGGTTTTTTATATATATTTTTCTAAAAATATATTATACTGAACAGTTAAGGAAAATGTATGCCCGTGTTTACTTAACCGGTATATTCTATACTGGCATATTATGCGCAATATGCGGGAATGTATGTTTTCTTCCAACCGTTGGCGGACAAACTATATTACAGATCCGATTCTTTTTTCTTACCGAGAGTAACGCTCGGTGTTTTTTTTGTTGACCCGGCGTAAATAAGCTTATTTTTAAGCATTGGAGGTGAAAACATGAGCTCTGATTTAATATTAATGATAGTTATTGCCGGTATTTTGGGCATCCTTGGTTTTGGGGCCGGTTACCTGGTCAGGAAAACGATTGCTGAAGGTAAAATCGCTTCTGCTGAATTGCAAGCCAAAAACATATTGGATGAAGCGACCAAGGAAGTCGAGCGGAAAAAGCGGGAATCCGTGCTGGAAGCTAAAGAGGAAATACTTAGGCAGCGCAACGAAATGGAAAGGGAAAATAAAGAACGCAGGAACGAGTTGCAAAGGCTCGAACGAAGATTGGTTCAAAAAGAAGAATCACTGGATCGCAAGACTGAAGGCATCGAAAGAAAAGAAGAGCAGCTTAGTCGTAAGGATGCTGAAGCGGAAAAACTTAAAGCAGAGTTATCATCCCTGTGCACCCGCCAGGTGGCAGAACTGGAAAGGGTATCGGGATTGTCATCCGATGAGGCAAGGCAAATTTTGCTTGCCGATGTTGAAAAAGAAATACAGCATGAAGCAGCAATTTTAATTAAAGAAATTGAAAACAAGGCCAAGGAAGAAGGCGAGAAACGGGCCCGGGAAGTAATTACCTCGGCCATTCAACGTTGTGCGGCCGACCACGTGGCGGAGACCACCGTAGCAGTTATTCCGCTCCCCAATGACGAAATGAAGGGGCGGATTATCGGTCGGGAGGGCAGAAACATTAGAGCCTTTGAGACGGCTACCGGTATAGATTTAATAATTGATGATACCCCAGAGGCAGTAATACTCTCGGGTTTTGACCCCATCCGCCGAGAAACAGCCAGGATCGCACTGGAAAAACTGATTGTAGACGGGCGCATACATCCGGCCCGAATCGAAGAAATGGTTGAAAAAGCCCGTAAGGAAGTAGAACAGCAGATTCGTGAGGCTGGCGAACAAGCGGTATTCGATACCGGCGTCCACGGATTGCATCCGGAACTGATTATTTTGCTGGGTCGGCTAAAATACCGCACCAGTTATGGGCAAAATGTTTTAAAACATTCCGTCGAAGTGGCGCATCTGGGTGGGCTGATGGCTGCAGAGCTTGGAGTTGACATTTCTTTGGCCAAGCGGGCAGGACTACTGCACGATATCGGCAAGGCGGTAGACCACGAGGTGGAAGGGCCTCATGTGACCATTGGGGTAGAACTGGCACAGAAATACAGGGAAAACAAGGACGTTATTCATGCCATTGCTGCTCACCACGGAGATGAGGAGCCAAAAACAATTGTAGCCGGACTAATTCAGGCGGCAGATGCCATATCTGCGGCTCGCCCCGGGGCTAGACGTGAAACCCTGGAGGCCTACATTAAACGACTGCAGAAGCTTGAAGAGATTGCCGGAACATTTGAAGGTGTGGAAAAATCATATGCCATCCAGGCCGGCCGGGAAATCAGGATTATGGTCAAACCTGATAAGATAGACGATCTTGGTGCGGTTAAGTTGGTCAGGGAAATAGCTAAGAGGATTGAAAATGAGCTGGATTACCCGGGACAAATTAAGGTCATGATTATCCGGGAAACACGAGTTGTAGATTACGCCAAATAAGAAAACAAACGATCTCTTACCGAGAATATATTTAAGGAAGAGGTCGTTTTTTATATTCACCGGACTTTTAAGCGCTGGAAAATTTTTTAATTAGTCAAAGGAATTAATCAGGCAGGAATATATGAAATAACAAAGAAGTTTTACTTGATTATGTGTGCCTGAGCGGAAGGAAGGTGTGCTTATTGCAAGCCAGGTTAAAGGGCGGGGAAGATGTTAATGACAGCGTAGGACTTTTAATTTCCATACTGGTTAGATATCCCGAGGTGGCCGCAATCAATTTTGACCCGGAGGAGCATTTATTAAAATTTAACTTTATTTGTTCACGGGCTGTTGATGAAGAGGAAATGCAGCAGTTTGAAATACATGTCCTTGACCACATCCGGGCTTTTAATTACCTCGAAAAAAAAGAAGTGCCCCTGGTAGAAATAACACACCAGGCTTTTGACGATCTAACGGTGATTGAAATTAAGCGAGATGTAGAAACACTGGCTCAGGATGAAATTAATCTGGTAGTTGAGGTATTCTATCAGTATTGGGAAAAGGATTTAATTTCCGACCTGGGCGACAACCTGATCGAGGAAGAACTGGTGGTACAAGATGAGATTATTGAACATATGCTGGAGAGTGTAAAGGATTCTGTAGGCAATAAAAAACTTTATGCGTTTCGGGAAGAGGGAAGGGTTCTTGTTTTCAACAAATAGGTGGTTTCTATCTTGAATATTAGAATATTGATGATTGGTGATGTTGTAGGGCGTCCGGGACGTCGGGCAGTCATTGAGAATGTCCCGGGGTTGGTGCGGGACGAAAGAATAAACCTGACGATAGCCAACGGTGAAAACGCCGCCGGAGGCAATGGTATTACCAGGGAAGTGGCCGGTGAACTTTTTTCGGCTGGCGTGGAAGTCATTACCATGGGGAACCATGTATGGAATAAAAAAGAAATATATAATCTTATTGCCAAGGAAGACAGGATCATCAGGCCCTGTAACTATCCTCCGGGTGCACCTGGTGCAGGATACGGACGATATGAAACAAAAAGCGGTATCAAGGTAGGGGTAATCAACCTGTCCGGTCGTGTCTTCATGCCCGACCTGGATTGTCCGTTTCGCAAAGCAGATGAAGTGTTACCGACGTTACAGGATTGGAGCAATATCATCTTGTTGGATTTTCATGCCGAAGCCACGTCTGAAAAAATTGCTATGGCTTACCACCTGGAAGGCAAAATATCGGCGGTATGCGGTACCCACACCCACGTACAAACCGCCGATGAACGAGTGCTTCCCGGAGGTACAGCTTATATTACCGATGTAGGCATGACCGGGCCACTGGACTCTGTAATCGGCGTTAAAAAGGAAGCGGTGCTGGAAAAATTCATCACCCAGATGCCAAGAAAATTTGAAGTAGCTGCCGGGCCATACCAGTTCAATGCCGTTATTATTGACATAGACACCCAAACAGGAATGGCAACAAACATTAAACGGATCCAAAACTATGAGTAATAATGCTACAAATTAAAAATTCACAAATATTAAAAAAATTTCATCCTGAAAAAGGAATTTTATATAGGCCGCAGAATATATTTTTTAAGGAATGATGTAGCAAGAGTCTTTCCAGTGAAGAAGGAGGTTCGATATGGAAGTGTTAAAAGTTGCAGCAAAATCCAACCCAAATTCTGTAGCCGGTGCTCTCGCTGGAGTACTCAGGGAGCGTGGTTGTTGTGAAATGCAGGCCATCGGCGCAGGCGCACTAAACCAGGCAGTAAAGGCAGTGGCCATTGCGAGGGGATTTGTGGCTCCCAGCGGAGTGGATTTAATCTGCATTCCGGCGTTTACCGACATAATTATCGACGGAGAAGAAAGAACAGCGATCAAACTAATTGTCGAACCTCGATAAGTTTAAAGTAATGTTAACCTAATAATTAATAAATATTTACAAAGCCTGTTTGTTCTTCTTAAAGCGGAATAGACAGGTTTTTAATTTCGGGGTCAGGCCCTGCATAACTGCATAACTGCATAACTTTTTAGTTATGCAGTTATGCAGTTATGCAGGGCCTGACCCCCTCGGGAGGTGTACAATGGGTACTTCATTCAAACTGGTGGTGGACGGCCACTGTGATACTCTCACAGCGGCTCCAGGTCAAAGCCGGGACATCGGCCAGCTTTCCCGGCACGGGCAGTTGGACCTGCCGCGCATGATTAACGGAGGGGTCAATGTACAAATTTTTGCTGCTTTTATCTCGCCACGGTTTAAAGACTGGGCGCTTAAAAAATGCCTTGAATATATAGACTCATTTTACATGCTAATGGAAAAAAACAAGGACACAATTGAGCCCGCCTTTAATGCAGGTGGTATTAAAGCAATCACAGGTGCAGGGAAGATTGCTGCCCTTTTGGCGGTGGAGGGAGGCGAAGCCCTGACCGGAGATCTTTCCGTGTTGAGGATGCTGCATCGGTTAGGGGTGCGTTCTATTACACTAACTTGGAACGGGCGTAATGAACTGGGGGACGGAGTTGGTGAGGGCGACATAGCCGGGGGGCTGAGTCTGTTCGGCCGCTCGGTGGTGCGGGAAATGAACCGGTTGGATATGCTGGTAGACGTTTCTCACCTCAGCGAAAAGGGTTTTTGGGATGTGGCATCAGTATCCGAACAGCCCTTTGCTGCAACCCACGCCAACTGCTACGCCCTGTGCGACCACCCGCGTAACCTAACCGATGCTCAGATTGAACACCTAACCAAAACAGGCGGTGTGGTAGGCCTGTCATTTGTTCCGGCATTTGTTCACCCCACGAAACCGGATCTGGAAGCGTTTATCGGGCACATTGACCATATTGCATCGCGTTTTGGAATTAAGTGTATCGCGCTTGGTTCTGATTTTGACGGTATGGATGAGTATTTACCCGGATTGGAAAGCGCCGACTGCCTTCCCCAACTGGCCGAAGAATTACTGGCCCGGGGTTACAGTTATGATAACGTTTCTGATATAATGGGAGGAAATTGGATGCGTCTGCTGGAAAAAGTCTTAAAGTGAATCTTTGGTGTTAAAAATATTGATATGGGTGATCGATTATGTTTGCTGACTTGCATGTACATACCAGTGCCTCGGACGGTACAAGTTCTCCGGCGGAAGTTGTCCACCTGGCCGGTTTGGCCGGGTTACGTGCTTTGGCCATCACGGATCACGATACAATGGAAGGTATTGATGCCGCTAAAAACGCGGCGGTTTCAATTGGTATAGACGTTCTGGGTGGAGTGGAACTAAGCACCGATTACGATGGATTGGAAGTGCACGTACTAGGTTACTGTATTGAATCGACCAATACTGTTTTCCAATCATATCTCAGCACTTTCAAGAAAGCCCGGTTTACGCGCGCAGAAAAAATGGTTTACAAATTACGTCAGTTGGGGATAAACATAAGTTTCGAGAATGTCATGGCGCTGGCGGGCACCGGTTCGGTGGGCCGGCCGCATATAGCCAGAGCGCTTATGAAAGCCGGCCAGATCAGCAAGATGGCCGAGGCTTTTGACAGGTACATCGGCTTTGGTAAGGTTGCGTATGTACCGCGCCTGAAATACAGGCCGGAGGAGATGATTAAGGCTGTAATTGAGGCCGGAGGGGTACCGGTTCTGGCCCACCCGGGCATTAGCTGCAAGGAAGATTTGATACTTTCATTAATAGGTGCAGGGCTGCAGGGTTTGGAAGTATTTCACCCCCAACACTCACGGGAGATGGAACGGTATTACCGTGCGCTTTGCCGCAACCACGGACTAATTGCCACCGGCGGTTCAGATTATCATGGGGCCGGCGTGGCTGGACACGGATCTTTAGGTGATGCTGTAATCCCATATGCTGCAGTTCTGCAACTACGGGAACAAGCAGCCATTAACCGCAGCGTAACGGCTAAAAACATTAATAATGGTGCAGGTGAGCGTTAAATTGGAAAAAGCGTATAGATTACATAAACTGACATCGGCAATATTTAACGAGATGGACGAATTAAAGAAACAGGTAGAGCAAAGGGGAGTACAGGTTATTAACTTGGGTGTGGGTAGCCCCGACCAGCCTCCCGCTCCTCATATCATTGAGTCCATGCACAGGGCGTTAGACAGGCTCGATAACTACGATTACCCCCTGGCGGGGAAAATTGAACTGCGCCAGGCGCTTGCCCGGTGGTACCTGAGGCGGTTCGAAGTTGAACTGGATCCTGTTTCCGAAGTGCTGGTGCTGATGGGGTCCCAAGACGGATTGGCGCATATCGCTCTGGCCTTTGTCAACCCCGGTGATATTGTACTGGTTCCCGACCCTGGTTACCCCATTTATTATGCCAGTATTCTTTTGGCTGAGGGCGACATTTACCCGATGCCCTTGCTTGCCAGAAATGAATTTCTTCCAGACCTAAAAGCCATACCCGAGGATATCGCCCGGCGGGCCAAACTGATGTGGATTAATTACCCTAATAACCCGGTAGCGGCGGTGGCGGATGAGAATTTTTTTGCCCGGGTAGTTGAATTCGCCAGGGAGTTTAATATCTTGGTTTGTCACGATGTGGCTTATTCCGAACTGGCTTTCGACGGCTATAAACCGGTAAGTTTTTTGGCAACACCTGGCGCAAAGGATGTGGGCATTGAATTTTACTCGTTGTCCAAGACTTACAACATGGCGGGCTGCCGCATCGGGTTTGCAGTAGGCAACCCAAAAGTACTGTCTGCTTTGAATCAGGTTAAGTCAAACATTGATTACGGTGTGTTCAAGGTAATCCAAGAAGCGGGTATCGCAGCCCTGGAAGGCCCGCAGGAATGCGTGCGGCAAAACGCCGATACTTACCAGCGGAGGCGTGATGTGCTGGTGCATGGTTTGGCGGAGCTTGGCTGGTACGTACCCAGTCCGGGTGCGTCAATGTTTCTGTGGGCCCCGCTGCCTCCGGGGTATAAAAAATCGGCCCGTGAATTTGCCCTGGAGCTATTAAATCGTACCGGAGTATTGGTAATTCCGGGAACGGCATTTGGGGAACAAGGGGAAGGTTACGTGCGCATTGCGCTGGTTAAGGATGAGGATACTTTAAGAGAGGCAGTGAAACGCATCAGTGAGTTCCTTTGTACCCACTGACACCGCCATGTCTATTTAAAAGCCACCCGGCATATGCTATTAGTGAGTAAGTGAAACAATGTGGCATGGTGGTGATGCGGTGGAGCCTTATGCGGATCTAAAGTTTTTTCAATACCGGGTCAGGGAACTGGAGGAAAAGGTAGAACAACTCCGCCTGAGCAGGAGGGTGCTCATGAACCTGGTGGAGAAACTGGAAAAGGAGAAAACGTGCATCCTGGCGCGGTTGGAAACTGAAAACCGCCGTTTGCACCGGGATAACAACAAATATGCACGTCGGCTGTTAAAGAAGAACAGCCAACTGGTAGAACTAAAATCTAAACTGGAGGAACATACAAATTAATCTAGTAACTTACCAGACTCCCGTATCACGAGGGGTCTTTTTCTTATACTAATATGGCCATCTGCGAGTGGTGTTTTTGTATCCGCCAAGGAACTGATTGAGCGCGATTTCCTTGTTGACTATGATATAATATCCAGGTGAGGTGTTAATTACAATGAAAATTGCCGTAATAGATGGTCAGGGCGGCGGTATCGGCAAGCATATCATGGACAGGCTCAGGCGGGAACTGCCCGAAGATACTGAGTTTCTAGCGCTGGGAACCAACGCGCTGGCCACCTCGGTGATGCTGCGCTCCGGGGCTAACGAAGGGGCCACGGGAGAAAATGCCGTGGTATTTAATGCCCCGCGGGTGGACATTATCGTAGGGCCGGTTAGCATCATGTTTCCCCATGCCATGTCCGGCGAACTGACTCCGGTTATGGCTGCAGCTGTTTCAGCCAGCCCCGCCCCCAAAGTGCTTCTCCCCCTGGCCCGCGCTGGAGTTATTATTGTAGGGCTAAAGGCAGAGCCACTGCCCCACCTGGTAGACGAACTGGTACGTAAAGTCAAGGAATTTGTGGTTCGGTAAAACCCACCGGAATTTTAGTCTTTCAGGGAAAATAGTTAGGGATCGGTCTGTTTTGGCTTCAAGAATGGGGGATGAATTTTGACGTCCGGAAAAGTTATTCTAGTTACCGGCGGCGCGCGCAGCGGTAAAAGCGAGGTGGCGGAGCAATTGGCTGCCGCTTTTTCAGGTCGGGTAATTTACCTGGCTACTGCCGGGGTGCACGATGATGAAATGGTTCACCGGGTAGAAAAACACCAATCACGACGGCCTGCTCATTGGGCTACAGTAGAGGAGACCCACCGGCTGGCGCAGGCGCTAATGGCTGTCCCACGTGGTTGTTGCGTACTGGTGGACTGTTTAACTTTATGGATTACCAATCTATTGCTTGATGACTCCCTGCCTCCCCAAGGGGCAGCGGAAGTGGATAAAGAAGAGTACATCATTAACGAGACACTGCGCATGGTGGAAACGGCCCGCAGCAGGGAGTTGATCCTGATTCTGGTTAGTAACCAGGTTGGCTGCGGTGTGGTACCGGACAATCGACTGGGCCGGTTGTTCCGTGATGTTGCCGGGCGGGTTAACCAGCAGGTGGCCGCTCTGGCTGACCGGGTTTATCTGGTTACAGCCGGGATACCGGTAGAGCTTAAATCTATAGCTGCAAAAATCGGGCGGGAGGAGATATGATGCCGGCTAAAACTATCATGGTGCAGGGGACGGCTTCACATGCCGGTAAGAGTATCCTAACAGCGGCACTGTGCCGAATTTTTTTCCAAGATGGTTACCGGGTAGCACCTTTTAAGTCGCAGAACATGGCCTTGAACTCTTTTGTTACCGCTGACGGCGGTGAAATGGGCCGGGCCCAGGTGGTTCAGGCCGAGGCGGCTTGCATTCCACCAACGGTGGAAATGAACCCCATACTACTGAAACCAACTGGTGAGTCGGCTTCACAGGTCGTGCTGCTGGGCCGCCCGTTGGATAATTACACCGCTCAAAGCTACCATAATGAGCTGGCCGGCAAGTTGTGGGATGTGGTTACCGAAACCCTGGACTCATTACGCCAAAAATTCGACATAGTAGTTATCGAGGGGGCAGGCAGTCCGGCGGAAGTTAATCTGCAAGATACTGAAATAGTTAACATGCGGGTAGCCCGGGAAGCTGGCGCGCCGGTGCTGCTGGTGGCCGATATTGACCGGGGGGGCGCCCTGGCCTCTGTGGTGGGTACCCTGGAACTGTTGGAACCGGATGACCGTAAACGGGTAAAGGGTATTATTATTAATAAGTTTCGCGGCGATGTCAGACTGTTCCAACCAGCCGTCGAATTTCTGGAAAGCAAAACCGGGGTGCCGGTATTGGGCGTAGTGCCTCATTTTCATGATCTGTACATCATGGACGAGGATTCAGTGTCCATGGAAAGAAAGAACTACCAGGCTTCCGGCGCAAGTAACAAGGTGGAAATTGCCGTGCTGCGCACGCCCCGGATATCTAATTTTACCGATTTTGATCCCTTTGAGAGTGAGCCCGATGTCCACATGCGCTACGTGGGCCGGGATAACCCGCTGGGTGAGCCGGACATGGTGATTATTCCGGGCAGCAAAAATACCATTGCGGATTTAATGTACCTTAAACAGACGGGCCTAGCGGGAGAAATTGTGCGGTTAGCCCGCCAGGGGGTGCCGGTGGTTGGTATCTGCGGCGGCTTCCAGATGCTGGGCACCGAACTGTTAGACCCGGATCGCACCGAATCAGCTATCGAGCACATGTCCGGGCTGGGTCTGTTGGACATGAAGACAATATTTGCCCGGGATAAGGTTACCTCCCAGGTGCGCGCCCGGGTAGCCGGGGCAGGTGATTTCCTGGGTGGTTACAATGGTGAACTGGCGGGTTACGAAATACACATGGGACGCACCGACCTGGGCCCCGGCACCAATAACGCCTTTCTGATCAGCACCCGCTCCGGCAAGGAAGTTAACCTGCCCGACGGGGCCGAAGCCGCCGGAGGTACTGTGTGGGGCACCTATATACACGGTGTATTCGATGAAGACAACTTCAGACGGCATATAATTAACTTCTTGAAGCGCCGAAAAGGTATTGACGACATGGCCCATGAGCCTGTGGTAAGTGCGGTGGAAAGGCGGCAGCAGGGTTACGACCAGTTGGCCGATCTGGTACGCACCAGCCTGGACATCAAAATGGTCTATAATTTGCTTGGATTGTAAAGCATATGGAAATATTCTTTTGGCAAGCTCTACTTGGATACATTATTGATCTTCTTGTCGGAGATCCGCCCCGGCTGCCGCACCCGGTGGTGTTAATCGGCAACAGCATAGCTCGACTGGAAAGTGTGGCCAGAAAAACCTTTAATTCGGACGCAGCGCTAAAAATCGCCGGTGTAATACTGGCCGCTACTGTCACGGTGGGCAGTTTTGCGGTCACCGCCCTGCTGCTTTATGCTTTACGGGAGGTAAGTTATTTGCTGTTCCTGCTGGCAGGTGCCTGGTTGGTGTCTACAACCATTGCTACCAAGGGGCTAGCCACCGCGGCCCGGGACATCAAACAGTTGCTGGCCGAGGGTGATCTGCCGGGAGCACGCCGGCAGGTGGGCATGATCGTGGGTCGGGATACCGGTGACATGGATAGCGGAGATGTGGCCCGGGCCACCGTAGAGACAGTGGCGGAAAATTTTGTCGATGCCGTGGCCGCCCCTCTTTTTTATGCCTGTCTGGGGGGCCCGGCATTGGCTATGGCCTACCGGGCGGTTAACACTTTGGATTCGATGCTGGGATATAAAAATGAAAAATACATGCACCTGGGCTGGGCTTCAGCCAGGCTGGACGACCTGGCCGGATACGTGCCGGCCCGCCTGGCGGGCGGCCTCCTTTTGTTCGCCGCCTGGCTTTCCAACCGGGACTGGAGACGTGCTTGGCGGGCCTGGCGCAGGGACGCTGCCGCCCACCCCAGCCCCAACAGCGGCATTCCGGAATCAGTGATGGCCGGTACGCTGGGCATCCAACTGGGCGGCCGAAACGTATACGGCGGGGTGGTTTCCCACCGCGCATTCATGGGTGAACCCGGTGAAGAAATGCGGCCGGATCATATTAACCGGGCGATCGACATGCTTTACCTGGGAGCACTGGTTGCAGTGCTGGTGGTACCGGTTTTTTGGTTGGCAGTCTGGTGGGGTTGGACAGGCCTGGTGTCCTGATGCGGAAAGGAGTATTAGCCAGTGGGTAATTATCCACGCATACTTATTGCCGGCACCCATAGTGGAGCGGGCAAAACAACTATAGCTACCGCCGTGATGGCTATGCTGA
This sequence comes from Peptococcaceae bacterium BRH_c8a, assembly GCA_000961575.1. GTDB lineage: Bacteria > Bacillota > Desulfotomaculia > Desulfotomaculales > Desulfallaceae > BRH-c8a. The sequence goes on from LADP01000036.1 coordinate 106,428, forward strand.
GCGGCTCGGGTTTAAAAGTACAGCCCTATAAGGTAGGGCCGGATTATATTGACCCGGGTTTTCACCAGGTGGCCACCGGGCGGATCTCCAGGAACCTGGATACTTTTTTCCTTGGCGCAGCCGGGGTACAAGAAGTTTTTCAACGTGCTGCCGCCGACGCTGATATCAGTGTCATTGAGGGAGTAATGGGCCTTTACGATGGTATTGGCTCCGGGGGTGAGGGCAGTTCGGCCCGGGTGGCGGAATTACTGCAGTGCCCGGTATTATTAGTTATGGATGCCCGTTCCATAGCGGCCAGTGCTGCCGCGGTGGTATGGGGTTTCGCTAATTTGCCCGGGGGCGTGCCCCTGGCCGGCGTAATATTGAACCGGGTAGCCGGGCCGCGTCATCTGGCAGTGCTTAAAACTGCCATTGAGGGCCAAACAGGGGTGCCGGTAGTGGGTGGAATCCCCAGGGATTTAGACCTCCAGATGCCGGAAAGGCACCTGGGACTGGTGCCCAGTGAAGAAACCGGCACAGTGAAACAACTGGTACAAACACTTGCCCACCGGGTGACCCCGCACCTGGCTATGGAAAGTATCATCGGATTAGCCAAAAATGTCCGGCACACCCCGGTCAAGCCCCAAATTTTTGCTGTGCAACCGAGCGAACGCGTGCGTCTGGGCATAGTCCGAGACAGGGCCTTTAATTTTTATTATCAGGACGGTTTGGACTTGCTTGAGGCTTTGGGGGCCCAGTTGGTTTACTGCAGTGCCCTTGATGACCAGGCGCTGCCGCCGGATCTGGATGGTTTATACATCGGCGGTGGTTTTCCGGAAATGTTCCTGGAGCAGCTCGGAGACAACCGTTCTTTTGTAGCTGACCTTAAGTATCATGTTGCTCGGGGTTTACCGGTTTTTGCTGAATGCGGGGGGTTAATGTATCTTTGCAACAGCATCATAGATTTTGCCGGACGGCAATGGCCAGGTGCGGGTATCCTCCCCGTTAGCTGCCGCATGGAAAAGAAAAGGGTGGCTCTGGGCTACGTAACGGCCACTTCATTACGTAATAACGTACTGGTACCCGCAGGGACTAAACTGCGAGGACACGAGTTCCATTACTCCAGAATTAAAGGAACCGGGCTTACGCCGGCTTATAACCTGTGCAAGCCCGGCAGCAATGATGGACACCGGGACGGCCACGTAGCCGGCAACCTACTGGCCACCTATCTGCACATTCATTTCGCAGGCTCACCCGGGGCAGCCCGGGGGTTTTTAAAATCGTGTGCTTCGTATCGCCGCCGGAGGATGGAAAATTGAAAAGTTTTTTCTTTGCCCTTCAACACCTAACCAGAATAAGATTATATAAAGGTGCATTTGACGACCGGGCCTTCGGCCGTTCACCGGTTTTTTTCCCCATCGTGGGTTTAATCCTGGGCCTGTTGCTATGGCTGGCCAAGGTGTTTTTCGGTTTTGTTTTCCCCGGCCCGCTGGTGGCCGCACTTTTAGTGGTTACTATGGCGGTGCTGACCGGGGGTATTCACCTGGACGGTTTCATGGATACCATGGATGGCGTTTTAAGCGGCCGATCCCGAGAAAAAAAATTGGAAATCATGCGGGACAGCAGGGTGGGAGCCTTTGGTGCGTTAAGCCTGGTCTGTCTGTTGCTGCTCAAGTTTACTGCCCTGATGACCATGCCTGGAGAGTATTTTGGGGTGGCCATAATCATGGCCACGGTTATAAGCCGGTGGGCGATGGTGTACGTAATCGCTCAATTTCCATATGCCCGGCGGGAGGGTCTGGGCGAACTGGTGGCCCAATACACGGGCAGCCGGGAACTGCTTATAGCAACTGCCTGTACCGTGGTCATTTGTGTGGCGGCTGCGGGTTTGGCTGGACTGGTATTGCTGCTTGGTGCTTGGTGCTGGGCGCACTTGTTCGGGCGCTGGATGACTGCCGGGTTGGGCGGTGTGACCGGTGATGTGTACGGGGCTACAGCCGAATTAACGGAACTTTGGATCTACCTGCTGGTGTTTCCCGTGTTCGGTCTGTTACCTGCTGTTTTGCGCCAGCCCGGACTGTACTGGTAGCTTTCCCGACCGCTGTAAGGAGGTAGAAATTTTTTATGATCCATACGGAATACCGACACGGGGGGGATATCTTCGGAGCGGCCCGGCATATGGGTGGTTCGGTTGAAGATATTTTTGATTTCAGTGCCAACATTAATCCGCTGGGTCCTCCGCAGGTGGCGTTGGCTGCTATAAAGGATAACCTGGGTCTAATTCAACATTACCCCGACCCGCGCTGCAGCGAATTAAGGCGGGCACTGGCTCTTTACCTGGGCATACCGGAAGAAAACATGCTGCCCGGCAACGGCGCATCGGAATTAATTTACCTGTTGGCCAGGGTCATTGGCTGCCGGCAGGTGGTGGTGCCCCAACCCACTTTTATTGAGTATGCCGAGGCAGTCACTGCGGCCGGGGGCACGGTAACTGCAGTTCCCATGCGTGAGGATAACGGATTTGCGCTGCCGGTAGTGAACCTTAAACAGGAATTAAAAAAGGCTGACGCGATATTCATCTGCAACCCCAACAATCCCACCGGCAGAGTGGAAAAGAATGCCGTGCTCCGGTCAATTGTCGAAGAAGCCACCCGCGAAGGTAAAATAGTGGTGGTAGACGAAGCTTTTATGGATTTCGTGACGGATGCCGACCAGTGTTCGGTACTGCCGCTGTTGCAAAAAAATCCGGGTCTGGTGGTGCTGTATTCACTGACTAAATTCTTTGCCATTCCCGGTCTGCGGCTGGGCGTGCTAATTGGTTCGGTGCCTTTGATTAAGCAGCTGGAGGCTTTAAAAGACCCCTGGAGTGTTAATCTTCTGGCACAGGTGGCCGGAGCGGCTGCCCTGTCGGACAGGGAATACATGGCCCAAACCAGGCAGTTGGTGAAACGGGAACGGGAATTCCTGTACCGGGCGATATCATTAATCCCCGGGCTATCGGCATTTAAAGCAGAAGCTAACTACCTGCTCGTTAAGATTAACCGGGAGCACATAAACTCAATCCAATTAGCAGCTCAAACCGCCCTCAGGGGAGTGCTGATCAGGGATTGCTCCACTTTCAGCGGTATGGGCGACCGGTTCATCAGAGTGGCGGTCAGGTCGCGCCGGGAGAACGTGGTGTTGCTTGAAGTCCTGCGAGGGGTAATGGAAGGGGTATCAAATGGGTTGTAGGATCTATTTAATCAGGCACGGTGAAACGATTTGGAACAAGGACGCCAGGTTTCAGGGCCGGTCGGATATTCCGCTCAGCCCGCAGGGCATGGAGCAGGCCCGGGCGCTAGGTGAACGTCTAAAAGGGCATAAGTTTGCCGCATTTTTCTCCAGCGGTTTATCCCGGGCTAAGCTAACCGCCGAACTAGTAGCCGAACCGCATGGCCAGTCGGTTGAGGTTGCCAAAGGGCTGGAAGAGCTCAGTTTTGGTGATTGGGAAGGACTAACCATTAAAGAGATCCGGGAACGTTATAGCGAAGAATCTTCGGCCTGGTGGGCCAGGCCGCTTGATACAAGGATCCCGGGTGGTGAGACTCTCGCCGAACTGGCGGAGCGTTCCACTGCCGTTTTAAAGCAAATTGTAGACAAACATCCCGATCAGCATGTGGCTGTGGTTGCACACGGAGGTACCATCAGGAGTGTCGTGGGTACGGTGCTGGGTCTGGATTTAAATCATTACTGGCGTCTGCGCCAGGATAACGCCTCACTGACGATTATCGATTTTTACGGTTGGGATAAGGCCATTCTGATGCTGTATAACGATATCAGTCACCTGGGAGCGGGTCTGGTACCTGGTACCCTGAGGAAAAACTAATCAAGGAGTCGGAAGTCAGGAGTCAGGAGTCAGAATGAAAGAACCGTAACTAATTTTTTAAAATAACCGGTCTTTGGGCCGGTTTATTATTTTTAATGGCGTACGGTAACGGAACTTATTTTATAATGTCTTTCTTGTAATTCACTTGCCTCCCGGCACATATATTGGGACAAGGTTATATTTGCCGGGAGGTTATTAGCAAATGGAAACTTTTAGCCATAAGACCGTATTGATTTTCTTTACATCTCTGGGTATGATGCTAGGTGCCTCAGTGGTGGGCTCTCTTGCCGCAGTGTTGGTGGGAGAGCCGCCGATAGGTACTTTGCTTAAATTGGCCCGGGAGATTAAGATATGGGCCATTGTAGCGGCGATAGGGGGCACTTTTTCCACTTTCGAAGTGTTGGAGACCGGCCTTTTCCAGGGTGAAGTGCGGGCAGTGGTAAAACAATTACTATATATAATCAGTGCCTTGGCCGGTGCGCAGTTTGGGCACTACCTTTTGCTTACTATAGCAGGTGAAACAAGATGAAACGATTAATGCCCAAGGTGGCGATATTTATCTTGGGGATTATCGTCGGCGCTTCTTCCACTAGTGTTTTTTTAGGGGAAACGGTGGACGCGCTATATATGGAAAATAGGTTATTAAAACAACAACTTGCAACAGTTGAAGATGATTTAAAACAGTTAGAGGAAAAAAAACAAACGCCAAAGAGAGTGGTAACCAAAATAAGTACGCGGGTAAATTTTGCTGCGGAATGTGATTTAACTGATTATGAAAAAAGCACTGCCGAACTGAAAGTAGATCAAAACGTACGGGAATGGTTGAAACTTATTTTAGGTCAGGACCTGGATACGGTTAATTACCAACTGGTACCCCGGATTATTGATAATAGGGAAATTGAAGTGGATGGTAAAAAAATAGGCCTTCAAGTCGAACTGGTGGTTATTTCTGAAAATCTGATGGTGTTTATTGAAGTGCTCCCGGTTAAGGAACAATTGTAAATAATGAAAGGCTGGTCCGGGCATTCTATTTTCAAAAAGGAGTGTCCGCCAAGTGGAAGAATTCATCCGTTCAAGAGTGCCCTGGAGTACCGAGCCTAGTTTGAAATTTAAGGCTTCCGAAGTTGGCATAGACCATGATGATTTAATTGAAGGGATTAAGGTCGGCAAATCAGATTTCGAAATGGCAGAAGAATTTGACGTAACCGAGAAACTAATTCAAAATCTGCGTGATCATTTCATGCGTCACGGGCTGGGTTCCATAATGGGACAGGACTGACAGACCTACAAGAAACAGGTTTTTTTGACAAACAAATTATATCCCCTCGTCCCGGCCAGGTATGCTATAATTAAAAAATATACTTTGCAAGGCATTAACATGAGGGGAGTGAGGGGACATATTTCCTGAGAAATTCGGCAAAACGGGATTGACTTTTGATGACGTGTTGCTGGTTCCGGCAGCGTCGGAAATTTTGCCCCGCGACGTTGTTGCAGCCACCAGGCTGACCAAAAAAATAGCCTTAAACGTCCCCCTGATGAGCGCTGGAATGGATACAGTCACCGAATCACGGATGGCTATCGCCATGGCCAGAGAGGGCGGCATCGGGGTAATTCACAAAAATATGCCCGTAGAGCGCCAGGCTGTAGAAGTTGACCGGGTAAAACGTTCAGAGCATGGTGTCATATCAGACCCCATTTTTCTGGGGGCAAACAATTACGTCAACGAAGCGCTGGTGTTAATGGAACGCTACCGTATATCCGGTGTACCGGTGGTGGAAAACGGTAAGTTGGTGGGTATCCTGACCAACCGTGATCTTCGTTTTGAGAGAGACCTGGATAAGTTGGTGGGTGACGCCATGACCAGGATTAATCTGGTCACGGCACCTGTGGGTACAACCCTGGAACAGGCCAAAGTAATTTTACAAAAGTACAAGGTTGAAAAATTACCCATTGTGGATGACGATTTCAATCTATGCGGTCTGATAACCATCAAAGATATTGAAAAGGCACGGCAATACCCTTTATCAGCTAAAGACGATGGTGGCAGGTTGTTAGTGGCCGCTGCTGTCGGAGTATCTACCGATACTATGGAAAGGGTAGAGGCACTAATTGCTGCCAAAGTTGACGCGATAGTTATTGACACTGCGCATGGCCATTCCCGCGGGGTATTGAATACGGTGGAGAAAGTTAAAAACAAGTATCCCGATCTGCAGGTCATCGGCGGTAACGTGGGCACACCAGAGGGTACCCGGGATCTAATCATTGCCGGAGTAGACGCAGTAAAGGTGGGTATCGGGCCAGGCTCCATCTGTACCACCAGGGTGGTGGCAGGTGCGGGCGTACCGCAGATTACCGCTGTTTATGATTGCGCCCAGGAGGGTGCCAAACAAGGCATACCGATTATCGCCGATGGCGGCATCAAGTACTCCGGGGATGTAGTTAAAGCCATCGCCGCTGGTGCCGACGTAGTTATGCTGGGCAGCTTGTTGGCCGGTTGCGAAGAGAGTCCCGGGGAACTTGAAATTTACCAGGGCCGTAGTTACAAAGTGTATCGCGGTATGGGATCGCTAGGGGCCATGAAGGAAGGCAGCAAGGACAGGTACTTCCAGGAAAATGAGAAAAAACTGGTGCCCGAAGGTGTTGAGGGCCGGGTTCCTTACCGGGGCACCTTGGCGGACTCTGTGTTTCAACTAATTGGCGGTCTCCGGGCGGGTATGGGTTATTGCGGCGCCGCCACTATCGAAGACCTAAAGACCAAAACCAAGTTCATTCGTATCACCGCTGCGGGCTTACGGGAAAGCCATCCCCACGACGTGGTAATTACCAAAGAAGCTCCCAATTACAGTTTGCGCTAAAGCAATTAACAAATTAACAGTTAAGTTAGCCGGTCTCACAGCATATGAGGCCGGCTTTTTGCATCTCCTCATGCCTATCCCTTTATAAAAAAAAGTAATGATCAGGCAAAATTTTATATTCAGTAATAGTTGATTTAAAAAAAATGTGTAATATAAAAAAATAAAGGAAAATTATTACAAATAAATATAAATATGGGAAGGAATTTAAGACCAAAATAATGAAGTATATATATTAGTTAAATATGGTATTTAATATTTATTAGGTGGTGGCACGAGTGAGCGGCAAACTGAACTCTCTGACGGATGTTCTAAAAAAGACGTTGTTTTTCTTTGAGACGTTGTCGGTAGCAGAATTGATTCCATATGTGCACCGACAAATGCTGGCGGATTACAGCCCGGAGCAGGTGCAGGAAAAGGTTCATCTTTGCCTGGTGCAGCACCAGTGTTTCACCAGCGAAGATCAGTATATCTGGACCTTAAACCTGGAGGGTCAAAGGGACAACGACAAACTCTACAATTTGCTTTTAAAAAAGCAAAAGCCTTTAAGCCTAAACGAAATGACCCAAAGCGGTACCGGTGGTAAGAAAAAGCGTAAACCGGTTTCCGAGACGGCGAGCCTAATCAGTGACGGAAGGTTCGTGCAACTGGCGAATGGATATTGGGGCCTCACCGAGTGGGAAGTAGAAACGGGGCATTATTCGCTAAGGCATCTAATCGTAAAGGCTTTAAAGCTGCATCCCACCGGGCTGTCCCTGACTCAGCTGGGTGATGTGGTGGGCAAATGGAGGGGCACAGAAACCGGTGAAATCAGAGGCGTGCTGGCCAAATTTCCATACTTCGAAGAAATTGGCAACGGCGTCTGGTGTTACAATGCCGAAACCAGGGTCATTCATGACCGGGTTTTGAAACGGTACCTGGAGGCGTTGAAGAGGCAGCGAGAGCGGTGGCACAGGGATCAGGAACGTTGGAATCGCCGCGTGGGAGGAATGAAAAAACAACTGGACGAAGTGTCTGCGGCCCAGCGGGAAGCAGCCGCTGCGCTGGCTTTACGCAGAGAAGATGTAAACCGCTATGACCAGATAGTCACCCAAATGGCCGAAAAAGATTTACTATTGGCGCTGCGTAAAAAAGAAATTTACCGCTACAAAGAGCATTTACAAAAGTTGGAGTCAAAAGCCAACGCTATTTTATACCAGTGCCGGCTATGGGTTAGAAGGGCCAGGGACGGTGAGCATGAAAAAAACAATATGCAGGAGGCATTGCAGAAAAACCAGCAAAGTTTGGAAACGCTGTTCAGCAAATTGCAGCAGTACAAGGAGCGGGACAGGGAAAATAAAACAAAGATTATGGAGATTAAGGAGCAGCATGCTGAGCGGGTAGCCGAGCTGCAAACTACTATTGTCAATCTGCGGCAAAAAATAGAAAGATTGCAGGATGTCAGAGAACAGGAAGAAAAAATATGGCGAGAGGAAATTAACACTTTAAGTACCGATTTAAAACATTCCATGTCGGAGACCGAAAGGCTTAACCGGGTGATGAGGCTGGCCCAGCAGGAAGTGGTGGAAATGAAAAACAGGCATAAGGCCATGGAAGTTCAATTGGCTCACCCGCTGGTGCGGTTTTTTGCCAAACTGGTAGCCAAGTTCAGGCGCAACCCCCACCAGGCGATATAAGGGATACCGTGAGGTATCCCTTTAGTATTTTGTCACATTATGATATATTGGATGATGACATGAAAAGCTCCTCTTTCAATTGATTGGCAGTTTTATAAATCGCATGGAGCATAAAGAGGTGTGACAATTGCCGTTAAAGGACAATACAGAAACCATATTAAAAAACAGAGTCCTGGTGGATGTAGCACTGGATCCGATAAGCCGCAAGATGTACCTCGAATTAGATCCACCTAGTTTATCAGATAACCAGGGGGATCTGGACAGGGTTTTGGATGTGCTAAATAAAAACCATGCCGGCATTTCATGCCCGCTGGGATTGATGAATAAAGTCAGTGCTGTGTTGCGTCAGGCCAACTGGCAGGCTACCTTTACCCTGGCATTGTTCGGGGGGCAATGGCAGGTCATTGATGTGGAACCGGGAAATCAAACAACCAGCCAGTTCGGACTGGCCGTAGACATTGGAACCACTACCGTAGTCGGATACCTGATAGACCTTACAACCGGGGGAGTGCTTTGCACTGCCGCGGATTACAACGGCCAGATCCGTTTCGGTGAAGACATTTTGTCAAGAATTCAGGCCGCAGGCGACCCATTGGGAAGGCAGGCCATGCAATACGCAGTGGTCGAAACACTTAACGTTATTATCAGGCGTTTGGTTGGACAACAGCAAATAGATAACCAGCATATAAGCGCCGTGACAGTGGGAGCCAATACCACTATGGTACACCTGTTGCTGGGACTGGATCCGGAGCGGATTTGTATGGCTCCTTATATTCCGTTGGTTAACCGGCCCGGATACATAAAAGCGTCTGAGCTCGGCCTGACCGTTAATCCCGAAGCCCCTCTTTATTGCTTGCCTGGCGTGGGTAGCTACGTGGGTGGGGATATCATTGGGGGTGTGCTGGCCAGCGGTATGCACAAGAAACCCGAAGTGGCCCTTTTTGTAGATATCGGTACCAATGGCGAAATGGTGTTGGGTGGTCAGGAGTGGCTGACAGCCTGCTCCGGAGCCGCCGGCCCGGCCCTGGAGGGCGGGGTGGCCCGGCACGGCATGCGGGCTGAACCAGGGGCGGTATATCAGGTGCGCATTGACCAGGAGACCGGTCGGGTGGAATACCAAACGGTAGGCGGTCAACAGGCGGTGGGTATCTGTGGTTCGGGTTTGGTTGACTGCCTGGCGGAACTGCTGCTGGCCGGAATTATTAACCGCGCCGGTAAGTTTAAGGATGGGCGTACTGAATTCGTGGTGGTGCCGGCTACTGAAACAGGCACCGGCGCGGATGTTACATTTACCCAGACGGACATCAATAACATCATGCGTACCAAGGGCGCAGTAAACGCGGCTTTAGAATACCTGTTAGAAAGCGTGGGCTGTGGTATGGATGATATTGAGGCCTTTTATGCCGCTGGCGCTTTCGGCCAGTATCTAGACCTTGAATCGGCAGTCACCATCGGCTTGTACCCGGATTTGCCGCGGGAAAAAATGATTCGGCTGGGCAACAGCTCGGGTGAAGGCGCCCGGCTGGCGCTGATATCAAACCAGTGTCGCCAGGAAGCCGAAGAGTTATTACGTTCTATCACCTACTTCGAACTCAACGCCAGCGAGGCGTTTATGAATAAATTTGTGGGCAGCAAATTCCTGCCCCACACCAACCTCGACTACTACCCCACGGTGAAGGAAAAGCTAATCCGGCGGGGATTGGTAACCGAGTAATAAAAAGTATGGGAGGTTGATTTCTTGGATTTTATCGGGCATCAGGCTTTTCCGGGGATCCCTTTTTTCGCATTTGGCGGGATCCTAATGGTTCTACTGGGTATTGTGGCCCTGCTATTGGTGTTGGCGTTTTTGTTAAATTGGCTTTGGAATATTACCATACCCCAGGTATTCGGGTTAAAAGAAATTACTTACTGGCAGGCTTTTAGGTTATTAATTATTGCCGGTCTGCTATTCGGCGGTCCGGTGTATTTTGGAAACTGATAATTAAAAAGTTAGAATAGATTATAAGGTATATCTTAAAGGTTACTAAAAACGGCAGCATTAACAGCAGTTAGTTTGCAAAAAAGCCACTCTCTGGAAAAAGAGTGGCTTTTTTTAGCTTGTAATGCAGGATTTGTTAATGTTCAGGTAGTTCGTAGGTTTTTAAATGGTCGTATTCTTTTAGTTCAACTATATTCGGGGAAATTAAAAAGGTTAATCTTTCTTCTCCTACTGCAAAGTGAGCTCCAACAACTGGGGTAACTTTAACCGTTATTAAAAACTTATAACTACGGTATCCACCCAGCCTTTTGGCATTTACGATACTTACTTGGTATGGATAGACTGAGGGACTATAAATTAATAAATTGGAGTAATAATTTTTTACTGCGGCATCAATATGTGGATATAGCAATGAATTAAACAAATCATAAACCAGTTCTTCTTTTGATTTTTCAGGGGGGGTATAATAAATACTTTCTGCTTGACAAGGGGACTGTAGAGTTAAAACAATTATAAACGTTATAAAAACCTCTGCAACATGACTTTTCAAGATAATTGCCACTCCTTTTCGTATAATATGCTTTCCTTAAACTAAGTTTTGTATGTTCTATATTTACTGACTAACGGAGTGGTAGTAGTTAAGTGCGGTCATTTGTGGCGTAGTACAGCTTTCTTTTATAATTACCATAATATATCTTGGCGTGATTTTACGTTTATGTTGGCGGTACCATTTTTGAATAGCACAATAAAATCCAATATTCCTTAGCGTAGGAGTATTGGGTTTTTAACTACCCTGAAAATACTCAAAAAGTTGGTTGTAGTGGTGCGGCGTTCCGGTGATATCGCTCCGCTCTCTCTTGCAATTCTTATTGTTGTGCTCGGAGCGGGTTATTGTTACCGCATGACACAAACTGCATACCCGTTTAGCTACGCCCTAAGCAGCTATGAATTCGGGGCTATGACGGGCTAATCAACGCATCCAGGTGCACCGTTCGCTCCGGATATCACCGGATCGCCGCGAAGGTGGTTTTTTATCCTACTGCTGGCGCCGCATAGCGGCACGGTGGTCTACCATATAATGACTTGGCGTACGATTTTCGCGTTTTGTCGGCGCTTCCAGTAGACATAAATTTCGTTTCTTGTTCCTAAATTAAGTTTGGCTAGCATGGCACTCTAGCAGTGCTCTTTTTATTCCCCTTGTTACTCTTCCTGTCTTTTATCCTTCCTTTTCTGCAGGCACACTTCTTACCCTTAACCTTTTTATTGGGTACAACGTGGGTTATTAGTTTTCTACGTTATGCAACCCGGGTCAGATAACATTTTTTAAAACTCCCACCCCTAAATAAAATATGCCAAACATTGGAGGAAACAGGAAATAGATTGTAGAATTATGGACTTATAACTAATATTAGGTGATTTTTATGCCTATTCGTATCGTATCATGGGATGAACGTACGCGGGAAAAGTTTAGTAAGAACAAAGATTGGAATTTGGTGAGTAAAGTGGGGTTAGACCGGTCGTACCCGCGGCGGCTAAGAGTTTGTGAGGGTATGGCAGCAAAGAAGCGGCTGAGGATGTAAAAAAGACGTTTTAATCAGGGAAAGAACCTGGGCGGTTAACAAGAACAAGTACCGGCAGGGGGTGTGGTTTTTTATTTTTAGAATTAATAAGCGTATTTTGCCCGCATACTTGGTGCTATGCAAATGTTATTAGTGGAAGTTAATTAAAAGGGAGGCTTGTTTTATGAATGCAGATAAAATCCAGTCCGTAAACTTATTGAAGCAAAAAATAAAAGAAGGTATAAGTTTGTTTCTTGGCTCAGGTTTTTCCGTTTTAGCTTCGAACAGTGAAGGTAAAAAACTTCCTGTTGGTTCTGCGCTTTTAAAGGAATTAAAAATAAAGTTTCCAAAAATAAATAAATTTCCTGATTTGGCAAAAGCAAGCACAGTATTAGAAGCTAATGCAAAACAAGAATTTTATAATTTTCTTGTTAATAGATTTACAGTAAAAGAATATCATAACTCCTATGAAATACTTAATGAAATGAAACTAAAAAATATATATACAACAAATATAGATAATTTAACTCATGAAATATTTAGTAAATCCTTAAAATATTATATTAATGACACTTCTATTAAAGGGCAAGTTGTAGGGGACAAACGCACTATAAATTACTACCCATTGCATGGGTGTGTTCTTAATCCAGAAAAAGGATTTATATTTTCAAATACAAAAATTGCTTCAGCTTATTCTGATCAAAAGGACGATTGGCAAGGATTACGCCGTACAATATTTAAAGATGCTATTCTTTTTTGGGGTTGGAGTTTTAGTGATTCGGATGTTATAGAGGCCATATATAGTTCTAGCCGTGGTGCAACCGACGATAATGTGCTTAAATGGATAGTTTTATATGATGCAGAAGATTATGAAATAGATTTTTATCGTGCTTTGAATTTTAATATTATTAGGGCAAATACATCTGAAATGTTAGATTTTATAAAAGATGTTATAGCGGAAAGTGGTACAAGTCAAGTAAACACAAAACAACTAGATATTCCCCGAGAATATTTAGTACCTCAAATTGGTTCTGTACCATTGTACCCTCTCAGGAATTTTTATGAGGGCGATACCCCAAGATGGTCATACATTTTTTCCGGAGACATAGTTAAAACTCATTATTATAATATAATAAGCGATTTAATAGCAACCAATAGGAATATTTTTATAATAGGTGTTCCTGCTGCTGGCAAAAGCACATTAATGATGCAACTAGCATCTGAATATAAAACAAGTAAGCATAAACATATACTTAACGCTCCCACAAAAGAAAATGCCCAATATTATGCTAACATAATAGGAAGTGAACCATGCCTAATTTTTATTGATGAATGTTTAAGTGATTTTTTATCAATGAAAATACTATTAGAAAAATCTAATATTCAGGTTGTGGGTTTTGATAGGGATTATAGATATGAGGGCGTGTCACACAAGCTACGTAGTTTTTGTAAAGATTATGAATTATGTGACATTAGTGCTATTAATGATTTAGACATTCAAAAATTGGTTGATAAAATTCCAAGTGGATTAAGGAAAACGAGTGCTTTTGGTGTTAAAATTAAAGATAATACTATATTTGAAGTGTTGCGAAAGAATGTACAAATACCAAGATTGGAAGATCGTTTTTCAAAAGTTGTTCCACAATTGTATGAATCTAATCCTGTAGCTACCGAGCTATTTGTTATGATATGCTATGTGCATTCATGTGGCGTGCCTGTGTCATATGATATGGTATATTCTTATTTAAGAGATGTCACTACAGACTATAAAAAGGTATATAAAATAATTGGCCAAATCGGTAGCATAATTAAAGAATACTATGGAGATTCATCTTATTTTTTAACAGGTATTAATTTTGATGAACAGGACTACTATAAATGTAGATCAAATTATCTAGCAGAACTAATTATTAGAAACATTCCTGTTTATACCGGTATTGTAAAAAATGTTTTGAATAAATTTATTGAAAACGTACCGCCCTTTAAAATAAGTAGATTTGATATATTTAAGAAACGTGCTTTTGACGCTGATATAACAACTAGAGTATTTAATAATTATAAAGAAGGTTTAGATTTTTATAAGGGATGTTTAATAATTGACGAATCTGAATTTTTATATCAACAAGCAGCAATATACTTTAATAGAAAAAAGAAATATAGTTTAGCTTTTGAGTGGATAGATAAAGCAAAAAACAATTCGCCTTTTAATTCATTTTCTATTCGAAATACTCACGCTATAATATTATTTAATGCTAACTTTGAGATTGAAGATAAAGATGGTTCTGTTTTACAGTTGCTATGCGAAAGCCTTAATATATTAAAGGAGTGTTATAATAACGATAAAAGAAAAGGATTTCATGCTAAAATATTTGCGGATTTGTCCCTAAAACTTTATAGCGTCTATCCAGAAGTTGCTTATGAGTATATAGAACTTGCATATAATTGGCTAAGTAATGAAAAAGGAAATCCCGATAATGGATACACTATTCGCAAAGAAATTAACGAACTTTATAATAAAGTGAGTATTATTATCAACTATCATAACTAAATTAAAGGCACAATTGTGACCCCCTCCCATGAAAAACTTCTAGTTATTCATAAAGAGGGCAGGCAAAGAACATAGTGTTGAGGTAGGGGGTTAAATAATTTGAAGCAAACTACTCATCCAGGATATATAAATAAAAACAATCAAATGACAATTAGACGATAGTGAACCAGGTTCAGACTATATGCAATGGTTTTACATAATTGAATGTAGGAATTGTAATTTTAAGTACAAGGCAAATGGAACAGATATATGGCAACGAAAATGCCCCAATTGTCAAGGCGGGCGACCGTAATTTATAGGATTATTAAATAAGAGTTGGAGATTAATTAAACATTATTGCAAGCGGATTTGAATTAACGGCTGATTGCAACTGATGTTCATCTATATGTGTATAGATTTCAGTTGTGGCAACACTCTCATGCCCCAGTATTTGCTGAAGTGACCGTATGTCAACTCTGCCATACTTGTACATCAGTGTAGCAGTCGTATGGCGAAGTTTATGCGTAGATATATATTTAGGATCAAGTCCCGAAGCCATCACATATTTCTTAACTACGTTTTGGATAGCCCTGGTCGTCATACGTCTATTATTTCTTGAAATAAACAACGCCTTTGACGGGACATCAAGAGAATTTCTAATTTGAAGCCAATCGTTAATTGACCTTTTAGCGGCAGGGGTCAAAAAGACCTTACGCTCCTTATTTCCTTTGCCAACGATACTGATTACCTCATTATCTACTTGGTCTATGTTTAAGCTGGCCAGTTCGGATAACCGCAAAGCACAATTGAGGAAAATCGTGATTATACAATGATCCCGAGGGGAATTATTACAAGCAATTAACAGCTTGACGGACTCCTCAAGGCTAAGGTATTTAGGTATCCTTTTTGGAAGTTTTGGTGTTTCCAGTTCTTCTGCAAATTGTTTTCTATTAGATGAGCCTTGGTTTTGAGGTATTTCCAAAATTGGCGGATGGATACGATTTTTCTTGCTCGTGTACCAGCAGAAGCATGCAGCTCAGTTTGGCAATAGGCAATGAAAGCATACATATCGTTAATAGAAATAGTTTGTATGAATTCCAAATCTACACTAGCAAAATTTTTGTTTTGTATAGGTTTATTGCTTGAGAGCATCACAAAATCAAAAAACATAAGCAAATCTGTCCGATACTGCATATACCGGCACATCCGGACAGCAAACCGGCTTTATCCGGACACCTTGTCGATTGGTTAGATTGTACAGTATTGGTTTGAGACAAATCAACATTACTAGCAATCGGTCTTAATGTTTTTTGCCATAACCTCTCGCATTGACTTCTTCGAGTCGAGGGCCAGAATGTATGCATTATGAATAACACGGTCCATGATGGCATCTGCAATCGTAGGGTCAGGAAACAATTCATACCATTTGGTATAGGCAATCTGACCGGACATACGGTAGAGGCTTTGTTATACCTGCTTTCAGCTATCTCAAGGATATCCCTGCTTTCCTCAAGAGTGTATGATTTGAGGCCGATATCATCCAGTATCAATAATTTGATATTCTGAAGCTGAGCCATAAACTTTGTATATCGGTTTTCCTGTTTGGCATCCTGTATTTCCAGTAGGAGTTCCGGGATTCTAAAATATTTGACGGTATACCCATGACGGCAGGCACCGTTTCCAAACGCACAAGCAAGGTATGTTTTACCGCTGCCGGTTTTTCCGGAAATAACAATGTTCAGCTTCTGCTCGATAAAAGAACAGGTTGATAAAGTTTGGATTGTTTTTTTATCAATGGTCCTGTCGGCCGAGTAATTAATATCTTCAATACAAGCGTTCAAGCCCAGGGAAGCGGCAGTCAACAGCTGCTTGATTCTTGAATTTTTTCGTGACAACCATTCCTTCTCAACCATGATACCCAGCCGTTCCTCAAAGGACAGCTCTCGCAAAGAGTGATCCGGTTCAGCCATCATTTGAGCCATCACCTTCAACTTCATGTGCCGGAGTTTCTCTACAGTAGGATTGTTAAGCATTGATACCACCACCTGAATAAGCACTGCTTCCTCTAAGGTTGTCATGTGTGATGATTCTCTCGACCTGGCTGGTTGTTGCTTTTGCCGTCAATTGTTTGAGAATGATGCTGAGATATTTGAACGAACAGGTCTTTTTATCGAGAGCTTCTCGGCTGGCTCTTTCCATGAGCTCATTGGGATGGGTCTTGGCAAGCCTCATAATCCCCATACAGGCCCGGTATGTCTGAACGGGATTCACGGCTTTCAAGGATGTGTTTGACAAGCTCACGGGTGCTAGGGCCGATTTTATCCGCCCAGGACAAGAAGCGTTCCGAACTCCAGCCGGATACAGCCTTGTGTCCTTCCGGCATATGCTCGGATAGGGTGATATACCGCTTAAAAGTATTGTAGTTTCTTGGATATGCCGCCACTCGTTCATTCTCGATATGGATCTCCACAGTTTTTGTAGTAGCCCGGATCGAGCACCGACGGCCAACATATGAGTAATGGACGCTGTAAAAAAATCCAGCATATTCGACATGATAGTTAAACTGTACCTTTGCTTCTTTCCATTCGGAGTATTCATATTCCGTTGCAGGAAGCGGTTGCAGTGAGGGCTTGTCTATCTTTTGAAATGCAGTTAATCTGTTGCCTTCCATCTTTTGAAAGGGGCGGTTGAGCAACTTTAACAGTTCTTCCTTGATGGCCTGATTGATTTCATATAGGCTAAAGAACTGTCTGTTTCTAAGGGCGGCAAGAATCCTTCTGGACACATGGCCAACCATGTTTTCATCTGCTGCCTTATCCTTTGGTTTTCTGGCCCTTGCAGGCACCAGTGTGGTTTTGTAATGTTGAGCCATTTCGTTGTAGCTTTTATTTAAAACAGGATCAACGAGGTCGGGCGTGATGACAGCTGTTTTGGTGTTATCGGGGATGGTGATTCTAGGAACGCCTCCAAAGTACTCATACATCCTGACATGGGCATCAATCCAGCTTGAAAGCTTCATATCGCTGTACGCATAGACAAACGGATAGGCACTTGCAGGCAGGACGGCAACAAATATATATGCAGGCTGGATTTCCCCGGTTCCAGGTTCCATGAAGGACATTTTCTGGCCGGCCCAATCGACCTCGACTTCCTCGCCTGCTTTGTGTTCCTTGTGCATAGTAATGTTGTTGACCTTTTTGAAATTCCTATAACGCTCACAGAATTGAGTGTACATGATACCGTCAGGATGTTTTGCCTTGTATTCTTCCCACAGGAGCATCAGGGTGACACTTTTTTTCTTCATTTCACAGAAAACATAGTCCATGTCGGGCTCCGGGGGTGAGTTCTTGTTTGCTACCGGAGGATAGAGCAATGACATCAATTGCTTGTCGCTCATCTCTGTCGGCCAGACTATTTTTGCCCTTTCTGCTCGTTCAAGCACCTCTGAAACGGTGCTTTTACCACAATTGCATGAATTGCCGATTTCTCTCAGAGACAAGCCTAGCTCGTTTTTGAGCCTTAGAACTTCTCTTGCTTTTAGCATGTCGAGCCTCCTCATCTTCTGGCCCCCTTTACGCATTCTGCTACAAGGGTACCAGTAATTTGATTATCTCGACAAGGTGTCCGGATGTGACCGAAATGCTGTCCGGATAATTCCGTTATACTGTCCGGATGTTCCCGTTACGCTGTCCGGATGCTGCCGGAATCAGTGTCCGGATGTGGCCGAAATATGCAGATACTCCTTAATTGTGTTTTCAGAACGACCCTTTATTACGGTAAGATACCCTAAGTACTGCTCAACTAGTGGACAGGTTCTATTAGATTGCATGAAATCATCTCCTTGCAAATAGTTTTGACATAATTTGCAGAAGATAACAATGTCTAATAATGTGAACTCATGTTTAATGGGGATATGATATGGATAATTTTTTTGAAACAATTAGCCAATATATAACCGCCGATTACATAGCGTTAATATCCGTTATTATTACGGTTCTGATTTTTGTGTTTAGCAGAAAATCAGAGTTAAAATACAAAAAGCATGAAGACAAAAAAAACCAATATGTTAAGTTGATAAAACTAATGGAAGACATATTCACAAACGCTTCAAAAAATAAAAAGAACGACTTTAAAATTACTAGAGAAATTCAGAAGCAGTTTTTTGATGCCGGTTCATCTTTGTTATTATATGGTTCAAAAAAATTGTATAAAAATTATTTGTTCTTTAGGGAATTTAGTACGAATCCTTTGATACCACTATGCAAATATTACCAAGAAAACCTTATCATTTATTTAATAGCTGATATTTTAACAACTATGAGAAAAGAAGTGGGGTTAAGTAATTTTAACAATATCCCCTCACATGAAGCTTTAGGTTTTTTCGTTAACGATATTTCAAATAATCCAATAGCAAAAGTTAATGCGTATGATGCAATATACAGAATTAAGATGATCAAACTGGAACTATTGATGATTGATATGGTGAAGTTTATAGGAGCAAAGTACATATTTTATAAGTTAATAAAACCCATATGGGGATTCTTTTCTATTACGTTCAAATATTTATTTATGATTCCCTTGGGTAAGGCTCTAATTTGGCTATTTCCCAAATTCGCAGCGAAATGTCAAAACGAAAACCAAAATAATCACAGTATATAATATACAGATTATTCATATACCATGGGCAAATTCAATGCTATTGATTAGGCTAATAATCAGCAATTCATGAACTGAATGTTTTGGTAATGATATGGGTGAATGAAATTAATATTAATAAAGCTAGAGGCAAAACAAATGATTATACGTAAAATGACTGCAGATGACATACCTGAATTAGCACAGTTATATAAAGAGTTTTGGAATGAGGACTCCTGTCTTGATTTCATGTATAAACAGTTTGGTAAATTGTGCACAACACATACTCATGTTTTTTTAAGTGCTATTAAAAAAGATAGGTTAGTCGGTTCGGTTATGGGTGTTATTTGTGAAGAACTATATGGCGATTGTAAACCATTTATGGTTTTAGAAAATATGATTGTTGATAAACGGTACAGAAATAAAGGGGTTGGCAGGGCACTAATCACAGAGCTTGAAAGAATTGCTGCTGAAAAAAACTGTACTCAAATAATATTTGTAACAGAAACCAATAGGAATGATGCTTGTAAATTTTATGAGTCCGCAGGATATAACCCAGAAAAATATAAAGGTTTTAAAAAGAAACTAATTTGATTATCCGGGGTAAACATTTGTGATGAGTGTTTGAAATAAGTATTAGCACTTATACAGAGAGGGAAAAAACATGCAAAACTTCGAATACAGTTATGAAAAAGATTTAAACGAACACGAAGTGATATCCCTGTATAAGTATCTACTGGTCATGTAGTGAAAAACCTAAAGAATTGCTTAATGCATTAAATAATTCTCATACTTTGATTACTGCATGGGACGGAAAACAATTAATAAGGCTTGGTAATGCAATTTCGGATGGTTATTTAGTTGTTTATTATCCACATCTTTTAGTTCACCCAAACTATCAACAGATGGGGGTTGGAAAAGAAATTGTAAGAAGGATGAAAGTAATTTATTCTGGTTTTCATCAACATATCGTAGTTGCAGATGGAAAGCCATAGATTTTTATAAAAAATGCGGATTTATTAAATCTGGTAGTTGTGAAGCTTTATGGATTTATATGGGAAATGATCACGATTAGGATTACACAACTTCCAGTTATACATATTACCAATTGTTGGTTATAAAGGTTTTTTTGATTTGATCGAACAAGACCTAGCCTCATTACTTAAACCGGAGGAACATTAAACCTGGCCTGTAATCATTAACAAAACATATTTAGCAAAGGAGTAAAAGCATTGCTAAAGCTAAGTTTAGGTGGGCAAAAAATCTTAAAATCTATACATATCATCTTGGTTTGTACGTGGATAGGTGCTGGAGTCTCCATGATAATCCTGGGGTTTGCAAAAGAGCATATAACTAACGGTGATGAACTCTACGCCTTTAATGCATGCATAAAGTTCATTGATGATTTCATTGTAATACCTGCTGCAATTGGTACATTATTAACCGGTCTTCTTTTCTCCTGGTTAACCAACTGGGGATTCTTTAAATTCAATTGGGTAGTTGTAAAATGGGTTGCTACCGTTGCCCAAATATTGTTTGGAACCTTTTTTCTTGGACCGTGGACCAATGGTTCTACAGCGATAGCGGATGCGGAACGCCTACAGGCTTTACAAAACCCGACATATTTGTATTTTAGTCAAATGAATCAATATTTTGGTGTTCTACAGGTTTCCTTATTAATAGCGGTTGTATTTGTCTCGGTCTTTAAGCCTTGGGGTAAAAATACAAAAAAAATAAACTTCTAGTTATTCTAAGTCAATTATACGAAGTTAGGCCGCGAAAAAGCTCAACCTAAAAAGATAGCTTGAGCTTTGGAATGGCAGAAAAGTAGCCTAACTTTGGATAATTCGGATAGCACGAAACTGCGGAGGGTGAGGCAACAATTTATGGAGTTTCGATTGTTTTTGTCCTCCGTAAAAATACGATGTTCAAAGTTTTAGAGCAGTACTTTCTAATACAATAATGCCAAAAAATCTTAAAATGTATTAAAAACGGGCATAGCTTCCCCCTCCCCAAAACGGGCATGATTTTAGAGTTATGCAGTTTGA
>LADP01000037.1 GCA_000961575.1 Peptococcaceae bacterium BRH_c8a
GTCCAGGAATAAACCTGCTGATAGGATACCTGAAATTTCTGGGCTGTTTCAGCATAATTGGATTGATGTTCAATGCAGTATTTAACGATTTCAACTCGTTCATCGAAAGTTGTTGCTCGTCCTTTGGTCATGGCGGCTACTCCTCCTGTCCCTGAGCTTTTCAACGTCTCATGACCAGTATACTTCATCACCCAGTGACGTAGTTGACGAGTTGATTTAATCCCATAGCGCTTGCATATCTCCATGTAAGAGCCAGCGCCAACCAGATAATCTTTGACCGCTGCATCTTTTAATTCTGCGGGATAGGCGCTATTCTTGGATGCACTAAGTAGTCCTTCTGGCCCTAATGATTGATAAGTCTGAAGCCATTGTTGGACAGATGAAATGTGAACATCAAGTACGGTGGCTAAATGATTTAATGAATCTTCTCCACGGAGATATTTTTCAATCGTTGCAATCTTTTCTGATCCTGATATTTTGCCTTTGCGACCCATAAAAAAAGCTCCTCCTCGTGGTAGACAGTTTTTGTTTTTCAAACTGTCTACCACAGGGGGAGCATATCAGTTTGTTAAGGCCTGCGGGTTTTCTATTTTCAAACATCCCAATTTTTGTATAGAACATCTTGGCTGTAGGGACACTAATTGTTGCAACCTCAAGTGTAATAAGGCGCTTTTGAAATATTTATGGAAAGGGTGGACAAAATGGATACAGAAAATCAACATGAGGCTGCCATAACGGAACACAGCAAGGAAAAGCAGTTGGATCACTTCCGTGCTGAACACGACGGCGAAAAGCTAACCACCAATCAAGGGTTGCGCGTGTCCAGCACTGACGATTCGCTTAAAGCAGGCAACCGGGGACCGACCCTGATGGAAGATTTTCATTTCCGGGAGAAACTAACTCACTTTGACCACGAGCGGATACCGGAGCGTGTCGTCCATGCCCGCGGGTTTGGTGCACACGGGTATTTCCAGGTTTACGAGCCGCTGACCGAGTTTACCAAGGCCAAGTTTCTGCAGGATCCGGCGGTAAAAACCCCGGTATTCGTGCGTTTTTCCACCGTGGTGGGATCGCGCGGCTCGGCGGATACCGTACGCGATGTGCGCGGTTTTGCCACCAAGTTCTTCACCGAGGAAGGCAACTACGACCTGGTGGCCAATAACATTCCGGTGTTCTTTATTCAAGACGCCATCAAATTCCCAGACATGGTTCATTCCATTAAGCCGGAACCGCACAACGAGATACCCCAAGCTTCCGCGGCCCACGACACCTTTTGGGACTTCGTAGTGAGCCTGCCGGAGATTACGCATATGATTATGTGGCTGCTCTCCGACCGGGCTATTCCGCGGAGCTTTCGCATGATGGAAGGCTTTGGCGTCAACACCTTCCGGTTTGTCAATGCCCAGGGCAAGGCGCGTTTTGTAAAGCTGCACTGGAAGCCCATGCTGGGCGTGCATTCCCTGGTCTGGGACGAGGCGCAGAAACTGGCTGGTAAGGATCCCGACTACCACCGACGCGACCTGTGGGATGCCATCAACAAAGGCGACTACCCCGAGTACGAATTGGGGGTGCAGATATTAGAGCAAGCAGACGAGTTCAAGTTTGATTTCGATATTCTTGATCCCACCAAGTTCTGGCCCGAGGAACTTATCCCGGTTAAAAGAATTGGCAAGATGACCTTAAACCGCAACGTGGATAACTTCTTCGCCGAGACCGAGCAAGTCGCCTTCCACCCGGGCAACGTAGTACCGGGCATTGATTTTACCAACGACCCCCTGCTGCAAGGGCGGCTTTTTTCCTACCTGGACACGCAGCTCATCCGCCTGGGCGGGCCAAACTTTCACGAAATACCCATCAACCGCCCCCTGGCCCCGGTGCACAATAACCAGCGCGACGGCTACCACCGCATGACCATCGACCGCGGCAGGGTCAGCTATTTCCCGAACTCCCTGCAGGGGAACACGCCACAGCCCGCTACCGACGCCGAAGGCGGCTACGTTCACCATGCCGAAAAAGTGGACGGCCATAAAATTCGCCAGCGCAGCGATAGTTTTAATGATCACTACCGGCAGGCCACCCTTTTCTGGAACAGTATGTCGGTAGCCGAAAAACAGCACATCATTGACGCCTTTCACTTCGAGGTGGGTGGGGTGATGGACAAGCAGATTAAACAGCGGGTAGTGGATATGTTCAACAACGTGGACGGTCAACTGGCGGCCCAAATCGCCAGTGGTATCGGTGCCAGCGCGCCGGCAAATCCGGGCGGGACAGGTGTTACCGCCACGTCGCCGGCTGTTAGCCAGGAGCATACCATCAAGGAAGCGCGAACCAGGAAGGTAGCCATTTTAATGGAAAACGGCTTTAATTTCCCCGAAGTGACGCAGGTGATGGAGGCCTTGAAGGGCGCCGGGGTGCACGCTGAAATTATCAGCAAGAACCAGGGCATGCTGACCAGCATTGATGGCCGGCAGTTGGAAGTGAACAAAAACTACTTTAGTGCCGGGTCTATTATGTATGACGCGGTCTACGTCACCGGAGGACGACAATGCGTAGACACTCTGCTGACCCATGGAGACGCTCTGCACTTCGTCAACGAGGCCTTCAAACACGCCAAGGCTATCGGAGCCACCAACGAGGGGGTTGACCTGCTGGCGGCCTCCCAAATCCGGGGTGCCGCGTTGGCCAAAACAGAGACTTATGCAGAATTGGTCAACGAATTGGGGGTGGTGACTATCCGCAATGCTGCGGACATGGGCTATTTCAGCCAAAAATTCATCGAGGCCATTGCCCAGCACCGCCATTGGATCCGGCAAAACCAAAAAGATATGGTACCTGCCTAAAGGGGGTCAGGCCTGTCGTAATTAAATAACTCCCCATGCAAGGGTAGGCCTGCATGGGGAGTTATTTAATTACGACAGGCCTGACCCCCTTGCTTGAAAGATCACGGTAATTCGTTATATAATGCCTACCAATAGATTTTTAAGTAAAGGAGGGTAATTAAAATCGATACTGACGAACTTGGAAAAAGCCAGCATGAGGTTAAGAAACAAGCAGTCTACAGCCAGGTGGAAAAAGAAGGCATCGAATTCATCAGGCTGCAATTTATTGATGTTTTTGGGGTTTTAAAAAGTGTCAGTGTTACGCCTGATGAATTGGAGGAAGCCCTGGATGGCAACCTGATGTTTGACGGTTCCTCAATTGACGGTTTCGCTAGAATTAATGAGTCTGACCAGTGTTTGGTGCCGGATCCGGACACCTTTCAGGTGATGCCCTGGAGGCCAACTGAAAAAGGTGTGGCCCGAATGATATGCGATGTTTACAATCCCGATGGGACGCCCTTTCAAGGATGTCCCAGGGGAACTCTAAAGCGGGCACTAAAAGAAGCCAAGGAAATGGGTTATGAGTTAAATATGGGCCCGGAAGGTGAGTTTTTCCTTTTCCACACCGATGCGGATGGGGGCCCCACCCTGCATATTCATGATAAGGCGGGGTATTTTGATTTAGCGCCTATAGATCATGGTGCAGATGCCAGAAGAGATATAGTGCTGATTATGAAGCAAATGGGTTTTAGAATCGAGGCTTCCCATCACGAAGTAGCTCCCGGACAACATGAAATTGATTTTAAGTACGATGAGGCGTTGAAAACTGCTGATAAATGGGTTACTTTTCGTGATGTGGTTAAAAATGTGGCTAAGAAACACGGGCTTTACGCCACTTTTATGCCCAAGCCTTTTGCGGGAGAAAACGGTTCGGCCATGCATTGTAACCAGTCATTATTTAAAAATAATCAAAACATTTTTTACGATATCAATGGTGATTACAAATTAAGTAGTATTGCTTTTAATTATTTGGCCGGGTTACTTAAGCATGCCAAAGGCATGACTGCCGTTGGAAACCCCATCGTAAACAGTTACAAAAGATTAAAGCCGGGTTATGAAGCACCTACTCATATAGCCTGGTCAAATTCAAACCGCAGTACATTAATTAGAATTCCTGTCCGGCGGGGCAGCGCTACTCGCATTGAGCTAAGGAATCCCGACCCCGTGGCCAACCCTTACCTGGTGTTTGCGGTAATGTTAAAAGCAGGGCTGGAGGGTATTAAAAACAAACTTACGCCGCCACCCCCAGTTGAAGAAGATATTCATAGCCTATCAGAGAAACAAAGAAAAGCTTTAAATATAGATGAACTGCCCCGGGATTTGTTTGCAGCTTTAAAAGAAATGGAAAAAGACCCTCTAATCGAACAAGCAATGGGCTCGCACTGTTATAATCGTTTTTTGGAAGGTAAATATAGAGAATGGCATGAGTATGCCGAACAAGTGCACGAATGGGAAATAAAGCATTATTTGGCTAAATACTAAAAGCAAATATAAGATAAGGGATTCCCAGTCTTCCGGGAATCCCTTATCTTATATGGTTATAATTGGTTACAGGGCAGACTAAAAAATACAGTGGTTCCTTGGTTAGGCATACTTTCAAGCCAAAGCCGTCCGCCATGCTTTTTGATAAGTTCCATACATATGGCCAATCCCAGCCCGCTGCCGCCGGTTGAAGAATTGCGGGACTTGGATACTTTATAGAACCGGTCGAAAATATAGGGCATATCTTTTTTACTAATGCCGGTACCGTTATCTTTAACACTGATCAGTATGTCTTTGTTATCCAAGGTTATTTTATAACTAACTAGTATTAGACCACCGCTGTGGGTATGGCTTATAGCATTGCTAATTAGGTTTGTAAAAATCTGATCGATGCGGTCGGTATCAACATATACAACGGGTGATTTATAATTGTCCAGGTTGGTATTTTTTGTTTCATTGGACACAGATTCTTCTTTATGAAGTTTAAAAGATAGCCCCTTTTGCTTAACTTCATATGTAAACTTGTCGTAAATGTTTTGCATAAGTAGATCAATTGGAACCACAGAAAAATTAAAGGTTGTTTGTTGCGCCTCAAGATTGGTTAATTGAAATAGATCACGGATTAACCTATTGATACCCAATACCCTGGCATGGATTACATCCAGGTATTTTTTTTTCTCTTCAGGGTCGTTTATAACGCCGTCCCGCAAAGCCTCGACAAAACCTTGAATTGAGGTCATAGGGGTGCGCAGGTCGTGTGAAATGTCGCTTAACAGGTGGCGTCTGGATTCTTCCAGACGCGTTATTTGATCTTCAGCTTTTTTACGGTCGGTGATGTCACGGGCAATACCTTCGATGGCGATAAGGTTGCCATGTTTATCGTAAAAAGGAGTGCTGCGGTGTTCGAGCCAAACAATATGCCCTTTTTTGTGTCTCCACTGCAGGAGGGCATTCGGTGACGTGAGTACAGGCTCCCGGGCTGCTTCGGGTGAAGTTTGTGTGTCCGGTTGCAGTAAGTTATTAAAAAAGGCGGGGTCGGCATAGAATTCTTCCGGTGTATAACCGGTGATTTCTATGGCCGAAGGGCTGATATATTCCACCTGGGGCTTGTTCCCCGGCCGATAACGGTAAATTAAATCCCGGGCGTTTTCAGCCAGCAGTCGGAAACGCTTTTCGCTGTCGCTTAATTTCATTCTGATGCTCTGGTAATAAATAAGCAGCATCCCGTTGGCGGTAATCCACGTTATAGTGCCGGCAATAAGATAGCCCCAGGCCGAGAGCATCTCAATATGCACCAGCAGGGGATAATTCATCAGGTGCATGCCCAGCAATATCAGGCAGCATCCGGTAATAATCTGCCCCGGCAGTTTTCTCTTGCGACTTCGGATTAATATTATGCCGGTTATTATATACAAGATGCCAAGAAAAACAAACAAGGGGATGGCTTGATAAAGAAAAGATAGACCCAGTAAATTGGAGCACACGATCCAAACGGCTATTATGCCAGCGGAGTAGAACCAGAGGGGTTTATTCTGATTTAAGAAATTTAAAACACCAAGCGGTAGAAGTACTCCTCCTGTAAGCCAGCATAACAAATTACCGGTCAGTAAAAACGCCGTTTCCCCGTTTAAGAACATGGCAATTTCGAAGAAATACTTAAAAAACCAAAAAAGCCAACCCAGCGCCCACATAACTAAATATGGCCTGCGGTCGTTGGCGTACAGGTAAAACAATACCAGCGCCAGCACAGAGGTCATAACCATTTGCGCAATTTCAGCAGGTATAAACCAGGACATTTTTCACCCCACAAAAAAAGTATCAAAAAGTGCAGTGCCTGTTGCAAATCAGAAACTTTAACTGGACTTAAGGTTGGCTTTAGGTATTCTTAAATTTGGTGCAATACAATCATAATATAAACATTTAACGAATTAGGTAGTTTTTAAGCGGATCTTAGTTCGTATTAAACTTATAACCAATGCCTCTGACTGTAAGGATGTAACTAGGGTTGGCAGGGTCTTTTTCAATTTTTTTACGCAGGTTGCTGATATGAACCATCACGGTTCTGGTGTCACCGATGCTGTGTTCCTTCCAGACCTGGTTGTAAAGCTGCTCGGTGCGGAATAGTCGGTTGGGGGTTTTGGCCAGCAGGGATAAAATTTCAAATTCCTTGGCAGGTAGGGTTATGTTTTCATCGCCCACGCGGACTGTATAGCTGGCCAGATCGATTTCCAGGCCGGGAAATCTTAACACCTGGCTTGAATCTTCATCCATTTCAGACAAATTGGCTCGCCGCAGATGGGCTTTTACCCTGGCCACCAATTCACCGGGACTGAAAGGTTTGGTTATGTAATCATCGCCGCCAACTCCCAAACCTAGTATTTTGTCCTCATCGGCATCTTTACAGCTCAGAAAAAGAACCGGGACACTGGTTCGGGTGCGCAGCTGATAACAAACCTCGATGCCGTCATAGTCCGGCAATAGAATATCTAGAATAATCAGGTCGGGTTGATGTTTAAAGGCCATATGCAGTGCAGCAACGCCACAGTCGGCTGTGACAACCCGGTAATTCTCTCTGGCCAGGTAACGGTAAACTAAATCCCTGATTTCCATTTCATCATCGACCACGAGAATCAATTCACCGGCCACTTACCAAACCTCCTAATAAAAACCACCTTAACATATAGTTCTATTTGGTGGCTTTAATTTCCTGTCGTATTTTGTGACAATAGGGACTATAAAAAGCACTTTAACCTTAGGCTTTAACTTGGCTTAAGGTTGGCTTAAGGTAGACTTTAAGTTCATGCATTAAAATTAGAGATAACAGAAATTTCTTTAAAAGCTACTTAATGTGGAGGGATTATGATTGCTAAAAACAAACATGCTGAGCCGAATTACAACAATCACATTATTAGTATTATTTCAGATTGCGATTTTCAGTAATAATGCAGCGGCTGTTGATTTTGACACAGCTGTTGTATCTACTGAAAGAGTTCAAGGTAGCGGCGGGGAGACGGATGGCGAGAGTCTTTTCCCTTCCCTAAGTCATGATGGCCGCTATGTGGTCTTCGCTTCTGAAGCAACAGGCTTATCTCCTGATGATGCCAACGGTAACTGGCGTGATGTTTTCCTTTACGACTCGCAGACCGGAGATATTGAAACGATTAGTATTTATCCGGACGGCAGTCAAATGGATTGGGCGGGTTACCCCGATATCAGCCCGGACGGGCGCTACGTTGTTTTCCGTGAAGACGACATTTATGGATATGTTTACGTGCGGGACATGGATGCGGGGGAAACCTATTACATCGGTAAAGGTGGTTGGCACGATTCCAGGCCCTCTATTAGCAGTGAAGGCCGTTACATAGCCTATAACCGGGCCAACAATGTTTATCTTTATGACCGGGGTGCTGACGGTATGTATAATTCTACAGACGACAGCACTACGTTGATAAATTCAGGAGACTACGGTCCCGTGGTCAGCAGTGACGGCCGTTACGTGGTCTATGATCACAACGACCAGGTCTATGTTTACGATATCCAATCCAAAGACAGCACCCAGGTTAGCATTACTTCAGATGGTGAATCTGCTGATGCCGCCAGTTGGTATGCAGACATCAGCACCGACGGACGTTACGTATCTTTTGAAACCCGCGCCGGAAACCTGACCCCGGAATATGATAACAGCAGGTACTGGACGAACGTTTACGTTCATGACCGGGATGCTGATAATGACGAGATATATGACGAAACCGGGGCTGTAAATACAATTTTAGTTAGTAAACCATTGAACGGAACCGGGTTTACAGCCCACAGCGGAACCACGAATTTTTTCCTTGGTGGCTCCTCCATCAGCGCCGATGGCCGCTACGTGGTCTTTGAATCAGAAGTGGCCAACCTTATTGATGGAGATACCAATAACGAAAACGATATTTTTGTCCGGGATATTATTGACGAGAGAACAATTCGTGTCAGCGTTTCTTCAGAAGGTGTACAGGGAGTTGAACCCCCTGGTTGCCCCATGTTAAGCGGCAACGGAAGGGTTGTGGTTTATGCTTCGGAGGATGCCAACCTGGTGGCAAACGACAATAATGAATTTTCGGATATTTTTATTTCTACCATAAGTAAACTTACAGGGTCTGCGGCAGCTTTATTCGCAGACAGGCCCATGTCGGAAGAAAATTTCAACGGCCGTATATTAACCGTTACCCTGATTAATGAAACATTTACAGACGACAGCTTGGATTTAACGAGCTTCGGGCTAAGTAATGCGCCTCCCGGAACCAGCATCCACAGTGTAAATTATGTAGATTCGACTCAATGTAACCTGGAGCTGGCTTACGACGGCACCGATTTTGATGCTGACGTTTATTTCAGCGTTGTAATTGCCGGGTCGGAGCTGGCCGGCGACACGGATGTGACCAGCAGCACCATTTTGGTGCAGGGGGCCCCGGAACCCGGGCTGGTACGTTTTGAAAGCAGTGAATTATACACTGATGAAGGCGCCGGCACGGTTTTCATCAAGCTAATCCGTTACAATGGCAGTGACGGCAGCGGCGGCATTGTAGTCAGCATTGAAGAAGGAACGGCAGTGAAGCCTGATGATTATGATTATACGGCTAACATGTTTTCCGGAGATATAGCGGTGCCTTTTAATGAAGGTGAAACAGAAAAGTATTTTACCATCGACATAGTGGACGACGAGTTGGATGAAGACAACGAGAATTTAAATATATACCTTTACCAAGATGAAAGCGATATTAAACCTGGAGAGCTAAGGGCGGCTACTCTTACCTTAATAGATAATATTGAACCACTGCAGATGGCTGCAGCATCCCTTTCCGATGCAACCGAAGGAGAGCCCTACACCCACACCTTCACCGCTTCTGGCGGTATTCCACTGTACAGTTTTTCCCTGGCCGGCGGCAGCCTTCCTACTGGGTTGAGCCTAGCGGCAGAAGGTGAACTTTCAGGCACTCCGTCTGAAAGCGGTGATTATATTTTTACCGTGGATGTGGCTGATAACGGGGGCGGGACGGATAGCGGCAATTTTAGTTTGACAGTTAACCCGGTGATAACCCCGGGAATTTTGCAATTTCCCCAAAGCACTTATTCCGTGACCGAAGCCGTTTACGACAGTGTCAGCAGCGCTGTATACGGTGGCACCGCCACCATCACGGTAGTGCGAACAGGCAGCGACGGGGAAGTGTCCGTCCAGTACAGCACCTCGGACGGGACGGCGGTTGCAGGGCAGGATTACACGGCGGCTTCGGGCACATTGATATTCTTTGACGGTCAAGCCAGCCAAAGCTTCGACATTGATATCCTTGACGACGGGGAGATCGAGGGTAACGAAACCGTCAACCTAATCTTAAACAACCCCACCGGAGGTGCTTCTCTGGGATCCCGGGCGAATGCAGTGCTAATCATTACAGATGATGAGGAAAGTCTGGGGGATACATCTCCACCCACGTGGCCCGATGCCCAGCTAAGTGCCGGCAATATTGGCTATGACCGGTTGACCCTCAACTGGACGTTGGCCCGGGATGATACCGGTGTGGAGAATTACCGAATCTTCATGGACGACATTGAGTTAAATACCGTTTCCGGAGACCAGAACAGCTTTACAGTCACGGGGTTGTCTGCCCGAACCACTTATAATTTCAAGGTTGAGGCCGACGACACCGCCGGCAATTGGAGCACCGACGGACCGGTTTGCACGGCAGCTACAAATTCCCAGCCTTCCATCGGAGGTAGTTCCGGTGGAGGTTCCCCGCGCCCCATAGTGCAGGATGAAGTTCCTCCTTATTGGCCCGGCGGCGGGCGTCTTACAACCGAGGTGGTCAGTGAAACCAGCCTGTTACTAAAATGGACAAGGGCCGACGATAACGAAGGCGTCACCGGGTACTGGATATTCAAGGGCGACAACTTGGTAGACAAAACCGGCGGCAGCAATTTGTCGCACACGATAAAGAATCTTTCCAAGGGTAATACGTACACCTTTACGGTAGTAGCAGTGGATGCAGCGGGTAATGAAAGTGCACCGAACCCATCTGTGACCGTAACCACCGGCACTATCCTTAAATCAATTGTCATCAAGCCCGGTCAGGCTATCGGGGGCATGCAGTGTCGGGGCAGAGTCACCCTTTCCCTGCCGGCAGTCAAGGGTGATGTGCAGGTGCAGCTAAGTACCGATAATGAAAAGGTTATCAAACTACCCGCATCTGTAACCATAACGAAGGGTAAAGAGGCCGCGGAATTTGATATTCAGGCCCTTGAAGTGGATCAAATCACCCAGGTCACGGTAACCGCGGAATTGGATAAAGGTTCTGTACAGACCACCCTTGCAGTACTACCCCAATATGAATATGTGCTGACAGACCTGGGCGTTGTAGAAGATCCTTACGCCAAGGGCCCGGCCACAGCATTCACATTTGATGCCAGTGGTAAGGTAACCGGGGCCTTATGGGTGTCAAATCCCGCCGACGGTTCATCGTATCTGCCCCCGGGCGCCACCTTTGGCAGGCTGAACCTGCCCCCGGAAGCGGAAGTTTTTGCTTCCAGCGCCTCCGGTAGCGCAGTGGGCCAGTTACGCACAACCGAACGTACAGTGTCTAGTGAACTGGTTAATGTAATTCGTGCTTTTAGATACAGGCCATCCTATGGCCTCCAGGTGCTGGGCACTTTAGGCGGCATGAACAGCGCAGCCTATGATGTGAATAACGAAGGCTTCATTGTGGGCTGGTCCGAAACCGCGGGTTCGACGGAAAGCCATGCCTTCCTGGCCGCCCCCGGAACAGGAGTGACCAACCCTGCGGCCGGTCACTGGGTGGAAATAAACCAGTTGCAGATGACGGACCTGGGGACCCTGGGCGGCTCGGAAAGCGCGGCCTACGGGATTAACGACGCCGGCTACATTGTAGGTAAATCGGACACCACAGAAGGAATTGAGCACGCCTTTGTCTACAGGACCACAGGGGGAATGGTGGACCTTAACTACCTGATCGACCCCCTGTTGGGTTGGAGGCTTACCGGGGCGTACGATATAAACAACCTGGGCCAAATCATCGCCGAGGGTTTCGTGGACGGAAAAAAACGCGTCTGCCTGCTGACGCCAAGGAACCCAGACGATATTTACCAGGCCCAAGTGCAGTTCCCCGATGTTATGCCAACCGACTGGTATTTCGGGGATGTGATGGACCTTTTATCCAAAGGTGTGATATCGGGTTACCCCGACGGAACGTTTAAGCCCCGAAACAGCGTGAATGTCGACGAGTTTATCAGTATGACGGTAACGTCTTTGGGCCATAGCGACCTGGATGCGGGCGCGGCATACTGGGCCGGTCCGAGTATTGAGCGGGCCAGGCAACTGGGACTGGTGGAGGCAGGTGAGTTTACCAATTATAGAAGGGCCATTACCAGGGTGGAAATGGCCCGGATACTGGCCAGAGCTGTCGGGGAAACGGGTTATAGTCAAGATAATGACGGTCAAATCGCCGACCTTGGCACCATTGCCCCGGACCTGCGTCCTTATGTCGTGGCGGCGTATTCCAAAGGCTTGGTTGCCGGTTTCCCGGACGGAAAATTCAAACCCGAAGGGGAAACCACCAGGGCCCAGGCCGCGGTGGTGATAATGCGGATGATTAGAACCGCTTGATTAAACCAATTAAACAATAACACCGTTAACTGTGTTTTGTTATTAAAGAAAAAGGGGGAAACAGTGTGAAAAAGGGCTTTATCGGTATATTATTTATCCCGTTTTTATTTGCTGCCATGTTTTTCGGTACCGGTATATCTGATGCTGAAACTACCTGGAATATGGAAATTGTGGATCAGTCTGATAATACCAACCGCGGCAGTGCAATTGCTGTAGACGCTAATGACCGACCCCATATAATCTATAACAAATTAGTCTCCTACTCCTATAACAATTCTACCTATACGGTAAGATATGCTTACTGGTCGGGCGGCACTTGGGTTGTCGAGGATCTTTTAACCGGCAAGTTTACTACTCCTAAGCTAATCATGGACAGCAGCGGTAATCCCCATATTGTATTAGTTGATCGTTTTAACAAGGAATTTGTATACGGTTTCCGAACGAATAGCAGCTGGACATTTGAAACAATTTACAGTTATAGTATGAATCCAACTACCATTAATTTCGATTTTACTCTTGATATTAATGATCAACCGCATATTGTATTGCAGCTTGAAAATTACAATATTGATATTGCAAGTGAGGGTTACACTAAATACGCTACCAAAAATAGATACGCAACTAAAAGTGCAACTAACTGGTCTTTAAATACTTTGGACGCAATATCCAAGCCACCAAATACTGCCGCTGTGCTTAAAGGTGTTTCCATTGTTTTGGACAGTAATAATAATCCACATGTAAGCTATTCCGTTAACAACAGTATCAAATATGCTAATAAGCAGGGCAATACATGGGTTGAAGAAACAGCGAATGGCGGCAAATTTCCTCAAATAGTTTTGGACAGCAATAATGTGCCCCATATACTTGCTTCAGGATTAAAATATGTCACGAAGACATCGACGGGTTGGAGCAGTTTTTATCTCCCTTCCTCCGACGATAGAAACTATGCTGAAGTTAAATCATGGAATATTGACGCAACGGGAAAACTTTATTGTTACTATTTTTCGGACTATGACAGCCAGAATTTCCGGTACAAAAAAATTAATTATAACTACAATACCGGTGCTGGTTGGACCAACGAAACGCTGTTGGAATGGGACGAGAATCCAGGGATGTATAGTTACCAGGACCTGGTAATAGACAATAATGGTAACATGCACATAAGCGGTGAATCACAAAACAAATTGCATTACATGGCGGCACAACCGGAAATTGAAGCAATTTCAGGCTCGGTTGATTTTGGCGACACAAGCCCGGGAAGTTATGTTGAACAGGATGTGACCATTACAAATACCGGTAACGGCAATTTAAATATCAGCAGCATCACCGTTCAAAACCCGATTGAAACGGATTTTGCTTTCGGTGAGGGTTTGATAACTAATGAGAGTGAGGTTTTTACCCTCACTGCTGATAACGCGTCCGGCCGGATATTGGCGCCCGGGGAGACGGGTACCGTTACCGCCCGCTTTACGCCTGAGGCCTTGAATACGTACAATGGCAGCTTGATTATGAATTCCAACGACCGGGATAATGGCAGGTTAATCATCAGCCTGTCCGGTGCCGGCGTTGAACCGCCGGAGATTGATGTCGCCCCAACAGCTCTAGATTTCGGAAATGTTGCGCTGGGAAGCAGTTTGGAAAAACAAGTGACCATCAGTAACCAGGGTGCCGGTCCCCTGGATCTGGGAGAACTAGGTGCCACAGGGGAATCATTTAGTTTGGTTGGTGATGTTTCTAACACGACTGTTGAACCGCAGTCTTCCACTTCCCTGACGGTGCGTTTCGCGCCTGTTACCGAAAAAGCTTACAGCGGCAGCATAACCATACCATCAAACGACAGCGATGAAAATCCTGTTACCATAAATCTAGACGGCAGCGGGGTCATAATTGCCGGGGAAATATACATCACCTCCGGTGTTCAGGATTTCGGTGATGTATATGTAAATAGTTCGGATGATGCTCAGTTTACTGTAGAAAATATCGGTAATGGAGAGCTAATTATAAGTTCCATTACAGTTTCAGGCGCCCAATTTAGTTTGGTTAACGATGATGTTTCCAACAGTACCCTCTCTCCGGGTGGTTCTGCCAGTTTTACAGTACGCTTTAGCCCAAGCAACGCCGGTACCTTCAATGGCAGCGTTGCCATTGCGTCCGACGACCCTGATGAACCGGATACGGTAGTGTCGTTAACCGGCAGGGGAACAGCGTTGGCGGTGACGCAACCAAGCGTAGGCAGTCAGGGGCCCACACTTAACTTCATTACCACTGTCCAAATCAGCGCCACGGATCCTGACGGGGCTCCCGTGAGTTTTAGTTTGGGCAGCGACGCCCCGGACTTTGTGACGCTGAGCGGTACACGGCTGATATTTTCTTCAGATGCTCCGGCGGGAACATATACCTTTACTGTTAATGCTCACGGCAATGGCGGCACCACAAGCAGAAAACTGACAGTAACTTCATTCGGCAGGAACGGCAGTCCCGTCATTCAGCCCGTTCCGACCCAGGGTGTACAGACAGGCAGTGCCGTTAAGGTGGATATATCAGTCATTGATCCTGACGGCGACCAGTTAATTCTTGGTCTATCTGGAGATGCCCCCAGGTTTGCCTCCATTAAAGGCTCTCAGCTTGTTCTCGAGCCCCAGGACAGCGATGTGGGCACCCATACATTCCTGCTGCTGGCTTCCGACGGGCGGGGCGGACTGGGGGTGCAAAAGGTTAAAGCGGTTGTTTCTTCGGGAGTAAACAACTAATTGAAAATTAGAGCTAACCTGCAGCACTTTAGCTCTTCTCCGCTAAATTAAAAACCCACAATCCGTTATATTTTTAGGATTGTGGGTTTTTTCTTTGCCAGCCATTAATACCCGTTTTAGCTTTTATAGTTGAACATAGAACATGATTTACTTATAATAGACAGAGCAATAGTTGCATATGCAACTAAAGGGGGCTGCCCATGTCAGGTATGACAGATGTCTTTTGGGGAAGATGGATTTCTTTACTTTATCGCTATGGACTAATTTTTGTCGCCAAAGAACTGGAGCCCTATAATATTGGCAAAGGGCAATTTATGTTTCTACTGGCATTATATAAGAGGGACGGCATGCTTCAGGAGGAGGTGGCCACTCTTTTTAACATAGACAAGGGCACCACCGCCCGGGCCATCAGCAAATTAGAAAAAGCAGGGTACGTCATTAGAAAGCCCAATGTTCAAGATTTGCGTTCTAATCATGTTTTTTTGACGCAACAGGGTATGGATTTTAAGCCCCGGTTATATGCGATATTGCAGCGTTGGACTGATATTTTAAGTACCGGTATGACCGCAGAAGAAACGGAAAAGGCGTTGGATTTATTAACCAAAATGTCACGCAATGCCACCATGCATATCCATAAAGAACGGCAATAACTTAAATATAGACATATTCTAGCGCTTACAAAATTTAAAATCAAAGGGAGACCATTTGTGAAACGTCAACACAGTGAGCGGTTGGGTAAAGAATCCATCCCCAGTCTATTAACAAGTTTAGCCATGCCGGCCACCTTTGGCATGTTTGTGATGGCATTTTATAACGTAGTGGATGCCATATTTGTGGCCAGAGCAGTGGGTACGGTAGGGATCGCGGCGGTGTCCATTGCCTTCCCGGTGCAAATGATCGTGATGGCGGTGGCCGGAGCCATTGGTATCGGCGGGGCGTCGGTAATCTCAAGAATGCTGGGCGCAGACAATGTAGGTGCGGCCAACAAA
The DNA here is from genome assembly GCA_000961575.1 of Peptococcaceae bacterium BRH_c8a. Lineage (GTDB taxonomy): Bacteria > Bacillota > Desulfotomaculia > Desulfotomaculales > Desulfallaceae > BRH-c8a. The sequence goes on from LADP01000037.1 coordinate 15,755, forward strand.
GTATTTGGCAACATCATCAGTATGGTGTTAGCTGTAAGCGTTGTTGGAGCGTTACTAGGACTCAACCTGCTAACACCTATTCTGTACTTGTTTGGCTCCAGTGAAACCATCCTCCCTTACGCCCAGGATTATTTAGGGATTATACTATACGGAACCATATTTTTTGCCTTTGGTTTTTGCATGAATAATATCGTCCGTTCAGAGGGAAATGCCCGGACGGCCATGAATACCATGATTATCTCGGCGGTCTTGAATATTATCCTCACCCCGCTGTTTATTTTTGGCTTCGGGATGGGCATTAAAGGCTCTGCCCTGGCTACAGTGGTGGCTCAGGGGGTTACAGCTATTTACCTGGTGGTGTACTTTGCCCGGGGGAATAGCAGCCTGACCTTTAAATTAGCCCATCTGCGGCCTGAAATGTCAGTGATTAAGCAAATACTGGCTATCGGGTCGTCGGCCTTTGTGCAGCAGGCGGCGGGAAGTATTATGTTTATTTTTGCCAACCATATGCTGATTCTGCACGGTGGAGATCTGGGGGTGGCGGTGTTTGGCATCATGCACAGAGTCATTATGTTCTCGCTAATGCCGGTAATCGGCATTGTGCAGGGTCTTTTGCCGCTGGTTGGCTATAACTATGGAGCCAATCTGCATCACCGCGTAAGTGAATCTATTAGTTTAGCTATTAAGGTATCCACTGCCATTGTAGCGCTGGGCTTTACTGTTATTATGGCCTTCCCCAAACCGCTCATGATAATTTTTACCAATGATCCAGCAGCCATCGCAATGGGTCAAAACGCGCTGCGCATTATGTTTGCCCTTTCGCTGACCATTGGTATTCAGATGGTCACCGGCGCGGTCTTTCAGGCCCTGGGGAAAGCTAGAGCAGCCTTTATTTTATCCATGTCCCGTCAGGTGCTGTTTTTAATTCCCCTTATTTTAATTTTACCGTCTATATTTGGCCTAAATGGAGTATGGCTGGCCTTTCCTGTGGCTGACCTGCTGTCCTTCATATTGGCTCTGTGGTTCATTAATAAATATCGTTGGCTCTTTTTCGCCGCTGATCAAGTAGTAATCTCCAAGCCCAATGTGGCGGATTAACGTAAGAGTGCAATCCTTTAACCACTGCTGGTTGACCCGCAGCGAATTGCGGGATACTGTGCTATAATATTTGTGCAATAATAATATAAAAGGTGCATAAATGGGATATAAAGAGATTGGTCGGATGTTGCAAAAGGCAAGGGAGGAAGCGGGCTTAAGCCAGGAAGAACTGGCCCGCAAAATGGGATGTACTCAAGCTTCGCTTTCCAATTACGAATTGGGCAAGCGTAGGATTTATACTGCCGATTTGCAGCGCATAGGGGAAATTCTAGGTAGATCCATAACTTATTTTTTGGAAAACCCTGAAGAAGATCAAATGCTGAATAACAGCCTGCTTAAAATTTTAAAAGAACCTTATTTAAAGGAGATTCTTTATTTGGCCCGGGATTTAAAACCCGCACAAAGGAAGTTGGTCCTGGATTTTATCAAGTGGCAGAAAAGCGGGGAGGGAAATAAATGATTGCCTTTGAACTAACACCGGAACAGATAGACCTGCAAAATAAAATGCACACTTTGGCCAGGGAAAAGATCCAGCCGTATTCCCTCCGGGTGGACGGAAAACAGCCGGGGCCGATGGATGAAGGGATTCTGAAAATAATAGGCGGGGAAAACCTTAACGCCTTCATTATACCCCGGGCATTCGGCGGTAACCCACTGGATCGGGTCACCCTGTCCCTGGTTACAGAGGAGATTGGTTTCGGGTGCGCGGGTGTAGCCAGCATATATGCGGCCACCGTGCACGCCGTTTCAGCCATCCTGCTCGGGGGGTCGCCTGAGCAGAAGGATACCTTTCTCCCGCTTCTTTTAAACCCCGGCGGGTCGGTGGCCGGTTGCGCCATTACCGAGGAAAAAGGTGGCTCCGATACCACTTCCTTTGCAACCACTGCTCGCCTGGAAGGGGATTACTATATCATCAACGGCGCCAAGAGTCCGGTTATAAACGCTGGGAACGCCGCTTTTTACATCGTGTTTGCCAATAGCGACACTGGCCGGGGCCGGGCCGGGGTTAACGCTTTTATTGTCGCCGGGGACACAAAGGGCATGACTTTTGGCCCCTTTTACGACAAGCCGGGTTTACGCAGCACTCCGTCGGCCGCCATTTTTTTCAATGAGGTGGCGGTGCACCGCTCCAACCTGATCGGTCCCCCGGGCAGCGGGTACCTCTTGCTCATGCAGACTCTCGATTTGGGCCGGGCCTTTTTCGGTGCCATATGCGTCGGTCTTGCCCGGGCAGCCATAGAAGAGGCCACCTGTTATGCCAAACAAAGGATTATTTTAGAGCGTCCGATTATCAAGAACCAGGGCATCAGCTTTATCCTGGCAGAATTAGCTACTGAACTTGACGCCGCCCGCCTTCTGGTATGGAGGGCCTGCCGGCTTATGGATTTGAATACGGATTACACCAGGGAGTCGTCGATGGCCAAGCTGTTTGCCTCCGAGGTGGCTTTCCGGGCCGCCAGTGAGGGGATGCTGATTTGGGGCCAAAAAAGCTGTACCGGCCGCTCTTTGATGGATAAATACCAGCGGGATGCCCAGACTTTAAGGATCGTGGAGGGAACCAGCCAGATCCAAAAAATGATTATTGCCAGCCAACTGTAAAGGACAAGACACAACAAGGGACAGGCCGCTTTTTTCTGTTTTTGGAAAAAAGCGGCCTGTCCCTTGCTTAGTTTTTTATTATTTTTTGGCAGGATTAATAAGGCCTAGACTATTGCTCAATCAATAACAAACTGTTATATTGGGTATAACATTTTGTTTTATTTTAGAACTTAAAAAATTAAAAAGGTGGTTGTCAAACTTGAAATCTGCAGGGGAACTGAAAAGTAAACTAGTCGTTAAAGCGGTGCGCAACGTTCAGCGGGGTTACACTACCGATGAAATCTCCCGGGGCATGTTTCGTCCGGAAATCAAGCTGGACTTGCAGCGATCCCGCTTAATGACCCAGTCGTTCAGGGAAACCGACGGTCAATCCATGGTTCTGCGCCGCGCCAGGGCTCTGGCTCATGTACTGAATAACATGGACATATTCATTAATGACTGGGAGCGGATTGTCGGTTACCAGACCTCCAGCCCGGAAGGGCTTTATCACCCCATTGATATGAACTGGAGATCCGTGCAGCGACTGGTCAACAGCGAGGCCGGCCAAACCCTCCTGGACGAGGAAGGCAAAAAAGAGCTGGATGAGCTCTGCGCCTACTGGAAGGGAAAGTGCATGAGCGACCGGCATCAGGATAACTTCAGCGGGGATCTTGCCAAGTACTGGAAGTACGAGGGGACTTTTCTTTGGACGCACTGGTCGGAGTTGGGGCTGCCGGATTACGAGGCTATGTTTAAGACGGGGCTTAACGGCCGTATCGGTCTGGCGGAAGAACGGCTCGCGGAAATAGACCGTACCGTTCCCCATGATTACATTGAACAAAAGGAATTTCTACAGTCGGTAATCATTGTGTTGAAGGCGGTAATCAACTTTGCCGGCCGCTATGCCGCGCTGGCTGATGAGATGGCCAAACGGGAGCAAAACGAGGAAAAAAGAGCCAGGCTCGAAGAGATTGCCCGTATTTGCCGCCGGGTTCCCGCCAACCCTCCCGGCACCTTCCTGGAAGCAGTGCAATTCTTTTATTTCGTGCACCTGGTCAGGTACCTTGAGTATTCGACCCTCGGCATTGGCATCCGCTTCGACCACCTGCTGGGGCCGTATTATGAGCGGGACATCAAGGCAGGAAGGCTGAAAAGGGATGAAGCTGTTGAAATCCTCCAACTCCTCTGGGTTAAGTTCCTGGAACTGGGGCTGGTTTATTCGCCCCTGGTAACCTCGGTTTACGGCGGAGTAGCTTCACTTCAGGCCATCACCCTCGGGGGAACCGATAAAGAGGGCCGTGACATCACCAATGAAATGACCTACCTTGTCCTTGAAGCCGCCGGGAAAATGAGAACCATAGAGCCTAGCCTGGCCCTGCGCATTCATAACGGAACCCCGGACAAATTACTATACAAGGCTCTGGATATAATTAAAACCGGTATCGGCTATCCTTCGTTATTCAATGATGAAGCCCTTATTCCCCTATTGGAAAAGTGGGGCGTTCCCCCCGATGACGCCCGGGATTACGCGGTTTCGGGGTGCGTATACATGGATATACCGGGAAAAAATATCACCCGGCGGGTGGCCGGTTATTTTGTATTGGCCAAATGCCTCTGGTGGGCCCTCCGACAGGGAGTAAACCCGCAAACCGGGGAGCAATGGGGGGCTAAAACAGCCGACCCGACCATGTTTACATCCTGGGAGGATGTTTTAGAGGCTTATCTTGAACAGGTTAAATTTTTTACCACCAAGCTGGCGCAAATTGAGAATACCTGTCGTGATTTATACGCTAAATATTGTCCGCGACCTTTTTATTCGGCTATCGTGGAGGGCTGCATAGAGCGCGGCAAAGATTGCCGGCAGTGGGTTTATCCTTCTATGGTACATGACTTTGTTGTTGTAATCGGCACCACCAATGTGGCCGATTCCCTGGCGGCCATTAAAAAAGTGGTTTTTGAAGACCAACTGGTTTCCCTGCCGGAGCTGATTGAGATTATGGACAAGAACTGGGAGGGGCGGGAAGACTTAAGGCAGGCCTGTTTAAACGCTCCTAAATACGGAAACGACGATGATTACGCGGATCTGATTGCCAGCGAGGTGCACCACCGGACAGAAGAGACCATGGAAAGCGTGAAAGACCGCTTTGGATATTCCCTCAGAGGTGACGGGAGCGCCGTTTCGGCAACCTACGGCCTTTCGGCGGACACTCCGGCCACACCGGACGGCAGGATGGACGGGGGGCCTTTTGCAGATTCCACCCTGTCCCCACAGCCCGGTCTGGATAAAAAAGGGCCTACAGCTGCGCTTAATTCATGTGCCAAAATCGACACCCTTAAAACTTATAACCACCTTTTAAACCAGAAGTTCCCCCCGAGGCTCCTGGAAGGGGAAATGGCGCATATATTTGTCAATTACCTGAAAACCTGGCGGGAAATGAAGATTCCCCACATCCAGTTCAATATTGTGGATAAGGAAACCCTGGTTGACGCGCAGCAGCGCCCCGAAAACCATAAAGATCTTATAGTAAGAGTGGCTGGTTACAGCGCCTATTTCGTAGACCTGACCAAGGGATTGCAGGATCATATCATTGCTAGGTCCGAGCATGATTTTTCTTAGTCAATTATATAGTTTGCCAATGAAAGAGAGATTTTAACTATGAAACATGAAGGGCTGATCTTCAATATCCAAAGGTTTAGTCTCCATGACGGGCCGGGTATCAGGACAACGGTGTTCATGAAAGGGTGTCCTTTGAACTGCCAGTGGTGCTCAAATCCCGAATCACAATATTTTTTTCCCAACCTGATGGTAAGAGATATTAATTGCCAAGGTTGCGGCAAATGCCTAAGTGTTTGTCCCAGGGGGGCAATTACTTTTACGGCCGTAAAAGGCAGACAGATAGATTGGGCTGCCTGCGACCACTGCTTGAAGTGTGCCGATGCCTGTGCTTACCAGTCGATAACTGTTAGTGGCAGGTATATGAAGCTGGAAGATGTATATAACGAGGTGCTTAAAGATAAGATTTACTACAAAAATTCAGCCGGTGGAATTACGGTTTCCGGGGGCGAGCCTCTTTGCCAGAGTGAATTTGTGGCCTGCCTGCTGCAGCAGTGCCGGCAGGCTGGGCTACATACTGCCCTGGACACAACTGGACACGCCCCCTGGGAAAGGATGAGGGAAGTGCTCAAGTATACGGATTTAGTTCTTTTTGACATAAAACACTTGGATCCCGGTCAGCACAAAAGCAAAACCGGTGTCGACAGCCGCCTAATCATGGAAAATCTAATTAAAACGGCCGGTCTGACCAGGGTCTGGCTAAGGGTGCCCCTAATTCCCGGTTTTAACGATTCCGAGGCGCATATAAAAAATATTGCCCTTTTGGGGGTGCGGATCCAGGCCGTAAAGGTTTCCCTGCTCCCGTACCACGAGGGCGGAAAGCCTAAATGCGCCCAGATGGGCAAAGAATATAATCTAACCGGAACAGTGCCACCGGGAGAAGAACAGATTAATAAACTAAAATCAATCATTGAAATTGCAGGCCTAAAAGTGTCTGTCGGAAGCTGATGGGGGGGGAAATAGCTAGCGTGGGCTGAACAGATCTCCAATCCAAACAAGCTCCATTTACGTGGGGGTATAAAAATGATTAAGACAGTAGTTGACAAGTTTTATTTTATTCAGCGCGGGTGGCTGAATGCCAATCATTTTGTTTTTAATGGCCAAAATAAAATTTTAATCGATACGGGCTACAAAAAAGAGTTAAACGAAACTTTGAGCTTAATTAAGCAAACCGGTGTAGAACCCTCGAACGTTGACCTTATCATATCCACCCATTGCCATTGTGATCATATCGGTGGCAATAGATACATCCAGCAACTATCTGGTTGTGAGATAGCCACCCATTATATTGACCGGTATTTTATCGAAAACCAAAACGACTGGTATACATGGCGGCGTTATTATGATCAAGAAGCAGATTTCTTTACCGTGCATCGTAGTGTTGATCATGGGGATATACTCATGCTGGATGAACTTGAACTCATTGTTATCCATACTCCCGGACACGCTTCCGGCATGATTTGCCTTTATTGTCCCCAGCACAAATTTTTAATATCTTCAGATGCAGTTTGGGGGGATGGAGATTTTGGAGTTATAACCCCCCGTATAGAAGGTATCATGGCACCATTCTCACAATACAAATCTTTGGAAAAACTTGCCGCTTTAAAAATAAAAACCATTTATCCGGGACATGGCAATGTTATTAATAACCCGGCCGAGGCAATTCAAAAATGTAAACAACGGTTGGAATACTTTTTAGAAGATCCTGAACGCATGGGAAGGGATCAAATAAAGAAAATAATTTTGTATACCCTGTTAATGAAAGCAGGGTTTAGGGAGGCTGATTTCTTTGATTATCTTATGAATACCTATTGGTATCCGGAAACAGCGAATTTGTATTTTGCCGGACAGTACAAGGATATATATAATAGCATCATCAAAGAGCTAATCAACAAAAAAATGGTATATAAGGGGCAAGGGAAATTAATTGCTTCATTACAGGCATAGCTTATCTCATATAGGTAACGAGGTTGGGCTTCCTGTCTGGCGCATTGTCAGCCACAGCTTTTTTATACCCAAATACCGCCGAATAATATGGCTTGTAGCCCTCGAGATAATCACACAGAACTCCGGAAACCGTCTAATCAAATTTGACGGTTTCCGGTTTATTATTACTTTTTCAAAATTGGTATCCATATTTCGCTTTTAAAAGTTGGTGAAGTTATATCTAAATGCTCATTCCACAAGATTTCCGGTCCTTTTACTTGTTCATAGTTTGAAGAGGGAAACCATTCGGAATAGATGCGTCCCCAGATATTTTGTAGCGTGTCGGGAAATGGGCCGGCTGATTCGAATACAGCCCAGGTTGAGGCAGGAACTTCAAGCCGCGTCAGGTTATCCGGACACTCATTAGTTGTTGCCACACCTATAAAATGATCAAGTTCCCCTTTTTCTTCCATTCGCCCTTCAGAAAAATTCGTGGATGCTTGAATTATTCCCAAAGGCTCGACATTAGAAAGCTGCTTAAGTTTATTTATCATCTCATTATTTAAAGTTTTCCACATAGAGGCAATCTCCGGATTCACCCCGTGGAAAATGATTGGGACTCTTTTCATAATCCCGACTATTCTAAATGGCTTTTTTTCTACAATTCGGTAGTTCAACTCGCTTCCCCCTTTAATGGATAATTGAAAGGTCACGCGTGAATAAGCTTTGAGTGATTGCCCATTATTTCTGGCTTCTGATGGTGGCACTCCATGAAAATTCTGAAAAGCCCTGGTAAAGGAATCCGGTGAACTGTATCCATATTTAATCGCAGCATCAATTATCTTTTTATTACTGTTGTTAAGCTCAAATGCCGCCAGGCTAAGGCGTCTGCGGCGGATATATTCGGACAACGTAATACCCGCAAGAAATGAAAACATCCTTTTAAAGTGATATTCGGAGCAGCAAGCCAGTTTGGCTGCTTCTTTAAAGTCAATATCGCTGGTAAGATTCTCTTCAATATAAGTTAGCGCCCCATTCATTTTTTCAAGCAAATTCATTTGAAATGACCTCCCACCAATAGAATAGCAGGAATTGAATGAATCCATCCGACATTTCGTGCACAATTATGTAGGGTTATATACTCTAAACTCAAATATACAGTATAAAATCATACTAAACAAAAAAGCCCCAAGTCGAAAAAATGTATTTACAGAAGATAGCTATTAATTAAACAGCCAGTTAAAGTTACACAACCTTTCTTTAACAGACAATTAATGGCAGGACATAGTCTGAATCTGGGAGAACACCTATAACAATCGGATTTTAGGAAGGGCCACAGTTTGTATTCCACTTTGGCCTCCATGGAATGCTTATACAGATTTTATTTTAGCAGGAAGGTGCCGGCTTTGCGAAAAATTGTTTGGTTGGGGTTGGCTGTAATTATCTTTTTGTGCTCGGCTTGCGGGGGCAACCCTGACAGTTTACCGCCCCGGGATGAACCGCCCCCGATATCCAAACCGAGCACTGAGACTATAACGCTGGCTGTCATGGGAGATTTCCTGATGCACATGCCGGTGGTGTATTCGGTGCGGAATCCCGAAACCGGGCGGTACGAGTTCGGTACCATATTCGAGCCGGTGCGGGAACTAATCAGCGCAGCCGACTACAGCATCGCCAACCTGGAAACCAGGCTGGCGGGGGAAGCGGTTGGTTATTCCGGGTACCCCAGGTTCAACTGCCCCACCGACCTGGCCGCTGAAATGCGCCGAGTGGGGCTGGATATGTTTTTAACCGCCAACAATCACAGCCTGGATCGCGGCGTGGAAGGGGTCATCAACACCAACCGCAACCTGGCGGAAGCAGGCCTTGATTACATCGGCACCTACGTTACCGAGGCAGAAAAAAACACGCCCTTTGTGAAAGAAATACGGGGCGTTCGACTGGGAATTATGAATTACACAGAACACACCAACGGCCTAACCGTGCCTAAAGACAAACCTTTTCTGGTAAATATTTATGATCCGGCGGAAATCCAAAGAGAAATTGCATTATTGCAGGATGCCGGAGCGGATATCATTATCGCCTGCATCCATTTCGGTACCGAGTATAGCCGGGAACCGCACGAAGGACAACTTGAGAAGGTGAATTTCCTTTTTGACGCCGGGGTTGACGTGGTAGTCGGCAACCATGTGCACGTGGTACAACCGGTGTTGATAAAAACAGTAGTATCAAGCGGAATGGAAAGGAAAAAAATAGCCGCCTTCTCCCTGGGTAATTTCATCTCCAACCAACGGTGGCGCTACTCCGATAGCGGGTTGCTGCTCCAACTGTCCATAACAAAAAATATGGACAGCGGCGAAACCATTCTAACGGGCCATGAACTGACCCCGGTATGGGTGCATACATATCTTGAAAACGGGCGCAATAAATACCGGGTTTTACCGGTCAACCAGTTTGTGGAATCTTACGCAAACGGCAACGACCGCCACCTGACCAAAGCGGATTACCAGCGCCTCAAACAGGTGGCCGATGAGTTGAACTCCGATTTTTTAATTAGATAGTTATTTAAACTGTCAGAAGGAAGCAAGGGGACGGTTCTCTTGCTTCCTAATACGCTTATACATACCGTTACCTTACCTATAATTAATGCGGTGTGGAGCATTTTGTGTCAAAATGTCTTTATCTCAAGTTTGCAATATTTAATGTGTTCATAAAAAGGGTTTTTATGGTGTTATAACTAATAATCACAATAGCATTTTTACCGTGCCATGATTACATAATTTAAATTCTGAAAAGGAAAGTTTCTTAAGATGCAAAAAGCAAGCAATAGTTGGAGAAAACAAGTGCGCAATCAGTACTTGTCAGGGATTAACGAAGTGTTAGACTATATAGAAAAAAATATAGCCCGTAGCTTCACCTTGGATGAGCTAGCCTCACAGGCCGGCTTCTCCAAATATCATTTTCACCGCATATTTTATACCTATGCCGGGGAAACACTGTTTCAGTTTATTCAACGGCTGCGCCTGGAAAAAAGCGCAACGTTGTTGTTGAATGAACCTGGCAAGCCGGTGACCGATATTGCCCTGGAATGCGGTTTTGCCAATTCATCATCCTTCGCCAAAAGCTTTAAAAAGCACTTTGGCATTTCCGCAACAGACTGGCGTAACCATAAATACTGTAACTATAGCAATCTGGGACAAGTGAAAAGCAATTCAGGAGAAGAACTTCCCGCCTCCTCGGTTTATATTGAGTATATCAATAATACTCAATTATGGAGGTGCGTTATGGAAAACCAAACCAGGACAGTTGAAGTAACGGAATTGCCGGAGATGACCCTGGCATATGTGCGTTATGTGGGGCCCTACAAGGGTGACGGCCAACTGTTTGAGCGCTTGTACACGCAATTATTCCAGTGGGCAGGCCCCCGAAACCTGCTTAACTTTCCCACAACCAAATCTATTATAGTGTACCACGACAACCCTGAAGTGACTGAGGATGAAAAGCTCCGGGTCAGCGTTTGCATCACGGTGCCCTCGAGCACAGCGGTTGAAGGGGAGGTTGGGAAAATGGTCATTCCAGCCGGCAGGTACGCCCTGGCCAGATTTGAGCTGGGAGAAAAAGACTACCAGGCAGCTTGGGACTGGGTGTTTGGTGCCTGGTTGCCGGAGAGCGGTTACTTGCCTGACGACCGGCCCAGCTTTGAAATGTACCATAATAACCCCAGTACCCATCCTGAAGGTAAGGCCATTGTGGATATCTGCATTCCGGTAAAGCCTGTGTAATTATTTGATAACCGGCATTTATGCTAGATATTCTATAAAGTGGCGCCGGGGAAGTGTTTATCCAGTTCCTGATCAAGCCCATAATCTTTTGTTGCCAAGGATTATGGGTTTTGCTATTTTTAGTTTTAGGAGCGGGATTATTTGCCATTTATTTTAAAATATATAATAGCAAAAGAGGTCAAGTAAGTCTAAGTGTTTGGTGTTATCCTTTTTGCGGGAGGTGATAACATGGAAAGTTGGGCCAAAATAAAAGCCGTTCAAAATATGCAGGACTATATTAATGAACATATAACCGAAGCGATAACTCTACGTATGCTTGCAAGTACGGCAGGATATTCACCGTGGCACGCTGGAAGGATTTTTAAAGAGTTGACAGGCAGAACACCTTTTGATTACATACGAGCGCTTCGGCTGTCCCAAGCAGCTGCTAAGTTACGAGATAAGGAACTTAAAATAATAGATGTCGCTTTCGATTTTGTATTTGACTCCCACGAAGGATTCACAAGAGCTTTTACCAAACAGTTTGGTGTGACTCCTCAACATTACCGTAAATGCCAAAAGCCACCTTTACACAAGCTTTTTATGCCCGACAGTGTCCGTGATTATTACCTTAGATTACAAAAGGGAGAGGGTCAAATGGGTAAGAATAATAATGTGAACACTGTTTTTGTTCAAGTAATTGAACGTCCAGCAAGAAAACTGCTATTAAAACATGGTCAAAAGGCCAAACATTATTTCGAATACTGCGAGGAAGTAGGATGTGAAGTATGGGATGTGTTGTCCAATGTCAAAGAAGCCATGTATGAGCCAATTGGAATGTGGATGCCGGAAAATCTGCTCAAACCAGGGACATCAGAGTATGCCCAGGGTGTTGAAGTTTCAACAAATTATATGGGCGAAATCCCAGAAGGTTTTGACCTAATTGATCTGCCGCCGTGTAAAATGATGGTATTTCAAGGGCAGCCTTTTGCTGACGAAAAATTTGGTGAAGCAATAGAAGAACTATGGGAAGTTATGAAAAATTATAACCCGGAGGTATATGGTTTTGAATGGGCAGATGAAGATGGGCCAAGGTTCCAACTTGTGCCAATGGGATACAGAGGCTATATTGAAGCAAGACCGGTAAAACAGCTAAACGCCAAGTAGGGGACAGGAAGCAATGGGGAAGCAAAAGAACCGTCCCCTTGCTTCCTATACTAAGTACTCCACTTTGGCCCCCGGGAAATGCTGGTCCAGCTCCCGCCGGAACAGTTCATCCATCTCCTGGAGCGTCGACTTTGGATAAACGTACTTTCCGTAACCATAGGCAAAAAGAAAAAAGCCCACAAACCCTTGTATACCAAAGGTTTGCGGGCTTTTTTGTAAACCTTTTTACTTTGGATAAGCCGCATTTTGTTTCAAATAGTACATCTCCCAAAAAGACCTGTAAAGTTGGTCTCATGCCTTTTGGTGAACATGTACAGAGGCCTGACCTAGTTAAGTTTTTTAATATAGCTAGTTTTTCCGGTCCTTATATTTTAGACACAAATATGTAGAGGTTTTTTAATTTCACCTGTCTACCTTGGGGGAGCATATAGGCCCCAGGGAAATGTTCAATTTTAATGCCGGAATTGTTGATACATATATTCTGTCTAAATTATTAAAAAAGGATTTGCTGTCTCGGAGATATCTTTAATCGCCTCATTCATGATTGATTGGAGGTTTGAGTAATTCTTTGTAGAAGATTTAGTTTTAACCATAAAAAAGGAGTTATTGGAGAGGAGTTTATGTTTATGAATTATTTAACTAAAAATATAAAAGGATTGCTAACTAATAGCTTGGCTTTTGCTTTATTTGTATCTTTTATTCTTTTAGTTATGGCTGTCCTGCCTCAAGGAGCTCAAGCCGCCGAATCCTCGATATGGAAGATGACTACCAATATCAACAGTGCAACCGGTTATGGCGATAATATTGGAAGGTCAGTATCAACATTTGGCGGAACCGGCGCCATAGCACCATCCTCTTCTAGTTATTCGAGTACAAGTTATTTATATGTTTATGCAAACAATTGGGCGGATGGTGCGGGAACAAAAGGCTTCAAAATTGAAGTTAAAACCACAAATTTTACTAATATTACAATCTCTTATGCCCAAACATCCGATGATTTTAACGGTACTAATATCGGCCCCAGGGATTTTAAACTGCAGTACAGTTTAGATGATGTGAATTATTATGATGTTACAGGCGGCGCGGCTGTTTTGGGCAACGGTTGGGGTGAAGTTGTTACCAAAACTGATCTGCAGCTGCCTGCAACTTGTGACAACGTTAATTCAGTCTATCTGAGATGGATTATGACAAGTAATACCGGTGTGAACGGAAAAACGATTACAACGGCAGGGGAAGCAGAGCTTGCCAATATTGATGTAGAAGGTATAGCCATGCCGGTAGCGCCATCGGGTATTACTTTGAGTAATAACATCCTTGTTCCCAATTCCCCTTCCGGTACACCAATAGGCACTTTTTCTGTTACCGATTTCAATCCAACAGATGTACATACATTAACTTTAGTTGGCGGAGAAGGTTCTACTGATAATGCTTCCTTCCAAATCGTTGGTAACGAGCTTCGTGCTGCCGCCGTTTTGAGCCAGGGAACTTATTCGATACGGGTAAATGCCAATGACGGCTCTCATGACTTTGCTAAAGTATTTTCAATTATTGTTGATATAGTGTACCCGGAGATAAACGGGGGAGACCAGACATGGGACTATATTACAAACGCTACCTTCAATACGATTAACAAAACTTCTGGGCCTGAAAGCGGCGGATACGGGGATTATACAGCAGTTACCACGTCTGTTACGAGAGGTCAATCATATGACCTTATAGTAATAAATCCCCCAACTGAAGCTATTGACCCTGCTTTTCCTCAATATATAAAAGCCTGGATAGACTGGAACCACGACGGTGATTTTAATGATGCCGGGGAAGCTTTTGAAGTTGCAGGGAATTTATCAACTCAACAAAATTCCCAGATAAGCATTACAGTGCCAGCCGATGCTGCTATCACAACTACAAGAATGAGGGTTGTCATCTGGGGTACGGATATTACTGCTTTCCCGCCAAATGCCGGGTCGTTCGATTTCGGAGAGGCTGAAGACTATTCAATTGAAATCGTCGATGTCCTGCTCAACACTGCTCCCTCATTAGACGTCACCGCGCCTAGTATGGGTTCTACCGACGAGGATACAACTACCAGTCCAATATTGATTTCTGATTACCTTGGCTCTGTTACAGACCCCGACCCGGGCGCTCTTTCCGGTGTTGCTATCAGTTCCGTAACAGGTAATGGCACCTGGCAGTACTCTCTTGACGGATCCACCTGGTCCGCGGTGGGAGCCGTAAGCGATACCAGCGCGCTTCTGCTCCGTTCTACCGATTCTATCAGATATATTCCGGACGGCACCAACGGCGAAACAGTCACCATCACCTACCGGGCCTGGGACCAGACTTCAGGTGTCCCTGGCGACAAGGCGGACACAACGACCAATGGTGGCTCAACCGCGTTTTCAGCAAATACCGGCACGGTAACCTTGACGGTTGCTTCCGTAAACGATGCCCCGACCATTACAGGCCTACCTGCAGATGTGACAGTTACTGAGGATACCGCAAGCAACCTGGATTTATCAGTAACCACCTTTAGCGATGTTGACGCCGGTGCTAACCCTGTTACTTTGACACTGACTGCCGATAGTGGCACTATCACCTCGGCCAGCGGTGGTGGCGTAACCGTAAGTGGATCGGGCACTTCTATACTGACGCTGACCGGTACACCGGCAAATATAGATACATTTCTTAATACCGTTAGCAACATCCAATACCAGGGGGCATTAAACTTATATGGCAACGATGCCGATACTATTACTTTAGTTGCCAACGATGGCGGTAATAGTGGAAGCGGCGGCGGGACAGATGTCACCCTCGGTAGCGTAAATGCTGATATCACAGCGGTAAACGATGCACCCACCGTTGCCGGAACCTACACGCTTGATCCAACTGATGAGGATACTACCTCCACGGGAGTTCGTGTTTCTACCATTATGCCTGACCTGAGCGGCAGTGATGTGGACGGTAATCCTCTAGGTGCTGCTATAACCGCATGGAACGGTAATGGCACTTGGCAGTACTCTACGGAACCCTCGACCTGGTCGGATGTGGGCAGTGTTTCCGATACCAGCGCGCTTTTGCTGAGTGCTACTACCTGGCTCCGCTATGTGCCGGATGGACAAAACGGTGAGACTGCAGGTTGTACCTTTAGGGCCTGGGATCAAACAGTCGGCACTGCCTCAGGTACTGGTACTCCCCAGACCGTTAATACTACAACTAATGGCGGCACATCAGCGTACTCAGCAAATACCGGTACGGTAACCTTGACGGTTACTTCAGTAAACGACCCGCCCGTGACGTCATTTAATACAATTACTGTAATTGAAGATAGTACTTATACTTTTACGGCGGCAGACTTTAACTTTACCGACGTGGATACGGGCGACACTCTGCAATCGGTTCTTATCGATTTATTGCCTGGTGCCGGCACTTTGGCCCTAAATGGTGTGGCTGTTAGCGCTGGAGATAGTATCAGCGTGTCGGATATTAACTCCGGGCTTTTGACATTCACTCCGGCAGCAGACGCCCACGACCCATTTTACGCCGAATTTGGATTTAGAGTAAGCGACGGCACAGCATTGAGCAACTACACCACCATACTCATAGATGTACAGGCGGTTAACGACGCACCCGCGGTGACCGCACCGGCTAGTATTACCGTAGCAGAGGATATTGCATCCCCGATCACCGGTATCTCTTTTGCCGATGTGGATGCGTGGTCAGGTGAATTAACAACCACCTTCACGGTGGACTCTGGTACGCTATCAGCTGTATCAACAAGCGAGGTAACCGTAGGCGGCACGTCAACGACACGGACCTTAACCGGTAAACTCGCCGACATTAACAGCTTTATTGCTGCAGGCGGCCTTACTTACACCACCGCCCAAAATATGATTGACAGTGTAACCCTTGGTGCTTTAATGAACGACAAGGGCAACACCGGTAGCGGCGGAGCCAAGGATTCACAGACCGCGTATGTCACCTTGACTGTTACGCCAACCAATGATCCTCCGTCACTGGATCTTAACGGTCCAGGAGGGAGTGATAGTTCCTCTGCCATCTTCTGTGCCGGCGGGTATGCAGTGAATATCAGCCCAGACGCCACCCTCACCGAAATGGATTTGGGTGATGATATTGTATCCCTTACGGCCGTGCTTGAAGCGACCCCGGATAGTGCAGACGAAAGCCTTTCGCTTAACGCCAGTGCAACCGCAGCGGCTGCCGGCCTGACTGTTAGTTACAATGCCGGTACCGGGATGTTATCCATAACGGGTGCTGCTTCACCTGCCACTTACGAAACCATCCTGTGCGGTATTGTCTATCATAACGCTGCTAACCCGGCTTTTATCTTTACCGGAACCCGGACTATTTCCGTCTATGCTGACGATGGAGAATCTATTTCCAATATTGCAAACAGTATGGTAGCGATAGTCACTGCTCCAATTATAGACCTGGGAGGCGACGGTGGTTCAAGCGATACCAGCGCATCTTTTACAGAAGGTGGCGGTTCCATTTTCGTAGCGCCTGATGCCACAATTGGTGATCCGGACAATGACAATCTAAACCAGCTAATTATTCAGTTAACCAATCCCCAAGATGGCACGGCGGAAAGTATTAACATAAGTGGGTATGATAACGGTGATGTTGTAAGCGGTATCACCATAACCTATAACTCGGCAACCCGCATCACCATGACCGGCGTTACTACAGCGACTGACTACCAGGCCCTTTTGCGCCAACTGACATATAACAATACTTCCGAAGACCCTGACGCCACCAGCTGGACCATCACCGCCCAGGCTAGGGACATAAATGGATACTTCGGGCCCATTGCTACGGCTACCGTTTCAGTTATGCCGGTCAACGATGCACCCATGTTGACAGCTAATACAGGCGCTACCTTGGACGAAGGAGCAACCGTTACCCTGACCAATACAATGCTTGGGTGCAGCGACCCGGACAACACAGCAGACCAATTAACTTATACAGTTAGCCAACCGCCAAATGGTAGTTTGATGTTAAACGACAGCCCCCTGACCGGCGGCACTTTTACCCAGAACGATATCGACAACAACCGGGTGGCCTATGCCCACGACGGCAGTGAGTCCCCCGCCGACAGTTTTACCTTTACAGTAACTGACGGAACAGGGGGCAATATCTCGAACACAACTTTTGCCATAACAGTAAACCCGGTAAACGATGTCCCTGTGATTGTGGTCAACCAGGAACTTGCCTTAGCTGGCGGAAACACAGTCACCATTGGCAATGATTATTTGGCCGCCAGTGATGCCGACAATAACCCGGGCCAGTTAACTTACACAATAAACATAGCACCGGCCAGTGGTACGCTTTACAATAACGGCTCGGCCATACCTGCCGGAGGCACCTTTACCCAGCTGGATATTGACTATAACCTGGTAACGTATACCCATGATAACAGTGAAACTACCGCCGACAGCTTTAGCTTTACGGTTACCGACGGCGCCGGTGGAAGCGTAAGCGGTACCTTCGATTTTAGCATCGAGCCTACTGTTATAAACCCCGACACCTCCGGCATGTCGTTTACCACCGGCTCGGTTGCGGCCGACGGCACGGCCACTGCAACCATTACCGTGGTGGTTAAAAACGTAAACGCCATCCCCCTGGCCGGGCATACCATCACTTTGGACCAGGGCAGCGGCAGCTCTATCATCAGCCCGACAAGCTCTGTCACAAGCGCAGAAGGCAAAGCAGAGTTTACAGTAAAAAGCGACCGGGCCGAGACGGTAACCTATACCGCTTACGACCAAACGGACAATCAATATATTACCCAAACCGTCCAGGTTACATTTGAACCGGGAATCACGGTCACGCCTACTTCCGGCAGCGCCGTTGAAGGCCAAAGCATGCAATACGAAGTAGCGATTGTATCCCAGCCAACGGCCGATGTAGTAATAAGTGCAAGTTGCGGTGGCCAGTTGGAGTTAGATAATGATAGCCTTACCTTTACGCCGGCAAACTACAGTGTGCCTCAATCGGTAATTGTAACCGCCTTCGATAACGATGTGGCCGAGGGGCCGCACTCGGCAACGGTATCCCACAGTGTTTACAGCGCAGATGCGGAATATAACAATTACGATATGGCTGACGTTACAGTTACTATCATGGATAACGACTCCCCGGGCATCAGCATCATCCAAAGCAGCGGCTCGACACAGGTGTCAGAAGCAGGCGGACACGATATATTTGACCTGGTGTTGACAACCAGGCCGGCAGATAGCGTAACAGTCAGTGTTTACGGTGACCGAGATGTTGATGTATCCCCGGAAATGGTTATATTTGCTCCAGGCAATTGGAATGTCCTGCAAAGTGTCACCGTGACGGCGGTTGATGATAATACCGTGGAATTTGCACATACGGGAACGGTCACTTATGCGGTCTACAGCCCTGACCCCGACTATAAC
>LADP01000008.1 GCA_000961575.1 Peptococcaceae bacterium BRH_c8a
GTCTGCTTGCGACTCACCGTAGCTTTTCGCAGCTTGCCACGTCCTTCATCGGCCCTTAGCGCCTAGGCATCCACCGTACGCCCTTTATAACTTGACCTATCTTGCTCGGCGTTTACTTGTGTTCTACCTGTGCTTTACTTCTCGCTGTGTAGTTTTCAAAGAACATCTTCTCTGAGAGTATTTCAAGTCTCTCAAAAACTTGAGAGTATTACAAGTCTCTCAAAACCAAACAGAGTAATAGAGAAACGACCGACCTAGAGTTCGATTTGTCAGGTTCGTTATTCGAGGTCCTTGCGAACTTCGAAGCACGAATTGCTGAGTTTCGAGGTACTCCTTAGAAAGGAGGTGATCCAGCCGCACCTTCCGATACGGCTACCTTGTTACGACTTCACCCCAATTACCAACCCCACCTTCGACGGCTGCCTCCTGTTAAGGTTAGCGCACCGGCTTCGGGTGTTGCCAACTTTCGTGGTGTGACGGGCGGTGTGTACAAGGCCCGGGAACGTATTCACCGCAGTATGCTGACCTGCGATTACTAGCGATTCCGACTTCATGCAGGCGAGTTGCAGCCTACAATCCGAACTGGGACCGGCTTTCTCGGATTCGCTTCACCTCGCGGCTTCGCTTCCGTCTGTACCGGCCATTGTAGCACGTGTGTAGCCCAGATCATAAAGGGCATGATGATTTGACGTCATCCCCACCTTCCTCCGTTTTGTCAACGGCAGTCTCTTTAGAGTGCCCAGCATTACCTGATGGCAACTAAAGATAGGGGTTGCGCTCGTTGCGGGACTTAACCCAACATCTCACGACACGAGCTGACGACAACCATGCACCACCTGTCTACCTGTCATCCGAAGATGAAGACTGCGTTTCCACAGCTGTCAGGCGATGTCAAGACCTGGTAAGGTTCTTCGCGTTGCGTCGAATTAAACCACATGCTCCACCGCTTGTGCGGGCCCCCGTCAATTCCTTTGAGTTTCAGCCTTGCGGCCGTACTCCCCAGGCGGGGTGCTTATTGCGTTAACTGCGGCACTGGAGGGGTCGATACCCCCAACACCTAGCACCCATCGTTTACGGCGTGGACTACCAGGGTATCTAATCCTGTTTGCTCCCCACGCTTTCGCGCCTCAGCGTCAGTTACAGGCCAGGAAGCCGCTTTCGCCACTGGTGTTCCTCCCAATATCTACGCATTTCACCGCTACACTGGGAATTCCACTTCCCTCTCCTGCACTCAAGCTATGCAGTTTCAGAAGCAGGCCGTCGGTTAAGCCGACGGGTTTCACTCCTGACTTACATTGCCGCCTACACGCCCTTTACGCCCAGTAATTCCGGACAACGCTTGCCCCCTACGTTTTACCGCGGCTGCTGGCACGTAGTTAGCCGGGGCTTCCTCCAGGGGTACCGTCATTTGTTTCTTCCCCCTGGACAGAGTTTTACAACCCGAAGGCCTTCATCACTCACGCGGCGTTGCTCCGTCAGGCTTTCGCCCATTGCGGAAGATTCCCCACTGCTGCCTCCCGTAGGAGTCTGGACCGTGTCTCAGTTCCAGTGTGGCCGATCGCCCTCTCAGGCCGGCTACCCATCGTCGCCTTGGTAGGCCGTTACCCTACCAACAAGCTAATGGGACGCGGACCCATCTATTAGCAGTAGCCTTTTCCTCATTATGTTATGCAGCACAATGAGCGTATCCGGTATTAGCACCCGTTTCCAGGCGTTATCCCAGGCTAATAGGCAGGTTATCCACGCGTTACTCACCCGTCCGCCACTAAATTAAACAAAAAGTAAACTTCTCGCTTAATTCCGTTCGACTTGCATGTGTTAAGCACGCCGCCAGCGTTCGTCCTGAGCCAGGATCAAACTCTCCATAAATATATAAAGAGTTTAATCTTTATTCTCAAGAATTACTCGCTTACTTTAGCTAATAAAAGCTGTTTGACGAGGTTTGTTTTGTTTCTTGCTGTGCGTTTCTCTTTACTCTGTTTAGTTTTCAAAGACCTGTTTGACTTGCCCGGTGTTTTTGACCGGAATCTTAGTATATCACTTTAGGGTAGTTAGCGTCAACCGGCAATTTATGGTCGGCCGCTTTTGCCATTTCCGTACTGTGATACCGTTTTTCACCGCTGTCATCGCAGCGACATTTATCAGTTTAACACCTTTTTTGTCGCCTGGCAACCGGTAATTAGTGGCTTTTACCCAGAAATACTTTTGTCGTATCTGGCGCTCCGGTGGTATCGCTGTCATCCTGAGCGTTAGCGAAGGATCTAATCTTTAAGATTCTTCGCTGCGTCATAATTACCACGCGTATCCGCACCACGATAAACGAATACAACCTACTGGTTGTGCCTGTAAGATGACCTGATGATAACACAAAACCATCCTGGTGGTATATTGACAATCAAAAGCCCCTGGAAATGGTCCAGGGGCTTTCATTAAAATTAATTCCGGCGACGGCCTACTCTCCCAGGGTAAGAACCCAAGTACCATCGGCGCTGGAGAGCTTAACTACCGTGTTCGAGATGGGAACGGGTGTATCCTCTCCGCTATGGTCACCGGAAAACTTGTTTGAGTTGTATTCTCTCAAAACTACACAGCGATTTGTTTAAAGCAAGGTAGGTATACTTTATCCTTGTATATATTTAGGTCAAGCCCTCGACCTATTAGTACCGGTCCGCTTAACACATTGCTATGCTTACACGCCCGGCCTATCTACCTGGTAGTCTGCCAGGGGTCTTACTGGCTTAAGCCATGGGAAACCTTATCTTGAGGGGGGCTTCGCGCTTAGATGCCTTCAGCGCTTATCCCGTCCGGATATGGGTACCCAGCACTACCGCTGGCGCGATAACTGGTACGCCAGAGATCCGTCCATCCCGGTCCTCTCGTACTAGGGACAGCTCCTCTCAAGTTTCCTGCGCCTGCGACGGATAGGGACCGAACTGTCTCACGACGTTCTGAACCCAGCTCACGTACCGCTTTAATGGGCGAACAGCCCAACCCTTGGGACCTACTACAGCCCCAGGATGCGATGAGCCGACATCGAGGTGCCAAACCTCCCCGTCGATGTGGACTCTTGGGGGAGATAAGCCTGTTATCCCCGGGGTAGCTTTTATCCGTTGAGCGACGGCTCTTCCACTCGAAAACCGCCGGATCACTAAGCCCTACTTTCGTACCAGCTCGACCTGTATGTCTCGCTGTCAAGCTCCCTTTTGCCTTTACACTCTAACGCGCGATTTCCAACCGCGCTGAGGGAACCTTTGGGCGCCTCCGTTACTTTTTGGGAGGCGACCGCCCCAGTCAAACTGCCCACCTGACACTGTCCTCAAACCCGATTCAGGGCCCAAAGTTAGAATTTCAATACTACAAGGGTGGTATCCCAACGGTGGCTCCACCAAAACTGGCGCCCTGGCTTCTAAGCCTCCCACCTATCCTGTACATGCAATACCAAAATCCAATGTCAAGCTACAGTAAAGCTCCACGGGGTCTTTCTGTCCTGTCGCAGGTAGCCGGCATCTTTACCGGCATTACAAGTTCGCCGAGTCCCTCGTTGAGACAGCGCCCAAATCGTTACGCCTTTCGTGCGGGTCGGAACTTACCCGACAAGGAATTTCGCTACCTTAGGACCGTTATAGTTACGGCCGCCGTTTACTGGGGCTTCGGTTCAAAGCTTCGTCCTTACGAACTAACCTCTCCCCTTAACCTTCCAGCACCGGGCAGGCGTCAGCCCCTATACTTCATCTTGCGATTTAGCAGGGACCTGTGTTTTTGGTAAACAGTCGCTTGGGCCTTTTCTCTGCGGCCCCCTCGCGCTCCGCAAGTTATTCGCTTCACGCTAACGGGGCACCCCTTCTCCCGAAGTTACGGGGTCATTTTGCCGAGTTCCTTAACGAGGGTTTTCTCGCGCGCCTTAGGATTCTCACCCCGCCTACCTGTGTCGGTTTGCGGTACGGGCACCTTAAAGCCTCGCTAGAGGTTTTTCTTGACAGTTTGGGTTCGGCCTCTTCGCTACTTAATTTCGCTCCCCATCACCTCTTAGGCTTATCGTGAGACGGATTTGCCTGTCTCACACCCTACTGGCTTGGACGCGCATTTCCAACCGCGCGTACGGCTTACCCTCCTGTGTCACCCCATCACTGATAGCGGCTTATAGGTGGTATCGGAATTTCAACCGATTGTCCATCGCTTACGCCTTTCGGCCTCAGCTTAGGTCCCGACTTACCCTGGGCGGACGAGCCTTCCCCAGGAAACCTTAGGCTTTCGGCGGGCAGGATTCTCACCTGCCTTTTCGCTTACTTATACCGGCATTCTCACTTCCCAACAGTCCACCGCTCTTTACAGTACGGCTTCGTCCCGTTGGGAACGCTCCCCTACCAATTCATCTTACGATAAATTCCGCAGTTTCGGTACCATGCTTGAGCCCCGTTACATTTTCGGCGCAAGGTCACTTGACCAGTGAGCTATTACGCACTCTTTAAATGGTGGCTGCTTCTAAGCCAACATCCTGGTTGTCTGAGCAACCTCACATCCTTTACCACTTAGCATGGTTTGGGGACCTTAACTGGCGGTCTGGGCTGTTTCCCTCTTGACTACGGATCTTAGCATTCGCAGTCTGACTCCTGTGATACAATAGCTCGGCATTCGGAGTTTGATTGAGTTCGGTAACCGGTGAAGGCCCCTAGCCCATTCAGTGCTCTACCTCCGAGTATCAATTCACAAGGCTAGCCCTAAAGCTATTTCGGGGAGAACCAGCTATTTCCGGGTTCGATTGGCATTTCACCCCTACCCACACCTCATCCACCGCCTTTTCAACGACGGTTGGTTCGAGCCTCCACGAAATGTTACTTCCGCTTCACTCTGGACATGGGTAGATCACCCGGTTTCGGGTCTACTCCAACGTACTAAATGCGCCCGGTTAAGACTCGCTTTCGCTGCGGCTCCGGTCTAGTTGACCTTAACCTTGCACGTTAGATGTAACTCGCCGGTCCGTTCTACAAAAAGTACGCCATCACTCGTTTAACGAGCTATGACTGATTGTAAGCGTACGGTTTCAGGTTCTATTTCACTCCCCTCCCGGGGTGCTTTTCACCTTTCCCTCACGGTACTGGTTCACTATCGGTCGCTAAGGGTATTTAGCCTTGGAAGGTGGTCCTCCCTGATTCCCACGGGATTTCACGTGCCCCGCGGTACTTGGGATACTCTCTACCAAAATCTGCTTTTCGCATACAGGGCTGTTACCTTCTATGGCCGGACGTTCCAGTCCAGTTCGACTAAGCTTCTTCTGACGTTGTGAGAGTCCCGCAACCCCATCAATGCATGCATCGATGGTTTAGGCTCGCCCCTGTTCGCTCGCCGCTACTTGGGGGTTCTCTGTTGATTTCTTTTCCTCCGGGTAATAAGATGTTTCAGTTCCCCGGGTGCCCTTCTTATACCTATGGATTCAGTATAAGATGATACCTCATTACAGGTACCGGGTTGCCCCATTCGGATATCTACGGGTCTCGGTCTGCTTGCGACTCACCGTAGCTTTTCGCAGCTTGCCACGTCCTTCATCGGCCCTTAGCGCCTAGGCATCCACCGTACGCCCTTTATAACTTGACCTATCTTGCTCGGCGTTTACTTGTGTTCTACCTGTGCTTTACTTCTCGCTGTGTAGTTTTCAAAGAACATCTTCTCTGAGAGTATTTCAAGTCTCTCAAAAACTTGAGAGTATTACAAGTCTCTCAAAACCAAACAGAGTAATAGAGAAACGACCGACCTAGAGTTCGATTTGTCAGGTTCGTTATTCGAGGTCCTTGCGAACTTCGAAGCACGAATTGCTGAGTTTCGAGGTACTCCTTAGAAAGGAGGTGATCCAGCCGCACCTTCCGATACGGCTACCTTGTTACGACTTCACCCCAATTACCAACCCCACCTTCGACGGCTGCCTCCTGTTAAGGTTAGCGCACCGGCTTCGGGTGTTGCCAACTTTCGTGGTGTGACGGGCGGTGTGTACAAGGCCCGGGAACGTATTCACCGCAGTATGCTGACCTGCGATTACTAGCGATTCCGACTTCATGCAGGCGAGTTGCAGCCTACAATCCGAACTGGGACCGGCTTTCTCGGATTCGCTTCACCTCGCGGCTTCGCTTCCGTCTGTACCGGCCATTGTAGCACGTGTGTAGCCCAGATCATAAAGGGCATGATGATTTGACGTCATCCCCACCTTCCTCCGTTTTGTCAACGGCAGTCTCTTTAGAGTGCCCAGCATTACCTGATGGCAACTAAAGATAGGGGTTGCGCTCGTTGCGGGACTTAACCCAACATCTCACGACACGAGCTGACGACAACCATGCACCACCTGTCTACCTGTCATCCGAAGATGAAGACTGCGTTTCCACAGCTGTCAGGCGATGTCA
Source organism: Peptococcaceae bacterium BRH_c8a (assembly GCA_000961575.1). Classification (GTDB taxonomy): domain Bacteria; phylum Bacillota; class Desulfotomaculia; order Desulfotomaculales; family Desulfallaceae; genus BRH-c8a. Next base: position 6,390 of record LADP01000008.1, read on the forward strand.
AGACCTGGTAAGGTTCTTCGCGTTGCGTCGAATTAAACCACATGCTCCACCGCTTGTGCGGGCCCCCGTCAATTCCTTTGAGTTTCAGCCTTGCGGCCGTACTCCCCAGGCGGGGTGCTTATTGCGTTAACTGCGGCACTGGAGGGGTCGATACCCCCAACACCTAGCACCCATCGTTTACGGCGTGGACTACCAGGGTATCTAATCCTGTTTGCTCCCCACGCTTTCGCGCCTCAGCGTCAGTTACAGGCCAGGAAGCCGCTTTCGCCACTGGTGTTCCTCCCAATATCTACGCATTTCACCGCTACACTGGGAATTCCACTTCCCTCTCCTGCACTCAAGCTATGCAGTTTCAGAAGCAGGCCGTCGGTTAAGCCGACGGGTTTCACTCCTGACTTACATTGCCGCCTACACGCCCTTTACGCCCAGTAATTCCGGACAACGCTTGCCCCCTACGTTTTACCGCGGCTGCTGGCACGTAGTTAGCCGGGGCTTCCTCCAGGGGTACCGTCATTTGTTTCTTCCCCCTGGACAGAGTTTTACAACCCGAAGGCCTTCATCACTCACGCGGCGTTGCTCCGTCAGGCTTTCGCCCATTGCGGAAGATTCCCCACTGCTGCCTCCCGTAGGAGTCTGGACCGTGTCTCAGTTCCAGTGTGGCCGATCGCCCTCTCAGGCCGGCTACCCATCGTCGCCTTGGTAGGCCGTTACCCTACCAACAAGCTAATGGGACGCGGACCCATCTATTAGCAGTAGCCTTTTCCTCATTATGTTATGCAGCACAATGAGCGTATCCGGTATTAGCACCCGTTTCCAGGCGTTATCCCAGGCTAATAGGCAGGTTATCCACGCGTTACTCACCCGTCCGCCACTAAGTTTTAGCAAAAAGTAAACTTCTCGCTAATACTCCGTTCGACTTGCATGTGTTAAGCAC
>LADP01000028.1 GCA_000961575.1 Peptococcaceae bacterium BRH_c8a
ATGGTACAAGGAGCTTGGTTATGGTTTATTCTAAAGGACAAATAGAAGATGAAATAACCAAGAAGATAATACAATGGGAGAAGGATTATAAAGGGAGAGGCCCCACAGAAGCCAAGACGGATATTATCCGCAACATGGTTATAGTCGCTTTGCAGGGGATGTTATCACCGGCTGAAAAGATTTTGTCCAGAGAAAAAGAGGGCATGGCTCTGATCAAAAAGTTGCGGCAGCAATTGGTTGAGCAGGGGCGTGCTGAACTGGAAGAAATTATAACCGGAATCACCTCGGTCAAAGTGGTTAGTTTGCACACGGATATAAGCACCAAGACGGGCGAGCGGATTTTTGTGTTTGTAATGGAGCGTCCCATCGATTTATAATAACGAAATTGGAAGGCTTTCTAAAGGGTAAATGCTATCAGTTAAGAGGCAATCCAACACTGGTTTTTTAAAAAACCGGTGTTGGATTTTTTTGTTGATTAGGAAAGTGTAGCTTTCAAGCTTTTTAGTTTACGAGGGAGTGATAAAAGTGTCCAAAATACCGACGATACCTAAAATTATGAGTTCGCAACATCCAGATAACGTGCATATTCCATTTTTTGCCACAAACGCAGATTTAGGCGGGGAGGACGAGATCCAGGAAGCATACTACGCCTTCTCTCATTTGGGCTGCGATGAACAAATGTGGGATTGTGAAGGAAAGGAAGCAGATAATTTTGTCGTTAAAAAATTATTGAACAGATATGAATCGTTTTTCCGCAGCAAAAAGCTGGGCAAGGATGTCTTTATCACTTTGAGAGTTCCCAATCCCGCGGTGGAAAAAGCCGAAGCAAAAATTCTATTAGAAACGCTGGAAAGCATACCCAGGTCATATGACGCCGCCCACTTATTCTATGGAGAGAATAACCCCCCGGTATTCGAAGTCATATTACCTATGACGTCATCTTCCAGGTGTATTGACCGTGTTTACAAATATTATTGCGATTATGTTGTGAAAAAGCAGAATGAAAAGATTAGCGGAGATGATTTAAGTATTCTTGAATGGATTGGAGAGTTTAAACCCGGAAGGATTAATGTTATACCTCTTTTTGAAGATATGGAACATATGCTTAACGCTCATAGCGTAACTAAAGAGTACCTACAAGATAAAGATACAGCATATCAAAGAGTATTTTTGGCAAGGTCAGATCCGGCGATGAATTACGGACTTATCAGCGCAGTTCTTCTAAATAAGATCGCTCTTCAACGGTTACAAAAACTATCCGAGGAAATTGGGGTTAAAATTTATCCCATCCTGGGTGTAGGTTCAGCTCCTTTCAGAGGAAATCTCAAGCCGCAAACAGTAGAAAGGGTTGCCGCAGAATACCCAAGCGTATATACATTTACAGTCCAATCGGCGTTTAAATATGACCATTCCCCCGATGAGGTCAGAAAAGCTATAAGCAAACTGCAGGAAAGAGAAATCAGTCTGCCACAGCAAGTAGATGAAAAAAGGTGTATAGAAATAATCGGGAAATATTCTCAAGAATATCAAAGACAAGTCAAAGAATTGGTGCTCATTATTAATAGAGCGGCAAGATTTGTCCCGAGCAGAAGAAAAAGGAAGCTGCATATCGGCTTATTCGGTTATTCGCGTAATATGGATGGAATTACGCTGCCAAGGGCAATATCCTTCACGTCGGCCCTTTATTCGCTGGGTTTGCCGCCGGAAATTCTAGGTTTGAATGCTTTGAATAAAGACGACCTTCGTTTTATAAAAGAGGTGTATATAAATTTCGAGGATGATTTAAGAGATTCCCTCAGATATCTTAACCCGGATACTTTATTCCTGCCCAAAGACCTCAAACTAAAAATCAGAGAGTTTCCGGCAGATTATAAATCAACAGAAGAACATAAAGAACTGACGAAGTATATTATAAACTCTTTGCAAAAAAATGGTGGAGAAGATTTGGGGGAGTATGTTCTCAGGGCGGCAAGCTTGAGAAAGTTCCTGGGATAAATAAGTCTGATGGCATAGGAGGGGTGTTAATGCAGCCAGTAAACTTAAAACCGATGATTGATTCCAACCTGGAGCTAAATTCACATAATGATGAGGGTAAAGCAGTACAACCGCTAGTTTCGGTTATCATGGGCAGCGAATCAGACTGGCCGGTAATGAAGGAGGCAATCCTTATTTTGGATGAACTGGCTATTCCCTGCGAGAAAAAGATCGTGTCCGCCCATCGCACTCCTGATTGGTTGTTTAGTTTTGCTGAAAATGCACCGAAGCGGGGGATTAAGGTTATTATTGCCGGGGCCGGGGGAGCGGCCCACTTGCCGGGTATGGTAGCCGCCAAGACCCTGCTGCCCGTTATCGGCGTACCGGTACCTTCCGCCCATCTTCAGGGTCTGGATTCCTTGCTGTCCATTGTCCAGATGCCTGCCGGAGTGCCGGTAGCCACCATGGCTATCGGCGCCGGGGGAGCGAAAAACGCCGCTATTTTTGCCGCGCAGATTTTAGCTTTGCGTGACGAAGAACTTGCCGGGAAGCTGGCAGAACGTCGGGACAAGGCAGCCCGGCAGGTTCTGGGAACTAAGGAGTGATAATGAGATGCCGGACAGGATAATACTTCCAGGTTCCACTATCGGCATCCTAGGGGGCGGGCAGTTGGGAAGAATGACGGCCATCGAAGGCAGAAAAATGGGGTATCGTATTGCCTGCCTTGATCCCAGTCCTAATTGTCCATGCGGCCAGGTGGCTGATGACCAAATTGTAGCCGGTTTAAATGATGTGGCGGCGGCTATAAGGCTTGCTGAGAGATCTGACGTGCTGATATACGAGTTTGAAAACATTGATGCGCGATTGGTTGAAGAACTGGAGAAAAACTATTATTTGCCACAAAAAAGCCATATTCTGGCTGTCGCTCAAAACCGTATCCTGGAAAAACAGCAATTGTGCAAAGCCGGTTTTCCTGTTGCGCCATTTCTTATTGTCAGGAACACGGAAGAGCTGAAAAGAGGAGTTGCACAGATTGGATACCCTTGCGTGCTGAAGACATCCGAAGGGGGGTATGACGGCAAAGGGCAGCTTGTTCTGGAACAACCTCAGGATTTTATGAAAGCAGCTGAGTTAGTCAAAACCGAAAACATCATGTGGGTTTTGGAGAAAAAAATCTCTTTTACCCAGGAAATTTCGGTTATCGTAGGCAGGGGAGAAAAAGGGGAAATGGCCGTTTACCCGGTATCGGAAAATATACATCGTGAAAACATTCTTCATATGACTGTTGTCCCGGCCCGTATTTCTCCACAGACAGAGTCCATGGCCGTAGAAATTGCCCGGGGGATTGCCCGCTTCTTCCAGGTAGTGGGGGTGTTGGCCGTAGAATTTTTTGTTACTCCTCAAGGCTTACTGGTCAACGAAATAGCGCCCCGGCCCCACAATTCAGGGCATTACACGTTGGACGCGTGTTTTACTTCCCAGTTTGAACAGTTAATCCGCGCAGTCTGCGGGCTGCCTTTGGGGTCCACGCAATTACTGACTCCGGCGGTCATGATAAATATACTAGGAAGCAACCTGCCCAAGATATTGGAAAAAATGTCATATTTTTCAGGAGACGTAAAAATACACCTATACGGCAAGCGCGGCAACCCTGCTCCCAAGCGGAAGATGGGCCACCTGCTCTTTAAAACGGATTGCCCTGCGCAGATCGATGAGATAATAAAAAATTTTGTGATGAGCGGGTGTATTTCATAATCAAGGGGAGTTGTTAAAAAACATGGAAAACATGACAGATTTGGCAGTAGCAAACCTGACATCGCCGGTGGTGCTCTTTTTCGGTTTGGGCTTACTGATAACTGTAGTTAAGGCTAAAGTGGAAATTCCTGGTGCGGCAAGTGATTTTATTACCCTTTATCTTTTAACGGCTATTGGCTTTAAAGGAGGCGCAGCCATTGCCGAGGCCGGACTGAGTTCAACAATCTTCTTGACTATCCTGGGCGCTGTTTTCCTGGGTTTAGTTATTCCGGTTTATTCTTTTTATGTCCTTTGGCGCATAGGCAGGCTGAAATCCGATGACGCGGCGGCTATAGCCGGGCACTATGGCTCAATCAGCGTGGTTACATTTATGGCTGCCGCTGCCTTTCTGGCCAATATGCATATAGAATACGAGGGTTATATCAACGGCTTGCCCGCGTTAATGGAAGTGCCGGCTGTTATTGTAGCATTAATTTTAGCTTTCCGGGCTAAACAAAAAACCGGGAATACTTCTTTGCAGAAAGATATTTCTCTCGGTCAGGTGGCAAAAAATGTAATATTAAGCAAAAGTGTCATTTTGCTGCTGGGAGCAATGGCGGTGGGTTTCCTGACCGGGCCTGAGGGCATGGAGACAGTAAAATTTTTTTATACAGATCTCTTCATGGGGATTTTAAGCCTGTTTATGCTGGAAATGGGAATGATTGCGGCCAGTAAATTGCGGGATCTTAAAAAGGCCGGACTGTTCCTGCTGGTTTTCGGTGTATTAGCTCCCTTTGTAAATGCATTTCTGGGAATTATGACAGGAGTTTTTGCCGGCTTGAACATTGGCGGGGTAACCCTTTTGGGAGTGCTTGCCGCCAGCAGTTCTTATATAGTAGCCCCGGCGGCCATGCGGGTTTCTCTGCCTAAAGCCAACCCGGCCTTATATCTGGGGGCCTCCCTGGGCGTTACCCTGCCTTTTAACCTGATCATAGGCATTCCCCTTTACTATCATATGTCAGTCTACTTTGTTAATCTCGTCAGGTAGTTGAGACTGAAAGGGGGTTAATAATTGCCGCAACGTAAATTGGCAAAAGGTATTACCGACCAGATGATTCAATGGTACCAAAGCTATTTGGGTCAAAATCTCACAGAGGTTAAAACCGATATTATCCGGGACATGATCATTGTAAATGTTAAAGGAGAACTTCCTCGCGCTGAATCTCATCTGTCAAGAGAAAAAGAAGGAATGTTTTTAATCAAAAATGTGCGTCAGCAGTTAATTGAATGCGGCTTAGAGTCTCTTGACAATACCTTTTTCGATCTGACAGATTCACGGATAGTCACCTTGCATACCGATGTCAGTACTAAAACAGGGGAACGAATATTTGTTTTTAAAATGGACCGTTCCTTAGAGCAATTGTAGTTTAACGGTGGATATTTGATGGAGGAGGTTATCCAATGGAGTTTTTTGACAAGAAACGGATTAGCGTTATATTGGAGAAGGCCTGCCGTGACCAAGTTGTTAAACTGCTTGAGGATTCGGGAACAAGCGGATTTACAGTGTATAAAGAGATCTATGGCAAAGGGCAAAGCGGCGCTAGAGGCGACTATGGCAGTTTAAACGATGTTTCAGGCAACCTGGAAATTGTAAGCATCACTGGTCCGGAGGTAGCTGCGCGTATTCTTCAGGGACTGGCTGCTATGATTGACAAGGGTGTTGTCTTGATAGTGCATGTAGCAGATGTAAAGGTCATCAGAAATGATCATTTTAAATAAAACAAATTTTATGCACATATCTTATTGCGTTGGGAGGAATGGAAATGTCAGCAAAACTATACCGTGTTCAGGCGGGGCCTGAAGGGTACCTGCCGCCGGCAGCCGCTTCTATGGGGGTGATGCTTCCCGAGGAAGGGGAGTCCCTGGTGGAAGGCAGGATAGTTCCGGAAGAAGAAGCCATGCAAAAAATAGCCGAGAAAATCCTGGCGGCCCAAAACCCGGTCTTTTTCCCCGGTCCCCTGATTCTTTGGGCCTGGAAGGAAGGGGTAGCGGAAAAAGCCAAAGCAGTAAAGGAATTAGCGGAGTCTGCCGGCGCCAAAATAATCCCCATGCCGGATTACAGGCCCAAATACCCCATGATTAACCCTGCTGAGGAAATTAACCCTAATCACCCCAATTTAACCATCTGGCACAACAAAATAGATGTCTGCGTTTTTGTAGGCGTCCACTGTCATTATGCCAATGTGGCCCTTAAGATAATCAGGGGTGGCACGGATTGCTACACTATCGCCCTTTGCGGGGAAGCGGGACATGAAGATGCCATGATTACCTTACGGGATGCGGGACTGGTAAAAATCAGGGAGCTCACGGAAATTGTCAGCCAGATGAAGGGAGGGGCTTAAATGATCCAGCAAAAAGTCGTAGAACCCGAACACCTCTTTTTTCCGGCTGAGAGGGAAAAAATGTTTATTACCGGGAGCGAGGCAGTCAAAGAAGCCATTAAAAGAGCCAATGTTGACATGGCTATCTCCTACCCCATTACCCCCCAATCAGAAAGCATGCATTTGGTCGGGGACATATATGCCGAAGGATACCTCCGGGAATATTTCCGCGGTGAAAACGAGTTTGCCGTGATGTCGGCGGTGGCCGGCGCCTCCATGGGCGGGGTGCGGGTCTTCACCGCCACAGGCGGGCCGGGAACCCTCCGGGCCTTCGAAATCTTTTCCACCTGGGCCGGGGCCCGGCTGCCCATTGTTTGTGGTTTTATGACCAGAGGGGTGAATTCTCCCCTGACAATCCAGCCGGATACCATTGAAATGGCCTTCATGCTGGATACCGGTATTATTATGCTGCACGCTGAAAACGCCCAGGATCTTTATGAAATGATTTTAAAGGCCTTTGTTATTGCCGAAAAAACCGATGTCCATATTCCGGTAGGGGTTTTTGTCGACGGCTTTTTTGTTACTCATACCAGAGATAAGGTGGAGGTAGCGCCGCCTGACATCAAGCTGCCCCCCTATGACCCCTATAGCGCGCCGGTGCCGGTCATGGATATGGAAAACGTGCCGGTAAGGCAAATGAGAGATCCTTTCGTAATGAAGAGCAACTTTATCAGTTACGCAGCCCATGCTTCATGGCAGCAGGAAGTCCTGGCAGCGGCGGAAAGGGCCAGGAAATATATCTATAAGTATTTGGGCGGACTGGTGGAGGCGGAAAATGCAGACGCCGATATTCTTGTCATAACTTCCGGCACAGCTGCATCCCAGAGCCGTGAAGCCATTGCCCAAGCCCGTCAGGCCGGTTTGAACGCCGGGTTAGTGAAGATTAAGAGTATTCGCCCCTTCCCGGCAGAGGAAATAAAGGAACTCACCAGAAAGGCAAAGGCCGTGATAGTTCCTGAATTCAATAGAGCAGGCTGGTTGTGCAGAGAACTAAAAGCAGTCGTCGAGGATAACACCAAAGTGCTGGGAGGCCCCAGGGTGTTCGGCGGTATGACCATGCCCCCGGAATTGATTCTGTCCGAAATCAGGAGGTGTGCGAAGTGAGTAAAAGTATATTTAAAATTTCGCCCGGCTTTGCAGATATCATGCCTGCCGAATACCGGGAACTGGTAGAGCAGGGGCCTTATGAGAAAAGCGTTGGGTTTTCCGACCTGGGAACCTTCAAGGAGCTTCTGGAAGAGCATCCCCTTTGCGCCGGATGCGGGCTGGCCCTGTCCCTGCGCCTGATTTTGGCTTCTCTGCCCAATCCTGTAGATACTATTATCGTAGGCTCCACCGGGTGCAACTCGCTGGCTTTTCCCCAGGTGGCAGTCCATAACATTCATTCCCTTTTCGGCAATCAGAATGCCGTGGCCTCCGGTTTAAAGAGAGCGCTGAAATTAAGATACCCGGAAAAAGCCAAAGATGTGGTTGTTATAGCCGGTGACGGGGCTACCGCCGACATCGGACTGGACATGGTAATGCAGTCATGGTTCAGAAGGGAAAACATTACCACGATAATGCTGGATAATGAAGCATACGCCAACACCGGCGGACAGGAGAGCGGCATGTCGCCTGAAGGAACCGTCCTCAACATGGCCCCCACAGGAAAAAAGTTTCCTAAAATATCTTTGCCCGAGATTGCCCGGGAGTCCGGGTGTGATTATGCGGCGGCAGTCTCGCCGGCCCGGCCCGGACGTTTGGAGAAAATGGTCAGACGTTCCATCCTGGTGGCCAGAGAAATAGGCCCCACCTACCTGCAGGTGTTCTGCCCCTGCCCCACCAACTATAAGTTTAAACCGGAGGAAACAATCGAAAGAATAAAGAAACGGGAAAAGGACGGGACTTATCAGATCCGGGAGTACATTAGTCCTGCGGCCCGTGAACTTTTGACCAGACTGGAGGAGAAAACAAGTGATGAATAAAAAAATATACATCAGGATGTCCGGTTTGGGCGGGCAGGGTGTAGTTACCGCTGCCCATATACTGGGCACGGCTGCCACCCGGGACGGGAAAGAAAGTACGGTTAACCCGTTCTTCGGGGCCGAAAAAAGGCTGGCGCCGACTGAAAGCTATGTGCGGATTTCCCCAGAGCGCATCTACGAGAAGGGGGAGGTTCTTTTCCCCAATATCATTATGATTTTTCATCCTGACGTAATTACCCTGGGCAAATGCTATACCATGCCGTTCTTTGCCGGACTGCAGCCGGGGGGCAAAGTGCTCATCAATGCCGACACTCCTCTGGAGCTTAACGGGGATGACTTGGAGGAATTAGCACAGCTAAACGCCCAAATATTTTATATTCCCGCCACCCGCATTGCCAGTGAAATAGGCGGGACTGAGCTGTCCACCAACATGGCGATGCTGGGCGGGTTAATGGGCATTGCTGATCTGGTTTCTTACGAAGCCCTCACGGAGTCTTTGCAGGAAAGATTCAGCGGCGGCAAGTTTGTAGCCTCCGGAACTACCGCCGCCCTTGACGATATTCTGAAGAGCAAATACGAAAAAGTAGCCCAGTTAGTGGAAAAAAACAAGGAAGTAATCGAAAAAGCCGCTGCTGCTGTTAAGAGGTACGACTTTAACAGCCAGGCGGAAGGCGGGAGGGAAATCAACAGTGTATGTTGCGGCTAAGGTTACGAAAGAAAAATGCAGTGGGTGCAAATTGTGCATCTTTACTTGTCCTGACCCAAATGTAATTAAATTTGTTAAGGCCAACAAAAAAGTGGAAGTGGATGAAACCCGCTGCAAAGGCTGTGGGCTGTGTGCAGCTGTTTGCCCTAAAGGGGCTCTGGCTGTCAGCAGTCTTTAGGGGGCGTGGTATGGCTGACGGTAGCCCCTTATTTGCAGGGAGATGTGCTGTGCTTCTTACCAAGCACAGGAAAGAGCAGGTCATCAGGCCCATTCTGGAAAAAGCTGCGGGGTTTCAGATTATTGTTGAAGCGGGGTTTGACACTGATCAGTTTGGCGCCTTTACCCGGGAAATCAGCAGGCCGGGGTCCCAGTTGGACGCAGCGAGGCTGAAAGCAGAAAAAGGGATGGAATTAGCTGGCACAGAGATTGGGATTGCCAGCGAGGGGAGTTTTGATTCCCATCCCTTAATACCTTTTGTTCCTTGGAATGTGGAGTTAGTTTTGCTGGCGGACCAAAAAGAAAAACTGGAAATCTGCGGCCGATGCGCCAATAGTGAAACCAATTATAATCACAGAATGATAACCAGCTTAGAGGAAGCCGAAAAGTTTGCCCGCAAGGCGGGGTTTCCGGAACACTGGCTGGCGCTGCGTCCGGATAATGAGCGGCATCAGTCTGTGCTTAAAGACATCAACACGTGGGAGCATTTGAAAGACGCGCTTAGGTGGGGTTTTGCCAAATCGGCGGTTGGAAAAGTTTTTCTGGAGACCGATATGCGGGCTCACGCCAACCCGACCAGGATGCGCAATATTCAAAAAGCTGCAGAAGATTTGGCGGAAAAAATCAAGCAGCAATGCCCCCAGTGCGCCTCTCCCGGTTTTTCAGTGACCGGCGTGCAAAAGGGATTGCCTTGTGAAGAATGCGGCTGCCTTACGGAGGAAATAAAGGCCAGAGTTTTTACTTGTAAAAGGTGCGGTTTTTCCAGAGAAGAAAAAGCAGCCGAGAGAGAGCACGCGCCGGCGGGACGATGCCAATACTGCAATCCTTAAGCCCGGCGCAGCATTTTTAAAGCAAGGAGAACGGAGAAATGAGCAAAAAACAATGTGTGGTTGACCCGGCCTATCTTTTTTTTGAAGCTGTACGGGAGCCGGCTTTTATAACTGGCAGCCAGGCGGTGGCGGAGGCGGTCAAAAGAGCCAATGTTGATATGGCTATCGCCTACCCTATTACCCCGCAAAGCGAAAGCATGCACCTGGTTGGCGAATTGTATGACAAGGGATTCATAAAAGATTATTACCGGGGAGAAAATGAGTTTGCCGTGATGGCTGCCGTTCATGGGGCCTCTTTGGGCGGCGGGCGGGTATTCACCGCTACCAGCGGGCCGGGCACTTTGCGGGCGATGGAGATGTTCCCGGTTTGGGCCGGCTCCCGCCAGCCCATAGTTTGTGCTTTTATGTGCCGGGGCGTTTCCCTGCCGCCGTCCATTCAGCCGGAAAATATTGAAATGGGAATGCTTCTAGATACGGGAATGCTGATGTTCCATGCCGAAAACGCACAGGATTTTTTCGACATGATCCTGCAAGCATATGCAATAGCTGAACAGCCTGACGTTCATTTGCCTGCCGGGGTCTTTGCTGACGGGTTCTTTGTAACTCATACCCGTGAGAAAGTAATGCTCCCATCGGAAGAAGCGATACTACCTTGTTACGATCCCTCGCGGGCGCCTGTCCCCCCCCTGGATATGGAGACTCCGCCCATCCGGACGGTAAGAGACCCGTTGTTAAACAAAAGCAATTTTATCAGCTACGCGGCGAATGCCAGCTGGCACCAGGAGGTACTGGCAGCTTCGGAACGGGCCCGAAAATATATAAACAAATATATGAACGGCCTGCTGGAGGTGGAAAACCCCGCGGCCCGGATATTCCTCGCGGCTTCCGGCACGGCGGTTTCCCAGTGCCGGGAGGCTGTGCGGGATTTACAGGATGAAGGGACAGACGTCGGACTGATTAAGGTTAAGTCCATTAGGCCGTTTCCGGCGGAAGAATTGGCTGCGGCCACTAATTCTGCAGATTTAATAGTGGTGCCGGAATTCAATGCCGGGGGCTGGCTGGCCAGGGAAATCAAGGCCTGCTTGGAGCATAACAGCCGGGTTGTAGCGGGTCCAAGGGTTTTCGGAGGCATGACCATGCCCAAGGAATTGATTATCAGTGAAGTAAAAAGGGCTTTGTCCCGGAAAATTGCAGGCCGGATTTAGAGAGGGGTGCCGTATGTCCAATAAAATAATTACTCCGGTTGAGGAGTTCTTCGATATCTTGCCGCAGGAATATAAAGACCTGGTGACCCAGGGCCCTTACTTTGAAGCTCAAGGTATTTCCAAGCTGGGCAGCTTCAAGGAGATTGTGGAAGAACATCCCCACTGCGCGGGATGCGGTGTGGCGTTGGGCATCCGTCTGACTGCAGCCGCACTGCCGGCGGCTGCAGATACAGTTATTGTGGGAACCCCTGGCTGTTCCTTTTTTGGGCTGGCCCAGACAGCGGTAAATTATGCTACATCTGCTTTTGGCAACCAGAACGCCGTGGCTTCCGGACTTAAAAGAATCTTGAAAATCCGCTTCCCAGACAGGTTTAAAGACGTGGTGGTACTGGTAGGGGACGGGGGACTGGCTGACATCGGACTGGACCTGACCCTTCACTCCTGGTTCAGACAGGAAAAGATCGCTACAATAATGGTAGACAACGAATTGTACGGCAATACCGGGGGACAGGAAAGCGGCATGAGTAAACAGGGCCAGCTATTGAATATGGCGCCTAAGGGGAAGGCTTTTCCAAAAATACCGATTTTCGAAATAGCCAAGATTTCCGGGTGCGTATACTGCGCGCGGGTGACGGTGGCCAGTCCTGACAAGGTGGCCCGGGCGGTAAGATCTGCTGTAATAATCGCCAGGGAAGTGGGTCCTACCTATGTCCAGATGTATACGCCGTGTCCCACAAATATGAAGTTCCCTCCTGATAAAACTATTGAGACGGCCAGGAAGGCAGAACAGGAATATTATTCTTTTGAGGAGTTTATTACCGATGAGGCTGCGCGCTATTTGGAACTGTATAAATAGGGGCTCCTGAACAGGTTTTCTGTCGAATCAGTAGACTTTTCGAAGAAATGCTGGTATACATAAACCGAAATAGAATTAAACTAGGCTCAGGTAGAATTACCTGAGCCTGGTTTAATTCGTGTAAAATCCGGGATACTGGCGACTAATAGGGGATGCTTATGATTAGGAATAAATACTTTATAATGCTATTGGCTGTTTCCTTTCTCTTTGTTACTGGTTTGAACAATAGAGATAAGGACCAGTCTGTTCTTGCTCCTTTAAATAGCTATGAGCTGGAAAGAACAGATGGCGGCTATTATACCTTTATTGATGGGAAGACAAAAAGGGAATTAGATCATACTTCGCGGATAGTATATCCAGGAGACCAGTTAATATTAGGCGATAATTCCTTCTACGAGGTTACAGAGATACAAGGCGATCTCGTGTACTGTCAGTTCAAGGGTATCGAAAAATTGTCTTGGCCGGGTGAACTGACAGTGCCTGTCTCATTATCAGGTACCATCTTAACCCAAAACGAACCAAAAGGAAGGGTAGCTTTATATAGTACCCATACTTCTGAGTCATATGTGCCCACTTCCGGCAGAGACAGTATACCGGGAGACGGTGATATTCTACATGTGCTGCAGAAAATTGGCACAGTGCTGGAAAAGGAAAATGTAGAAGCGATAGTCAGCCTTAACCGTCATGAGCCTCATGATGCTAACGCTTATCATCGTTCCAGACGTACTGCCGTGAGTCTTTTAAAACATGCGCCTGTCACTATTATTGATGTGCACAGGGATGGCGTATATGACCCCAATTACTATCTGACAGAGATTGAGGGAGAAAGGATGACAAAAATACGCTTGGTTGTAGGCAGGCAAAATCAAAACATGCAGGCTAATCTGGATTTTGCCAAGAGTGCCAAGGCATACTACGATCAAATGAAACCTGGTTTAATAAAAGGAATCTATATTGCCAAAGGCAATTATAACCAGGACTTATATCCCCGTTCGCTTTTATTAGAGGTAGGAACCCATACAAATTCATTGGAGGAAGCTCAAAAGGGCGCGTCTGTATTTGCCGCCAATTTGCCCGCTTTTTTAGGTGTCGATCCGGAAAGAGAAAAATTGACCCCGCAACAACGGCAGCAGCAGGATGCTCAGCAGCGAAAAGGAGTTTTCTCTTCTCTGCTTTGGATCATTATCCTTTTAATTATAGGGAGTCTTGGTTTCTTACTAATCAGTGCGGGTAGTATCAAAGGAGCAGTTCAGCGAATAAAAGATTTCCCAAAAGAATTCAGTGACCTGCGGAGAAAAGGAAAAAGCTGATAAAGCATGCTTTTAGCCTGGTAAGCAAATTGCGAAACCAACCTGCAAATTAAGGGGATCTAAATCCGGATTTAATTCGCGCAATTTTTCGACCGTAGTATTGGTTGCAAGAGCAATCTGAAAAAGAGTATCACCCGGCGCAACACGCCAGAATATTCCCGAAGCGCATGGTTTTTCAGGCGGCAAACAAACAAAGCTTCCTATTGGGAGATTCTGCGGGTTAATACTTGGATTTAGTTCTAGTATTTTCTGTACAGATGTGCCACTTATAATGGCGATTTTATATAGAGTATCCCCGCGTCGTACTTTCCACAAGCGGCCCGAAGGACAAGGAATGGCTGACATATAGGCGTCCCTTCCTTTCCGGATTACTACTTACTATTGTATGATGTAGGGAAATATAATGTAACTTGGTTCCAGTAAGTAAAGAAGCCCTCAAGTAAACCTTATGGTCTGATTGAGGGCCTTTGCATCTGACTTTATTTTATTGCATTCAGTTTAGTTTGGTTAGGTACGAACTGAAGAAACACGGCTTCTCCTGAAAAACTTGCTTATCTCGGCAGTTACTAAAGGAATCAGGCTCAAACCAAGTACTGCCAGCCAGTCGCCAGGCTGGATCAGGGCTGTTTCGAAGATATTTCTCAGGAAAGGGATAAAGATGACAGCCAGCTGTGCTGCTGTTGAGAACAAGAAAGCAATAACCAGCACTCTGTTTGTTCCAATCCCCAAAGAGAACAGAGACTGCTCCAGGCTTCGTGCATTAAAAGAATGAACCAATTGGGAGAAGGCCATAGTTAAAAAGGCCATGGTATGAGCTTCTTCCAAAGTGCGTCCCCAGCTAAGGGCTAACCAGTAACTCGCCAAGGACAAGAGACCTATGACGGCGCCCTGAACCAAGATATCTATACCTACACCCCCGGCAAAGACCCCTTCTTTTGAACGGCGCGGCTTCTTTTTCATAACGCCTTTCTCCGGACGCTCCAGGCCTAGCGCTAAAGCCGGAGGTCCGTCGGTAACCAGGTTGAGCCAGAGAATTTGAATAGGGGTCAGCGGACTGCCTAAGCCTAAGAGAATAGCGGTAAAGATGGCTACAATCTCTCCGGCATTACAGGATAATAGGTATTGAATAGATTTTCTGATATTGCTGTAAATAGTACGTCCTTCTTCTACGGCATTAACAATGGTGGCATAATTATCGTCTAAGAGGACCATATCGGAAGCCTCCTTGGCCACCTCAGTACCGGTAATTCCCATGGCAGCGCCGATGTCTGCTCTTTTTAAAGCGGGGGCATCATTGACGCCATCACCGGTCATTGCTACAACCTCACCATTAGCCTTTAAGGCGTCTACGATTCTCAGCTTGTGTTCCGGTGATACCCTGGCATAGACTGTAGTTTTGGTCACGTGCTTCATCAATTCTTCATGATCCATTTTTTCCAATTGCATACCGGTTAGAATACCATCGCCCGTTTTCCAGATATCAAGTTCTTTCGCAATGGCAACGGCTGTGTCTTGGTGATCTCCGGTAATCATCACTGTACGGATACCTGCACTGCGGCTTACTGCTACTGCCTCTTTTGCCTCTTGGCGCGGAGGGTCTTGAATAGCAAAGAATCCAATGAAGGTAAGATCTGTTTCAGTTGCTTCGGGAGTTGGATTGGAAGGAACTTCCGACCATTTGCGCATTGCCAGCGCCAGAACACGCTGCCCCTGGGAAGCCAGACGAGAATTCTCCTCCATATAACGAGTCTGCATTTCTTGATTCAGGGCTATAATTCCTTGATCTGTATTGACCTCCTTGCAGCGGGCTAAGAGTATATCCGGAGCTCCTTTTGTGAAGGAATAGATGTCACTGTTCAGCTTATGAAAGGTAGTCATCATTTTCCGAGCAGAATCAAAGGGAATCTCCTGTAAACGGGGGTGCTCCTGCTCGACAGCTTCTTTATGGAGATTGGCTTTTGCCGCCGCGACAACCAGCGCTCCCTCCGTGGGGTCGCCAATAATTTTGACTCCAGAGTTATTATTTTCCATCCTGGCGTCACTATTTAGCAGGCCGCCCAGAAGCAATAGCTTCATTAGAGGATGAGCCTGGGGTTCTATTGGCTGATCTTTTTGATCCAGGAACTCGCCTTTTGGCGCATACCCAGTACCGGTAACTTTAGCAAAGGAATTGTTGGTAAAAACCCCTGTGACAGTCATCTCGTTTTTGGTTAAAGTCCCGGTTTTATCGGAACAGATATAGGTTGCTACTCCAAGGGTTTCAACTGCGGGCAGCTTACGGATGATGGCTTTTCGGCGGCTCATCCGGGTTACACCCAGGGCCAAAACTATGGTTACTACAGAAGGCAGGCCTTCCGGGATAGCTGCAACAGCTAAAGCTATTGAAGTCATAAACATTTCCAGCACATTTTCGCCCCGGAAAAGGCCAGTTAAAAAGACAACGACAACGATGGCTGCTGCGACAATCCCAAGGGTCTTGCCCAATTTGGCCAGTTGTTGCTGCAAGGGGGTAGGATCAGGGGGGGAGTCCTGCAGCATCTGGGCAATACGTCCCAGCTCAGTTCCCATTCCTGTATTGGTTATAATAGCTTGGCCGCGGCCAGCGGTAACGCTGGTTCCCATAAAGATTATGTTTTTGCGGTCCCCAACAGGCACTTCTTTTATCTCAATGACATTAAGATCCTTCTCTACAGGGACCGACTCCCCTGTTAAAGCAGCTTCGTTAACCCTTAAAGAGGCAACTTCGATAAGTCTTGCATCGGCAGGCACTGCATCTCCGGCATCAAGGAGAATTACATCTCCCGGCACCAGATTCTCCACGGGAGTCTCGGAAACTTTACCATCACGTTTTACTTTTACAAAAGCTTTGGTCATAGCTTTTAAAGCTTTTAGCGCTTGTTCCGCTTTATTCTCCTGAAATACCCCTAAGGCTGCATTCAAAACAACTATTATCATGATAACGATGGCGTCTTCCCATTCTCCTAAAGCGCCTGAGATTAGGGCGGCTATCAGCAGAATTAATACCAAGGTTTCTTTGATTTGGTGAATAAACATGGAAATCAGGCTTTTGGGCGGCGGCTCTTTCAAAGCATTAGGCCCGAATTCTTTTTGCCGTCGTTCAATCTCATTGCTGCTCAAACCTCTATTTATGTCCGTATCAAGTGCAGCTGTTATTTGGTTTACATCATAGGCATACCAGTTTTTTGGCTCCAAATCTAGTCCCTCCTTCGAAATAGGTATCTGTGGTCTCCAAGATAATCAGTTTTACGCTTGGCATACCCCATTTAATAATAGTGTCCCCGCTTTTAGGATTTATTCCCAAACATAAACAAGAGCAGCCTTACTGTGACAGTAAAGGCTGCTATATGAAAAAACCTTTACCATTTTAGATGGTAAAGGTCTGGCAAACAACTGAAAGTTGCCAGCAAAGCCGGAGATAAATCTCGAAATGACGACTTTGCTGAAAAAGCTACTCCCCTTTAGAAAGTATTAACTTGTTATACATATTTTAGCCTAAGCTGATTCCTGTGTCAAGGCGTATGTGTCCGACATGGCGTATGTGTCCGACAGCAGTCACTGAATAGTATGCTCAACGCTTTATTTTGCCAGTTTTTCTGCAGGAATCTGCAGGAATGCCTCAACAACCAGCGGGTCAAACTGCTTTTCTTTCCCGGATAAAATTTCATCGATTGCTTCATCATGTTTTTTTGCCAAGCGGTAAGGCCTGTCCGTTGTCATGGCATCATAAGCGTCTGCCACGCTGATAATACGTGCCAGATGTGGTATTTCTTCCCCCGCAAGCCCGTCAGGATACCCGCCTCCGTCCCATCTTTCATGATGATGCCGGATTATAGCCCTTACCTGTCTGGATAGTTCAGCCTTTTCTGTGATTATTTCTCCATTTGCCGGATGCATTTTGATGATTTCCCATTCATCTGCCGACAGGGGTTCAAGCTTCATGATAATGCTTTCGGGCACGCCAATTTTTCCGATATCGTGAAGTGTCGCTGCTTGGTAAAGTTGTTCCTGTTGTTCACGACTTAATCCAAATATGTCTGCGCAATCTGACGATATTTTAGCAACCCGTTCGGAATGCCCCTGCGTATAAAAATCCCTGGTCTCCATAGCTGCCGACAGCCCCTTGATAACACTTATGTATTGTTTTTTCAAGAAATTATGGCTTCTGGCATTTCCCAGCGCCATACCCAGCTGATTCGCCATGTCGGTCAAAAACTGATAATCATACTTTGACCATTGTTGCGGCTCAAACGAGTATATTTTCAATGTGCCGATAGTCTTTCCGCCAGTTTTTAATGGGGCCACGAGCATAGATTTTATCTTATCAGCGTAATATGGCATTATTTTACTATTTTCTTCATCTATATTTTCTATCCCCAACGTAACTCCACTGGCTAAAACTTTGCCAAGCAGAGTCCCCTCCGGTTTGACTTTCATTGCCATGCTCATTATGTTTTCCGGAATACCTGCGCTGGCCTTGATTGTCAATTCGCCCGTCTTCTCATCCAAGATGCGAAACACGCACCATCTTCCTTCAAAAGCTGACAGTACGGTTTTCAAGGCTTTATTCAGCACAACTTGTTCATCGTCGCAACCGGCAAGCTCCATCCCCAGCTTAATCAAAGCTCTTATTGTTCTATCCCTTTGACAAGGCTCATAACAAGAGTCGCCATCATTATATTGCTCTATCTGCCTGTTTGTTTGATGATAATCCATTTTCTGCCTCCAAGCATTCATGTGTTGATTAATTCTATTATAGCTGTTGCCGGATTTTCCCTGCAATAAGCAATAAAACAGGTATGATAAAGCCAAACAGAATGTTCAGATGTATTGCCACCATAACTGAAAACTCCTCCAGCTCAAACTGGCTTTTTGCGATATACAAGCTTAATATGTACATGAGAATTGTCAAGATGCCAATAAGGAATTTTGTATCCGACAGCTTGAACAAATATTTGATTATACACAAAATGGAGTAGAAGAATACGATAATAAGTAT
>LADP01000048.1 GCA_000961575.1 Peptococcaceae bacterium BRH_c8a
GAAGGTGTCGTCACCAACATAGCCGGTGCCGCTGCCGTCGGCGGCGGTGTTCCAGCCGGTGAAGGTGTAACCGGTCTTCTCCAGGTTGCCGGTGTTGCCCAGGACTGTCACGGTATCTCCCTGGTAATAGGCATTGCTATCGGTGGGCGGGCTGCCGCCGGTGTTGCTGTTGCCGTCGTAGTTCACGGTGTAGGTCGGCAAAACCGTCCACTGGGCATAGAGGGTGACATTGCTGCTGCCCATGATGAAGGTGTCGTCACCAACATAGCCGGTGCCGCTGCCGTCGGCGGCGGTGTTCCAGCCGGTGAAGGTGTAACCGGTCTTCTCCAGGTTGCCGGTGTTGCCCAGGACTGTCACGGTATCTCCCTGGTAATAGGCATTGCTATCGGTGGGCGGGCTGCCGCCGGTGTTGCTGTTGCCGTCGTAGTTCACGGTGTAGGTCGGCAAAACCGTCCACTGGGCATAGAGGGTGACATTGCTGCTGCCCATGATGAAGGTGTCGTCACCAACATAGCCGGTGCCGCTGCCGTCGGCGGCGGTGTTCCAGCCGGTGAAGGTGTAACCGGTCTTCTCCAGGTTGCCGGTGTTGCCCAGGACTATCACGGTATCTCCCTGGTAATAGGCATTGCTATCAGTGGGCGGGCTGCCGCCGGTGTTGCTGTTGCCATCGTAGTTCACGGTGTAGGTCGGTAAAGCGGTCCACTGGGCATACAGGGTCACATTGCTGCTGTCCATGACGAAGGTGTCATCGCCAACATAGCCGGTGCCGCTGCCGTCGGTCGCGGTGTTCCAGCCGGCGAAGGTGTAACCGGTCTTCTCCAGGTTGCCGGTGTTGCCCAGGACTGTCACGGTATCTCCCTGGTAATAGGCATTGCTATCGGTGGGCGGGCTGCCGCCGGTATTGCCGTTGCCGTCGTAGGTCACGGTGTAGGTCTGCATCGCCGTCCACTGGGCATAGAGGGTGACATTGTTGCTGTCCATGACGAATGTGTCGCCGACAGCATAGCCGGTGCCGCTGCCGTTGGCCGCGGTGTTCCAGCCGGCGAAGGTATAGCCGGTCTTGACTAGATTGCCGGTATTACCCAGGACCGTTACGGTATCTCCCTGGTAATAGGCATTGCTGTCGGTGGGCGGGCTGCCGCCAGTGTTGCCGTTGCCGTCGTAGGTCACGGTGTAGGTCGGCGCGGGAGCGGTGGCTTCAATAACATAGGTCTTGAAGGCAAAATCCGGAATGCTGGAACTGATGTTTCCCGTCCAGGAAGAACCAATACGGGCCACTACCTGGCCAGCGGAGTAGGTGTTGCTGCTATTAAAGCCGACACTGTTAAATTTGGGGCTCAGTAAGGCAGCATACTGGGTGCCGCTTGTGACATAAGCCGGTGAAGGGAATGTGAAGTCTATCCACTGGTTAGCAGCATATCCTGGAACAGCAACCGTGGTGCTGGCCAAGGATGTCCCGTTCGGCATTCCTCCAGTAACAGCCTGGATTTCCACCGTCACGGAAATTGGTTCTAAGGTATAGAAATTAAAGGATGCTTTTTCCAGGTTTCCACTCAACCCGGCAGTGAAAGTCTGGCCGAACTGATCATAGTTCCATCCCAGTAGATTAGCAGAATGAGTGACTGTAGGCTGCTGCTGGTCAAGGTTCAATGCCGGCGCCACGTCTGTGACGGTAATAGCAAAGATTTTCTCATAATAAAGCCCTGTCTGGTCAGTAGTTCTGACTCGTACGCTGAGCAAGGGCTTGGTTTCATAATCAAGCATCGTGGTCGTCACAAGATTGGAACCGCTGATGCTGAATACAGCGTTATCAGTATCTCCCTCACTGGCTACCAGAGTATAGGTAAAATTATCCGCTCCATTAGGGTCGGTGGTGCTAAAGTTGCCGACAATAGCGCCGGCGTTCTGGTTCTCGGCCACAGTGCTATTGCTCAAGCTAATATCTGTGGGTGGCAAATTGGGAGGGACTTCGGTCACATAGGTTTTGAAGACAAAATCGGGTGCGACATTACTGGCGGCAACCCAACCATTGCTGTAATGGGCCACTGCCTGACCTCCCGGGTAATCGGTGTTAGTACCAAGACTATTAAAGGGGTCGAATACGAGGGCATATTGTGTGCCGCTTGTTACAGAAGCGGGTGAAGAGAAAGTGAAATCTACCCAATGGCCGGCCGCGTAAGACGTGAAATTAGCAGTGGTGGATGCCAAGACGGTCCCATTCGGCATCCCTCCAGTGACTCCCTGGATTTGCATCGTCACGCTAATGTCCGCTGTATTATCAATATATAAAGATACTTTGCTCAAATCTCCGGACATCCCTGCGGTGAAGGTCTGACCGTATTGGTCATAGCCATAGTTTGAGAGATTAGCGTAAAAGGTTGTAGGTGTCACCTGCTGGTCAAGCTCCAGATCCGGTTCCACATAAGTTACGTTGATGGTAAATGCTTTCTCGTAATAAAGTCCGGCGGCATCAGTAGACCTCACCCGGATGCTGTAAGAATTTTTGGTCTCGTAGTCAAACCGAGCTGCCGTTTTCAGAGTGTTGCCGGAGATAGTGAAGGAGGCGTTATCGGCAGAGCCATCGCCGCTCACCAGCGTGTAGGTAAAGGAATCGCCAGAATCTACATCGGTGGTGCCGAACGTGCCGACTGTGGTGCCGGCCGGCTCCCTCTCGGGAACGCTGCTGTTGCTTAAGGTAATGTTAGTGGGTGCATAAAGCAACCGGTAGGTACGGAACATAAAGTCTCCGATTGTTGATGCGAAGTTAGAGGTGGTCCAATAGTCATCAGTAATATCATTAGAGGTGCCATTAGTATACAGGTGCCAGGCCGCACCATTAACATAAGAATTATAATCCGTAGACCCATACCAGATAATCGAATTAGGTCCGGTCAGCACGATAGCATAAGCCGTCCCGGCAGTCAGCGAAGGTGGTGAAGAGAACACGAAGTCCGTCCAGGCTCCACCAAAATTGTAAGGAACAACTACACTGGTACTGGCCAGGATTGTCTCATTCGGTCCCCCGCTGTAAGCCCTAATTTCGGCCGTGACAGGAGAGGTAGAACCTGCGGAATTGCCCAAGTAGACGGATATTTTATCCAGCTGGCCGCTTACACCAGGAGTAAATGATTGGGCTAGCTTGGTATGGAAATCGGGGTGGTACAAAGTTGCGTTGGTATTGTTAATTTCCTGGCTCTGATCGAGGCTGTTAACAGCAAATGCCGGCGCAGCCAGCGGCAGGCTTATCGCTAGCATAGCAATAACCATAAAAAAAGTATATATTAACTTCAGCTTTATTCCCTTCCGTTTGGGGATTATGGATTTAGAAATCATCATTTTTCCTCCCTATTTGGTTGATTACTTTTAAAATTAACTAATTATCATTTGCACATCAGCTCATGCACCTCACTCCTCCACGACTGAAAAAGCTATATATTCTTCCACCTAACCTTTTTGTGCTAATTGAAAAACCTCGTTAACTGATATTTCTATTTTATTTCCCCAACGTATATAGCTGCCATCGGTGGTGGCGCGTTGAAAAAGGTCAATGTCCGAAATCATGCCAAACCTCACAGTGCCAAGCCTGCTTTTTAAATTCAGTATCACGCTGTGACCATTGTCCAGTTGAACATCCAGAAGGTAATTCTCCCTTGGGATAACTTTTAAGATCCGGGTCATCAAATCACCTCCTCAAACACAAAATCCACTACACAATAACTATATTGTTGATTTTTTTTGTTTGATATCACCCAGTGGGTGATTTGAACTGGGCATCCACGAAAACACCATGTGCAAATGGATTAACCAGCTGAACTGTAAGAGGAATACCCACCAGACTAAATATAATAAGCGTTTCAACTACCGGATTTGAAACCATGGCGAATTTGTATGGTTACATAAACAGCCAAGCCGCAGCTCCTTACGCTACAAGGAACTACGGCTTTTCATTACCCGCACCGTAACTAAAAGGGCACAAAAAACGGCGAGTGGCGATGGTGGCAACTTATATAGGAATCACATTTTGTAGTCTCCCGGCATATTATGATGCCAAAAATTAACAACCGCGGGAGGCATGACCAAAATGTCCCGTAATGGAACGAACTGTGAAAGCAAGGTCAATATAGATAACCCCGAAAAAGTTGACGTTAATTTTGAGTGTTCCTCACCCTGTGCATCCTCAGACTTAACCTCGGCACCGAGCAGACAGGCAACCCTGCGCCCGCAAGTCCGGGGTGGAGCGAACTGTGAAAACCAGGTGAACATTGCCAGAACGGATAAGGTGCAAATTAATTTTAACTGCAGAGGCTGCACGCCATCAAATTGCCCGCCCTCAGACCGGCCTGCAACTTGCCCCCCTGTGGCTTGTCCGCCCACGCTGCCACCTGGTGGGGCTTGCGTTCCACTGGCCATCGGGCATAAGCCCAAGCAAAGCCTGGAAGCCAAGCTGGCCCCCTTAATAAGTAACAATGATGTGCCCAGCGTGCTGGCCGCCTCCTTCTTTCAATTGGCCCGCAGGTTCCTGATGGGCCAAGAACCTGCCAACGACCTTGAAAGGGATGCATTTGACATTTTTAACAACCTATCCCCTGAAGTACAACGGGTTATGAACTGCTCCGTAGATTCATTTGACGCCATACCCCCATCGGTGCGGCGGCGCCTATTTGCTCCCAACTTTGGAGGGGCACAGCCGGTAGACCCCGTGATCCTGGCCGAAGCGGTCTCCAATGAACTCATCCTGAGGACCAGTAAAGCGGCATTTGACAGCACTGAGTGCCTTATGCAGGAGCGCCCCGGTCTGCCTAGGCCGCTGCCCGGCATAGAGTTTAATGAAACATTTCTTACGCCGGTAATTTGCAGCATAAACGGCCTACGCACCAATACTTACGTGCCCTCCCTGCCCATAGACCAATATAGGCCTGATGAACTGCAGCAGTCCTGCACCTTGGACCAAGGGATGCAGCTAAATTGTCAGGTGCTTAGCGAGCCGAACTGCCCGGGTAATAGTGTAAGCGAAACCTGCCTGCGCGTGCCGCCTGTTTCCCCTGGTGAGGCGGTGGTACTCAAGGGCTTTAACTTCTTTAACACCGAGGGCAGAGTTCAACTACGCCAGGTGGGCGGCACCCTAACCCGGGATGTGGAGGCTCATGTGTGCGGAGATGTAAACACCCCCCTCACCGAACCCGGCTTGGATGGCGTAGTGTTAATCATTGCCGACTGCAGGGTGCAGGACATACTTACCTTTAAGGTGCCCGACAACCTTCCGGACGGCATTTACAGCATTCAAGTAATTATGCCCAATAATACAGATATACCCGGGACGTTTGCTGATGAATATACCTCCCTGGGGCTGCAGTACATTCAGGTACTGGTGTCGCCGGAGGTAAATTTCCAAATTGCCAGTGAAAGGCTTGATGTGCCCAGTGAAACCGACCCCGAATTCTTCGGCTCCGACGAAGTCGCTATTAGAATTGTAACCGTGCCTGTAGGGCTTGACCTTACCCCGGGCGAGATGAACACTACCAGTTTTAGATTTGGCGATGTGGACTCCGGCGAAAACCGCGACATGTCTCGGGTTCTTTTCCAAGGCTTGGCAGGAGGTATTGCAGGGGTGACATTAACTATAATTGGCTTTGAGGTTGATGACGAGGACGCTTTTCAGCAGCAAATAGAGGATTTTGAAGATGCTTTTGCTCTGGTTCTAAAAAGCGAGTGGGATGCTATAGCTGCGTCTCTTGGGGGGCTTGGCAGCGCAGTAGCAGTGGCATTGGGCCTTGGCGCGTCGTGGGCGGCAGCCATTGCCGCGGCAATCACCCTCGCCTTTAATTTCTTCGTTGCCCTGTGGGCCCCAGCGGACCTTATAATTGAAGACGCTGACGGGTTTACCAAACTTGACCTGGCAAACCTAACTAGTGCCATCACCCCGGCTCCAGCGGTGCGGGAATATACATCCAACGGCGATATTGAAGTCAAGGTTGAACCGGTCAGCAAAAACGTCCAATACCGGGAGCGGCGCGAATATGTTAGTGATACTGAGGACAGCCGCTACCAGATTACCCTTCGTTATAACCGCTTTTAGGACTCCATTAAGCAGCAGGGCCACCTTATATGGGTGGCCCTGTTTAAACCATATTACCTAGCAAGTAGATGGATACAATGGATAATGTTCTAAGGAACAGAGGTTTATTGAATAAAAGACGTCATAATGACTTTTGGTTCCCTGTTATGCAGCCCCTGGATTCATCGTTCTAAGGTACCACATTTACTTCTAATGTGAATGTCTTTGCCGGTACAGGTTCAGATAACCAGGCTCGTATGTACCAGAGGTCAATCGTTGTGTTTCCAGCATTCAATGCCCTATAAGTCCAGTATCGTTTTCCTGGAGCCCCGGGCAGAGAATTCTCTGGATATTCAGCCCAAGATCCCGTTTCTTTCAACACATTGGTATCTAGCATTGATTTGTATTCCCACGAGTAACCGGTGGAAGAATTCTCGTTAAGAGATAATTCCAACGTTTGCCCTTTCCGAAGGTACAATACATCTCCGTTGTCACTCTCGTTAACATTAATCTGTGCTAAACCCGATGTCGCCAGCGACCCTGCTAATATTTCCGGAACACAAAGTACATCAAACGGGAAAATGAATTTTGGATTGGGAATATGCTGGTTCGCGGAGATAAGATCCTCTTCACTTATATTGAACTCACGTGCAATGGAAAACATTGTATCGCCATCTTTAACTTCGTAACTGCCCCGAAAATCTGTTGGGCAAGTTGCAGGTTTGCGAAATCCAGGTACACATAGTACATCCCCCGGGTAAAGTACATTTGGATCGGCAATATGGGGATTTACTTCTATAAGCACTTCCTTGGTGGTGCCATAGTATTGGGAAATGATAGACATTGTCTCGCCGGAAATAACAAAGTGACGACTTAAAAACCCCTCAGGGCAATCTTGCGGCGGATAGCGTGCAGGCATATACGACACCTTCTTAGTGTTAAACTTAAAACTTAACTTATTATATGCCAGCAAGGGCCAGTATGCTTTCAAGTTCCCTAAGTACCCAAAAACATCGCTATGTTAAATATTGGAACGAAAATAGAAACATTTAACTTGCAAAAAAATATTTATTAGTAGTTAAAAAAATTTGTTAGACCAAATAAACGATGTATATGACAATTTTAAAAAAACCATGGTATAAAATGACTAACAAGTAAACCCCGTCAAGGATTAATTCCTGCGGGCAGACCGGTTAACAACTCGACATGTTCCATAATCAACAATTCTTTATTTTTCTAGCTTCATAATAACAGTATCAATGCCGGCAGGATTTTTCCCTCCATCTTTGAAGTCTATAAAGCCAAACTTTAAATACATCTTTCTTGCCATCTCACCGTCTTTTATGTTTGGAGAAAAGGTTTGCACGCAAACAGGTCTCTTATTATCTAAAAAACTAAGTGCCCTTGCAACCAACTGATGGCCATACCCTTTACCGCGACTTTCCTCTCTGACCGCCAGCCATATTATCTCATTTGTATTTTTATTGACAACTGTTATGCCTTGAATTTTATTTCTCAATACAAAAAGCTAATGAATTATACTGGTTTTAATAGGTATCTCCAACAGCCTTTTTTTCTAAGTATACCACCCTATGACACCCTTATATATCAGGTAACACTGGGCTTGGCACTTAACTATTTCCCCTGACATCTACATGGCTCGGCCAGGTTCGAGAACGTATGCGCTTAGGCTAAATATGAAGGAAGTTAAAGCTTCAAATTGAATACTTAGTAAAAAAGTAGATTAAGGAAGAATCCTATGAATTATGTAGCCTTGGATTTTGAAACCGCAAACCATAGTAGGTCAAGCATCTGCTCAGTTGGTATCGCTGTAGTAGAAGACGGCAATGTTGTTGAACGAGGTTCTTGGCTTGTAAGGCCACCTGATCTTAATTTTCATCCTTTCTTTACCCGAATACATGGTATTAGGGCTGAGGATGTAATGGATGAGCCAGATTTTAAGGAGCTATGGACATCAGTGCTAAAGGATTATCTTATAGGTAAGACTGTCCTGGCCCATAATGCGAGTTTTGATATTAACGTCTTAAGATATACTCTTGATGAATACTTAATCCCCCACCCCCAACTTTCTTATCAATGCTCAGTAATTATTGCTAGGAAAACATGGCCAGGTCTGGGTTCTTACAAGCTAAATAATTTGGCCAGGCGTTTTGGCATATCATTTAAACATCACGATGCTGCCGAAGGGCTGATATTTAGTTCCCATTTTAATTACCGGATAAGTATGTGTTATGCCAGCGAACGCTTGCCTTACTCCGGTCCTATAATAACATGTATATCTTTTCTCGTTAGTTGTTTACAATGACTTACCTGAAGCATCGCTACCGGACGATTCTGTACCCTGTCTTGAAAGGTAACTAAAAAAGAGTCTCCTCCTCTGGTAGGCATGGACAAATATTAAAATGGAAAAAGCCCAGCTCCACACCCACATGGGGAAAAGCAAATAATTCTCTGCACCGGATACTCCGCTAACCCAACCGCTGGCAATATCGATAAAACCGATAATCATCATCACTAACGTGGTACCAAAACGGTAGACAGACTTGCGGTCACCCGCAACAGCTTTCCTGTACCGGACTCGAAAAACCGACCAGTTCTGGTAGATATGAGTAAAGAGAAATGGGAGCACTAGAAAAGCCAGGGGCATACAGATAATGCGTGCATCAAGACCGAAATAATACTGGTAGCCCAGAAAAAATGGCTGCAAGCTGACAATCAGTAAAAAGCAGGTTACAGCCGTGCCGACGGTTACAATAGGTTTGGTTAATTTCATTGGCGACCTCCCAGTACTAGCTTAATTAAGTTACCACCCACACCTAGTATGAGCCTGTCCTTTATTTTTGCCATTAATAGCACGCCCCTAATTTAATGTCTAAAACAGTTTGCATCGGGGGTGGATGAAGTTATGCTGGCAAGATAAGACGGTTCGCAAACGCAAGGCCGACATAAACTCTTTCTTATTTGTTGCTGTTATAGCTGTGGCGACGGCCTGACCGAGATCATCGCTCCTGTGATACGATTCCGCACCCACCGCCAGCGCAGATCCCCACAGCATTCCGCATTGATAACCCTGCCGCAGTATTCCGCCTGCAAGTGGTTCCGCTGCACGCAATTCTTTGTCCATGGGGCTACCAAATTCGCGGTTCAGAATAAACATAAAAGCGCTCGAACAAGCACCTTGTTTTCTAAATACTTTTCTGGCATCTTTTACAGCCACTTTTGAGTCGCTCATTTTCCCGTAAAGCCTCCTAATATATACTGATTATTTTATTAATTAGATAGATAAGAATTTGCTTTTTCCATCTCATTAATAACACAGTATATTATTACTAATCAATATCTATAATCTAGTCAACAACATGGTGGGGGTATTTGTTTAATTCTTTAGCTGTTTCTGATGCCTGACCGCGCTCTCTCATTAACTCCATAGTACATTCATAAATTCTCCTTTTTGTCTCAGCCGCCTTAAGTTTTCTTGAATTTGACCTAACCTTCATAAATTTTCCCCTTATCTTGACATGATTATGAAAAAACAATATAATTTATCTTAGTCACTGAATTGGTTCACTGAATAAATTCACTGAATAAAGTCAACACAAATTATAACATTGACCTGTATCTATTACAAGCGCCTAACTCTCTTGGTTGACTATTCCGCTCTATTGGGATGTATAAGTATAATTTGGAGAGCGATGACCCCCTGGTCTGAATTGGACGCTTATAAGCCAGGGGCGAGCCTAGTAGCGTAACCGGCCACATTAGAAGTGGTCGTTTTTTTTATACTTAAGCTAGTTAATTATTGTTTATATTAAAAGGGGGATAAATAATGGTAAAGGGAAAAAGCTTCAAAATAACTTTAAGCATCACCCTATCGTTATTGTTGCTGTTTGTGCTTGGATTAACCGGCCTGTGGACTGAAAGAGCAGATGCTGAGGATACTGTAATCCATGCCGTATATGATGATGAGAAAACTATCATTAATGCCGTATATGATACTGTGGAGGATACTGTCTTACGCGCTGTTTATGATACTGAGGTTACCATAATATATGTTGACTCTGATGCAGGTGGAACGGACGATGGTACTTCATGGGAAAATGCCATTACAATCCTACAGAAGGCTTTGGATGTAGCGGAGTCG
Organism: Peptococcaceae bacterium BRH_c8a; assembly: GCA_000961575.1. GTDB lineage: Bacteria > Bacillota > Desulfotomaculia > Desulfotomaculales > Desulfallaceae > BRH-c8a. The sequence continues at coordinate 10,218 of LADP01000048.1, forward strand.
GGGCAGCAAATTTGGGTGGCCAAGGGTACATATTATCCCACCAGCGCCTATAGTCTAGATGGAATAGATCTACGTAATAAACACTTTCAGATGAAAAATGGTGTCGCGATCTACGGAGGCTTTGCCGGAACCGAAGAACGATCGTTTGACCTAACAGAACGGGATTTTATAACCAATGAAACCATCCTAAGTGGAGATATCGGCGTTGTCGGCGACAACAGTGATAATAGTTATCATGTTTTTTACCATGATAATTTGCAACTAGATGATGCGTTATTGGATGGATTTACTATCTGTGATGGCAACGCGTCATACCCTAATAATAATGGGGGCGGTATGTATAACTTTAATAGCAGCCCGACAGTTACCAACGTCAACTTCAGCAAAAATACGGCTAATGATCAGGGCGGCGGGATGCATAACAATGACAGCAGCCCTACACTGACCAACGTTAACTTCAGCGAAAATACGGCTAACTATTTTGGCGGTGGCGGAATGTGTAACTATAATAGCAGCCCGATACTTACTGACGTCAACTTCAGCGAAAATACGGCTAATTTTTACGGCGGCGGAATGCGTAACGAATTCAGCAACCCGACACTTACGAATGTCATCCTCAGCGGGAATACAGTTAATTATCATGGCGGGGGAATGTTTAACTATTATGGCAGCCCGACACTTACGAATGTTATCTTTAGCAGGAATACAGCTAATTATAATGGCGGCGGAATGCTTAACTTAGTTGGTAGTCCGACACTTACGAATGTCATCTTCAGCGAGAATACGGCTAATTCAAGTGGCGGCGGAATGTTTAACAGAGACAGCAACCCGACTATTAGAAACTCTATATTTTGGGCTAATATCGCGACAAGTACTGGCAGTGAAATCTTCAACGACTCATGTTCACCTATTATCAGCTACAGCTTAATTCAAGGCTCAGGTGGCAGCGGCGATGGCTGGAATGGCGACTTGGGAGATGATGGTGCCGGCAACATTGATGCAGACCCTATGCTTATCGGAACAGAAGACTTAAGGCTCCCAAAGGGATCTCCAGCCATTGACGCCGGGACTAATGCCCCCTATGGTGAGGATGGGGCCGCTTATGGAGTTACCACTGACTTAAACAATAACCCCCGTATCGTAAATAATACAGTAGACATGGGTGCCTATGAGTACCAGATATGTACCGTAACTTTTAACGCTCATGGTGGAATTCCCGCTATACAAGAAATAAAAGTTAATTATGGCGATACAATAGATGAATTGCCGACAGTGAGCAAATCTGGAAATAGCCTTATTGAGTGGAATACCAAGCAAGATGGTAGCGGCACCGCATTTACATCATCTACTCCTATAACAGCTGACATTACGTTATATGCCATTTGGAATAGCTACACCGTGACCTTTAATGTAGGAGCTGGAAACGGCACTATAACAGCGGTAATAAGCGAAGAAGAAATTCATTCAGGCGATTTATTGGCTTATGGCTCTACGGTTACTTTCACAGCAACCCCGTCATCAGACTGGAAATTTACTCGATGGGATATTGATGGCACAACTGTCAGTACACCAGTTTATAACCTAATAGTAGAAAGTGACAAAACAGTTACCGCCTACTTTAAAAGAGCTTCTTCTGGTTCATCAAACTCCGCTCCTATAACAAAATACACCCTAACCATGGAAATAGAAGGCCAAGGAACGGTTACTCCTGCAGAAGGTGAACACAAGTACCCAGCAGGAACCAGTGTTAACCTAAAAGCCGCAGCAGTTGAAGGTTGGGAATTTGTCCAATGGGTGCTTGACGGTGAAACTGTTTCTAACATGGAGACTGAAATTAAATTAGATGGCAGCGTTAAAGCCAAGGCAGTATTTAAAGAAACTGAGCCCAAACCACGTGGTGCAAAAGAAATAATCCTGACCATTGATTCGCAACTGATGCGAGTAAACAGTGAAGAAGTCGCTATGGATGTCGCTCCGATTATTGATCCTCAAACAGGCCGCACAATGGTTCCTGTCCGGTTTGTATCCGAGTACCTGGGGGCAGATGTGCAATGGCTTCTGGAAACAAAGCAGATTAAAATAGTTTTAGGCGATAAAGGGATCCTCTTAACCATCGGTTCTAATAAGGTTCTGGTAAACGGTGAGGAAATTGAAATTGACTGTCCTGCCGAGGTTTATGGCTCACGGACCTTTGTGCCCTTGCGTTTTGTTAGTGAAATCCTGGGAGCGAAAGTGGAGTGGGATGGAACAACTCGTCAAGTTACGATAAGGAAGTAAATCCTTGCTAAGGGAGAAATAGTGTGTTTACAAAAACAACAAAGCCGTAATTCCTTACCCCACAAGGAACTACGGCTTTTTCACTACCCACGTCGTAACCAAAAAGGGCATAAAAAAACGAGCCATCACTGACTCGTTTTTAAATTCTATATTTTGGTGGAGGCGGACCTCATGTCCACGAATACACAGACAACAATTATACTTCTTTTTACATAACTTTTTCAGAACCCAGACTTACATTACAATAGATGCCTTAGGCGATGGTCGAGCCTTAGTAAGCTATAAAACTCTGGCTTTGTTATTTATGGATTGTATCAGCGTCAACGACACCACCCGTCAACGTATGATTAAATTGGGAATACCCAACGTAGATAGGCATATAAGTCTTGGATACCCTCTCCCTCTGCGAAGTGTTCGAATGTTTTTTCAACGTTTTGTAGAATCTGTTACAACCAAAAAATAATTTACCATAATCCTTAGCAAAGTTGTAGACTTGTTGGGAAAGGGTGCATGAGAACACATTTTAGCTGTACATGTTTACGTGGCTTGCTGCTTCGATCCCGTCATCGCCCACCAAAACCAAAGTAGCACTATCCTACCACTCCCACCTGAATTGCTCAACTTCAGGATACCCGGCCAGAGCTTCCTGCATGGTGTCGCAAATCCGCTTCAGCCCTTCCGGGGTCTTGGCCTCGCAGCGGGCCACCAGAACAGGTTGGGTGTTGGACGCCCGGACCAGACCCCAGCCATCGCCGAAGAGCACCCGCACCCCGTCCACGTCGATGACCTCGTATTCGCGCCTGAATTGCTCTACCAACCCCTGTACCACCTTAAACTTGTCCTGGTCAGGGCAGGGGATCCTGGTTTCAGCTGTGGAATAATATTGGGGTATTTGGGCCTGCATTTTAGAGAGGGGTTCTTTGGAATTTGACAGAATCCTCAGCAGACGGCCGGCGGCGTAGTAGGCGTCATCAAAACCGTAGTACTCGTCGGCAAAAAACATATGACCCGACATCTCCCCAGTGAAGATTGCCCCGATTTCCTTCATCTTGGCCTTAATCAGTGAATGACCTGTCTTATAGAAGAAGGGTTTGCCACCCAGCCGGACGACCCCGTCCACCAACGCCTGGGAACACTTTACCTCGATAATTGCCTGCGACCCGGGGTGTTTGGCCATAATCTCCGGCCAGTACAGGCACATCAGCAAATCGCCCCAGATAATTCCGCCCGTCTCGTCAACCACGCCGATCCTGTCCCCGTCTCCGTCAAAAGCGAGGCCCACGTCGGCGCCCTTTTCCACAACGACTTTTCTCAGCTCCGCCAGGTTTGCTGTTTTGACCGGGTCCGGCTGGTGGTTCGGGAAAGAGCCGTCTGAATCGCAATACAGCGGGATTACCTTACAGCCCCACGCCTCCAGTATTTGCTGGGCAAAAAGCGAGGCCGTACCATTGCCGCAGTCCACCGCAACTTTTAACTTTCGCGGGCCGAGCTGGATTTTGTCTTTGAGCATAGCCAGGTAGGGGGGTGTGGCGTTCTGTTTTTCCAGCAGCCCTGGGCCCGAAGCAAAATTTCCCGTAATCATCATATCTTTTAGCTTTAGAATTTCATCACCATAGATGGTCCCGCTGCCGAGTGCGATTTTGAAGCCGTTTTCGTCCGGCGGGTTGTGGCTGCCGGTGATCATCACACCCCCGTCGACACCGTAATGTACCCGGGAGTAATATAGTAGTGGTGTAACGACCAGCCCGATGTCGATGACGTCACAGCCGGTTGTCAGAAGACCCCTGGTAATAGCGTCCCGCAGCCTGGCTGAACTGAGGCGGTTGTCCCGGCCCACTAAAACTCTGCCGGATCCGGATTCCTTAACATAAGTGCCAAAGGCTTTTCCAAGCAGTTCCACTGTTTCGTTGGTCAAGTCCCTTTCAGCAACGCCACGGATGTCATATTGGCGAAAAATTTGCGGGTTCATTACCGTCATTTGCCGACCTCCATTTTATATTTACAGATTAAAGCACCCTGTCAAACCCTTGCTCATTCAATGCCTGCACGACCTTTTTGATCTCCTGGGCCTGACTTTTATGGCAAATGAGCAGGCTGTCATTGTCGTTTATAATAATCAGGTCTTTGACTCCTAGCAGCGCCACGGTCTTGTCCTTGGATGTAACATAGGTATTGAACGTATCCAGCAAGACCCCTTTGCCGTGCAGGACGTTGCCGTGTTCGTCCTTTTCAACGTATCTTTCCAGGGCGGTCCAACTCCCGATGTCATCCCACCCAAAGTCGCAGGGTATGACGAAAACGTTGCCGGCCTGTTCCATGATGCCATAATCGACAGATACTTTTGTTAGTCCCGAGTAGACTTTTTTAAGTGTTTTTAGGTGCTGGTCCGTTCCCAGGCTGTCTCCGATCTCCTTAAACCCTTCTGCAAGCAAGGGGAGGTGTTTTTCGATCATCCCGCGGATCATATCGATGCGCCAGACAAACATGCCGCTGTTCCAGAGGTAGTCCCCGCTGGAGAGAAACTCCAGGGCGCGGGCGCGGTCCGGCTTTTCCAGGAAGCGGTTGGCCCGGTAGACCGGTATCTCGGTAAAGGTGTCAGCCAACTCGCCACAGTGAATGTAGCCGTACCCGGTTTCTGGGCTGTGGGGGGTGATGCCGAGGGTAACGATTTTATCTCCCCGGCTTGCAGTGGCTACGGCGCTTCTCAGGACTTCGTGAAAATGGCGCACGTTGCCGATATAATGGTCGGCCGGCAGAACAATCATAACCTCCCGGGGGTTTTTCTGCCCCAAAACCAGGGCGGCCAGCCCGATTGCCGCGGCCGTGTCCCGGCCAAACGGCTCGATTATGATGTTTGCTTCGGGCAACTTAGGGATCTGTTCCAGGATGGTGTCTTTAAATTCCGCACCGGCCACGACGTAGGTGTCCGATATTCCGACCAGGTCCTTGATCCTTTCTACGGTCAACTGCAGCATTGTCTTTTCGCCGATGAGGTTTAAAAATTGCTTCGGTTTGGCCATTCTGCTTCGCGGCCAGAACCTCTCTCCCCTGCCGCCGGCCATAATCACTGCGAAAGGCACAGCAACCCCTTCTTCCAATAAATAAATATTTAGTCAATTATTATAATTATAACACATACCGCAAAGGTATTTGCTGAAATTAAAAGAAGTACTTATCATTAGTACACTTCTAGATATACAGCTTTAAATTATCGTTTCTGTTATTTAGGGCCTTTTTGCTCAAACTACAAGGACGTAAGAGTTAGTCGCAAATTTCCCGTTCTTATATGAATAAGAATATCTTATAAATGCAAAAAGGTAGTGGTGCCGTAGGTTAAAATGAAGCCCTGGTGGATTTTACAGTACTTAAAAAAATTTTAGGACAGAGGTTACAAATTATGAAACCATATCCTATTATATTCGAGCCGGCATTCAAAGAAAGAATATGGGGCGGTTCTAGATTGGAACAAATATTTAATTGTAAAAATCCAATGGGGTCTATTGGAGAAGCCTGGACTGTGTCAGATCACCCTGAAGGTAGAAGCCCAATTATAAATGGTGCATTTTCCGGTAAGTTTTTAAATGAAGTAATAAAAGAAAAACAGGAATGGTTTGCTCCATACAATTTGGAAAAGTTTCCGCTTTTGGTTAAGCTGCTGGATGCTAATGATGATTTATCTGTTCAGGTTCATCCCAGTGATGAATACGCTATGATACATGAACATGGTGGAACTGGTAAAACAGAATGCTGGTATATTATAGATTCAATGCCTGGTGCTGAGATAGTAATTGGTCACACAGCAGAAAACAGCAGAGATTTTATAGAATTAGCAAGAGAAAACCGATGGAATGAATTGTTAGTGCGGGCTCCCGTTAAAGCAGGAGATTTTTTCTTTATTCCTAGTGGAGCAGTACATGCCTTAGGAAAAGGAATATTATTGCTTGAAGTTCAGCAAAACTCAGATATAACTTACCGTATCTATGATTATGATCGAATAGGACTTGATGGTAATAAGAGGGAGTTGCATATGGAAAAGGCTATTGAGGTTATTGATTATAATTTGATAAATTATAAAACCGAGCCTTGTGTAAGCAAAGAAAATAATCTATTGAAAACAGTTTTAATATCAAGTAATTACTTTACTGTTGAAAAATGGATAGTGTAGGGTATGCATGTTTTTAATTCATTAAATGTATTTGTGCTAATTTATATAGTTGATGGAGAAGGACAGCTAATATATGAGGATGGTTTAATACAATTATCAAAAGGCAGTAGTATTATGGTTCCGGCTAATATGGGCGAATATACAATTCAGGGTAAAATTGAGGCCATAGTAACTTATATTAATAAACCTAATGTGTAGAAAGTTCAAGGGATTTAAATAATCAGCTGGGGGTTATAAAGCAATGAAAATTGCCATGCTCTCTCCCATAGCCTGGAGGACTCCCCCGCTGGGGTACGGTCCCTGGGAGCAGGTAGTGTCGCTGCTGACCGAGGGACTTGCCGTCAGGGGGATTGACGTGACGCTTTTCGCCACAGCCGACTCCGTAACAAAAGCGAAGCTCCACGCCATTGCACCAATGCCCTATGAGGAGGACAAGAACCTTGACCCAAAAGTCTGGGAGTGTCTTCACATATCCGAGTTGTTTGAAAGGGCGGGGGATTTTGATTTAATCCATAATCATTTTGATTTTTTGCCCCTCACTTATTCAGGCCTTACGGACACCCCGGTGCTCACTACCATCCACGGGTTTTCATCACCGAAGATCCTTCCTGTATACAGAAAATACAACCAAACGACTTACTATGTATCTATAAGCAACGCCGACCGCTCGCCGGAGCTTGCCTACATTGACACTATCTATCACGGAATTGATTTGGAAAACTTTGCTTTTCAGGCAACACCAGAGGATTATCTGCTTTTTTTCGGCCGCATTCACCACGATAAGGGGGCCGCGGAGGCGATCCAAATTGCAAGACAGACCGGGATGAAGTTGATTCTGGCTGGTGTTATCCAGGACATTGATTATTACAAATCGGTGGTCGAGCCCCACCTCGACGGTGTCAGGGTCAGGTATGCAGGTGTCGCGGGGCCGGAGATGAGAAATAAGCTGCTTGGCGGAGCGAGGGCGCTGCTGCACCCAATTAATTTTAACGAGCCCTTCGGGCTCTCTGTTGTGGAGGCGGGCGCCTGCGGAACGCCTGTTGTGGCTTACAACAGGGGCTCTATGCCGGAGATTATTGAAAACGGAGCCAACGGTTTTCTGGTGGGCGACGTTAATTCTGCGGTAGAGGCGGTGGGCAGCCTGGATGCGATATCGCGCCGGAACTGCAGGAAGATAGTACAGGATAGATTTTCAAGAGCACGCATGGTGGATAATTATATAAGTGTTTATCATAAAATTATCGACAAAAAAAATTAAGTGCGGGGAGGCTTTGCGATGAGCTCGGATAAGTGGGAGTCGGTTGTCAAGAGGTACGCCGGGAACCCGATCCTGACCAGAGACGATGTCCCCTACCCCGTGTCCACGGTTCATAACGCGGGTGTAGTGAAAGCAAATGGCCGTTATGTTATGATCTTTCGCTCGCACCTCTTAAACGGCCGCTCCATCCTGGGCCTGGCTGAAAGTGCAGACGGCTATTCATTTAAAGTACGGCCCGAGCCTTTCATGACCCCGTCGCAAGACGGTATTTTTGGCGAGTACGAGGAATACGGTGTTGAGGACCCGCGTATCTGCCAGCTTGATGGCGATTTTGTAATCACCTACAGCGCCTATTCCAGGCACGGGGTGAGAATCGGCCTGGCCAGGACTAGGGACTTTGATGCCATCGAGCGAATTTCCCTGATTACGCAGGCGGATCTGCGCAACGTGGTAATCTTCCCGCAGAAGTTCGGCGGGCGTTACGTTCGGCTGGACCGTCCCCATTCTGAGATTAGCCCCTGGTCCATGTGGATCTCCTACTCTCCCGACCTTGTTCACTGGGGCGACTCAAAGGTCATTGTAAAACCTGCCGGCTACCACTGGGATGAAATGAAAATTGGACCCGGCGCCACACCTTTCAAGACGGATAGCGGCTGGCTGAACATCTATCACGGTGTCTTTCGCACGATGGACGGGGCTGTTTACAGGCTGGGCGTAATTCTCCACGACCTGCATGACCCGTCGAAAATACTAGGTGTGGCTGACGAGTGGATTCTCCAGCCTGAAGATCCCTGGGAGGTTACGGGTTATGTGCACAACGTGGTTTTTACCTGTGGAGCTGTTCCAGAGGAGGATGGCACGGTAAAAATTTACTGGGGCGGCGCAGACAAGGTCATGTGTGCCGGCACCGCCCGCATCAGTGACCTTGTCGTCATGTGCCTGGAAAAACCAAGGAGCCCTTTGTAATAAAGATTAAGGTTTAATGGATCGTTTTATGTAATTTTTATTGGAGGCGATTTATTTTTGTATGATAAAAAACTAAACCCCTGTTATATCAGTTCATATATACCTAAAGAATGTGGGATTGCTACTTTTACGCATAATTTATTCACTTCCTATCAAAACATGTATGCATCAGCCGGAAAAATTGTAGCAGTGGATGGACTCCCCTCGGGTAACTACCCACCTGAAGTTGATTTTGTCTTTGACAAAAATAAAGTATCCGATTACACCACATCCGCAGCGCGAATCAATGCCGCTGATCTGCAAGTAGTCAATCTGCAGCATGAATTTGGCCTATTCGGCGGCCCGGAGGGCCGCCATATTGCACGGCTGCTGGAAAAACTTAAAAAACCGGTGATTACCACTATCCACACGGTACTGCAGCAACCCACCCTGGGTTATTATACCTCCCTCATTGAGGTTATCCAGCGCTCCCAGCGGGTCGTTGTCATGAGCAACAAAGCCATTGAGATCCTGCAGGAGATCTACTACGTGCCTCGGGAGAAAATCGTAATGATCCCGCACGGCGTACCTGACCTTCCCTTTGTTGAGACAGAGTATTTTAAAAAGGAACTGGGTCTGGCCGGTCGTTTTGTGCTCCTCTCCTTTGGCCTGTTGAGTCCCGGGAAGGGCTTCGAGCTGGTTCTGGAAGCCCTTCCCGATGTCGTCCGCAACCACCCCGATTTGCTGTACATTATACTCGGCAAAACACACCCGGAAGTGGCTAGGATTCACGGGGAAAGGTACCGTGAGAGCCTTCAGAAATTGGTTTATGAAAAACAACTGGGAAATAACGTGCTGTTCATCGACAAGTTCGTCACAAATGACGAGTTATATAACTACATTAGCGCTTCCGACGTGTATGTAACTCCCTATCTCTCTCAAGAGCAGATCACCAGCGGGACGCTGGCTTATGCTGTTGCGCTGGGCAAGGTCGTAGTCTCCACCCCCTACCATTACGCTCAGGAAGTACTTGCTGAAAACCGCGGCCACCTGGTACCCTTCAATAACCCCAAAGCCATAACCAAATCCTTAAGTGGAATCTTGTCCCATCGGGAGGACATGCATAAAACGCGCCGGGCCGCTTACGAATACGGCCGCTCGATGATTTGGTCCAGGGTAGCCGAGCTTTACCATGACCTATTTAAAGAAGTTTATAAAGAGTTCTCGAAGAAAAAATTACAGAAAATAAGCGTGGTCTACAAGAACAGCCAAGCTTATCTGAGAAAACGTAATTTGTACCGGATGTTTGATGGCCTGACTGATGATACAGGTATCTTCCAGCACACCAAGTACGGCATTCCCGACCTGAAGCATGGCTATTCCGCCGATGATGTCGGAAGGGCGCTGGGGATTATTTTGAAGGTGGCCCGCTTTGACAATGAACCCGGGTGTTATCAATTGGCCAAAAAATATCTGGCCTTTCTCCTTTATGTACAAAAAGAGGACGGGCGATTCCATAATTTTGTAGGCTATCACCGAGACATTTTAGACCAAGACGGTGGCGATGATACTTTTGGCCGCGTATTGATGGGACTGGGGAGCGCTGTCGCCCTAAGCACAGATCTGTCTGTGACCATTCTGGCCAAGGAAATATTTGACCGGGCCATTGCCGGCCGACAGCCGGGGCTACCGCTGTCCACCTATCCAAAAGCGATGGCCTATTGTATTTGTGGCTTATCCGACTACCTGAAGAAATTTCCTGAGGCACCGGAGGCGGCCGCATTGCTCAGGGCAGGGGCGGACTACCTGGTCAAACAGTACAATGTCAATAAAAGACCTGAATGGGACTGGTTTGAGTCCTCTGTTACTTACGATAACGCCAAAATACCCTTTTCCCTGATGATGGCGCACAGTGTCCTTAAAGAAGAAGTTTATCTGACTACCGCGTTGGCGACTTTAGAATTTCTCACCCGTATTCAGTACAACGGCACTTACTTTGACATCGTGGGAAATAAGAACTGGATGGTTAACGGAGCGGGAAGGGCCTTTTATGACCAGCAGCCCATAGAGATAGGCAGCCTGGTGGAAGCCTACGGCGAGGCCCTGCGCCAGACTAATGACAAAAACTACCGCGACTTGGCGCGCAAGGCCTTTAGTTGGTTTTTTGGTAAAAACAGCCGGGGGGTGCCGGTGTATAACCTAAACGATGACTATCCGCTGGACGGTCTCACCGAAACAGGCAGCAATGCCAACAGCGGCGCTGAATCTGTGCTGTCCTTTGCCCTGGCGGTAACGTGTTTAAAAGATATGAGCATAGTGCTGGAACGAAAGTCAGACCTGACGAAGGCAAAAAGAGAGTTGGCCATTATTCCGTTGGCCGGGCGGTTCAAAAGCGAATGACCGGGAAGTGCGAATAAGACTTCTGGCACAAAGATTATTAACGGGGGTTATTCATGGGCGTTGAGCGATTAAAAGATTTAGATTTAGAGGCCCTTTTCAACGAGAGCATCAAAGATGCCGTTCTGCAGGCAGAGGTGTTCAATGAAGTAAATGTGGTCATCGGCATCCCTTTTTATAATGAAAAGGATATCCTGCCGGAAGTGCTTAAAATGGTGGACAAGGGGTTGGCCGGCCTTCAGGACTTGCGCAAATCCCTTATTGTCTGTGTGGGGGATCCCATCGGCACCGAGGCGCTGGCAGCCATCCGGCGTCTTAATTTAAAAGCCCCCCACCTCGAGTTTCTAATGAAACCCGGGATTAATGGTCGGGGGGCCAGCATCAGGGCGATATTGGAGATAGCCGATGTGCTCGAAGCGGACGCGGTTATTTTTGCGGCCGATCTGGTGCGGGAGGAAGGCAGGGGTCTGCAGCCCGACTGGATTAGTCGCCTGATCGAGCCCATCAGGAAAGAATATGACTTCGTAGTGACATCTTCGCAGAGGCACTATTTTGAGGAACTTTTGGGAAGCCTGTTCCTTGCCCCGCTGCTGGAGGTGTTTTACGGTTACAACCTTAAGGGGTCTTTGGGTGGCATTTATGCCATAGCTCACGACACCGTGGAGGACTTTTGCACCGATATAAAATTTTGGACCGAACTCACGCGGGGGTTCGGAATCGACCCCTGGCTGGTAAGCCGGGCCATGCGCTGGAACAAAAAGATTTGTGAGGTGGAAATAGGCGCCAGGTTGGAAGAAATCTCGTTTGAAAAATTAAACTATGTTTTCAAGGAAAACGCCAGGTCGTTGTTTGAATGTATCAAGCGGGATGCCGACTATTGGAGCGGCAGCAGGGTGATCACCAAAACGCTAGATATTTATGGCCGCAAGACCAATGACGTGCCCTATGAGCCAACCTACTCTACCCGGGATCTTACCCTTTTTAGAGACAGCCTCATCCAGCACAAAAACCTTTATGACACCACTTACTACGACTATCTTTACGAAGGAATAGGAGACATCAAGTCGGTACCGGACAAAGATCTCAAAATAGGGGGGAAAACCTGGGCCGAGGTCGTCTACCGCCTGCTGTTAAAGTACTGGTTTGTCACTGGCGTATGCAGAGACGATATCCTAAGTGCACTCACTTTTGCTTTCAGCGGGAGGGTGTCCAGCTGCATCGAGTACATTCAGTCCGTTAAGGAACAACTGGAAGGCGTCAAGAATGTCGATATCTGTTTTATTATTCCAAGTGAATTAGCGTCGGCAGAAGAACAAAGAAAAGATTTTTTGAGGCTGAGGGAACAGTTTATGCAGCTGTGGCAGCAGAAGGATCTGGAAACGAAGCCTCCCCTCATTCCAGCTCATTATTTAGAATTCATACCAGGAATACCCACGGTCTTGCCCAAAAGAATAGAAGGGCGGAGCGGCAAGGTTGTGTCTGCGGAAGAAATGTTCAACCGTCTCCAGTCTCGCTACCAGGAGGCCTTCAGCGGCTTTATTCGCGATGGGCTGGGAACATCGGAAAATGCCAATTCAGAAACGGTTATCCAGTGCATGCAAGAATTCATGAGCGAACTGGAAAAAACGATGGCATGGTTGCTGCCAGGGGACCTATATACAGAGGAAGGAATCGGACAGATCACAGACGGCCTTTTCCGACTTTTCCACTCCCCCCTGGTTTTTTCCATCAAGGACGAGGTCTTCCGGGAGATGCTGCTCCGGTTCCCGCCGCTCAATATCATGATCCCGACAGGATGTAAGACCCCTAGGGAACTAATTAAAAAAATGGACGTCAGAGATGTCGTCAGCCTGGCCAACCGGGTTGAGTCCAGGAAGTACAGGGACCGGTCGCTACTGTGGATTTTGGACAATTTGCGGCCCGACGGAATGGACGAGGTAGAGGTCAGTCCCATCGTAGTGGGCGAAAAGGTACTGAGTGGCCTAGTGGAACTGGGGAATATCTCCAACTTCAACAAGCTTGCTTCCAGGATTTTAGTCAAGCCCCTGAACAAGGGGATGGGGGGGGACTATCCGAGGCTGCGCTTTATCCTCTTCGTAGCCAGACACATCATGATGGCCGAAAACTACGACATCCTCTGGAGAACTTACGCCAAAGAGAGGAAAAATTTAGGTGGCAAGATCATCAACTCCCTGGTTGGGCGTTACGAAACCATTGCCTTCTCCGGGCACAATATATTTGAAAACTTCCACCACCGCGCGCTGGTCAGCCAGTTCCGGGCGCTTTCACTGCGTCTGGCGGATGCCGGCCAAAACGAAAAGGCCCGGTTGATCAAAATGATGTGCGATGGCTACGGTTTAAGCCAAGTTCTTACCGACGGCACTTTTTTGCCGTGCTCGGTATGGAGCTGGGCCAGCTACAGCTACAAGGGCGGAAAGGGCATCCCCACCCCGATTTCCAGCCACGTCGAAGAAAAGTGGTTCAACCATGATTTCCTTGAGGAAATATATGCAGAGCTGGGGTATGACCCCGGCGAGATCATGAAAATGGTGATTCAGCTCATCGGTGAGGGCAAGGCCAGCGAAAACCTTTTAGACGTCTTTCTGGGCTTAAAGCCACGAGATGTGAATGTTGTGGTGCAGGAATCGCAGGATTACCCGCCGGCGAAGCCACTCGTCAGGCACGCGGGCAACCCTTTGCTGAGTCCAATCAAAGAGCACCCGTGGGAAAGCAAATATGTCTTAAACACAGCGGCGTTACGGGTAAAAGATAAAGTTTACCTTCTCTACAGGGCGCACGGAGATGACGATGTGTCGCGTATTGGGCTGGCCGTGACGGACGGCTACAAGGTGCTGGAGAGGCTGCCGGAGCCGGTGTTCGTGCCCCAGGACAGAACGGAAAAAAAAGGTGTCGAAGACCCCCGGGTAGTTTTCATCGACAACAAGATATATATGCTTTACACTGCCTACGACGGTGTCATCGCACAGATTTCAGCCGCCGCCATCGGGCTGGATGACTTCTTGCATAAGAGGTTTAACAAGTGGGAAAGAAAGGGCCTTGCCTTCCAAGACATTTGGGACAAAGACGCCATATTGTTTCCAGAAAAAATAAATGGTAAGTATATTATTTACCACCGGATAGAGCCCAGCGTATGGGTGCTGCACCTGGATAAGCTGGAGTTTCCGGCGCCAAAAATAGAGCACTCCATCATCTTGGGGCCACGTTCGGGATGGATGTGGGACTCCCTGAAGATAGGAGCGGGCTCCCAGCCCATCAAAACCAAATACGGCTGGCTGCTGATTTACCACGGCGTCGACCGGAACAGAGTGTATCGCCTGGGCGTTGTTCTGGTCGACCTGGCCAATCCGGAGCGCTTGCTCTACCGCTCGCCGAATCCGGTTCTCTCTCCTGAAAACGAATACGAGATTGGGAAGGAAGGGGAAAGCTGGGTGCCAAATGTTGTTTTCACCTGCGGTGCGGTGCCGGCGAATGACAAGGAAGTACTGGACGCAGAGGACGAAATCCTGGTTTATTACGGCGCTGCAGATACCCATATCTGCCTTGCCACCGGCCGGGTCGGCGACCTGCTACCGGAATCCATCAGGCAGGAGGCAGAGGAAAGAGCAATTAGGAACATTTAAGCCTTCTGGATAGTTCACTAAGCTTCCGCAGCTTGGTGGAAGGGCGCGCGCGGTAGCGTGCGTGGGAACGCAACCGCGCCCCCGGCCGCAATGCGGCAACGAGGACGCCCCACCCTGCTGCAATAAGCACATGTTTAATGTTTAATATTTTACATATTTACATAAATATATTGTATTTATGTAAATATGGTTTATACTTAAAGTAGAATAGTTCGTTAGCTAGGTGAGAAGAAGTGCATCCGTACACTTCCCGGCACCGAGCGATTAGCCAAAAACGACCATACACGGTCGTTTTTTATGTTTTTAAAGGAGGTTTCGTAATGATCTTGAGGGGAGTATCCCTAGTTTTGTGTAAATGGGTAAATCCAACGAATAATGGAAAACCTAATATAGGCTCTTACTTGCCAGGAGGATAGGGCTCTGCTGGAGAGCAACCCGAGCGCCTGGCAAGGTTCTGCCGGGGATAACGGGGGTGGCTTTTAGCCGCCCTTCACCTCTTTAATAACGCTATCCCTGTGGAGAATCAAAGCGATAAACTCATTACCCAGCTATCATTTCAGGCTCCAGCCGGTCGCTAAAATGGATGGCTAACTGCGAAATACAGCTTTTCCACTCCCTCACTGGCATGGACCACTTTTTAGCTGCTTCCATGGTGGCCAGATAAATAATCTTTCTTAGGGCATCGTCAGTCGGGTAAGCCGTTTTAGTCTTAGTAACCTTGCGTAGCTGCCTATGGTAGCCCTCGATGATGTTGGTGGTGTAGATAATCCTGCGAATTTCGTACGGATATTTAAAATAAGCCGTTAATTCAAGCCAGTTGTTCTCCCAGGAGCGAATGATGATCGGGTGCTTATTGCCCCATTTCTCTTTGAACATCTCAAAGGCCAGT
>LADP01000023.1 GCA_000961575.1 Peptococcaceae bacterium BRH_c8a
TGTGAAGCTAGCGGTATCCAGCGTTCTTCCTACTATAAATGGCTCAACAGAAAAGAAAGCAACAATGAGCAATTTAACAAAGAACTGCTTCCCAAGATTAAAGAGGCTTACGAAGAAAGGAATGGAATTCTTGGATATCGCCAGATGACCCTTAAACTCAACCGAGAACATCATCTTAAGGTGAACCATAAACGGATCTATCGGCTCATGAGTATCTTACATCTGAAATCGTTATGCCGCCGGAAACGAAAGCATTACACCCCATCGACGCCTGAGATTACGGCAGAAAATATCTTAAATAGAGCATTTGAATCCCCTGAATTCGGCAGGAAATGGCTGACTGACGTGACTGAAATGAAATATGGAACTGAACGTAAAGCCTATTTGAGCGCAATCCTTGATTTGGCAGATAAAAGTATTGTTTCTTATGTCCTTGGACACTCCAACAACAATGAACTCGTTTTTAGAACCTTTGACCTGGCCCATCTAACTTATCCGGAAGCGAAACCCCTCTTTCATAGTGACCGTGGTTTCCAAGTGCGACAAGAAGTCGCATGATATATGGCCGAAAGGCTACCCCATCCATTCGGGGTAACTCTATTGTGACTAGCGTAGATGGTAACGTTTGGGTTAGAAAGCTCACAAGACAATGTGGAAATCCGAGAAGCCTAAATCTGGGATAACTGCTAGAGTAAGAAAGCTATGGAGAACGTAAAGTGAACCACTGTAGGAATCGTTACACTGGAGGAAGCGAAATAGGCTGAAACGCTTCGACCAAAATGGTAAGGAGTCGAGCAAAGGCGAACTGGCTAACCAATGCGAATGGATGAAGAACTCCCGGTTTAAAGGTGGCTCCTAAGGCTTTCACAATTATGTATCACGCGGAACTTGGTAAACCCTATATGCTCCTCACAAGAATGAGGTATCTAACCGCAAGGGAAAGAAACAGCATAGAGGGCAGAAGAAAAGGATAAAAAGCAAACGCTACTTTTGTAATGAAAGAAGATAGGGGTTCAAACTTTGCCCTAACTCGAAAGGGTGCTGACTTATCCTATGGTATTTCTTGGCAGGGCGGGTGGTAAACCTATGAATTTTAGTAACTCAACGACGGGTAAAACCGAGAGGCTAAAGGACAAAAACACACTAGCTGACCAATGGCAATCCATTGATTGGACGCAGGTGCAAACAGATGTTAATAGGCTACAAACCAGAATTGCCAAGGCAACAGTGAAGGGCGACAAGAACAAGGTTAAAAGACTACAATACTTACTAACACATTCATTCTATGCCAAAGCCTATGCGGTAAAGAAAGTAACATCAAAAAAGGGGAAAAACACCTCTGGGGTAGACAAAAAGATATGGTCAACTTCAACTTCAAAGATGAAGGCGCTATTAGCACTCACCGATAAACACTACAGAGCAAAACCTCTTAGGCGAGTCTTCATTGAAAAGAAAGGCAAAAACAAGAAACGACCGCTGGGGATCCCCACCATGTACGACAGAGCCATGCAGACATTGTATGCACTAGCACTTGAACCAATGGCTGAAACTACAGGAGACCACATTTCTTTTGGTTTTCGTAAGGGAAGAAGTGCTAAAGATGCCTGTGAACAGATATTTAGTGTACTGGCAAGAAAATGTTCTCCAACATGGGTATTAGAAGGAGACATTAAAGGCTGTTTTGATAACATAAATCATGACTGGTTACTAGAAAGCATTCCGACGGACAAGAGAATAATGAAGCAGTTTTTAAAATCAGGGTTCATATATAAGGGCAACTTGTTTCCTACGGACACAGGTTCACCACAAGGTGGAGCCATCTCAAGCCTATATGCAAACATGACATTGGACGGTCTTGAAAAATTAATTCAAGATAAATACCATCGTAATTCAAAGGGCAAAATAGAAAATCACTATCGTGCGAAAACCAAAGTAAATCTAGTACGATACGCCGATGACTTCATCATTACCGCTAACACAAAAGAAATAGCGGAAGAACTCAAAGACATTGTTAGTCAATTCCTTGAAAAGCGAGGGCTAACTCTATCCGAAGAGAAAACAATGATTACGCATATAGATGACGGTTTCGACTTCCTTGGCTGGACATTTCGAAAGTTCAAAGGAAAATTAATTGTCAAACCATCTAAGAACTCAATAAAAACCCTGATAAGAAAATGCACTACCATCATTCTGAAAGAAGGAAAAGCAGATAGTCAATCCGAGTTAATCCGAAGACTCAATCAAGTGGTTAAAGGATGGACCAACTATCACAGACATGTTGTGGCCAGTCAAGCCTTCTCTTATATCAACAACACACTGTATCTATTGTTACAACAATGGGCAAAACATCGGCACCCCAACAAAAACAAATGGTGGAGATTAAACAAGTATTGGCATGAAAAGAATGGAAAGAGATGGTTGTTCATGACGGATGAACACAGCCTTATAAATCTAAGAAGGATAGAAATCATCCGTCACCCCAAATTACGGATTTCTCAAAATCCCTTTATACACAAAGAATATTTTGTGAAGAGAAAAACGAAATTAAAAACACTGTTTGCCGCCAGAAATGGTGAAGAAATGCTTGAGCCGTATGAGCGGGAAACTCTCACGTACGGTTCTTAGACGAGGGAAAGGGAGCAATCCCTTTTCTTTAGTCGATTATACAAGTAAGCTGTTTAAGAAGAAACTAGACGAGGCAGGTATGACCCAAAGCATGTCTAGGGTAGCCCGTTGCATTGATAATGGGCCGATGGAGTCATTCTGGGGAATGATAAAATCGGAAATGTATTATCTCCATAAATTCGCCACCTATGAAGAGCTGGAAGCAGCCGTCATAGAGTACATAAATTATTACAATTGTCATCGCTATCAGAAGAGATTAAATGGTATGACCCCATTGGAATACAGACAATACCTTAACAGTTCAGCAGCATAAAAAAGACACCAACCATACGAAAATGATTGATGTCTAGGATTTTTATTATTTCCACTGTCTACTTGACAGGGGGCTGTTCAAACAAAAGGCCTACGGGTTTTTGCAGGAAATACTAATCATGAACCTCAATCCAATGGCTGGCTTATTTTAATAAGGCTTGATAGGCCTCAGCCATCCGCGCTGCGGTGGCCGTCGCACTGATTTGCTTGGCCGACTCTCTGGCCTGGTTACTCAAACGGTCTCTTAGGTCATCATTTTGAAGAACCATTAAGGATTTTTCCGCCAGGGCGGCTGCCGATGGAGGGGTTAGGAAACCGTCAAATCCTTCATTAACCATTTCCGCAATACCGTTTGCCCCCACCGCCACAACCGGCAGACCTACCGCTTGGGCTTCACTAACAATAATGCCTTGGGTTTCCGTGGTAGCAGCATAAATAAACAGATCAGCACCAGCATAGTAATTAGTTAGAGTTTGACGGGGTAGGCGTCGACCAATGATCGTAACCCGGGAATCCAGTCCCATTTTGGCTGTCATAGCCCGCAGCTCTTCTTCGTAGGGGCCTATGCCTACCAAAAACAGGCGTGAAGCCGGGCAGGTTTGGTTAATCATGCGGAAGGCTTCCAAAATCATATCCAGGTTTTTTTCTTTGCCGAATCTGGCCACACAGAGTAATAGTTTTTCTTCTGGCCCAATCCCGTATTCACGACGCAGCCAGGCGGTATCCGGGTTGGCAAATTCGTCCAGCTTAAGGCCGGTTGGGATGGCTTTGATCGGAGCACTAATACCAAGCTTCCGTAGTTGCTCTGCCACCACATTTGTAGGTGTAATTACCAGGTTACATTTATTGCAATACTTGCGCACATAACCTAACACCAGTCGTCGGGCCAGGCCTGGAAATAGTGGTACATAATGCACATAAAGGTGGTACAAGGTGTGATGGGTAAATACCAAGGGCAGGCCGTGACGCCTGGCCGTTCGCGCGCCCACGTTCCCCAACAAAAACGGGGATTGACAGTGGACAAGATCGATTTTCAGGTCTCGAAGTATTTTACCGGCCCCCGGTGCAAATGGCAGGGCCAGGGAAAAATCTTTATTGGTAGGGGCAGTTATAGACGGAAATCGGAATACCCCTTCTTCTTCCTTTTGTCGGCGGTAAGCTGGTGCAAAAATATAAACATTATGCCCTAGTTGCTGAAGCTCATACCTAAATAATTCAATGGAACGGACAACCCCGCTAACGTAGGGATAGTAACTATCGGAAAACATGGCGATGTTCACCTAAACCCTCCCATATAGTTCGCTAAATTTTATTTATAGTAAAAAAATATACAATAAATATTCAACCTTAGCGTAATAAACACCTGTCTGTTTAGGTTGGCAAATCTGCCCGGATAAGAATTAAAGTGATAATAAAATAAAACCCGTCACTCTTTAGATTAAAAGAATTTCGGATTTATTAACATCATAAATATGATAAATTTAATGTTCAGACTAGCGTAACAGGAAGTATTCGGTGATCATGACAGCCTCATGTCATCTAGTTTAACTATCCGTTGTTCCCCGGCTAGGCGTTTGGCGGTAACAGACACCCGTTCTCCAGACAATTCAAGTTCCTTGTTCAAGTCCGCCAGCGGCACCATCACAAAGGCTCGCTGGTGCATTCTGGGGTGCGGCACCTGCAACTTAGGTAGGATAATTGTCTCATCGCCATAAAGCAGCAGATCCAGGTCAACAGTACGCGGGCCCCAACGTACCGTGCGTACCCGGCCCAGGTCGGTTTCTATTTGCTGTAACGCAGATAGAAGCGCTAAGGGCGACAGGGTAGTATTAATCTCTGCCACCGTGTTGATAAAATCATCCTGTTCCAGGTACCCCTGGGGCGCAGTACGGTACAACGGCGCCACCCCGGTGACCTCAATGCCTGTAGAACCGTTTAGCTTTTTTAGCACTTCCGCTATAATGGATTTACTGTCCCCCTGGTTGGAACCCAGACCGATATAACATCTTAGCACAATTCATCCCCCGCCTGCTCCACTGGCCGCCGAATCTCCACCCCCATGTATTTGAAGTGGCCGGGAACCGGGGCAGCCGGCTTTTTCACCCGTACCAGCACTTCCCGCATAGGGAATCCGTTTAGCAGCCGAGTGGCGATTGTTTCGGCCACCGCTTCAATTAGATTGTGCGGCCGACCAGTCACCACCCGGCGCACTACCTCGTATACGTCCGCATAACTTACCGTCATTTCCCGGTCGTCGCTTTCTCCGGCAGCCCGCAGGTCTAGGTACAGTTCCACATCCACTTCAAAAACCTGCCCTAGATCCCGTTCTTGGGGTAGTACCCCGTGGTAACCGTAAAAGGACATCCCGCACATCAAAATTTTATCCAAGTTTAAGCACCCCCTTAATTGGGCGGTCAGTTGCGCACCATGGCATCGGTCATCCTGGCCACCCTAACCATTTCCTTCACATCATGGACGCGTACAATGTCCGCTCCGTTAACAATACCCAGGGCTACTGTGGCGCCTGTTCCCTCAATTCGTTGTTCGGAAGGCAGGTTCAGAGTTTTGCCAATTAAGGACTTGCGGGAGGTACCCAGCAACACAGGTAGACCTAGACATGCCAATTCGCGCATCCGGCGCATTACTTCAATATTTTGCTCCACTGTTTTCCCGAACCCGATACCCGGATCGATAATTATATTGTATCGGGGGACGCCGGCAGACACTGCAACTTCAATACTTTCTTCAAAGTAGCGCACCATATCACCCATTAAATCTCGGTATTCGGTACCCCGCTGGTTATGCATCATCACCAGGGGTACGCCGTATTCAGCACACAGGGGGGCCAATGCCGGATCCGCGCGCAGTGCCCACTGATCGTTGACTATATGAACGCCCTCTTCAAGGGCCCGGCGGGCCACTTCGGCTTTGGTAGTGTCGATGCTCACCGGTACGTTTACCTCGCGTAATAGTGCCCGCAGCACCGGCAGCACCCGGTCAAGTTCTTCCTCCATACCCACCGGAGCGTAACCCGGGCGGGTGGACTCGCCGCCCACGTCGATAATATCGACTCCTTCCGCCTCCATGCGCCGGGCGTGGGCCAAGGCGGTTTCGGTATTACCATATTTGCCCCCGTCCGAAAAAGAATCGGGGGTAAGGTTTAGGATACCCATTACCAGGGTCCTCTCGCCCAGAATTATTTTTTTACCCTGGCATTCCAGGGTGCGCGGTTTACGGCCTCGCAGATTGCTTAGCATTTCCTCCAACTGACCGGCCAACCGAGCCAGGCCGAAGGGTTGCATGCGTAGCTTTTTAATAACTGCCCGGTACTGCTTTTCAGTACCCATCATCAGCACGTCCGTCCTTTCCACCGAAGAATCCACGGTGCCCCGGGTAACGGCGGCATCTCCACCCTTGCCCAGCATCTCCTGCTTGATAATGTTGGCCTGCTTGGGTGAGAGGTCATATATCTTAATCAGACGGTGCAGCGCCTTGGTTTCCATCAGAGCAGCACCGGCACTATCAGCACCTATTTTGGCCAGTTCTTCCCGCACGCCGGCCGGGTCGGCCGCCGACAAGTTGTGAATATTGAAACGCAACCGGAATTCCTCCTTGGTTAGTGGTTAGTTGGTTAGTAGTTAGTGGCTAATATTAGAGTGCCCGGGTTTGCTTTCGGTAATTAATAACTGCTTGCCATATAAAAGTTCAAAGTTATTTAATTAGGACAGGCCTGACCCCCTTAGTAAAGGAGGTGGTTGGCGGTGGCCATGCGGTGGATTTTGTGACAATCGGAACGGGCGTCGCACCTGTTACATGGGCGGGAGAGGTCATCAGCTTTACAAAGATACTGCCCCAGTGGGCTGGCTTCCCGGCCGCCGGAACGGTGTTCCCGAATGGCGGTGATGATAATCTCCTTTTCGGCAGCGTCATACCCGGCCCGCTCCAGCACTGAACCGGCCATCAGGGACCCGGCAACGGCATGATCCTCTCCTGTTTCGTATTCCTTCCACCTGGCCATATCATGCAACAGTCCGGCAGCGTAAACCACTTCCTTGCCAGTTATCGTCTTTACTGCACCTTCACCCGCTGCCGCCGCTTCGCCATTGCTTAGGCCTTCCAGCACCAGCATGTAGGCTATCCGGGCCACGTCCAGCATATGTTGCAGGTCATGCCTGCAAAACCGCCTTTGTTCTTCCAGGGCGGCGTTTTGTGCCAGACATTTTTTATACCAGGAATCTTTTAAAATTCTGTCCACCCGGTACAAAAAAATCCTTCCTTTCCAGTTGCCAAAAATTATTCGTTGGTAGCCGATTATTTAAAAAAAATAAGGGAGTTTTACCCCCTTATTTCGATTTATCTATTTAGTTTTCCTTCTCCTTCTGTTTCTTTTGCCAGCGGCAGCCCATTGGTCGACCGTCTTCGCTCAGCCGGAACACTTCACTGCCGTCGCATTCGGGGCAGTTAATCTCTGAGCCTCGCGGGCCAACACCGCATGGCAGTTGCCAATCATTACCGCAGTCGAAACACTTGAAGCGGCGCATGACCACCTCGAAATTTCCGCCCTCTACCCGAATGGCCTTGCCTTCTACCAAAGCCTCAGCCACCTTGGAACGGGCTGCGGACAGGATACGGTGGTACGTGGGGCGGGAAACACCCATTTTTTCAGCACAGGCCTCTTGCTCCAGGCCTAATAAATCTTTTAACCTTATAGCTTCTAATTCTTCCACCGACATTAGCACTTCTTCCAGTTCACTTGCCGGTACACCGGCAGGTTTAAAAAACGTCTTGGCGGGCATAAATTCAACACGGCGGCACTTAGGCGGCCTGGACATATGCAATGCACTCCATTTCAGTTGTATTTAGATTTGAAAACAATTACAAAAGAGGGGGTTTAAAAAGACCGCGAAGTGAAGCATAAAATAACAGTAATTTCGTGTTTCTTTTTAAACACTCGCTTTAAAGTTTTCACTAGTTACAGTTTAACTATATATGTATTATAGTTCTATTGCAAACATAGTTTTTCCTGCCGAAGTTTATATAATCTTCAAGCAATATTGATAACCAGCTAGTGTTTCCTAGAGAAGTTTTGTTAAGGGGTTTGGTGTTATCTCCAGGATGCCACTTGCTCCCAAGCCACCCGTCCGATAACACCATGCCCCGCCGTACCTGTCCGGTCAAATACAGGGAGTTGCCCCGTCTTCTGAATGAAACAAGTAAAATGTTAGTTTTAGACAATCATTGGGAAAACCGGCTAAATTAAGGCTTTTAAAGCAGGACAAAAAGGGACTCCCGAAGGAGCCCCTTTGCTATCCAGTAGATTTCTTTTAGAATAATCCCAACACTTTGCCTGTTTCGGTATCGACATCGATACGCCGATAGGCGGGGTCGGAACTGGTACCGGGCATCAGGCTGATGCTTCCTGTCATGGGGCACAGGAACTTGGCGCCGGCGAAGATAAGAACGTCGCGCACCGGCAGCACCCAACCCTTGGGCACGCCCTTTTTGACAGGGTCGGCTGACAGGCTGAGGTGAGTCTTCACCATCATGGTGGCGAAATCTTTATACGCAGGGTTGGATTCGAACATTTTGGCCTTGGCTTCGGCTTCGGGGGTCCAGGTTACGCCGTCAGCGCCGTAAACTTCTTTGGCGATGATTTCAACCCTCTGGCGCAGGGGTGTTTCAATCGGATACAGGAACTTGAAGTTGACTTCGTCGTTGCAGGCATCGATAACGGCATCGGCCAGTTCCAGTGCGCCGTCGCCGCCCTTGGCCCAGTGTTCGGACAAAGCGCAGCGTGCACCGGCAGCCTCGGCAGCCCGGCGAACAGCGGCAATTTCGTCCTTGGTGTCGGTATGGAAAGCGTTAATGCAGACCACCGGGTTGATGCCGGCTTTACGGATGGTGTTAATGTGGTGCACCATGTTCTCGCAGCCTTTTTCAACCAGCCCGACGTTCTCCTTGATGTACTCTTCAGGCAGGGGACGACCGGCCACAACGGCAGGGCCACCGCCGTGCATCTTGAGGGCCCGGATGGTGGTGGTGAGCACAGACACGTTCGGGGTCAGTCCACTGAAGCGGCACTTGACGTTCCAGAATTTCTCAAAGCCGATATCAGCAGCGAATCCGCTCTCGGTGATGTTGTAATCGAACATCTTGAGGGCAATCCGGTCGGCGATAATGGAGGATTGGCCGATGGCGATATTGGCGAACGGACCGGCGTGTACCAGCACGGGCTGGTATTCGGCGGTGCTCATCAGGGTGGGGTTAATGGCATTACGCATGAAGGCGGTCATGGCGCCGGCCACTTCCAGGTCTTCAGCGGTTACAGGGTTACCCTTCTTATCGTAAGCCACAATAATCTTGCCGATACGCTCCCGCATATCCTTAAGGTCGGTGGCTACGGCCAGAATGGCCATGATTTCCGAACTCACGGCAATACTAAACTTGGACTGCATCATATAGCCGTCCATTTTGCCGCCAATGCCGATGATAATGTTGCGCAGGGCTTGGGCGCAGAAGTCTATAATCCAGTTAAACTGTACATTGGTGGGGTCAATTCCCAGACGGCGCAGGTTACGCTTGGCCAGTTCGGCGTCGTCGTAATTGCGCTCGTGCTGCATCCGGGCGGTCAGAGCCACCATGCCCAGGTTATGAGCATTCATAATGTCGTTCAGGTCACCGGTAAGACCAAGCGAGAACTCGGTCATGGGGATAGCCAGCGCGTTGCCGCCGCCGGCAGCAGTGCCCTTAATATTCATAGTGGGGCCACCGGATGGCTGGCGAATGGCTGCGCCCGCGTTCATGCCACGCTTGCCCATACCTTCTGCCAAACCCATGGTGGTGGTGGTTTTGCCTTCACCCAGCGGGGTGGGGGTAATAGCCGTAACGTTAATATATTTGCCGTCCGGCTTGTCCTTGAGACGATCGATAATCTTCATGAAATCCAGCTTGCAAATTCTCCCCATGGGAATAATCTCGTCTTTTTGCAGGCCTAACTTCTCTGCCCATTCATAGGGCAGCGGCATATTCTTTTCCGCCTGTTCAGCTATTTCAAAGTCCTTCATCTTAGTTGCATCGTATGACATTTAAAAATATCCTCTCCTCTCGATATACTAAAAATTACTCTTTTTAAAAAACGCCCCCGTTTATCCCCTACCTCCAAACCCCCTTTACTTCTTGTTAGTATTCGTGTTTTACCAAAATATATATTCTCCTTTAAATGTGTATTTTTCCTGCCTGTTTCTGCATGTTTCAGAAAATTTACGAGCGTTTGGATTTTTCCGCCACCCGTTGTAAAAATTTTTCTGCCGGTACAATAAACCGTTCGTGGGTACCTCTCCCCACTTGTTCACGGTCATCAAAGGCCTCTACTGTAAACACCAAGCGCCGCCCGTCAATTTCTCGTAATTCAGACCGGGCCTCAATGGTACCGTCTACCGGTGTTGCGGCAATATGTTCGACGTCCACTCTGATACCCACCGTGGTATAACCTTCCGGTAACAGGGGGTCAACGGAACTAAGGGCCGCTTTTTCCATTAAACCAATCATGGCCGGCGTGGCAAATACACTTACCGAACCGCTGCCGTAAGCCATGGCGGTATTGCTGTCGTCCACCGTAACCCCGGCCGAACCGCGCAAACCTGTTTTGATATTAGCGGTCATGGACATGGCCATACCTCCAGTAAAAAATTAAAAATTCATTTAATTTAAATTTCTACGTAGTGTTTATTTTTTCCTGCTCATGAAGATATTAAATTTAGGGGTCAGGCCCTGCATAACTGCGTAACGATAATATAATTTGATTATCGTTACGCAGTTATGCAGGGCCTGACCCCTTGGTTTACCTGACCCCTAAGCTTTTTACTCGTACAGCCAGCTATCCACTTCTTTATTGTAGTCAATAATTTCTTCCGGAGCAAAGAACAGGCCAATTTCCCTGGCCGCACTTTCCGGTGAGTCGGAGCCGTGCACTACGTTGCGGCCAACGTCCATGCCAAAACTGCCTCTAATGGTTCCGGTTGCTGCTTTTAGCGGGTTGGTGGCGCCCATCATATCCCGCGCTGTGCTCACCACATCTTTGCCTTCCAGCACCATAGCCACCACCGGCCCCGAGGTGATAAAATCCACCAGTGGCTCAAAGAAAGGTTTACCCTTATGTTCTCCGTAGTGTTTTTCGGCCAGTTCCCTGGATATACGCAACATTTTAAGGGCTACAATTTTGATACCCCTTTTTTCAAATCGGGCGATGATTTCTCCCACTAGGTTTCTCTGTACCCCGTCGGGCTTGACCATTACATATGTTCTGTCCAAAAAAATGCATCCTCCTTACGATTTATCCAAATTTATGCCTGTTTCCCGCATCAGTTCGCCCAGTTCGTTAGCTTCAATGGTTTCCTTTTCCATCAGCTGGTGGGCTAACTTGTGCAGTGCGTCCATGTGGTTATTTAGCAGGTCTCTCGCCCGGTTGTAGTTCCTCTCCACGATGTTCTTAACTTCCCGGTCAACGGAGGCAGCTACTTCCTCACCATAGTTGCGATCTCGGGAGATATCCCGGCCCAAGAACACTTGCTCCTGTTTGTGACCCAAGGTCATGGGGCCAATTTCATCGCTCATGCCGAACTCCATGATCATCTTGCGCACCAGTTCAGTGGAGCGCTCCAGGTCGTTTTGAGCGCCGGTGCTGATTTCTTTTAACACCAGGGCCTCGGCTACCCGTCCGCCCAGTAACATGGTCACCTGGTCCAGCAACTGAGAGCGGGTGGCAAAACGACGGTCTTCCTTGGGCAGCAGCAATGTATAACCACCGGCCCGCCCGCGGGGAATAATGGACACCTTATGCACCGGGTCAGTATTAGGCAGCAGGTATCCCACCACTGCGTGCCCGGCTTCGTGATAGGAAACCAACTTTTTCTCCACTTCACTGATCACCCGGGATTTCTTTTCCGGTCCCGCAATGACCCGTTCGACAGAATCCTCCAGTTCAGCCTGACTAATCTCCTTCATGTTTCGTCTGGCGGCCAACAGCGCCGCTTCGTTAACCAGATTGGCCAGGTCAGCACCGGTAAAACCGGGGGTACGGCGAGCTAATACATCCAAGTCAACGCTACCCGCCAGGGGCTTGCCCCGGGAGTGTACCTTCAAAATTTCCTTACGGCCCAACACATCAGGAATGTCCACCACCACTTCCCGGTCGAACCGGCCCGGTCTTAGCAACGCCGGGTCTAGAATATCGGGTCGGTTAGTGGCGGCGATGATGATAATCCCTTCATTGGATTCAAAGCCGTCCATTTCCACCAGTAGCTGGTTTAAGGTCTGTTCCCGTTCATCGTGTCCGCCGCCCAGCCCCGCTCCGCGCTGTCGGCCAACGGCATCAATTTCGTCTACAAACACTATGCAGGGCGCATTTTTCTTGGCCTGTTCAAAAAGGTCACGCACCCGGGAGGCCCCTACACCTACAAACATCTCCACGAAATCAGAGCCGCTGATACTGAAAAAAGGCACGCCCGCCTCTCCGGCTACAGCCCGAGCCAGCAGCGTTTTACCAGTACCCGGCGAACCGAATAACAGCACCCCTTTGGGGATGCGGGCCCCTAATTCGGTAAACTTTTTAGGACTCTTGAGGAACTCAACGATTTCCTCCAGTTCTTCCTTGACCTCATCGGCCCCGGCAACGTCGGCAAAAGTTACTTTTTTCTTATCATCGGTATGCAGCCTGGCCTTGCTTTTACCAAAAGACATCACCCGGTTGCCCCCGCCCTGGGTCTGCTGCATTAGGAAGAAAAACAGCAACACAAAAAGCATAATTGGCAGCAGGGTGGTTAACAAACCTACCCACCAACCCGGCTGGGGTGGATCTTCCACCTCGTAGGGCACATTTTTGTCCAGGAGTTGGTTCTCCAAACGCTCAATGCTCGGAACTGTGCTGCGCAGTTGGAACTCGGTTCCATCCGGGCTCGTGCCGGTAATTAGGGTGGTAAATTCATTGGGCTGAAGCGTTACTCCCTGGATTTGACCCTGGTTTAAGGCCGAATAAAACCGATTAAACGACCATTCTTCGGGCTCCTCGGTCTTGGGGGAAGTGTACTTAATCAGGGCTATGGTAATAAGAACGATGAGCAGGTAAATGCTCAGGTTCTTGACAACCTTGTTCAAACAAAGCCAACTCCTCTCAAAATGACGGTTCATTAAGTATGAATGTTATTATAACAAAAAAGTTCGCGATATCAATGCTCATTTTCGGACGGATTGTATCCTCGTATTAGCTTATCACAAAAACTTTCCCGGTAATCGTAAATAAATAAGTGCAGGCAGGTAGTTGTATCTTCGGTTACTTTGAATTTTTGGCCTGGCCGTATACCCGTTACCCAAGCTATATCATCCCCGGAAACCACCAACGGCAGATAGTCGCGCAGGCGCCGGGGTACCTTGTGGTCTATGAGAAATTTCTTTAATTTCATACTTCCTTTAAGACCCAGCGGTGCGAATCGGTCACCCTGCATCCGGCGTCGTACCACAAGGGGCATGGCCAGACGATCATAATCCAACAGCGTCTCATCAGAACCCAGAGCAGACGGGTCACCTGCCTCAGCTGCCGGTAGGATATGTGCTCCAATGGACAGGCCGGCTTCTTGAACAGTCGTTATCCCAGGGACCTTAATGCGATGTTGGTAAAAAGGAACTTCCTTTTCTTTTCCATCCAGGGTAAATTCCAACAAATCATAATTCTTTTTACAGGTTATTCCTCTTGGGAGATCAATTTGTTGGTAACCTCCTCCACCCTTTATTATTTCCAAAATCTGTTCAATATGACCAAATCCGAGATCATCGTTACTGCCACATATTTCAAACCATGCCCGGCGTATTACCCGGCGCAGTATGGCACTCGGCTGGGCCAGCAATTTATCTCGATCCAGGGCGATGCTGTTGCCGGTTGTATGGGTTCTGACCCGGTAAAATATCGCATCGGACTGTTTTTCCAGGTATTCGTCTTCCTCACGGCATATTCCACCCAACCTGTTCAATGCATCAGCTAAATTAGGGTTATATTTTTTTTCCAGCGTGGGAATTAATTCCAACCTAATCCGGTTGCGCAGGTACTTAACCTGAAGGTTACTGGAGTCCAGTCTAGTGGCAAGATTATGTTGGTGGCAGTAAGCTTCAATTTCCCATCGTCTAATGTTGAGCAGCGGGCGGATATAAAACCTGTCCCGCACCGGTTGCATACCGGCCAGGCCACCGGGACCGGCACCACGTAGCAAATGAAGTAGTATTGTTTCGGCCTGGTCGTCGGCATGATGTCCCAAAGCTATCCGGGCAGCACCGGTTTTCAAGGCCACCTCACTCAGGAAACTATACCTTATTTCGCGGGCGCCTGCCTGTGCAGAAAGGCCCATCCGGGCACTGTATGCAGGTGCATTTCTAGTTTCAATATATGATTCAAGGTTCAGGCGGCGGGCAAACTCTTCAACAAACTTGGCGTCAGATTCTGCTTCAACACCCCTGAACCCATGGTTCAAGTGTGCCACCACCAACTTATAGCCAAATTGTTCACGCAGTCGACAAAGTACATGCAGCAGCGCTACCGAGTCCGGCCCGCCGGACACACCGACCACCACTGTCTCACCACCGCTGACCATGTCATATCTTTTAATTTGTTTAGCCACCCGTTTAGCCAAAGGCATGGCTTCACCCACATTATTCCTGTTTTTTTTTACTTCAACACGAGAAAGAAAATATCCTTCTATCATTATGTAGCCAAACAAGGAAAAATGGCCCGGTGTGGCCATTTTAGTTTTAATTAAGCATTGGGCGGTATCATTTTACCATAAACACCCTATCAAGCACTCGCAAGGGGCGCCCCTACACGTATGGCCAGAACCGTCATATCATCCAACACATGCCCGTTCCCACCACTGCGGGCAAGCTTAACCAATAGTTCAGCAACTTCCCCGGGAGGCAGGTCAATTATTTCGCCCAATACGCCGGCCACCCAATCTTCATCTTCATCTGTTTCCCGATGGGCATCAATTACCCCGTCAGTAACCATAACCAGCAAATCACCAACAGCCAGTTTTTCATGCCGAGAAAAGGTGCTTATTTCATTTACAATCCCCACCGGTAACGAATGGGATCTAATAATCTCCACCTTATCCCCACGAACCAAAAAACCCGGGGCAGCCCCGATTTTAATTAATTCAGCCTGACCTAAATAAAGGTTAAGCTCCAGGATATCCAGGGTGGCGAAACTGTCTTCAGGCTCTCGCCGCATCATCACCGAATTAACTGTACGGATAGCAGGTTCCCCACCATACCCGGCCTGGAGTAACTGTTTAAGTAATTTAAGGGTTGCAACGCTTTCGGCAGCTGCTGATGGCCCGGAGCCCATACCGTCACTAAGCATGATTACCAGACGTCCACCCGAAAGCTGCACCACAGCATGCGTATCCCCCGAAACGGTATTATCTCTCGCGGCCAGCCGGGAAAGGCCTAAAGATATGCCGTGTTGTAAATCCGGGTAGAGCCGAAAACGGCAAAAGTTTTCTCCACCATCACATATACAGTCCATAAAAGCCGGCGCCAAATTCTGACCGGTCAAACGACTTAAAAGCGGCGCCACGTCATAACGGCATTTCTTCAAGCCCTTACAGGCGACCATGGTCACTTCCACTTCGCACCCTCTGGAGACGGGATATAGAACCAGTTCGGAGACCGGCAAGTCTGCCTGTTTCAGTTCTTTTTTCAAATATTCGGCCCGCCTGATCCAGTTATCCTTTTCGGCTTCGGCTTCTAGAACCAACTGCCCTACCACGCCATTCATCCCGCGCAGGTGGCCGGAAACCAGTTCTCTGCCATCCCGCAGGCAGCTTTCCCAACATTGTTTCACCCTGTGTAACCGATGCAGGCAGTTCATGCCCACAATCATTTCGCCGGAACGAGAGCACCGTTCGGCAAAGCTCTGGTCTATATCAGATGGTTTTAATTTTTCATTGCGTTTAACGGTCTCCCTCAAATACTCCAGGGTGTTTTTGGTAAGTTCGGATTCTTTGCCCCAGCATACCCGCTGTAGTGGACAGCCGGCACAGACCATTTCCTTTAGCTCCGCCACCAGGTCCCGCCGGCTGGTTTTATGATCCTCTGTTTCCCGAGACCCGCCGACATGTTCGTAAGTGCGAGAAATTTCTTCAAACATCCCGGTCCAGCGTCTTAACCGGCCTGACAGGTTTGTTTCTTTCGCTGCTTCATCGTCACCACCGGCCAAGTCCCATGGTTGGACCGTTGGCAGGTAGTTTCGCAATCCGTTCAAGAACACTCCCGGCAGCAGAAAAAATACCAGTACCGCCACTGCAGATTCACCCAACACCCCCAGGATATCCCTACCGCTGCCCAGATAAACCGTGAGTAGAATGCTGCCCATTAAGAAGCCGGCCACCACCCCCGTCCGGCCCATGACCCGACAAATCCCGCCCAATAAACCGGCAAAGGCGGCCGCCCCGGCAGCCGCCGGTGAAATGGTATATACCAACCCGGGCAGCACCCCCATAACCGCACCGGCGGAAGCCCCCAGACCGCCTCCCCCGATATAACCGGCCACCAGCACTACCAGTCCCGCCAGTATGCCGCCCGGACTGATATAATTCCATTGCAGTTGCCCCGCTGCTGCCACCAGGCAGGAAAGCATTAAAACCATGCAAAACATGTCACCGGCAGCCACTTGTTCCCGCCGGGCCACCTGCCCTAGACCCGTAAGGGCTTTTAAAAAAGCTACCGCCAAAAGAGCACCAAAAATTGAATCAAACAAAACCCGAATATATTCGTAATTGCTTGGGGTGGTAAGAGCTACGTACCCGGTGCCCATTACAACCAGCACCGCAAACACCGCCCCCCCCAGCAAAAACCGTAAACCAGTGGTCTTTAAGGACAAAGAAAGAGCAGCCATACCTACTAATGCCAGTGTAGTCAACCTCATTACGAGTTCCCAACCATCGTTTATCAGGTATAACCCCATTGCCGCTCCCAAAAAAACCGGCCATGCCCTTCCACGATAAGCAGCGATTCCAGCTGCCACGAAAGCGGGTCCAAAGGGAAACAACTCGCCCAATAGTACAGCGCGACCCAATAGGAAACCGGCTAACAACATAACTGCCATCCCAACTAAATCTTTAAGCCCAAATCGCAAAACACCTTTATAATTTGGGGACATTCTATAGTTGGGGACATTCCTCCAAAGGAGGTGTGTCCCCTTTCCGTTGCCGGAGGTGTGTCCCCTTTCCTCTTTCCGACTATCCCCCCACCCGGCAGTTGGAAAATTAAATTTCACCGACGGTTCAGCCTTATTTTTTTCTCTTCGGTATTGGTAGGTGTCTACCCCGTCAAACAAAAATTCCACCCCTTTGACCTAGTGCAGCGACACAAAAGACCTTTCAGCCTTGCACTAGTGCTACCACACATTATAGTACAAAAGAATGGAAATGTATTAACTTATTTGGTATTTTATTACAATTTAATTACGACAACCTTCTCGCCTCAGTGGCAAGCCCATATAATATATCCGCTTCGCTTACCATTACCGATTCTGCGCCCAGACCCTGCAACACCCGGTTAAGTATCCGTGCGCCGGCCGGGATAATGTCGGCCCGCTCCGGTTGCAAGCCTGGCAGAACTTTTCTCTCTTCCAGGGTTAATTCATGCAGTTGTTGATCAAGCCTTAACACCGTGTCCCGGGCCAGGCGAAAACCATGTACCCGCAGGGGATCATAAACGCGCAAACCCAAAGACATGGCCGCCATGGTGGTTACCGTTCCGCCCACACCTACTACCTCACCATACCCATCCCGGCGTACTGCCAGCACCGCTTCTTCAATCACCATCCTAATCTGGCCGCTACCGTATCCGCCTTCGGTCATACGCACCGCGCCGGCATTAACACTAATACAAACAACATGCCCATCCCTGGGCCAAGTAAATTCCGTGCTACCGCCGCCAATATCAACCACCACAGCGTTTTGCACATCGTTTAACCCACCCATGACCCCCAGGTAGCTTAACCTGGCTTCATCCTCACCGGACAACACCCGTAATGATCGGCCCGTGGCAGTGCGCACCAACTGAGTAAATTCTTCACGGTTAGCGGCATCCCTTACCGCACTGGTGGCCGCCAGAATTATTTTTTGCGCCCCCAACTCGCCCGCCCGGCTTATGTACTGTTCCAAAACTGCCAGGGTTTTTTCCATAGTCCCGGGTATAAGCCGGCCTTCCGTAATCCCCTGTCCCAGTCGGGTGGTCTTTAATTCCGTATGCAGTGGCATAACCTTTCCCTGATCATCTACTTCTGCCACCAGCAATCGAACGGAATTGCTGCCCACATCTACAGCGGCGACGATCATACGCCCACCCCTTTCTCAAAAAGACTTTTAAAAAACAAAAAGCATTCCAATAGGAATGCTTAATAAGCGTTTTAATTACCTCTAACTACGTTTCCCGGCTCCCCGGCCACCGCGCTTGGACTCAGTGTTCCGGCGTAGGCTTGTCAGCCGTTCGTCGCTGTCTTTCATAAAACGGTTAATTTTTTCTTCAAATGAAATTTCCGGTTTTCTGCTGCGACGAGGTTTTTCAAGGGCTTGTTTAATGGACAGCCCTATTTTTCCCCGGGGGTCAACGGTAATTACTTTAACTTTGACCCGGTCACTGACTTTAAAAAAGTCGTGAATATCTTTTACATATTCTTCAGCAATCTCAGAAATATGCACCAGCCCGGTTACCCCGCCCGGCAATTCAATGAAAGCACCGAAATTAGTGATTCCGGTGACTTTACCTTCCAAAACTTCCCCCGCTTGCACTGACATTCTACAAAATTTCCCCCCGCCGGACTTAAAAGACCTTGATTAATTATATCAAAGCCACGGCTTGTGTCAAGCATGTCGTTTTTTAATCGCCAACTTCCACATCAGATGCGGGCGCTCCTGCAGCTCCGGCGGCCATTGGTACTATCCGGGTCTCCCCGGGTTTAACCAGGCCAAGTTTCTCCCGGGCCACTTGCTCTACGTATGCATCTGAGCGTAGTAACTCCAACTGTTTGCTCAAATCCCGGTTCACCACACGCAGTTCTTCCACCTCGGTCTGAATGGCCTGCAGATCCCTCTGCATCGTGTAAAGTGAGTCAAACCGGCTGCCTAAAGATATGGTGACATACAGCAATAATAGCGCCACCACCAGCAATGGCAGCCTACTGCGGGAAAGCTGAAATGTCTTGCGGCGCTTTTGCCTGGCCGTCGGGTGATCCACTACATTATCAGTGGCTCTGTTCTGCCATGTGCCGGTTGTCACGTCCTTCACTCTCCTTCATCATCCGGTCCGAATAGCCCTAAACTATGCCCGGGGATAATAATAACCACTGCGTAACCTTTTGTTCTGGCTCTGCCAAATAACGTAGCCACGGTGCTGGTGCTAATCCCCAACCGGCCCGCCACCTGGTCGTTGGAAAAACCCATTTCCTTAAGGGTTACCACTTGTCGTTCGCGAAAACTGAGTTTTTCCGCACCCCTGATCTCAATTTGCATTCAGGCCACCCCACCTGCCCGGTACAACTGCTTAAAAAACTATATAGTTAAATAACTATATTATTACAATTTGACTACAAATTTTCTACACTTGTAAGACATCTCCTGCCAATTAGAATTTTTTTTTAAAAAATAGTTTACTAGTACATGTTCTAGAACATCTTCCATCAAACAGAAAAAGCCGGTTATTAACCGGCTTTTTCTTCTTCCACAAGGGCGAGGTATTCATCACCCAACCTGGTTAGGCTGCATATTTTACTTTTGCCCTCAGTGGAAACATCCACCAGACCTAAAGCGTAAAGCTGCATAATCACGTGGTCCAGTACTGCCCTTTTTACCCTTGACAGCAGGGAAAGGTCTTCTTTATTCATACTGCCCTCGGCTACCAGTGTTTCCAGCACCCGGGTAGCCTCATCGGGTAATCGATCCCCCGCCTTGACCAAATAGTCCGCCAGTGGCGTTGTGCTTATCATATGGGCATCCCTCCTATATCTATATTTTTACCTTTTTTCCTAATTAATAAGCCACTAAATAATTTTTTTTACATGTTTGCCAAAATAAATTATGGCAACACTATTACTAATTGACTAGCGACAAATTCTTAACTTATTTATCACTCAGGTTTTTACAATTGAGTCAAACGGTATTGGCAATACTAGATATGAGGTGTAGATAATGAGCAAAAAATCAGGATTAATAGTTATTCTTCTACTAATAGCCTGTACAGGGGTTTTTCACGCCTGGAAACAGTACGGCGTCCAACCCCCGGGGCTGATACGCCTGCATGTGGTGGCCAACAGTAATACCTTTTACGACCAGGATTTAAAGTATCTGGTCAAGGATCGCATCGTTGGAGAAACGTCAGCCTCCTTTAAAAATGTAACCAGTGCCGAGGAAGCTAGGGTTCTTTCCAGTGCAGAGAGCGCGCGAATTGAAAATATCGCCCGGGAGGAAATCCGGCGCCAGGGATATGATTATCCGGTGCGGGTGGAACTAGGTACCTATTATTTTCCGGTTAAGACCTACACCTTGCAGGATACTAATGGCATTTCCCGTCTGACCTTGTCCCCGGGCCGCTACGAGGCGGTACGGGTGGTTATTGGTAACGGCCGGGGAGCCAATTGGTGGTGCGTACTGTATCCGCCGTTGTGTTTTGCCGATACCAACCGAGCTCTGCCCCCCGTTGCAATGCCTTCGGCTTTGGCAGTAGAAAAAACCGACGCCCCAACCGGCGAAGAAAACCTGGGGCAACCACGGATCGAATACCGTTTTCGCACCATTGAGCTATGGAAAAAAATATTTCGTTAATTGCCAATCGCAGTCCGCCATTTATATTTTTATTAGGACTACTACGTAGTAACGGTTTAAATTAACTATCAAACTTGTATCCGAGCTGGTAAATGTGTTGGGCATGGGCTTGCATGTTTTTAAAAACCAGTGTATCTTGATAAGAAAATATTGGAGGTTTAAGATGCAACACACCACTAACACCAGAGTCATTTTTGCTGACTCTGAAGAAGAGGCCCGTCAAAAATATCTTGCCGAAGACATTAAGACCGAGGATCCCCAGGCCGTTTTAGAATGTTTTAAGGCGACCGAAGACGAAGAATTTGATCTATCCGCAGATTTTAACTTTATTGGGGAAATATCAGTTTCGCCGTCGGTTATGGAAGTTATCCGCCAAGATCCTGAACGTGCTTATGTCTTGTACTACCTGGAAAAATAATATTTTTTAAGATGAAAACAAAAAATTAAACGCAAAAGACAAGGCCCTCTCTTAGTTATAGAGAGAGCCTTATTTTTTGCGTTTCAGAACCGCCTTTATTTCCCGCCAGCGGGCCGCCTGCTGCCGGTAAAATGCCTTTATGGGTGCCGGTGTCATTCTCTTAACCACTACCACTACAAGTCCGCCCGTTTTGCCAAGGCCCCTTCCTAATAATCGAAAGGGGAATATTAACACCAGAAAAAGCATTCGGAACGGGAAAAACAACACTACCAACAGCCATGTTAACACCCACCGTACCCAGCGCAGCAGTCGAATTACCTGTTCCAGGCCTAAAATAATTATTTTTCTCACCGCTTGGCGACACAAGCGGTGGTATAACCCGGCCCCAATACCCAAACCCAAAAGCACGAAAAAACGAACCTCACCCTGATTATAATACCAGAGTAAGGCATAAACCACCACGGTCAACACCAGCCAGAATAAGGTGTCACCCACGTGTACAGCTATTTTCCTTAGTCGCCAAACATAACCGATCCCGGCGTAGAAGTCATAGATAATTCCCGCTAGCACACCGGTTAATATAGTGTAAAAAAACAATAAAAACTGGCTAGCTACCGGTTCCGCCACCACCATTACCCCCAAGGATTTGGTGTCATCACACCTATTTAAAAATCCTGTCCATTAGACCTTTACTCTTGGCGCCCCCGGTTGTTGTACCTGCACTGTAAATCAGGTGGTCAATTCTGCCTTCCACCACCAGGTTGCCTTCTTCCAGGTTCAACAGGGTGATATGCAGCCCATCACCCCGGATAGTAAGTTGCCCCAGGTTTGTATCCAGGTTGATTTCCCTCTCATTAAATTTATCTACATGCTCCACTCCGTCGACTACCAGGTGCTTACGATCCGTAAGGAGAAGCCGGTTGTTTGAGACTCGTTTTTGTTCCATTACCCATTCACCTCCCGGGCCCGGGAACACGGGTTAACGGGTTAACCGGTTAACCGACTGACCAGTATTGAAAAGGAACTGAATAGCCGGCAACCCGGGGGATAAAACATTTCAGTCTATATCTATGCCCCAGACCCATAATTATGCAAAACATTAAAGGTGAAACCAAACTATCCGCACTTAGTTTGTTTTCCCTGAAAAACTAAGCATAACTGGGGTTTGGTGTTAATCGGAGGGTTACGAACGAGCTCGTTCAAGCATAACGGCGAGTAGTAACCAAGAGATTAACACCAAACCCTTACCAGGACCTTTTCAGGAGACACTAGTTACAAGCAACACGGGTGATTAATAACAAGGCTAAAACGCAAGAAAAAAGACGGCCCTGCGAAAGGACCGCCTTAAATAATACCGTTCAGCCACAGCCGGTTTCCGAAGCCGGGCTGTGACCGAAACCGTCAACCTTAACAGAGTGCGTTTTAATCCCAAAGTTTTTGGATATCCACGTCCCGGTAATAAAACCTGATAATATCCTCGGGGTTTTTACCGTCTTGGGCCATCTTATTTGCTCCCCATTGGCATAATCCTACCCCGTGCCCGAACCCCTTACCTTCTAGTACCAG
This sequence comes from Peptococcaceae bacterium BRH_c8a, assembly GCA_000961575.1. Taxonomy (GTDB): domain Bacteria; phylum Bacillota; class Desulfotomaculia; order Desulfotomaculales; family Desulfallaceae; genus BRH-c8a. Next base: position 22,786 of record LADP01000023.1, read on the forward strand.
GTTACCTCCCTCGACTGTTGCCCGGGAAATCAACATGGACCGCACTTCTTCACTGCCTAGTGCCAGCCTAAGTTGGGGACCGCTAACCGTGGCGGAACCAATCTGTATTTTGTTCGCCCTGCCGGAAGGCCCCCTTTCTGCTATATTTACTTCGCTAATACTTCCCGGATCGGTTCCGCTAATCTCCTGTACCGCCGTTTTTACCCGTGACAGTGGTATTTGGGCCCGCCAATGTTTGTTTTCCGGTACCGTGACATCCAGGCAACCGTCCCGCGCTCCGGCTTTGATATAGTTTGTGGGCTCTTTAAAATACGCCAGCCCCTCCTGAGCCGAGGCAGAAATGCCGCCGTCGCACGCCGAAAACCAACCTTTTACATAATCGCCGCGGTTGGTAATCACTTTCCCACGGGTAGATTCTACGGCCTTACGTACATTATCATTTATTCTAGCAGGGTTATATGCTTGAAATTCCTGTACATCCGTGGATGCGTCCGTTCCGTGCAATTCCTTAACCCGCCCGGTCTGTATGTTTTCCATGGTAAAGGTGCGGGCCACTATTGCCTGTGCCGCCAAGGCGTTAATGGGCCAGGTGGGCTCCATTTCCGCCGCCACCACCCCGGCCAGGTATTCTTCCAGTTTGATGTCCTTTTTTACACCCTGTTCCTTTACAAACAGACTAATGGTGGGCTCCTGATCGGGCGCTCCCGGAACGGGTTCCACGGGTTTTCGCTGTGGTGCCCTGGTGCAACCCCAGACCAGCAACAGCACAATAAGCAAAACTATTATTTTTTTTAAAAGTTTCAAAAACTACCCCTCCCGCACTTTTTTTTATTTTTTGTGCGGAAGGACTAAAATATGCCGTCGGGCCCCCTGGTAAAGTAATGAAGTACCCCGTTTAACCGCGCAGCACCGCAAGGACGTAAACCCCCGGCAAAGGTAGTAGCGCCCGGCCAGGTTTTTCCGGTCGACCCGGCAACCAACGCCTCGCATCTGGATGAAATTACCGCATAAATCGCTTCCAGGCAACCGTTTTTGCCTATTAACCAACCGGTCAGCTTTCTTTTCCCGGCCCGGGCCCAGCGAAGAGGCGCAATGATATATATTTTAATTGGTTTTCCTCGCACCCATGGCATCCAGTGCATGTCCATACCTCCCATCCATTTATTGTAAATGTTACCATATTGATGCAAGTGCCATATGGGGCTGTTATAGCCGAAGTATGTAAATTAGGTTCTTGCTTCTTAAAAATACTTCCATTTAAACCAAAATGGGTAACAAAGCAAAAAGGACAGGCATTTTTTCATTCATAAAATGAAAAAGTAGCCTGTCCACAAACTTTTTTCCCATTCTGACTCCTCAAATAAAAAGGCCCCTCCTAGGGACCACTAGTCATCAATTTCCACCTTATTACTTTCAAGCAATTCATATAATTCCGCCGCCTGCTTGGCCGGCACGGCTTCCCTTAATTCAGTTATCCTGAATTTTAACAACCGCTGCCCTAGCGAAATTTCCAACACGTCTCCAGGCTGGACAATTGTTCCAGCTTTAGCAATACGGTCGTTAATCTTAACCTGGTGCCGGTCACAAACTTCCTTGGCCAGCGTACGCCTTTTAATAATTCGGGAAACCTTAAGAAATTTATCTAGTCTCAATATATACTATCTCTCTTTACAGACCAATGCTAGGAAACCGCATCCCGCAAAGCCTTACCGGCTTTGAAAACGGGAACTTTAGCTGCGGCGATATTAATTTCTTCGCCGGTTTGTGGATTGCGTCCCTTGCGGGCTGCCCTTTCCCGAATTTCAAAGGTTCCGAAACCAACCAATTGGACTTTGTCACTATTGGCGAGAGCTTCCTCTACCGTTGTTAACAGCGCCGCTACGGCTTTTTCCGCATCTTTCTTGGTTAATTCGGCTTTCTCAGCCACACTGGCAATAAGTTCTGCCTTGTTCATAAGTACCCCCCTCAATAAAGTTTACAGGTAACATAGACTTTACTATTCGCTGTTTCTCTAGGAGTTCCTTCTTTAAAGGAAATTTTTTCTGCATTTTTTCTTCATTTTTCTTCCTTTTTAGCCTGCTCCCAGAAAAAGTCCATCTCATTCAGGGTCATGTCATTTAATTCCTGCCCTTTTTCAGCAGCTTTATTCTCTATATACCTGAATCGGCGGTGAAACTTGCCGTTAGTTGCAGTCAGGGCGAGTTCGGGATCAATCTTTAACTGCCGGGCCACGTTTACCGCAGCAAACAGGATATCCCCCGTTTCTTGTTTTAACTGATCCAGGTTTCCACTCTCCAGCGCCTCTTTCCATTCAGTAAGTTCTTCTTCAAGCTTCCGCAGAGCCCCTTTATAATCAGGCCAGTCGAAACCGGTGCGTGCAGCCCTGGCCTGTATTTTATATGCGTGCAGTAAGGCCGGCAATCCACGGGGCACACCGTCTAATATCGACCCGTTTTGCCCGGCATCATCGCCTCTTTCGGTTTGTTTGATTTTTTCCCAGGTAGCCCGAACCTCATCGCTGCTTTCTAATTGTAGGTCACCAAAAACGTGGGGGTGGCGGCGTACCATTTTGCGACTTACCCCGTCAACCACATCGTTAATGTCAAAATACCCGCGCTCCCTTGCTATCTGGGCATGGAACACGATTTGTAGTAATAAGTCTCCCAATTCTTCACATAATTTATACATATCTTCCTGTTGTATGGTTTCCAGTACCTCGTATGTCTCTTCCACCAGGTAGCGGGTAAGAGTGTGGTGGTTCTGTTCCCGATCCCAGGGACACCCGTTCTCGCTCCGCAGCCTGACCAGGATATTAACCAGTTCGTCCATGGGAAATCGGCATTCTTTTCGAGCTCCGGCCACCGGGGGCAGGTACAGGCTGGTGAGGTGGTCAATCCAATTAACTCGGTCTATGTTGTACAGGGGCATAGTCTCGAATCTTTCCTCGCCTGGCACGCCGGCACCCCTTACCAGGGTCACCTGATGCTCGGCCGGATACAATTCGAGCAATGCAAGCTTTATGTCCCCGGCCACCAACCGGCTGTATACCTGAACCACCACTGCCCCCACCGCTGGGTTGGTTGGTTGGGTATCCAGACGCAATCCATCAACTACTTGCATCCCTTTGACCGGGTCAATGCGCAGCACGGCATAGACTGCATCCAAAAAGCTCATCGCCGGTACAATTTTTATGTTTATGCCCAGCCTGTCGGCTTCCCGTAGAATTATTTCCACGGCTGTTTCTGCCACCAGCGGGTGGCCCGGTACTGCATATACCACCGGCCCGGTAGCTGCAGCCTCAAGCACCTTGCCCGCCATAGCCTCGTAGATTTGGTTGAAGTCTGCACCGGATTCGTAATACAAATCAAAAGAGTCAAAACCTATTTGTTGATTTTTGATCCATTCCACCACCGGATGTACGGTGGTGCGCAGGAACAGTTTGTCCGCTCCCCGAAGAATATCCAGGTTTACCGGCGGTAAGGAGTCCTTCCCACCCGGTCCCAATCCAACAATGGTTATCCCCGCCGTCAAAAAAACCCCTCCTGTGCAATTTGCAGTGACCTAACGAATTATTTATGTTATAACTACGATTATTTGATTCCATCCTATATCCTGTACCCCACCGTAGGGGCACCCCTTGCGGGTGCCCGGGTTAACCCATACACCCGGCATCTAACCCGGCACCCGAAAAGGGGTGCCCCTACCATGTTAGGGTAATTATACAACAATAGGGCATTTCCTTCAGTTATTTTTACCCGTGTCCTGGTATCTTAACATAAAAAAAGCGCCCTGTAACCTGTTCCTCTTAGAAGGTATACCCGCTGGCGGGCCCAGGTAGTCAGTGCGCCTGCTAAAGTTTTTTAATTCTTGTCTCTAAAAGTCTTGGTTAACGGTTTGGTATAAGCGGACAAAAAAAGCGGCCCATGATTATAGGCCGCCTATTGTTCCATTTGTTTTGCCAGAAAGCCCGCCGCTGTTTCGGCCAGCTTCAATTCAAGTTCGCCCATGCGCACGTCCGGTTCCCTGGAAGCAAGAACTACTGCCCCGATGGGATCACCTTCTGATATGATAGGCGCAATCACTTCGGACGAATACCGACACTCATCTTCATCGGCGGTCAGGCACTCTTTGCACAGCGGGTCAATACCCGGGTTGCTTATAACAACTGCCTTTCTTTCTTCCATAACCTTTTCTATTGCAGCTCCAACAGGTTTATTTAAAAATTCTTTTTTGGATGCTCCGGAAACAGCAATGATGGTGTCCCGGTCGGTGATACAGGCGATATGGCCCAGGGCTTCGTGCAAGGAATCAGCATATTCCTTGGCAAAGTCGCCTAATTCGCCGATGGGGGAATACTTCTTTAAGATGACCTCACCTTCGCGATCAACGAAAATCTCCAGGGGATCGCCTTCGCGAATCCTGAGCGTTCTTCTTATCTCTTTGGGAATAACCACTCTGCCGAGATCATCTATACGACGCACTATACCAGTAGCTTTCATGGGCCGCCCCTTTCCCTCCTTTGCAAGAAGATAATCGCGGTTAAACTTTCATTTTATTATATAACCGAAGGAAGGGAATTATTCATTTTTTTCCAATCATAAGGCAAATAAATTCAGGTAGACACTAAATATTTCAACCTGGTTCAAAACCGTCCCCGACAGAAATCTTAGTTGGCAGGCTCTTTTTCTTCGCTGTTTTCCTCGGCTTGTTCTGCCAGTTTGTTCACTATATCAGCCTTTTCCCGGAGTTCTTCCATGTAAGAGGTCATTTTATCCATGATTGTTTTCTCCATCAGGCTGGCGGATATACTGTCTTTAACCTCGTCAAGGCTCATTTGGGTGGCCGGAATTAGATCGTCCAACCGAACAATGTGATAACCGAACTCGGTTCTTACGGGTTCTGTGGTGAGGTCGCCTTTACTTAAAGCAAAAGCAGCGTCTTCAAACTCGGTGGCAAAACCACTGCCCCGGCTAAAAGGCGGGTACTGGCCGCCGTTATCCTTGCTACCCGGGTCGTCGCTGTACTCTTTGGCCAGTTCCCCAAAGTCAGCTCCCGAATTCAGCTTGTCCACAACCTGAAGAGCCAGCACTTTGGCGTCGGCCTCGGAGCGGTTTTTACCATTTGAATAATCGGCGGCGCCAATTAATATATGGCTGACCTGCCGCTGTTCCGGTTGGCTGAACTGCTCCTTATTGCTTTCATAATAGTCCTTAATTTCTTCTTCAGTTGGTTCAGGAGCTTCAGCGGTTATTTTTTCCTGCACTTTAGCCCACGCTTGTTGCTGGTTAATCATGTCCTTCAGCTTGGGCTCGTTTACCCCGTTGGCAGCCAAAAACTTTTTGTATTCGCCCTCGGAACCCAATTGTTCCTTAATGCCCGCTAGTTCTTCCTCAATTTCTTTGTCGGTAGGCATAAGTTTCAGGCGTTCTGCCTCTTGCATCACCAGTTCTTGGTCAATCATCTGCTCCAGCACATTCTGCTGCAGCATGTCCTCGAACTCTTTACCCTGGTCACCTTCAAAACTGAATCCCTGCTGTTCCAGGTTCTTTTTAACGGTAGCCACTTCTTCATCCAGTTGCTGGGTGGTAATATTCTTACCGTTCACCGAGGCCAGCATACCGGAACTGCAGCCCCAAAGTAAAACGGAGCTTAACAAAAGTGCCAATGTTAATATAATTTTTTTACGCAAAATATCTCCTCCTCCCCAATAATAATGCCACCCATTAGGCGGCACCAATTCATTCAATTATATAGCAAACGGTATTCGGCGGCAACCGGTTTAATTAGGTTGTTTCCTTGTAAGTCTAGGTGAGGGGTTTGGTATTATCTACAGGATGCTACTCGCTTTTATAATTGAGCGAGCTCATTCGCCGAAGGGCGCCGGAGAACTCGCGCCCTTCGGGCACTCAGACATGCACCGGCGCTTTTCCGCAAGTTCTCTCGCTCTTAAAAGGCACATCATCATAATCAAGACTTTCACCGCAACGGCTAAAAAAAGTTGGCTAATAAGCAGGCTATTTCATAGCCGTTGCCGTACTCCTACGCATCCTTCCGATAATACCAAACCCCTCCGATAGCTTGTTTTTTATTTAAAGGGTCACTCCGCCAGGCTTTGCAGAAAACGTTCCAGTTCCCTTAGTTGCTCATCCGGGTTGCGCCCGGCTTCCCGAAACCTGAACCGGATTTCAAAGTCGTTGTCCGAGTAGCTGAATTTAACGCGGTGGCGGTAACGTTCACCAACCGCCACCAGCCTTTCCCCGGTAAGATTGTGACTACCGGCAAATAACAACCTGTAAAAACCGCTTTGTCTGTTGACGGACTTGATTTTTAGGCGTCCGGCCACAACCCTAATCCGGGCCACCCGCAGCAGGTTAAGCACCGGGGAAGGCAGGTCACCGAAACGATCCACCAATTCTTCTTCCAACTCGGGTATGTCATCTTCTACCCGTAGGGAGGCAATACGCCGGTAAAGCTCAACTTTTTGGTTGGAATCAGGAATGTAATCAACGGGAATGTATGCTTCCACCGGTAATTCCACCACGGTGTCTACCAGTTGTTCGACATTCTGGCCCCGGGCCTCCTGCACTGCTTCCTCGAGCAGTCGGCAGTATAAATCAAAACCGACGGCGGCAATATGGCCGTGTTGCTCGGCACCCAGCAGATTGCCGGCACCTCTAATTTCCAGATCCCGCATGGCAATTTTATAACCTGAGCCAAATTCGGTGAACTCTCGTATCGCAGCCATTCTTTTTTCCGCTACCTCGTTAAGAACTCTATCCTTACGGAAAGTAAGGTAAGCGTAAGCCAGGCGGTTTGCCCGACCCACCCGGCCACGCAACTGGTAAAGCTGGGCCAGTCCGAAGTTGTTAGCTTCCTTAACAATTAGTGTATTAACGTTGGGAATATCCAACCCGCTTTCAATGATGGTGGTGCAAACCAGTATATCGTAAGCGCCATCAATAAAGTCCAGCATAATTTGCTCCAGTTCGTCCTCCCGCATTTGCCCGTGGGCTGTTATTATGCGGGCTTCCGGTACCAGAGATTTAATCCAGTGGGCTACGCGATCCAGGTCGACCACCCGGTTGTGTACGAAGTACACCTGCCCGTCCCGGTTCATTTCCCGACGAATGGCCTCCCTGATTAAAACCGGATCCTCTTCCAGCACGTAAGTCTGCACCGGGAAACGGTTCTCCGGCGGGGTTTCCAGCAAACTGGTGTCCCGCACACCCACCAAGGACATGTGCAGGGTGCGTGGAATAGGCGTGGCGGTTAAAGTCAATACATCTACTGTATTACGCATTTGTTTTAATTTTTCCTTATGTGATACACCAAAACGCTGTTCTTCGTCAACTACCACCAGGCCCAGGTCTTTAAAGGCGATATCATCCTGCACCAACCGGTGGGTGCCGATAACAATGTCGACCCGTCCCTCTTTTAAATTGAGCACTATTTGGCGCTGTTCGCGGTGGGTGCGGAACCGACTGAGCATCTCCACCTGCACCGGGTAACGGGAAAAACGTTCCCTAAAGGTATTATAATGCTGCTGAGCCAGAATGGTAGTGGGCACCAGTACGGCCACCTGCTTGCCTTCCATCACCGTTTTGAAGGCCGCCCTAAGTGCCACCTCGGTTTTTCCATAGCCAACGTCTCCGCACAGCAGGCGGTCCATTGTACGCCTGCTCTCCATATCCCGCTTAACATCACTGATGGCTTTAGTCTGATCCATTGTTTCCTCGTAGGGGAAATTGTCTTCGAATTCCCGCTGCCATACTGTGTCCGGGCCAAAAGCGTATCCCTGGACGGTTTCCCGGGCAGCGTACAGCTTCAATAAATCCTGGGCTATGTCCCTTACCGCTTCCCTTACCCGGCTCTTAACCCTGGCCCACTCGGCACCGCCCAGTTTAGATAATTTTGGTGCATCAGCCTCGGCACCCAGGTACTTTTGCAGCATGCCCACTTGGTCGGTGGGCACGTATAATTTATCCTCACCCGCATATTTGATCAGCAAATATTCCTTGCGGATATCGCCGATATCCAGCGGCACAATACCCTGGTAACGGCCGATACCGTGGTTAACGTGGACAACATGATCCCCGGTTTTTAAATCTGTAAAAGGCTCAAGACGGCTGCCGCTCTCCCGCTGCTGTTCTCGTCGCTTGCGTTTACGCTGGCCGAAGATTTCACCCTCGGTAATCACCACCAACCGGGCGTTCACCAGCTCAAAGCCACCGGATAGTTGCCCGTGGGCGATGACTACGTTCCCGGCCTGCACTTCTTGATCCAGAGACGAAATGTAATATACATCCACCTTTTCGTCCCGCAGTGTGTCTAGCAGGTGACTGCCCCGGTCGCTGCCGGTTACCAAAAGCACCACTGCATTTCCATTACGCCGCCAGTTTTTAATTTCCCCGGCCAGCATATCAGTGCGCCCCATAAAACTATGCATGGACTTGGCCGAAAAATTAATTATGTTTTGCGGCCGGATAAAGGTTGCCTGGCGGGGCATGAAGGAAAAGTACACCGCCCGCTTAGAGGTTACCCCGTTAATAAATTCATCCCATTCCAGGTAGCCTTTGACCTGTCCGGGCAGCACCTTACCCCTAATAAGGAGGTCGGAATAAGTTTCGGCCCGCTCCCTTTGAATACTATGGACAATTTCACGTATCTTACCGGGTTCGTAAAGAAAAACCGGCGCCGCCAAGGGCAGGTAATCAAACAGACTGACAGTTCGAGGGTAAAAGTAAGGCAGGAACAGCTCCAGTCCCTGGAAATAGAACCCATCGTTCAGCATGTCAGTCAGCCGGCCGAAATGTTCTTCAAAAAAACGCAGTGCAGCCGGGTCACCGGCTCTGGAAAGTTTACGTTGCTGGATCCGGTATTCCGCCCTGACTGCTCCCCGCCCCAATGGCCACATTTCCTCGGAGACCACAAATTCTCGGGCCGGAAATATGACTAATTGGTTTAGTTTATCACCTGAACGCTGAGAGCCCACTTCAAAATTACGGATTGAGTCTACTTCATCGTCAAAAAATTCCATCCGTACAGGCATGTTCCTGGTTGGCGGGAACACGTCAACAATACCGCCCCTGGTGCTAAAGTGCCCGGGGCTTTCCACCAGATCCACCCGTTCAAATCCCATGGCTACCAAACGCCTGGCCAACTCGCCAGGGTCAAGCCGATCCCCCACACTCAGTTTCAACTGCTTGGCGGCAAAAACGTCAGGCGGGCTGAGCCTGCGCATCAGCGCTTCCACAGGCGCCACCACAATAATTGTTTCCTCTGTTGAAGTGGCGTTGCAGAGACTTTCCAGCACCCGTAAGCGGCCGGATAGGACTTCTTTACCGTGGGCCAGCACGTGGTACGGCAGAAGTTCGTAGACGGGGAACTGCTCAACCTGTACCCCTGGCAGCAGCGACGAAAGGTCATCACAGACCTGACCGGCCTCTGCCTCGCCTGCTGTGATTACCAGCGCTGCCGGACAACGATTTTCCGCCAGTGCGGCAACCAACAAGTTACGCTGAGACCCAGTTAACCCAAAAACCTGTTGCTGGCGACAGCCGGCATCAAAGGCCTTTACCAGGCTGGAATATTCAGCTGTATTGATTATGTTTGTCAATAAACCCTTCATTTATCTTGCCGCCCCCAGCATAAAAAGACGTTACTATTTTAGTATTCAGCATTCAGGATCACAATTCTGAATGCTTCATTACGATAGACCGTTCTCTAATCCTGACTTCTGACTTAAGTAGTTATAAAAAGACATCACAAAAAGAGCCTTAGCTTGTAACAGGCTAAAGCTCTGCTTTAGAAAGTCAGTCTAATGTAACCTGTATGGTAGCACGATTCCTCCAACGGAACCGTACATTTCATCCCGGCATTCATCACAGATACCGGCGGCATAAGCATTTCCATTTTCAGGCTCATTGTTCATTATATCTCCAGCTGCATTTCCCGTCAAGTCCGTGTCTTTAGTCCCGTAAGCGGTCGTTTCAGTAACTTTATATATGGTGTCGCAGCAATCACAAATATGGTAGATTTTCAACTGCTCAAAACCACCGCCTTTCAACGACCATTTCCATCACCCGGTAATATTATTGACAGCCGGCGGCGGTGTTATACCGGGTCAACGCCATTATACTTATTCATGGCGGATTCAGGACCCTTTTCAACAATCTCCCACAGCACTTCGGGCACCATAGTCAGAGTCCGATTGATGGCTTCCTCTTCACCGGGCGCAGGTCGGGATAACACCCAGTCCGACACATCGGGCCCAATAGAAGGTGGGCGACCGATACCCAGGCGTATCCGGGCAAAATCACCTGTACCCAGGATGCCGATAATTGATGATAACCCACGGTGCCCCCCGGTGCCGCCCCGGGCACGGATCCTTAGCCGGCCCGGCTCAAGATCCAGATCGTCATAAATTACCGTCAGGTCGGCTGGCGCCAGCTTGTACCACCGTAGCAGGCGGGAAACCGCCTCACCGCTAAGGTTCATGTATGTCTGTGGCTTGGCCAGTAACAATTTTCGGCCCCGGTGGTTGCCCTGGCCCACCAGGGCACGTTGAAAAGAGCGGTCAACCCGCATCTGCAGCTGCTCCGCCACTAAATCCACCGCCCTAAAACCTACGTTATGTCTGGTGGCCGCATATTGCTGGCCGGGATTGCCCAGACCCACCACCAGTTTCATTTCCCCAACCTCCGCCTTTGGCGTCTTTCTCCAAAATAATATGCTCATTCACCTCTCCCTGTCAGCATAGAGAGTAACAGCCAACCCCCTCCTTTGCGGAGGGGGTTAAGTGTTATTTCAATGTCAATTATGGGTGTTTCGGTGCACCTGATATAGGAGCAACAACTGAACTGATATATTGCATGGGGATAAGCACAGCTTCCAGCACACCCGCAGCTCCCGGGCGATGCACTTCCACATAGTTAGCTCCTACGTTATGCAATACACCGGTGACTTCAGTAAATTCTTCTCCCACATATAAAGTAACGGTCTGCCCCTGATAAGTACGCAGTCGCTCGCCTAGAGTGGCACCGTATCCGGGAGTTGGATATCCCGGGCCATATTCATAACCGGTTGTTTTGGCTTCAGACATAATAACCCTCCTCAACTGCATAATTTATCACCAGTTTATGCTAGTTAAGGAAATATTGTTACATTTTTAATTTATGCGTTTTCTCCCTCGGGTTGAGCGCCACCCGCAGTTTCAGCGCCTTCTTCACCCGCTTCTTCATCGCCCGGTTCGGCGGCCTCAACCCGTTGTGCTACTACCGTCGCCACCATGGCGTCAGGTTCATCCAATACGGTAATATTTTCAGGCAGCGGCAGGTCCCGAATCGTAATCGTATCGCCCACGGTCATCCCGTCCAGATTGGCAGTAACACCTCTGGGTATATCTCCTGGTAGACATGAAACCTGCACTTCTCTCAGACCGTGTTGCAGTATGCCCCCCTTAACCTGACCGGTTAGCTCGATAGGCACCCCAACCTGAATAGCATAGTCCAGGGAAATCTGGTGAAAATCGATATTCAGATAAACCCGCTTGATGGGGTCAACTTGAACATCCTTAACCAACACTTTTAAATTCCTGGTTTCTCCCTGGTCGGGACCCAGGACTGTCAGGTCAATAACAGCATTTTGACCCAATATATTTCTTAGGGGTTTGTACTCCATTTCCACCGGAATGCTGCCAACAGCTTTACCGTAGACCACTCCCGGTACCATATCTTTGTTGGCCAGTTCCTTGCGGTAGCTTTTACCAGTCTTGGCGCGATAATTAACTTGCAAATTAAATTCTGCCATATTTTTTTAACCTCCTCTGGGATAATATTCCCTTATTCTAGTGCAGCGATACAAAAAGTCCTTTGCACAAATAATAGTATCAATGATATAAAAAATCTAACCATTAATTTCAATATTTAATATTTAAGGCATTAGTGCAGCGACACAAAAGTCCTTATACAAAAACAAAGCCTATGAGTACAAACTTATATAAAAGTGATAGTATAACTGGCATCTAAATCCTAGCCCCAAATTTTGTAACCAAGCTACACATCTATTGGGGGTGTGCCAATATTTACCATTTAAGGCACTAGTTATATCAAACTTCCCCCCGGCATAACATTAATCAAGTTATATGGGCATAAGGGGGGAATGGCTGTGCGCAAGAGCAAACAATTTATTTCCATGCCCGTTGTTAGTTTGGAAGAGGGCCAGCAAATGGGCAATGTCAAAGAATTGGTGGTAAATCCCACCGAAAAAAAAGTGGTCGCCTTGGCCGTAGAGCAAAAGGGCCTGTTTAGAGAACACAAATATATACCCTACAGCAAGGTGCGCAGCGTCGGTGGTGACGCCGTGACAGTCAACCGGGGCGCCTCAGCGCAAAAAAGCGGCAGCCTGCCGGAAATCATTACCCTGGTCAGGGAAAAAAACAACATCAACGGTGCCCGCATCGTCACTGAAAACGGCACCCTGCTTGGTATAGTGGACGATTACTACGTTAACCTGGCCAGCGGCGAACTTGTGGGCATGGAATTTAGCGGTAACTACCTAAACTCGGTATTTAACGGTAAGGCTTTTTTAGACATTGACCATGTCCGTACCATCGGCAAAGACATGATTGTATGTTCCGACGAAGCCCTGGAAAAAGCGGTCAAACTCGACGGCGGGCTACAGGAAAAACTACGCGGCGTTAAAGAGTCTACGGAGCATATTTGGGAATCAACCAAAAAAAGAACCAAAGAACTAGGCTCAACGGTTAATAAGCCTCTCGCCCGTATCAAACGTACCAAAAAAGATGAGCCGGATCCGCCGGACGTGAATAAACCCGGTAATATCCCGCCTCGAGATAACCCGCCCAAAGAGGAATAATAATCGATAAAATAATCTAATCAAAGAGTTTACTTACTGAAAGATCCTCGTGAATCCTTATGATGGCCTCACCCAACAGGGGTGCCACCGATAGTATTTTAATCTTGTCAATTCTTTTATGTTTGGGCAGCGGTATAGTGTTGGTTACCAACACCTCCTTGATGGGCGCTTTGGCCAACCTTTCAACTGCCGGGCCGCTTAATACCGGATGGGTGCAGCCTACATATATATCCACAGCGCCCCACTTCTTCAGGGCTTCAGCGCCATGGGTAATGGTTCCGGCGGTATCAATAATGTCGTCAATCATCAAAACTCTTTTGCCATGGATGTCGCCGATGATGTTCATTACCTCGGATACGTTGGGTTCCGGGCGTCTTTTGTCTATAATGGCCAGAGGGGCGCCAATTCTTTCTGCCAGGTCCCTGGCCCGCTGAACGCTACCTAGATCCGGGCTCACCACCACCACATCATCATGCTGTTGCTGCATGAAGTACTGGGCCAAAAGGGGCACCCCGGGGAGGTGATCCACCGGGATGTCAAAGAAACCTTGGATCTGGCCGGCATGCAGATCCATGGTAATTACCCGCCTGGCTCCGCTGGCATACAGCAGGTTGGACACCAGTTTAGCCGTAATCGGATCTCGGGCCCGAGTCTTGCGGTCCTGCCGGGCGTACCCGTAATAAGGGATTACGGCGGTTATCCGACGGGCTGACGCCCGGCGTACCGCATCTACCATCACCAGCAATTCCATCAAGTGTTCGTTTACGGGTTCACTGGTGGGCTGGATAATAAAAACGTCGGCCCCGCGGACGCTTTCGTTTATCTTAACCTGAATTTCTCCGTCGCTAAAACGGGAAACCCGGGCCGCGCCTACCGAAACGCCCAGGTATTGGGCTATCTCTTCCGCCAGAGCTGGGTTCGCATTACCGGTAAAAATCTTTAGCCGTTGTCGGGATGACATCAAAGGTGTACCTCCAAGAAATTATTCAGTATTGTTGTGCGCGCTAGGGCCGCTTTTTCCTGGCGCTCCAGTCAGCGATATTTTTTTGCTTATCCCGGGCTACGCCTAACGCGCCTGGCGGCACATCTCTGGTTATGGTGGAACCGGCCCCGGTAAACGCCCCGGCACCCACTTCCAAAGGAGCTACCAGGTTGGTATTGCTGCCGATAAAAGCGCCGTCACCAATACGGGTGACAGATTTTTTTTCCCCGTCATAATTGCAGGTGATGGTACCGGCGCCAATATTTACCGACTTGCCCACATCCGAGTCGCCAACATAACTGAGATGAGGCACCTTCGTACCGTCACCTAGAAAAGTTTTTTTCAACTCTACAAAGTCGCCAACTTTAACTTCCCTGCCCAACACACAGCCGGGCCTGACATAAGCAAAGGGGCCGATATTGCAACCGTCACCCACAGAACTGCCCATTACAACTGAGTTTTGTACTGTAACATGACTGCCCAGGTTGGTATTAAGCAACCTGGAAGAAGGTCCTATAATACAATTCTCGCCAATTTTCGATTTTCCTTCAACAAAAGTGAACGGATAAATTACCGTATCCATACCAATCTCAACGGTACTGTCTATATAGGTGTTTTCCGGGTCTAGCACTGTCACACCAGATAGCATCACCCGCTCCAATACCCGGCGACGCAATATCTTTTCCGCCGTAGCAAGCTGGCACCGATCGTTGACTCCCGCTATCTCCGTGGGGTCATTCACTGCCACCGCCCCCACCGGTTCCCCTCGGTCGGCGTAATACCCTATGATATCCGTAAGGTAGTATTCTCCCTGGGCGTTATCAGTGCGCAATGCCGCCAAAGCCTCAAATAAACCCACACCCCTAAAACAATAGACTCCGGCATTAATTTCCTGTACCGCCAATTCATCAGGGGCGGCATCTTTTTGTTCTACAATTTTTTGCACCATGCCACCGGTGCTGCGAATAACACGCCCATAACCTGCAGGGTCATCCAGAATTGCGGTTAGTACAGTGGCTGCGTTATTACTGGTTCTGTGCCGGTGGCAAAGCTCGGAGAGCGTTTGGGGACGTAACAGCGGGGTGTCACCACAAACCACCAATACATCGCCTTTAAATCCTTCTAAAACAGGGCGGGCCTGCATCAAGGCGTGAGCAGTACCCAACTGTTCATCTTGCCGGGTATACTCAGCCATGCCCCCAAGTAATTCCATCACTTGTTCGCCCTGTTGACCAACAACCAACACGATTTTTTGCACCCCGGCATCCTGCACCGCCGTAAGGACATGTTCAACCATAGCCTTTCCACAAACTTGGTGCAGTACTTTTACTGTGGTCGATTTCATACGGGTGCCTTTACCCGCCGCCAGCACCACCGCTGCTAACTGCATGTCTTTACCTCCTGGGGCAGATATTCAGAATTCGTAGTCAGAATACAATAAGACCATAAACCGAAAACGTTCTCTTACTTGGACTCCTGTCTCCTGACTCCTGATTTATTATGTATACCATATATTTTATTCAATAAAAAAACAATATTACCTTTACCGTACGGTTTAATCTAAACGCTTTACCCCGTTCCCGTACCGTAGGTGCAGGGTCTGCATTCCTATATGTGAAGGACAAAAAGGGACGTCTCTGCATGGAACAATCGCAAATTCCAACAGGGCAGTCCCCTTATTTATATCATACATATCATGATAGTAAAAATGAGTTCCATCAGCCGAAAAAATTAACCATGCTCACAATGCTTCGGTATAAGCATCAAGTACCGCACTTTGTATTATTTCTCGGGCAGAAGAATTAATCGGGTGAGCTATATCCCTAAATTCACCGCTGGGCGTTTTTCGGCTGGGCATAGCCACAAAAAGCCCGTTCTGCCCCTCAACCACTTTAACATCGTGAATTACAAACATGTCGTCCAGTGTTACCGAAACTATTGCTTTCATCTTCCCTTCCGCAAGCACCTTACGTACCCTTACATCGGTAACGTTCACACATTCACCACCTTCCGTAATTCTTTTATGCCAGAATTAATTAAGTATAATTTTTCTCTGTTGAGGATAAATATTCCTGCAGGATATTATATAATTTTAGAAAAAAATTCCTAAAATTTTAATTTTTCCACACTTCATACCCCTTTTTTACCAATTCCTTCACTATACACCTCACATGTTCTCTATTCCGCGTTTCCAGAAGCAGCTCTACCCGAGCCTTTTTTAGCGGCACTTGGGGATCCACCCGGTTATGGGAGATTGATATGATATTCGACTGCATGGAAGCAATAGTCTCCAGCATATGTTGCAGCACACCGGGTTGATCGTCCAGTAAAGCCTGCAAATAAACCCGACGCCCGGAGCGGAGCAAACCGCGCTCGATCAAGATAGAAACGGTGTTAATGTCAATGTTACCACCACTGAGCACCACTGCCACGTTGGAACCGGGTAATGAAATTTGCCCCTGCATTAAAGCTGCCAAGCCCGCAGCGCCGGCTCCTTCCACCACCATTTTGGACCGCTCCAACAGCATGGTGATGGCCCTGGCAATCTCCTCGTCATCTACCGTAACCATCTCGTCCACGTAACGGCTAATCAGCTCAAAAGTTAGCCTGCCCGGACGGCAAACCGCAATACCGTCAGCCAGGGTACAGGCAGGTCCGGATTCCTGCCAACAGTGCTGCCGGCAGCTCATGTACATAGCGGGCGCACCGGCGGACTGCACACCAAAAACTTTCACTTCCGGACGACGGGTTTTAACTGCCAGTGCCGTACCGGCTAAAAGTCCGCCACCCCCGACAGGCACTACCACGGCTTCAAGCTGCGGCAACTGTTCCAGCAGTTCCAAACCCACCGTGCCCTGCCCGGTAATAATTTCCGGATCGTCAAACCCGTGTATAAAAGTAGCCCCGGTTTTAATTTGCAGTTCCTGGGCCTTGGCAAAAGCTTCATCGTACCCCCGACCAGCTAACACTACAATGGCACCGTATTCCCGGGTGGCTTCCACCTTGGCTATTGGTGCCGTTACCGGCATTACCACCGTGGCGCCAATCCCGGCCCGGGTGGCGGCATAAGCCACTCCCTGGGCATGGTTGCCGGCCGATGCAGTCACCACACCCCGTTCCCGCTGCTCACCAGTGAGCCGGGTGATTTTGTAGTATGCGCCCCTTATTTTAAACGAGCCGGTTTTTTGCAAGTTTTCAGTTTTAAAAAATACTTTACTGCCAATCAGCTCGCTAAATGTGCTGGAATAGTCCACCGGGGTCCGGTGGATCACTCCCTTCAGCACTTCTGCAGCGTCCTCAATTCCTGCTAAGGTCAGGGGCACGGGATACATCTCTCCACATTTGTTTGCCACTATTTTCCCCCACCTTTTCTTGGTAATATACATTTAATTAAGCAGTAGTCAGAATTCAGTAGTCAGAATGAGCCCCTAAATACAATTATCATTAAAATTTTCAACATATTGCAAAATAAGTTTGGTTTTAAAAATATCACCGTACCCAAGATCAAGATCCTGTTCTTCTATCCTGACTCCTGAGTACTGACTACTGACTACTAAAAAAAGGCAACCCCGGCTTGTTTCTGCCGGGGTTGCCTTTTTTAGTCAGGCCAATTCCAACTGATTGCACACCAGTTCCAAGTCGCTGGGCTTATCCACGTCAACGCCCACCTCGGGGTACTGACTAATCACTACCCGGCCCTTCAGGCCCAATAAACGGGAGACCGTAAGCTGGGCTTCTTCTAGCGTAATATTCTTCATTAGAAACTTAATCAGAAATATAAAACCAACCAGGCGGCACATCTGTAAAGGATTTTTCCTGGCGTCTACCAACTTCTGCCCTCGAGGCATACACTCCTCAACAACATTTGGATTGAGCAGGAATATGTTGCCTCCGGTGTAGACACCTTCTTTGAGCTGTACGTAAGTGCGTTGGGAGGCCGTAAAACGCCTTTCCACCACTTCCCGTGGGACGATAGGATAATATAAATCAGCGTCAGCCTTATCACACAGGACGAGAAAATTTTCAATGGCCTTTGGGGTAATCAGTGGAATATCCGAGGTAAGCAGCAACACACGTCTTGCCCCAGGCAGCTGTTTCAAGCCCAGCAGCACGTTTTCGGTTAGCCCCCGACCGTGTTCCACCAGCACTAGCTGACTACTTTTATTAAAATGACGGGCCAGTTCCTCACGGGGTCCCACAATGGCAATCCGGCCTACCTGGCTGCACTGTCGCAACGCTTCCACCACATAATCCACCATCAGTTTACCCCTGATGGGTATCAGTGCTTCGTAGCTGACCGGGCTACACGGGCGCAGGGCACCGTCGTTAGGACTACCGGCCAGCACCAGCGCGTCAATCATGCTTTTCTTTTTCCTCCCCCATCGCCGACAAAAGTAACTGCTCGGCGTTTTCTATGTGTTCACGGGCCAAACTGGCCGCCAATTCTATATTGCGATCGCTGATGGCTTCGATAATGCTTTTGTGTTCTTCAACAGCGTGCTTGCCCCGACCGGGCACCGCCAGCGATGTAGTACGGAAACGTTGGATTTGCTCCTTTAAATGAGTTACAATCTGTACCAACCGCTGGTTCCGACTGGCCTTATATATTAAATCATGAAAATCAGTATCCTTTGCCACCAGTATATCCAGGTTATGGCCATGACTGACTTCGTAGATCTGTAGTACCGCCCGCTCCATTTCCTCTAATTCCTCGGCAGTAACCCTTTCAGCCGCCAGCCCGGCCGCCAAACCCTCTAGCGCGGCACGCACCTCAAAAACGTCAACTATATCTTTAACAGAATAGCTGGCCACGTATGCACCTTTTCGGGGGATCATCACCACAAAGCCTTCCAATTCCAGTTTCCGGATGGCTTCCCTTACCGGGGTACGGCTGACACCCATTTCCTCCGCCAGTTGAACTTCCATTAAACGCTCGCCTGGTTTAAGCCTGCCTTGAATGATTGCTTCCCTAAGGCTTTCAAACACAATCTCTCGCAACGGCTTATAACTATCAAGTTTAATCGGCACCAACCTGGGCTGTTCCAATTTCCCCGCCCCCCTTATTTGCTAAACTTTATTTTACCACTGACAGGTTATATTTAGCAAGAAAGGTGCACCCTCTCAATGCCATATTTATGCGCATTTCGCTACTTTATACACCCTAGCTATGGCCATAGAATACCACAGGAGCGCCATACGATTAATTTTTAAAAGTTTTATTCGGGTAGACCACCATGCCGCTCGCGGCACCATCCGAATGATGAAAAACCAGCTTTCGCGGCGATCCGGTGATATCCGGAGCGAACGGTGCACCTGGGTGCGTTGAATCGTGAAGCAACGCAAAAGCAAGTAATAACCTAATGTCGGATGTAAAAAATTTGATGATTTTGCGTTAAAGCTGCACGCTCTAATAATGGCATGCGCCGCAGGCGCTTGCCTCGTCATAGCCCCGAATTCATGGCTACTTAGGGCGTAGCCAAACGGTTAAGCAGTTTATGCCATGCGGTGTCATTAACCCGTTCCGAGCACAACAATAAGAATTGCAAGAGAGAGCGGAGCGATATCACCGGATCACCGCACCACTACAACCAACTTTTTGATTATTTTCAGGGTAAAAAGCGGTGGCCTGCACCCAACGGTTTTCTTTTTTAACTATACCGGCCGCTCGTACAGCCGACGGCGGGTCTGCGTATATACCAAACACAGTGGGGCCGCTGCCGCTCATCAGCACCCCAGTGGCACCGGTAGTGGCAATTTCATCTTTAAGCAGCTGAAGTTCCGGATGCAGGGCTAACGTGACCTGCTCCAGACTATTGCCCAACTTTTTCACCACACCTGACATATCAGCATTTTTTACCACTGTCAGCATCTCTTGAATATCCGGATGGTTGGGGCTGGCCAGCGTATCATAGCGCTGGTAAACATCCGCAGTGCTCACACCGAAATGTGGCTTAACCAACAACACCCCGGCAGATGGAAGTGCCGGTAACGGGGTGACTACTTCACCTCGCCCCTGACACAGGGCTGTACCGCCCCACAGGCAAAACGAAACATCTGAACCTAATTCCGCACCTAAAAAGGACAACTCATCTATCCCAAGGCCCAGGTGCCACATTTTATTAAGACCGCACAACACCGCAGCTGCGTCTGCTGACCCGCCTGCCAATCCTGCCGCTAATGGAATCCTTTTGATTAGCCTGACAGCCGCACCACCCCTGTATCCGGTTCGCTTCCGTAGTAAGTCCGCTGCCCGGTAGGCCAGGTTTTCAGGCCCGGCAGTCAGGTTAGCCCCAGCTACCGCCAGACTTATTGCCGGGGCCGGTTCAAGTATCACATCATCGCATAATGACAGGGTCTGCATCACTGTTTTTAGTTCATGGTATCCGTCCGCCCTTGTACCCAAAACATCCAGTAACAGGTTGATCTTGGCATGAGCTTTTACCAGCATATTATGAATCCACCTCATCTAGATGCAGCACAAGTTGTAAAAATATATGTAACGCACTTAGTATATACAACATCCCCGTGGCAAACAAGTACGCTTAAGTCATTCCCACCCCAATAGATTTCATTTTTAACCATACCTGCACATATATTTAGCTAGTGAAAGGAGTGAAACCATGACCTCGAAAAACAATGGTGTCACTGGCAGACGCCTGGAAATTAACACAGTTACACGCAAACTGTCTCATTACGAGGGTGGACGCCTGAACAAAGAATATCCCGTGGCGGTAGGTAAGCCGTCTACCCCCACACCGCCCGGAAACTTCAAGATAGTTAACAAGATCTTGCACCCCGGCGGCATTTTAGGCACCCGGTGGATGGGACTTTCTATACCCGGCGGGAATTACGGTATTCACGGCACCAGCAACCCTTCTTCAATTGGGACAGCTGCATCCTTGGGCTGCATCCGCATGTATAACCATCACGTGGAGGAGCTGTTTGGGCAAATCTCCATTGGCACAGCGGTGCATATTTATAACCGGTCCGTTCAAACTACAAACCCCGGTTCGTTTACCCCTGCTCCGGGGCCGCCGTTAAACGGCGGAAAAACTTATATCGTTAAGCCCGGCGATACTCTCTGGAACATATCCCGCAAGTTTAATGTATCGCTGGATGAACTGATAGCCGCCAACAACTTGACCGACCCTAATCAGCTAAACCCGGGACAGGTGTTGGTGATACCCTGAACATTCGGAGGTTGGTCGATTGACTGAAATATTATTGCAGGCCCTAATTGCCGGGTTAGGCACCTGCCTGGGAGCTGCAGTAGTGGTTTTTTTCGGCCGTATGAACGGCCGCACTCTTTCACTGCTGCTGGGTTTTGCTTCTGGTATCATGGTGGCCGTAGTAATTATGGATCTGCTGCCTGCATCACTGTACCACGGCGGCCCGGCCACCTGCCTGGCCGGTTTTATCGGCGGATTTTTGGTGGTCAAAATAATGGATCTTACTCTACACCTCATCATACCCGGCGGAAACACGCACCGGCTCTACCTGCGCATGGGCTACTTAATCGCCCTGGGTATTGCGCTGCACGATCTGCCTGAAGGGATTGCCATTGCCGCCGGCTATTCGGCCTCGCCGGTATTGGGCCCGGCTTTGGCCCTGGCCATCGGTCTGCACAATATACCCGAGGGTATGGCTACCGCCGCACCACTGCGGGCGGGTGGCATGAGCAGCACCAGAGTGGTAGCCGTTAACGCTCTGGTCAGCCTGGTGACTCCGCTGGGTACCCTGCTCGGACTGTTCATCCTGCACGCCTCGCCGGGGTTTAACGCGCTGCTTCTGGCACTAGCTGCCGGTGCAATGATTTACATTGTCACGGGAAAACTGATCCCCGTGTCGCTGAACAGTCATCGCGTACCTGCGGTACTGGGTATGATAGCGGGCTTTTTAATGATGCTGCATTTAAAACTGTTTTTTTAACAGCAACCAGGCCCCCCCGGACATTAAAGCCGCACCTGCGACCCGATGCCAACTGAAAGGGATGCGTTCCAAGCCGAATAACCCCAGGTGATCCACCATAGCCGCTGTTAATAACTGACCTACAATGATGGCAGTGGTGGCTGCCGCCACGCCAACGCTAGCCATGCTCCTAACCACCCCGTAAATTATGGCCACCCCCAACATACCGCCCAAGTAAAAATACCAGGGCACGCCCGAGTACCGCTGCCAGTCCCCGCTACCCAGACGAAGCACAAAAATCAGCACTCCAGCCAGTAGCAGTCCCACCAGGTGGACTACAAAAGTGGTCTCCAAAAGGCCAATTACTTTGCCCAAAGCTGTGTTCAGGGATCCCTGCAAAGCCATGGTCACACCGGCCAAGGCGGCTATAAAAAGGGCCAGCATTTTTACGCTCATATAACTCCTCCCAGTGCCTGATACTGCTTTTATTATTTGCAGTCCACCCCAAAATAAACAGCCCCACCGGGGGCCATATTGAATTACCTTTTAGATTTGTCATCCTGTGCGTAAGCGAAGGATTTTGTCGTAGGGGGGTGCGGGTGCCCGTTTTAATGGTGCGGTGTGAATCGGGCACCCGCGAGGGGTGCCCCTACGGGGTTATATGTGTGGGGAATAGCCTAGTGAATCTAACGTGCGCCGGATATATTCTCCGCTAATCACTGCCGGGTCATAATCAACAGTAACCGCTCTTTGCTCAAGAGAAACAACCACTTCCCTGACCCCGTCCACCTGGATCAAGTTGTGTTCAATTTCCTTCCCGCCTTCAACACCTCGTAAACCGCCCACCCGGATGGTTTCCCGGGCCCCGTTATATTCACCGCTCACATGTGCACCTCCGGGGTTTTTTTTGTTATCCTCCCCCGAATTTCCATTCCAATACTCCGCCATCACTAGAGAAACGTTCCTGAACTTCGTTTTTGTCCTTAACCACATCCTCATTCTTTTTACCTTTGGCGTTTTTAATATCAGCCGGTTTGTTTTTGTAGTCCAAGTTAATTTCCCGCTGTACAGGCTTCGGTGATGGAACGGTATTTTCACCTGCTCCGGGCGGCCTGACCGGAGCCGCTTGACCCTGAGTGCCCATGCCCATAAGTGGGCCCAGAAGACTTAAGATACCGGTCAGGTCGTTTTGACCTCCACCTTGCATTCCACCCAGCAGCCCAAGCAGCGCGGCTGGATTAATCTGCCCACCCGGCTTACCACCGGGCCCGCCGCCCATGCCGGCCGCTGCTATAGCCAGCAGGGGTAACAGTGATTGTAAATTGCTGCTGCCTGTAGACGATGCACTGGTGCCGCCCCGGTTAAGTGCGTTAACCAGGCCCATCAAATTCAACAGGCTGAGCATAATCAACAGCGAATCATTGTCAACATCGTGCTCGGCCCGGTAGTCCAGCAGGCGAAAAAGGGTCTGTTCAATCCTTTCACGCTCGTTTTCCATATGGACACTCCTTTAGAGAGAATATAACTTTTTCCATAATGTAACAGTCTTTGCTCTGTGCACATAAGATGTTGTAGAGTTGAAAATTGGTAAATGCCTGATTATGTGATTAGAAGGAGGTTTAAATTTGCGTTCTTCAACGAGGTACCCTAATGACCCGTTCAATATTTTTTTGGTGCTGGTTTTATTAATCCTGGGGACAGGGTTTCGAGGGGCAGGCGTGGTTAGTTTTACCAATCAACCGGCCCAAGACCCCGCACCGCAACCCCCGGCGTTAGAACCAGACGTTCAAGAACACCATAATGACCCACAGGATGATGCACTTGAGCATTCCGAAATACCCCAGATCTCAAGCGACGGCCTGGAGGCAAACCAAGATGAGCAGGAAAGCATAAGCCCAGATTCAGATGATGATGCAGTTACCGAAAAAGGAGAAACACCGGCGAGCCTTATAATTACCGACACGACCAAAGAAAATCCGCCGATGACACTCCCGGCTGACAAGTTAATTAAAGAATGGCGCTGCTGGCCGGAGGGTAAAAAATAACCTGCAACTATTACACTTTGGTTTATTTACCCTCTTCTTCTGACTGATGCCCACCGCCCCGCGGGCCGGCGAACATATTCATAAAGGGTACTTTTTCAGGCGCGGCCCGCCGGGCGCCGCTTTCTTTTTTGCCCAACGCAGCCCTGTCCTCCATCAGGTTAATAATACCCATTAGATTAATCAGGCCAAGCAGCACCATGAAACCGTCATTGTCCAGGTTATGTTTGTTTTTTACGTCCAACAGATCCACCAGCATCCGCTCAAGGTTTTTATTTTCTCCTGGCATAGGCGTCACCACTCCGCGCTACAACAGCCCCGGCACGAAAGGAATGTTCATCCCGCCGGTCATTTTAGACAGTTCTTCCCGCACCATCTTCTTAGATTCCCGCATCCCCTCGTTAAAAGCATCGGCTGCCAGCCGGGCCAGTTCCGCCGGGTTTTGTATCAGTTCTGGTTTAAAGAATATCTGCACTACCTCCTGGTTGCCGTTCATGGTCAGCTGTACCGCCCCTTCCCCGGCACTAACTTTTACGGTCATTACTTTTAACTGCTCTTGCAACTGTTTAACCATGTTGAACATGTTGTCCATATTTTCCATCATTTAGGCTTCCCCCCAAATTTTAATTCACGCTCTAAAACAAATATATGTGCCTAAAAAGTTTGCTAAACCCAAAACGTTATCGGTTATAAAAAAAGAGATGGCATTTAAACCATCTCCTGCCATTCCCCAAACAACAATTTTAATTTTTAACCGTAATACTCGTCATAATAATCTTCCCTGGCCCTGATGCATTCCAGCATTACATTATCGATAATCACTGCACTGGTGTTCAGCAAATTGGGATCAAAGGTGAAACGAACCAAAACTTCCCGGGCTTCCGGAGGAGCCGCGGCGTTGATGCACAGCCTGGTTGTGTTATCAGGAATCTGGGCCGCTGTGTAAGACTGGGCCGTGTATTCTATCTGGTTACCGAACCGGTCAAAGAAAATCAACTCGGCCGTTAGGGTGAATGATGCCGTTCCGCCCACTATGGTGGTCACATCGGGAACCTCCGTGACGTCAAAGCACAGGCGGTAAGTACCGGTGGGCGCTATGTTTTCCCTGACGGTTTGGAACAGGGAGGCTGTTTCATTGGGGATAACCCCCAGCTGAGCGCCGCCGTTGGCCCGGACTACGTTGCTGGCACCCCAATAAATGGGGGTGAAATCTGTGGCCCACGATTCAAGATTACCGTCTCTGAGGATATTAACCCCTCTTACGCATCTGCGGTCAAGCCGCGGGCAAACCTGGACAAAGACTTGCCTTTCTTCAACAACTTTAATGCTGAAGATTAATACACCGGTTTGCTGCAACCTGGAACCTCTCCTGAGTTCCCAACGCATGTCGATTTTTTTGTTGTGCAGTTGGACGAACACGTCTTCTTCGTTGACTACAGGCTGAGCTTCAGACAGGGTTATATCTTTACTGAAGGGTATATCCTCACCGACATGTTTTACGTGATCGTTCTTGTCAACATAGTAAATTTGCTTGTGCAAAACACCATCAACCAAAACTTTTTTGACTACCGGCTGGCGGCGGTCATTATAATTCCAACCAAACCTTTCCCAGCCTTCTTGTTCAATAACACTGATCCAACGGTCGCCGTTTTCGTGAACGAAGACAGGCCTGGCGTCAAATTCATCCAAACGGGCGTCGATATGATCAACTTTTTGCGCCAGCTCGGGTAAAGTGGCGACATTGTCTATAACGACCTGGACCTCCTCTTCAGCCAGAACCACCGGAACCTTAATCTTAACACACAAGACATTGTCCGGCTCGCTGTAAAAATATTGGATTGGCATTCAATAAACCTCCTATCCGATTAATTAACCTTTGGCACCGCACTGTATTCTAATAACCTGACCAACCTGCAAGTTGTTTGGGTTTAACCCGGGATTAAGCTGCAGGATTCTATTAACGGTGGTGCTGTAGCGCTGAGCCAACTCAAATAAGGTATCTCCTGATTTAATTGTGTAGTTAATGATCTCACCGGGAGTGCAAACTTCGTCTTCGTCTTCGTCCGGTTCGGTTACCACGTCAACGCAAACTTCACGCCGCATTGCCTCAGTAACCCGGGCCCTGACTTTTATCACAGCCTCAACATTAACATCGCAATTGTCGGGCTCGGCATTGATGTATTCCACTACGGGTTTAACATCTACATCCATGCCATTTGTGGCTCCTCTAATCTCCACAAAGGTGCGGAAATTTAATTGTTGGTGCATGGCGTGTACCGCCTGGTCCTTTTCTGCGGACACGTAAACTATCTTGACATCCACCTGACCGCGGATAATGACCTTGTTTTGAATTACCTTAACATCGGTAACCTCGATTTCCTCGACCGAAACATTAACTATTTTTTCGGGACACGGTTTGGCCTGCGGGGTTTCAAAGGTTTCCCTAACTACCACTTGAGAGCTATCTTCACCAATGAGCTGCTCAACGTTTAACTCCACAGTTTCCATTGTGGCACCGGCGCAGTTGGTGACCACCCTAACTTCCCGGGGCTCGGTAACCATAGCGTCCAGCTTGAGTACGCAGGTCGCCTCAAAGAAGGGGTCGCCTTTAATCTCAACATCGCAGTTTTCTACCATCGCCTTCACGTTGACATCCATCTCCGGCTCAGCGCCGTCCACTTCGATAAAATCCGTAAACTTGATGGTGTGGTGCATGTCATGGACAGATTGTTCGGGAACCGCCCCCACGTACATTATCTGCAGCGTGAGTTCGCCATCCACAATCACCTTATTGGCTACAATACGGGCCTCAGTGATGGTGACAGTGGAGTCCACATCCAGTATTTTCTCCGGTTCCGGTTTTTCCATCGGCTCTTCAAACTCTTCGCTAACGATTACCTGGGAAGTCCCCCGCCCCACTACATCATTGATGTGAATGGTGTCATACTCTGCCTGCATGTTGTCATCAACAGCAGTCAGCACTTCCACTTCCCGGGCCTCGGTAACCTTGGCGCTCACTTGAAGCACCGCTGTGACATCGAATTTCCTGGGATCCCTGGCGCTGGGAGTGATTTTAATATCCTCCACCAGCACATCCACTTCGACGTCCATGTCAGGCAGCGCCCCAGGTAAATCAACGAATCCGGTAAAGGGAATCTGGCCGTGAAAATGATGCACAGACTGAGACGGTTCAAAGGCCACATATACAACCTGCACCGTGAGCATTCCTTCAATAACCGCCTTGTCCGGCAGAAGTCTCGTATCTTTTATACTGGCCGTCTTCTCTGTGGATATAATTTGTTCTAAGTCGGGCTTAGGATCGGGTACGGTGATAGTGCCGCGAACTACGACTTGCCGGGTGTCTTCGCTGACGACCTGGTTAACGGTGATTCTTTGCTTGGCATTGGCCACGCGATTTCCTCCTTTCAACAGATTTCTATAATAATATATGAGGGACTGTCTAAAATGTGCAGGAGGTGTGTAAGGTGAAATAAAGAAAGGCGCGGCTACAATTGGTACCTTTAACCCACGCCTTTTTATTTTAGAGTTTATGGCCCAGGACTTGGACATATTTACAGAAAGGCGTTGGGGGCCAATACCCTTGCCTGTCCACAGCCTAACAAACAGGGTACTTAATGGTTAACTTTTACCATATTTATGTCGATTCCACAGATATTCTTGTTTCCAATACCAAGTGACCCCAATAGCCATTACCGATATTAACCCTTTTCCCTGCCTGGCAAGCCTATGTAAATTTATTGCTTGGAAAAGTGTTTATTGCCTCAAAATTTGTTTCTAACTTTTAATTTGTTAGCCCGGAGAGTACAAAACCGCTCCCATGCCTTCCGCTAATGCCAGGCAGGCCAGGGTTCCATCTGGTTCGTTAAAAAAACTGGTAAGAATAAACATGTTCCCTTTAAGTCCCCGCTTAAATCTTTGCAGCATCAATTCATCCAGGTTGCTCAAAGTTTCGATGGCCATTCCCGGACCCCGTACCACCAGGGTAAATCGGCCGTCTTTCTGTTTGATAAAACGCAGGCTGCACCGCTGGTGGTCCTTCTTTTCCCTGGCTAGTTTATCAATCAACCGGAGATAACTCCTGGTCACCTTTAAAGCGTCTTCTTTACAGGGCAGCAGGGGTCCAATGGCCGGTATATCGTTAAGAAAAGTTAAGGCCACATCATCAGTATGGTATGATTTCACGTGAAACAAACCTCCCCTGGTTGTAAAAAAGCGCGCTTTAATCAGTTACCCTAAGGCGCGCTTTCTAATACTTCATATTAAGCCTTTGCCCCAAATTCTAATATCTAATTTCTAACTTCTAAGCTGGGACAGGGTTATAATTTGGTGCAGTGTAAAAAAGCGCGCCTAATCAATTCTTTTAGCGCGCGTTTTTTGTATGCCAAAGCTTCGCCAGCCCAAGCTATTTCAGGCATGGTTATTTTTTTAAAACTCAATATCCAACAAATCCATAACATTTTGGATGCGATTAATAATACAATGCGTATCTGAGCCGGCAAATAAAAGCCCTACCACATTATTATTTTCATCTACAACCAACGACCCACTATCACCGGGCTTGCACAGCACATCAGCCACCACCTGGTCGCTGAACCAACCCGATTCCTCGTCGGACAGATCAACTTTTACGGTCACTCCGGTGGCAGATACGTCCCCTGAAGTAAGCCCGCTGGTCCGGCCACTCTTGCGCACCGTCATGCCATCCCGCAGTTCCCCGACACCCGACAGTTTGCCGATCTCGATAATATCATCATTGATTAAATTTGGGCTTACCGGTCTGGCCACTGCGCAATCAACAATGTTATATTGGTTTAGATTTTTATAAAAACGCAATTCGTAAGCCGGTTTGATTATTTTGAGCAAACGGTTGGTCAGGCCGGCCACTCCCGCAGCCACCGGACAATCAGCTTGCTGAGTACCCCGGTGTAGAGGAATAAATCGTTCCAGTTCTGCAACTTTATCTGCACTTGTTCCGCCGTCGTAAGGGCCGGGTTGTGACCCTTTATTGAAAAAAAGGAGTCAGGCCATGCAAAATTGCAAGGCCTGACTCCTTTTTTTTGAATAGTTCTTATTCCTTAAAGAGCAAGGATTATTTCTTCTAGCGAACGCTTAGGTACATGGTGTACCCCATCCTGATCGCGCCAGTACTTGATATCTCCTTGCATCTTTTCAACTACCACTTCCTCTACTGGTTTACCCAAGGCGATAACGGCCAGTATCTCGCACTGTTCAGGAATACCCAGTTTTTTTCTTAAACGATCCCTGTTAACCGAAGCTAATATGCAACCGCCCAGGCCCATGTGCACGGCACCTAGCAGCATGCTCTGGCAGGCTATACCTAAATCCACATGGCAGTAAGCACTGCCTATCCCTGTATCATTCAGCACAACAATATATGCCGCCGGTCTTTCCCCCTCGGCAGGACCTTTCCAGTCCTTTAGGTAAGCGGCCCAGGCCAGGGTTTCAAATATAACGGCGTTTTTTTGCGTTTCGCAGGATAGTATGTACTTTAGTGGTTGCTTATTGGCAGCGGAAGCCGATAAGCGGGCCAGATTAACCAGACCTTCCAGAGTTTTTCGTTCTATTGAATGACTCTGTGCAAATCTACGGTAGCTGCGGTTTTTCAAAACCAGTTCCAGCATTTCATCAACCCCCGTTTATTTATTTTTATACGTTGCACTTACAATCTTCAACCGGGTTAACAAGTGCTTCAAACCCATCAATAACGCACTCCACCACATCGCCATGTTTTATCACTGCAGCACCCGGTGTACCTGTGGAAATAATATCCCCCGGCAACAGGGTCATAACCTTGGAATGAAATGATATAAGAAAATAAGGTGGAAATGTCATATTAGCAATTACATTCTGCCTATGCACCTGCCCGTTAAGCACAGTTGAAACCTTCAAGGACAACAGATCGCCAATTTCTTCAGGCGTCACCAAGACCGGGCCGAAACTAAAAAAGGTATCAAAACTCTTGGATCTGGTAAGGTACCTGGGGTTTTTACGCAGGATGTCTTCGGCAGTCATATCAATAATTGTAGTAAACCCAGCGATATACTCTGGTACATCGTATTCCTCTACGTTACGGCAAATTTTGCCTATAACTACGCCCAGTTCCCCTTCCGCTGTAGTCCTGGCCGACTGCAAAGGTATTTTTATCGGGTCTCCGGGACCGATAATGGTGGTATCCGGTTTCATAAAGCTGGCGGGTTCGGTCTCGGGTGATTTTTCCGCCAGGTCAGCTGCATGATCTGCGTAATTCAAACCAATACCCCATATTTTGCGCGGCTGGCGGAATAATGGGCCCAAACGAGCCTCGACCAGAGGGATAGCCTGCGTCCCCAAGTCCTGCAGTTGAACCCTTCCTTCCCGGCGGTACCAGTGATTCATTTTCTCCAATTGCCCCGATGCAATTATGTCAAAGATATCTACAGGGTAATTTTTACCCCACTGATCATTAATCAGTGACACGGGAAACAGCTTGTCATCCACCAGCACGGCTGCAGTTTCAACGTTGTCTTGCCATATTGTCGCCAGGCGCATGCAGTAACCCCCAACTAATTTATTTTAAACTATATTTATGTTTTAATAACATAAAATTGGACGTCCAAAATTATTGTCCTGCCACCAGAGACAAAAATATCGAACTATTAATGTTTATGGTATTATAGGCTCCAGGTTGTAGACAATTATTAAACTGTGTTCGGCTTCACCCTGTTTCTTTATCTCAAGGTTGCTAAGCATAGGACATAAGTCGTTGTCTTTATTTAGCTGTTCACTCATAATATCGCCGTGCTCCAAAACAAATATTTTTTTTACGAACATTTCCAGAAATAATCTGTCTATATCAGCATCGTTTAGCAGTTCCAGTGCCAGATGATCGATAACTTTTAAACATTGTTGCTGACAGTTGCCTTCTGCAACGGCTAAGGCATTTTCATACTGCTGCATCAGGATGGTTATTTCCCGCTGCAGCGTGATTTTTGTTTCCAAAAACAAAGCCTCTGAGATATAACCTCGTATTTTATCCATATAAATTGTCTTTAACTGCCGCTGTCTATTTTCTATTTCCCGGGCCAGCTTTTCAGGCCGCTTGCTTTCATCCCGGGCGGCCAATTCATTTTCATAACGTTCGTTCAGCTTATCGCGAAACGGTACCCCGGCTCCCATTTCCAGCACATCCCGGCGGATCAAGCCAACCAGCTTCGCTTCTGTAACGTGGTGGCTTGAACATCCCGGGCGCCCTTGCCGGTTATACCGACCGCATACGTACCCTCCCGGTCGGCCGACTTTCCTGCGGTATACATGCCGGGAGCCACAGGCCGCACAGAAAATCAGCCCGGTGAAAAGGTGTGCGCCTGGCGACAGGGCATTTTTACGACCGGCACCTACCAACCATCGTTTTCTCCGTACCCGCTGGGCCAGCTCAAAGGTATCCCTATTTACAATGGGTTCGTGTGTTCCGGGCACCACAATCCACTTTTCATTAGGCACACGCCTAATCTTGCGCGATTTAAACGAAACTTTTTCTCTCACGCCCTGTACTGTATCACCACAGTAAACCCGGTTAGTGATAATACGCCGAATATGCTGCCCTTCCCATTGCCCGGCAGCAGGAGCCCGGGCATAACCCTTGTCCTGGCCGGGAGTGGGTACCCCCAGACGCTGTACGAAACCGGCCAAGGCCCGGTAGCCCCAACCCTGGATGTAGAGTGTAAACAATTCATTGATAAGCTCCCTGTATCTTTCATCAACCTCCAGTTTATTTTTACAACAGCCGGATTTACGATATCCAAAGGGCGGCCGGCCCAAATACTCACCATTTTGCATCTTTTTTTTCAAGTTAGCCCGTACCTTTTTGGATATATCACGGGCATAATATTCATTAACCCAGGTTCTAATACCTATCGTATCGTCGTCATCATGAAAACTGTCGTAACCGTCACCAAGTGAAATCAGACGCACATTCTTTTCCTGCAGGTAATCAAGAAAAGTTAATGTCTCCCCGTTATTACGACCCAGCCTTGATAGATCCTTAACCACCAAGGCATCCACCCGACCACAGTTAATATCGCCGACCATGCGCACCAGTCCCGGACGGTCAAAGCAGGTACCTGAGATGTCACTGTCCTCGTAGATTATGGGCTCACCCAGACCCTGTGACTTAACGTATTCCGTAAGAATGCTGCGTTGAGTATTCAGGCTATCATCCCGCTCACCATGTTCATTAACGCTAAGTCTAGCGTAAACAGCCACTTTTACTACCCCGCAATCAATATCACATTCTTTTTTTTCGGCCATTTCAATCACCTTAGTCCTTATTT
Source organism: Peptococcaceae bacterium BRH_c8a (assembly GCA_000961575.1). GTDB lineage: Bacteria > Bacillota > Desulfotomaculia > Desulfotomaculales > Desulfallaceae > BRH-c8a. Next base: position 54,945 of record LADP01000023.1, read on the forward strand.
TTACGCTCCGGCGTCTGCAATTGACTTTGCAAACTTTCTGCATCCAGCAAGTTTTTTAGCTTACGGTACATCAGGAACACTATCATTTCGCTAATCTGTTGCCCTCCGGCCAGCACGGCAATATGTTCTTGTTTTTTACGCACATGATTTGTACCTGAAGGTTGTCGCAAAATCAAACACCCCCTGCAACAAGCATATGCCTGACCAGAACGACCTATATTTTGTCCATGGCATAAAAAAAGCGCGCTCATTGGAGTTCCCTCTGCGCGCGCATTTGATATTTTAAACCTTATATAATTCTTAAAGTAAAAAATACCCGGATCCACCGGGTTTAATCGCAATGTTTTCACCCCAATTTGCCCAGTAACAGTAACCGCATGTACTCTGCTTTTTTTAGCCGCCTCTTTAACATCCGCTTTTCTCTGGCGTCCAGACAGCAGTATATCTGCTGCTCCAAGTAGTGGATTTCCTTTTCCAGCTTATGCACAGGCATATTAACACCTCTGTCTTCCAACGGTACACCCCCTGGAACGGTTTTGCAAACTATGTATCCAACCAATCGGAACTGCTCTCGTCCACCACCTTGCCATTGCTAAGCACCTTAACTATTAAACGGGTGTGGGTATCATAAGGATATTTTATATTCAAGGTATACTGCTCCTCACCCCTTACCCCCACGATGCGCGGTTGACTGTAGGCCTGGTCGTAAACCTTACCGTTTCCGGCATCAAACGCCGCATAGACCACAGTATTCTCCGCAGGCGCAGTACCTTCATTTTTAACCACCACTGTAACTTTATACCACAGACCGGTGCCCTGCCCCTCCCAGTTATGGTTAATTACCGGGCGGGGGATCAGTGGCAGCACCCTGGCGTGCGCCCCCTTGTATTCTACTGGAATTTTTCCGATCTGCCAGCCTGTACCCGTAGTTTCAACGTAATAATACCTGGAACCTTCATAATCCCAGTAAGCACCGGGAAGGTTCTCGGTACCCTTGACACCTACCGCCATATGATCCGGCAGAGCCAACAGCACCACCCCATAACCCATTTCGCGAAGAATAGAAGCCAGCAGAATGCTGGTATCCTCGCAATCACCGCCTCGGTCAACCAACGTTTCTAATGGATATCTGGGATATTCGTCGTACCCTGTATTAACATTGTCGGGCACATAGTCTAGGTTTTGCACAAATGAAACCGCAAAATCAACCATTTCGTAATCGGATAAATTGTGTTGCCGCGCAGCTTCCTTAAAACGATCCACCAAAGATGTAATATAATAGTCATCCAGTTGGTTGGTAACATAAACTGAATAGTCATCAGTTTGGGGCCTGGGCAGGCTTTGAAAGTATCCATAATGATTATTCTGAATGCTAATGGACCACGACCACTCGTAACCACCGTATTCCCATGCAAAATCCCGCTCAATGCTGTCACTGACATCTCCCGCCGGCACCAATTCACCGGATCTGCTGGTAATTTGCACTGTTTTAGCGGCACTATCCCATTCCACCACGACACCCAGGGCTTCTCCCACAAGACGCAAGGGAATCATGGTACGTCCTTTAACACTTTTCGCGGGCACATCTAAGTACAATGGCTGTCCGTTTTTATGAGCCAACGTATCCCCCGGATGCAGCACTATAACAACTTCACCCCTGGTGGCTAGGATTGTGTTTTGCGCCGCATCATACGTAACTTCGGCGTTAATAGCTTCAAAAACCCCACGTAACGGCACTAATATGCGCCCTTTTTCAACTAGTGGAGGCACATCAAATTTCAGAACTTGGCCGTCAACAACAACGGTAGGCGCAGCCACCGCGACGGGTAGCGGGGTTAACAGCAGCGCCAGTGCCAGCAACGTTGCCACTACATATTTTTTAAACACGGGTTACCCCTCCGGTCTTTAATGCTGTAACAACGCATATAGCCTTGGCAACTTAAAAGAATTTACACCAATTTTAAAAGACTTATTTTTAAATTATAGTACCATAAAAAAGTTAAATTTCAAATTTCCAACTACTTTATTCAACATGGTGACACAACCGCCGGGTTGCAATATCGAGTCACCTTGTTTGGCCCGACCATCTACACCGTTACTGCCATTGGCCAAAATATGGTTATTGGAGAGTATCAGTTTATCTCCGCTTTTCTTATCCTTAACAACACCACCGAAAGTTCCAGCGCTGATTTTGTAATGACCAATACTGCTGCCTGGCACGGCGGGCCGCATTTTATTTTTTCTTTCCTCCAACAACCGAACCCTGCCTATTTCCACCACATCGGTATCCAATCCGTATAACTTGGGCGGTACACGGTATCCGCGGGATAACTTGGTTAAAGGCACCTTTTTCTCTACAAACACGATAATGGCCGGTTCGCCCGTGCTAACGCTTCCAACACGTTTATATCCCACACCCACGCCCCTGACATTGGGTAAACCTAGAACCTTTGGCCGTACTTTGCCCAGGGCACGGTAATGCCTTTCCATAAAACCCTCTCCTTTGTTGATGCCATTTTATGCGAGCGCTAAAAAAAAGTTACCTAAGTTGGGACATTCACCAATTGGGGACATTTCCTAAGTTGGGGACATTCCCTAAGTTGGGGACATTCCCCCGCAGGGGGTGTGTCCCCTTTCCTTAAACGGGTGTGTCCCCTTTCCTTAATACGGCGATCGTGGTACACCGAGACGATGTTTGCCCCGGGTTTCGATCCCCCCGATACCGTCGAAACCGGTAATGGTTCCGGCAATAACTTCCCTTAAGGGGATCGGATCGTAAATCGAGGTATAGGCAACCTTTTCCATCACAAAAACAGGATCAAAAGCATGTATTAAAACTCTTTTCGGTGAGCTGGCAAAGTTGGCCCCGGCGGACAGAAGAGCCTCGTAATGGGATTGGCATGCACCGGCAAAAATAACCAAATCGTCACGGCTTTTTTCATATCGTCTGGCTGTTTGGACGGCGTTAACAAAGTTTGTTGTATTATGATAATTTTTAATTTCGGTAAAATCTTTAGTTCCTTTGGCAAACCCGTCATGTCCGGTTAGCACCAACAGATCCGGCCGGTGTTTAACCAACAAGTCATATACTTTTTCCGCCTGTTTATCCTCAGCGATATGGTAACCATCGGCCGGTATTTTAAGCTGCTTATAAGTGGTCATGCACAAGTCCAGGTAATCACTGTCACCGTCTATATGCAGCACGCTGCCCGGCACGTCAAAACCCTCCACATCCCCGGGGCCGTCTGGGTCAGTCACCGATCTCATCAAACTCCTTTGGTGTTCTTCCCGGCGGCGCTTGAACACATTGCGCATAGCTTCGTGGTTCTTGGCCAATGTCATACGCCAGTAATCTGCCACCCTGGATGGCTCAATCCGTTCTAAATCCTCCAACGGTGCCGTTGCACAAAGGCGCACATCCAGACCTTTTAAAGAAACAATTTTACTACCTTCGATATCTTCAATATTAATTACTTTGAAATAAATATCATGTCTGTAAGACTTGCGCCCAACTATGTCACCTACCCTTATTTCTCCCACAGCATCCCCTCCCACGGCGCATTTTTACATTATTATGAATTTGGGGCTTAAAAGTGTGTGTCCAAGTGGAAATTAATTGCCAAGTTAAGACAACGTAACCTTTTACCGTTTTCCAGCATATTTTAAATAAATGCTCCATATTCTGTAAATTAATGTTTTAGAAAAGCCTATTAGAATATGCTTTTCCAGGATCATCTTTCCTAAGTTAGTTTCAACTGAGTGAATCTTGGTAAGAGTTTTGGTGGGGAATTAAAATCGGGTGGGGAATCAACATGTTTGCAGCAGTAATACCCGTTAAAAATGAAGCTAAAAGCCTGGAGCAAGTTGTGTTTAACCTGACCGCTAATTTCCTGGATTTGATTATCCCTGTTTTAAACGGTTGTACGGACAATTCCTTGTCCATACTGGAAGAATCAAACTGCCCTATCCTGGCGCCGCTATGTTTCAACGAACCACTGGGCATAGACATCCCCAGAGCTGTAGGAGCCCTAGTTGCACGCAATCTTAATGTAGAGGGCGTAATTTTTGTCGATGGCGATATGACCGGCGCCAATAGCGCAGTTATAGGTCAATTGTTAAGTGCCGTGCGCCAAAAGGGGGTAGATTTGGCCCTCACTGACTGCTATCCCCCCTATAACTACCACCACTTAAGCCCACAAGCCTCCTGCCTACTGGCCATACGCCGGAAACTTAACAGTAACCTGGGCCTTTTGAACAGTATCGGCTCAGCTACCCCTTGTCACGGTCCGCATGCTGTTTCCGGACATCTGTTGCGGATGATGGAACCAGCCGATTTTGCCGTTCCTCCTATGCTACTGGCTAAAGCAGCATACGGGGGTATGATAATCGGGCTGGGAGCGGAACTTCCTCACATGATGTTGGGTTCCCCTATCCGCAGCGGCGATCATGCTCAGCGCATCGTAGAAACTATCATCGGCGACTGCCTGGCCGCCCTGCAAATGAAGGACGGCAAACCGGGAAGCAGATATTTAACCGGGCGGGAGTATATCGGATACCACGCCCAGCGGCGGTTTGACTTGTTAAACGCCTTTGCTTCCGGCGTGATTACAGGCGATTGTTTTTAATTTCAGGTAGACCACCATGCCGCTACTCAACATCAGCAGAAAATAAAAAAACCAGCCTTCGCGGCGATCCGGTGATATCCGGAGCGAACGGTGCACCTGGATGCGTTGATTAGCCCGTCATAGCCCCGAATTCATGGCTGCTTAGGGCGTAACCAAACGGGTATGCAGTTTGTGCCATGTGGTAACAATAACCGGCTCCAATCACAACATTAAGAATTGCAAAAGAGAGCGGAGCGATATCACCGGAGCGCCGCGCCCACTACAACCAACGCTTAAAGTATTTTCAGGGTAGTTAAATTAGTCCTCCTAAAATAATTAACCCCAGCCTGTTCACCGGGGTTAATTATAGTTACTTGGTATGCTTATCTGCTACGCACGATGCACCATATGCGTCAGGCTTAATTTTGGCTTGAAACCCGCTGCCGGTTACCATACCCACAACTTCTTTAATCAAATCCCGGGTTTCCCCCTGCGTGCCAACATCAATATGGATTTCCACCGGCATTTCCGAGTATCCGTTTTCGGAAAACTGTTTGGTAATCTGTCCGCCTAATTCTAGGCTTAGCGCTGTTTCGTAAAATATTTTTTGGCGTAGGCTTTTAATTTTGCTATGAGTTTTTTTGCGGTAATAATAACGAGCCCCTTTGCCCAACCTGTGTACCACCACGGCGCTGATAAAACAAGTATTATCCCTAACCATTGAATCAGTGCCGACGATTATTTTATAAGATGATGACGTAAGGCCCCGGATATATCGGTGAATATCCTCCATCATTTCCAAGAATGACAACCTGCCCATGGAGGGACTGTTGAAAAACAAACTGGTCCATCTCCTTTACATCAGTTGGGGAAAGGAGGTGTGTCACCTTTCCTCAATTGTAATTACTTTACGGCAAGCGCATATTTATAACAAATAGGCATTGGTATATGCATCAGCCAACCGGGCAAATTCCCCTAGGCTGAGGGTCTCCCCCCGACGGCCCGGTTCAATATCCGCTTGTTGGAAAACACCTAACCACATCTCCTTGGATATTCGTTTGTCGATACAGCCGACAGCATTGAGCAAAGTCTTCCTGCGCTGTTGAAACCCGGCCCGCACCAGGGCAAAAAATACTTTTTTATCTTTCACCGATACCGCCGGTGTATCCCTGACATCCAGTCTGACCACCGCCGAGTCCACTTCCGGCCGCGGTATAAAAACCGTCCGGGGAACCCGAAACACCATCTCGGTATGCGCATAAAAATTAACCGCTAAGGTTAGCGCACCGTACTCAGGTGTATCTGGCCGGGCCATAATCCTCCGGGCTACCTCTTCCTGCACCATGACCACTATTCGGTTAATGGAAGAATGCTTTTCTAGTAAGTGCATAATCAGTGGAGTGGTAATATAATAGGGCAAGTTGGCCGCTACTTTGTACTGTGTGACCACATCACCCGTAAAAGGGGACGAGGTGTGTCCCCTTTCCGCTTTCACCAAACTGTCAAAATCGGTTTTAAGGGCATCCGACTCAATTATATGCACGTTATCTAGCCCGGTCATGGTCTCTTCCAACACGGGGATTAAATTCCGGTCTATTTCCACCGCCAATACCTGCCCGGCTCTGGCAGCCAGGGAACGGGTGAGCGCGCCAAGTCCAGGTCCGATTTCTACCACCGTGTCCGCAGGACTAGGCTCAACGGCAGCTACTATTTTCCTTATAATATTGCCGTCAATTAGAAAGTTTTGACCCAGGCTTTTTTTTATCCTAAAACCGTGGCGAGAAATTAACTCCTTGACTACAGCTGGCGAAACAGGATCCATAAATAAGCCTCCGAAAAACATTAAATTAGGGCATTATTTGGGGACATTCCCCCGCAGGGGGTGTACCCTTTCCTTTTTAATATAAATAGAAGATCCTTACATTTACTATCATACCCTTTTTTATGGTAAAGTCAAAAAAGAAGGGGCTAAACCCCTTCTTTATTCAAGCACATATACTTTTACTTTTTTAACTCCCCAGCGCTTAGCTTCATTTCTGGTCTCTAGAAATACGTCAATTCGGCTACCCTTTATCTTGCCGCCCACATCCATGGCCCGACAGTGACCATAGCCTTCAACATATAACTTGGTTCCCAGCGGTATCACCGAAGGGTCAACCGCTACTATACCTACTTTGGGTTTGACCCCGGTTGCGGTATTATTTCCAGTGTGCGTATAAGCCGTGGATACCATATCATAAGCCCTGGAGAACCTGATATCCTGACCACCCCGGGAAGCTACCTGTAGCGCACCCACTTTTACGATTTGGTCCACCGGTTTTTTGACCACCACACTGTCCACCAGGCGCCTTTTAGTTTCCTTGCCGTTTTTGTATGTTATTTCCCATGATTTACGTTCCAGTCCCTCGGTGCCCTTCTGTACTACACTGGTAATGCCCCGGGCAATTTTACTGTCGTTTTCCCGGCGGACATTGAACTTAATGGGTACCTCTTCATCCATGGCACTTACCGTTATTAAATCTACTCTTACAAGCATATCCGGTTCCAACTTGGTTTCCAAACTTGGTGCAACCACATCCCGTTCACCCAGCGCTACATTACTTTCATCGATTAAATCGCCCACTGTTTCGACTGCTGTGTTGACTAGGCTTTCCTGCTCGCCAATCTGCAGAGTAACGGGTATGGCTCTGCGCACCATCACTGTCATTCCGTCCCGTAACATGGTATCCGGCAACGGTGTCACTTTGTCTATTACACCCAGTTCAACACCCTGCTCTTGCAATAGTTCGCTAACATCACCGGCAAAGGAACGAACTTCGATCTGCTCTCCTTCCACCTGCAAAATGACTTTATTCTGAGCACTGGCATAAGCCACAAAAATAGCCGAAATCAACATCAGAACCACAAACGCAGCCGCCGCTACACGCGGCCCCGCCAAGTTGTCGGCTATCCCAGTCGACAACTCCTTGTTGCTGTTACCTTTTTCCCTTATATCCACTCGTTAAACAAACCTCCCAATTAAACAACACAATTAACCCGTCAATTAAATAAAAAAAACTTGGTTGATATCTATTCGCCGTTACTGGATAAATCTCCTGCCGGTGGTACCTTGTAACTATTGCATTCGCGCTGGTAGTTTAAAAAAAATTACCGTACATTAATTTTCCATTTAATCTGTGGGACGTGTTTTATACTTTAACACTTTACATGTACTTTGGAAACCCTTTCTACTGCATAATACAAAAACCCCCACGGTGTTGTCGATATGACAACCCATGGGGGCAATATTAATCAGCCTTACCTGTTTAGCAAACTCCCCACATATTTTAACAATTCGTTAGCGCATATACTGCAGTAACCGTGCGCATCAATTAATTTAGCACTTACTTCGTTAATCCGCTTAAGCTGCTCGACATCAGGCGTCTTGGTGGATGTAGTGATTTTAACCACATCCTTTAAATCAGCGAACAGTTTTTTCTCCACCGCTTCACGCAGTCTTTCATGGGACTTATAATCGAACCGCACACCTTTTCTAGCGTATATAGACAATCTAATCAGTATTTCTTCGCGGAAGGTTTTCTTAACGCTTTCCGCCACCCCAATTTGTTCTTCGATGGAACGCATCAATTTCTCATCCGGATTTATTTCTTCATCAGTGATGGGATCTTTTAACTTAACCCCGTTGCAGTATGCTTCTACGTTATCCAAGTAATTATCAAAAAGGATTCGGGCTGATTCCTCATAGGAATACACAAACGCTTTTTGCACTTCCTTTTTAGCTAGTTCGTCATATTCTTTGCGGGCCACCGAAATGAAGTTTAGTAACCGGTCGCGTTCCTCTTTGTTGATTGATGGGTGCTGATCCAAACCGTCTTTTAGCGCTCTTAAAACATCTAGTGCATTAATACAACGGGTTGATGTACGGATTAAAGCGGAACTGAGCCGGTTGATCACATAACGTGGATCGACACCGCTCATTCCCTCGTCCTGGTGTTCGGCCTTGAGCTCAGTAACGTCTTTGTTCTTAAATCCTTCCACATCCTGACCATCATACAGTTTCATTTTCTTCACTAGATCCATACCCTGTTTTTTGCTTTCCTTTAGCCGGCTCAGCACGGAGAATATACTGGCCACCTTTAGTGCATGGGGAGCGATATGGATATCTTTTAAGTCGCTCTGATTGATCAGTTTGTCATAAATCTTAATTTCGTCTCTAACCCGAAGGTTATAGGGGATTTTCATCACTATAATCCTTGACTGTAATGCCTCGTTTTTCTTGTTGCTGATAAAGGCCCGGTACTCGTTCTCGTTGGTATGCGCTACAATCATTTCATCGGCGTAAATAAGGGCAAATCGCCCGGCCTTGAAGTTTCCCTCCTGGGACAAACTGAGCAGGTTCCAAAGAAACTTTTCATCGCACTTGAGCATCTCCTGAAATTCCATGATGCCGCGGTTGGCAATGTTCAGTTCCCCGTCAAAACGGTAGGCCCGGGGATCTGACTCAGAGCCGTATTCGGCAATAGTGCTAAAGTCAATACTACCTGTCAGGTCGGCGATATCCTGGGATTTTGGATCGGACGGGGTGAAGGTACCAACGCCCACCCGGTCGTCCTCGGACAGAAACACCCTTTCCACCAGTACTTTTTCTATATCGCCGTCGTACTCGGCATCCACCATCATCCGGCAGGAAGGACACAGTTCCCCTTCAATGTAAACCCCGTATTCCTTTTCGAATTCAGGGCGCAGTTCCTTGGGGATTAAATGCAGGGGTTCCTCGTGCATGGGACAGTGTTTAATGCCGAACACTGCACCATTGTCCGTTCGGCTGTACCTTTCCAGACCGCGTTTTAACATCGATACCAGCGTTGATTTACCGCCGCTGACCGGGCCCATCAGCAGCAAGATCCGCTTGCGTACGTCCAGTCGCCGGGCAGCCGGGTGAAAATACTCTTCCACCAGGTTTTCCAGCGTCCGATCCAACCCGAACAATTCTTGGTTAAAAAATTTGTACCGCTTGCCGCCCTCTTTCAGTTCTTCCACGCCGGAGTCTTCAATCATTTTGTAAATTCTGGCGTGGGCCAACTGAGTAATCTGGGGTTTCTCCTTGATCATCTGAAGATAATCGTAAAAGGATCCTTCCCATTTATCTTTCCTATACAGAGAGCGGAATTCTTCCATTCGTTTGATAAAATCCATTCTTCACACTCCCTTAGGTGCGTAAAAGCGACCTGTTAATGGAATATAGCCGGCAACAATCTTACCCTGCTCAGGTAGTAATATATTTATATGCAGCAACCGAAAAATGAGTATCCACAAGCTCCTGTATTTAACGCTATTAAAGCCTGTTATCACCCGTCACGGTAAATTGGTGAGCAGGTGCTTTAAAATAGTTAACCGGACTCTTTTTTTCAAAATTAAAAAACAAAATACCCCACCGAAGTGAGGTATTTATATCATAATCAACAGATTGTACTAGAACTCAATGCCCTTTTGGGCTGAAATGCCCGCTGCGTAGGGATGTTTAATTTCTTTCATTTCCGTTACCAGGTCGGCCAGCTCCACAACTTCCGGAGCGACGTTGCGACCTGTCAAAACTAAGTGTAACACAGGCGGTTTAGAACGAATAATCTCAAGCACATCCGCCAGATCTACAAGGCCATAGTGCACTGCGTAATTGATTTCATCCAGGACTACCAGATCGTGCCGGCCATCCAATACAGCGTTACGGGCTTCTTCCAGCGCTTTTTGCGCTGCTGCCCGGTGGGCCTCCAGACCGTCGTCGCCCGAGCCTTTGATGAATCCCTCACCCATCTGGCGCATTTCGTAGTTTGGTCCCAGTTTTTCCGCTGCCTTCAGTTCCCCGTATTTCCAGCCGCCCTTGATAAACTGCAGTATTAGCACCTTCATGTCCTGACCCCAGGCCCGCAGGGACATGCCCAGCGCGGCGGTGGTTTTGCCTTTGCCGTTACCGGTAAACACCAGTGTTAAACCTTTGGTTTCATTAGCCATGGATAGCCCCCCTCAATCAGTACGACAATATCGGTTACAAGGTGGCCACACGCTTAAAATGACGGCCCGCATCAAGTATAACACGGGGTGGCCAAATAGTGACAAGTCCTTATTCTAAATTTAGAGGATGTTTGAAAAGTCCGCGCGAGATCCACTTCGAATTTCTACGTTGGCTTGGCTTTTGCGGTGCTCATGTATTATATATACACTCCGCTCCTCAAAGCCTTCGCCGCCTTGAACTTCTCGTGTCTCTCGTGCTCCTTTTCAAACTTTTAAATTAAACAATTTTTCAGCGTTGGCTGTGGTGGCTAGGGCCAGCTCTTCAATAGTGATGCCCCGCAGTTGGGCAATGTGCTCGGCCACGTAGCGCACGTGGGCCGGTTCGTTGCGCCGCCCGCGAAAAGGTTCGGGCGCCAGATAAGGGCAGTCGGTTTCAATCAGCAGACGCTCTAGCGGCACTTTTACCGCAATATCTTTTAGCTTGGCAGCGTTTTTAAAAGTAACCGGGCCGGCCAGTGAAATATAAAAACCCATTTCTATGCTCTCACGGGCTACCTCCAAACTGCCGCTGAAGCAATGCATTACTCCGCCCGCCGGGCTAATGCCGTCGGAGCGCAAAATCTCCAGCAAGTCTCCGAAAGCGTCCCTGGAATGGATGATTACAGGCATGTTAAGCTCCCGCACCAGGGCCAACTGCTCCCGAAACACCCGCTGCTGGATTGGTCGGGGGGATAGGTCTCGGTAATAATCCAAACCCATTTCACCCATAGCCACCACCCCGGGACGGCGTGCCAACTGCTCCAGGCGGGCCAGGTAATCATCAGGTACGTCTTCGGCATCGTGGGGGTGCACCCCTACCGAGGCCACCACCGAAGGCCGCTCCCCGGCCATGTTTGCCGTTTCTTCAGAAGATTTTAGATCAAAGGCGGCACACAGCACCCGGGTAACTCCCGCTTCTTGCATGCGCCCAAATACTTTGTCCAGGTCTTGTTTAAATTGTTCGTTGTTCAGGTGCACGTGGGTGTCAAACAGTTCAACCATGTTAACTTTCCTCCAACGTTGCCGGGTCGATGCGCGGAAACAGCGGCTCGCCTTTTTTCAGGACGGTGCCGGCGGGAATACCTCCCCAGCGTAGTGAATCCCAGGCATGCAGTTGAGCATGGTTTTCAATGCCCAATAGCGGCCAGGCCCGTTGCGGCAGTTGGGGGGTAAAAGGTGTTATCATCACGGTGGCCAGGCGCAGCACTTCAGCCACATTGTAAAGTACTGTAAAAAGGCGATCTCGCTTTTGCGGATCTTTGGCCAGGGCCCAGGGAGCCGTTTCTTCCAAGTACTTATTAGCCCGTCCCACCAACTTTAGTATCGCCGCCAGGGCGCCCGCCAGATCCCGGCGTTCCATCATTTCTTCCACTATTGGCGGTGTCTCGGCCGCCAGGTCCAGCAGTTCTTGGTCAGGCCCTTCGGGTGCTCCCGGTGCTTGCAATACACCATTAAAGTACTTATTGGCCATGGCACAGGTGCGGTTAAACAGGTTGCCGAAATCGTTGGCCAGGTCCTGGTTAATCCGGTGCACCATCGATTCCTCTGAATAATTGACATCAATACCGAGGGGCATTTCCCTCAGCAGGTAGTAACGAACGGCGTCCACACCGTACTTGTCTATAAGTATCAGTGGATCTACCACATTGCCCTTGGATTTGCTCATCTTGCCGCTTTCCAGCAGCAGCCAGCCGTGCCCCACCACCTGCTTGGGCAAGGGCAGTCCCACGGCCATCAGGATGATGGGCCAGATAACGCTATGGAAGCGCACTATATCCTTGGCCATCAGGTGGATATCTGCCGGCCAGTAACGATGGTACAACGCCTCGTTTTCATGGCCGTAACCCAGAGCGGAAATGTAGTTGGTCAGGGCGTCCATCCAGACGTAGATGACGTGCTTGGAGTCAAAGGGCACCGGTATGCCCCAGTCAAAGGTTGTGCGGGATACGCATAAATCCTCAAGGCCGCTCTTGATAAAGCTGACCATCTCGTTGCGCCGGGACACGGGTTGAATAAAGTTGGGGTTGTCTTCAATGTGTTTAAGCAACCGGTCACCAAACTTGGACATTTTGAAAAAATAGCTTTCTTCCTGAAGCAATTCAACAGGCCGGCCGCAGTCCGGGCAATTACCCTCTTCTAAACGCCCTTCCGTCCAAAAGGTTTCGCATGGTGTGCAATACCAGCCTTCATAACTGTCCTTGTAGATGTCACCCTGGTCGTATAGCTGTTGAAAAATCTTCTGTACTGTCTGCTTATGTCTTTCCTCGGTAGTGCGAATGAAGTCGTCGTTACTGATGTTTAAGCTGCGCCACAGGTGCTGGAAACTAATCACTATGCGATCCACGTATTCCTTGGGAGTCAACCCTCTTTCCTTAGCCGCTCGCTCGATTTTCTGGCCATGTTCATCGGAACCGGTCAAAAAGCGCACGTCATAACCGGTCATCCGTTTATACCGCGCCATGGCATCAGCGGCTACAGTCGTATAAGCATGACCGATATGCAGCTTGTCGCTGGGGTAGTAAATTGGTGTGGTAATGTAAAACGTTTTTTTGGATTCCATTTAACATACTCCTTCCATTAGATATTTTAAAGTCTACCCTGAAAATACTTTAAAAGTTGGTTGTAGTGGACGCGGCGCTCCGGATATCACCGGATCGCCGCGAAGGCTGGTTTTTACTACCCCCAAAATATAAACGCCCCTGGTTTACCCAGGGGCGAATTGTTTCGCGGTACCACCCTAATTTGCCGGCCCCTTAAAGGGCAAGCCTCGTTTAAGGTACGGGGAGAGTTCCCGATACCCCAAGCCTGATAACGGTGCTTAACCGGTATAGCTTATCGGGAAAGAGCTAGCACTTAATTGCGCTTTCCGTTCAGCTTACAGTTCCGAAGCCATGTTCAACCCGTTCTCCCCGGCGGGCTTTCACCTGTTCCCGCTCTCTGTACGGCTCTTCCGGATTTACTCCCTCTCCATCATCACCGATGTATCTTATGTAAATAAAAAGCTATTAAAAATAACCTTGTAAAGTATAATTTAAAATACTTTATCCTGTCAAGTTTAACCTAATATTAAATTTTTTATACAAAATAATCAAATATATTACAAAAAAATGTTGACTTTTAATGCCATCATTGGTACCATTTACTTGCATACAGGTTTTTTGTCGAATTGTGTCACTTATTTATCAACGGGGAGGGGAAGTCTTGAAGTCAACGGGTATTGTAAGGAAAGTGGACGAGCTTGGTCGCGTGGTTATACCAATTGAATTGCGCCGTACTTTGGGCATCGATGAAAAAGACGCCTTGGAAATTTACGTCGACAATGAGAAAATTATTCTCAAAAAATACGAGCCCGCCTGCGTATTTTGCGGCGATGCCGCCGACGTGCAGCATTACCGTGGCAAACTGGTATGCCGGAACTGTGCCGTGGCCATGTTTGAAAACGTTAAGGCCATGTAATGTGACTACATATTTTATATGAGCCGTTTATTCGGATACGTGTATCTTTTTGTATAATTCCCGTCTGGGGAGATTTCTCAGGCGGGCTACTTTTTTTATAGCTTCATTTGTAGCAAGACCCTCTTGCATCAACAGTCGCACGTGTTCTTCCGGCGGCGTGGCGGCCCATTTTTCAGCCGTTTTACCGCTTTCTTCCCGGGCACCTTCAATGACTAGCACGAATTCGCCCCGGGGAGTCTGGGTGGTAAAGTGTTCTTTCAGCCCCGTCAGGGTGTCCCGCAGCAATTCTTCATGCAGCTTGGTTAGTTCACGGGCGGCACAGGCCCGGCGATCACCCAGGGTTTCGATCAGGTCTTGCAGCGTTTTTAGTACCCGGTGCGGCGCTTCATACAGGACAACCGTCCTGGTTTCGCCCGCCAATTCGGCTAGACGTCGGTTGCGACCACTGCCTTTGGCCGGTAAAAAGCCCTCAAAAACAAACCGTTCAACGTTCAGGCCGGAAACAACGAGCGCCGCCAGCAGAGCGCTCGGCCCCGGCAACGGCACCACTGGTATCCCCCTGTCTACTGCTTCGCGCACCAAATCTTCGCCGGGATCAGATATCCCAGGCGTACCAGCGTCGCTAACCAGGGCCACTATATCGCCACTAGTCAGTCGCTCCAGCAAATATTCCCCCTGGCGGCGGCGGTTGTGCTCATGGTAACTGGTGGTGGGGGTATGGATATCGTAATGACTTAACAGACGTCGGGTGCGCCGGGTGTCCTCTGCAGCCACCAAGTCAGCTTCACGAAGCGTCTGCAGTACCCGCAGGGTTATATCTTCCAGATTGCCGATAGGCGTTGCGCAAAGATACAAAATGCCCCTGTTTTTATCGCTTTTATCTGTCATCCCGCTCACTCCCGTTCCCGACGAAAAAAGGCGGCACAAAACAGACACTCGCTGGTCCGGGTTTGACCAAAGTGGATATTGCAAATATGAAAACCTTCCGCATAAAGATTCTCCAGGTTCTGTCGCCCGGTCACCTGTACATCGGTGTCGCCAACTACCCGGGTTTCCCCTGCCTGTTGCACATCATATACCAATGCCAGATGCTGCCTAAGCTTTTCATTTTCCGCTTCCAGCGCCCCGACCATGTTTTTCATGCTTTTGATCTCGGCCAGCAGGTCTTGGGCTCTGGTTTCCAGCGCCTTCATTTTTATTGTTATGTCTCTCAATTTGACCACCTTCCGGAAAGTCGGTGTTGACATCCGTAACGGGGTATCCCTGAATCAGTTTACTTTCCTGTAATTCTACGCTAACGGTTTGTTTGAAAATGTTAATTCCCACCACTCTGCCCATCCCGTCAGGTGTAATCACCCGTTTACCCGGCTCGGGAAAACTTTCCCTGGCCTGCTCATAAGCCTCATTTTCAAATTTAAGGCAGCACATTAAACGGCCGCAAATGCCGGATATCTTGGTGGGGTTTAGGGACAGGTTCTGCTCCTTGGCCATCCGAATGGACACCGAGGAAAAGTCCGACAGCCAGGTGGCACAGCACAATTCCCGACCGCAGCAACCCAGGCCGCCCATCATTTTGGCCTCATCACGAACACCTATCTGGCGTAGTTCAATCCTGGTGCGAAATACCGCGGCCAGATCCTTGACCAGCTCGCGGAAATCGATCCGCCCATCGGCGGTAAAATAAAAGATAATTTTATTACCGTCAAAAGTCTGCTCCACATCCACAAGTTTCATGGGCAAACCGTGAGTAGTTATTTTTTCCACGCAAATTTCATAGGCTCGGGTTTCTTTTTCCTGGTTGGCCCGCAGTTGCTCTATATCTACATCGCCAGCCCGGCGCAGCACTTTTTTTAGCGCACCTACCACTTCTTCCTCGGGTACATCTCGGGGGCCGGCAACAACGGTGCCAAATTCGACACCACGGGATGTCTCTACGATTACCCCATCACCCACCGACAGGAACAAATCCCCGGGGTCAAAATAATATACCTTGCCTGCCGCCTTAAATCTTACTCCTACTACCAGGCACGACAATGGCCATACCTCCTGTCAAACTTGCCTCATAATCCATCCATTGCATTAATTGGGGACATTCCTTGAAGGAGGTGTGTCCCCTTTCCTTTTATCCTAAAATCCGGCGATTTTTAGTAGCAAGGAATCCAACGCCAGGCGCTGGTTTACATTACCCGCCAACCGACGAGCCGTTTCCTCCGCTGTTAACAGTATGTCCAGTACTTCTCGCCGGTCATAAGCACTTGCCAGCTTAGCTAGATCATCCCGCCGGTCAATGTTAATTAACAATTCACTTAGCCCTGTTTGCTGTATTATCATCACATCTCGGAACATTACCGTCAGGTAGTTTACAAATTCCTGTGCGTCTTCACGGCCTGCTATCTCTTCCGGTGGAACCGGCATTGCACGCCGGCTATTAACAACCAGGCTCAGCGCCACCTCCAGTGCCCGGTCACGGCCGGCCGACCCGCCAAGCAGCGCCAGGGCCCGCCCCGGGCTTCCCCCGGACAATACTGCCATGGTGTGGGCCAGTTCGGCGCTGCCCGCTTCCTGTGTAATCACTTTGGCCACATCTTCCCGGGACAAATTATTAAACCGGTAACACAGGCAGCGGGACAGCACAGTTGAAGGTATTCTCGCCGGATCGTCGGTAACCAGGATGAACACCACCCCGGCCACGGGTTCTTCCAAGGTTTTTAAAAAACTGTTGGCGGCTTCGGTGGTCATCCTCTCGGCCTGTTCCACCAAGAAAACCTGCCGGCCCTCGCCAAAGGAGGTAAACACGGCACCGTCGCACACCTCTCTAAGTTGCCTTATTTTTATCGAAGCCCCGTCGGGGCGGATTAGATGCAAATCGGGGTGCCCACCCCGCTTGGAACGGGTGCAGTCGTCGCAAACTTCGCACGCGTCTCCATCACCCCCGGAGCACAGCAGGGCCCTGGCAAACGCCAGACCGGCAGTCTTTTTGCCAACACCAGGCGGCCCGTAAAAGAGATACGCATGGGACACCCGGTTGGATACTAGAGCACCAGCCAGGCTAGTCTTAATTTTTTCATGTCCCCTCAGTTCACGTAAAGCGGTCAACGGGCTCACTCCAAATAAATTTATAGGGTTAGCGTTAGGTCAGGACTTGCTCCAAGGAGACCAGCACCGACCGGTGCACTTCTTCCACCGCTACCCCGGCCTGGACTACTTTAAACATTCGGGGCCACTGGGCTGCCTGTTCCAGGTAACCACGGCGCACCTGCCGAAAAAAGTCGCTCTTTTCTGCTTCCAACCGGTCGGGCAAACGGTCTCCCAGCACCCGGCTGATACTTTCTTCCACCGACAGATCTAGTAATATTACAACATCTGGCACCAGTCCGCCAGTGGCCAATTCATTCAAACGCGCCAGAAACTCCTTGTCCAAACCACGTCCACCGCCCTGGTAGGCCAGGGTGGAGTATATGAACCGGTCGCAAAGCACCGTATCTCCTCTGCGCAGGGCGGGTAAAATTTTTTCGGTGACATGCTGGGCCCGGTCGGCAGCGTATAAAAATGCTTCGGTGCGGCGGGTAATATCCCGGCAGGAAGGATCCAACAGCAGTGCCCGCAGCCGGTTGCCTATATCTGTACCACCGGGTTCCCGGGTACATAACACCGACATACCTTGCTTCTCCAACCATTGAGCCAGCAGTTTCACCTGGGTTGTCTTACCTGAACCATCAATTCCTTCAAAAACAATAAACTTCCCCGCTGTCAAAAAAATTCATCTCCCGTACGTGGTTATCGCGCGGACTTTTCGAACATCCGTTTTAAATAAGAGTTCGATAAGGAGCACGAGAGACACGAGAAGTTCAAGGCGGCTTGGTTTTTGCGGAGCGGAGCGTATATGAGATACGTGAGCACCGCAAAAGCCGAGCCAACGCAGAAATTCGACGGGGATCTCGCGCGGACTTTTCGAACATCCGTTTAGGCATCAACGACCTGGATGGTATCTAACTTCGGGTCAGCAGCTCCCTGCTGATGCAATTCACATTCACGCACCTGTTGTAAGTATTCTACAACCGCCGGGGTAATTTCCTCCCCGGGGTAGATGGCGGTTATTCCCGGCGGGTACACAGCCACGGATTCAGCGCTAACCCGGCCGGTGGATCGCTCCAGGGGTATAATCCGACGCGGTGCCAACCAGGCCTGGCGCGGGGTTAATACCTGCGGCGGTATCGGTGGGCCCGCAGGCAACGGAATGGGTGACCGGGGACTGTGGCCTTGTTCGGTCTGGCAGCTAAGTTCGGCCAGACCATTGAGCAACGCAATAATGTCAGATTTTTGGGTGCCCAGTGATAGTACCGCCACTATATTGAACGCATCGGACATTTCCAAGTGGATACCGTATTTATGAGCCAGCCATCGGGCCGCTGTGTGCCCTGAAATGCCCAACTGGCGTACCGAAATCACCAGTCGGGTGGGGTCGTGTCCGGCTGTACCGGAACTTCCCAGGTGCTCAGTGCCCAGCGTCGTCAGACCGGGCATCTTATTAATTATTGGTACCGCCTCGTGAACCCAGCCTAAAAGCTTGTCCAGAGTCTCTCTGCCATGACAGGTCAGGTAACCCCGGGCGGCGTCCAGGGAAGCCATCAACAAGTACGACGGGCTAGAGGTCTGCAACAAGCGCAGCACCTCCGCCACTCTTTCCCGGTCCACATAAGTTGGGGACATTCCTCCGCAGGAGGTGTGTCCCCTTTCCGCTATCGACATTCCTCCGCAGGAGGGGTGTCCCCTTTCCGCTCGTTCCGCTTTTCCCAAGTGCAGCCAGGATGCCTGGGTTAAAGCGCCTCCAGTTTTATGCACACTCTGCACCACCGCGTCAGCACCTAGGGAAAGTGCATCAGCGGGCAGATCGGGATGTAAGCGCAGGTGTGTACCGTGAGCCTCGTCAACCAGCAATGGTACATTGTACCGATGGCAGATTGCCGCCGCTGCACCCAAATCACCCGTCACACCGTAATAGTTTGGGTGAACTGCCAGTACCGCTCCGGCACCGGGGTTTTGCCGCAACCCATCAATCAGATCTTCCGGCCGAAACCCAGTAGCAAATTCAAAGCCGGGCACCACTTCGGGGGCCAAGAAAACCGGGCGGGCGCCGCTTATAATAAGCCCACCCAGCACGGAGCGGTGGGCGTTACGTGGCAGTACAAGCGGCCGGTTCTGATCACAACTAGCAGCTATGAGGGCCTGAATGCCAACTGTGGTGCCGTTAACCAAAAAAAATGTATGCCGGGCCCCGAAAAGCCCGGCGGCTTTTTCCTGGGCCGCCGCGATAACCCCGCCGGGGTTATGCAAATCGTCCAGGCCTTCCAATTCAGTTACATCCAAACCAGGTAGCCCGTCCATAAATTGGGGACAGGGGCATAAGTTTCCGCCATGACCGGGTACATGCATCCTTACCGGGCGTCTACGGCGGTATTCTTCCAGCGCATTAACCAGCGGTAGATCCGCAATTGGGGAGGGTTGTACCCTTTTTTCTTTATTAAACGGCAAAATTTTCACCTGCGTATATACTTGTTAACAAATAATTTTATCATATTGGGAGTCAGCAGACCAGACAAGTTTAAGTCGAAAGTCATATACCACTTAAAAGACCTTCGATTTTGGTATGCCTTCGACTTTAATTAGTACCTTTCTTGCATTTCATTGACATCATAAAGAGTTTTTCTGGGGTCAAAATATGAGAAAGGAGTGTGAACGGCAAATGTCCGATTTAGAAGTTAACACCAAAAAAATATCTCAGAAATATCGTACCAATGTGCCCCGCCTAATCCGCGCCTGGAAAAAGGGCATTTCCGATCCAGAGATTTCTCGCCATACCGGTATAAACGTTACCACCTTGTACCAGATAAAAAGTGAGCTTGAATTAGCTCACCGCCGGGTCAGGGTGGCCCGAAAACGGGAATCGGTAGACGATACCCCGGTTTACGCCCAGCGCCATATTCTTTTGAGACCGCTCCTGTAAATATCATAAGCCGGATCATCCAACTGCAGGTTTATGATAGTCTCCTCGCAGCAGGAACAAATGTAATACCCACGAATAACCAACCCTGTGGTCGGTTCCGACCAACCGCCACAAATTACACAACTATGGCGCATCATTACATCACCCGATTTAATATATGAACCTGGGCCGAAAGCAGTCACTAAAAAACTCTGTCAATTGAAAAAGGGCCACAGGTAACTTTTATCAATTAAAAGTACCTGGACCCTTTTTAAAAACTTTTTTAATGCTTGGCTTCTTTTTTCTTGTCCACTGTTATAGCACAGTCCGGGCAGAAGTTCTGGCAAATACCGCAGGCGATACACTCATCGTTTATTTTTACCGAGGGCGTACCGTACACGCCAAGCACATCTGACCAGCTCATACACTTTTTAGGGCATTTCTGGACGCACAGGCCACAACCTTTACAAAGCCCGGCAAATATCGTCCAGAAACCTTTCTCAACCTCCAGGGTTTGACCCTTGAAATCTTGAGCCATTATTCCTTACCCCCTTTACAATAACTCGGCCACAAGCTCAGCACCGCGCTCCATAGCCTTAAAATTCATTTCCCGCAGCTCGGGGTTCTTGTCAAACTTGTAGCCGAGCTTCTTCTCAATGGCTTTTTTGGCGTCGTCCATAGCCACCACACCGGTGGCTTTTAGTACCGCGCCCATAATGATCACGTTGAACACGCGGGGGTGCAGTTCTTTCTTGGATACTTCAATGGCTGGAATAGCATATACCTTGTCTGTGTTGGTGGGCAGTTCGTCCTGTATGTTTTCAATACCACTGTCATAAACGAAGACTGTTTCGGGACCGACGTACTTTCTGGTGCGAATTACCGCCCGGTCGCTTAGCGCAATTACGATATCGCCGATTTGAAACTTAGGTGCTCCAATTGCTTCGTCGCCAATCTGCAGATAGGCTACCGAAACGCCGCCCCGCTGCTCCACGCCGAAGTTGGGAATATAAAGGGCTTCACGCCCCTTTTCGTTAGCGGCCTCGGCTAGGATCTCGGCCACCGACTGGACGCCCTGTCCACCTTCACCGGCTAATACTATTTTTATTGGTTTTCCCATATTTATTGTCCCTCCTTCTCCCGGGGACCGGGTACTCTGAGTTCCCCTACCTTAAAGTATTTATACATATCTTCTTCTAGAAACTTCCAAGTATCCTTGGCGTTGGTGCGCCAGTTGGTGGGACACAGGGACAGCGCTTCCACAAAACTAAATCCGTTCCCGGCCATCTGGTTTTCCAGCGCTTTTTTAATATACCCCTTTAGTTGTTTCATGTTGGCCACACTACCCCTGGCTACGTACGCCCCTTCCGGAGCAATAGCCGCCACCATTTCCGGACCCTGGGTGGGTGAACCGGTGGTCTCGGCATCGCGACCGTAAGGAGAAGTTTCAGTTTTCTGGCCCGGCATGGTGGTAGGCGCCATTTGTCCGCCGGTCATGCCATACTGGGTATTATTGACCAGGATAGCCGTAATGCGTTCGTTACGCGTGGCTGAGCTGACCAGGTGCTGTGCACCGATGGCATATCCGCCGCCGTCGCCCATATAGGCCACACCAATAATATCGGAGTTGGCTCGCTTCATGCCGGTAATTACCGGGTTAGTACGACCATGATGAGTTTGTACCGTATCCATATTGAAAAAATCCCACGATAACAATGAACAGCCGATATCGCAACCAAAAACGACTTTATCTTGAATACCCAGTTCATCTATAGCCTGTCCCAGGGCTTTGAGCACTAATCCATGTCCACAACCCGGGCAGAATTTGTGGGGTTTGGTTTCCACGCGCCAGCACTTGGGCATGGCAGGTTGAACTGTCATTTAACACAGGCCCCCTTTCATTTTCCCTCAGCAATAAAAAGATTAAAACATATCTCTTCAGCAAATAAATGTCAAAAACAATGTCTAAGGTCTTTAATAACTTTAACTTTCGGCTTTTGACTATTTTTAACCCTTTATCTCTTTAACCCGGGCAATCACTTCCTCGGAGGTTATGCCCACACCGGGCTTGAACAGGGACAGCATTTCTGCCGTACTGCCGTAGATAACTTCCTTGACCAAGCGGGCTAACTGGCCTTGGGCTGATTCCACCACCAGCAGTTGTTTTGCCTTGCCTGCCACTTCCTGCAATTCCTTTTCGGGCATCGGACGGAGGGTAATAGGACGAAAATAGCCAACTTTATAGCCCTGCTCCCGTAAATCCCTGACAGCCATCTTGCAGGCCCGGGACACCACACCGTGGGAAATAATTACCAGGTCTGCATCTTCGGTGTCAAATGTCTCATGTTCCGCTATTTCAGGTGCCGCCTTGGCGAAATCAGCCAGATAACCTTGCAGCACTTCATACAGTTCTTCTTCCATATTATAAGTATTTCTCATGTGCTTGGGGGGCCTGTCCACTCCCGGCATACCGGGACGTCCCACATATGCATCGGTGGGCACCATTTCAATACCCCGTTCGGCCGGGTCGTAAAACGTAAGTGACTCACGCATCTTAGCCTGATAACCGTCACCAAGCACGAAGGTGGGGAAACGATACTTCCAGGCGGTATTAAAAGATTTAATGGTGTAATCAAACAGTTCCTGGTGTGTAGCAGTGGAATAAACCACCCGCAAGCCTTCGCCGTTACCACCCAGTGTGGTCAGGGTGACCTCCTGCTGGGAGTAAATTACTGTAGCGGTGGAAGGGCCGCCACGCTGCTGCACCACTACCACGATGGGCAGGCGCATTGCTTCGGCCATACTTATGGGTTCCTGCATCAGCGTATTACCGGGTCCGGCGGTAGCGGTAAAAGCTCTCCGGCCGGCTAGAACCCCTCCCACCGTGGTGAAACCGGCGGATAACTCGTCCTCGGTTTGCAGAAATCTGCGCCCATATTTTGGTATCATCCTGGTCCAGTAATGCATAATTTCATTTTGCGGCGTAATAGGATAACCGTACATGATTTCCGCTCCCGCCGCCAGGGCCGCCCAGGCAACCACTTCATTGCCGGTCACAAACACCCTTTTTTCTCCCTGAATCGGTTTTTCTGGCATTACTTGTACACCTCCTAAATCTAAAACCTATGTTTAAATGTCATTACCACAACGTGCGCGGCATGTACCTTACCAGCTTCCTTACCGGGTTCCCAGCACCGTCCACGGGGCCAATGCGGTCGGCAAATTCTACCACTGCAGTGGTGGCAACCACCGGGATACCCAGAATCCGGGCTGCTTCCCCTACCACCCGAACCCCTTCCTGCACTATTTCCAAATCGGTGTCATCCCCGAGGTGACTGTTGTTAATTAAACCATCAACGCGGTTCAATTCCCGTATGTACTGCACAATCTCAGCTATCGACCCGGTCATGGGCCGGGCAATGTTTACCACGGCATACACCTTTAGGTCAGGGTCTGAGCCCGCATCTTCCAGCAAGTTAAGGGTTTTAGCCCCCTCCACCCCATAACCAATATCCAGTATAATGTCACCGGTTCGGCGTAGTGCCCAGCGATTCTCTGCCTTTAGGATGTTACCCGTCTCGCCAAGCCCAACCATGTCCCTGGTTTCCCAGGCCAATACTGTAATACCTTTCTGCTCCAGTTCCTTTTTGATTGGGCGCAGGGTATAACAGGGCTCGACTATATCCAGATCCACCAAGGTGACCTGCCGGCCTGTTTCAGCCAAATCCAGCGCCCGGTTAACTGCCACCTCACTTTTACCGCTGGCGTATTCTCCCACGTAGGCCTCGATAATTCGCGGGCCGATAATTACCACCCCCCCCGCGCTTAAATATTCTAAATTCTCGTTTAAAAGTTTTGATAAATTAGAAATTATTCATGAAACAACTGCTTTAAAAAAATCTACTCGCGCTAAGGTGCCCAAAACCGCAATAAAAAGTACAATTTCTCATAAAAGGCACTGTTTAAGTATATTTCAATTATTGGAACCCGTCAAGAAAACTGAGATATTACGGAATTTTGGCACTGCATACGGTATACATTACAGACAAGATTTTCAAACGTTTTTTAAGCAAACCACATGGTTAGCACCACCAGCAGCACCAACCCCGGCAGCTGAAATATTCCTGCCACCAGTACAGTAAAGGGGTTAAATGCCACGTGCATATTTACTAGGCCCAGCGCCAAATTTAAAAGCCACAAAAGAACGACGCCCGTTACTGCGCATAATGCCAGACTTAGCAACAGTTTAAACGGCTTGTACAGCACCACGGCAGCCAGGTAAAAAAGCACCAGACCGGCAAGAATACCGGCAAGGATAATTAATAGCAAATACCATTCCACATTCATCACCCCGTTTCGAGTTTCTTACTTAAAAATACTATGGGGGATAAATGGAAAAAATTACTGCTCCCTTTAAAAAGTCTTAGTGGGTGTCTCCTGAAAAAGTCTTGGTAAGGGGTTTGGTGTTAATCTCCGCGTTACTACTCGCCGTTATGCTTGAACGAGCTCGTTCGTCCTCGGGCGCCGGAGAACTCGCGCCCTGCGGGCGCTCAGACATGCACCGGCGCTTTTCCTCGGACTCGCTCGCTCTTTGATTTAAGCTCCTACGTAACCCTCCGATTAACACCAAACCCCAGTTATGCTTAGTTTTTCAGGGGAAACTAGTTAATTTCACGCCGGCCTTCAATGGCTTTGCCCAAAGTTATTTCATCTGCGTATTCCAAATGTGCGCCTACCGGCAGTCCGTGGGCAATTCTGGTTACGGTGACACCAATTGGTTTAATAAGCCTGGCCAGGTATAGGGCCGTGGCGTCCCCCTCCACATCGGGGTTGGTGGCCAGAATTACTTCCTTCACCCGACCGCTTGCCAGCCGGGCTATCAGGCTTTTAATGTTTAATTCCTCCGGTCCCAAACCAGCCAGCGGGGAAAGGGCTCCGTGCAAAACGTGGTAAACACCTTTAAATCCGCGGTACTTTTCAATTGCTGCCACATCGCGTGGATCCTGTACCACACAGATTACTGCCTTCTCCCTGGTCTCATCGGCACACACGACGCATGGTTCCCTGTCGGTCAGGTTACCACAAACGGGACAGCGGCGAACCTGCAGTCGTGCTTCCCGAATGGCAAAGGCTAGATTTTCAGCCACTTCCGGCGGAGCACTTAACAAAAAAAAGGCCAGGCGCTGTGCTGTCTTGGAACCAATGCCCGGCAACCTGGCCAGTTCGCCGATTAGACGAGAAACCGCACCGGCGTAACGCATTTTATTCACTCCCGCTGTGTTATATATTGGCGTGCCCTTTTCGAACTAATTTAAAACATACCGGGCAGGTTCATCCCCCCGGTCAATTTACCCATTTCAGAGGACATCATTTCCTGGGCTTTTTTAAGCGCATCATTTACCGCTGTCAGCACCAGGTCCTGAAGCATTTCCACATCTTCCGGGTCTACCGCCTCTGGTTTTATCTCCAGAGACACCACTTCTTGCCGCCCGTTGGCCACCACTTTCACCACGCCGCCCCCGGCGGTGCTTTCTACAGTCCTTTCGCCCAGTTCCTCCTGCAGCTTGAGCATGTCAGACTGCATTTTTTGTACCTGTTTCATCATTTTGGCCATATTTCCGCCCATTAGATTCTACCTCCTTAATTTTTATCCAGATCCCCCGGCGGGGTTACTTCCTGACCCCTAAAAAGGCTGATTGCTTCCTCGGGTTCCAAAGATGCCTGCCGTGCGCCCCAACCCGACGGCGGGGCATCGTAGTAATTGCAGCGGACAGTCCAGTCACTCCGGCTAAAGGCGCGTAATGTCCTGACCAGCAGTTCCTGGTTAGCCTCGTCTCCGGCCATCTGCATGGAAAAAATATCCCCGGATGGCACCCCCAGCACCAGGCAGTTGTCCCTGGTCTCAGCCGGCCAAACCAAAGATAAATATGTATATGCCGCAGGGTTGACGCGTTTAATTTGCTGCATCATGTCCGGCCACCATTTCCTGATCTGTTCTATGCTGAAACGACCGGAACTGTTTATGTTATTGGACTCTTTTTCGGGCACCTGACGCGCAACGGGTTCGGGTGCTTTTGGGGGCGGGGTTTCGGCGAGCACTTCCACCGGGGCGATTTTATGTCCCGCCGTTGCCTCAACGTCCGTTTTTTTATATGCCCTGCCTGTTTCCGGTTTTACAGATCCACTTGCGCCGGATGACCCGGTCCCTTGTGGGTAATTAGGCGGCACCCAACCAGTTCCAGTGGTTAAACTGCTGTTCTCGGTGATCCGACCGGCCAACGCTGTTTCCAGCCGTTCAATGCGGGTCAACAGCTCGGCATTGGATGGCTTTCCACCGCCATCAATGAACCGCACCAGAGCCACCTCCAGCACCACCCGCGGGTGTGTACTACGGCGCATCATCTGTTCGGCTTCCAATAGCAGATCGATGCCCCGGATTAGACTATCACGGGTAAAAAACCTGATGGGGCTTTCACTGGACATTACTTCTACGGAATCGCCGGCACCATCCGGCGCCAGCATAGCTATGAGCAACCCACGCAGGCGTTCTGCCAGCGCCCCGGCCAGTAAATGCAGATCCTGGCCGCCGGAGGCAATTTTATCCACCAGGGTTAGGGCCCCGGCGGCGTTTTGTCGGGCCAGTGCTTCCATCAGGCCGTACAGTGCCTCTTCTCTTACTGTTCCCAAAATGCCGTACACGGTATCAGCAGACACCGTCCCACTGTTACTAAGCAGCAGGGCCTGATCCAATACGCTCAGGGCGTCCCGCATGCTGCCGCCGGCAGCCCGGGTAATAGCCCGGATGGCCCCTTCTTCAATCGCAAAGTTACCCTTTTCGGCTACCTGCCCCAACCTTCGGGCAATTACATCCTCCGCAATGGGACGGAAGTCGAAACGCTGACAGCGGGACAGAATTGTCAGGGGCACTTTATGCGGTTCCGTGGTCGCCAATACGAAAACAACGTGGCCGGGCGGTTCCTCAAGCGTTTTCAACAGCGCGTTGAATGCCTCGTTGGTGAGCATGTGCACCTCATCAACAATATATACCCGCCGGCTGGCCCGGGATGGAAAGAATTTTATGTTTTCTTTTAGTTCGCGTATTTCATCAATGCCCCGGTTTGAGGCAGCGTCTATCTCAATTACGTCCATGGTTGAACCGGCCATAATCTCCCGGCAGATCCGGCACTGGTTGCATGGTTCGCCGTCCCGCTGTTCCAGACAATTAATCGCCCGGGCCAGCACCTTGGCGGTACTTGTTTTTCCGGTGCCGCGGGGGCCGCAAAAAAGGTAAGCATGGCTTACCCGGCTCGCCGTGACAGCGTTGCGCAGGGTGACAGTAACATGCTCCTGTCCCACTATCTCACCCATTAACTGCGGGCGCCACTGCCGGTACAGAGCCAGATAACTCATGCGTAATCCCCCTTAAATTCCTAATCAGACATCCATGCCACAAACAGCATCATTAACCCGGGCACCCGCGAGGGGTGCCCCTACGGATAGCAATCTTCATTAAAATAGTCTATACATATTTTTCGCTGCCTACTTGGTTTTCCCTGCCAACATGAAGGATTTGTATGGCGTAGACAAAGAACCGGCCACTTAGCCGGTCCTTTAATAGTTCTCTATAAATATAAAATTGATGACCGCACACCTGCCGTCGAATAATAACTTCCGGGCGTTACCCCTGCAGGTAGCTCAGACCAGGCGCCCTTGCGGCACCCGGAGTATCTTCCTTAGTGCTGCTTCCGTCAGGATCTGACACGGTTCAAAAGGCTCCGTCGCGCAAGACCCGGCCTTCAACACTCCTTACAGGGGGCAGACCCCACAAGCCAAACCCTCGGGCAGGAATTCAACCCCGCTATAGCGGATTGCGGGTTCAGGGCACCGCTACCTCCCCGTCTAGTACGGCCAAAATTATAATTTACTAAATAAAGAATAAAGTATTAATGGCGGAGAGAGAGGGATTCGAACCCTCGAAACGGTTTCAAGCCGTTTACGCGATTTCCAGTCGCGCGCCTTCGACCAGCTCAGCCATCTCTCCTTGGTCTACAAAATTAAATATATTTACTTGTATACTATCATGCAACCCTGGCAGAACAACATCCCGCTCAACCGGGCAAACATTATTATACAGGGATTTCGCTCGAACTGCAAGTCTTTTTGCCTGATTAGCCAGCCTTAAACCGGCTTCCTGGCTTAAAATTAATGGCAGCCCTACCACATCCGGGTGAATGTATGTCTAGACTAGTTTGCGAACGATTCCTTTATATATCCACCCTCTTCTGTCTCCGCTGTCGCTTGCCCGTCCGTAATCACCGGCTCTTCCTTTTCCGCAGGGGGTGGCTTCGGCTTTGGCGGAGGCGCGGGGTAAGCCGGCCGGCCCATAAACAGGTCGGATTCCCGTGCAGGCAGTTCTTTTAATGCGCCGGATACAAACTCCCTGAATAAACGT
This sequence comes from Peptococcaceae bacterium BRH_c8a, assembly GCA_000961575.1. Lineage (GTDB taxonomy): Bacteria > Bacillota > Desulfotomaculia > Desulfotomaculales > Desulfallaceae > BRH-c8a. Next base: position 83,488 of record LADP01000023.1, read on the forward strand.
GTCGGATAACTGCCCCCGGAAAAACCAAGGGCATAACCGGCATCGGGACGATCATAACCCATCCAGACCGCCGCGGCCACCTCAGGCGTATACCCGGCAAACCAAGCGTCCCGGTTGCCGGTACCCTTAATTTGCTCAGTGGTACCAGTCTTGCCAGCTACGGGTACCGACAAACCGGCCCCTTTTCCGGTGCCATACATAACAACTGCCCGTAAAAGCCTAGTCATATCTCGACAAGTCTTTTTTCCAAAAACCGGTTGGCGAAATTGTTCCTCTACCAACGGCTTGTTCTGCCGGTCATAAATCTGGATAATGGTTCGGGGCTCGACCCGGTAACCACCGTTAGCCAGCGCGGCATACCCACTAGCCAACTCCAAGGGGGAAACCCCCGTGGTCACCCCCCCCAGCGCCAGCGCCAGGTTACAGTCATTTTCGTGCAGGGACAGGCCCAGTTTTTTTAATGTCTCAATACCCCGGGCCACACCAATTTCGTTCAACAGCCAAACCGCCGGCACGTTGATTGACCAGGCGACGGCCTGATTCATGGTTACTTCTCCTCGAAAACTGCGGTCATAGTTCCGGGGCGCGTAATCGTCTATTATTAATGGCTCGTCGGGAAGAAGAGCTGCGGTGCTCCAACCCGCTTCCAGTGCCGGGGCATACACCACCAGTGGTTTTAATGCCGATCCCGGAGCGCGCTTCATCATGGTGGCCCGGTTAAACCCCCGCCTTGAACTATACTCCCGGCCGCCAACCAAGGCCAGCACATAGCTTGTTTGCGGGTCAACAGCCGCCAGTGCCGCCTCGACGCGCTGGTCTCCGGCACCTACGGGAAACAGGGATGCATCTGCGAACACCCGCTCGGCCACGGCCTGGATCTCCGGATGCAGGGTGGTATAAATACGTAAACCACCGTTATAGACTTCTTCCGTCTGGATACCGTGCACCCGGATGGCCTCTTCAATAACCTGATCTAAAAAAAAGGGGTGCGGGTAATCTTCCGCCGGCCTGCCGTCTGTACGCGTACCCAGTGCCCGGTGCTGCAACTCGGCATACGTGTCATCATCCAGCCAGCCGTGCCGTACCATTCTTTGCAGCACTATGTTGCGCCTCTGTAAGGCCTGCTGTGGGTTACGAAAAGGGCTGTATATACCGGGATTACATACCAACCCGGCCAGAGTGGCGGATTCATTAACTCCCAACTCAGCGCTGCCTTTATTGAAATAGCTTCGGGCCGCCGCCTCAATACCGTAATTCCCGTCACCAAAGTAAATGGCATTTAGATAATGCTCCAATATGGCGTCTTTCCCCAGCTGCCTTTCCAAGTGGAAAGCCAAGTGGATTTCCTTAAACTTACGTACCCAGGTTTGCTCCGAAGTAAGAAAAATATTACGTACCAGCTGCTGGGTAATTGTAGACGCACCTTCCTCTATATTCCCGGCCCGCAGGTTCGATAATGCTGCCCGCGCCATGGAACGCATATCAAACCCCGGATGGCTGTAGAAGCGGGCGTCTTCAGCGGCCAGGATAGCATGCACCAGGTGCGGGGGCAATGCTTCTAACTTAACTGGTATCCGGTGCTGGGGACCGTGCAGCTCGGCCACCGTCCGCCCACGGTAATCATAGACAACGGTTGTGGCCGGCAGTTGGAACATGGCACCGTTAAATGCCGGCCTGGGGTAATAGATTTCCGTGTGGAAAAAAATGTTGACAAACACTATGGTTGCCAAAATCATACCAACAAAAAGACAAGCAAAAACAATCAGGATGCGTCTTTTGTGTTTGCTCCCGGTCGGAGGGGTGGAATCCCGGGCAGCGTCAGTCTTTTTATCCATGGGCCACTCCCCTGAGTTATTATTAACCTACTTTAATTTATATGCTTCTAACACTGCGGTCTTGCAGTTCATTTTGGCGCCCGCAATCCATGGCAGGATGCAAATTGCCAAAACAAAAAAGGGCTTGCCCGGCGGCAAAGCCCTTACCCCTGAAAAAACCCTTATAGACAAGCTAAATTTGCAGTTAACGGTAAAGGTTTGCAATCACTTCCTTATACTTGGCCATAATCACGTGCTTTTTGGTTTTCATGGTTGGTGTAATTTCCCCGTCCTCTTCGGTAAAACGGCCTGTCAGAATCGCGTATTGCCTGATGCGTTCAAATTTTTCCAGCGTTTTATTAACATCGGAAACTTTTCTTTCAACCATTTCCCGCAACAGCGGGGCAGAAACAAAATCATCACTCACCTCCACGCAGACGGGTGCTCCGCTGGCATGGGAAAAACGCAATTTTTCTTGATCATACTTAACATTTTCTTTATCAAATAACTGAATAAAATAATCAAAGTTAGGTACAATTAACGCGCTGATGTATTTCCTGTCGTCACCGATGATAAAGACCTGCTCGATAACCCGACTGGTGGCAAAACAGTTCTCTAGCTTGGCCGGGGCTATATTTTTGCCGGTATCCAGAACAATAATGGCCTTCTTACGGTCTACAATCCTGACGTAACCTTTTTCGTCCATCTGGGCTATATCCCCGGTTCTAAACCACCCGTCCGGGGTAAAGGCAGCAGCGGTTTCCGCTGGTTTGTTCAGGTAGCCTTTGAATATTCCTTCTCCGCTGACCAGGTATTCACCATCCGTATCCAACTTGCCAATGGAACCCACGGAGGCAGGGCCGACCCAACCCGGCTTTAAACCGTTCAGGGCTCCCAAATTACAGGCATTACATGTTTCCGTCAGACCGTACCCCTCAACAACCCTGACCCCCATGGCGTAAAACACGGTCAGTAATTCTGGCGAAATGGCTGCGCCCGCGGAAAAAGCCAGTTTAAACCGGCTGCCAAAGGCAGCCCTGACCCGGGCAAAAACCCTGTCGGCAATCGTATATTTAATCCGTAGTACCGGCGGAAGCTTATTTTTAAGATTAAAATCAAGCCCCATGTTAATGCAGTCGCGATCATCGACCCGGTAATGAAGTCCCTTTTGACCGGTGTTAAGGGCAAAACCGAAAACCATTTTTTTAATTGCACTTTCGGACATCTGGTTCTTAAGAGCAGTATAGATGCGCTCAAAGAGGCGGGGAACACAACAAAACCAGGTGGGATTGTATTTCTGAAGATCCTGCAAAATAGTGGCGGGCTTGTCGGCGTATGCAATGGTGGCACCAACATACACCGCCAGCATCTGACCGGAGCCCCTTTCAAAAATATGGCACAGGGGCAAGAAAGACAGGCAAACATCAGCCTCTGAGATATCGATACCCGTAGCCATAAAGAATTTCCGCACAAAATGTAACCGGGCAGAAAAGTTGCGATGCGTTAAAATAACCCCTTTTCCGGTACCCGTAGTTCCAGATGTGTAGATGATGGTAACCCAGTCTTCCATGGTCACCGATTGCCAGCGTGAGCGATATTCCTCAAGGTGCCGACTTTTGTTACTACGGCCGATTTCCATAAGTTGACCCAGGCCAATGACCCGCTCATTTTCACTCACGTAATTTAAATCCAATACAATTATTTTCTCCAACCCGGGCATTTTCTCCAGGCCGGACAGAATTTTTTCCAATATTTCTTGATTGCCGACAAACAGATACCGGCTGGTTGAATCGTTAATTATGTATGAAGCTTCATTCAGCGACAGGGTGGGATAAATAGTTACCGTAACCCCGCCGCTGTTTATAATTGCAAAATCGGTCTGGGTCCAGTACGGGCTGTTGTGGGACATGATTGCCGCCCGTTGTTGGTGCTCAAAACCCAACGCCAACAGTCCGCACGCAATTGCCTCCACCCGCTCGCCCAATTGCCGGTAAGTAAATACTCCATTACTATCATTGTTATGTAGCGTGGGATTAAAAAGCTGGGCCTGCTTATCAGCATACTTCGCACAAGTGTTAATAAAAATCTGGCTAATAGTGGGCAATTGCATAATATCTGTCAATCCATAACCCCCTGCCTTATTTCTATATCTAATGTTCATTTAATTAACCAATTAAGAACCATGCAATATTTTAGCACAAATATTTAAAAAATACTTACAATTTGTCACAATATAAACAAGAGGGGTTTTACCACTCCGCTGCGGTAAAACCCCTCTTGTTTATAACCAGCTAAAATTTACTTGTTATCAGGAGCAACCTGCTCCTTAAGGTAAAAAAGTCCTCAGAGACAACTGCCGTTTTTGCGCACGTCCCCCATACGCGTTTCCTGGCAGGGACAGATGTTCTCCGGCACATTATCGAACCTGCACGGGCAGTAAAAGTCGCCGTACCGTTCTTTTTTTTGCTTCATGCCATCAATAACCTCATCCTTGTTTTCCCCAAACACATACCCTTTTAACCGGGCGAAAGTATCCACCCGGTCGTTAATTTCTTCGTCCGGGGTCTGGGGTTTTTTGCGGGATTTAATTTCGGGTTCGATTGCCTCTATCTCCAACCTGGCCCCGCAAACCGGGCAGATTAACTCTTTACCCTTTTCGAGAGGCTCCCGAACCGCAAAACTGACCCGGCAAACCGGGCAATACACTTTATTGTTCATTCTTAACGGCCTCCAAAATATCATCGGGCTTAAAGCCATGCACCACCACATCATTAATTACAGTCACCGGGAACGACCTTTTACCGGTGAGTTTTTCTACTTCCGCCAGAACTTGATTTTGTTCTTCGCCAGCAAGCATATCAACGTCGACGGCCTGATAATTGACCCCTTTTTCATCCAATAACTGTTTTACTTTCTTGCACCACGGACAGGTGGTTAGGGCATATACTTTGATCATTACTAACACCTCAATTGCTTTTTTGTTGTTATTATACCAGTCCCGTCAACATACCCGTTAATGCAACAAAAGCTCCCCAAACTCGTACCAGCCCGGGGCCCCGATATAAATATCTTTGGTTATTATCACCGGGCTGTTGCTTCCCATTCCGGCCGGATAAGTGTACACGTTATAGGTTCGCCTGGGGGGGACCGATACGGAAAATTCTCCTTTATTAGCGGTGGGGCTACTTACAAACGACTGCCCCGAAGCAAAAATCAGCCGGGCGTTTTCTACCGCCCTGCCTTCTTTGTCTCTGATAACACCGGTAACTAAAGCCGCGTCATCCAGCGTCAAATGAACGGTTGTGAATTTGCACCCCCTAACGACAATACTGCTTTGGCCGACAACCTGTTCATCACGGGTTGTGGCTGTAATATTATAACTGCCCGGTACCAGGGTCAAGTTAAAGTAACCCTTGTTATTAACATCGATCTCATTCACCAGTCGCCAAGGCTCCGTTCGAAATACGCGCACGGTTGCTCCCACGGGCTGTCCGCCGACGGTTACGATGCCGTAAACCTGGCCAGTTGTATTTATAGGCGACAAGTGCAATAATCTGTCAGGCATACCATTCCCAAAGCCAAACCCGGTGAGAAATAAAACCAGTCCCCCTGCAGTAAATAAGCAAAACAATCTCTTTAACCTTTTAAGCATCAGAGCATTGCCTCTCATTAATTATAATCCCACCTAACTTAAGCCATCTTATCAACCGTTTTGTTGTTCCATATTTTACCACTTAATTGTCTTTTTTAGAACCACCACCCATAAAACATTTTTGTCGTCGCTCCGTTGGTATCGCTGCCATCCTGAGCGTAAGCGAAGGATCTAGATTTTTACTTCGCTTATAATGACAATCCAAAAGATTTTCATCTTCTACTGGTGCCACACAGCGGCATGGGCGGATAACAATAAAAAAAGGAGAGCTTGTACAGCTCCCCATCTTTTTAATAGGATGTTATAAAAACCCGCAAGAGATCACGTCACATTTCTGCGTTGGCTCGGCTGCCGAATAACTAGTTTTTTCCTAGTAGTTTTTCGGTGTTGGTTCTGATAAAGTCAACATACTCCGGACCCTGCAGCATCTCCACCAGAGAAAAAAGGTTTTCCAATTCCCTGCTCATATCTTTCTCCTCCTGTTGGTCAAATATCTCCAATACTCGATAACTAACCCCCAGTTCCCTGGCCTTATCAAGCATTTCTGCGCCGGTATCCGTCAGGTAGACTCTACGGGCCCGGGCGTCCCTGGGGTCGGTGTATTTAACAGCTATGCCCTTTTTAATTAGGTTATCTACCACTTGCTTAACATTGGCCACCGTCCACAAGGAATATTCAGCCAGTTGGGTCATGGTGGATCCGGGCCTAAAATTTAATATCCATAACAGGTGGTGTTGGGGATGCGTTAAATCCAGTTCCCGGGATACTTTACTCCAGTCATCGTTAATGGAATTCATAACCGCCAACAGTAAATTTTTGTAAGCATAAATAATGGCCATCCTCTTGCGATCCAACCCAACTCAACTCCCGGTTAATCAAAATTTCAATAGATTCATCAAGAATCAATCAAAAAAACCCGATAAGATAATTAAGTATTACTTTAAATTTAAAGAGTAAGCATCACTTAAAGAAATTATCGACACTTGAATAGATAAACTAAACAGCTAGTGTTAAGCCCAACCCAATTTTTATTTAAGGTTATATCAACTACTAGGTGGGATTTGTAAATTTTTTTAGGAGGTGTTGCCATAGAAAGCCGTACAGCTATTTGTAGACATTTGCAAAAGTAAGGGATTAGATGTAGAGAATTAATAACCAAAAGACATTCGAAACGGAGAGGCAAAATGAAAAGTCTAAAGCTTAAGATTATGCTGTTTATCACTATCGCCACCATAGCGGCAATGGGCGCCGTTTCTTACCTGAACTATAGCCAGGCATCAGGAATCCTAACTGCAGAACTGGAAAAAGCCGCGACCAACAGCGCAGAATATAATGCCAGGATCATTAACGAATGGCTCCGCGGGATCACCAAAGACATTAACAACCGGGCCAGCGGGGCAACGGTTAAAAGCATGGATCCAGAGCAATTTTTGCCAGTGTTGAAACGGGTGCAGCAGAACATTGGGGAGTATGAGTATCTTTACGTGGCCGACAACACAGGCAATGGCATCGGCACCAATGATGTACCGGTTGACGTATCCGATAGGGATTATTTCCAGCAGGTTCTGCAGGGAGAAACAGTGGTCACCGACCCCATAATCAGCAAGGCCACCGGCAACCAGGTCATTGCCGTGGTAGCACCGATTCATAAGGACGATGACGGCACCCCGGACGGGCTTGTAGGCGTAACTGTTATGATTAACCAGTTACAGGAACTCGTTAACAATATGAAATTAAGCGGCTATGGTTATGGTTTTATCCAGAGCACAAATTCAATAACTATTGCCCACCCCAATGATGAATTTTCCGCCAACAATAACCTCCTTGAGGCTGCCGATGATGATTTAAAGACCATTCTTGGACGAATGGCCAAGGGCGAAAATGGGTATGGGACATATACTTTAGAAGGCGAATATAAATTGCTGGCCTTCGCCCCCGTTGGGCTGGCCGGCTGGTCAGTGGCCCAAACCGCCAACGTATCCGATGTCATGTCACCGCTGGGGATCCTTCGCACCACTGGCATCTGGGTGGCCCTGGCTGCCATGTTAGTAATGCTGGGCATAGCCCTGCTCATTGCCAACGCCGTGTCCAAACCCGTAACCGCATTAAGTAAAATCGCGGAGGCCGTCGCCGAGGGCGACCTGACCCAAAAGGTTACTGTCACGGGTAGTGATGAGATAGGCGCTTTGGCTGCTTCTTTCATAAAAATGTCCCAAAATTTGAAAAGTATGATTGCCGAAATAGGGAAAAATGCAGCAGAGTTGGCCTCCCACAGCCAGGAACTAGCCGCCTCCAGCGAAGAGGTCAGTGCCACGGTAGAAGAGGTCGCCAGCACCACCAACCAAGTAGCCGCCACCTCGGCCCAGGGAGTTGACAACGCCATTGAAGCCGCCCGGGAATCAGAACAAGTACAGCTGGTGGCCCAGGAAGGCAACAATGCAGTACATCAGACGGTGGAGAAGATTAATTCCATCTCTGAGGCGTCTAAAAACGTAGCGACTGCCATCCAAAAGCTTGGTGAGCAGTCAAATAAAATCGGCGAAATTATAAATACCATAACCAGCATTGCCGATCAGACCAACCTGCTGGCACTAAATGCCGCCATTGAGGCTGCCCGGGCCGGGGAGCAGGGGCGTGGATTCGCGGTGGTGGCGGAAGAAGTACGCAAGTTAGCTGAACAGTCATCAGGGGCGGCGGGTGAAATTACCGGCCTGATTAAAGAAATTCAAGTCGGAGTAGGAGTGGCAGTAACTGCAATGGAGCGAGGTGCGGCTGAGGTTAACGAAGGTGTAAAGGTAGCCGAAAACGCAGGTATTTCAATAAACCGGATTATTAAAGCCGTAGGAAGGAGCACAGAACTAATTCAGGATGTGGCGGAAGGTTCTAAGCAGGCCAACGAAGGTACCCAACAGCTTACCGCGGCCAATGAACAAATTGCATCCACTGTCCAACAGGTAACCCAAGCAGCTCAAGACTTGGCCGGCATTGCTGTTGAACTTCAAAAATCCGTGGTCAAGTTCAAAGTCTAGAATCAAAAAGGCGCTGCCCTTATTACCATTAACCCATCCCGAACCCTGTTCCCCCGGGACATAAGAGCAACCAGGTAAAAAGGGTGCGCATTGTACAACTTAAATAGTAAATAAATTGCTTTACAGTTGGGTAAAACGCACATAAAAGAGGGAAGGCTAGACCTTCCCTCTAAAGCAACCACCCTTACAGCTTTCTTGTTTCAATCGCATTTCCGAAAATAGGTTCACTCATAATTCGGTTTTTGATAACTTTCCCAATGGAACTTCTGAGAATAAGTTACTCTCCGTTGAACCTCCTTGAAAGAATTAAGGATGCTTTAATTTTGACACGGTACTCATTGTAATCAGTAACGGTAACACTATCCTTGGATCCAACTGCTTATTTCGGATTTCCAGTTCTAAACGACGCTTTAAGTTGATGGTCATCATTTGCTGCAAGGACGGTGCTTAATAAGATTATACTCACCTGTATCTAAATTTTCAAGTCTTTTCAGTTAATTCTGACTATTAATTTTTTCCAGCGAGTGTAGGCACATAACAAATTGGCGAAGGGTTATATGACATACTGACATGGTTAAACAAAAAGACAGGAGCACGTCCTTGAGGGTGTACTCCTGCTTTTCTTGAGCTATCTTATTTTAGACCTTAAATCTTAACACAACACTGTTGAGGTCCATAGCCAGCTTGTTTAGTTCTTCCGTGGAAGCTGAAACCTCTTCCATGGCAGCAGTTTGTTCCTCAGTGGTACCGGCCACGTTTTGCACTCCGGCTGAGACCTGCTGGGCTGCGGCGGCAACATTTTGTACCTGGTCGGTTAGTTCTCTCACTGCTTTGATAATTTCGTTGAAGCTTTCCCCTACTTCACCTACTACCCGATTGCCTTGGTCAACTTTTTTTGCTCCCACAGACATTGCCTGCACTGCCTGTTCAGACTGAGCTTGGATTTCCTCAATTAGCTGTTTAATTTCTTTTGTCGATTGGGCAGACTGCTCGGCAAGCTCTCTGACCTCTTCAGCTACCACGGCAAACCCTCTGCCAGCATCGCCAGCCCTGGCGGCTTCAATGGCTGCATTTAACGCTAATAAGTTGGTCTGATCTGCAATGTTCGTAATCACTTCGACAAACTGACTAATCTTTCCGATGGCCGTACTAAGGGCATCAACGGACTTGCCTACCTGAATTGATGATGCTGTAATTTCCTGCATTTGGTCGGTGACCATTTCAATGCCCTGGAAACCTTTATCGGCATGCTGGGTGGCAACTCCTGCCTGGCGGGCCACGTCCTGGGTATTATCGGCCATGTTTTCCACTGTGCTGGACATTTCACTCATGGTGGAGGCGGTTTCAGTAGCGCCCGCTGAAGTCTGTTGGGCCTGTGCAGCTAATTGCTGGGCCGAATCAGACAACTGGTTAGAAGAGTCCTTGATTTTACCTACAATGTCCTTAAATCCTGTCTGCATTTTATTTAGGGCATCAGCTAATTCACTTAACTCGTCTGTTGAATTTATTTCCATTACTTCTCTCAAATCGCCTTCAGCGTACTTGTTGGCTCCAGATACCATCTTAAGAATTGGGTTTCTTAACATTCTAGTCATGTATACACTAAGTATAACCCCAATGATTAACGCGATAATCAACATTACTACTGATGTACTGATAACGCTATCGGCATGTGACGTTGTTTGATTCAAGCTTTGGTTAACAATTTGCTCGTTCTCTTCCACAAGTTTCTGAGTAATCCCGGTAAGCTCAGCGGTATAGGGAATTAGTTCACCGGCAATGCTATTCATTTCCGCAAAGAAAATCTGGGCTTTCTCGGCATTACCAGCATTAAGTTCAGAGTGGTAAGCCCTCACCACTGGAGCCAAACGGCCAATCAAACCATCTCTGTACTGCGTTGTTGCAATAATAAGACTTTGCACTGCGGGCTTCTTATCTTCCCCGGCCATTTGTAGTAGTTTGCTTTCCATCCGAATTACCGCGTTCATGTTTTCATCTGTTTGCTCATAAAATTTTTCATCCCCATACGCGATAAAACCCCTCATCGCCGCAACGCCGCTTTGAAATGTGCTATCAATCCTTAATTCAAGAATCAAACTCTCGTTAGCAGCACTTATACTGTCAATGTCACCTTTAACCGAGTTTAGATTAACGAAAGCAGAACCACCCAAAATAATTACTATAATAAGCATAATAACAAAACTAAAACTTATTTTGGCACCTAATTTAAGCTTCAAACTTTTCATCCCCCGTTTTACAAACTATTATTTATTATAAATTTTTACACAACTCACCCGGCAAGAATATTATGATTTACCTTAAGTATCGTGCAAAAGTTGAAAATATTTATAGCCTTATAAAAATAATATTTTAAATTGATACTATCCCTTTATCCAAAACAAGAGGCTGCCGCTAATTTAGCCGACAGCCTCTTGTTTAAAACAGCCTTAGTTTAAAATGGTTTCTTACCTTTATTGTACCCGCCGCGCCCGGAACGCCCGGTATTTTTTTTACCGAATCCGCCCCTGGCGTATCCTCTTGGCCCGGCGCCTGTGTTCTTGGGTTTATTCTTTACGATTGGTCTTTCATCGGTCAGAACCACCGGAGACCGGTCGGTTTCTTTGGTCAGCACCTTTAGGGCTGCGGCAACCAGGCTCACTGAATCGGTTTGATCCAACAACTCCTCGGCTAGCCCGCGGTATTTTTCGATGTCCCCATTTTCCACAGCTTGCACAAGCATATCCATCGCCAGGCGCTGCTGCCCTTCAAAAGCATCTTTGGTTGTAGGCACGGGCTTACGTAAAATTTTACCCCTGGTGTTGAACTCAATAACCTTTAGATGACGAATCTCCCGCGGGGTCACCAAGGTAATAGCAGCACCCTTATGTCCCGCCCGGCCTGTGCGACCGATGCGATGGACATAGCCTTCCGCGTCTTGTGGGATGTCAAAGTTGTAAATATGGGTAACCCCGGTGATATCCAGACCCCTGGCAGCGACATCGGTGGCTACCAGCACATCAGTGGTGCCTTCCTTAAACTTACGCATCACCTGATCCCGTCTGGACTGGGGCATATCCCCGTGGATTCCTTCAGCCGAATAGCCTCTTTTGTTCAATGCCTCATAAAGCTCATCTACCCGGCGCTTGGTTCGCCCAAAAATAATAGCCCGGTCAGGCGACTGGATATCCAGCAGGCGGCAGAGAACATCAAACTTCTGTCTCTCTTCAACCTCAAAGTAGCTCTGCTCGGTGCTGGGAACCGTAACCTGCCTGGTTGCCGTCCTGATTACCTCGGGATCATGCATAAACCGCTGGGCCAGCGCCTGGATGGGGCCGGGCATGGTAGCGGAAAATAGCATGGTCTGACGTTCCTCGGGGACATCTTTTAAAATAGCCTCTATATCCTCGATAAAACCCATGTTTAACATTTCGTCGGCCTCGTCCAGGACTGTTATCCGTACCTGGTTCAGCCTGATTGTCTTGCGCCTCATATGGTCCATCAAGCGGCCCGGGGTAGCCACAATAATGTGCGGTCTATTCTTTAACCCCCTAATCTGGCGGTTAATATCCTGGCCGCCGTATATTGGCAGGGTGCGAATACCCTTATAGTAACCGATTTTGTTTAATTCTTCGGCGACTTGGACGGCCAATTCACGGGTTGGTGTCAGCACAGCAGCTTGAATGTGTTCTCGCCCGGTATCTAAAAACTCCACCATGGGCACGCCGAAAGCAGCTGTTTTACCGGTACCGGTGTGGGCCTGACCGATTAAATCCCTTCGCTGCATCGCAACCGGAATAGCCTGTTCCTGTATCGGTGTCGCCTCTTCAAAGCCCATATTATTAAGGGCCTGGAGCACGGGCGCAGATAGACCAAAATCACTAAACGGGATCATTACTTGTTAATCTCCTTTTCTGAATGAAATTGCTAAATGGTATGCGTTATCTATTATAACGCTATGTGGGAGGTTTTAACAGCACTTTTAATTTACCCTGTAGCGAAATTTTGATTAATTTAACGCAAAGTCCATAAATTTGGCACTACTTATATTATGCCCACCAGCCAAAACATTAGTATCTGCTTCAAATCAAAAACACTATCACAGCAGGTGCTGGTGGTAACCCGATTTTATTTATCCTGCTCCTCTTGGGCCATCGCCTTTTTAAGTAAATCACCCAGACTGCTGCCGATAGACTCCTGGTCACTGAACCTGGAAATCAATTTCTGATTAGTACGACTGGCATGTTTGGAACTGGTAAATCCCATTCCCTCTTTTTCCGGCTGCCGGTGCCCGCACTCGCGGTCCTGACAGACCAGCATCTTGCCTCGCTTACCTTTGACCAGCAACATGTACTTGCTGCAGACCGGGCATTTGGTGCGGGAAATATTATCGGCTTTATAGGCAGCGGTGTTCGTCTCCACGCTGCGCACCAACTTAGCGGCATTCTCCCGAATACCCTGAATAAATTTTGTTTTGCTTTCCCTGCCCCGGGCAATCTCCGTTAGGCTCTGCTCCCACCTGGCGGTTAATTCAGGGCTCCTTAATTCAGGCGCAACAAGGTTGACCAACTGGATACCCTTGGATGTAGGCACCAGTTCTTTACCATGGCGCTCAATATAGTTTGTATAAAGCAGCTTTTCAATAATTTCTGCCCGAGTGGCCGGAGTGCCCAAGCCGCTGCCAGTTGTTTCCCGCAGTTCATCATCTTCGATAAATTTACCGGGGTTTTCCATGGCCGAAAGCAGGGTGGCCTCGTTATAACGGGCCGGCGGTTTAGTTTTGCTCTTGTTTGCTTTTAAGCTTTTAACCGGCTTTTCTTCACCTTTGTTCAGGCTGGTGATGGTTTGTTCCGGTGAGGCGTCTCCAATTCCCTCTTCATGTTCAGCCCGGACCGTGGCTACCGCCCGCCAGCCCTGATCCTGGATGACCCGCCCCCGGGAATAAAACTTTTCCCCGTTTACGGTAGTGACCAGGGTTAGCTGTTCGTAGCGGTAAGGAGGATACAGTACGGCCAGGAACCGCCGCACAATCAGGTCATGCAGTTTCTTTTCTTCGGCATCCAGAGCCGCCAGGTTCACCGGCTGTTCCGTGGGAATAATGGCATGGTGGTCGGATACCTTGCTGTTGTCAACCAAACGCTTAGTAGTTGTCAGAGGTTTTTGCAACAGCTGTTTAACCGGGCCGGCATAGGCCCCCACCGCAATGCTTTTCAGCCTGGCCGGCAGGGTGGGCACAATATCCGAAGAAATATACCGTGAATCCGTACGGGGATAAGATACCAACTTGTGCCGTTCATAAAGATCCTGTAAAATACTTAGAGTTTGCTGGGCAGAAAAGCCAAAACGGCGGTTGGCGTCCCGCTGCAGTTCGGTCAGGTCATAGGCCAGCGGTGCCGGCTCGCTCTTATTTTCCCGGCGCAGTTCAGTAATTTTGCCGGTATGCCCCTTAAGTTTGGCGAGCAACTCCACCGCCCTGGCATAATCAAAGATTCGGTTACCCTCTTTACCCCGCCAGTCTCCAAAATAATTGCCGAAATCGGCCCGCACCGTCCAGTAATCCACCGGGGCAAATTTATTAATTTCCTCTTCCCGTTGTACAATCATGGCCAGGGTAGGCGTTTGTACCCGGCCGGCGTTAAGCTGGGCATTAAACTTACAGGTTAATGCCCGGGTCACATTCAGTCCGATCAGCCAGTCAGCCTCAGCCCGGCAAACCGCGGCATCGTACAAGCTGTTATATTGGGCTCCGGGCTTTAGCTTGGCAAAGCCCTCCCGGATGGCCGAGTCGGTCTGGGAGGATATCCACAACCGCTTGAAGGGTTTTTTCCAGTTGCCCAGCTTCATTATCCAGCGAGCCACCAGTTCACCCTCCCGTCCGGCGTCGGTCGCAATAACCATTTCCCCGATGTCCGAGCGATTCATCAGGCTGCGCACCACCTGGAACTGGTGCGAAGTCTGGCGGATGACCTTCAATTTCATTTGTTCCGGCAGCATGGGCAGGTCTTCCATACGCCACTGCTTGTACTTTTTATCGTATTCTTCAGGCTCAGCCAAGGTGACTAAATGCCCTAGGGCCCAAGTGATTACATACCTGGAACCTTCCAGGTACCCTTTCCCTCTTTGACTGCAGCCCAGCACCCGGGCAATTTCCCGGGCCACGCTTGGTTTTTCAGTTAAGACCAATGATTTCATTTATTCGCCCACCCCGCATTCAGTAGTCAGTAGTCAGTAGTCAGTAGTCAGTAGTCAGTAGTCAGTAGTCAGTAGTCAGTAGTCAGTATCAGAATAACCCAAGAATATGCTACCATAATCTACTAACCTCTTGCAAAAATAAGTTTTAAGTTTCGGAAATTATGCCATGCCCCTTTTTTTGCAGTAATATTAATTTTTTATCGTGTTTTACCTTATAATACTTATAATTATCGACTTCGGAGGAGCACATATGAATTACGATTTAATTGTAGTGGGCGGAGGACCGGCGGGAATTTTGGGTGCCGCTACGGCAGCGGCAAAGGGCCTCCAGGTTGTATTGTTGGAGAAGAACGAAAAACTGGGTAAAAAACTTTTTATTACTGGCAAAGGAAGGTGTAATGTTACTAATTACGGAGATATTGACGATTATTTAAATAACATCACAACCAACAAAAAGTTTTTGTACAGCACTTTAAAAAGCTTTACCAGCCAGCAACTTATCGCATTACTTGAATTAATGGGTGTAAAAACCAAAGTGGAACGAGGCAACCGTGTTTTCCCCCAAACAGATAAATCCAGTGATGTGATTAAGGCACTCCAAAAACACCTGGAAATAAACAAAGTGGAAATTAGGCTTAATACCGCAGTTAAGAGTGTCTTTACCCGGGAAAACCGGGTGAAAGGTGTTACTTTAAGTAACGGCAAATCAATACAGGCGGAAAAAGTTCTAATCGCCACCGGGGGTATGTCTTACCAGCAAACAGGGTCTACCGGGGACGGTTATCAAATGGCCCGCCAGTTGGGACATTCCTTGGTGGAGCCCAGACCGGCTCTAATTCCCCTGGTAACCCGTGAACCATGGGTTAAAGATCTGCAAGGCCTGTCCTTAAAGAATGTTTCAGTTAAAGCCATAATTAATAATAAGATTAAAGCGGAACAGTTTGGCGAAATGCTGTTCACCCACTTTGGTGTATCCGGTCCCATTATATTAAGCATCAGCAGCTATTTAAAGCCGTTTAAAGCCCCGGTGAAGCTAGCGATTGATTTAAAACCCGCCCTGTCGGATGAACAACTAGATGCCCGACTGCAGAGGGATTTTGATAAATATTGGGGCAAACACC
Organism: Peptococcaceae bacterium BRH_c8a; assembly: GCA_000961575.1. Lineage (GTDB taxonomy): Bacteria > Bacillota > Desulfotomaculia > Desulfotomaculales > Desulfallaceae > BRH-c8a. The sequence continues at coordinate 99,293 of LADP01000023.1, forward strand.
TGAAAAATTCCCTGGACGATTTACTCCCCCAAAGACTAATTCCAATAGTCCTGGCCCAATCAGGTTTGGATATCCATAAGCAGGTCAATCAGGTGTCCAAAATAGAACGTGGTCTACTGGTACAAGCCCTGAAAAATCTTGGTTTAACCGTTACCGGCACCCGGCCGTTAAACGAGGCCATAATTACTAGTGGTGGTATCAATGTCAAAGAAATTAACCCGTCAACTTTGGAATCAAAAATTGTCAAAGGCCTTTACTTTGCCGGTGAGGTGATTGACGTTGATGCCTTAACCGGCGGGTATAATCTGCAAATAGCCTTTTCCACCGGCTTCCTAAGCGGTCATAGTGCGGCGGCAGAGAAAAGTGTCAACAGCGCTCGCTAAGCGTTTTTTAAACAAAGGTTGTAGCAATAAAGTTAAAATAAGGGTTTAGCATTAATGCTAAACCCTTATTTTAATAGCAGTACAAATTTAATTAAAATTCGGCATATTTGGGCGTTCTGGGGAAAGATATCACGTCCCGAATGTTGGTCATCCCGGTCAGGTACATGATTAGCCGCTCGAAACCCAGGCCAAAACCAGCGTGCTTGGTGCCTCCGTATCTGCGAATATCGAAGTACCACCAGTAATCTTCTTTGTTTAGCGCCAGCTCATCCATTCTTTTTTCCAGGCTATCCAGCCTTTCCTCCCTCTGACTACCCCCGATGATTTCCCCCACCCCGGGCGCTAAAAGGTCCATAGCCGCCACAGTTTTGCCGTCATCGTTCATACGCATGTAAAAGGCCTTGATTTCCTTGGGGTAATCCGTTACAAAAACCGGTTTATTAAAGTGTTTCTCGGTTATGTATCTTTCGTGCTCGGTCTGTAAATCCACCCCCCACTCCACGGGGTATTCGAATTGCTCGCCCGATTTTTTCAGGATGTCGATCGCTTCGCTATAGGTGATATGTCCGAATTCTGATTTAACCACGTTATCCAGGCGTTCAAACAGACTCTTATCGATAAAGCTGTTAAAAAACTGCATCTCTTCGGGGGTGTTTTCCCGCACGTAGCTAATTACGTATTTTAACATCTCTTCCGCTAGGTCCATGTCGTCTTGCAATTCGGCAAAAGCCATCTCCGGTTCAATCATCCAGAATTCAGCCGCGTGCCGGGGTGTGTTGGAATTTTCGGCCCGGAATGTTGGTCCGAAGGTATAGACTTTACCAAAAGCCATGGCATAGTTTTCCGCTTCCAACTGGCCGCTGACGGTAAGGTTGGTCTCCTTACCGAAGAAGTCTCTGGCAAAGTCCACTGCGCCCTTTTCGTCCCGTGGAGTTTTGTCAAATTCCAGAGTGGTAACCCGGAACATTTCCCCGGCGCCTTCAGCGTCACTGCCGGTAATAATGGGCGTGTGTACATAAACAAAGCCCCGCTCCTGGAAAAATTTATGAATGGCGTATGCCGCGGCTGAGCGAACCCTAAACACGGCGGAAAAGGTGTTTGTCCGGGGTCGCAGGTGGGCAATGGTGCGTAGGAATTCAAAGGTGTGCCTTTTTTTCTGCAGTGGGTAGTCCGGTGCGGAATGCCCTTCGATCTCAATATTATCAGCCTTGAGTTCAAAGGGTTGTTTAGCGCCGGGAGATTCCACCAGTTCCCCCGCCACCCTGATGGCCGACCCGGTAATCAACTTGGAAACTTCCTTGAAATTAGCCAGGTTTTCATCATAAACAACCTGGACACTGCCGAAAAAAGACCCATCGTTAATTTCTATAAAACCAAATGCTTTGGATGACCTGACCGTCCGCACCCAGCCGTTGATTTGTATTCTCTGGCCCAGATAATTGTCCGTTAGCCGGTATAAGTCTTTAACCGTAGCTTTTTCCACTTGGTTGTTTCCCCCTCCCCAGTATAAACCGCAAAAAAGCATAAAGATAAAATTACCAAAAACCTGGCTATATATTCCGCCAGCTTAGTAATATTATAACACCGTAACCAAATCCGGTTAAATAAATGCTTCGCAAATCAAAAGAGCCGCCCCAATTTAGGCGCAGGCTCATTATTCTTATTTAATTCAAGTTAATATTAAGTGCATACGTTTTACTATTAACTAGGAAATATAAGCGTTTTAACCGGGAACAATTTTAAATTTAATTTGTTCCAAAACATTAATAAAGCTCTTAACCAGCAGGGGGTCAAATTGTTTACCGGCACACCTTTCCAGTTCCTCCATGGCTTTATTATGGGGCATAGCTTTACGGTAGGGCCTGTCGCTGGTCATAGCGTCATATGCATCAGCAATAGCCAGAATTCGGCACTCCAGAGGTATTTCCTCTTCCTTTAATCCCAGTGGGTAACCTTGCCCATTCCACCATTCGTGGTGCTTCAGTATCCAATCGGCAATGTGGGTAAGGTCAGGTGCCGCAAGCGCAATGCGGTGGCCAATCTCACAATGCCTTCTCATTTCAGCTGCTTCTTCCTGGTTAAGGGGACCTGGCTTAAAAAGAATTTGATCCGGAATACCCACCTTGCCAATGTCGTGAAACTGGGCCAATAGACGAAGGTCGTTGATACCGGGCTCCGGTAAACCAATATACCTGCCCAGTTGGGCAATTAAATCCTGGATGCGGTCGGCATGCCCCTCGGTGATAAAATCCCTGGCTTCAAGAGCCTTCATGAGGGTCTGGACAATAGCGCTTCGGGCGCTTTGTTTACGGTGTAGTTTTTCTTTATACATGTTGTTGTCGGCTTCCTTAAAGGTATCTCGCAGGCTGACGCAAGCGGCTGAACAAACAGCAAAACCGGCAGATATACTTAATAGAAAGTCGCTATTGGATAGGTTATATTGCTCCACCGCCAACATAATCCGGCTACAAACATCTTTTATCGTGTTTGCCCCACTGCGGGGAAGCAGTATGGCAAACTCATCCCCCCCCACCCTGGCAACCACATCATCGTCAAAAAGGGCCTTCCTGATTACCGCGGCAGTGGTCAGCAGCACCCGATCCCCGGCATCGTGACCCATGGTGTCGTTAACAAGTTTCAAACCATCCACATCACACAAAATAATACCTATCGGGTAGCAAGCGTTTTTTTCCAAACGCTGTATTTCCAGCTCAAAATAAGCCCGGTTATAAAGTCCAGTCAAAGGATCATGCAAACTCAGGTGCCTCAGCTTTTGCTCCATTTGCTTGCGCACGGTTATATCCCGTACGATACCTTCAATGGCCACCAGGCGTCCGTCGGCAGCGTATGCAGGCACATTGCGCTGTTCAATCCAAATAACCCGCCCGTCCCGGCAAACCCACCGCAGGGTTATTGTACTGTCCAAATCTTGTTTCCCGTCCACAATCCCTTTAAGGATATCCAGGTCATCCGGGTAAACCAACCGGTAAACCAGGTGGGGGTCAGCGTAGAAATCTTCCGGGGTGTTACCCGTTATGGCAGTCACCGCCGGGCTAATGTATTCAAATTTGCGTTCAGGTTCAACTTGCAGACGAAAGATAATATCCTTAGCGTTTTCAGCTATTAACCGGAAACGCTCCTCGCTTGCCTTTAGCGCTGCTTCACGCTTCCTTTCCATGGTCACATCCCTAAAAACCAGGATTGCCCCCAACATATTACCCTCTGCGTCACAAATGGGCGCGGCACTGTTGGTAATTGAGCGTTTGGTTCCATCCCTGGCTATCAGGGCAATGTGATAGGCAAACACTACAGATTGGTTCTGGTTTAATACTTTGCAAACGGGATTCTCCTCGGTCTGCCCTGTATATTCGTTAACTGTATTGAAAACCAAATCAATATTTCTCCCCAGGGCCTCTTTGGCTGGCCATCCGCTCAACGTTTCAGCCACAGGGTTGAATACGGTTATAATACCTGACAAATCAACTGCAATAACTGCGTCACCGATACTTGAAAGGGTTACTGAAAGGCGTTTCTTTTCCTGGTACAGCGCATCTTCGGAGCGCTTGCGTTCAGTTATGTCTTCCACCATGGCAACACCTCCGATTACAGTGTTGTCATGCAATAAAATCGGGGCGCATGATGCATTTACAGGAATAGTTTTACCACTGGTAACTGAATGGTAATAGCCTTCGTAACAGGCTGGTTTACCTGATATTACTTTTTTAATTCCCTCGACAAGTTCCTTATTTGGCACGTTCATTAAATTTTGGCCTATTAAAATATTTTCACCAGTGTCGATAATTTTTACCAAACTTTCATTACATGCCGTTATAACTCCAAACTCGTTAAAGTGCAGAATCCCCACCGGTGAATTTTCAAAAACCAGCCGGTACTTTTCTTCGCTTTCCCGAAGCTTTTCCTCGGCTTGTTTACGTTCAGTTATGTCAAACAGATAACCCTGCATTTGTATAAGTTCACCGTTATTGTCAAAAGTGCCGTTAGCATTCTCAACAACAGTAACTTTCCGCCCGTAGCGGTCTACGAGTTCGTATTCATAATGTTCCAGTTTCTTCTGTTCCTGCAAATCGATAAGAAACTTGCCCCTGGTTACCTTATCATGATAAAGCGATGTGGCATTAGCACATATTATTTCTTCCGGTTTCTCATAGCCAAATATCCTGGCAAATGCGGTGTTGCACAGAAGTATCTGTCCAGCGGGGTTGGATACATAGTTGCCGGTAAGGCCCTCGTTGAATATGCTGCGGTATTGTTCCTCACTCTGCCATAATTCCAACTGGGATTGTTCCAGTGCTTTAAGCATGGCGTTAATTTGCCGGGCCAGATTAGTTAATTCATCATTTCCCTTTACCGATACGCGGGCTGAAAAATCTTTCTTTTCACCTATATGGGTAACGCTATCGCTAAACCGGGCTAGCCTGGACAAAATTAACCTGTCTATCAATAAGTAGGTAATCATACCAATGGCCATTACAGCAACCAATAAAGAAATAAGTAGATACCACATACTTGTCTGGCCCTGGGTATTAATATGCCTGGACATGTCAACCACATTTAATACTGAGTATAGAATTACTATCAAGGTTAAAACAGTAACCACAATAATTAGAAATATTTTTTTACGAACGCTCATGTTTGCCCCCGGTAATGGAAGAACTTAATCGCGCTAGGTACATCTTACAATTTACGACAAAGATTTATAAAATCCTTTACATAGAAAGTGCAAATAGCATAATCCCATCCCACAAGACATCCCACAAGAGAAAACAATATCGCTAATGTCACTTCAAAATGCTGAAATCAATGGCTATACAAAAGATTTCCCTTGGACTTTACTAAATACATCACCGTGACTATGGTAACAATAAGGCCAAAGGGAGTGGAGCAATTTGACTGTACTTGGCAATCCGCTGGGAATTCAATTGCTGGCCGAAATCTGGGAATGCAACGAGGATAAGCTAAACGACATGAAATGTCTTGAAGAAATGATGACCAGAGCGGCAAACAAAGCCGGGGCGGAGATCCGCAAGGTAGTTTTCCACAGGTTTGAACCCCAGGGCATAAGCGGCGTGGTGGTAATATCAGAATCGCACCTGACCATTCATACCTGGCCGGAACTGGCCTACGCGGCAGTGGATATATTTACGTGCGGGGAGGTTGTGGATCCCTGGGATGCCCTGGAGAGTATAATTCAGGATTTAAATGCCGAGGACGCCCACGTAATTGAAATAAGCCGGGGCATGAAAAACCTCCGCCGTTCGAAAAAAAAGATAACTAATACAATAGGCCAAGCTGACACAAAATAGTCTTAATTTAATTTTTTGCAACTAGTTTCAATTCAAAATTTAGGAGGTGTTTTGCCCAGTGGAAAAAACTATCCTGCAGCAAATAACCGAGCGGCCCATGACAACCCAGCAGGTAACGCCGGATATATTTCTTCTGCAGTTTCCTCTCGTTAACGCTTTTATGGTCGGCGACCCCAACAACCAAAACAAAGAGTGGGTGCTTATAGGGGCCGGCATGGCACATACATCCAAAGACATTTTTCAAGCCGCAGAAGGGCGCTTTGGCCAGGGCAGTCAACCAAAGGCCATTATCCTTACCCACGGCCACTTTGACCACGTGGGGGCGATTACAGAGCTGACCAATACGTGGAATGTCCCTGTTTATGCCCACGCATATGAATTACCCTACCTGACGGGCCAAATGGATTACCCGCCAGCCGACCCCAGCGTGGACAAAGGATTAATAGCTCGGATCTCGCCCACCTTTCCACATAAGGGTATCAACCTGGGCACCCGCGCTGCGCCGCTGCCCGCCGACGGAAGCGTTCCTTGGATGCCCGGGTGGCAATGGATACATACACCGGGGCACTCCCCGGGGCATGTATCACTGTTTCGCGACAGCGACCGGGTACTCATAGTGGGGGATGCATTTACCACCTTAAAACAAGAATCGGCTACGTCCGTATTAACCAGAGAAAAAGAAGTCCACGGCCCACCGGCATACTTTACCACCGATTGGCAGGCAGCGGAGCAATCAGTGCAAGTGCTTAATGAACTGAACCCTTCTCTGGTCATTCCCAGCCACGGGCTGCCCATGGGGGGAGAAGAATTAAAACAACAGCTGTCCGAACTGGCTCACAACTTCGTTCATCTTGCCGTGCCTGAGCAAGGGCAATATGTAGGTCAGCCTGCACCTAATAGTTAACTTAATAAACCACCCTGGCCGGGGTGGTTTATTTTCTTGGTTAAAAACTCATTGTAAAATTGGGGCTCTATTAAACGGTGGGTCTTTTAAATGGTATAACCTTACCTTTGGTTTGCCCGGATGGCTTTTCGGGACAGGATTTGCACCCTCCACAGCCCGATTTAATACCCACAAAAACTTTACGCCAAAATACCTGCCATTTCTCTTCTGCTTGTTCAACCCTGATCTCCACTTCATACTGGGGACCACCCGGCTGACTTGCCAGTTTGGCTTCCGTGGTAGCAACAATATTTGCAGTTTTTAGCGCCTTCTCTTCTGAATCAAAGGAAGTCTGTAACTTTACCCACTCCATAGTATCACCTCCAGGTAAACAATTCTATTCCTCTTCATGGCTGAATGGTCTTATTGAACTTCTTTACTGGGCCTGTCCAATTTGCATAATTTAGTTTCCTTCAATTATATAACAAAGTTCCTCTATCTGTACCCCTCTGATTTTATTGGGACAGGGCAGAGGCCTTACCCAGGTTTGCCGGCATCATTATTTATGGCCTACGCAGTGCTGCTAAGTCCACCTTTGGAACCAGCCCTTCTTGAGCGGCCCTGCTCAGCAGGGTGGTTACCGCCTCATACCCTGTCGCGCCCAAGTTTGCAGTGAACTCGTTCACGTAAAGATCGATGTGGGCTTTGGCCACATCAGGTGACAACTCCTGGGCGTGACTCAACACGTATTCCTGAGACGCATGCGGGTAGGCCCAGGCGTATTTAACCGATGCCCTAATCCATGCGGCAATGGCGGTTAGATCCAGTGACCGGCGGGCGATAATAGCTCCCAGCGGAATCGGCAGCTTGGTGTCCGCTTCCCACCAACGGCCTAAATCGGCCAGGAGAGTTAGCCCATACAAAGGGTAAGTGAAACGAGCCTCATGGATAACCAGCCCTGCATCAACCAAACCATCGCGCACCGCCGGCATAATCTCGGCAAACGGCAGAACCACAATCTCGCCCACGCCCCCGGGCACATACCGAGCTGCCCACAGTCGAAACAGTAAGTAAGCCGTTGACCGCTCACCAGGTATCGCCACCCGCCGCCCAGCCAGCACTGCCGGATCGCTGCCGTTTTCACCCTTGTTTGCAGTCAGCACCAGCGGCCCGCATCCTCTACCCAACGCACCTCCACATGGCAGCAGCGCGTACTCGGACAATACCCAGGGCAGTGCCGCATACGATATCTTGACTACCTCCGGCCCACTTAAGCCGGCTGCCAAACTGTTTGTAATGTCGATATCCGCGTAAGTGACATCTACCTTCGGTGCACCGTTTATTAGCCCGTGTACCCAGGCGTGGAAAATAAACGTGTCATTGGGGCAGGGAGAAAAGGCTATTTTCATGGCAGCACCTCCGCTAAAACGGCGCTGGCTGATTCCAGAACTTCCAGAGCCTCTTCAATGCGCCATGCAGCCCGGTCACGGGGACCAACCAGGTTTGAAATGCCGCGCAGTTCTAAAGCCGGTATGCCGTAATCGTGCGCGGCTAGTGCCACGCCATAGCCCTCCATTGCCTCGGCAATAGCCCCCGGCACCCGGGCTGCCAGTTTGGCGGCACTCTTGGCCGTACCCGTCACAGTCGATACAGTGAGCACGGGGCCGGTTTTGACCGGCAACCTAGCCGTCAGCAGCGCTTCAGTCACACTGTTCACCAGGCTGGCATCAATCTGGACACGAGTGGGACCAAGGCCCAACTCTTCCAGACTGGTGAACCCTTCAGGGGTTTCCACGCCCAAGTCGGCAGAGATGATTTCAGTCGCCACCACCAGGGAACCCACCTCTGCGCTGCCAGGAAAGCCCCCACCGATACCGGCACTCACGACCAGGCCATACCGGTTCGCTGCCAGCACCTTCGCCGTGTTGGCAGCGGACGCTACCGGGCCAACACCTGCTAAAAAAACATCGAATCTTTTATCTCCGTGCAGCCCACGCAACACCGCTTCCCTCTCCGCCTGGACAGCAGTCATTACTAGGATACGCGTCGTTCCCGATTCCTGCTTGCGGAGTTCCTTATTATTCAGCGCTAGCTTGGAAAAACCCGTATTCATTTAATCCCCTTTAGTATTAATATTACAGCCTAATTATTCCGTTCTTAATAAAAGTCTTCCCTTAATTACCTTATCACTCATGCTATAATTAGTGTAAAGCAAGAAATGTATGCTGCCCTAAAATATAATGTTTGTTATTTTTAAAATGCTGAGGACAGAAATATGAAACGTATAATTTATCATATAATAATACCTGCAATTATGCCTGCTATCTTCTTTGTGATTGCCGCGACACCGGTTGATGTACTGGGGTGCTTGACCCGGGGTCTAATGGCCTTAATAATTGCTTTGCTCAGTGGTATGCTGGCATTAGCTGCAGCAATTATTGGGGTTAAGGGCAAGATGCGTGGCGATACAAATTCTGTTTTATGGGTAGTAAGTTCATTAATTTTAGTAATACCTGTTTTGGCCCTCATTATTTTGGCATGAGGGGCATTTTTTGTTCTAAAAACCATTCGATAAGACGTCCTGCGATAGTTCTTTTACCCGGTATCTTCGCCGGCATATTGCAGCATGAAAACCAGTCTGCATGCGATAACTCCATATTGTCAACTGCAATTTCACCATCAGCATATTCTGCAGTGAATCCAATCATAAGGGAATCTGGAAATGGCCAAGACTGGCTGCCAAAGTATTTTATATTTTTTACCTCAATCCCAACTTCCTCTTGCACCTCCCTTTGCACACATTCCTCTAAAGTTTCTCCCGGTTCAACAAAACCTGCTAAAACGCTATAGAAGCTAGTTGGGAAATTTATATTTCTAGCCAGTAGTATCTTATCTTCTTTAACTATGGCTACTATTACAGCGGGAGATATACGTGGGAAACTAGTAGCACCGCAACTAGGACATTCTTTGGCAAGTTCATCTGTTTTGTTTTTAGTGGGAACACCGCATTGACCACAAAATTGATGTTTGCGAACCCAATTCATAATTTGATGCGCCCGTCCGGCCATCCGAAAAATGTCATCTTCCGATTTAATGTACAACTTTCTTAAACTCTCATAATTTAAACCAACAGGCAGCGATAAAGGCTCGTTTGTAACTTCCGCCACAAAACAAGGGGAGTTACCTAACCTGCCTATATAAATTTCTTTCGTTAGCTGGGTTTCTAATTCCGTTAAATCTTCTTTGTTGGGAATATAAATAGTATCATTATTAATTTTTACAAGTAGTTTTTGGTTATAAAACACGAACCATAACATGCGCGTAAATCACCCTCTACATCCTAGTGAACACAATGCTTGATTTTGAAACAAAGCCCTTTATTGCATTAAAAATTTACCTGTTACCATTTTAACATATTAATGGTCAGCCTTTGTAATGCAATTATTCTATAAAGATTAATATGGGTAACGTACCGCAGGCGTCCGGTCGGTTACCAAGATGTTTTGTAAACTAAAGCCAGGGGATTATCGTTAGTAAAAACGACAACCCCCTGGCTTTGCATCTAACTGGCGGAGAGATAGGGATTCGAACCCTAGAGACCGCTACTAACAGTCTACTCGATTTCGAGTCGAGCGCCTTCGACCAGCTCGGCCATCTCTCCGTACCTGTATTAAATTATTATACATGGTCTAACTGGCAATAACCAGCGGGAAAGTTACCTTACCGGTATTCTTACTGCTCTTTATCCCGTTCCCGCAGTTGCCTGAAGAACCGCTTTATAATACCGGCGCATTCCTCTTCCAGCACTCCGGATACCACACCCACCTGGTGATTGAACCGCGGTTCCCGCAACACGTCCATGATGGAATCTACCGCACCCGCCTTGGGGTCTGTCGCACCGTAAACCACTGTCTGCACCCGAAACTGGATCATCGCTCCGGCACACATAGGGCATGGTTCAATGGTGACATACACAGTAGCCCCGCTAAGCCGCCAGTCCCCAATATTGCGGGACGCTTGCCGCATAGCCACAATCTCGGCGTGGGCGGTACTGTCCAGCAGGGTCTCCCGCAAGTTGTGTCCCCGGCCGATTATACAGTCACCCAGAACCACCACCGCCCCAATGGGCACTTCACCCAGGGCGTAAGCCTTTTCGGCCTCTGCAAGTGCTTCTCTCATGTATCCGGCATGGTCCACCGGGAAACTCCCCTTTGGCAGGTTAAATGGACTATTATATTGCACCAATTATTTTACCCGCAAAATGTAGTATAACACAAGTGAAGGGCAGTTTTCAATATCTTGTTCTTACCAGGTCGTCCCATTGCGATTAAAAAATTATAAATGCTCTCTTCAGCCGTAGGGGCACCCCTAGCGGGTGCTCGAATTAATGATGCAGTGGGCTGGGTATAAATCGGGGGCACCCGCCAGGGGTGCCCCTACATACGTTAAGTTGATACGACATAATATTATCATAATATTTAATCTTTTTAGCAGGAATCTCTTTAGCTTTGCATAACTAATTGTATAACCTTCTCGTAAGTTGCCACCCGTACCTGAACTGTAATGCCCCGGCTTGAAAGGGGGTTACTTGATGCAGGTAAACGCTGCTTCTTTTTTGTTACCCCTCACCATTATAACCCTGGCCTTTGCATGTGGTTATGCGTTGTCCTGCGCCCGCAGCACCAGCCTTAAAAAACTTACCCCCAACGTCAGGCCCAACGTAAAGACAGATTTTAATACCCACATCAATAAGCCTGATATCAGCCCGGAAGCTTATATCGACCCACAAAGTTCACTAATCGGCAATGTTCAGATCTGCCGGCAAGTTTATGTTGGCCCGTTTGCCTCTATCAGGGGTGACGAAGGCCAGCCTATTCGGGTTGAGGACGGCTGCAACATTCAAGACGGTGTGGTACTGCACGCCCTGGAAACTGAACGGGACGGCCGAATCGTCGACAGAAACCTGTATGAAGTAAATGGTATCAAACACGCCGTTTACATCGGCAAGAACGTTTCACTAGCCCACCAGTGCCAGGTACATGGCCCGGCAGTAGTGGATGAAAACACCTTTGTAGGCATGCAATCCTTTATTTTTCGTTCCAAGGTGGGTAAAAATGTGGTTATTGAACCGGGGGCCCTGATAATAGGCGTAACCGTTGGCGACGGGCGTTACGTGCCCGCCGGAAAAGTAATTACGACTCCCGAAGAGGCTGATAAACTGCACTTAATAACCGGTGCGTGCGTCATTGGCGACATAAACACCGGGGTGCTGCACGTGAACAAGCAACTGGCCAGTGGTTACTTACACTCCCGGGAGTCTACACGGCTTTAGGTGCACCGGTTTAGCTTGCATATACAACGTTTAAAAAGGCCTTAACTATCCCGCTAAAGTATTCTGATTCTCTCCTGATATGGTTTATGACAACCAGTGCCACCGGGTTGTTTCGAACAGCCTCACTTTGCGCTACCATTTCATCTAATAACAGAATAAAATTTTGGCTCTGGTTCAGTGCGTATTGGATAAACTGAATTATTTGTTGTTCTAGTGCCGGACTGACATTGAAATTGGACCTGGTTACCGCTTCGATATATTTTACCGCAACGCCTTCTGTTTGGTTAAAAGCCTGTTCCCACTCCTGAAGTAACGCAACATACCGTGGTTCCAGGTTATTAACTATTTGACGAATAACCACGGTGTGCTCGCCTTCCTGGCGTTTCCAGAATTCAACTTCGTCCAAGATTCTCAGCAAGTTCCTGTCGCCATAGTAAAATTGCATAGTATCCACCCTTCCATATGTTCATAAGGTAGTAACATAATATTTAGCAGGGTGGCAAAATGTGCCAAAGGGCATGGGGATAGAAAAAAGCCAGTCATCTATAGTAAAGATGCTGGCTTCTTTGGTGCGCCCGAAAGGACTCGAACCTCCGACACGTGGTTTAGGAAACCACTGCTCTATCCTCTGAGCTACGGGCGCCTGTTTGCTTGTTGTAATACATAACAGCGACACAACCGGCTTTTCAAGCTGTTGTCGCTGTAAAATTTACTGGCGTGCCTGGAGGGAGTCGAACCCCCAACCTTCTGATCCGTAGTCAGACGCTCTATCCAATTGAGCTACAGGCACACAATCTTTATTTGTGGAATCGCAAATATTATTCTACCAAAAAGAAAGGTTAAAGTCAATACAAAAACGTCTGGAATCCTTTGTCATCCAGCGTTGCGGCATTCTCGGCCAAGCACCCAAAATATCTTATTCTTTATGACCATTGCCGGACATGGCGTGTATCTTGTCCCAGTAATTCTGGGTTAGTGGCATTACCGAGAGACGCGGCTGGTGCACCAGTTCCCATTCCTCAAATGTCGGGTCTTGTTTAATTTCAGACAGGGTAACCGGGCGGCTGAGGCGATAGACCGACGCCAGTTCCACAACAGGCAAAGCACCGTTGGATGGGTCGGGGTATGGTAGGGAAACCACCCGGGCCACACCGATAATAGCTTTCTCATTGCCGGTATGGTAAATAAAAACCGGATCCCCGGGACGCATATCTTGAAGGTTCTTTAGCGCTACCGGGTTTTTAACTCCATCCCAAACGTCTCTTACCCTTTTTTCAAGGTCTTCGTAACTATATTCTTGGGGTTCAGTCTTTACCAGCCAGTAACAAGTGTCCACCGTTGCTAATATGCCTCCTTGATAGTCCAGCAGAACAATGACCGGTCTGCAGGGGTCAGGTCAATTGCTGCGATTTAGATCTATTAATATATTTTGCACCACAATTGCTATATTATCATAAATACAGAAACCACGGAAGAGTATTTTCCCGTGGTTTGCTGGTTCTGGCGGAGAGAAAGGGATTCGAACCCTTGATACGAGTTTTAGCCCGTATAATCGCTTAGCAGGCGACCGCCTTCGACCGGCTCGGCCATCTCTCCACGGTATGTGATTTAACTGTGGCGGAGGAGGTGGGATTCGAACCCACGGAACCCGCAAAGGTTCAACGGTTTTCAAGACCGCCTCCTTAAACCGCTCGGACACCCCTCCAGCTAAACGTTTAACCAGAGACAATAACTAGTATAGCATAGCGCTCAGGGCGTGTCAACAGAGGGGACGCGCTACAATTCAGTTCCCATAATGCGCTTCTTAAGGTGCTTTTATCCTTAATATTCCGGCCAATAATTTGGCCGGAATCAATTTAAAAAACTTATTTAATTTCGGTTAGGCCGCCCAGGTAGGGCTGCAACGGTGCCGGTATTTTAACGGTACCCGCCTGGGTCTGGAAGTTCTCCAGGATAGCCGCTACAGTGCGCCCCACAGCCAGTCCGGATCCGTTTAAAGTATGCACGAATCGGGGTTTACTCTTCCCTTCGCGGTAGCGTATATTGGCTCTGCGGGCCTGGAAATCGGCAAAATTACTGCAGGAGGAAATCTCTTTGTAGCTGTTGTAACTGGGCAGCCACACCTCGATGTCGTAAGTCTTGGCCGAACTAAAGCCCAGGTCACCGGTACTCAGCACCACCACCCGGTAAGGCAAGCCCAGTAATTGCAGGATCCGCTCGGCGTTGAAGGTCAGCTTCTCCAGCTCTTCCCAGGAATCTTCCTGATTAGAGAACTTCACCAGCTCTACTTTGTTAAACTGATGCTGCCGGATTAAGCCCCGGGTGTCCCGGCCCGCCGCCCCGGCCTCGGCCCTAAAACAAGCACTATAGGCACAGTGGTAAATGGGTAGTTTATTCCCGTCCAGTATTTCACCCGCATACAGGTTGGTCACCGGTACCTCGGCGGTGGGAATAAGGTAATAGTCTGTGTTTTCTACTTTGAACATATCCTCGGCGAACTTGGGCAATTGGCCGGTGCCCGTCATGCTGGCACTGTTAGCCATAAACGGGGGCAGTATCTCCACGTACCCGTGTTCCCTGGTATGGGTGTCCAGCATAAAGTTAATTATAGCCCGCTCCAGCGCAGCCCCCAGGCCCTTATAAAAGGTGAACCGGGCACCGGTAACCTTACTGCCGCGTTCAAAATCGAATATGTCCAACGCTTCACCAATATCCCAGTGTGCTTGGGGCTCAAAAGTAAACTGTGGGGGCTCGCCCCAGCGGCGCAACTCCACATTATCATTTTCGTTGTGGCCCGCGGGCACGTCATCATCGGGTATATTGGGAATACCCAGCAGCGTTTGTTGGATTTCCTGTTCCAGCCTGCGGAGCTCGTCGTCCATGTCCTTGATGGCTGCAGATACATCCCTCATTTCCAGCACCAGTTCCTCGGCGGGCTGGCTAGCCTTTTTAAGCCGCCCAATTTCCTCGGAGACCACGTTACGCTTGTTTTTAAGCTTTTCTGCGTCCACCAATTTCTCCCTCCGGCGTTCGTCCAAGGCCAGGAAATGTTCCAGGGAGATACTGGCCCCCCGTTTATCCAGAGCCTTCTTAACAACCTCCGGGTTATTGCGTACGAATTTCAGATCCAACATACTATCTACCTCCAACGTTGCCGGTGCTATCTCGTGTCTATATTATTGCCGATTAAAAATTATAAGAAACAAAAAAGCCGGCATTTAGCCGGCACCATTATACCATATTTTACATTCATATAAAACTAGTCCTCAGTCGTGTAAAATACGCACAACTTGCATCCTATATAGAAGTCACTGTTTAAAGACTGATAAACTTTACTCCCAACACGCCATCTATTTCGGCGATTTGCTTTAACGTGTCTTCGGGCACCGGTGCATCCACCGAAAGCATCATTACGGCTTGGCCGCCTATTGACTTGCGACCCACCTGCATGCCCGCAATGTTGATGCTATGTTCGCCAAACAACATGCCCACCGGGCCGATGATCTTAGGCTGGTCCATGTGGGGCACGTAAAGCATGTTGCCCTCGGGAAGGACGTCAATGCGGTACCCGTCAATGGCCACAATACGAGGCTCGGCATCCCGGAACAAGGTGCCGGACAAAGATTTTTCTCCCTGGTCGGAAACAGCCTTAACGGTAATCAGGCTGGCATAGCCATTAGCCCGGCCGTTGACGGTTTGGGCGACGCTTATACCGCGGTTTTTGGCCAATAATGTCGCGTTAATGTAGTTCACGGAAGACTGCAACACCGGATCCAGGTACCCTTTGACCATGGCTGTGGTGATGGGAGTAACTTCCCTTTCAGCCATATCGCCACTATATACAACCTCCAAGCGGGTAGTCCTGCCTTCCACCACTTGGGAAAGGAATTTACCCAGCTTTTCGGCTAGCTTCAAGTATGGCTTTACTATAGCCATTACCTCGGGGTTGATAGAAGGGATGTTCACGGTGTTGCGTACCACTTTGCCCCGCAGGGCATCCACAATTTCCTCTGCCACATCGTAAGCTACGTTAAGCTGCGCCTCGGCGGTAGAAGCCCCCAGGTGCGGGGTGGCAATAAAGTTATCCAACGTTAACAGCGGGCCATCGGTATAGGGCTCTTTTTCAAAGACATCCAGCGCTGCCCCGGCTACTTTGCCCGCGGCCATGTACTTATAAAGGGCTTCCTCATCAATGATACCGCCCCGGGCACAGTTAAGTACCCGTACGCCATCCTTCATGTTGGAAAAAGCATTTTCATCCAGCATGTGGTAGGTTTCTTTAGTCTTAGGCATATGAATGGTAACAAAATCCGCTTGTTTTAAAACGCCTTCCAGCGAATCCAGTTTAATGCCCAATTGCCCGGCTTTCTCTTCTGTGATGTATGGGTCATAGGCCACAATATCCATTTCCAATGCCTGAGCCCGGCGAGCTACTGCCGAACCGATGCGACCCATACCGATAATGCCCAGAACCTTGTTCCGCAGTTCAACACCTAAAAATGCTTTTTTATCCCAAACCCCGTTTTTCATTTTAGAAACCGCCTGGGGAATATTCCTGGCCATCGCTAGCATCATGGCGATAGTGTGCTCGGTAGCGGCAATAGTGTTTCCGTCCGGAGCGTTAACCACCAACACACCGTGCCGGGTGGCGGCGTTCAGATCGATATTATCTACACCCACGCCGGCCCGCCCCACCACTTTAAGTTTAGGGGCGTTTTCCAGTACCCGGGGCGTCACCTTAGTGGCGCTGCGTACGATCATGCCGTCGTAATCACCTATTACACCAATTAGTTCATCTTCGGTCATCTTGCTGCCCATAACCACTTCAATGTCGGTTTCCTTTAGCAGGGGCTGTAGCCCTTGCTCGGAAACCCCGTCCATAACCAGTACTTTGTATTCCGCCATTATTGCCGCACCTCCAAAAATACTTGCTGGGCCGCTTTTACACCGGTGCCCAGTTCCACCGGGTAACCCATGCGAGCCAGTGCCATTTCCAGGCCCGCTATGGCAATTATAACGTCCATTTTATCCGCATATCCCATGTGCGCGATACGCATTATTTTATTCTTTAATTGGGCCTGACCGCCGGCAAACGTAATGCCATATTCCTTAAGTAACACCTTACGGATATCGTCAGCCCCGATGCCTTCGGGCGCCCAGACCGAGGTAACCACCGGTGAAGCAAAGGCGTCATTAACCACCAGTTGCAGACCCAGTGCCCGCAGTGCAGCCCGGGTAGCGTCCCGCAGCAGTTTGTGCCTGGCGTATACGTTATCCATCCCCTCAGCCAGCATCATATCCAGCGCAGCGTTTAAGCCGATGAACAGCGATACCGCCGGGGTGTATGTGGTATTCCATTTGGCGTACTGTTTCCTTGCTTTGCGCAAGTCGAAGTAATAACGAGGCGACTTGTTGTCTTCAATGACTTTCCAGGCCTTGGCGCTGATACACTGAACAGCCAGTCCCGGCGGTAACATCAGTGATTTTTGAGAACCGGTGGTTAGTATATCCACATGCCACTGGTCAACCTTGATTTCAATTCCGCCCACGCCGCTGACCCCGTCGACCACCAGTAAAGCCGGGGTGTCGTGCACTACCTTACCAATACTTTCAATATCATTTACCACTGCGGTGGAAGTTTCATTTTGGGTGGCAAACACTACCTTAATGTCCGGGTTAGCTGCTAACTGCTCTTTGACCACCTCGGGGTTCACGCAGGTACCCCACTCAAAGTTCTCTTCAATAACCTCGGCGCCGTACGCCCGGCAAAGCTCGGTCCAGCGCTCGCCAAATTTACCGCCCACCAGGGTCAGTACTTTGTCACCGGGGCTTACGGTATTGGCCACTGCCGACTCCATACCCCCGGTACCCGAACTGGTCAGCACGTATATTTCGTTTTGGGTTTGAAACAGCTTTTGTAGTTTGGCGATTATCCCGCTGTGCAGTACCTGAAAATCTTCGCTGCGGTGCCCGATTATAGGCGCTGTCATGGCCCCGGTCACTGATGGCGGCACCGGTGTCGGCCCTGGTATCATCAAGTATGCTTTGTCCCGCATTTTTTTACTCCTCCCCATACAACAATTGTAATAATCAGTTGTAGTCAGAATTCAAAAATGTCCCGATAATATGCTTCCATTCCACTAGGCTACGTTTAAGGCGACATTCTGCAAAACAAGTTTTCTTAGGCAGGCCGTAAATCGGTTTTTTTACATTCTGACCCCTGACTCCTGATTCTTGATTCCTAAATTCTGGCTTAGGCACGCTGATAAAAAATTAAAACCTCACATCCCTGTAAAATCTTACAGGGACGAGAGGTTTATTCCCGCGGTGCCACCCAAATTGACCCGCACGCCGTAATACAACCCGGCCTCGGGATCCACTTAATTAAAATAACGGAATTATCCGTACCCGCCTACTACTTATTTCAACGGGTCCCCTCCGGGGAGCCTCTTCACCGTCAAC
The DNA here is from genome assembly GCA_000961575.1 of Peptococcaceae bacterium BRH_c8a. Lineage (GTDB taxonomy): Bacteria > Bacillota > Desulfotomaculia > Desulfotomaculales > Desulfallaceae > BRH-c8a. Next base: position 117,677 of record LADP01000023.1, read on the forward strand.
ACTTACCGATTTACACCACCCACCGGCTCTCTAAAAAATGTTGTCAGTTACTTTACCCCTGCATCGGGTTTACTATATGCTAAGTTACTAATAAATACTACTACAACCGCTTTTTTTTTGCAATAGTTTATTTAATATATGATTTACCCTAACCGGCCACATTTTCCATAAAGTAACGATGCAACCGCACATCTTCGGTTAACTCGGGATGAAAAGCAGCCACTAGGAAACGGCCCTGCCTGGCGCAGACAATCTTGTCTCCATATGTAGCCAACACATCAACACCGTTATCTACCCGGGTAATGTATGGGGCTCTGATAAATATAGCCCGGATGGGCTGCGAACCCAATTCGGCTATAGACAGGTCTGCTTCAAAGCTATCTACCTGCCGACCAAAGGCATTGCGTTCAACTTCCATATCCATTAACCCCAGGTTTGTTTGCTGAGAATTCCTTATTTGTTTGGCCAGCATAATTAAACCGGCACAGGTACCGAATATGGGCATTCCCTCGGCAGCTATACCTTTTATAGGTTCCAAAAGCCCAAATTCCCGCATTAGCTTGCCCATGGTGGTGCTCTCCCCACCGGGTATCACCAGGGCATCCAACCCTGAAAGTTCACCGGGCTTGCGTACCTGCCTGGTTTCTGCGCCACACTTATCCAGCGCTCGCTGATGTTCTCTAAAGGCGCCTTGTAAGGCCAGTACACCAACCAACATAATTATTCTCCTTAAAGGCCTTTCTATTCTCTTACCGCTGTTTTCCCAATCAAACTTCGAAGCTCTAACCTCGAACTTCTAGATTTACCAGCCTCTGTCCTGCATGCGCTGTTCGGGAGCAATAGCCGATATCTCTAGACCGGGCATTGCTTCGCCCAAATCTTTGGATATTTCTGCCAGTATTTTAGCATCATTATAATGGGTGGTTGCTGCCACAATGGCCTTGGCCCGTGATTTTGGGTCGTTGGACTTGAATATACCCGAGCCCACAAAGATACCGTCGCAACCCAGCTGCATCATTAAAGCAGCGTCAGCCGGAGTAGCTATTCCGCCGGCCGCGAAATTCACCACCGGCAGCCGGCCTGTAGCAGCCACTTCCAATACCAGGTTGTAAGGCGCGCCCATTTCCTTGGCCGCACTCATTAGTTCCTCCCGGGGCACATTTTGCAGCCTCCGGAGTTCACCCAACACCATGCGTATGTGGCGTACCGCTTCCACTACGTTACCGGTTCCAGGCTCACCTTTGGTTCTAATCATAGCCGCACCCTCGCCGATACGCCGGAGCGCCTCGCCCAAGTTGCGGCACCCGCACACAAAGGGCACCTTAAAAGCATGTTTGTCAATGTGATATTTGTCATCCACCGGAGTGAGCACTTCGCTCTCGTCTATGTAATCAGCGCCAAGCGCTTCCAGTATCTGTGCTTCCACAAAATGGCCAATCCGGGCCTTAGCCATTACCGGTATGGTTACCGCATCCATAATGCGTTGAATAATTGTGGGGTCGGCCATGCGGGCTACGCCTCCGGCGGCGCGGATATCCGCAGGCACCCTTTCTAGTGCCATAACTGCACAAGCACCGGCCTCTTCAGCTATTTTAGCCTGCTCCGGGGTGGTAACATCCATAATTACGCCGCCCTTGAGCATCTCAGCCAAGCCCTTTTTAACCGTCCAGGTTCCTTTTTCCGCTGCGATTTCGGACATAAAAGTTTCTCCTCCATTCAGTAGATCACTCAAATATTTTACAGTATTCCCTTTGTAAAGACAAGTAATTTTACCGTTTATTCAAATAAGACCAGGTTTCCCTATAGCAAAAACCTCGGCATAAACCGAGGTTTTCGTTAAAATTAATTCCGGCGACGGCCTACTCTCCCAGGGTAAGAACCCAAGTACCATCGGCGCTGGAGAGCTTAACTACCGTGTTCGAGATGGGAACGGGTGTATCCTCTCCGCTATGGTCACCGGAAAACTTGTTTGAGTTGTATTCTCTCAAAACTACACAGCGATTTGTTTAAAGCAAGGTAGGTATACTTTGTCCTGCTATATATTTAGGTCAAGCCCTCGACCTATTAGTACCGGTCCGCTTAACACATTGCTATGCTTACACGCCCGGCCTATCTACCTGGTAGTCTGCCAGGGGTCTTACTGGCTTAAGCCATGGGAAACCTTATCTTGAGGGGGGCTTCGCGCTTAGATGCCTTCAGCGCTTATCCCGTCCGGATATGGGTACCCAGCACTACCGCTGGCGCGATAACTGGTACGCCAGAGATCCGTCCATCCCGGTCCTCTCGTACTAGGGACAGCTCCTCTCAAGTTTCCT
>LADP01000029.1 GCA_000961575.1 Peptococcaceae bacterium BRH_c8a
ACGAACCTCGAAGGTAGTGCTCAGGAAATCATCCGGATTAACCAGCGGCGCTGGGAGATTGAAGAATGTTTCCGGATTATGAAAAGCGAGTTTAAAGCCCGGCCGGTGTACTTAAGTCGCGAGGATAGAATTAAGGCACATTTTACTACCTGCTTTATGTCCCTCATCATTTATCGATTGTTGGAAAAGAAACTAGGAAATAAGTTTACATGCAGTGAAATCATCAACGGATTAAAAGAAATGAATTTCTATGAGATTAAGGGCGAGGGGTATATACCGACCTATACAAGAACCGAATTTACTGATGCACTACATGAATCTTTTGGTTTTCGAACGGATTACGAGATTATAAAAAAGACACTGATGAAAAAATTTTTTAGCATAACTAAAAAATAAAAATATTACTCACTTTTTTGTAGTGCAAAAAAGCTTGAAAACCCTGCAAATACAGGGTTTTCAAGCTTTTTCATGGTTTATAACTGTTAAAGACAGGATTATACCTGCCCCCCAATAGCTCGTCAAGCTAAAATAATGCCCGCAATGGCAGGCGCTGCCTATTCCCGTTTCCTTCTCCATTGTTCAAACATTTGGCGAATATTTTCGGCCAGCCGGTTTTCCAAGTAACCTTCGGTGGGCTTTTTGCGCGTAAACGGTTCCTGGCCTTCCTTTTTAGCCCGCTGCACCCGCTGGTGCAATTCCCCGGGGGTCATACGGTACGCACCCCGCCCCAGGATAATGCGCTGCTCGTCCCAGTCCGAGGTCACCACTCTGGTGTAACCGTCGCTGGGCATGTCCCCCACCAACCGCTCAATCATTGTGTCGGCGGTCTCTTCTGCCCTGGTATAAAATACCTGGACTCCGTTTACCTCCTCATATCTAGTGCAACTTAGTCCCTGTACCTGGTGGGCGTCAAAGACCACCAAAACCCGGTCGCCACTAATACCGGAGTAATCGGCCAGTATATGCACCAGCCGATCCCGGGCGTGCTCCAGGCCTTTTTCCTTCAACTTGGCCAGTTCGGGCCAGGCGTATAACACATTGTAGCCGTCAACTACAATATATTCGCTCATCCTTTGCTTAACCTTTTGTTTCTTTGCCGCATGGCCTCAAACAGCACCAGCGCCGCGGCCACCGAGGCGTTAAGGGAATTTACCCGCCCAGCCATAGGTAACCGTACCAAAAGGTCGCATTTCTCCCGTACCAGCCTGCTGATGCCCTTGTCCTCTCCGCCTACCACCACGGCCAGCGGGCCGTCCAGGGGGGCATCCCACAGCAATTGTTCAGCTGCCAAGTCAGCCCCGGCCACCCAGAAACCGCGTTCTTTTAGCATATCAATGGTGACGGCAATGTTGGTCACCCGGGCAACGGGTACAAACTCTACCGCCCCGGCTGATGCCCTGGCTACCACCGAGGTAACCGAGGCTGCCCGGCGGCGGGGAATGATTACACCATGCGCGCCGGCAGCGTCAGCGGAGCGGATAATGGCACCCAGATTGTGGGGGTCATTGATGCCGTCCAGTAGAACCAGCAGTGGAACCTGCTCCCCCAGTTGGGCTAGAATATCGTCCAGGTCGGCGTATTCATAAGGCGCAACACTGGCGATAATCCCCTGGTGTAAAGCACCCTCGGCCATGCGATCCAGGAGCTGTTTTTCCACCTTCTGCACCGGCACTTGTTTTTCCCTGGCCAGTCCGGAAACCTCGGCGAAGGTGGCCGGTTTCAGGTTCCGGGCCAGGTATATTTTATTGATTGGCCTGCCGGCCCGCAGCGCTTCGCATACCGGGTTGCGTCCGGCTATAATATCTTCCATGTGCATCTCCTGCTCGTGACTTTTCAGTGTAGGGTATAGGGTATAAGGTATAAGGAAAACCTTTTAGACTTTCAAATTTTGACTTTCGACTTTCTACTTTCTACATCGACTTTAAACTATATATGCTTGAATTTTTCCCTGACCTCGGCTTGTTTGCCGCAGGACATCCGTCCTTCGGGGCAGGGGGTGGACAGGCAGCGAGGGCCGGCTTGCCGGAATAGCACCGGGGATACGCCGCGCACCAGGCGCAGCATTTCGGTGGCCAGGTCGCGTATTTCCCACTGGGCGCGGTTGCAGCAGCGGATGTTGAAAAAATGCAGCAGTTCCCGGGCGTTCATGGTTACCACAAGTTTGGTCTCTGCCGCATTGGGTAACACAAAACGGGCGTCTTCCTTGGTGGTATCTCCGTAAACAGCCAGTTTATCCAGCCAGTAATCGTACCACTTTTGTATTTGGGCCATCTGTCTGGTAAACTCTTGCGCTTCTTCATCGCCCAGATCGGCTATCCGCGGGGGGATGATGTAATTGAATACACCATCATCCTGAACACCGCTGTCTTCGCCAACATAGCGCTGGGACTTAACGCTGAAGCTGGCAATCCGATGCCGGGTAATTTGGGCCAACAGGCTCCTGGATACTCCTTCAACGCCGAAGGTGAAACTGGCGTGTTCGATGGGTGACAGGTGGCCCATATCGGTCAGTTTACTTACAAATGAGGTCTGATCCTGCTGCGACACTCCCTGGCGCAATTCATCAACGCCCGCCGCCGAATAGCACAGTTTGGCGGCCATAGCCACCAGCTCTTCGGGACTTTCCGTGCAACGAAGCAGTTCCACCCGCAGGGTTGTTCTACCCATCATTATTCCTCCGCTTGTGGTTGTTTATTTAAGTTCTTCTTCGATAACCTGCCGGGCCAGGGTGATAATTTCCTCTAATCGGCTCCATTCCTGTTTTAAATAAAGGTACCCCACCAGGCTTTCAAAGCCGGTGCTTTCCCGGTATTCAATAATACTGTTGCACCGGGGGTTGTGGCCCGATTTGGCGTTGCGCCCGCGCCGGATTACCGCCTGTTCGGCTTCGGTAAGATGTCCATCCAGGGCGTGGAAAATGCGGGCCTGGGTGGAAGCACGCACGTGGCGCACAGCTTCCTGGTGCAGTTTGTTCACGTTGACCAGGCCGCGGCTGATTAGGTATTCACGCACTGCCAGTTCGTATACCGCATCACCTATATAAGCCAGTACCACTGAAGGCAGTTCTATTGGGTTGGTGATTTTTCCAGTGAGTCCGAACATAATTACCTCGGCTGATTCAGTAGTCAGTAGTCAGTAGTCAGAATTGGAATTCAGAATGTCTCGGGGTTTTATTCTGACTCCTGAATTCTGACTCCTGACTCCTGCCTTATTACCTCTGCTTTTTCCAACGTACTCCGGAGGGGGTGTCTTCCAGCACAATACCGATCTCTTTGAGCCGGTCGCGTATGCCGTCAGCGGCGGCCCAGTCCTTGTTCTTTCGGGCATCCTGTCTCATTTGAATAATCATCTGAACCAGCTTTTCGACAAGGGAATCATCTTCCCCATCTGGTTCATCCAACAAAATTCTGCCCTTTTCGTCAGTCTTTAAGACCCCCAAAACCCCGTTAAAGGCATAAAACAATTCCTTGGCTTTCTGCAGCGCGGCAGCACCGGCGGGGGTATGGGCGTTTGCAGTGGGCAAAAAGCTGTTTATATCCCGGGCCAAGTCGAACATCATTCCCGTGGCCAGGGCGGTGTTGAAATCGTCATCCATAGCGGTCTCAAATTGGCTGCGCAATTCATCCAACCGTACGGCCAGCCCGGCATCGGGGGTGGCGTCACCCGGCTCACGGCCTGCCAGGACTTCATCCAGCAGGCGCAGGCTGGTTCTTAGCCGTTCCAGGCCTTTGCCGGCGGCGGTCAGCTTTTCGTCGTCAAAGTCTAAAGGACTGCGGTAGTGGGTACTAAGCAAGTAGAAACGTACAACTTCGGGTTTGAACTTGTCGAGAATTTCCCGCACCAGGAAAAAGTTCCCCAGGGATTTGCTCATTTTTTCCTGGTTGATGGTGATAAAGCCGTTGTGCATCCAATACCGGACAAAGGGCTGGCCGGTGGCGGCCTCGGACTGGGCGACTTCGTTTTCGTGGTGGGGGAAAATCAGGTCAAATCCACCGCCGTGAACGTCAAAATTGGTACCCAGGTATTTAAGCGACATGGCCGAGCACTCAATGTGCCAGCCCGGCCGGCCTTGCCCCCAAGGGCTGTCCCAGGCGGGTTCGCCGGGTTTGGCCGATTTCCACAACGCAAAGTCCATGGGATGGTGCTTGCGTTCATCCACATCCACCCGGGCCCCGGCCCGCATGTCTTCCAGGGTGCGGCCGGAAAGCTTGCCGTAGCCTTCAAACTTGTGCACATCGTAGTAAACATCCCCGTCAACAGCGTAGGCGTAACCTTTATCCACCAGGGTGCGCACCATGTCAATTATTTCCGTCATGTGTTCCGATACCCGGGGGTGAATGTCGGCCCGCATTACGTTTAGGGCATCGGCATCCCGAAAATACTCTTCTATATAGCGTGCCGCCAGGGCTAAGGGGTCGTCCTTTTCCTCGCGGGCCCGGTTGATAATTTTGTCATCCACGTCGGTAAAATTCTGTATATACAGCACTTCATAACCCTTGTACTTGAGATACCGGCGCACGGTATCAAAAAATACGACCGGACGGGCGTTGCCCAGGTGGATATAGTTATAAGTGGTGGGACCGCAGACATACATGGTCACCTTCCCGGGCTCCCGGGGTATTAATTCCTCTTTTTTACCGGATTTGGTGTTGTATATGTGCATTTGACATCCCCCTTAAAAATTGCTCATCTCATCCATACTACTGTTTACTTACTGTTTGGCTCCGAGCTGTCCAGGCAGCGGGGCATGCCTTGTTCGTTGCCGGCAGAGCCTTCCCGCAGCTTCTTTTCCAGTTGCAGCACGCGTTTCTCCAGTACATCAATATTGCTTTGCATGCAATACATGGCCTCGTTCACCGGATCGGGCATTAGGTCGTGGCGCAAATCGATTATGGAAATATCGCCGGGGCGGCCCACCTTCTCACCCTGCCGGATAATTACTTTGCCGGGCACTCCCACCACGGTACTGTCGGGCGGAACGGGTTTAAGCACTACCGAGCCCGCACCAACTTTGCTATTTTCACCCACGGTGAATGAGCCTAGTATCTTAGCCCCGGCGCTGATGACTACGTTATCTCCGATGGTGGGGTGGCGCTTGCCCTTTTCCTTACCGGTGCCTCCCAGAGTCACCCCCTGATAAATGGTGACGTTGTTGCCTATTTCAGTGGTCTCGCCGATTACCACTCCGGCGCCGTGGTCGATAAACAACCCTTCGCCCAACCGGGCGCCGGGGTGGATTTCAATTTGAGTCACCGCCCGGGCAAACTGGGAAACCAGCCGGGCAATTAGGAAAAGCTGGTGACGATAAAAAAAATGAGCCACCCGGTGCAGCAGTATCGCATGCAGACCGGGGTAGCAGAGCAGTACTTCCAGCACCGACCTGGCGGCCGGATCGCGTTCAAATACGGCTTTTATTTCTTTTCGGAGTCGACCAAATAACAAGTCAATCCCTCCATGTTTACGGTAGGCTTCTCGCCTGAAAATACTACCTTGGGAATGTCATCCTGAGCGTTAGCGAAGGATCTACAAGAAAAGCAGAATGACAACCTGAATGAATTTTTATAAAAGTTGGTTGTAGTGAGCGCGGCGCTCCGGTGATATCGCTCCGCTCTCTCTTGCAATTCTTATTGTTGTGATTTGAGCGGGTTGTTGTTACCGCATGGCCTAAACTGCTTAACCGTTTAGCTACGCCCTAAGCAGCCATGAATTCGGGGCTATGACGGGCTAATCAACGCATCCAGGTGCACCGTTCGCTCCGGATATCACCGGATCGCCGCGATGGCTGGTTTGGTTTTTCATCCTTCTATGATGTCTCGTCTTTGCGGCATGGTGTCTAAATTCTAACCTCTAGTCTGCAGAGCATTTTTTAGTCGCTCAATAACCTTTGGCCCGCCGAGGGCGGGCAGTAGGTGGTGCAATTCCGGGCCCTTGGTTTTGCCGGTTAGCCCCACTCGCAGGGGTTGGAAGACAAGCTTGCCGCCCAAGCCTAATTCCTTGGGCAATTTCTTCAGCATTGCCTTGGCTCCGATCTCGTCCAGGGCGCCGGCGCCGGTCAGCTTATCCTGAAGTGCGCCAAACACAATGGGTACCTGTTCCTGGGCCAGCACTTCTTTGGCTTCCGGGTCATCATATGCGGGATCTTTAAAGAATACTTCGGCGTAGTCAACAACCTGGGCCATGTATTCTAGGTATTCACGTACCGCAACCGTTACCAGGCGTACCTTCTCCATCAGCCTGTCGTTCACAGCTTCGGGCAGGTATCCGGCCTGCTGCAGGTACGGGAAAGCTAGTTCGGCAATTCTTTCCACCGAGCTGTTTCTTATATAATAGCCGTTTAGCCAGTTTAATTTATCCAGGTCGAATACCGCCGGACTTTTCGCCACCCGTTCCAGGGAGAACCGTTCTTTAATCTGCTCCAGGGTGAATACCTCATCCTCGGTGCCCGGAGACCAGCCCAACAAGGCCAGGAAATTTACCATTGCCTCCGGTAGATAACCCATGTCCCGGTACTGCTGGATGGAGGTGGCACCATGACGCTTACTCATTTTGGATCGGTCTTTACCTAAAATCAGTGATATGTGAGCAAATTCCGGCACGGGCCACCCCAGCGCCTCAAATAACAGTACCTGCAGGGGTGTGTTGGAAAGGTGCTCTTCAGCCCGGACAACGTGGGTTATGCCCATAGTGTAATCGTCAACCACCACGGCAAAATTATATGTGGGTATACCATCTGACTTGACGATGATAAAATCTCCGATACCGTTGCAGTCAAAGCTTACGTCACCGCGCACCTTGTCGCGAATGGTAAGCACTTTGCCCTGGGGCACCTTGAAACGTAGCACCGGCTTGCGGCCTTCTGCTTCATGCCGCTTACAGTCTTCCTCAGACAGGTCGCGGCACTTGCCGGTGTAGCCGACCATCTCGCCGGCAGCCATTTGGACCTCCCGCTGGGCGGCCAGTTCTTCCTCGCTGCAGTAACATCGGTACACCCAACCGCTTGCCAGCAGCTCCTTGGTGTACTGTCTGTACAGTTCCAGTCTCTCGGTCTGGCGGTAGGGGCCGTTTGGCCCGCCCACGGAAATACCCTCGTCCCAGTCAAGCCCCAGCCAGCGCAGGGATGACAGGATGTTTTCTTCGGATTCACGGGAGGAACGTTCCAGGTCGGTATCCTCAATACGTACGATGCATTTGCCGTTGTCATGGCGGGCAAACAACCAATTAAACAGCGCGGAGCGCGCGCCGCCGATATGTAAAGGCCCGGTGGGGCTGGGTGCAAACCTGACTTTAATTTCGCTCAATGCAGTTCTCTCCTTGTAAAAAATACTCATTTTTTGACACTTTATTATAGCATTGCCCTTCACCCGGTAGCAAGACACGGGGTCAGGCCCTGCATAACTGCATAACTCATACAATTGCTATTAGTTATGCAGTTATGCAGGGCCTGACCCCTAAACTGACCCCCTTATTAGGGCGACGGCTTGGGCGGCGACGCCTTCGCCCCGGCCGGTAAAACCAAGGCCTTCGGTGGTGGTGGCTTTGATGCCGACCTGATCAGGCGCCACGCGCATTTCCCGGGCCAGGTTTTGCTGCATCTGCTCCCTGTACCGGGCCAATTTGGGAGCCTGAGCTACAATGACGGCGTCCACGTTGCCCACTGACCAGCCCAGCTTGTCCAGGTGTTCGGTAACATGCCGCAGTAACAGCAGGCTGGAAATACCCCGGTAACGGGGGTCGGTATCCGGAAAATGCATGCCGATATCGCCCGCCCCGGCCGCCCCCAGCAGGGCGTCCATGATGGCGTGCACCAGCACGTCGGCATCGGAATGACCATCCAGCCCCAGATGATAGGGAACCGTTACTCCTCCCAGCACCAGGGCTCTGCCTTCCACCAGTCTATGTACGTCATAACCAATGCCAATCCGCAAAGCATGTCACCTCAAGAGGGGCTCAGTTGCTTGCATGGGGGTCAGGCCCTGCATAACTGCGTAACCGAGAAGCAATTTGCTTCTCAGTTATGCAGTTATGCAGGGCCTGACCCCCTTATGACCCCATTATTTTTTCGGCTAAAAAGATGTCGTCGGGGGTGGTGATTTTGATGTTGGTGTAATCTCCGGGGACTAGTTTGACGGGACGGCCCAGGCGCTCCACCAGGGAAGCGTCGTCGGTGCCTTCAAAGGCGTCCCGTTCGGCTGCCCGGTGGGCCTCCAGTAATAGATCCAGGTTGAAAACCTGGGGGGTCTGCACTTGCCAGAGTAATTCCCGGGGCAGGGTTTCCCGCACCAGGTTATCCGGGCCGGCCAGTTTGACAGTGTCTTTAACCGGCACCGCCAGAGTGGAGGCTCCCCACCGCTGCGCTTCTTCGATGGCCGCCCTGACTAAACCCGGCTTAACCAGGGGCCGGGCGCCGTCGTGCACCACCACCAGCTCGACACCAGCAGGCAGGGCCTCTAGACCCTGCCTTACCGAATCCCGGCGGGAGTTTCCGCCGGCGACTATTATAATCTTATTACCCGGCACCAAGTCGCCCAGTATACCGGCAAAACTCCGCTCCTCGCCCGGTGTCGTTACCAAGATGACACCGGCTACGGGGACTGCCAGCAACGCCCGCAGGGAATGTTCCACCACCGGGCGGCCGGCCAGGTAAAGCAGTTGTTTATTTACCTCACCGCCCATTCGGGTGCTCCTACCGGCGGCGGGTACCACGGCCCAGGTGCTACCCAAGCACGTTCACCTCTTTGTATCGCTGCGCGCCCTGCTGTGAATCACCGCGCCGTTCGGTTGACTTGGGCTTGGCGAAAATCATCCGCCCCGCCGCGGTCTGCAGCACGCTGGTTACCAGCACGGGTATGGTTTGGTTCATAAAGCGTTTACCGCCGTCCACAACGATCATGGTGCCGTCATCCAGGTAAGCAACGCCCTGACCGGATTCTTTGCCTTCTTTGACTACCTGTACCACCATTTCCTCACCCGGCAGCACAATGGGTTTTACGGCATTGGCCAGCTCGTTGATGTTTAGCACTATGACCCCGTGCAGCTCGGCGACTTTATTTAGGTTAAAATCGTTGGTGAGTATTTTAGCCCCCAGCTTTTGGGCCAACTTGACCAGTTTGGTGTCCACTTCGGCGTTTTCATCCAGACCTTTGGTATTATCGTTAATTTGCACTTTCACCGTGGATTCCTTGCGCAGGTGGTTTAAAATATCCAACCCCCGCCGCCCCCGGTTGCGCTTAAGCAAGTCCGATGAATCGGCAATGTGCCGCAGTTCTTCCAGCACAAAACCAGGCACCACCAGAGTGCCCTCAATAAAGCCGCTGGCACACAAATCTGCAATACGCCCGTCAATAATGACACTGGTATCAAGGAGTTTTTGGGAACTGCCCTTGCCTTCCAAAGCGGCTTTATCCTTTGCTCCGCCCAGCCGGGCAAGACTGCCGATAAATCCGGCTATTTCCTCTCTTTTCTTGACACTGATAGTCATACCAAGATAGCCCAGCAGTAAAGTAAAGGCAACCCAAACCATCTTGCCGATAGCACCCATAAATGAAAAAACGGAGCCCAGTAAATTAGCTATTATGAGTCCGACAATCAAACCAACCGATCCCATAACCAGGTCTTGGACCGGCGTCTTGCTGAGCATTTGCTCCAGCAGTGCGGTTAACCATAAAGAAAATCGTATCAGCCACGGGGTCATCAGTATCCCCAGTACCAGACCGGCAAGAGTAGTTAGGCCGATAAAACCGGGGCCTAACTGGGGTATGGTTTCAGGCAGGGGCACAATGTCCTGGCCAACCAGGTACAGCCCGGAATATAATCCGGTTGCTGAAAATAAAAGAACCACAAAAATAAATATAATCTTTCTGGCCACTTGTTTCACCTCCTTTGCATGATGTTTATCAAACCGGGAGGCTGGGCAGCCCCAGCAGCCCAGTGAGATTAGCACATATAACTGTTAATTATTATTTACACAGGTATTTTATTCTATTATGGATGAATTATAAGTTTGTTTCAACTCTTTTTGGATATTTTTTCCGAAAAATAAAAATACGCCAGTTTTTCACTGGCGTATCAGGCAAACGCTCCTTCAATCATCGATTTTGTCTTATCCTCGTTCATCTCTGTAGCCAGTACCAATTCGCTGATTAATATTTGCCTGGCACTCTCTAGCATTTTTCTTTCTCCCGAGGAAAGACCTTTTTCTTTGTCTCGAGTAATCAGGTTCCTTACCACTTCGGCCACCTCGTAAACGTTGCCGCTCTTTATCTTTTCCAGGTTGGCCCGGTAGCGTCTGTTCCAATTGGACGACATGCTGGTGGATTGTTCGCTCAGAATCCGGAAGACCCGCGTTACCCCGTCTCCGTCAATTACCTGGCGCAACCCCACATCCTTATAGTTAGTGACAGGTATCATAACTTTCATATCTCCAACCGGTAATCTTAGCACGTAGTACTTTTTGGTCTCTCCGAGAACCTCTTTTTCCTCGATGGACTCGATAACCCCGGCACCGTGCATGGGATAAACAACTTTATCTCCGATATTGAACAATTCCCGGCCCTCCTTACTTATTACAGAAATACTCTATCACAAATTATATCCCTTGTCAAGAAATAGTATATTGTAGCATAGCGTATTGCGGGTGTCAATAATATTTTTTAATTTTCCCCAGTTTGACAGTCCAAGCAGCAGGCCGTTATAATAACTGCATGAGCGAATATAACCAAGGAGTGAAACCGTTGCTAAAAGATATGGTTTACGACGAATTCCAAAACACGGTTTCTGAACTGCTGCTATACAATCGCAGCATCCTCGACCTACTGGCCAAATCACAGGAATCCAACGCCAGAATGAACCGGGCCGTAATTAAATCAGTGACCGGTTGCGGGTGCGTTAAAATAACCGCCCAAAAAAAGAAAATCCCTTCCGAGGTGCCACTGGAAGAACTTAGAAACCTCCTGGAATCCCACTTGGATGGCAAACTGTGCGACGGTTGCCGTGACACAGTGGAACAGGAAATCGGGCACGCGCTTTTTTATCTGGCCGCCCTATGCAATTTACTGGATCTGAATATTTATGACATACTGATTAAGGAGCAAAAATCGCTGCGGACGTTGGGGCTATTTAATATGGCATGATTACTGGGGTTATATTAGTATATTTCGACATCAATATCTAATTTCCTTTATGCAGTATATAACTTTTTTGAAGGGGTCAGGCCTGTCGTAACTTCCTAACTGCGAAATTGATATATGGACATAATACAGTTAGGAAGTTACGACAGGCCTGACCCCCTGTTTAAACGTGGCGTTCTTGGGCCAGCTGTTCGCGATAACGTTGCAGCCCTTCCTTGATGGACCGGGCACGAACTTCTCCAATGCCTTCCACCGCGTCCAGTTCCTCTATAGTTGCACTAAGGATTTTACGGAACGCTGTAAACTCCTGAACCATGTTTTCGACCACCTGCATGGGCAAACGCGGTATTTTTTGCAATACCCGGTATCCGCGCGAGGTAACGCCTTGATCCAGGATACTGGCGCTGCCCGGGTAACCCAGAGCCCGCGCAATCAGGGAAAGATCCAGCAGGTCTTCGGCGGGCCAGCTGCTAAGCATGGCCATAATATTCTCCGGTGTCTTCTCCAGCCCCGGGGTGCTGTAGTCGTGAACCACCAAAAGGGCTTCATGGTCCACGTTGGCTACCAGTTCCTCCATTTGCATGATAATCAGGCGGCCTTCTGTCCCCAACTCACTTATGTAACGCTCAATTTCCTTGACCACACGCAAAACCATCTCGGTGCGTTGAATAACTTTGGTCACATCGAATAGTGTCACCGCATCCTCAAATTCAAGTATGCCCAGATTAGCCATTACCCGGTCTAGAACGCTGCGGTATTTTTCTAATGTCTGCAGTGCCTGGTTAGCCTTGGTGAGGATTACACTGAGGTCTTTTAATACATATTTCAGGCTGCCCTTATATATGGTTATGACTCCCCGCCGCTGGGAGATTGATATCACCAGCGAATCGGTCTGTTTCGCCACCCGTTCCGCAGTGCGGTGTCTAATTCCCGTTTCGCTGGACGGTATGCTCAGGTTGGGAATTAGCTGGGTATTGGCAGCAATAATGTTTTTGATGTCTTTACCGATAATAATAGCGCCGTCCATTTTCGCCAGTTCATACAGGTTAGCCGGCGTAAAAGGGGCATTGACTGCAAAACCACCCTCGGCAAGCTCCATTATTTCCGGTCCATCGCCAATGACCAGCAACCCGCCGGTCTTGGCCCGCAAAATATTTTCCAGGCCATCCCGTAACGCTGTTCCGGGTGCCACAGTGCGTAGTACTTTAAGCAACCTGTCTTCCACTTTGTTCATCCCCCAAATATTGCCACTTAAAAACTAATTCATTATAAAGTATGTTTGAAGAAACTTGAGCGTGTTCACGTCGAATTTTGCTTTAGACTTATTCCCTTTTTAGTATATGCTTAACCAAATAAAAGTTCAAACGCCTCGGCCAGTGTGGCTGCCTCCATAATTTGCAACCCGGGCTCGGCAGGGATATCTTTCTGCCGCGGGATGACACAGCGCCTAAAACCTAACCGGGCTGCTTCGCGCACCCGTTTTTCCACTGCCGACACGGGCCGAAGTTCGCCAGTAAGACCCAATTCACCCAGGACAACGGTATCCCCGCCAATGACACGTTCCCGGAAACTGGAAGCCAGAGCCACCGCTATACCTAAGTCCACAGCCGGTTCATCGATACGTACCCCGCCCACAACGTTCACGTAGGCATCATATTTACCCAGCATCAATCCCAACCGCTTTTCCAGCACCGCCATAATTAGCGCCGTCCGGTTGTGGTCCACTCCGGTGGTCATGCGCCGGGGCACCCCAAAGGATGTGGGGCTTACCAGCGCCTGCATTTCTACCAGCAGCGGCCTGGTACCCTCCATAGTAGGTACTACCACCGAGCCGGCGGCGGCCCGGTGTGCATAGTCCATCAGGAAAAATGATGACGGGTTGGTTACCTCACGCAATCCGGTACCGGACATTTCAAAGATGCCGATTTCGTTGGTGGAACCGAAACGGTTTTTAACACCGCGCAAAATCCGAAAGGATTGGTGCCTTTCACCTTCAAAATATAAGACCACGTCCACCATGTGTTCCATCACCCGGGGCCCGGCAATCATTCCTTCCTTGGTCACGTGCCCGACAACAAATACTGAGATAGAACGCTCCTTGGCCAGGCGCATTAGCCGCGCCGTGCACTCCCGCACCTGGCTGACGCTGCCCGGCGATGAACCCAGAGCCGGATCGTACATGGTCTGGATGGAATCCACCACCATTAACAGCGGATTAACTTTGCCCACCTGTTTTTCCACTGCATCCAGGTCGGTTTCGGCATACAGGTATAGATCCGGCCTTACTGCACCAAGCCTGTCCGCCCTAAGCCTAATTTGCCGGGTCGACTCCTCACCAGATACATATAGTACCCGACTACCGCTGGAACTGATGGTTCCGGCGACCTGCAGCATCAAAGTGGATTTTCCAATTCCGGGGTCGCCGCCCACAAGCACCAGTGAGCCCGGCACCAGTCCACCGCCCAACACCCGGTCCAACTCAGCCATGCCGGTAGACCGCCGCTCATCATCCACCAGGGATACCTCGGTTACCGCAATTGGCGCCTCACCACCGGCAGCGGCGGTGCGGCTTGCACGCCCGGTCGGCAGCGCCTCTTCAATATAGGTGTTCCATTCTCCGCACCCGGCACACCGGCCCATCCAACGGGAGGTGAAATGCCCGCACGCGTTACAATAAAAACCGGTTTTTTTGGCAGACATGGTAAACTCTCCCGTAAAAATTGTTTACTTATTATAGCATGAGCTCATAATCCTTGAAAAGCATGGTGCCAGGTGTTGCAAGTTGGTTTGTTGCAAATCGAAGATTTGCAACAAACCAACTTGCAACACCTGGCACCAAAGCCTACCACCCGGTTCCCCTTAGATCTTCTCCACCATCAGGTCATCCTCGGCCTCGCGGTGGATGCGTACCCGGTCGCCGCGTTTGAAGGTGCCGCGCAGCATTTCCTCGGACAGCCGGTCTTCAATTTCCTTCTGGATGGCCCGGCGCAGGGGTCTGGCGCCGTAGTCCTCGTCAAAGCCCTCCCGGGCCAGGTATTCCATCGCCGGCTCGGTAACTTTCACTTCGATCTCATGCTCGGCCAGCCGCTGGGCCACCTCGCGCACCATTAGCCTGACGATGTCCTTGATGTGTTCCCGGTTCAAGGAGTGGAACACGATGCTCTCGTCAAGCCGGTTGAGGAACTCGGGCCGGAAGGTGCGCCGCAGTTCGTCAGTGAGCTTTTTCTTCATCCCTTCGTAACCCGAGTCACGATGATCGTCAGTCCTGAATCCCAAGGTAGTTTCCCGCTTAATCATACTCACGCCCACATTAGAGGTCATAATAATGACGGTGTTGCGGAAGTCCACGGTACGGCCCTTGGCGTCGGTCAGCCGGCCGTCCTCCAGCACCTGTAGCAGCACGTTGAACACATCAGGGTGCGCTTTTTCAATTTCGTCCAGCAGCACCACCGAATAAGGTTTACGGCGCACCGCCTCGGTTAGCTGGCCGCCTTCATCGTAGCCTACGTAACCCGGAGGTGCCCCCACCAGGCGGCTGACAGCATGTTTTTCCATGTATTCACTCATGTCCATCCGGATGATGGCGTCTTCATCGCCAAAGAGGGCCTCAGCCAGGGCCCGGGCCAGTTCGGTCTTGCCTACACCAGTGGGGCCCAGGAAGATAAAAGAGCCAATGGGCCGTTTGGGATCTTTAAGCCCGGCCCGGGCGCGGCGGATAGCCCGGGAAACCGCTTTAACGGCTTCATCCTGGCCAATCACCCGCTGGTGCAGGATTGATTCCATCTGCAGCAGTCGCTCGGACTCTTCCTCGGCCAGTTGGCGAACCGGGATGCCGGTCCAACTGCCTACAATCTGGGCTATATCTTCAGCGGTCACCTCAAGCTCGGCACCGCCCTTCTGCTTCTGCCAGCTGCCGCGCATGTTTTCCAGTTCGCCCCGCAGTTTACTTTCCTCGTCCCTCAGTTGGGCCGCCTTTTCAAACTCCTGGTTATTAACTGCGGATTCTTTTTCTTTCTGCACTTCCTCAATGCGCCCTTCAAGCTCTTTAACCTCGGGTGGCGCGGTAAGCACCTGCAGCCGCACCCGGGAACCGGCTTCATCCATCAGGTCAATGGCCTTATCGGGCAGGAAACGGTCGGCGATATAACGGTCACCCAGCCGGGCGGCAGCCTCTAACGCTTCATCGGTGATCCGGACCCGGTGATGGGCTTCGTACCGATCCCGCAGCCCTTTTAAAATCTCCACTGTTTCCTCTACGGTGGGCTGATCCACTGTGATAGGCTGGAAGCGCCGTTCCAGGGCGGAATCCCGCTCGATGTATTTGCGGTATTCGTCCAGGGTAGTGGCGCCGATGCACTGTAGTTCCCCCCTGGCCAAAGCAGGCTTTAAAATGTTGGCGGCATCGATGGCCCCCTCAGCTGCACCGGCCCCAATGATGGTGTGCAGTTCATCAATAAATACAATGATGTTTTTCTCCCGCGTGATTTCTTCCACCACTTTTTTAAGCCGGTCCTCAAACTCGCCCCGGTACTTGGTGCCGGCCACCAGAGAGGCCAGGTCCAGGGTCACCAACCGCTTGTCGTTTAACACCTCGGGCACGCTGCCGGCGATGATGCGCTGGGCCAGGCCTTCTACAATAGCGGTTTTGCCGACTCCGGGGTCACCAATAAGCACCGGGTTGTTTTTCGTGCGGCGACTTAAGATCTGCACCACCCGCTCAATTTCCTTTTCCCGGCCAACCACGGGGTCCAACCCATCTTCTTTGGCCATAGCGGTAAGATCCCGGCCAAATTGTTCCAGGGCCACAGTGTTACCGCCGCAGGCGCCGCCGGCACAACCTTGCTGGGACTGCTGCCCCTGAGGCGCACCGCCGTTGCCGCCCAAAAGATGAGCTACCAAATGAAGCATTTTGTCTTGGTCCACACCAAAAGCGGCTAGAATCTGAGCCGCCATGCCTTCTCCTTCGCGGATTAAGCCTAGTAGGATATGTTCAGTGCCCACGTAGCTGTTACCCATGCGGCGGGCTTCTTCTACCGAAAGTTCAATCACCTTTTTTACCCGGGGCGTCGGCACTATTTCTTTAACCTCGTTTTCCCCCCGGCCGCTGGCTTGTTCAACTATTGCACGCACCTGATCGGCTTCGATGCCCAGCTCAGCCAGCGCCTTGGCCGCCACGCCTTCGCCTTCTCTAATCAGGCCCAGCAGCACATGCTCAGTACCAAGGTAGGGGTGGTTTAGCCCGCCTGCTTCTTCCCTGGACAGTATAAACACCTTTTGAGCTTTTTGCGTAAATCTCCCGTTCATAAGATTTAATCCTCCTGGTTTAAACTTTTCCTAATTAAATCGGCCCGCAATACATCCCTCTGCAGGGGAGTAAGCTCACCCTGCCGTTCCTGGAATAAAAACGCGGGCCTGGTCATAATCATCAATTCAATAAGCTGGCCTGGTTTGGTACCTTCAGTCAAACCAAGATCAAGACCCATTTTTAGGTCGGATAACCGGCGCATGCTCTCTTCAGAGGAGATAATCCGGGCGTGTTTCAGGATCCCATAAGATCGCCCCACCCGATCCTGAAGTTGATCCAGCCGCTCACGCAACAGCACCCTACGCGCCTCGCGCTCCTGAAGCATCAATTGCCCGGCCACAGAAACCAGACTATTGATAATTTCTTCCTCGGTATGCCCCATAGTAACCTGGTTGGAAATCTGGAACAGGTTGCCCAGGGCCTCGGTGCCTTCGCCATAAAGGCCACGGACGGCAAAACCAAGCTTGGAAATGCTGGCGAAAATTCCCCTGACCTGGTCCAACAGCACCAGACCTGGTAAATGCAGCATTACCGAGGCCCGCAGGCCGGTACCGGCGTTGGTGGGACAGGCGGTCAGGTAGCCGTATTTCTCCGAAAAAGCAAAGTCGATGGCCTTTTCCAGTCCGTCGTCCACCCGGTCCACCAACTCCCAGGCTTTTTTAAGCTGTAACCCCGGCAGCAGGCACTGAATCCGCAGGTGATCTTCCTCATTAATCATCACGCTGAGCACCTCGTCATCCCGCAGGGCCACTGCCTTTTGTTCGTGGTTTTGCAGCAGGTCGGGGCTGATTAGGTGCTTCTCCACTAGTATCTGTCTCTCCACCGGGGTCAATTCAACCATACGGGTAACTTCAAATTTACCGGCCAACTCTAACATTAATTCACTTTCCAGCACGGGCTGGACGGTATTGATAATCTCCCCGGCTTTTTCCTGGCCCAGCAGGTGTGGAAAGGGATACCCTTTCAGGTTGCGGGCTATCCTGACCCGGCAGCTAATGGCAATATCCCCGTTTAACCCATCGGTTTCCATCCAGGCGCTATAAGCTTTGTTAACTGTATCCCTAATACCCACGGGCTCCCCTCCTACAATTCCTGTTCCAACTGCTTAATTTGGTCACGCAGTTTGGCCGCCTTCTCGAATTCTTCTGCGGCCACCGCCTCCCGCAACTGGTTGCGCAGTTCTTCTTTTTGCCTAATAAACCTAATTTGGCCCCCGGTACGTACCGGTACTTTGCCGGTATGATTACATGAACCATGGATTCTTTTCATTAACGGATCCAGGCGGTCGCCGAAATGTTGGTAGCAATCACCGCACCCCAGCAACCCTTTTTTAGCCAGCAGGCTCTCCGGCATGCTGCAAACCTGACATTTGACGTCTTCCCGGGCCTGGGGCGTAAACTGCTGTACTCCGGGCATCTGGTTCCAAAAACAAGCCAAAAAATTGTGCAGGTTCATCTGCGGCAAAAAACCAAGCCCTTCGGCCTGCACCTGCCCGGCACAGATTTCACAAAGATCCATCTTCCTTTGCTTATTGTTAATCACTTCGGTGTAGTGTACGGTGGCCGGTCTTTCCTGACACCTTTCACAAAGCATATTCAATCACGCTCCGGGTAGTTATTTATTTTGGTTCTTGAACAAAGTTATCAGCACAGATTTTATAATATTAGCCCGCAGTTGGTTCCGGGCCGGTTGTCCAATACGCAGCACATTACGAAGGATTACAGAGTTTATTAAGGCCGCCTCCCGGTGGGTGATGATACCTTCTTCCAGCAGCCGCGTCAGTATCGCCACGGCACCCCGCTCGGAAATACTGTCGTCCACCAGGTCGACGATCTCGGCAATTAAATCAATTTCCCCGGTGTTGAGGGGTACTCTTTCGATGCGCACATAGCCCCCACCGCCCCGGCGGCTTTCCACCGTGTATCCGCGGGCAATGGTAAACCTGGTGGTAAGCACGTAATTAATCTGCGAAGGAGCGCAGTTAAACTTTTCGGCCAGTTCGTTGCGCTGTATTTCAATTAATTTTTTTCCGCTCTCACTCATTAAACTATTTAAATAGCTCTCAATAAGGCTGGCCAGACTAGCCATTTTTAATCAACACCTCCCAACATAAGATAAGCCGGCCAAATCAGACTTTGACTTTGACTAACTTTTACATACAGTATAACACCATTTGGCATGAATCATAAAACGTCAGTTTTTATTCTTTATCCTTTAATATCTCCATCCCAGGCTTTATTGCTCATTATTCTTTACGTTTTTTCTTTAATCTAAAAACGACAAAAAGAAGAGACAGGATACTAAGTATCCTGTCTCTTCTTTTTGGCTCCCCGAGCTGGATTCGAACCAGCAACCCTCCGGTTAACAGCCGGATGCTCTACCGTTGAGCTATCGAGGAACGGGTGGTGGAGATGACCGGACTCGAACCGGTGACCCCCTGCTTGCAAGGCAGGTGCTCTCCCAACTGAGCTACACCCCCGTATCTGCAAAAACGATATCTGTGGGAACAAGGCGGTAACGCGTATCCTCACGCCCCGAGTTCTAATGTTACCATAAGGTATTTCAGTTGTCAATATGGTTGGTGCCAGCTTTGGTGCCAGGTGTTGCAAGTTGGTTTGTTGCAAGTTGGGTAGTAGGCTTTGGTGCCAGGTGTTGCAAGTTGCGTTTGTTGCAAATCGAAGATTTGCAACAAACGCAACTTGCAACACCTGGCACCTTTTTACCTGGGTTTCATTAGTGGAAACAGGATGACGTCACGGATGGATGCGGCATCGGTAAGCAGCATCACCAACCGGTCAATGCCGATGCCCATGCCGCCGGCGGGCGGCATGCCGTATTCCAGGGCGTTAACATAATCCTCGTCCATCATGTGCGCCTCATCATCCCCGGCGCGCCTTTTTTCCAGCTGTTTGACAAACCTTTCCCGCTGATCCTGAGGATCGTTCAGTTCAGAAAAGGCGTTGGCCATTTCCCGGCCGCAGATGAACAGCTCAAACCGGTAAGTCAGGTCGGGCCGGTCCTCTCTTTTCTTGGCCAGGGGTGAAATATCCACCGGGTAATCGTAAATAAAAGTAGGCTGAATTAGTTTGGGCTCCACCAGTTCCTCGAACACTTTATTCAATATGGAACCCCAGGACTCGCCACGCTCCGCTTCCAAATGCAGGTGACGCACCGCCTCATAGGCCTCTTCGCCGGTCTGTAGAGAGGCAAAATCCACCCCGCTGTGCTGCTTTACCGCTTCCAGCATGGGTATGCGGGCCCAGGGCTTGTCCAATTTAATCTCTTGTTCCCCATAGCGTAAATCCAGTGTGTCCAGCACCTGCCGGGCCACGCTGATAATCAAATCCTCGGCGAGATCCATCATGTCGTTGTAATCGGCGTAAGCCTGGTATAATTCCAACATGGTGAATTCCGGGTTGTGCCTGGTGCTGATACCCTCGTTACGGAAGCTGCGGTTAATTTCATAAACTTTTTCGAATCCGCCCACCAGCAGCCGCTTCAGGTACAATTCCGGCGCAATGCGCAGGAATAAATTCATATCCAGGGTATTATGGTGTGTGGTAAAAGGCTTGGCAGTGGCCCCCCCGGCAATGGGGTGCATCATGGGGGTTTCAACCTCCAAAAAGCCACGCTGCTCCATATAGCTGCGAATACTATGGATAATCCGGCTGCGCTTCACAAAAGTATCCTTGACCTGGGGATTGACAATTAAGTCTACGTAACGCTGGCGGTAGCGCAGTTCCACATCCCGCAGGCCGTGCCATTTTTCGGGCAGCGGCCGCAGGGACTTGCTTAACAACCGCAAGGTCAGCACCGCCACGGTGGTTTCACCGGTACGAGTTTTAAACACTTTGCCGGTAACTCCGACGATATCGCCAATATCCAGTTTGGTAAATAGCTCGTATGCGTTTTCGCCCACATCATTCAGGCGCGCATAAATCTGAATTAGCCCGGTGGCATCTTGGATGTTGGCGAATGCCGCCTTGCCGTGCCCCCGCTTGGCCATAACCCGACCGACCAGGGATACTTCCTGCCCTTCAAAGGCATCGAAATCTCCAGTTACCAAGGCGGCATTGTGGTCAAACTCGTACTTACCACCGTAAGGTTCGATGCCCTGCTCTCTAAATTCGGCCAGTTTTTCCCGCCGCACCTGCATTAATTCGTTAAGGTCTTCAGTTTCCTGACCGGGTGCTGGTTGATCTTTTTTTTCCTGGGACATTGTCCGCTACCTCCACTTGATTCGAAAGCTGCCTGTATTACATATCCTACCTGATAATATCAACAATTTGGTACTTCAATGCGCCGGCCGGTACCATGACCTCAACGGTTTCACCCTTGGGGCAGCCAAGTATAGCCTTACCCACAGGCGACTCGTTGGAAATCTTGCTGTTGGCCGGGTCGGCTTCGGCCGAACCCACGATAGTACATTCAAATTCCTCGCCAAATTCCAGGTCCCGTATGAGCACCCTGGAACCTATAGAAACAACCTCGGTGCCGAGGTTTTCATCATCAATTATTTTTGCGTTACGCAGCATTTTTTCCAGGGTTAGAATCCGGCCTTCAATGAAAGCCTGCTCGTTCTTGGCGTCCTCATACTCGGAGTTCTCACTAATATCACCGAATTCGATAGCCTGCTTAATCCGCAGTGCCACTTCCCGCCGTTTGACTGATTTAAGCTGTTCCAATTCTTCCTCTAGATTTTTTAGGCCCTCTATGGTAAGAATGACTTCCTTGTTACTATTCATTCATTTTATCTCCTTAATTCAATTTTTGCAGAATAATTTACTAAAACAATAATAATTTACAGAACAATATATGATGTTATGCGTAAATTATTCGGACAAAGACTTGGCCTGCGCGAGCACGATAAGCGTAAATATTATTAAAAGCACTGCAAAACAAGCTGTTTTGCAGTGCCCTGCCGCACGGCTATTTTTCCATAACATTATATGAGGGCGATAAACTTCTGTCAAGGTATGTTATAAAGGTTGTTAAAGGATATTAAATACCGGTTAGGTTATTTTACCGCTTTCAGATTTAACCCGACTCGGGCCCGTTCCCGGATTTCCTCAATTTCTTTGGCGCTGACTGCTCTCTCAAAACTTCTAAATCCAGCCAGTTTAAAATTATGTTTTTTGGCAATGGCTGTTATTTCCTCCACCTGCTGCAGCGTAAGGTCACGACCCAGGGTGAAATTTTCATACCGGCCTTCCATGGACAACATCATGGTTTCCGCCATGCAGGCGTAAGACATGCCGGGTGGAAAACCGAAATTAAAATTAAAATTAACCTTGCCTGGCACCTCCACCACACCGCCTTCGATGACCAGCACGTCCTTGCGCTGTTCGGCCACCTGCTTGGATACGTTACGAGGACGGCTGACGTCGCATACCACGGTACCGGGCATCAGATCCTCAGGCCCGATAATGGTATCTACAGCGCTGGTCACCGTGATTACGATTTGAGCGCTTTTCAGGGCGTGTTTAATGTCCGAAGTAATCCGGGCCGCTACACCGGTATCGTAAGTAATCCGACGGGCCAGCTCATCAAGACGGTTTTTGTCACGGGCCACCAGGGTCAGCGAGCGCACATCCTTGGCCAGCATCCGCGCGCAAACCCGGCCGATGGAACCGGTTGCTCCCACCACTACGGCGTGGCTTTTTTTCAAGTCGTGCCCCATCAAGCGGGCCGCTTCTTTAGCCCCTTCCAATGCCGTGGCCACCGTATAGCTGTTCCCCGTGGTCACTGCAATATCCAAGTTTTTGGCTATGGTAAGGCCGGCATCACCCACCACCGAGGTAAAGGCCCCCAGGCCCACTATTTTAGCGCCCAGCTTTTGAGCCAGCCGGCCGGCCTTAATAATTTTTTTCATCACGTACTCTTCAGGCAAATCAACCATCAGCCGGGCAGTCAGCGGACAGGCCACAAACCAGCCCTCGGTCTGGGCATGTTGGGAATATACACCGGTAATTTTTGAGACTTTTATAGGCGGAACCATTTTGAACAGGTTTTCCTGTATACGCGGCGGCAGTTTGCCCACCAAACCGAATTTTCTTGAGAAGTCGCTGATGTCCAGCGGGTGGATGATAAATGCAAAGGTGTTCATACAATGTTCCTCCTTGATATGGTCCCTAGCTAGTGTTCCTGAATAAGTCTTGGTGAGGGGTTTGGTGTTACCTACAGGATGCCACTCGCTTTTATACTTGAACGAGCTCATTCGCCTGCGGGCGCCGGAGAACTCGCGCCCTGCGGGCACTCAGACATGCACCGGCGCTTTTCCGCAGGCTCTCTCGCTCTTTGAACTAAGCTCCTACGCATCCTTACGATAACACCAAACCCCTCCGAAAATTTTTCAACGAAGAACTAACTACCGGCCTTGACGGCTCGAATAATCGCCAGCATTTCAGCCGGGTCTACATATTTATCTTCCCGAATGGGGGATTCACCGATTTCCAGCCCCACCACTTCTTTATCCAAGGCGGCCCGGATAATTTTTATCCGCTTGTCCGAACCGATGACCACTATTTGGTCAAAAGAATGCGCCCTGGCAGTCAATTCCATGATATAGTCAAAAAGCTCAATGCCGCTTTTCTGCCGCACGAACTCCCAGCGTTCGGTCTCGCTCATCAGCAGGGTGAAATCTACACCTTCCTGTTCGAGCAAATCGAATATTTCTTTCCGGTTGGCAATGGGAAAACCAATTACGGCCACGCTTTTACCCTTGCGCACTTCACCCAGGTTTTCCATACGGGATACCAAAGTGCGATCCACACCCAGACGGGCGGCCACCTCGGTCTGGGAAAGCCCTGAAGACCGCATTTGCAAAATTTCGTTAATCACGTAATCTATCTTGTGCCTGCTTACAACCTTATCGCCGATGCGTATCAGGTCCAAGTTAAAATATCCTCCTCATTAAAAAAGCAATGACTGTGCACAATTCTGTGTACAGTCATATTGTAACAGTGCTGAATATGGAAAGTCAAAATTTTTCTAAAAAAACTTAAATCATCCACTTTGCTATATTACGTGCTTTACTGCAAGCTTTTAGTGGTTTCATGTATTTGGCCGTTTTCTTGCCAGCTAATCGTTACCCCCGTTATAAAGGGTCCTATTTCTTCAATTTGTTTCTTAGTTAACTCTCCGGTAGAAATTATTAACTTACCCTCAACAGACATGTTGGTGCTTTCTTTTTCTACAACCTGCTGCGATTCCTCGGTAATCCTTGCCCTAACAGCCGGTTCTTTTGAAATCAGCGGTTCAATATCCACAATTTCCACGTTGTTACTGCCGATATAAGAAATGTCTATTTGGTATTCAAGCTCTTGCACAGTGAGATCTTCTTGCGAACCGCCCATACTGGTTACCATGTCCATACTCCAGGGATCCTGGTTGGATTGCTCGGCTGTGCAGCCGAAAAGCATTAGCAATAACGCAACTAATAAAATAATTAATTTTTTACTCAAGAACTGACCTCCCAAACTGAAAAACCAATATTGACCAGGGAACACATGGCATTTGATTATTGGCCTTCGTCCAACAACGACCAGAATCCCCTGGTAAAGAACTCCCTGCTGCAGCCCTGGTTGATGAGCCCCCGCAGGCGTGCTGCCCCCCGCAGGCCCCGGGTGTACCAAGCCAGGTGCTTGCGCATTTCCCGGTTGGCGATATGCTCGCCCTTAGTTTGGGCCAGCAGATTATAATGCCGGACAGCAGTTTCCCGGCGCATTTGTGGCGTCGGGCCGGGCAGGGCTTCTCCTGTGGCCAGATATTGTACGGTGCGGCTAAATATCCAAGGGTTGCCCATGGAGGCCCGGCCAATCATCACGCCCAGGCACCCGGTTTCATTGAGCATCCGGGCGGCATCTTCAGGGCATCCTACGTCTCCGTTGCCAATTACCGGTACATCCAGCGCTTCCCGCACCTGCCTGATGATATCCCAGTCGGCCTCGCCGCTGTAAAACTGCGACCTGGTGCGTCCGTGCACGGTTACCGCCGCAGCCCCGGACCGCACCATCAGACGGGCAAATTTCACCGCGTTCACTGAATTTTCATCCCAGCCCTTGCGTATCTTAACCGTTACGGGACATTGAACCCGCTCTACCACCGCCGCCACAATTGATGCTGCCAGTGCCGGGGTTCTCATCAACGCGGCTCCCTCGCCGTTTTTTACTATTTTGGGTGTAGGACACCCCATGTTGATATCAATAATGTCGGCACCCCGGCCGGCTACTATCTCCGCCGCCCGGGCCATGTATTCCACATTGCTGCCGAATAGCTGGGTGCTAATGGGGCTCTGTTCATCGCGGCAGTCCAGTATAATATTTGTTTTGGGGTTACCATGAAGTAGGGCCTGGTCGCTAATCATTTCGGTGCAAACCAGGCCACAGCCGTGTTCCCGAGCCAGAATCCGAAAAGCCCGGTCAGTAACCCCGGCCATAGGCGCCGCCACCACCGGGTTCTCTATTTTGACACTACCAATCTTAAACATCCAAACACCCACTATTATTTTTCTTAACCCTTATCGCCCACTGGAAGGAAGGCTACTGTAGAGGGCAAAGTAAGAAAAGTTTTTAAACGCACTGGCCCTCAATGGTTTGTTCGACTTCAGCCAGAACCACTGAAGTTTCTACCTGCCGCTGGGGTATGGACCAGTATTGTTTAAGCAGTCGATCCTTCTCGGCAGGTGAAACCGTTCGAAAACCGTTTTTTTCATAGAATCGGACCGCCCACACGGCATCCTTCCAGGTGCCGATCAGGATCGGCCGGTCCGCCTGACCCCGTAAAAAGGCCAGCAGTTTACCCCCAATACCGCTGTTGCGCATATCAGTGCGGATATAGGCATGCCTAATCAGGGTAACATCTCCAACGTTCTGGATACCCATAACACCCACCAGTTCGCCACCCAACTCGTAGCCCCAGAATACCACACTGTGTTTTATCTCGGCCTGCAGTTCTTCCATGGGCATATAAGGTTCTTTCCAGCGGTCTGCCGGAATGACCCCTTTATAAACCGTTGAAGAGTCATTAATAATGGCGTAAATGGTATCGATCTCATTTGCACGGCAAAGACGAATCATTATGCACCTCTCCCCATTTAGCTATTACGCTCAAAGATTAGCAACAGCCCGGTAAGGGTAAGGTACTTGTCCACTTTGTCAATGGCTGTGGCTTCCTTGGCAATAAGTTCGGCCAGGCCGCCGGTGGCCAAAACCTTGGGTTCACCTTCTATTTCCCGCTTCATCCGCTCCACTATGCCGTTCACCTGGCCGGCAAAACCGTATATGAAACCGGACTGCATACTATTAACGGTGTTTTTACCGATTACCGTCGGTGGCTTGGTCAGTTCCACCCGGGGCAGTTTGGCCGCCCGGGCAAAAAGGGCTTCAGTGGATATACCAATGCCGGGGGCAATGGCTCCGCCCAGATATTCACCCCGGGCCGAGATGGCGCAGAAGGTGGTGGCGGTACCAAAATCCACAATTATAAGCGGGCCGCCATACTGTTCATAACCGGCCACGGCGTTAACGATGCGGTCGGCCCCCACTTCGCGCGGGTTTTCGTATTTAATAGGCATGCCGGTTTTAACGCCCGGCCCGATAAATAATGGATTTAAATTAAAATACTTTTGACAGGTCCGCTCCAAAGTATAATTGATGGGTGGAACCACCGAGGATAGTACCACCGCTTTAATGTCGGTCATGGACAGACCGGAAGAAACAAATAGTTCCCTGAGCAGGATGCCGTATTCGTCATCGGTGCGGTGCCTGGCAGTAGACAGGCGCCAGTTCTGAATTAGCTCCCTGTCCCGAAAAACGCCCAGCACAATATTAGTGTTACCCACGTCAAAAACCAGTATCACGGGAATTCCCCTTTACAATAAAATATAATCACTAAACCCAACGTCATACGCGCTACGACAATTTTATCAAAATCATCCGGCTTTATGCAATATAGAAGACTTGGTTCAGGTGGGGTTTTGACTCATACGTTGGGGACATTCCTCGACCCCAAAGCTTGACCCATAAGCAGAGGTGTGTCCCCTGACCGCTATACCTTAGTCGCACTTATTTCGAGCTTACAGCCTGTTAATCCCCGACCTAAAAGGGCGGGGTCTTACAGGCTGTGCGAAGATAAAGCATTTTTAGCGGCCCGTTTTTATAACGCTTACGTTAAACTTGGTAAAATGTTATATAATATTTTAAGCATTTAACAGGCGGTGGAACAGGATGTGGAAAGAGTCTAATTGGGCATGTTGGCGCGTGGTAGCCAAACTGGATCCCGACAAGCATATCGATAAAGACACCATGCTCAGGGTCGCCGGCGCAGGGTTTGACGCTATCATGGTAGGCGGAACGCAGGGTATAACCCGGGAAAAAACTTTAAATCTCCTGGGCCAAATTAGGCAAAGCGGCTATCAGGGACCTGTAGTACAGGAAGTAACAATAGCCGCAGTGATAGCACAGGGAAGTGTACAAGCTTATTTCCTGCCGCTGGTACTAAACGCCGGAAACATTCTGTGGTTGTCCGGTCTGCACCACCAGGCTATCAAACGGTACGGAGACCGGATCCCCTGGGACATAACCGTGGCGCAAGGTTACGTAATATGTAATTCCCACTCGGCTGCTGGAAGACTGACCGGAACTGGACCGGTAAGCGTAAAGGATGTCCTGGCATACTGCGACCTGGCCGAGAATATGCTGGGCCTGCCACTGCTATACCTGGAATACAGCGGCGTTTTTGGAGATCCTGCGCTGGTGGAAACCGTGGCGCGACATCGGAAAAAAATACACCTGTTTTACGGAGGTGGAATAAATTCCGCCGACCGGGCCCGCATCATGGCCGCACTGGTAGACACCATCGTTGTAGGCAACGTTATTTACGAAAATCCTGCGTCTGTGGAAGGTATAGTTAACGCGGCCAGGTACTTATAAATTCTGGCAGCAGCACAAGGTAGAGCGGCTTGTTTGGGGGTGCCTGAAGTTTTGACTAGTATAGATATTCTGTGTTATAGTAAGATAATTCCAGGGTCCAGGTTGCGTATTTTTTCTCTCTGAGAGATATCCAAAGAGTAAAAAATCGTCTTACCAATACTAAGGATCCATAAACTCAGGGAGGTTATCAAATGTATCAAGACCGTTATCTGACATGCCGCGACTGTGAGGAAGAATTTGCGTTTACTGTATCTGAGCAGGAGTTTTTTGCGGAGAAAGGTTTTAACAACGATCCCAGCCGTTGTCCTCAATGCCGGGCGGCCCGAAAGAACCGAAACAACAGGCCGAATGACAACAGCGGCAGTGGGTTTCGACAGAACCGTCAGATGCATCCTGCGGTATGTTCAAATTGCGGTAAAGACACGGAAGTTCCTTTCAAACCCAGCGGAGAAAGACCTGTATATTGCAGGGATTGCTTCCGGCGTGTTTCCAGCTACTAAATAAGAGGTTATGCGGAAAATATGCCTCACCCAGATTGTTGGCTTATGGGGCTTATATTTTTGTTGAAATTTCAGGGGCGGATTACCCGCCCCCTTTGTTTTGCTATCAACCATTGTGCACTGTATTATTTATTTTACAGTCAATTAACAAGGTTCCATACCGAGGTCAGTCAACAAGTCCAAATCATCTTCCAGGGAACCGCCCCGGGTGGTAAGGTAATTGCCCACCATCAATCCATTGGCACCGGCCGTAAAAGCCAGGGTTTGAGCGTGGCGCAACCCTTCCCGTCGTCCTCCACACAGTCTAATAACCGCCCGGGGCATAATTAACCTGAATAAGGCGATTACTTTAAGCAGTTCCAAAGGTGGCGGAACCCGGGCCGCTTCCAGGGGCGTACCGGGTATGGGATTGATTATATTAAGGGGTACCGAGTCAACACCAAGCCTGTGTAATTCTAGTGCCATTTCCACCCGTTGGGTCATAGTTTCCCCCAGACCCAGGATACCTCCGGCGCACACCCGCATCCCGGCCTGGGTCGCGGCTTCGATAGTACGTACCCTTTCCTGGTAATCATGGGTGGTACATATTTCACGATAATAATCCGGTGCTGTTTCCAGATTGTGATGGTAGGTGGCAACTCCGGCCTGTTTTAACATAACCGCTTCATTGGCCCCGATAATACCCAAGGAGGCACATACCTGCAGCCCCGTTTCCCGCTTGAGCAGGTGAATGGTGGCAATTATCTCTTCTAGTTCACGGCCTGCGATACCCCGGCCGCTGGTCACAAGCGAAAACCTGGGCACTCCTGACTTTTCCATTTTAATAGCCTGTCGCAAAATCTCTTCCGGTGGTAAAAGCCCGTGAGCTTTCGCATTTGTACCATGATGGGCCGACTGGGCACAAAACGCACAGTCCTCGCTGCAACGGCCCGATTTGGCGTTGACAATGGTGCACAATTCAACGCGATGGCCATAGTTATCCCTGGTCACCTTTCCGGCGGCGGCCATCAAGTTGTAGGTTTCTTCAACAGGAAGGGCTGCCAGTTTCATTGCCCTATCTCTGCCGGCAGTCATATACGGCATGCCGTTCACAACAATCCCTCCAGAAAAAATTCGCCACCGGAGCCCGGTGGCGCTTGGTTTTAATGCTGCCTGCTAAGTTGGGGCAATCGTACACTGACCGCCTTAACCAGCATCCCGGCGGCTAGTGCTTTGAGTAAATCAAATCCGATGAACGGTACGAACCCGATCATTAACGCACCAGGGATGTCTATTGCCTTGCCCATGTAGAAATTAATTATGGCATACAGGTAGGGCAACCCGATAACGTAAATGACCACCACCCCGGCCAGCATGGCTGTTGCCAGGCGAACCGGGCCTGCGTCATGCCCTTTCAAAATTAGACCGGCTAAATAAGCCGCTGCAATGAAGCCAATCAAAAATCCGAACGTAGGAGATAAGACATAGGCAGGGCCGCCAAAGGGCGGCTTTTCAAAAACAGGAATCCCCACCAGGCCCATAATCACATAAATGCCCATGCTCAGGGCGCCAAGCCTGGCGCCCAACAGGCCGCCGGCCAGCAACGCCACAAACGGCATCAGGCTAAAAGGAACGATCATGCCGCCAAAAAACCGGAATAACAGGGCAGCCGTTACGGCCAACGCAGCAAACAGCGCCACCAGTACCATATCCCGGGGAGTAAGTTTACCCAAATTCAACACTCCTTTCTGAATAACGGGGTCAGGCCTGTCGTAACTATACTAACTTCAAAATTAAAATATTTTGTTATACGAGTTAGTATAGTTACGACAGGCCTGACCCCCTGGTTAACCACTATTGGTTGGCTGGTTAACGATAAGGACAGACTGATTGGTTTATCTTTTGCGTAGAGTCACCTCCCCGGCTAGCAGGCGTTCAATACTGCCGTCTTCGGTTTTTACGAGCAACGCACCTGTTTCGTCAACATTAATAGCATGACCGGTGTAACTTTCCCGGATGGTATGCACGGTCACTGGACAGTCGAGGGTGACACAAAGTTCACGCCACCTGCTCAGTATCGGGGCAAATCCCTCGTCCAGCCAAAGACGATACCAGTCTTCAAAGGATTTAAGCAAGGCTCTTAAAAGGGGCACCCGGGGGATATGCCGGCCGGATTCGGCTTGCAGCGAAGTAGCAGTGTCCCTGATTTCAGGCGGAAATTCGCTCCGGGGAACGTTCACATTCAGGCCCATGCCGGCAACCATGAAGTTAACCCGGTCCATTTCGGCATTTAGTTCCACCAGGATACCGCAAAGCTTTCTTTCCTGCACGAGGATATCGTTGGGCCATTTGATGCCTGATTCCACCCCGGTGTGTGCACGTACGGCCTCGGCCACGGCCACCGCCGCCACCATAGTAACCTGGGGCGTTTCCGCCGGATTCACCGGTGGGCGCAGCACTATTGTAAACCATAACCCTTTGCCCCGTGGGGAAAACCAGGGCCGGCCCATCCGTCCTTTGCCCCCGGTCTGGCACTCGGTGACCACCACCGTGCCTTCCGGACAACCTTCCCGGGCCAATTTTTGGGCGGTATCATTGGTGGAAGGCAGTTCAGGTAGATACTCGATCTGCCGGCCTATCACCGCTGTGAGCAACCCGGCGGCAATTTCACCGGGCAGGGGGATATCAGGCGCCTGCAACAGACGGTAGCCCAGGTTGGACCTGGCTTCGATATGGTATCCCTCTTCCCGTAGGGTACGAATGTGCTTCCAGACCGCCGTGCGGGAAACGCCCATTTCACGGCAGAGTGTTTCACCCGAGGCCCAATCTTTGGTTTGTCTTAAAATTTCTAATATCCTAGTCTTCATATTATTAGCTCCACCAACATAAATTCATTGTATTTTTTACCGGGCGAATTGTCAACCTTAAATAAGTACTTTGGTTTACGTTTCTATGATGCCCGGCATGACTTTGAGCCGGCCCAGATCCAGACTGATGTCCAGTGCAGGTGCCGAGTGGGTTAGTGCTCCCACTGAAATCACATCGACACCGGCAGCGGCAGTGGCCACCAGAGTGTGTGCAGTAATGCCACCCGATGCTTCCAGCAGCGCCCGGCCATTAACCAGTTTAACCGCCCGGGCCATAGTTTCGGGCTCCATATTGTCCAGCATAATGATGTCTGCTCCTGCTTCCAGGGCCTCGGTCACACCGGCCAGATCCTCGGCTTCCACTTCTATTTTAACGGTGTGGGATACCGCCATCTTGGCCCGCTTCACCGCCTGGCTGATGCTGCCGGCGGCTTGGATGTGATTATCCTTGATTAACACCGCATCGAAAAGGCCTAACCGGTGGTTATGGCCACCACCCATCCGGACGGCGTACTTTTCCAGAACCCGCAATCCAGGAGTGGTTTTGCGGGTGTCCACCACCCGTACCGGGTAATCGGCAACCAACTGCACCAACCGGCTGGTAATTGTGGCCACCCCGGAAAGGCGCTGCAGGAAATTGAGGGCCAACCTCTCACCGGTGAGAATAGTCCTGGCCCGTCCTTCAAGCCTGGCCAGCAAGGTACCGGCGGTTACCGCCGCCCCCTCAGCCACCAGAGGGGTAAAAATCAGTTCGGGATCCAGCCGCAAGAAAACAGCCCGGGCTACGGGCAGGCCGGCCACCACCCCGTCCTGCTTGGCCTTGATAAAGGCCGTGGTTTTTAGATCCGGCGGAACCACGCTGTTGGTGGTAATATCCCCCGGCCCGATGTCCTCTTCCAGGCACCGGTCAATTAGCTGGTTTAAGGCATGCAGGTTAATATTCATCTAAAATGTTCACAACCTTTACAAATTCAAGTATTCAGGAGTCAGTATAAAAGCCCCTGCCGCCGCCATCACTGGGATGAAAAATCCGCTTGGGTTGTCATTCTGAACAAAGTGAAGAATCTTAAGATCCTTCGCTAACGCTCAGGATGACAGCAACAAAATCTATTTTCAGGATCGAGACAACAGTCGTTCCTGA
The DNA here is from genome assembly GCA_000961575.1 of Peptococcaceae bacterium BRH_c8a. Taxonomy (GTDB): domain Bacteria; phylum Bacillota; class Desulfotomaculia; order Desulfotomaculales; family Desulfallaceae; genus BRH-c8a. The sequence continues at coordinate 31,850 of LADP01000029.1, forward strand.
CTCCTGACTACTGAATTCTGACTCCTGACTCCTGCTTTTGTTATGTAAAAGCCGGGGTTTTCCCCCCGGCCAAACTATTTACGCAATATAATGTGCTTGAGCCAGCTTTCCCGCGGGCGGGGGTAATCGTTGCGAAAATGGCCGCCCCTGCTCTCGGTGCGCATCAGCGCGGTTTCTGCCACCAACCGGGATACCAGCAGCCGGTTGCGCAGTTCGGCTCCCTGAATGGTTCTTGCAGCGGTGCTTTCAAGCCGGGTCAGGCCACTCATGTAATCCAGGACTTGTTCCAATCCCTGGCGATCCCGCGCCGGGCCTACGTACATGCTCATCAGCCGCCGTAATTCCTCACGGACTTCATTATGGTTCACCGTATCCCCCGGTGCGGACATTTGCGAAGCAAAGTCAACCCGTACGGGCATGGGCTCACGCCACAACCCGGCGGTGCGTTCGGCAATGCGACCGCCGTACACCAACCCGTCCAGCAGCGAGTTGCTGGCCAACCGATTGGCCCCGTGGACCCCCTGGCAGGCCACTTCACCGCAGGCATATAGCCTTTCTATGTTTGTTTCCCCAAAATAGTTGGTTTTAACCCCGCCCATCATATAATGGGCGGCTGGGGCCACCGGAATCATATCCCGGGTGATTTCCAGCCCGTGCTCCAGACAGGTGCGGTGGATATTGGGGAAACGGCGCAGCACCAGTTCACCGTCCAAATGCCGGAGGTCCAGATAAACAGCGCTTTCCTGCTCCCGGCGCATTTCTTCCAGGATGGCCCGCACCACCACGTCCCGGGGCGCCAGTTCAGCCAACTCATGATAACCAGGCATAAACCTGTCACCGCTCCGGTTGCGCAAGTATGCGCCTTCGCCCCGCACCGCCTCGCTAATCAAAAACCGGGGCGCGCCTGGCAGATTAAACACCGTGGGGTGGAATTGGATGAATTCCATATCCATCACTTCGGCCCCGGCCCGGTAGGCCATAGCAATGCCGTCACCGGTGGCTACATCGGGGTTGGTGCTGTGGTCAAACAGTTGGCCCAAGCCCCCGGTGGATAGGATTACCGCCCGGCTGCGAAAAACCTTCAAGCGGTCTCCCTGCTCATCATAAGCCAGCACGCCGCGACAAACGTTATCTTTAACTAGTAAATCCACAGCAAAATGTCGTTCCAGTACCTCAATATTCTTCTCGGCCAGCGCCTGCTGATTGAGAATTCGCTGTATTTCCGCCCCGGTAGCATCACCGCAGGCATGCAGAATACGCCGGCAACTGTGGGCCCCTTCCCTGGTCAGGGCCAGGCGCCCACCTTCAAAATCAAAGCGGGCCCCCATATCCATCAACTGCAGTACCCGGCGAGGCCCTTCATGCACCAGAATGCGTACGGCTTCGCAGTCGCACAGCCCGGCCCCGGCCAGCAGGGTATCGGAGTAGTGCAGATCCGGTGAATCGTCGGCATCCATAGCGGCGGCAATGCCGCCCTGAGCCTTGTCAGTATTGCTGTCCTGAGTAGTCCGCTTGGTGATTACCGTTACCGCCGCTCCCAGCCGGGCGGCCAGCAGGGCGGTGAAAAACCCGGCGATGCCGCTGCCCAGCACGATAAAATCGGACTGGTGCTCGGTCAAATCCCGGGTATTGAAATTCATTATTAAATGGTTAGCCACCGTCAAATCCTCCGTTACTGTACGGCCAGCATCCGCTCCAGGCATTGAAGTGCCCGTGCCCTGATATCTTCCGGTACGGTAACCCGCGGTTCCAGCGTCTGTAACGCGGTCAGCACCTTGTCCAGGGTAGTGGCCTTCATATTGGGACAAACCAACTTGTTCGAGGCTGGGTAAAACGTTTTACCCGGGTATCTTTTGCTGAACTGATGTAAAATTCCCATTTCGGTGGCCACAATGTATTCCGTGGCCGGATTTTCCCCGGCATAACGCAGCATACCGGTGGTGCTGGCCACGTGATCGGCCATGTTTACCACTTCCGGCAGGCATTCCGGGTGTACCAACAGCAGGGCGCCGGGATGGCTGTCCTTAACCGCCCGAACCATGTCGGCGGTAAGGCGGTGGTGGGTATTGCAGTAGCCTTCCCACAGGATCATTTCCCGACCCGTCTGACTGGTTACGTAAGCGCCCAGGTTTTTATCCGGCACAAATATAATAGGCCTGTCCTGCGGTAGGGAGGCCACCACTTTCACGGCATTGGCCGAAGTACAAGCGATATCGCATTCCGCTTTGACCTCGGCTGAAGTGTTTACGTAGCAAACCACCACTGCTTCGGGCACTTCGGTTTTTTTGGCCCGCAGCGCTTCGACGGTTACCATATCCGCCATCGGACAACCGGCGTCTTCTTCAGGCAGCAGTACAGTTTTCTGCGGCGATAGAATGGATGCACTTTCGGCCATAAAATGAACTCCGCAGAATACGATCACGTCGGCTTTAGTGCCGGCGGCCTTGCGGGACAATTCCAGTGAATCACCCACAAAGTCCGCGGCTTCTTGCACTTCGGGCCGCTGATAAACGTGGCTGAGAATAATCGCGTTCCGCTCTTGTTTGAGTTTTATTATTTCATCTGTTAATTGTTTAATTTCGGCAGCGGTTGGCACGTGACCACCCCTTAGTCTAAATTACCGGCAACAATTTCGCCGAATTATAGTTACCCAATTATTATACACAATTTTCTCTATATCTCAATAAACATTTTACGGGAATCACGCCGCCCGCGGCCTTGAAAAATAACCAAATTGATATGAACCCGGTTCCTCCCAACTAACTAAATAGCGGCGAAGATACCGGGTTCTCGGCATAAAAATTATGCAGTTGGATCACAGCAAATTTTGAAGAAAGGGTTTGGTGTTATCTCCTAAGATGCCCTGACTGCTAAGCCTTCTGGCCGTGTATTTCTTCCATCACGCGGATGACCCGGTTGTTTTCGTCCACTAGCACTGCGGTGGGTTTAAATGTCCGAGCTTCTTCCCTGGTCATCATGGCATAGGTAATGATAATTGCGGTGTCCCCGGGCTGCACCAGCCTGGCCGCCGCTCCGTTCAGACAAATAACACCGGAATCACGGGGGCCCGGAATAACGTAAGTTTCCAGGCGGGCTCCATTATTGTTGTCCACCACCTGCACTTTTTCGTTGGGCATAATATCGGCGGCTTCCATGAGGGCCTCGTCAATGGTGATACTGCCCACGTAGTTTAGATTGGCTTCAGTGATTACAGCCCGGTGAATTTTGGATTTAAATAAAGTTACAAACATCGTCTACACCTCCATGATGACGTTATCAATCAGTCTGGTTTTACCGAACCGTACCGCCAAGGCGGCAATAATCCCACCCTGCAGAGTTTCCAGCGGCTGCAAATCCGGCACCGCAAGTATTTCCACGTAATCCGGCTGCGCACCCGGAACGGTTGTAATCATGTCAGTCATCATCCCGCGCAGCTTGCCTGCGTCCCGTTCGCCTTGCTGTACCGCAGCCCGGAAAGCACATAGACTACGGTATAGTACCAAAGCGTCCCGGCGCTGTTCTTCGGTCAGGTAAACGTTGCGTGAACTCATGGCCAATCCGTCATGCTCCCGCACCGTGGGCAGGATGACGACTTCCAGATTCATGTTCAAATCCCTGACCATGCGCTGGATAACCAGGGCTTGCTGGGCGTCTTTCTGCCCGAAAAAGGCCTGGTCGGGGGCAACAATGTTGAACAGTTTGGTCACCACGGTAGTAACACCGCGGAAATGACCGGGGCGGGACTGCCCGCATAGAATGTCCGTTAAACCGGTTACTTCAACAAAAGTGCTAAATCCTTGCGGGTACATCTCCTGATCCAAAGGCGTAAAGATAGCGTCCACCCCCACATCCCGGGCCATAGTGCAGTCCCGCTCAAAGTCCCTGGGGTATTGAGCCAGGTCTTCCTTGGGACCAAACTGCAGCGGGTTAACGTACAGGGTGACTACTACCACGTCACATTTTTGTTTGGCTTCCCGCATCAGTGTTAGGTGCCCTTCATGGAAGTAGCCCATAGTGGGCACTAAACCCACGGTTTGGCCGGCGGCCCGGCATTGGCCTACAAATTGTCTAATTTCCGCAATGGTGCGGTGGATGTGCATGATAATAGCTCCTTTGGATTGGATTAGGTTAGTTGGTTAGTGGTTAGTAGTTAGTAGTTAGTTTTTGGTTAGTAGTTAGTTTTTGGTTAGTAGTTAGTAGTTAGTTTTTGGTTAGTAGTTAGTTTTTGGTTAGTAGTTAGTTGGTAGTTGCTATAGAGAAGCGCTGTTGTCATTCCGAACGCAGTAAGGAATCTTACAAGATAAGATCATTCGCTGCGCTCAGGATGACAAACCCCAAAGCTATGACAAATCCTAAAAATTATGACAAACTCCAAAGCTTATTACAACCCCAAAGTTTTCGGGTTTAAAAAAACAACTATTTCTGACTACTGACTACTGACTACTGACTCCTGACTCCTTAATTAATCTTCTTAAGCACTTCCTCGTCCATACCGAAGCCATGCTCCGGGCCGGGGAAGGCGCCATTTTCAACTTCACAACGGTATTCCTGCAGACCCTGCATAATGTTTTCGTGCAGGTTGGCGTAGCGTTTGACAAACTTGGGCGCAAATTGACCGTAAAAGCCCAGCATGTCGTGAATGACCAACACCTGACCACTGCAGTCCGGCCCGGCGCCGATGCCGATGGTGGGAATGCCGATACTCTCAGTCACCAGCCTGGCCAGCGGAACAGGCACACATTCCAGCACCACCGCAAAAGCGCCCGCCTCTTCCAGCGCCTTGGCGTCCTGCAGAAGTTTTTTTGCCGCTGCTTCATCTTTGCCCTGCACCCGGTAACCGCCCAGCTGATGCACGGATTGCGGGGTCAAGCCCAGATGGCCCATGACCGGAATGCCAGCTTCAGTAATTTTTTGCACACTTTTTGCCACTTCGGTGCCACCCTCCAGCTTGACGGCCTGGGCACCGGCCTCCTGCAGAAAGCGCCCGGCGTTGCGCAGCGCTTCCTTCTTGGATACATTGTAGGAAAGAAAAGGCATATCGGCCACTACCATAGCCCGTTGTACACCGCGTACCACCGCCTTGACGTGGTGCACCATATCGTCCATAGTCACCGGGATGGTGGAACCGTACCCCAGCACCGCGTTGCCTAAAGAGTCGCCCACTAGAATAGCATCAATACCGGCATCGTCCACCAGCCTGGCGGTGGGATAATCGTAAGCAGTAAGCATGGTTATTTTTTTGCCTTCCGCCCTGTATTTCCTAAAAGTTGCCGTGGTTACGCGTTCAATAGCCATTTATAGAACCTCCCTGAAAATTTGGTTTAACTCGTGTCCCTGTGCTGCGCTGATACTGCCCTTTTCAAGGGCGACCTGCACTGTATACTGACCAAGTTTACCGTACAATTCCTGTATTTCAGGTTCCAATTGCTTAAAAGCGTCAATGTGTCCCGCGATAGTGGTACCGTCTCCCCGGGCTACCGGGCCGGTAAGCGCTTCGGTGGGGCCAACCTTGGCTATATTGGCCACTGTGCCCCGCACCAAAGGTAACAGCGCCGCAAACGCTTCTTCGGGTCCCAGCCCGAACCGGGCATATAACCCGGTGGCAAAATGCATCAGCGAAACCAGGTAGTTGGAGGCAATACAGGCGGCGGCATGATAAAGCGGTTTATCGGCTGCCGAAATGGTAAAGCATTGGCCATCCAAATCGCTGACCACCTGCTTTGCTACAGGCATCGCCTTTTCATCACCCTCTAGGGCGAAATAAGAGCCGGGCAGGTTTTCCATAGCCGACTGCACCCCGGCAAAAGACTGCAGCGGGTGGATGCTCATCGCCAGCGCCCCGGTTTCCCGCACGCCGTGCAATTCCGAGGCGGGGTGCGCGCCGCTGGTGTGTACCACCAACTGGCCCGACCTAAAGCCACCCTCTGCTGCTATGGCGGCAGCTACCGGAGCAATATTCCGATCCGGGGTAGTGATAAAGACAAGGTCGGCCCGGGATGCCGCTTCCCTGGCTTCAAGGACCGGGCATTGCAGCCGGGCAGCCAGTCTGGCCGCCGATTGGTCGGTGCGGCTGGCCACCCCGGACACCTGGTAACCTCTTTGTTGTAATAAGATACCCAGTGCGGAACCGACTTTGCCGGCCCCGACGATGGCAATAGCTGGTTTGGTCATCGTTTTCTCCTTTAATAAACACAAAACCCTCCGGACAAGTCCGGAGGGCATAAATTTCCCTCGTTAACCCGTCTCGGTCCGTTCCGGCTCCAAGCGGCATTACCATTACCCAAACATCAAACAAACCGGTACATTTCGGGTGCGCTACCAAAAGGTTACCGCCCCATACCGATATAATTTTATCATATACCATGATAATAAGGCAATCAATTTTGACAATTTGCTAATTTAAAAATATAAATATTTGATTAACCCGGAGCCCGGTGATAAATTTAAGTCATGATGCTGATAAAATTAGATATAAACAAAAATTACATCTTAAAAACCGGGCCGGTGCTTGATGGAAGTCAAGGTTGTATCATTAATGGTGCCGGTAACATATTTATTGAGGCCGGCCGGATTGCAGCCGTTACGCCCGGCGGTGACACAGGCTTTCCCTTTACAGACCCCCGCCGGGAAATAGTGCACCTGGATCTGGAAGGTCTCACCGTGCTGCCGCCGCTGGTGGACTGCCACGTTCATCTGGCCTTGGACGGCAAAGACTTCGCCGCCGCGCGCAAGCGCTGGGAGCAACCCGAGCCAATAGCCCGACAGGTGCAGAGCGAGCTTGCCGACACCCTGGAGCGTGGCATTTTGGCTGTCCGGGATGGCGGCGACCGGGCGGGCATCGGTTTTGCCACCCGGGAACAGGTAACCACAGGCAACCTGGCCGGACCGGTAATCCGGTCGCCGGGATTCGCCCTGCGCCAGCCCGGCACATACGGCGCATTTTTGGGCCGGGGCGTGGAAATGGATAAGCTGCCCGAAACGCTGGACCAATTGGCGCAAAGTGGGGTCAACTTGGTTAAAGTAATTGTTTCCGGAGTAGTTAGTTTTAAGGAATACGGCCGGGTAGGCCCACTGCTATACACCGCCGCTGAACTAAATGCCATTGTGCAAGGGGCCCGTGCCCGGAGACTGCCTGTCATGGCGCACGCTAGTTCCGATGCCGCCGTGCGGCTGGCGCTGGAGGCCGGGGTGGACACGGTGGAACACGGTTATTTCCTAAGCCGGGAAGCGCTGCAGCAGATGGCCGCCAAAGGCAGCGCCTGGATACCCACCGTGATTCCGGTAGCCGCCAGGCTGAACTGCCGGTCTGAAAACGGCGGGCCGGATCGGCAGGAACGCCTGGTATTGGAAAGAACCGTGGCCCGGCAGCTAGCCATGATTAGCGAAGCAATCTCCCTTGGTGTAACCCTGGGGGTGGGCACCGATGCCGGGGCCACCGGAGTGGAGCACGGCAGTGGATACCTGGAAGAACTGGCCCTATACCGCCGGGCCGGGCTTGCCCCCGCGGAAATCATCCGCTGCGCTACATTAAACGGCGCCCACATCCTGGGTTTGGATTGGGGTGTCATTAAGCCTGGGCGGCCTGCCGCACTGATCGCAGTAACAGGAAACCCCCTGGCGGATATAGCAGCACTGGAAACAGTGAAATATGCTATTTTACCTTAAATCCAAAGCCAACCATTATAGAGTGTGACTGTAATGTTTGAGCTAATAACGGGAAAAACTACCCGGTAGACACGCAGTATTTTTGTTTATTTTGAGTCGTAGCATAAAACTTAACTACGTTTATATTTGGCAGGTGTTTTTGATTGTTCATCCCCAAGCGGGTTCTTTTTGAACAGGATGCCCTTGCATATCCTTTGGGACAGGAGCTGCAACAAAGGTTTAAAGAAGCAAAAATCCCGGTCAGCCTCATTGCCAGCCATAACCGTGTAACAGGCATTCCGGGCAAAACTCCCCTGGAAGCGTACCGCGAAGCCAAGCGCACGCTGGTTGTAGGGGTGCGCCGCACGCTGCAGTTTTCCCCGTGCAAACCTTCGGCACACTACCAACTACCCCTGAGCACCAGTTGCAGCGGGCAGTGCCAGTACTGTTACCTGCAGACCACCCTGGGCAAAAAGCCCTATGTACGGGTATATGTAAACATTGAAGAAATTCTGCACCAGGCTGAAAAATACATGAACGAGCGGGCGCCGGAAATAACCCGCTTCGAAGGCGCGGCCACCTCCGACCCCGTGTCGGTCGAGCCATATACCGGCTCTTTGGCTCGCACCGTCGAATTCTTCGGCGGCCAACCCCTGGGCCGGTTCCGCTTCGTCACTAAGTTCACCGACGTAGACGGGCTGCTAAACGCCGCCCATAACGGGCACACCAGGTTCAGGTTCAGCATCAATACCGAACACATCATCAAATCATACGAAGGCGGCACCCCGGCAGCCAGTGCGCGCCTCCGGGCCGCCCGCCGGGTAGCGGACGCCGGCTACCCCCTGGGATTTCTTATCGCTCCCATTTTCGTTTATCCCGGGTGGCAGGATGACTACACCAGTTTAATCGGTAACCTGGCCGAGGAATTAAAAGATTACCCGGCGGAGAATATTACCTTCGAGCTTATATCTCACCGCTTCACGTTATCCGCCCGCAAACGGATTATGGAGGTATTTCCCGACACCACCCTGCCCATGGACGAATCCGAACGCAAATTCAAATTCGGTCAGTTCGGTTACGGCAAGTACGTTTATCCAAAGGAGACACTGCAAGAGATGAATGAACTGTTCCGCCGGGAGCTTGATAAACACTTCCCCGGCGCTAAAGTAGAGTACCTGGTGTAGATAGTATCAAAAAATATAAAAAGTGCTCATCTCCAAACCAAAGCTTTGCCTACCAAGTCAATTAATCCTTTAACCTCAACGCCCAACTCATGCTCTTTTACCATGGGGTATAACTGGGCCTTGCAGATTGAGCACGGTGCACAAAGAATACCGTCACCGTTTTTGCCTACACCTGTAGTTCGAACCTGATCAGCCTTCTTCTGGCTAAGCTGAATTCTTCTCTGGTACATTTCAGGATCGTCGAACAGGATTCCGGAACCCCCACCACAGCAGAAATTATCCATGCCATGGGGCGTCATTTCTCTAAAGTCTGAAACACAGGCATGCATGATTACCCGCATATTCTCATTCAAACCGCACGCACGCACGTAGTTGCAGGGGTCGTGTAGTGTAACGGGCTTGTCATTCCTGGTGGGATCAAGCTTCAGTTCATTTTTACGGATCAATTCTGCAACTTCATCATGGATATGGGTGATCGGCCATCGTACAGGTCTATCGGCCATTGATGGAATATACATTTTTGCCGCTCGCCACCCGTGCCCGCATTCACCCCAGACGATCTTCTTTACACCCAGTTCATGAGCTGCGTTTAGCAAACGCATAACATTATGTCGCTGCGTATGATACTGGTCAAATAAAAAACCGAAGTTGCCTGCTTCTGTCACAGTACTGGGAATGGTCCAGTTGGCACCGATATAGGTGAAGAACAAACCTGCTCCCATTAATGTATACTCATTCAACATGAAATCAGCCGAGGAAGGAATGTACATGATATCCGAATTAGGCTTATCAACAGGAAATTCCACTTCCACGTCAAAAATGTCCATGATTTCTTCGGACATGAATTCCAGGGTATCTACAATGCCAGGTTTGGGAAGGCTCATATGGTTACCTGTCTTTTCCATGCCGCCACCCGTATTGGCGTGCAGCTTGGGCGTAATCCCCAACCAGTGAAGCAGTTGACGACCGATAAAGGTTACTTCGCAGGTATCAATACCGAAGGGGCAGACATGCGCACAGCGACGGCACTGACTACACTGATAAAAATAGGAATACCACTGTTCTATCACGTCCAGGCTGATATCCTCAGCTCCAACCAGCTTGCCAAACCAGCGTCCTTCCAGGGTGAAGTACCTCTTGTATATTTTGCGGATTAATTCGGCCCGGTTGGTAGGAATATTATTGGGATCCCTGGTACCAAGGTAGGTATGGCAGTTTTCAGCACATTGGCCACATTTAGTGCAGGACTCCATAGCTATGACAAAGGAACGAAAATTTTTACGTATTTGTTCGAGGAACTCCAGAGCTTTTTGCGGTTTGTCTTCATCTGGTACCGGTTCAATGTGAATTTTACGCAATTCATCCGGTGTAGCCCGAACCGGTTGCACCATACCTTTATACATAGGCATACTTTTACCCTCCCATCGTCAAATCCAAGACAAAAACAAACAGGCACAAAATTTATGGCATGGTTACTTGGTACGGTAATTTACCCTCTATTTAAAACACTTGTTTTATTCTTGCAAATGGTTAAATGCGGTGCAATCGATGGCATCTACCTGATACTAATTACATCTAAATTTACCTCGTTGGGTTATCTATCTAAAGCCTAACTGAGATGGAGAAAAAAATCTTGAGGTTTATTACCATAATCAATTCAAAGCACAGGTACATATAAATAAAATTTCCTGGTTTGCTTATAATCCTCAGTAAATAATTCAAAGTATTCAATGCGTTCATGATTATTTAATTTTAGTCCAGATACACTTAGCCATTTATCCAAATCTTTAAAAACCGTGCGGAATATTAATCCCATGGTTCCCGGATACCTGAATATAGCGTATTTGGATTCGGGAATACTCCTCTCCACTAACCCGTACCGGTCACCCAAATGCTCCTCTACGGCTATACCGTAGAAACTAAATTTGCGTGGCGGATCGCTGCTGTTACTGCGGGTGATGCTAAATAATCGCCTGGCTGTGCCTTGGTAAATATATTTCTCCGTAAAATGCAAGACCTTGCGGCTTAGTTCTTCCATTTCGCATGAGTTTTCCGAATAATGAATAAGGACTTCCTCGCCCAATAGTTTTATTTCTTTTAGTTTTCGGCAGTAGTGGTCAACTACAATAACATTATTTTTATTTTTGAAATCCCGTTCAATGATATCAATCCTTTTTGTTAAAGAAACAGAAATATTCTCTTTCCTGTAACGACTTGGGGTAATGTGAAATACTTTTAGAAAGTCCCGGGTGAACTGTTCATGAGAATTAAAACCATACTGGAAAGCAATGTCCACAACATTGCGGTCTGTTTTTCTCAACGCAATGGCAGCTTTGGATAGCCTTCGCCTCAGAATATATGATTTAACAGTTTGATTGGTTACTGCCCGGAAGATGCGAAAGAAATGAGTAGGAGAAATGTAACACCGGGACGCCAGCTCCTCTAAGGACAGCTTCCGGTGCAAATTAGACTCAATATATTGTATAGCGTCATTGACGTTATCTACATAGTTCATAAAGGTCCTCACAAGGTAAGGAAGTAAAACTTTACTTTATATTACTTTTTTTAGTTAACAATTCCTTTTACCTAGAAGTGATATGCTATTAGGTGGTTGAATTAAGATTATTTTCATTAATATTCTTCCTCCCCCGTATTTTAAAATTAATGGTTTTTACAAGTATGCCGGTGTTTTTAAGCTTTGAAATCAGCTCTTCCTGGATATGGTGTAAAATAACAATATTTTACTGTCAAGAAGACAAAAAACATCCCATAATCCTTGGCAAATAAAAGATTATGGGCTCTAGGGCCAGTGTGTATCCAAAGTCGACGCTCGGTGAGATAGACGAATTGTTCAATCGGGAGCTTGATATACACTTCCCCAGGCTAAAAGTAGAGTATTTAGTATAACATTATTTAAAGATTGCATGATAAACCTTTCGATTCTCTTTTCTATTTTTCCATTCCTGGTTCAAAAGGCTCAACAATAAACAGTACATTATCTGGTAGATTCATAATCTCCTGAATATCCTGGTTCCTATCGGATGAAAACTGCTTGCCGATAACTGGATTAAGAATAAGAGAAACGCCCTCGTCCTCTTCATAATTGTAAAAGGACAAGGACTGCCTTTGGGCCGCGAGTATGATCAGGGTACCTGCTTCTTTAGAACAGTTCAAAAGGACCTTAACCGCATCGTTGCCACAGTTCTCATTGCTAGCTACTACCAGCATGCGGTCAGATTTGCCGATTAGGTCAAAGGCATATTTACAAGCCCGGTAACCCAAAAGAACTCCCGGACAAAGGTGTGTGTGATGTTTTACAACCTCCTGTAAATCTGGGGGAAGTATGGTCGGGTCTATGGTGAAAACCTCCTTTACTTAAATCATATTGTAATGGTTTTGTTTTAAAATCTCAGGCGGGTAGTTAATTAAACGAAATAGAATTCCTATAATCATTGTCCGGTAATAGATTAATTATGATTACTAACCATGCCTAAAAGTTATTTTATCTAACATCCTTACAAACCCCGCGGTAATACCATAGATTGATCGTATGTTGAGGTTACCTTCCGCCGTCGCGTCAAAAAAAACATTGAGTTTAGATTCAAGTTCATCTTCCGCCTTACAATAACAAATGAGTATAGGAATTCTTGGCAGGGGGTGTATAACCAGCGCAATGTCGGAAGAAAAGCTTGTGTTTGCCGGCCTTCCACCAAACATATGTAAAATGTCTTCAAAAAGATCGGTGTAGTTATCAGCAATTTGTTTTAAGGTTTTTTCACATAACGGCTCAAAAAGCGGAATCCACGTCGTCCCATTTTTTAGTTCCCTGAAAGGAACCCATTCTCCGATAACATTTTTTCCTGAACACGTCAGAACATAATCAAGTAATGGTAATGCCAGCCATGTAATCACGTGGCAATCAGATGTTATATTCCCATTTGAATCAATAAAAAAGTTCTTACCAAGACACTTAATCTTCAATTTATCCCCGGCAAGTGATGCTCCCAGTCTTTCTGCTGATGAATTAAAATCTATGGTGGTAATTTCTCTTTTTAATTGCTCCAGTAATTTCTCCTGCTGCTGCTCAAGAGACTCTCGCCTATGTATTTTTATATTAAACCTTTCAATAATATTACTCTCTAAGTGAGGGCAGTCGGTGAGACTTTTTTGACCGTTTATTACCGCAGCTGCATAAGCAAGGCATGAAGGCACCTGACACTGTCGGCAATTTGATTTTGGAAGTAATTTGTATACTTCCAGGGGATTTTTAAGTTGTGACATACGGGATCACCCTTTCCCAAAGACATCCCTTACTTCTTAAAACCTCAAGACAGGCTAAAACTACATCATAAATGCTGAGGTGAACCTTCTTGCCAGCAGCGCTGGTTGCTCCTTATCACTGCTTAATTCAAATTACAATTCACGATGCCCCAAAGCTTTTTATGTAACAATTCATTATTATAAACCTTCCACTGTAATCGTACCGGTCAAGCCGTCTACCGTTACGACCTGGCCGTCGCGGAGGATCTGAGTTGCATTACCCGTCGCAACCACTGCCGGGATATGGTACTCGCGAGCGATGATCGCCGAATGCGATAAAAACCCGCCCGTGTCCGTTACTAGCGCGCCCACACTGGAGAAAAGCACCGACCAAACCGGTGAGGTGATAGGGCAAACCAGCACATCTCCCGCCTGAATCCTGTGGAATTCTGACTCGCCGGGAATTACTCGAACCGGTCCGGTGTAACGCCCCGCCGAAGCGGCGATTCCCTTCAGCAACCGGGAGTCCGCCTGCTGGTGGCCGCTGGCCGCTGTAGCAAAGACCCGTTCATAGGACCACATCACTGCTTCATGAACCAAGTATGCCTGTGCAGGCAGAGCGGCAAAGGAGGGCGGCGCTAATGGCGGTGTGCCGTAGTGTGCAGGACCTGGATGCGCCAACACCCATGTGCGTTCCCCCTTTCGGCGGGCAACTAACTCATGCAAAGTGTCACCAGTGCTTAAGGCTATTCGTGCCTCATCCAATTCCAGTAAAAAGACGTCATTCTGCTTTGTAATTTGCTTATGTTCCACCAACCTTCGCCCCAGTTCCAGAGCCGTGTACCGCAACAGTGCCAGCGGCATGCTGGTATCGTAAAACCCGTGTTCTTCGCGTAACGGGTAAGCTTGATGGGCCCGTGTCAGCGCCCGCTCGAAACGATCCCGCTCCGTCAAAGGGCGTTCGGACAACATCTGCCGGGCTTGGGACACCAGGCCGGCGCGCTTTTCCGCCAGTGCCTGGGCGTCCGCATCCGGGTCGTAGTTACGACTGATTTGGTTACTAATCAAGGAGAGGAGCAGCTCCGGCGTCTCCGACAGGGTCGGATCGGCCACTTCGTAGCGGATCGCCCGGCAGCCAAACTCCCGCTGGTATTCGAAAAATGCTTTGTTGAAGCCGGCGTCTGCTGCGATCATCTGCTCCAGGGTACGCTGGTCATTCTGACTGAGCAGATCCGCCAGCACCGGGCTTTCCCGCACTTGCTGCGCAAGCTTGGCCAGGGCACGGGTTGGAGCGCTAGATGTCTCGGAGAGGCCGATTAACATGTCAAACGTCTGCTCCTCGTTCCAGCCCAGCAAATCTCGGCAGGTAAAAGCAAATTCGGCCAGCAGCAGGTTAAGCGATTGGTTGAGCATCATGTGTATTTCCTGGCTTTCCCGAATCAAGGCGCCAACAGTTATGGCGTGCCTGTCCAATCTATCGTTTGATAGCGTTTTTAGATTGGTGTCCCGTAAGGCTGTAAGCCGTTCTATTAATTTAGGCTTTAATTCGGTATGCCACTGCTTGATGCATTTTCCCGCCTTATCTGTGCGGGCAGCCTCTGTGCAATCCCGGATACGCGCCCTCAGCGACGGCAGCAGGTGGATCAATAAACCCGTCAGCCAATCAGGCAGCGGCGGCCGATCCTTTCCCCCCAGGGGAACCATCCGCAGGTAAACCCATCCCCCGATCTCACGCTCTTCAACCGTTTCTGTGAGCAGCCCAAATTCAGCGCACATTTGCCGGAAACCCTGGTTTGCAGCAGGGAGCAGAATTGATCGTGTCAGGGGATATAGTGGCTGTGGGTAGTGGGAATCCCCGCGCTCCCAATACCCGGTAGGCGGCTCCACCGGCACTGGTACGGGCTTCGCTTCGTCGACATCTGCCAGCGTGGTGATGGGCCGGGCCTGCAGCAGGTAGAGCTTGCCACCGCTTAATGCCCACTCGATGTCCTGGGGGGCGCCAAAGTAATTTTCCACCTGCCGGGCTAGCCCCGCCACCGCCAGAACCTCGCGCTCGCCCAGGGCGTTTTCCGGCGAGCTTAAACAGACAGCCTGGCCCTCCCGAACCACCCATTCGTCCGGGGAAACCTGTCCCGAGACCAAGCGTTCACCCAGGCCCCGAACGACACTGACCACCGTTTCGGAGTGGTCACCGGTCACTGGATTGGCAGTGAAAACAACTCCAGCAGCTTCAGCCTCTATCATGGGTTGGATAAGCACCGCCATCCGGTCAACACCCAATTCCCGGGTCGTCCTGTAGGTCTGGATACGTTCGCTAAGAGCGGAAGCCCAACATTTACGCACGGCATCGGCAGCGGCTGCATAACCGAACACGCCTAACACTGTCTCGTACTGGCCGGCAAAGGAAGCACCGGCCAAGTCCTCCGCTACCCCGGATGACCGTACGGCTAGCGGCACATCCCCAAAGGCAGTTAGGGCATGGCGGAGAGCGTCTTCTACCGAGGACGGCAGTGAATTCTTCAATATCTTCTCATAGGCATTTTCTCGGTCGGTTACCGCCCTGCTTACATGATCAGTGAATGCGGCAGTGGTCACGACAATACCATCAGGCACTGGGAACCCCGCAGCCAACAGGTGGGATAAGTTTGCGGCTTTGGTTCCGACCTGGTTGGTAAAGGTGGCTTCAGAGGTGCACAGGGGGATGACATACACGGTCTCTTTTTGTAGCAAGCTCTTGCAAGTAGTCATATTTAGTACCCTCTTAATATTGGTTAGGACTATTACCGAGTTCAATTTGTTTGAGATCCCGGATCAATACATTGAGAGCCCAGGTGAGTGCGGCGGTGGAATCCGCAGCGTCTAGCCCGAACCGCTGACGCAAGGCTGCCCAGCCCTGGGCGCTGGCTAATAATCGTATTATGGCCGCGGCCTGCCGGGCAACTTCCGGGGGCAAATGCGGGGCACCTTCAACAACTAGACTATCGATTAACTTATCTCGCTGCACCCTGCTTTGCGGGTTAATGTTTAGCGCAGAGAGAACTGCAACAATTGCCTTATTGGCAGCAGCGTGCTGTTCAAGCACCGGTATTGACTTTTCAACCCACAAGGAAATCTCATCAATATTACGAGGGGCGGGCGGCATTTGTGATCCGGCCACTTCGCTTGCCCACTCGTACATTTCTTCCAACAGCGCCTCCCGGGTTGGGAAGTGACGGTAAACCGAGGCGTAAGAGATGCCAGCCCGGTCGGCTACGTCCTGTACGCTAAAGGTATGAATGCGGCCTTCCGCAACGAGGGAAGCGACTACTTCCATAATAAGATTGCGGGTAAGCTCCCGTTGTCTATTTCTCAAGGGACTAGAGTATGATCGTGTTTGAGATTTATCCTGAGCCATATCTTTTGCAACACTCCCTATATTAACTATAGATATCATATATTTAATTTAATAATTATATTATACTGGTTGGGTAGATATGTCAATACAATAGACAAGACGACCTATTTTCTTAATGATATTTAGAAAACGAAATTATTACTATGCGGACAGAACAGACAAATGAAAGGTACAAGCACACTTGACACGTTTAAACAAAAGTTTTGAACTGGCCAAAAGTAAGGGATATAAAACTGTCGTACTTGTGGGAGACCCTTCTTATTACAGCTGATTCGGATTCAAAAATTCTGCTGATTTGGATATTAGAATCTTGCATGATATCCCCGAAGAATATGTTCTGGCCTGTGAATTAGTTCCAGGCGTATTAAATGAAATGAAATAAGCGGAACAATCGTATGTTAAAATTTATCACGCTAGATTATGTATAGTTAAACTCGCTAAAGGCGGGAGCTTAAAAAACGCTTCCGCCCTAATTTTTGTCTTGACACGTTACACTAAGTGACATCAATAATTGACATTAAACAGTAAGCGTTAAATAATTCCAACCTTACGATACCCAACCACCCATCCAGATAAATAGTGTGGAAAGGGAAGCAACGGCCAGGAAATAAAACAGGCCGTTGTTCATATCAATAGCCGCCATGCCTTTTACGAAGGGAATCACCGAAAAAACCATTAAAGTAGGTACGAAAATTAGTGCGGGCGCAGAAGGAATACTTCGATATCCGCTTTTTTTGGGATAATGATTTTTATGCGAAGCATTTTAACCATATCGGCTACAGGTTGCAGCAACCCTTAGGGCCAACCCGGTTGGAGCAACCTTGCGTTCCACATAAAGCGGCAGGAACAGGCCATTAATCAGTATAAATGCCAGGATAGCAACAAGGTTGCTTTAAGACAATTGACTCGGTAATCTCAGCGGGTAAAAAACCGGAACCACCAAGAAGAGACCTGAGCCAGTCGGCTATCCCTACAAATAAATTTTCTGACCCGATTCCACTCCTTAAGCACTCATAAATAAATATGATTATCCATCTCTTGAAAGCGCATCCACCCTTAAGCGGGTAGTAGTTTAAACAGATAGGATTTGAGCTGGATGTGATCTGAAATCAATTGTTTATATTTTGCTGTTACTGGTTTTAAACGTTCCATCTAATTTCACGTTTAGCTTTTACCATAAATCTTTAAGATGAGGTAGCTCGTTTTTACTCAATAAATTCAATCATTTGCGTATGGTTGGTGTCTTTTTTATGCTGCTGAACTGTTAAGGTATTGTCTGTATTCCAATGGGGTCATACCATTTAATCTCTTCTGATAGCGATGACAATTGTAATAATTTATGTACTCTATGACGGCTGCTTCCAGCTCTTCATAGGTGGCGAATTTATGGAGAATAGATTTCCGATTTTATCATTCCCCAGAATGACTCCATCGGCCCATTATCAATGCAACGGGCTACCCTAGACATGCTTTGGGTCATACCTGCCTCGTCTAGTTTCTTCTTAAACAGCTTATTTGTATATTGAAAACCACGGTCACTATGAAAGAGGGGTTTCGCTTCCGGATAAGTTATATGGGCCAGGTCAAAGGTTCTAAAAACGAGTTCATTGTTGTTGGAGTGTCCAAGGACATAAGAAACAATACTTTTATCTGCCAAATCAAGGATTGCGCTCAAGTAGGCTTTACGTTCAGTTCCATATTTCATTTCAGTCACGTCAGTCAGCCATTTCCTGCCGAATTCAGGGGATTCAAATGCTCTATTTAAGATATTTTCTGCCGTAATCTCAGGCGTCGATGGGGTGTAATGCTTTCGTTTCCGGCGGCATAACGATTTCAGATGTAAGATACTCATGAGCCGATAGATCCGTTTATGGTTCACCTTAAGATGATGTTCTCGGTTGAGTTTAAGGGTCATCTGGCGATATCCAAGAATTCCATTCCTTTCTTCGTAAGCCTCTTTAATCTTGGGAAGCAGTTCTTTGTTAAATTGCTCATTGTTGCTTTCTTTTCTGTTGAGCCATTTATAGTAGGAAGAACGCTGGATACCGCTAGCTTCACAAAGTTTACTGAGGGGATAGGATTTGGTCTCATGCAGAACACGGATGGCCAGGTAGCGCGTTTCATATCTGACTTGGCTTAAAAACGCCTCCTTTCGAGTTCGTCCAACTTTTTTAGTAAGTCGATCTCCATCTGCT
>LADP01000017.1 GCA_000961575.1 Peptococcaceae bacterium BRH_c8a
AGGACGGCCGAATTCGTCGTAATTGTAGTGGGCCGATGTTTTGCCGTTGATGCCCACCACCTTGGTCACTGTGCCCAGGTCGTCGTGCAGGTAGAACAGGCTGTCCCACTGTTCTTTGTAGACCGTATTCGTACCCGACGGTATCCAGCCGTTATCGTGGTCGTCCAGAGCTAAAAAGTCCATACTTACTAGATTCAGCCCGTAGGTGTAGCGCTGCACCTGGCTGTGTTCGCCGTAGGATAGCAGCAGGTTGTTGTATTCCTTGGTGTAGTCCACCACGTAATGCTGGGCCATGTAGTGACGGTTGAATTGTTTATCCCAGCCCGGCTTGGGGTTGCCGCCATGTGAAGGCGGCCCCGGGTTTTTGTTTTTGAGTTCTTCTACAAAGGCTGGCGGTCCGCCCGGTCCCGGCGGGAACACCGGTCGGTTGTTGTGCTCGGCGCCGTGGTTTAAGTCGATAATGGCTTGAATTCTGTTGTCCAGCCCGTCGTAGGTGTAGCTGGTAGTGTCACCGAACTTGTTGGTCACTTCAATCAACTGGTTGGCGGCGTCAAAGGCGTAGGTGTTGAATACCTTGCCCTCGCTGCGCATTTCAGTCAGGTTGCCGCGGTTATCGTAGCTGTAGTGCTTGACGTCGCCGTCGTGGTCATACTGTTTGGTTAGTTGGTTCAAGTTGTTGTACTGGTAATATTTAGCCTCTGTATACTCTTTTTCCTGCTCGATTAAGGCAATGCGGTTGCCCAGGGTGTCGTAGTAGTAGTTTTTGTACTCGCCACTGGCTTCCCGCACGCTGATTAGCCGGTTCAATGCGTCATAGGCAAATGTATTCCCTTCGGTTTCTTCGAGCTCGTCTTCATCGAAGGCGTTTTTGCTGACTGCTGTTTTGTTACCCGCCGGGTCGTAGGTGTAGGCGTAAGAGCCGGTTACCTTGCCGGAGGGGTCAATGTGACTGAGCTCGGTAATTTGCGATATGGCGTCGTATTTGTACTTGGTTTTGGTACCGCCGGGAAGCAGCTGCTTCACCAGTTCACCCGCCGGGTTGTATTCGTAAGAGGTGGTGCGGCCGAAGGCGTCGGTGACCCCGGCAAGCCGATCAAGCTGGTCGTACTCATAAGATACCCGGCTGCCGTCGGGGTAGGTTTGGCTTTGTTTTTGCCCGGTGGCGTTCCAGGTGTATTCCTGCACCCGGCCGGCAAAGTCGGTGACCCGGGTGATGCGGCCCAGGGGGTCCAGATCGAAACTATTATCGCCCAGCCAGTCGGTAAACCCGGTCATGTATCCCCGTGGGTCATAGGTGAACGCAACCTGCCGGTTATCGTCGTAGCGGATATTGGTCAGTTGACTGTTTAAATCGTATGCAAAGCCCGTGACAAAGTCGTCCTGGTCTGTGACCCGAACCAGATTGCCCGCCTCGTCGTATTCGTACCGCACGGTGTTGCCCAGGGCATCTTCCGCCGTTAGCGGTAGATTGCGCCCGTCGTAGGTGTAGTAGGTGGGCTGGTGGTAGATATCGCTGTTCAGGCAGTCGGCCGGCGCGTAGTACACGGCCTGGCTGACCGAAGCCTGTTCGTCATCATTTTCGGTTTCGTCGCCGATTCCAGTGATGGATGCTTCTTCTCCATATACGCTGGCGGTGACGGAAGCCTCTTCATCATCACCGTATACCTCTTCGGTTACCGATGTACCGTAAACCGACATGGTAACGGTGGCGGCGTCCTCTTCCAGGGAGGCCATGGTGGCGAGCAGGATGGAACGGTACTGGTGCACCGCCGTCAGGTTGCCCACCGGGTCGTAGTCATACTTGGTATCATGGCCTGCGGCATCGGTAACCCGCGCCAGGCGCATCAGCTTGTCGTAGACGTAGCCGGTGGTATGGCCGTTGGGGTCGGTTACCGAGGCTATCTGTCCCCGGGGTGTATATTCAAAGTACTGTGTTTGGCCCAGGGCGTCGGTGATGCTCTCCAGTTGGCCCAGGGAATCGTAGTCATACTCAGTGACCCGCCCTAGGGGATCGATGGCCCGGGTAACCCGGCTGTTCTTATCGTACCGCCAGCTCTGCCGGTGCCCTTCGGGGTCCGTCAGGCCGGTGAGGTTACCCTGGGGGTCGTATTCCATCTGCCACACCGCGCCGCCGGGCAGGGTGTGGGTTAAAAGCCGGTCCATTTCGTCGTAGCTGTATTGTTCGGTGTTGCCCAGAGGATTCGCAACCGAGACCACCCGGTCGGCGTCGTCGTACTCATAGGATGTAACATGGCCCAGGGGGTCGGTAATGGTTACCAGCCGCCCGGCCAGGTCGTATGCGTACCCGGTAACGTTATCCAGGGGGTCGGTGACGGAAACCAGCCGGTTTAGCTCGTCGTACTCAAACTCTGTTACGGCCCCCCGGGGGTCTGTTTGCTGCACCAGGTTGTCGTTGGCATCGTAAGCGTAGCCGGTGGTATGGCCCTCGGGGTCGGTGGCCGCAACCAGCCGGTCCAGTTCGTCGTATGCATATTCCGTGCGGTGACCGTTGGCGTCGGTCATGGCCGTTACGTTGCCCCGCACGTCGTACTGGTAACGGGTGACGTTGCCCAGCGGGTCGACGATTCTTTCCAACTGGTCGGCGCCGTTGTAATGGTAGGTGGTGGTATGGCCTTCCTGGTCGGTAACGGTTTTGAGCACACCGTTGTCGTCGTAGTTGTAAGAAACGCTGTGGTCCAGGGCGTCGGTAACCCGGGTGGTGTTGTCGTTGCCGTCATAGGCAAACCCGGTGGTGGCACCTTCGGGATCGATGACGCTTTTGACGCGGTTGGCCTGATCGTAGCCGAACCGGGTGGTGTTGTTCAGGGCGTCCACCATCTCCCGGACGTTGCCGGCGGCATCGTGGTCGAAGGACAGGGCGGTCCCGTCGGGCTGTTTAATGGTTTCAACCAGACCCCGGTCATTGTAAATGATTTCCGTGACCCGGCCCAGCGGGTCGGTGGTGGCCAAGAGGTTACCGGCGGCGTCGTAATCATAATGGTACTCCCGGTCGTCGGGCAGCACCATCAGGGTAGGCTTGTTCAGGTTGTTGTACCGGAACCCGGTGACCCGCTGCAGCGGGTCGGTAATTTGCAGCACGTTACCCCGGTCGTCATATTCGTAGTCATAGGTGTAGCCCTTCTTGTCGGTGTACGAGGTGACGTTATTGTCATCGTCGTAGGTAAAATGTTCAGTTTGTCCCAGCGGATCGGTCCGCTTAATCATGCGCAGCTGATCATCATACTGGTTAACGGTGACCCGCTGCAGCTGATCGGTGATGGTGGTGGTTTGGGCAGCTTCATTATAGTTAAAGGTATAGATACCGCCCCGGGGGTCGGTTTGCTTGATTACCCGCCCCAGGTCGTCGTATTGGTTTACGTAGCTGCCGTCGCCCCGGGGGTTATTTAAGGCCGTCATATGGTGTTCGCTGTCGTAATCGTAGGTGATGGTTTCACAATCGGGGCCGGTGAAGGTGGTCAGGTTCAGGTCTTCGTAACCGTACTCCACACTTCGCCCGCTCTGGTCGGTAATCTTTTCAATGAAGCCGTCCCGGTTGTAGTCCAGGTGCAGGCTGCCGGAGGCAGTGCTGATTTGCACCAGCTTCAGGTCATTGTAGGTAAGCTCGGTGTCGTTGCCGTTGGGGTCAGTTATCCGCAGCAAGTAACCGCCACGGTTGAAGGTGTAGGTGGTGCCGTCGGGTTTTGCTAAGGTGTAGGTGTCGTCATGGTTGCGCGATAGCGTGTTAAACACGCCTTCGGGTGACTTGAAGGTGTTCTGGTCCAGTTCGTAATGCTCCCGGTGGCCGTCGGCGAATATGACTTCCACATCACCGCCGCGATTAATTAAGAGCCGGTATTCAAAATTATGGTGCCAGTTGGTGCCCAGCCGACCTTCGTAGCTGTCCAGGCTGTTGTAATACCGGGCGAACCGGATGGGGAAGGCGCCGGATACGATAATATCGGTGTGCTGGTGAATGTAGTTGCCCGTGGCCAGGTTCACGGGGTCACCGTCGGAGTCGCAGAAGAAAAGTTTTTCTAAACCTAAGCATAATTTCTCCCATAAACTAAGTAATAATTGCATTGGTTCTAAACGCGTATCATTGATGGGATTGTGGATTAACAAACGCCAGTAATCTTCAAGGGCGTAGATGTCACTGATGCCGTTATCGTCGGCAATTTTACGCGATTTAGTTGAATCGCCGTAAAAGTGGCGGGCGATGTTATCCAGGTTCGCCTGAGGCGTGACAATGTATTTTAACAGGTCAAGCTCACCGCTGATGTTCCTTTCTTCTATTTCATAGTAAATTTCGGTGCCGCCGTCGGGAGTGAGCCGGCTTCTTTCTTCTTCCACGTACTTTTTAGCCGAAATTTTTACCCGGTCAAATTCCCGCAGTTGAATATCCAGGGTCCAGGTGCTGCCGGACAGATTGGCTACCCTGATATCACCGTCCACATTAACTCTTACTTCGACAATATTTTCCTCGTCCAGTGGTCCATAAACAACGAAGGTGTCTTTTGTTTCATCACCGTACGGTCCTTCGCCCTCCAGGTTGGGGGCGATATTGATGCCGCCGGTAGGGTTGCTGCTGACGATTAAGCTGCTTATGGATGGGTACATGGAATAGTCGGGCTGTCCCGGCAGGGGTCTGACCACTACCTCGTACACGCCGTCCGGTACGATGCTGCCGCTGTCGTCGGTGCCGTCCCAGGTTTCCGAGTTCTGGACGTAGCCGCCGGGATAGGTTCTGGCCCCTACCAGGGTGCGCACCAGTTCCCCCCGGGAATTTTTAATTTTTATTGAGGCGGTATGCTGCAGCTGGAAGTTCCAAAGTATTTTTACGTCGTCCCCGGAGGTGGGGTCGTAAACCGAGGGTTCGAATTTAATGTATTTGGTCGGGGTGGAATTTGCGTCTTTGGCTCCGGCCAGGCCGGTGGCCAAAATCGCCAGCGTAAGAACCGCCGCCAGAAACAGGCCTAATATCAATAAAGGTAGACGTTGTTTGATGGATTGCATTTTTTGCCTCCTTGAAAAAAACTTTGTAGATGACTGATTGCTTTAGATAACTAAATTCTCTTTTCCCGTTCCAGCAGCCGGTACAGTATTACGGAGGCCTCGGCCCGGGTGGTTTCGGCGCCGGGGTTCAGCCGGTTGTTATAGCCGCTTACCAGGCCCAAACTTACGGCGGTGCTCAGGGCTTCCTCGGCCCACGGGCTGATTTCGCCCCGGTCGCTAAAGCCGGACAGGTGGTCGTCTCCCGCCACCGTTTCAGCGCCGCTGTAGCGTATCAGCATAGCAGTCATTTCTTCCCGGGTGATAGTTTGGCCGGGCATAAATTTGTTGCCGGGGTAGCCGCCCACCCAGCCGTTCTGCCGGGCTGTTTCTATGGCCGCGGCGGCCCAGTGGTCCGCCGGGACATCGGTGAATCCCGCGCTGTCCCGGGCTTGGGCAGGCGTGCGGCTGCAGTTGGCCAGCAGGGCCACGAATTCAGCCCGGGTAATTTTTTGTTCGGGCCGGAAGGTGTTATCGTTAAAACCGTTCACTATCCCGTGCGATGCCAGCACTTGTACGTCGCTGCCGCTCCAGTGGCCGGCCAGGTCTTTGAATGATACCGGTTTAATCAGCACGGCCACCGGGGCAAGGGTTTGTAGCTCTGCAGACAGGGTGTTTTGTTTTTCCCTGGCACCGGGCAGGTATACCCAGGTGTCCCCCTGCTGTTGATAAAGGGCGGCTTTTCTGTAATCCGCCTGGTCTTCGGGTAATGTAAAGGTTATGGTTACCGTAACCGGTTTTTGGGCGGCGGTTCCGTCAACCACCGGTGTATATACCGGGGTTACCGGTAGAAATTCGTCAATTTGTGCTTCGTCTTGCCGCAGGGTTAGTTCCACGTCTGTGGGGAAGGTGTCAGGGGCAAAGTCGAATACCGCCTGCCCGTCGGGCGAGGTGATGTTGTTCTGTTGGGCGGCTTTTAAGGTAACTTCAAATGATATAGAGACGTGGGAGATGGTTATGCCGCTGCTGTTTGATGACTCGTTTGGCCTGGCTGGCAGCGGCTGCGTGGTGATATTGCTTCCTTTAACCGTGATGATTTGATTACCTTGCAGCAGCACTTGGTCCAGGTTTACGCTGCCCAGGTCGAGGGGGGTTTGGGTACCGGTGTCGGTATCCTGCAGCACCAGCCCGCTGTCCGTGGAGATAAGCAGGTTGCTGCCGGACATGGATACGGGCAGGTGGTCGCCCGCGCCCGAGGTGATGTCTTTTGTTTCACCCGTGGCGGGGTTGTGCAGTTTAACCTGGTAAGAGCCGTTCTCCTTTTGGGCGTAGGCCACCCGGCCGTTGTCCACCGCCAGCAGGAAGTTGATGTCCCGGCCGGAGGTAACCTGTTTATCCCGGCCGGAGTTGTAAACGTAAAGGTCGTTGCCGCCGTTGCGGAAGTCGATCCAGGCGGCGGTTTGGCCGTCGAATTTGAGGCCGGTGGGGTTGGTTAGCGTGGAGGTGATTACTTCGGTGCTGCCGCCGGAGATATCGTAAAGACAGATGTCCCTTTTACCGAAATCGTAGCCGGTCCAGAGCACTTTGCCGTTCGTTATTTGCGGTTCCTGGTGGCTGTAGCCGGTGGCGGGGGATATTTTTTGGGTGCTTTGGGTGTTGATATCATACAGGTAAATGCTAAAACCGCCGAGGTCGGAGTCGGGGTCGTCGCGGTTGTCCTGCCATACTATGTAGTCGTCCCAGATGTCGGGATAGCCCTGAGTGTGGGGGTCGTCGGTGATTCTGGTAATTTCACCGCTGGTGATGTCGTGCATGAAAATTTCCCAGTTATTCTCGTACCAAGCCATGTAGACCTGCCGGTCGCCGGTAATACTGGTACCTGTTGGAGCAGGGTAGGCGGCGCCGGCCGGGCCGGCGGGGAATACGAAAAGCAGGGTTATTGCCAGTAACATTGTTAGCAAGATAGTGCGCATTGTGGCTCCTCCTTTGTTATTGCCACGGCAACTAAAAACAAAAAAGCCTACCCCGCGCGTCTACAACTGGGTAAGCTGTCTATTGTTTTATGCATGTATCCTTCGGTAACCCGGCTGCCGTTGCAGTGCTCCTGCTTTAGACCCGTGGCTTTGCGTCCCCGTCTTTCGACAGGTTTGCCTTTTTCGAAATACTATTTTTTACTTATTTAGTTACTGTGCCATTATACTACAAATTTTCCCTAGCCAAAAAACTTTCGTTCGTATTATTCCGGGAAGTTTCGACAAAGCAATTTATTGAACATGTGACAATTCCAGTGGAAAGTAGGAAACAATGAACTACTGGGCCATGAACTGCTAAAAAATTTTCCCAGCCGGGGTATGAGGAAAACGAACGAAAGCGGTGTAGCTATAACTTGGGAACCTGGCAATATGTAATTTCGTCCATTAAATAAATAACTGGTAAGGGTTTCAACCATTGGCTGAAACAGGAGGGATAAAGGTATGATTTATTTCACCAAAGATTGGTGCAGGGAAATGCAGGTAACGAGTTTCTTAGCTTTTCCTGAAACAAAGGAAGAATGGGATAATAATCTTGAACATTTCAAAACAATGGGGCTAGATTATAAAAAATTATACAAGCAGGACTTGATCGCACATAAAGTTGACTTATTAAAATTTCTGCCTGAATCATTCCACCCTTATATTTATAACGAAACGCTTAATTCCGAATATCCTTCGCCAGAGCTAAAAAAAATGGCTGAACAATGGCGGGAGGATTACCTTGAAAGAATAAATGCTGTTGCCAATGAATACAACCAATATTACAACTCGATCAAAGAAACGCTGCCCGAAAATGCTGTTCGGTTACACGAAAATTCATTGCATGATGCCAGTGTACTGTCATTTGCAGCTCCCTCCAGGGATACGTTTGAAATAATATTGGATTGCCGAGGGGGATTTCATTACTTCACAGACATTAAACTCACTTTTGTAGGAGTAAAAGAACTCTCTGTTCCCGATAAACTTGAAGGTACATACTGGCTTTATAATGAAGTTTACGCTACAAAAGAAGGATTTGAGCTTCACGTTTTATTTCATCCTCTAACAGAGTTCACCATTGTTGCGGAGAGTGTATTTATTGATGAACTTAATTGAGTCAACCCGGAATACACTGAAACCTGCTGCCACTTTAATCTGCAGCAATGCGGGCTGATCCACTGGTTTAATAAAAAAGTTAAGATGATTTATTAAATGTCCAAGGAGTGTGTCATACCATGAAACAAATATCGCTCGGGTTATTTGGCGTTATTACGGTGGTTCCATTTATGGCCATAGGATATTTGATAATTGATTTACCGTATTATTATTTTATCGGATCTATCCTATTCGGTTTGATTCATTTATTACTGGCTTTATTTGCCAGGAAAGGTTTAATTAAACCTAACGAGTACTACAAAAATAAAAAAGATTTAATAAATATCGGCATATTGGGAGTGGGTTTGTCCTTGGCTTGTACTTTTTTAATGTACGCATTGCCAGATTATAAACAAAATATTTTTAGTATTACCCCTTTAATTTATGGCTTCATTATATCTTTATATGTTCTAATAAACCAAAAAATAGAGAAAGGTAAAATAAAAAATAATCAGAGGTGCTAAAAATTACAGAACCGAATCCGAATGAAATATTTCCATTGAAATGGCTTGGGTAAACCATAGTAAATTGACAATTTGATTCTCAAACTTTAGTGAAACGGACAATCATTGTTAAATTTCGAGAATGATGCAGTAAAGTTTAGAATGAACAAAAGACCGGGTATCACTCGGTCTTTATATTGCGCATCTTCCTTGTTATACGTAGTAATAATATGGCTTTACTATTCGCAGACATAATTCGACACTATTTTTCCAATACATCACAAGGTTTTGAAATATAATCTAGAACTCAAGAACTACTCGTTAAAAAGCAAAGTAAGGAGTTGGTCTGCCATGACTGATTTATACCAAATTTTTTTATACTATTGGGTTTATTATTGAAGTTTTTTTGAGATTTATACTTCTTGTTGCCGGCTTACTATTTTTGGGTGCCCTATTACTTCGGTATCTTTGGAATACCACAATACCAGAGTTATTTAACTTGAAGCCAGTAACCTATTGGCAGGCATTGAGACTTCTAATTTTAGCTAGTCTACTTTTTGGTGGCCCGAACTTAATTAATTGACACACTAAATTCCTGATGTCGCATAATTTAGCTAATGCACATCACAAACAGGCTTTGAAGGTGCACCAAATGGAAGCTATTATAGCCTTTTTTAGCTATAAAAATTTTACAGAACCACGGACGTGTGTCTTGAACCACTCTTTTACGTTGATCCATTCTTCTTGGACATCGAGTTCTCCGGACATTATATGTTCCAGTATACTTGTGATGTTAAAGCGAAAAATACCATTTGCGTACAATTCATCGCCTTCTTTAGCAGGAAAAGGCATATATTTTTTATCAAGTTTGATTTTCTGTTTTTATTCATCAAGTTCCAAGCTTTTGTTCAATCCTATTTGGGAGTTGCTGTACAATTTGGCTGTACGTCAATCTTCCATTCTCCAACCAGCAGGTAGGCCAGATTTTCCACCTCTACATGGATGGTTTCTGATTGCTCGGTGAACTCGCGATCCAGAAACATGCCCATTCGGTCACCCGGTCCTACTCCGCGCTGTCCATACTTGGCAGGCTCTCCTTTTTCATTATATGCCGTTACTAGATTAGGGAAAGGCCAGTTTTCAAATTCTTCCCTTTCCCAGTACCGCTTGGCTTCTTCCCTGGGCCGGATATCTATAACAGAGTAACCCCGTCCTTTTGAATCAGAAATGATACCCGCGGTCAGCACGGCATACGGGGGTTTTAAACCTCTTTTTTGTTTATGAAGAAGTTCAAATCTAATCCCGCGTTCATCCCAAACGATTTCCTCCAGGCTGATATCAGTGTTGACCATGGTTATGATGGGCCGGTTTAGATTTTGTCTTTTCACATCTATTCCATCTTCGTAACGGTACTTCGTGGCGTCTATGGTAAAATCAAATTTTTCATCGCCCACCAGGACAGCTCTCTCAATTTCAAGGTTAAATTTGTGGGGTACGGTATCCATTGCATCGAATTTTGCCCTGTATCTCGCTTTATCGCCACCTGACTCCAGCGGAATCCAGATACGCCGGCTGTCATTATTTACATTAGTTACATACCCGATAAAGTGGTAAATCTGTTTTCCATCCGGGTGGTCAAAGTCCAGATACAGGTAACTTTCGGTGGGTGCCAGTTCCAGTCCCCTAAGCTTAATTACTCCTTCAAGTAATGGTAGTTCCTCGTCTACTGAAAGATAAATAGGTTCATCCCAGGCAGGGTCATAACTAACCGAAAACGGGATTTTCTCTATTTTTGTTTGTTCTTCACCTTTGTTTAGTGTAACGTCTAGCTCCAGGTTTAGCTCAGTTTTTTCGTTACTTGGTTGGCGACTTTCCTTCACATTGTCAAATATGAAGGTACTATAAAAACGGTTATCATACAGCGCCCCTTCACCGATATCCATATCTTTCGTATGGTTCATCACGTCCATATCCTCTTCATTGACCCAGCGAAGTGTCGTGTTGGTTTCGTCTGGGACTAAGTTGCCTAGGGAATAGACCACATAGACAAGTTCATTGGAATACCAGACTTTTTCCAAACGGATATCTCTGTCCTGTTCGGGAACATCAAATGTTAAAGCTGGATAACTGACCCGGCCTGCGCATTCGGCCCTTTTCAGTCCCGGTATCTTTTCACACAGATAATCCTGTAACTGAGCTTCAGTGGCCACTTTAATTACAGGCGAATCTTTTTTTTCATTAATGTATAAGCACCTCGCCAAGAATAAAACAACAAGCACAATAGTTAAACTAATGGTTACCAACCGGAGCCGATTTTTAATAGTGTTACTTTCGGACATGCTCAGTTACCTCCATGGGGCAGATACTTAAGCTGGCTAACGTCCCGTAATCTTACCCTTTCGTACCATCTGTTTGGATATGTAATTACGATATCACTCATAGTCAATCCTGGGGGCAACAAAAGGCAAAGAGATTGCCGCCCAGCGGGTGCAACTACTATCCCCGCTGCTAGCGGAAGGGCTTGACGCGGCCATAAGCAGGGAAATTAAGAAAAAATCTGCCAGCAGACCGGCTTATCCGAGCGTACGCTGCGCAGATACTTGGCCTAGTACCGGGCAGTTGGCTTTGGGGGATTAAAACCTAAAGGTAAAGGCCGGCAAATCGAAGAAGCCATTCCATCAAATATTCTAACCCAGGCTATCCTACTACGCCGTGAGGTGCCCAGCCGCAGCATCGCCCAGATTATTCAGATCATGGAATGGAAAGGGCTGATCCAGGAAGGGCAAGAAACCGCACAGGAGATGGGGAACCCGTTTGACGCTATGCTCTTATACAAACTTTACTAATAAACATTTTTAATTTCATATATAATTGACTTTAAAATACATTTGTAACAAATCTAAATTAGGAGGAGGGTATTATGCCTGCACTTGTTATTGGCTTGATATTAATAGTTTTATGTATTTGTTATGCTGTGTTTCACGTAAAAAAAACAGGAAAAGAAGTCAATCTTGAAAAAAGAGGACTCAACATAGTAATTTGTTTTGAGTTTAAGTTCTTTAGTCATTTCTTTAAAGCTATTTTGGAATTTGGCTGTGTATGTGGATGATTACGGCGCAGACCCTGTCCTTGTGACTGGCGGATCGTTTTGGCTTTATATGGATTGGATTAGGCTAGGTTTACTTCTTGTTCTCTGCGTAATTTCAGGATTAAAACTAATTAAATGGTCAAAATAAGTATTTATTATATTCAGGGTATCCCGGTGGAATAAAGAAAATAACCAGTTAATCTCTTTGTCATTCTCCTTGTGCTGCGAATTTAACGACGGAGTAGTTTGCCATAGCTTTTGTGATGTTTAATGGTTATATATAGGCGATATAAACCTTTGTTTTTATTGCTTAACAAACTCAATTAAACTAAAAATGAAACCTGTTGTTATTAGGTAGATTGCTATAAAGTATGGAATCATGGGATCAATACGATTATAAAACGTTGTATTGTATACTATAAAAAAATAAATATTCCTATTAACGTAATATGTATTCCAAATAAAACATTTGCAATAGGTGCTTTCCTTTTTGCCTTTTTTAATAGAAATATATCTATTATAGCACTTATAATTGCAAAAATTGAGAACGTAGTAAAATAAGACAAAAGCAAGTTTCCCCCCTTTAAATTAACATGTCCTACCTGGTAAATCGTAACTAATTCACATTTATTACCTGATGTTCCATTATAACATATTTTGAAGCTGTGACACATTTTGAATATTCTTGCCGTTTAGTACCGTGAGTCCGGTACATAGGATACCACGATTCCGGATGAGGATACCGATAGCGTTTATGCCGCGAAAGCCTCTTGATAATGAGTAATGGCATTTAGGCTTTCACGCCAAGCATCACCCTGGCTTATGGGTGATGCCTCTGATGCATCCAAACATGCCATTAGAGGCTCATTGTCAAGAGGACCGTGGAATAAATGCGAAAACTAGATGGGCAACAATAGCGGTATCGAGTTACCGGAATCACAGTTTCCATAATCCGGTCAGCCGGTGCAATCTGCACAGGCATACTCACTATGATAAAATAATTACTAAGTTTAACTCATGAATTATTGAAAGGACTGAGCTTGTGTATTCTTTCGGAAGAAAAATATTTTTTGTTGGGCCAACCTTTATTGTAGTTATTGCTTTACTTTTCTTTGTTTTCTCTGATCCTAACAATGACACTCAAGAAATACAAAAAGCAATTCGGGAATCAATTATGGAATCAAATACACACGTGGAAAAAGTAGTTCACATAAAGAAAGTGGAAAATGTAACATTGGCGTTTTACGCGACCCCGAAAGGCTTGGCAGTTGGGAGACTTGAACAGACATTTAGGGGTTGGAAATTGATTGAAGGTACTGGGTATATAGAATTTAACTCCGGAAGTGAATTGCCATGGATTTGGTGTAATATGGGGGAATCAGCAAAATCGCTTCCTGTTTATTACGGTATTGTTTCGAATCCAAATATACAACGTGTGGAAGTTGACGAGAAACACGAAGCAAAAATCATTGCTACATACAAAGACAATAAAATTTGGACCCTAATCGGGCAGGGAACTTCGGGGACAGAGGAAATCCAAGGGATGACGAACCAAGGGGAAGTTATTTATAGTCGTTTAAACCATAGTAAATCCTTGAGGTAAAAGCGGTAAGCGAGCTTAACAAACTTTTTGAACATTTTGTTATTAAGCGAAAAGATAAAAACCACTACCAACTATTATATTATTTACCGTTTTATTTCGGTTTGGGTTATGGGCACAACTAAAAATAAATTTGGTTATTCTTCCCTCTTTTTTTCATCCTTTTTTTCTTTTATTAAACTATATGCTGAGAAAAAAACAACAAGGCCAAAAAAACTAATATATGCCCAATCAGCTTGTGTCCACTCAGAACTATATCTGGTGGAAAATACCCACAGTAACCATAAAGGCCCTAAAATTACAATAATTTGGTTAATTTGTCTTGGTAACAAATAAAGTACCTCCTCTTCATGGATTTGTTGTTCAAAGGCATCGGTTATTTTTTTGTAGTTATAGTAAAATTATACCAGAATCAACATGGCGAGACACTACATTCCGAGTGAACATAACAAAGAAAGTATGCGGCGCCCATGGAAAAACCAAGCAGCGCTATTTTGTAGAAATATCCGGATAGCTACTCACAAAGTCGATTGCCCCCAGGAGATCCCGCACTTCATACTGGCCGATGGATGTAAAGTTGCCGTCCGACTCACCGCAATTACGGAAAACAAACATTAACACATGGTACCCGGCATTGACCAGTTCTTCGGCCAGGGACAGGGCGGGCACGTCATCCTGCAGCCGGTTGTTACTGTAACCGTGGGCGATGATTACGGTCCGGTCGCTGTTTGCAGCGGGGAACAGCCACCCCTTGATTTGTAAATGATCTTCCCGGCTGGAGAAGGTAACATCCTAGTAATCCAAGCCGAACGCGGCGGGAGTTACGTATACGGGATAACGCCGTGGGTGGGCGATAGACTAGCACACGTCTAATGAAACAAGCAGGGAAAATAATAAAACTATTGCGGTTGCTTGAATGACGAGCCACCGTTTTTTATTTGGCCTTTTCCGGGCTTGTTCAACCTTTATTTCCGACAAATAAATCCTCCTTCCAAAATCCATGTTCCCCACCATTTAGTCCAGGAATAACGGCCCTGGAACACCAGCCTAATATCAAACAACATCTTTCCAGGTAATTTTAGCACTTGCTTTCCATAAAGTTGCAGTAACCAAAAACACTACGATTATATATATGATCAATCCAATGTAAAAATCTTGCAAAGTATAATGTAATCCGGCAGTTATGCTGCAGAAGACAAGCGAGCCTAGAAATATCCCAAGACTGACGCTTCGGCCGCTTTGCATACCCTTGCTAAACGGCAACTCTTTTGGTGACATCCTGAAAATTAAAATAATCAATAGCAGCATGTTTAAGAAAATCAATAATATATGCGGCACTAAACTAATTCCATAAAGCGGTGTAAACAATAAGCACACGAACAGGTATATCGGAATGAGATACTTTAATACAAAACCCGTTAACGCTCCCCTGAGTATTACCCCAGGTGACTCAATGGGCAATGCTTTATATATCCAGGCTCCTTTGTACATTTCGCTGGAGTTCATAGTCGTGATGCTTGCTGAGAGAATAAAGACAGTGATATAAATGGATAGGTAAAACGGCCCATGGGAAATATATGATAGTGACTGATTCACCGAATCAGTTCCCACCAGCAGGTTAATTAACATAATGAGAGGTAGGAACGCTGCCAGCCCAAGATTGGGAAATAGCCGCAGCTTTAAACTCCTTTCGCTGGAAATCATGTTTTGAGCAAATCTGCAAAAGATGTTTTCGCTCGTATCGGGCATGATATAAGAGTACAGTTTTTTATATTTTAATGCTCTACTTTCCAGTGTTTTACGCTTTCGCGTCGCGGCCCGGTCCAGCTTGTATAGATTTTTTTCAAAGTATCCGGTGGCAAACTTGAAATATAGTACCCAAAGCAAAACAGGCACCAACAACCCAAGCAAACTTAAGTAAACCAAATGGTCATCAACCTTGCTCTCCAAAACCAAACTAAAAGGTGCCGCAAACCAGGCGGAAGGAAGCAGGTACATCCACCATTTAATGACAAAAACAAAATCATAATCTACAAAACTATATATGCGACCAATAAACTGGTATCCAACCATCATCACCAGTGAAAAGACAACTTGAAAGTAATTTATGACATCTCTAAGTCTATCACCATCAAAAAACAACAGCATGAAAAAATAAAAAAAGGATGTCAAGAAAAGAATAAATCCCGAAACAAGCAGCAATTCACCAAATAATAACACAAAAAACAAAAAACCATGCACAAAAAGCCCGACTACTAGAGAAGGCCCGGCCATAACAACAATAATAGTCAATAAGTTAATGATGATATGCGTCATTTTAGCGGCATTAACAGTCCTGGAATCTATAGGTTTGGATAATAAGATCGTCTTATCTTTTGTATCCAGTAATACCGTCGAAAATTCTGCCACCATAGTCATGGCCACCATAAATATAATCATGCCCATTGTTAAATTCATTTTAATAAACAGGGGTAGGGGCAGGAAAATAAAAATCACAAAGATAATACCGATGAATCCATAGGTTAATAAAGATTTATTGAAAGCGTTTGCTTCATTTTTATGCCCGGAACTAGCCAACACGGCGGGCACTCTTCTCCGGTCCATCAACAATTTTATTTGTAATATCTGTCTCATTACTGCATAATTAACTCCCATTACCCGGTAAAAGAAGCTAAACAAATCAATAATTTTTAGCACGCTGAATTCTGGCATCACTAAACTCCTTGCAATTCGGTAATAAATTCATGCGCAATCTCTTTGTGTTTGTTAAAACCGGTTAACTGGTTGAAAATTTGCTCCAATGAGCCCTGCTTGCTCTTTTCCTTGAGCTCGACAAAGCTGCCGTCGGCAACGATTTGCCCGTCATTTATTAATATTATTCTGCTGCTGATCTTCTCCACAACATCCATAATGTGCGACGAATAAAATATAGTCTTCCCCAAAGCCACCAGTTCCGCCAGGATCTCCTTGACAATCATTACGCTGTTTGCATCCAGGCCGCTTAATGGTTCATCCAAAAACAAAATATCCGGATTATGGATTACACTGGAAATAATTAATAGCTTTTGTTTCATCCCTTTGGAGTAGGAAGATATTCTGGAGTGGTAGACTTCTTCTATGCCAAGCAAAGACATCAGCTTTTTAGCCTTATCATCTACCTGCTTTAAATCCAGCCCGTAAACTTCTCCAATAAATGTAAGATACTCGTATGCGGTCAGGTTATCATAGATCTCCACCGTCTCGGGGACGTAGCCTATTTTCCTCTTATATGCCACGCCGCCTTTGTCAATGTCTTCCCCAAGGATACTGATTGCACCACTGTAACCGTCTACCAGCCCGAGCAGGATTTTAACCGTGGTGCTCTTTCCCGCCCCATTGGGTCCAATGTAACCAATAACCTGGCCTCTATATATCTCCAAATTAATTCCCTTGAGTACCTGTTTGGGGCCATAACTCATTTTTAGATCTTTTATAGTTATTACCGCTTCAGTGCTCATTTGCGTCTCATCCCTTTACTATGCAATCAAGGTGAAAATGTCCATCGTTGCTAATATCAATTTGTT
The DNA here is from genome assembly GCA_000961575.1 of Peptococcaceae bacterium BRH_c8a. GTDB lineage: Bacteria > Bacillota > Desulfotomaculia > Desulfotomaculales > Desulfallaceae > BRH-c8a. Next base: position 16,851 of record LADP01000017.1, read on the forward strand.
TTAACGATTACTAAATCATTTTTAAAAATATTTTTTAACAAAAACTTTTAATCCACCTGCCATTTTAAATGGAATTTCCTTGTTTCCTTCTTTAACATAACCTTTTAACTCAATACTTGGGTTTTCAAAATCAAGTAAATCAGTATCTGAAAATACTTCTTTAACAGGGGCATAAATTGAGAATTGTATAGATTCTTCTGTTTTAAGGTTTACTGGTCTTGTTAAATTATCTGCCTTTCCTTCAACCATAAAAGGATTATTTTTTGTTCCATTTGATGTTTTTATTGGATAGCTTAAATTAAGCATAAGATGGGTTAACTCAAATCCGGTTTTATTTGTTAGTTTTATGGTATAGGATTTGAACTCCTCTTCTGATTGTATATTTATAACGCTAAAAATAATATTTTTATCATCAAACTGTTCCTCTTTTGTTGAACATCCTACTATCAAAAAAAATAACAGGAGCAAACTCAGTAGAATCAAATAATTTTTCTTCATCTTCCCCACCTCCAATATCCGGGCTTAAACCTTGGAGCTTTTCATCATCCAATTCGTATAGGTTTCCCTTGGCTTGCTCTATTGGTTTAAAGCCAACAATATATTTTATTGTCATTTCCTGATTTTCCATAGCGAAATCTGTATTATATGCTACCTTATCCCGCAGCTTCATATCCAGGCGGACTGACGGAACCTGGAGGTCAATGTCCCCTTGTAACTCTCCACCGTAGGGGAATGACTTTTTGAACAGGTTAATATTATCAATGGGGACATCGGCGGCTATTAGTTCAATATTGATTGCTTCAACAGGACAACTACCGGGATTACTAATTTCTGTTTTATCCGCAGTTACGTTATAAATTCGCATGGAAAGCCTTCCGTCATTATAACTAACTGAAGTAAGCGGTATTCTGAGTCCGCCGGCCAGAACCTGATCTTCGGCTACATTAAACTCCACAATGAATGAATTGTCCTTTGTCTCCACCTTGCCCAGCACCATATCCCAGGACAGGGTGCCAAAAACCACCTCCCGCTGCAAGTATAAATCCGACCGGGTAAGCTCACCGCTGCCAATGTCATAGGTCAGACGGTTCAAGTCTGATAATCCCTTTGTTAATCTTAGTTCCCGGGTCCATTTATATTAAAGACTCAATTATCACCTAAGATGTTCCTGTTAGTGCATAATAAAAGACCCCAATTGAAGAGGTCTTTAATCATTTCCGACTCTTTTTTATCGGAGATATAAGAAAACATATCATGGAAGAGCCCAAATACGAAAGAAAAGCAGGGATACCGACTTTAATCCATTGATTATCAAATTTACTTCTGCACTTGGCGTAAAAAAATTCCCATAAAACCCAATACAAAACCACTATTCCTAAACCCGCCCCGCCATTTTTATAGCTAAAGAAGGATATAACAGCTTCCAAATGGTATACCCCCGAATAAGGAATACTTACTTTTACACTAACACTAAGTTTATATTAATACATCCCGGCTGTGTGATATTTTTAGCCCGCCATAGAAAAATTTTACTACAAATTAGTAACAAGCTGCTACTAATATTGCCAGGTCTTATAGGCAGAGCCAGTTATCATGGCTCTTGAAATATTCCCCACGGTAGGGGGAAAAAGCCTTAAATTGCGAACTTTTAGGAACCTGGCGATAGGCAATTTCGTCGTTAAAGTAGATAGTTAAGTCATATCAAGGGGTAGAGATTATTTGTTTAACGGCCATGCAAATTAATTTACCCGGCGCAAAATAAACTGCTTTTGCCGAAAAGCCAACCAGTTGCTCGCCACCACGACGGCGGGCGCTCATGGATCAGTTTCTACCCTGCTGAGGGCGGGGTTACAAAATAATAAATACTGGTAGCATTCCTATTGAGAAAACGGTCCCGGGACAGGAGTGCTGCATACCAGTGGTGATCAATATGGAAATGAGCGGCAAATATTACTTTGGGAAACGATAATACTTACAGACTGATACCATCAATATAATTGAAATCAGCAATTAACAGGGGGTGGTGAAATGAGACACCGCCAGGCGCATTTTGCAATAACCGGTAAAATAATTTTTTCCACGGAACATTACGGAACAGAGTTTCATGCCGCTGGTGTGGATGATAATGATATTGCGTTTATACGTTCTATTTTACCCGAGGATGCCATCTTGCATTTTTTGATTGAAAATTAAACGGCTTTAATGCATTTTTACTTAATCTTAGTTTTTAGATTTGCTATAACTACTTCAGAGAAGCTTTGCGTTCTGCTCAATGCCATTAGTGAAGAGGCCAATATAGACATTGAAATCAAGAAAATGGAATTTCCAGAGCTTTTCCCGGCTTTAAAAGAGGCTCAAATTGATGGCGCTATTTCAGCTATCACCGTTACGGAAATGAGACAGCAAATTTTTCATTTTTCAGTTCCATACTTTTTATACGGCCAATGTGTGACTGTGCGTTCGGATAACCAAGATATCAGCAGTTTTAATGACCTGGAAGGTAAAATAATTGGCGTACGCACTGGAACAGTGGCTTATGATGAAGTCATCAAGCTACCCGATGTCAAGGTTGTCGGGTACGAATCTATGGATGAAGCTTTTCAAGCATTAAAGGATGGAGCTTTGGACGCGATAATATCTGATTTTCCCGGCACGGCATATTACATCCGGGAGGGTAACAAAAATATTAAAATTGTCGGCGATACAATAATCAATCAACCAATCGCTATCGCTTTTCCCAAAAATAATTCTCAACTGCCGGACTTCGTTAATGATGCTTTGGCCAAGTTAAAAGAAAGCGGTGAATTTGCCCGGATTTATAAGCACTGGTTTGGGGTTGAACCCCCGCAATATACCGGTAGGACGCTTTAGATAACACTGGTCAATAACTGAAGTTAATTTATCCAATAAGTAATTTCCCATGGTATATTTAAATTGGGGTAGTACCAGCGTCGTGTCACCATCGACGCTGGTACTACCCCAATTGTTAATCAGCGGTGTTTAACCCTAAAAAGTAATCATCAACCCGTAAGCGACAAGCACTGGTATAAGCTGCATTAAATAAATCACTACATTTTAATGACAAAACTATGATTACGAATCAACGCATAACAAGTATTCCTTACCTATCCTTTTTGCTTTTGTTGAAGCAAGACTGGCCTTATTGATGAGATTCTCAATTACTTTATTAGCGCTTTTTCGCGCGTGTTTTCTTTGACCGCCACAAACTCCAGCTGAAATGGAAAGTGGCTTGCCCATCTCAATACTCTCTTTTTTTACCGCCGCAACAACGCTTTGTACCAACTTACTTGCGTCATTTACTTTTCTTAATGACACAATTACAAATTCATCCCCGCCATACCGACACAAAAAGTCGCAATCATTATTTATATGCTTTGATATAATCTCCGCAATGTTTTTTATGCATTTATCCCCATAAACGTGGCCATATTCCTTGTTTATGTGGCCAAAGTTATTGATATCAAACAGTATCACTGAAATTTCATGACCTTCTGTTATCAACCTGTTGGCCAACTGGTAAATGTAAATGGAATTATGTATGCTAGTTAACGGGTCATACTGATTTCCCATATATTTTGTAACGATTGACTTTGTTAACAATCCGACTAGGTGACCTTTATTGACCACAGGAAGCCTTTTGATGTTATACTTAGTCATTTGGGTAACCACATCCCAAATGATATCAGCAGGTGAGCAGTAAATTACTTTTTTAGTCATTGAATCTGCAACAAGTCGGTTAGGGTGACTGAAGTAAATATCACTTGACGTTATAATCCCGACCAGTTTTTCATTATCAATGACAGGCAGCCCACCAAACCCGAGTTTTTTCATGTAGCTGGCCGCCTGAAAAACACTTTTTTCAGTGCTGATGGTGTGAACAGGGCTTGACATTATGTCCTGTACCTCAAACATTTAAATATCAACTTCCCTGGTAATTGAAATGGTAATGCTGAGTTTGGCCTTTATAAGGGACTTCTCACAAGTAAACATATTCACTTCTTCCAATATCATATCAACAAGCCTTTCACGCTTTACCCAGTTAAATAGCTCGACCTTTACAGCTATAGCCTCTATGTGTCCATTTTCCATTTCTATTACCTCATACTGACCGGGTGCGAGAGCATCAACCATTCTTCGCACAGCTTCCGGGCCTATGGCAGCGCGCCTGCCAATAAGTAAAACGTCCTGCATCGGTGGAAGATCAAAATCGGAAAAACGTATGTTTATGTCCGCTTTTCTACTCCCCCGGTCTTCGATGATACTATTCATATCGCATACCCTCTTTTCAAAGCGGGACATTAAAAACCTGAAACTTTTTAATTTTACTATGGGGCAAAATCGAACCTTTCATATGTATCATCAAATAATCCTCAAAAGCTTCAACAAACTGGGGAGCAAACTGGGTACCTTTGTTTAGGTTTAATTCAGTGAGAGCATCAAACATTGTCTTTTTCTTTTGATATGACCTGAGACTGGTCATCGCGTCAAAAGCATCAGCAATTGTTATAATACTCGCCAGCTCCGGTATTCCATCGCCGGATAGCCCCTCATAACCTTGACCGTCCCATCGTTCATGATGATACAGTATAAGGGGTAGGTACTTCCCTACTCCCTCAATATGTTCGAGCATTTTTTTCCCCAGAGTCGTATGGGTCTTAATTAAACGAAATTCACTGTCAGTTAATCTGTCAGTCTTGTTAAGTGTTCTTTCGTCAATACAACTTTTCCCTATATCATGTAGCAAAGCCCCGTAACCCAGTGTTTTAATCTTTTGTTGGCTTAAACCGGCATGTTGGGCAATTTTTATGGATATACTACAAACATTACATGAATGTGTATATAAGTCATCGCTAACCCCACTTAATATGATGCCGACAAGTTTCTCAATGCGCAACTTAACTGTACCCCCATTAAATTCAAGGCATTCTTTGACATCGAAAGGGGGTGTGGTAGGAAAATAAAAAACACTGTTTCCCCCGCAGCCTGGCGATCATGCACAAAAAGTGCCTTAGACCCATGGCTTTGCGCCCTACTCTTTCGAAGTAGTTTGCCCTATAGAAACAGATTGTTTAAAAATATGACAAAAAACAACAACAATATTATACAACTATGTGGATACATTAATCAATAAATATAAACTGTTAGTATACATTTATTTAATGAAGTTGAGGTTTTTGAAAAATGTTAAAAGCAATACTTGGTAAAAATATTCGTTATATCAGGGAGTCGAAAGGGGTTTCCCAAAAGGATATGGCCTTACTGGCCGGATTTACACCCGCGTATCTGGGATATCTAGAAAGAGGACAAAAAAACCCATCTGTCGATTTGGTGCAAAAGATAGCCGCCGCGCTCGATACTGAAGCATATAAATTGTTTTTAATAAAAAGCGATATACCAACTGAATTAACACAATTGATTCACTCAATATGGGATTTGGGGCCAGAGCATACGGAGTTTATAACTACCGTAATAAAAGCCTACGTAAAAACAAAAAAAAATTGCTAAAGCTAAGAGAACGACTGTTAGATAACCGAAGTCATTATGGCCATAGTTAATTTAATTCATCATCCGCCGAGATACACTGTACACGATGCGAGACTTGCGGTTGAGGTGCACTTTCCTATTATTTACCAGAACAGCTTACTTAGCCCAGGGTATCAATAAAATTAATTTCTTTCTGAATGATGTGTTTAGTTTAAAATGCTGTTCATTAAATTGTAAAGCCCGTATATCCTTTATCCAAGGGAAATGCGGGCTTTTCGATGACGTGCCATCTTGTAGGCTATTCATTTAATGCAGCCTATAAATATAACTTACAATATATTGGCATCACCTCCTTAAAGAGAAAAACTCCGTATATCTACGGAGATTAAAAGTCTAATTGTTTCACAGTATCTTTGTACTGTACAGCAAAAAATTTATTCAACTCTGGATAAATTATAAGGTTAAATATATATTGTTAAAGGTAGACCCAAACTGGCAAAATTGCTTAAACTAATTTAGTAACTTAATGCAAATCTTTTAGGAGGAATATTATAGGAAAATGTCGAATAAAGTTTAAAATCTTTATTCGATGAAGAAAGATAATACTTGGAAGCCGAAATACAATAGCTCCTTCTTAACAGATTAATATGAACTGTTTAAGTAAAAAAATCGGGCAAACCGGTCGAAAGACCGGGACGCAAAGCTATGGGCCTAAAGCTTTTAAGCTATGGCTGCCAGGTTGCTTATATAATGAACTAATGGATTATTAAGCGGCCTATGGTTACATGGCCGTTTTCTTTTTTAATAATAAACAATTATTCAGAAAAGAGGTCTCTATTATGGTCGTTAATTATGTAGAAATAGCAGTTAAAGAAATAATGGAAAAGCTAATTGAGGATTATGGGTACTGTAAGTGTGAAATATGTAAGGCCAGGGCGCTTGCAATGACTTTAAATGATATTGAACCTCAATATGTTTTAACAGATGCTGAGTTTTTGGCGGCTAAAGCAAGTTTTGTTAGGCCGGACAATTATGCAAAACTGTTATCAATTACAATGGATTCATTACGCAAGGTTAGTGAAAGTATTAATCACGACATCCAGCTTATGGCAATGAAAAATATTGCTGTATAACAATATAAATAAAAACAGATAAAGCTCCGCTGGGAATATGGTAAGTTTAAAATTTTGTTAGCAAAACCGTGTTGCAGGGTGTCATCACCCTGACGGTGGCGTTTATAATAATCAGGATTTTGGGGGCCCTTTACCGGATACCCTTGGCTCGCATGCTGGGTGCCGAGGGAATGGCTTTTTATGTTCTGCCCAATCAGATTTACTACCTTTTTTTTACTCTTTCTACGGCGGGAATACCGGTGGCTTTGGCCAGCATAATATCAGAAAAAATAGTACTTGGCCAATACTGTGATGCGTTACGTACCTTTAGGGTGGCACGGGCTGCGATGCTTCTGTTAGGGCTGACTTTTTCCTTCCTGCTTTTTGCAAGTGCAGAGTGGTTAATAAAGATTGGTTTGGTTGCTATTCCCGAGACTTATCTGGGAATGCAGGTAATAGCACCGGTAATATTTTTTGCCGCGGTGACAGCAGCTTATCGGGGTCTTTTTCAAGGGTTTCGGGATATGCAGGTGGTGGCGTACTCACAAGTGGTCGACCAAGTAATGATGGTTGTGGCTACCTTACTGTTTAGCTATCTGCTTTTGCCCCGCGGTCTGGAAATTGCCGCTGCAGGAGCTAACCTGGGCACCATGCCGGTGCGGTGGGAGCTACATTGATGTTAATTTTTCTTTACCAGAGGCGGCGACTGGATATACTGGAGATGGCCAAACAGGACTTGTCCGGGGTCAGTGAGGGAACGTTATCCCTAAGTTCCAAGCTTTTGTTAAATAGACAAGTTGCACACCCAAAAGAGGGCCTCTTCAGTGTACTATGATGTGGACATAATATATGGCAGCTTCTAGACAGGCAACACCATCAACTTCCGGGCACTAAAACGGTTGGAACACAAATTAGGATATTAGATATAACCTAAGGGTAAATACTCCTACACTTATTATAAATACTGAAGTTAGAATAACCCAGATAAAATACCTTTTATTTGTTGCTATCATTTCAATGCCTAGCACAGCAAATAATAAACCTAAAGAAAACATCATCAATATACCGTTAAGACCGAAAGACGGGCTGAGAATGTTCCTAACTGCAAATAATATAGTCGTAATGGTAAGCAGAATTCGCAAGGTTAGAAACGGTTGTTTACTCTTCCAGAGACTGACCATACAAATCTCCCTCACTAAACAATCTATTATATCCTATTTGGGAGTTGCTGTACAATTTGGCTGTACGTCATTCTTCCATTCTCCAACCAGCAGGTAGGCCAGATTTTCCACCTCTACATGGATGGTTTCCGATTGCTCGGCGAACTCGCGATCCAGAAACATGCCCATTCGGTCACCCGGTCCTACTCCGCGCTGTCCATACTTGGCGGGCTCTCCTTTTTCATTATATGCCGTTACTAGATTAGGGAAAGGCCAATTTTCAAATTTTTCCCTTTCCCAGTACCGCTTGGCTTCTTCCCTGGGCCGGATATCTATAACAGAGTAACCCCGTCCTTTTGAATCAGAAATGATACCCGCGGTCAGCACGGCATACGGGGGTTTTAAACCTTTTTTCTGTTTATAGAGAAGTTCAAATCTAATCCCGCGTTCATCCCAAACGATTTCCTCCAGGCTGATATCAGTGTTGACCATGGTTATGATGGGCCGGTTTAGATTTTGTCTTTTCACATCCATTCCATCTTCGTAACGGTACTTCGTGGCGTCTATGGTAAAATCAAATTTTTCATCGCCCACCAGGACAGCTCTCTCAATTTCAAGGTTAAATTTGTGGGGTACGGTATCCATTGCATCGAATTTTGCCCTGTATCTCGCCTTTATCGCCACCTGACTCCAGCGGAATCCAGATACGCCGGCTGTCATTATTTACATTAGTTACATACCCGATAAAGTGGTAAATCTGTTTTCCATCCGGGTGGTCAAAGTCCAGATACAGGTAACTTTCGGTAGGTGCCAGTTCCAGTCCCCTAAGCTTAATTACCCCTTCAAGTAATGGTAGTTCCTCGTCTACTGAAAGATAAATAGGTTCATCCCAGGCAGGGTCATAACTAACCGAAAACGGGATTTTCTCTATTTTTGTTTGTTTTTCATCTTTGTTTAGTGTAACGTCTAGCTCCAGGTTTAGCTCGGTTTTTTCGTTACTTGGTTGGCGACTTTCCTTGACATTGTCAAATATGAAGGTACTATAAAAACGGTTATCATACAGCGCCCCTTCACCGATATCCATATCTTTCGTATGGTTCATCACGTCCATATCCTCGTCATTGACCCAGCGAAGTGTCGTGTTGGTTTCGTCTGGGACTAAGTTGCCTAGGGAATAGACCACATAAACAAGTTCATTGGAATACCAGACTTTTTCCAAACGGATATCTCTGTCCTGTTCGGGAACATCAAATGTTAAAGCAGGATAACTGACCCGGCCTGCGCATTCGGCCCTTTTCAGTCCCGGTATCTTTTCAAACAGATAATCCTGTAACTGAGCTTCAGTGGCCACTTTAATTACAGGCGAATCTTTTTTTTCATTAATGTATAAGCACCTCGCCAAGAATAAAACAACAAGCACAATAGTTAAACTAATGGTTACCAACCGGAGCCGATTCTTGATAGTGTTACTTTCGGACATGCTCAGTTACCTCCATGGGGCAGATACTTAAGCTGGCTAACATCCCGTAATCTTACCCTTTCGTATCATCTGTTTGGATATGTAATTATTCGACATCACTCATAGTCAATTCTGGGCAACAAAAAGCCGAAGAGATTGCCGCCCAGCAGGTGCAACTACTATCCCCGCTGCTAGCGGACGGGCTTGACGCGGCCATAAGCAGGTTAACAACATTGCTTGGGTTATTAAGAATTTCCCGGTGGTAGCGGTTTTTGGAAAAGGGGATTATCGTTTACAGCCAATATACGTTGATGATTTAGCAGGATTAGCAGTTGAGCAGGGGAAAAATAGCAATAATATCATCATTGATGCAATTGAACCGGAAACTTTTACTTATAGGGCGTTAATTGAAAAAATTGGTGAGAACAAGTTTCTCTTTTATATATTGGCGATAAATAATAAAAAAAAGCGGTCATAATGACCGCTGCGGAAAGGATATAGGGTTATTTGCCCGCAAAGTCCGCCTTCCTCTTTTCCAGGAATGCGGCAATGCCCTCATCCCGGTCGGTCGTGGAAAATACCACTCCGAATAGGTCAGCCTCGTGGACAAATGCTTTTTCCAGGTCCATTTCCAGACCGTCATTGATCGCTTCTTTGGTCAACTGTACAGCCACCGGACCCTTGGCAGCTATCCGGCCCGCCATTTTTTTACAAAAACTGAGTAAATCAGCAGCGGGAACCACGTGATTAACCAAACCGATACGCTGGGCTGTTGCTGCATCGTAAATATCGGCAGTAAACAAAATTTCCTTGGCCAGGCCGGGGTTCACCAGTCTGGTCAGACGCTGGGTACCGCCAAAACCGGCAATTAGACCCAGGCCTACTTCGGGCTGGCCCAGTTTGGCGTTTTCCGAAGCCACGCGAATATCACAGGCCATAGCCAGTTCGCAGCCCCCGCCCAGGGCGAAACCGTTAATCGCTGCAATTACGGGTTTAGACAAATTTTCAATGCTGCTGAAGGTCTTCTGGCCTAAACGGGCAAACCCCCTGGCCTCCAATGGGGTTAACTTTTGCATGTGCGCGATGTCCGCACCGGCTACAAAAGCTTTTTCACCGGCGCCGGTGAGAATTACTACCCGCACCTCGCTGTCATTGCCCAACTGTTCGATAGCCTGGCCCAGCTCGGTTAAAGTCTCTTCATTCAGGGCGTTTAGCACTTTGGGCCGGTTAATGGTTAGTACGGCGACGGGGCCGTCTTTTTCAAGTAGTATATTGTTCCATGTCATTTGAAGCATCCCTCCTCTAAATTGGGACAAAAGGGGACATATGTCCCCTTTTATTATTCCCTGTGCTGCTATTTATCGTACACGTAAAATCCACGCCCGGTTTTCCGACCTAGCCAGCCGGCAGCTACATATTTGCGCAGCAGCGGGCAGGGACGGTATTTACTGTCGCCAAGACCCTTGTGCAGCACTTCCATAATGTACAGACAGGTATCCAGACCAATTAAGTCTGCCAGGGCAAGCGGACCCATGGGATGGTTCATACCCAATTTCATTATCTGGTCCACCGCTTCGGGAGTAGCAACCCCCTCGTATACACAGTATACAGCTTCGTTAATCATGGGCAGCAACACGCGATTGCTTACAAAGCCCGGCGCGTCGTTAACCTCAACGGGTACTTTATTCATGCGCTCGCTAAGTTCTTTAACCGCATTGTAAGTATCGTCGTCGGTGGCCAGTCCGCGAATAATTTCCACCAGTTTCATCACCGGCACGGGATTCATGAAGTGCATGCCAATCACTTTTTCCGGGCGTTTTGTCACCGCGGCTATTTCAGTGATCGGTAGTGAGGAGGTGTTACTTGACAGGATGGCGTGCGCCGGGGTAATACTATCCAACTCACGGAATATATTGCCTTTGATTTCCATGTTCTCAATGGCTGCCTCAATGACGATGTCCACGTCAGCTGCGTCCTTTAAAGACACAGACGGTTTAATGCGGCCTAAAATAGCGGCTTTGCCGACTTCATCAAGGCGTCCTTTGCTGACGTCGCGGCTTAGGTTCTTGTCAATAATGCCTAGGCCCCGCTGGACGAATTCGTCCTTAATGTCGTTTAATACCACTTCACATCCCGCCATAGCGGCAACCTGAGCGATGCCGGAACCCATTTGCCCGGCCCCGATAACCATTGCTTTTTTAATTTCCACGATGAACCTCCCAGACATGATTTTTTCTATAAGTTAAACGTTTTCAACTACCATGGCTGTTCCCTGACCGCCGCCGATGCACAGTGTGGCCAGACCATATTTTACGCCCCGTCTTTTCATTTCATAAAGTAAGGTAACTAGGATCCGGGTTCCGCTGCAGCCGATAGGGTGCCCGATAGCTACGGCTCCACCGTTGACATTGGTTATCTCGAGTGGCATCTCAAGTTCCCGTGTTACGGCCAGCGCCTGGGCCGCAAAAGCTTCGTTGGCTTCGATAAGACCCATGTCGGCGATAGTTAAACCGGCTTTAGCCAGGGCTTTCTTACTGGCCGGAATGGGCCCCAGTCCCATATACGCGGGGTCAACACCGGCCGATGCGGCGGCACGAATGACAAATAGCGGCGTCAGCCCAAGTTCCCGTGCTTTTTCCGCAGACATTACCACTACTGCCCCTGCGCCGTCATTTAAACCTGAAGCGTTACCGGCCGTGACAGTGCCGTCTTTTTTGAAAGCCGGCTTAAGTTTGGCTAGCCCTTCGGCGGTGGTACCGCGACGGGGGAATTCATCGGTATCGAAAAATACCGGTGCTCCTTTTTTTGCTGGCATAGCCACCGGCAGAATTTCATCTTTAAAGCGTCCTTCGTCAATAGCAGCTATCGCCTTGGCCTGGCTGCCGGCCGAAAAAATATCCTGGTCTTCTCTGGTTATGCCGTATTTGGCGGCGATATTTTCCGCCGTAATACCCATATGTACGTCATTGAAGGCGCACCACAGCCCGTCTTTAATCATAGCATCTACCAGTTTACCGTCACCCATACGGTATCCCCAACGGCTTTTATCCAGCAGGTAGGGAGCGGCCGACATGTTCTCCATGCCTCCGGCCACAATGACATCGGCTTCGCCGGCACTGATTAGTTGCGCTGCCAAGCCTACTGTTTTCAGACCCGAGCCGCAAACTTTGTTCAATGTCCAGGACGGTACTTCGTATGGGATACCGGCTTTAACTGACGCCTGGCGGGCGGGGTTTTGTCCCAGGCCGGCTTGCAGTACATTGCCCATAATTACTTCGTCTACCTGACCGGGCTCTACACCGGCCCGGCGCAGGGCCTCTATTATGACTGCGGCTCCTGTGTCGGCTGGAGCTATTGATGTCAGGGAACCGCCGTATTTGCCGACCGCTGTGCGAACTGATCCAACTATTACTGCCTCACGCAAAAAAATAACCTCCTTGGCATTTAGTCAGGTAACCTGCATCTAATTACTACAACCGCACCTGCTGAGCGGAATGCAGTGCCACAAGCCGGCAGGCGTTTACCTGCCGGCTTGTGCAATTTTGCTGATACTACCGGGGCTTTGATTAAAAACACCGGTCTTGGGTCTTAAAAATTTTATTGTTTATGTGCTAGGCCATAATCTTTTTCAGTTCTTCGGTCAGCACGGGCACCACTTCAAATATGTCGCCCACGATACCGTAATCGGCTACTTTGAAAATATTGGCTTCCTCGTCTTTGTTAATGGCTACGATGCACTTGGCGGAACTCATACCGGCCAGGTGCTGAATAGCTCCGGAGATGCCACAGGCGATGTACAGAACCGGTGATACAGTTTTACCGGTCTGGCCGACCTGGAAGCTATGGGATATCCAACCCGCGTCTACTGCCGCACGGGATGCGCCTACTGCGGCACCAAGTACGTCGGACAGTTCTTCCAGTGCTTTAAAGTTCTCGGGCGCCTTCATGCCGCGGCCTCCGCTAACGATGATGTCGGCTTCGGTCAGTTCCGGGCGGGTGGAAATTTGGCGCACGATGTCTTTAACTACCTGGCGAATGTCACCGGTGTCAGGGGTAACTTTAACCACTTCCGGGGTCTTAGCCCCTGCCACGGGAGCAAATGTATTGGGGCGGATAGTGGCCATTGCTGGACGAGCATCCGGGCAGGAGGCCTTAACAAAAGCCTTACCGGCGTAAACCGGCCTGGTAAACACCAGTTGTCCGTCGGCCAGTTCCATACTGGTGCAGTCAGTCATTAACCCGGTTTCCAAACGCTGGGCCAAACCGGCGGCCAGATCGCGTCCGGTAACAGTGCAACCAAGGAGCAGTGCACTGGGTTCATATTGTTTAACCAGATCGGCTACAACTTTTGTGTAACCGTCAGTGGTGTAGTTCTCCAGAGCGTCGGCTTCTACCAGGTATACTTTATCGGCACCGTATTCACCAAGGGCCTCAACCAGGCCGGCAACATCTTTGCCCACTAAAACGGCTGCCAATTCTTCTCCCAGTTGATCGGCTATTTTACGTCCTTCACTTAATAGTTCAAACGCAACTTTTTTAACCTGACCTTCGCGCTGTTCGGCAAAAATCCAAATTCCTTTGGCCATTTCTGTTTCCCTCCTTAATCTGTTAATTTGCTAAATAACTTTTGCCTCTTCGCGCAGCAACCGGGCCAATTCGCGAGCGGCTTCAGCGGGTTCGCCCGGGACAACTTTACCGGCCTGACGCGGTTCAGGCAACGAGAAGGAAATCGCTTTGACCTTGGGTGCCACTTCAACCCCGAGGTCGGATACGGATTTTTTATCCATAGGCTTTTTCTTGGCTTTCATAATCCCCTTCATGGACGGGTAACGAGGCTCGTTCAGGCCCTTTTGCGCAGTAAACACAGCTGGCAGAGCCACTTCAACCACCTCGCTGCCACCTTCGATTTCGCGGGTGGCAACGGCTTTATCGCCTGCTATTTCGAGCTTGGTAATTACGTTAACTACCGGAACGTTTAATACTTCCGCCACTCTGCTCATGACCTGGGCCGAGCCATCGTCAATAGCTCTAAAACCACCCAGTATAACGTCATATTCCAGCTCGCCGATGGCTTTGGCCAGTACAATGGCGGTAGCGTACTCGTCCATATCAACTTCACCGGTTTCCAACAACACGGCTTTGTCGGCACCCATAGCCAAGGCTTGGCGCAGGGCGTCCTGAGCTTTTGGGCCGCCAGCGCAGATTACGGTTACTTCACCTTCACCGCTTTCTTTGATACGCAACGCCTCTTCCACGGCATATTCATCGTAGGGGTTCATAATCATGGTTACCCCTTTGTTGTCAATTTTGCCGTCGCCGTCAAAGGCAATTTTGGCTTCGGTATCAAAAGTTTGTTTCATGCAGACCAGAATCTTCATTCTTATCCCCCTTTGCAGTAAGTAATGTGGTTATTGGTACTACTTTAAAATATTGGCCGCAACTACCATACGCATGACCTCGCTGGTACCCTCGTAAATCTCAGTTATTTTGGCGTCGCGCATCATACGCTCCACCGGATATTCCCTGGTGTAACCGTAGCCGCCGAAAATTTGTACGGCCTTGGTGGTAACCCACATGGCACACTCGGAGGCGTACAATTTAGCCATAGCTGCTTCCTTGCTGTAGGGCTGTTTGCTGTCTTTAAGGTAGGCGGCCTGATAAACCAGCAAGCGGGCTGCTTCGATACGGGTAGCCATATCGGCCAACATCCATTGGATGCCTTGGTTGGAATTGATGGGTTTGCCAAACTGTTCCCTTATTTTGCTGTATTTTAGGGCTTCCTCGTAAGCGCCCTGAGCAATGCCAAGGGCCTGGGAGGCTATACCGATGCGTCCGCCGTCTAGAGTCATCATGATTACCTTAAAGCCCATGCCTTCATCACCCAGCAAATTGGCTTTGGGAATTCGGCAATTTTCAAATACCAACTCATAGGTGGCCGATGCCCGGATACCCATCTTATGTTCCTTTTTGCCGAACGTAAAGCCCGGGGTTCCTTTTTCGACAATAAAGGCCGATAGTCCTTTATGTTTTTTGGATTTATCCGTGGCAGCTATAATTACGTATATATCAGCCACATATCCGTTGGTAATAAATATCTTGCTGCCGTTTAGCACATATTCTTCCCCGTCCGGAACGGCGGTGGTTTTAGTAGCGCCGGCATCGGATCCTGCCGCAGGTTCGGTGAGGCCCATAGCGCCGATTTTTTCACCGCTGGCCAAAGGAACTAAAAATTGTTGCTTTTGTTCCTCAGTACCAAAATTGTAAATCGGCCAACTGCACAGAGAAGTATGAGCCGAAATAAGGACGCCACTGGAGGCGCAAACCCGGGAGAGTTCTTCCACCCCAATAGCATAGCTCAAATTATCCATGCCCGCACCTTCATAGTCTTCGGAGAAGGGAATACCGGTGAGGCCCATTTCGGCCATCTGACCCCACAAGCTGTAATCATATTCTTCGGCCTCATCCATGGGGCCGGCTTTGGGAGCAATTTCTTTCTCTGCGAAATCTCGCACGGTTTTACGAATCATTTCCTGTTCTTCGTTTAATTTAAATTCCACAATGTAAACCTCCCTTTAGTTGGTACGGGGGCAACTCCTTAACGGAAACTACACCTATTAAATATACTTTGACGGAGTTAATCCCAATCCTCTTACTTTTTTTAATATTTTTTGCAAGAAACATACCAACGTTAAGGAAAACTACAACCGGTGGGGACAATAACGGTCAAGACTGGTGTTTGTTCAGAAAACCAGTTCATAATAACCAACAGCCATCAGTCTCATTGACAGGCTTTATTACACCACGTTCTTTATGTGTAAACACACATGGACAAAAAACGATCTATAATCATCCACCACCTTGTAAACAGATTTATAATACCTTAGTAGTAACTGACTGAACGTTCAGTCAGTTACTACTAAGGTATTTCATCCGGGCATTATCGTCAATAGGTAAATTTTAAGGAAGAAGAAAGGCGAACAGCGGACACATGCCCTAGCATATGCCCGCTGTCTATAAGTTTAATTAAATTTGATTAAAGACCAGTTTATTTGGTCGCCCATTCTGCTTCACGCAGTTCGATACGGCGTATTTTACCGCTGATGGTTTTAGGCAGGGTCTCGACAAACTCAATTTTGCGCGGGTATTTGTAAGGCGCTGTATTTTTCTTAACAAAGTCCTGCAGTTCCTTAGCCAGAACGTCAGATCCCTCGTAACCGGGCGCCAAGATAACAAACGCCTTAACTACCTCACCGCGCACCGGGTCAGGACTGGAAACAACTGCGGACTCAGCCACCGCCGGGTGCTCAATAAGTGCACTTTCTACTTCAAACGGCCCGATGCGGTAACCGGAAGCCAGAATTACATCGTCGGCCCGGCCTACAAACCATAGGTAACCGTCTTCGTCCTTGATAGCCCGGTCACCGGTGCAGTACCAATCGCCACGAATGGTGGAAGCGGTCTTTTCAGGATTCTTCCAGTATTCTTTGAACAAACCTACGGGCCTGACAGGTTTTACTTTAACGGCAATGTCGCCTTCCTGACCCCGGGGTAGAATGTTGCCTTCATCATCAATAACTTCTACGACAAAGCCCGGACTGGGTTTACCCATGGAACCGGCGCGTACCTCAAGGGGCGTGAAAGTGCCGGCCAGGCAGACAGATTCAGTTTGCCCGTAGCCATCGCGAATCTGAAGTCCAGTAGCTTTTTGCCAAACTTCAATAATTTCCGGGTTCAAAGGCTCACCGGCCGCCACAACGTGACGTAAAGAGGGGAAAGTGTACTTGGCAAGGTCCTCAAGCACGAACATACGGTATGCCGTGGGCGGGCCACACATGGTGGTAACCGGGTATTTGCCCAGGTTGGTAAGAGTTTTCTTGACATCAAACCGGGGGGTATGGTGTACAAAAATTGCCGCACCACAACTCCAGGGTCCGAAAACACTGCTCCAGGCCGCTTTGGCCCAACCGGTGTCAGACAAGTTCCAGTGTAGGTCGTCCGGACCGAGATCAAGCCAGAATTTACCGGTAACGAGGTGCCCGATGGGATAGCTGGCATGGGTATGCACAGTCATTTTCGGGTATCCGGTGGTGCCGGAGGTAAAATATAGAATTGCGTTATCGTCACTCTTGGTGTTTACAGTTTCGAACTGGTCTGAAGCCGGAGCAACGACCTCTTCGTAGTTTGTCCAACCTTCTCTGGTGGAGCCTACAATAATAAAGCTCTTAACAGTGGGGCACTCGGCGCGGACTTCATCCGCTTTGGGAGCGATGTCAGCGTCGGTGATTACGCAAACCGCATCGGCGGATTCAAAACGATATTTTAAATCCTTGGCGGTAAGCTGGGTGGTGCCCGGGCTAATCACAGCGCCCATGCGCAGGCAGGCGATATTTATTTCCCACCATTCAATAAGTCTCGGCAATACTACAATTACAGTGTCGCCCTTTTTAACACCCTGTTCGGCAAGTACATTGCATAGTTGGCGGGACCGTTGATTCAACTGGGCAAAGGTTCTTTTTTCTTGATTGTCAGCATCATCAACCCACCACAGGGCTAACTTGTCCGGATCCTGGGCCCACTTATCCAGCACATCCCGGGCAAAGTTGTAATATTCCGGCACATCAAATTTGAATTCCGCGTAAGTCTTGTCATAATCGACCATATTTGGCATTTGTTTAAAAATCCTCCTTCGCATACTAATATTCGTTTTATGACATATGTATATTGCAAAAAGCCCGCCACAAGTTAACATGATCCACATTACATGTTTAAATCGTGGCCGGCCTCTCACTATTCACCTAATATACACATGTTTCAGACAGTTTGGTGTATTCAAAAAATAATGTATTATCCAAATATACTGCATCGTTTATTGTAAACTCTTCTTGACATGTTTTAAACGCGTGCATTTACATCGGTTAGGCTGTTTCGATCCCGGCATCTTCTTCACGGCCATATTTTTGGGTAGCCATTTCCCGTAATTTGTATTTTTGGATTTTACCACTGGCTGTGCTGGGGTATTCATCAACAAACAAAATAAAGGCCGGTATCTTGTGCCTGGCGATTTTACCCTTACAAAATTCTTTAATCTCATCCTCGGTGGTTGTTTCACCTGCTTTGACCTGAATAAACGCGGCCACTTCCTCGCCATACTTACGGCTTGGAATACCCACCACCTGGATATCCTTAATTTTGGGGTTGGTATACAGGAATTCTTCAATTTCTCGGGGGTAAATATTTTCCCCACCGCGAATAATCATGTCTTTAAGCCGACCGGTAATCTTACAATAGCCATTTTCATCCATGATAGCCAGATCCCCGGTGTGCAGCCATTTATCGCTGTCGATAGCCTGGGTGGTGGCTTCGGGCATGTTATAATATCCCTTCATTACATGATACCCCCGGGTGCAAAGCTCTCCCTGCACCCCGGCCGCCACTTCTTCTCCGGTTTCGGGATTAACGATTTTCACCTCGACGTTTGGCAGCGCCCGCCCTACGGTGCTCACGCGCAGTTCGATGGGATCATCCGTCCTGGTCATCGTAATGCCGGGTGAAGATTCAGTCTGACCGTAAGTGATGCAGATCTCACTGGCACCCAGTTTGTTAACCACAGCCTTCATAACTTCGATCGGACAAGGTGCCCCGGCCATGATACCTGTGCGCAGCGTTGATGTGTCATACTCGTTCTTCTCCAATTCCTCCAACTCGGCTATAAACATGGTGGGGACTCCGTGCAATGCGGTAGCCCCGCACGCCTGAACGGTCTCCAGTACCGTTTTGGCTTTAAATGATTCCACTGGTGCCATAGTGGCCCCGGAGACAAGGCATAAAAGGGTGCCCATTACGCAGCCGAAGCAGTGAAAGAAAGGTACTGGAATGCATAGGCAGTCATCGGGGCTGAAATTCTGGCATTCAGCCTGACTGACAGCATTACCGACGACGTTGGTGTGGGTTAGCATAACGCCTTTGGGGAACCCCGTGGTACCTGAGGTATACTGCATATTGATTACATCATCCGGATCCAGGGCGGCTTCCCGGGCCAAGAGCTCTTCATCGGTAATTTGGCTGCCCATTTCGTACAGGTCGTCCCAGTTGAACATGCCGGGCTTCTTTTCCTCACCGATATAGATTACGTTTTTAAGTTTGGGTAACCGGGGGCAGTTAAGTTGGCCGGGCTCACTGCTATTGAGCTCGGGACACAATTCGTACATGATGTTGACGTACTCGTCTTTTTCCCGAATTCCGTTAACCAAAATTATAGTAGTAGAGTCGGACTGTTTAAGTAAATACTCCAACTCAAAGGAGCGGTAGTTGGTATTGACCGTAACCAACACCGCGCCCATTTTAGCACTACCAAACTGGGCGTAAATCCATTCGGGCACATTGTTGGCCCAGACTGATATATTTTCTCCCTTTTGTACACCCAGAGCCATTAGTCCTTTGGCCACCTTGTTGCAAACACCCTGAAACTCCCGATAATTATACTTAATTCCCCTTTGGGGGTACATCAATGCAATATTCTCTTCCAGTTGTTCAGCCATTAAATCTACCAGTTGGCCAATGGTGACTTTACCTACCTCAAACTGTGGCCCCTTCATAAACAACCTCCTTATACGAAAATTATTCTGCTGCCTGTCCTCGTGCTTTTAATTATAGTGTCTGCTAAAAATTATTGATGAGAGGCCTGGTCTTCTGATCAATACCAAACCCCACCTAAATTTCTCTCTGTTTATTTTGCGCTACTTAGTTTAAAAATTCTGAATATACCTTATAAAAAATTTTTAAACCACCTCCTGATAATTTATATTTTCAATTTGTTTTTCATTATATTTTAACATGATTACTCACTTTACTCAGTAATCCCCATTGGGGAGAGCTGTCATCCTGAGCGTTAGCGAAGGATCTAGATTCTTCACTTCGTTCAGAATGACACGACGCTGTACCATTTACTGAGTTAACGGTATAACCATATATTTTTAATTTTTATTTTTGCTAGTCTTTAACATCCCAGATGACGGGCAATTACCATGCGATTAACTTCTGAAGTGCCTTCCCCAATTTCAAGCAATTTGGCGTCCCGGAGATAACGCTCTACGGGGAATTCTTTCATGTAACCATACCCGCCGTGAATCTGGATTGCTTCCAGAGCAGCTTTGGTGGCAATTTCCGAAGCAAATAACTTGGCTATCGCCGCTTCCTTACCAAAAGGCTGGCCGTTGTCTTCAAGCCACGCTGCTTTAAGATACATCAAGCGCGCAAGTTCCACGTGGGTGGCCATATCGGCCAGCTTAAACTGGATGGCTTGGAATTTGGAGATCGTCCGACCAAATTGCACTCTTTCATTGGCGTATTTTAATGACGCATCCAGCGAAGCCTGGGCAATGCCAACGGCCATAGCGGCGATGGCAACGCGTCCTCCGTCAAGTACCTTTAAAAACTGTTTAAAACCTTGACCCTCTTTACCCACTAGGTTTTCCTTGGGCACCCTAACATTATCAAAAAATAGTTCGGTAGTATTAGAACCATTCAGACCGAGTTTTTCGTATTTAGAGCTGATGGTAAAACCAGGGGCATCGGTGGGGACAATGATGGCGCTGATGCCTCTTTTACCTTTGCTTTTATCAGTAATGGCTGTGATGGTAACAAACTTGGCGAAACTGGCGTTGGTAATGAAACACTTACCACCGTTGATAACATACTCATCGCCTTCTAGTACTGCCGTTGTTTTGGTGCCCCCGGCATCAGAGCCAGCCTCGGGCTCAGTCAGCCCAAACGAGCCCATAGCTTGACCGCGGCACAAAATATTCAGGTATTTTTGCTTCTGTTCTTCGGTGCCAAAAAGGTATATTGGTTTGCAGCCCAGTGATACGTGAGCTTCATAAGTGATACCGGTGGAGGCGCAGGCACGGGTAATTTCTTCGGTAGCCAGGCAATAACTGGTAAAGTCTGCACCCGCTCCGCCGTACTCTTCGGGGAAAGGTAAGCCCATTAAATCCATTTCGGCCAGCTTTTTAATAATGTCCATAGGGAATTCCTTAGAACGATCGATATCTGTCGCTCTAGGGACAATAACTTCCTGAGCGAAATCTCTGACCACGTTCCTAATCATTTCCTGATCCCGGGTTAAATTAAAATCCAATGTGGTCCCTCCTTAATTATGAAAATAGATTTAAACTTAACCCATGCAAAAAACAGGCGACCAGTCATAATTTTTACCGAACGGTCAATATAGGACTCCGAACGGTAGTTTTAAGCCCTTGAATGAAATGTTGACCTGTTAACCATAATATCCAAAAGCCAGCGGCGCATAATGTGTAAACTTGTTTTACATATTTACGATATTTACGATATTTACGATTGGATAGCGACCGCCTGTATTACAAGATTGACCTTTTTTTAAGCCAGATTGTACTTAACCAGTTTTTTATACAAGCCCGGTCTTGATATGCCCAGCAGTTTGGCTGCTTTGGCCTTGTTACCTTTACTGTTTTTTAGAGCTTGTAAAATAACCAATTTTTCAGTTTGATTAACGATTTCATTCAAGGTCTGGCCATCGCTCAGGGGCAAAGACAGCCCGTTTTCCCGGTGCAATGTTTCTTCCACCGCACCTGATATTTCCCCGTCCAAAAGGCTGGCTATATGCGAGGGTAGGTGTTCTTTATAAATAATGTTACCCTCAATGACATTAAAGGCGCGTTCAATGGTGTTTTCCAATTCCCGCACGTTGCCGGGCCAGGAATACCTTTTAAACAGGGCCTCTACTTGAGAATCAAGAGCGGTTACTCGGAGCCCGAATAACCGGTTATATTTATCAAGGAAGCAGTGCATCAGTTCCCTGATATCTTCCTTCCTTTCGCGGAGCGGCGGAATGCACAAATTAACCACGTTCAGGCGATAATACAAATCCTCGCGAAACTTTTTATATTTAACTAGATGCTCCAAATTTACATTGGTCGCCGCAACAACTCTGACATCCGAAACTTTTGCTTCCCCGGCACCCAGTTTCTGAATCTCCTTTTCCTGGATAAACCTGAGCAGTTTGGCCTGTAAGGAGAATGAAATATCGCCAATTTCGTCTAGAAATACAGTGCCCCCGTTGGCCAGTTCCAGTTTGCCAACTTTACCGCCTTTCTTACCGCCAGTAAAGGTGCCTTCTTCGTAACCGAAAAACTCAGATTCCAACAAGGTATCTGGAATAGCAGCACAGTTTATTTTAATAAATGGCCCCGAACGCCGCAAACTGGCAGCATGAACAGCCTGGGCGAACAATTCCTTGCCCGTACCGCTCTCCCCGGTAACCAAAACATTTGAATTGCGCGGTGCCACCTTAAGCAACGTTTCTTTTAAATCAACTAACTGGGGACTGTTACCAATAATGTTATCCACGGTATACACAACTGTCGATCCAGCCCGGGAATGTCGTTTTCTTTTACTAACCCCGTCAGAATTCCCGTATTCCGTTTCCCGCTCGGGATTAAGGAAAATAATTTTTGCCAATGCCCCTTGTATTTGTTTGTTATTGGTGATGGGTATATAATCGGCCAGGAAACTACGGCCATCGATACTGTCTATCTTGCCGAACTCGGGTATCCCGTTTTTTAACACCGTGATTAGTTTGCGCAACCCGTTATGTTTACACACTTCGGTTAGCTGCCTGCCCACAATTTTACTCGGAGATGTTTTAAGCGTCGCGGCTAGGGTGGTGTTTACCTGTTGAATGACACCACTTTTTCCGATAACCAGCAACCCCTCGTTGCTGTTTTCAAATATGGTATGCAGAATTTTTTCCGCCGAATGCTCGCCACCGCCAGTACTCTCCGGATAATTCACTTTATCACCTCGGTTGATAGATCGAATTTAATAGATCGAATTTAATAGATCGAATTGCGAATATTTTAACAATTTAACATACCTATTGTACAGGATGGTTTAGGGTCTATTATTATAATTAACACGACCATACTCGTCAATGCTCTCTTTTATAGTTAATGTCACAACTGGATACACTTTTTAGTTACGTTTGGAACACATTGAAACTTTTGACCTTATTCAGGCGCTTCTGGTCCATTGCATTAGTTTCTTGATGCCTTCACGGTATAGTTGTAGATACTCAACCGCCGATCGGGCCCAGGAATAATCTATTTCCATAGCCGCGCGTACCAACCGGCGCCAGGCAGCGGGATTTTGCCCGTATAATTTTAGAGCTCTGTAAATTGCATCCAATAACGCACGACTGTTATATTCGGCAAACACAAAGCCATTACCCGAACCGGTGACCGGGTTATAGTCAGTTACGGTATCGGCCAGCCCGCCGGTAGCGCGGGCCACCGGTATAGTGCCATACCGCATGCTAATCAACTGCCCCAGGCCGCATGGCTCAAACCGTGATGGCATCAAGAAAACATCTGCGCCGGCATAAATCCTTTGGGCCAGTACAGTGTTAAACCCAATTCGGGTTACCATCTTTTCCGGGTATGTTTGACTGAAACTGCTAAATTGCGCTTCATAGTAAGAGTCACCGCTACCCAAAAGAATAAATTGAATATCTAGTGCCATCAGTTCATCCATAATTTTGGCCAACAAATCCAGCCCTTTTTGATCCACCAGGCGTGATACCAATCCTAGGACGGGTACTTCTCTGACCGGCAGGCCCAATTCCTTTTGCAGAGCGAACTTGTTATCTTTTTTATTTTCGATACTATTGCTATTGTAGTTGCGAAAGATGCGGGGATCCTTATCCGGATTAAACTCATGATAGTTAATTCCATTAATAATACCATAAAGATCGGCCGACCTTTTTCTAAGCAGGCCGTCCATCCGTACACCAAATTCCGGGTGCTGAATTTCCGCTGCATAAGTGCGGCTAACTGTATTTACAACGTCAGCATACATAATGCCCATTTTGATGTAGCTCACTGAACCGTAAAATTCTAGTTGTTCCGAGGTAAAATAGTCCTCTTGCACCTCTAAAATACTTAGCACATCCGGGGGAAAAATGCCCTGATATTGTAAATTGTGTATCGTAAACACTGTGGCTATGCGGTTATAAAAATCATCCTTGGTGTATTTGGTTCTGATAAAAAACGGTATGGGTCCGGTCTGCCAATCATTGCAATGTATAATATCCGGTTGCCAACCAAGGCGCGGCAGCATTTCCAGTAGAGCCAGACAAAAAAAGGTAAATCTTTCGGCATCGTCTGCATACATATATATATTGTCACGAAAAAAGTAGTGGTGGTTGTCAACCATATATACCGGAATCTGACGCTGTTCACCTTGATACTCGGCTTCAATACTATCATGGCGAACAATGGCTGTTTCGATGCGACCGCCAAACGGTACCGGAAAATCCATCAAGTATTTGGCACCCTCGGTTTGTTTATAACGGGGCATTGCTACCCGCACATCGTTCCCGCCATAAACATTACCTCCGGCAGTAGCCAAGGCCTTGGGCAAAGAACCTGCCACATCCGCCAACCCGCCCGTCTTGGCAAAAGGCGCAACTTCTGACGAAACCAGTAATATTTTAAGCGGTCGGTCAAACATAAATGCACCTCCGTCACTTTATCTGTGTATCACATTTTTCTCGATATTGGTTTTAGACCCTCAATAACAAAGGTTGCCCCGAAATATTAATATTTTATGCAAAACGACATCAACGATAAAATGAAGCAGGATAATAGATCCATTTTATCGAAATTTAAGAAAAGAGGACACCTCAAATGTCCCAACTTATGAATGTCCCCAACTTGTGTAAATCGCTGACATTGGATGTGGGTATTGTGCCGAAAGAAGCTGTTAACATCAAGGGAACCAGGCAGGGTTTGGTGATTCTTTTTGACGCCGAGCAAAGGTTTGAGGATCTTAAAGCCGGTTTAAAATATAAGATGGAATCTTCCAGAGGTTTTTTTACCGGTGCTAGGTTTATCCTATACGGGGCTAATAAATTGGTGCCGGCTGAGATTAACGAATTGGAATCTATATGCGCGGAATACGGTTTAATTGCGGATCCGGACGTGCAGTGGCCACCTGGAAGGCCCCAAAAATCCCGCAAAGTCGAACCGGCATCACTGAAGCGCCCGTTGCCCGGCGACCCTGCATTACTGGTGAAACGCACCCTGCGCTCGGGTCAGTTAATTACTCACCCGGGTCATATAACCGTGCTGGGCGATGTTCACGCCGGTGCCGAAGTGGTCGCCGGCGGCAACGTACTGATTATGGGTACCTGCTCTGGATTCATTCAGGCAGGCGCGGGCGGCGACGCTTCGACCTGTATTGTGGCTCTTTCCATTTTTGGAGCCCAATTAAGAATTGCAGACAAAACGCTCATCGTGACAAATGAACGACCGCCGGGCAGTCCGCTGATAGCCCGAATCAAGCAAAACCAAGTGGTAATATCTACATACGAACTATAATTAAATATCACATAAAAATGGGACAGGTGATGATTTAAATCATCACCTGTCCCATTTTTATGTGATATTTTAAAGTTTTAATTTAATTTGCCTAAAGGTCATTACTAATTACCCGGTGCGCCGTCAACAAACCTACAATTGTCTTGGCATCCGTAATTTCTCCCCGGTCTACCTTAGCCAGCGCTTCGTCCAGAGGCATGTTAACCACTTCAATGAATTCATCCTGATCAAGGTTTTGTTGATGCCTGGTTAAATCGCCCGCCAAAAACAGGTGGATCTTTTCCGTGCAAAACCCGGGCGAGGTGTAAAAACTAGCTAGCCGGCGCAGGGTTTTGGGTCGGTACCCGGTTTCCTCTTCCAGTTCCCGCCCGGCACAGTCTTTTGGACTCTCACCCGGTTCCAGCTTACCTGCTGGTATTTCCAGCAGCATGCCACCGGCAGCATAACGAAACTGATTTATTAATAGTACTGTTCTATCTGTAGTTATGGCTACCACCGCTGTAGCGTCAGATGATTTAACCACCTCCATAGTAGCAGTCCTGCCGTCGGGCAGTAAAACCTGGTCCCTGTGCACGTCCACTATTCGGCCCTGAAAAACCGTTTCCGAATTACCCGTTTTATTTCCAGGCATTTTCTTAATCCCCCATTATTCTATCTTCGCACAGCCTGTAAGCTCGAAATAACAACCCCACCTGAACCTTAGTCTTCTTTATAATCCGGCCAGCCTTTTCATCTCCCAAATGGCCAGGCCCGGAAGTAGTGCGTAATCCTCGGTATGCAGGTGTGCCGGCGCAGAGGCATCAAACAGTACGTTTCCACTGGCCGGAAATTCGTCATCGCCTTCCCATAGTACAAAAGTAATGGGTATTTTAGGTAACACCGGCACCGTAACCGCTACATCCCCCAGATCCGTTTTCCAGCCGCCCAGCTTTTGAGCCGCCTCCACCAGCGCCTCGGGAGCGGTACCGAATATGGATACCAGCGGCCTGATAGCTCGGTTGGTAAACGGCCCAATGTATATAGAGCCGCTGGGCAGTTCCTGAAAGGCAATACTTATGCCCTCCACATCCCGTGGGCTACAGTTGGTCAGGTAATGCAGCAGCACTATTTCATCAGCCAGCGGCACTGCCCCCTGCCCTGCTACCCGTTCAGCCCTGCCCATGGGATAGTAAACCCGGTACTCTTGTCCTAAAAATGGTACCACAAAATAAGCCCCGTTCCGGTTAAACGCCACCCGGGCATTGGACTCCATAGCCCCGGGATCAGCCAAGGCAAATTCCTTGCCGGCCTTTTCTCGAGCCGGCTGTAAGTTAATCTGGGCCGCCATGTTCCGCCTCCTTATTTATTGGTTCATAGTCTATATATTATACAATTCCCCGGCGGCCCCTGCCTTAAAAAACAGTTTCTTCCCGTTTTGGATAATCTAGCGCCAGCTTGTTTCACATTTTGTTGCATGGCGCTAAAGGATTTTATTAATTAAACAAGAATACATTATTATGTTTGGCATATATGGGTAATAACCAAAACCCAGGAGGTATTGAACAGGTGCGTATTGGCATCCCCGGAGCTTTATTTTATTTTGTTTATTACCCCATGTGGAAAGTGTTCTTTGAAGAACTGGAAACCGAGGTAATTACATCGGGCAAAACTACCAGAGAAATGGTTGATAACGGTGTTCGTGAAGCTTTAGCCGATGCCTGCGTGCCTGTTAAACTATTTTTTGGTCACGCCATGGCCCTAAAGGATAAAGTTGACCAGCTCTTTATACCACGCATTGTATGTATGAACAGCAAAACAGTTTATTGTCCTAAGTTCTTGGGCCTGCCGGACATGATTAGGCACGGGTTGCCAGATATGCCTCCGGTCATCGATGTGCGCATCGATACCCGCGACAAAAGATTTGCCGCCTTAAGGGCGTTTATGGCCACCGGACACATGCTGAAAAAGTCAACCCCGGCGGTGTTGGGTGCTTACGCCAAGTCAAGGGTCACCCAGATGAAATTTTACCGGTTACTGCGTAGCGGTTTTCAGCCTGCCGAAGCTATTGATATGGTATTTAACCGCATCAAGGCCAAGCCGGTGATAACCACCGGGCAGATGACCTTTGCTGTGGTTGGCTACCCCTATATTATTAATGACCAGTATATCAGTGTAGATGTGGTTAACAAATTACGCCGCATGGGCATTAACGTACTCACGCCGGATAATATCTCTCCGCTGTCCGTTGCGATGCAGCATTACGATTCGGGCAAGCGGATGTTCTGGACTTTTAGCGACAAGGTGCTGCGGGCCACCCGTTACTTCGCAGACCGCAAAAACATTGACGGCATCATTCATCTTTCAGCTTTCGGCTGCGGGCCGGACTCCATTGTAGACAGGTTTATTCACATGGATAACAGCCGCCGCAGCGTGCCTTTTATGAGCCTTACCATCGACGAACATAGCGGCGAGGCGGGCATTGGCACCCGACTGGAAGCATTTGTGGATATGGTAAAAAGAAAAAAGCGAGGCGAATAACTATGCGCAAGGTTTCATTCCCGCATATGGGAGAATCCTACCGCGCTTTTAAAATGCTTTTAACCGACCTGGGCAATGAAGTTGTACTGCCTCCCCGCCCCAGCCGCCGGACACTTAACCTTGGGGTACAGCATTCACCGGAATTTGCCTGTTTCCCATTGAAAATAGTGATGGGTAATTACCTGGAAGTAATTGATAAGGGTGCCAATTTATTGGTTACGTCCGGAGGAGTTGGGCCATGCCGGGCCGGTCTTTACGCCGAATTGCACAAAAAAACCCTGCGCGAGCTGGGGCATCCGGTGGACATAATTGTGTTTGAACCCCCCAGGTTGCACCCTATTAACTTTATTCGCAATGTAAACAGGCTTAACCCGGCCCGGTTATCCATCAAAGCAATCATCGAGTGTATCAAACGGGGTTGGCGCAAACTGCAAGCCCTGGACAACTTGGAAAAAATAAGCCACATCATCAGGCCCGAGGAGTTACACCGGGGCACCACCACCAGAATGTATAAAAAAGTATTGGAATGGGTGGACAGTGCCTATACCACCAATGAAATTATCGAGGCTGAAGCTGCGGCCGTGGATGAAATGAACAAGATACCCCGAGATCATGAGCGACTGATTCTAAATTTGGGCATGGTGGGCGAAATATACGTGCTTTTGGAACCGGCCAGCAACCTGGAAATTGAAGAAGTACTGGGTAATCTGGGTGTACGGGTAGAACGGTCTATGTTTCTCACCGGTTGGACCCGAGATAATACCTGGAAAGAGACCACCGAGGGCATGACCGTAAAAGACGCTGCCCACCCTTACCTGCCGGAATTAATCGGCGGACATGGGCGTGATTCTATCGGTCACACCATCCTCTACGCCAAGCGCAACTTTGACGGGATTGTCCAATTGGCACCTTTCACCTGCATTCCCGAGATAGTAGCGCGCACTATCCTAAACAAGGTAAGCCACGATTACAGTATCCCGGTACTGACATTCTTCCTTGACGAACAGACCGGCAAAGCAGGCATGGTAACCCGACTTGAGGCATTTGTTGATTTGATGCGCATGAAAAAAATGCAGGCTGCTAAACTGAAACCTGCTTAATTAATTGACAATCAAGCCATTCATCACCAAGGATGTGATTTTAGTTTGAAAGCCTATCTTGGCATCGATGTTGGTTCAGTGAGTACCAATATAGCCGTGCAGAACGGGGCCGGGGAAATTATTGCCGGCCTTTACTTACGAACCCAAGGGCGACCAGTGGAAACAATCCAGGCCGGTCTAAAGGAAACAAGACGGATTTTGCCTGCGGATATCGAAATCTGCGGAGTGGGCACAACAGGAAGCGGTCGCTACCTGGCGGGAGTAATTGTTGGAGCTGACGTAATTAAAAACGAAATTACCGCCCATGCCGTCGCCGCCTCATATTATGTGCCGGATGTTAAGACCGTGCTGGAAATAGGCGGTCAGGATTCAAAGATGATCATCATCCGGGATGGTATTGTCACCGACTTTGCTATGAACACCGTATGCGCCGCCGGAACGGGCTCTTTTCTAGACCAGCAGGCATCTCGCCTGGGCATTCCCATCACCCAGTTCGGCACCTTGGCGCTGCAGTCTGCAAACGCAGTGCGCATTGCCGGCCGGTGCACTGTTTTTGCGGAATCTGACATGATTCACAAACAACAAATGGGCCACTCATTAAAGGATATTGTAAATGGTCTATGCGAAGCCCTTGTACGTAACTACCTGAATAACGTAGGGAAAGGCAAGGAACTCTTGGCACCGGTTATTTTTCAGGGCGGCGTGGCCGCTAATGCCGGCATCAAAGCCGCTTTTGAGAGAGCTCTTAACCTGGAAATAGTTGTGACGCCGCATCACGATATTATTGGTGCCATTGGTGCCGCATTGTTGGCCAAGGAAGAATTGGATATAATTAAAAAAACGACAGTTTTTAAGGGGTTCTCCATTACCGACCTGGCTTACCGCACTGGCAGCTTTGAATGCGATGGCTGCCCCAACGCTTGTGAAATCGCTGAAATTTACGAAGAAGAACGGGTTATCGGACGTTGGGGGGCACGATGCCCCAAGTGGGATATCGTGGAGGATAACAATGAATGAAAATGATCTTAGAATACTAGCCACCTTTGCGAACGTTACAATTATATGTGTAATGTTAGGTTCGGGAACCTGGGTGGCCCTTGATGCCCGCAAAAAGGGGCGTACCGCCGCTGAAATAGTATCGTGGTTTTTTTTCGCTACCATGTTCATTTTAATCGGACCATTGCTTTACGTCTTGTTCAGGAACAAGTTTTATAAATAATTCCGTCGGTAATCCGGCGGTTTTTTGTATTAAATGTAAATGTCTACAATGGTTCTACTCTGTCAACTATATGATACAAATTGCCCAAATATTCAGCCGGTAAACCCACCCCTAACAAAGGCATATTTTTTGCATATTATTAAGAATTAAATAAGGAATTAAAAATTATTCTTGCACAATTATTGCAAACATTGAACCCATTTCGCAGCAGGGAGGTGTAACAATGTCCCGCAAACGGATAGATAAAGGCCTGGTGCAGATTTATACCGGTAACGGCAAAGGCAAGACAACGGCGTCTTTGGGCCTGGCACTGCGTGCCATGGGGCACGGCTACAAGGTATTTATGCTTCAATTTATGAAAGGCAGCAAGGAGTATGGTGAATTACAGGCAGCTGAAAAATATCTGCCAAACCTAATCATCGTACAAAGCGGCCTGGAAACCTTCGTTAGCAAAGAAAACCCGTCCCAGGCGGATATCGAACTGGCCAGGCAGGGCCTGGAAACGGCAAAAAAAGTAATCACAGAAGGCCATTACGACGTGGTTATCCTAGACGAAATAAATGTTGCTTTGGACTTCAACTTGATTGACCTGGACGAAGTAATTGAAATGGTTAAAAACAAACCGGAGCGCTTGGAACTTATTCTGACGGGCCGCTACGTTCCCAGTAAACTGGCTGAATACGCCGACCTAATCAGCGAAGTATCACTGGTCAAACATCCTTATTATAAGGGGGTACCCGCCAGAAAAGGAATAGAATTCTAATGCCATTTTTAATGAGTTAATGAAGCGGGGTGAATAAATGTTACAAGTAAGCAAACTCCTTGAGGGGGATAAACGCACAGCAGCCAAAATGATCACCCTGATTGAAAACGATGGTGAAGGCAAACAGCAACTGCTTAGTGAAATATATCCCCATACCGGTCGCGCTCACGTGATCGGCGTTACAGGTTCGCCGGGGGCGGGCAAGAGTTCGCTTACAGATGAACTAATCAAACGAGCCCGGGGCGACAACCGCAAAGTTGGCGTAATCGCCGTGGATCCTACCTCTCCCATTTCCGGCGGTGCACTTTTAGGCGACCGGATTCGCATGCAGGAGCATGCCCTGGATAAAGGCGTGTTTATCCGCAGCATGGGTACCAGAGGCTCACTAGGGGGGCTGGCCCGGGCCACCAGGGATGTAGTTAAGGTATTGGATGCTTACGGGTGTGAAATCATCATCGTGGAAACTGTCGGGGTTGGTCAAAGTGAGCTTGATATCATGCACTACGCCGATACCACGCTGGTGGTTCTAACACCGGGTGCCGGCGACCACATCCAAACCATCAAGGCCGGGATTATGGAAATAGCCGATATCTTCGTCATCAACAAGTGCGACCTTGGCAACACCAAAAAAATGATGATCGATATAGCGCAGATGCTGGACATGAGCCCCCGTTTCGACGGGCGTTGGCGCCCTCCGGTAGCGGAAACCAGCGTAAAAAATAACACCGGCATCGAAGAATTATGGTCACTCATCGGCCAGCACCTGGAATATACCCAAAAAAGCGGCGAACTGGATCAGTCGGTGCGTAATCGACTAAGCATGGAAGTGGTGGAAATGGCCGAGGAAGAAGTGCGTCGCCTGCTCTGGGAACAGTTCAACAAAAACGGGAGTATGGACGATTTGCTTGATAAACTGGCTCAAAGAGAAGCCGACCCTTATAACGAAGCACGCAAGTTGGTACAAAACTTTATCTGCCAAATACCAAATGGAAAGGAGCTTTGATAAATGACACAAAAAAAACTAGATGAAATCAAGGCCGCCGGAGAAAACTGGCGCGCTAAAAGAAGCAAATTGAAGGACCGGGACGCTCGGTTCGAAACAGTTTCCGCCCTGCCGGTAAACGATATTTATACCCCGGAGGATCTTGGTGCATTTGATTACATGAAAGACCTGGGGTTCCCGGGTGAATACCCATACACCAGGGGAGTTCAAAGCAATATGTACCGCGGGCGGTTGTGGACAATGCGCCAGTTTGCCGGATTCGGCACTGCCTCGGAATCTAATGAGCGCTACAAATTTCTGCTGGCTAGAGGCCAAACAGGCCTTAGTGTAGCTTTCGACATGCCTACCATTATGGGTTACGACAGTGATCACCCCCGCTCCCTGGGGGAAGTGGGACGCGTGGGGGTGGCTATTGACAGTCTGGCCGACATGGAAACGTTGTTCGACGGCATCCCGCTGGACAAAGTCAGCACCTCGATGACCACCAACGCACCGGCATCCATTCTGTGGTGTATGTATTTAGCCACCGGCGAAAAACAAGGTGTACCTTCTGATAAACTAACCGGTACCATCCAAAACGATATTTTAAAAGAATACATTGCTCAGAAATCGTGGATTTTCCCGCCGCATCCATCCATGCGTCTGATCACTGATATTTTTGCCTATGCCAACAAACACGTGCCCAAGTGGAACAGTGTCAGTATCAGCGGATATCACATCCGTGAAGCAGGTTCTACCGCTGTTCAGGAACTGGCCTTTACCCTGGCCGACGGTTTCGCCTACGTGGAAGCCGGTATTGAAGCGGGCCTTAATGTTGACGACTTCGCACCGCGGCTGTCGTTCTTCTTCAACTCGCATATCGACTTTTTTGAGGAAATTGCTAAATACCGGGCAGCCAGGCGCATTTGGGCGCGGCGGATGAAAGAAAAATACGGCGCCAAAAACCCCAAGTCGTGGATGCTGCGGTTCCACACCCAGACGGCCGGGTGCAGCTTAACCGCCCAGCAGCCTGAAAACAACATCGTCCGTACCGCTTACGAAGCAATGGCGGCAGTGCTGGGCGGCACCCAGTCGCTGCACACCAATTCCATGGACGAAGTGCTGGCACTACCCACCGAAAAATCAGTGCAGATTGCACTGCGCACCCAGCAAATTATCGCTTACGAAACCGGTGCCGCCAACGTCATCGACCCGTTAGCGGGCTCCTATTTCGTGGAGGCGCTTACCGATCAGATGGAAGCCGAAGCCGAAAAATATTTCGAGGAAATTGAGCGCCGGGGCGGTGTACTGGCGGCCATTGACCAAAACTACTTCCAACAGGAAATCGCTGACGCCGCATACCAGTATCAGCGGGCTATTGATAAAAAAGAACGTTACCAGGTGGGCGTCAACGAATTCGTTGATACCAGTGAAGAACTGGACATTGATTTGCTGACCATTGACCCGGAAATTGAACGCAAGCAGGTGGAGAGTGTACAAAAACTGCGCCGCGAGCGGGACAATAACAAAGTACAGGATACCCTGGACAGGTTGCGGGTAGCGGCCCGGGGTAGTGAAAACATGATTCCGTGTATTCTTGAATGTGTCCGGGCATACACCACCCAAGGAGAGATAGTACAGGCGCTGCGTGAAATTTTTGGTGAATACAAAGAAAAACCAACATTTTAATAGATAAGGGAGGGCACGCCAATGGCAAGAAAAATTAGGGTTCTGGTAGCAAAGCCCGGGCTCGACGGCCATGACCGCGGCGCCAGGGTAATTGCCCGGGGATTGCGGGACGCCGGGATGGAAGTAGTTTATACCGGACTGCACCAAACTCCGGAACAAATAGTGGAAGCTGCTATTCAGGAAGATGTCGACGTGGTGGGATTGTCTATACTAAGCGGTGCGCACATGACACTATTCCCCAGAATATATGATTTATTAAAAGAAAACGGAGCCGAAGATATAATGGTTATGGGGGGCGGCACCATTCCCGAGGCTGACGTTAAGGCGCTAATAGAAGGTGGCTGGGCCGCCCAAATATTCACCCCGGGGGCCACGCTGGAAAGCATAGTGGACTGGATTAACACTAACGTAAATCTCAATTAACCAGAAACAAAATACTTACCGCCTGGTTAACCCGGGCGGTTTTTGTTTTTTTTAACAACTGCAGCCGCCTGTTATTTCAGCCAGATCGCGTCCCCGGATATCTCTAAGGCACTGCAGGGCAAAGTCCACCTCGCTTGCAGTGTTGAAGTAGGAAAAGCTAAATCGCACCAGTTTTTTCTCCAATGTACCTAATGTACGGTGAGCGTCGGGGGCGCAGTGTAATCCGGCCCGGCAGGCAATGTTGTACCATTTGTCCAGGGCACCACCCACGGCCCCGGTATCCTGGCCTTCAAGCAGAAACGACACCACCGGTGCCCGCTCCGCTTCCGCGCCGGGCCCATAAAGTTTAACGCCGGGCATTCTACCGGCACTTTCAATGAACCGGCGGGTCAGACCCAGCTCATGTTCCCTGATGGTATTGATGCCGGTTTGGCTAATAAACTCCAGTCCCGCACCAAGCCCGGCAATACCGGGTGAATTTAAAGTACCGCTTTCATACTTCTCCGGCAGCACCTCGGGTTGACCCGGATCTGTGGAATGGCTTCCAGTCCCCCCTTCTCGAAAAGGACGCACTTGGGCCCGTTCCCCCACATACAAAATGCCGGTACCCGGTGGGCCCATCAGCCCTTTATGCCCCGGTAAGGCCAGCAGGTCAATATTCATATCCTGCACGTCGATATCCAAAACACCGGCACTTTGCGCGGCGTCTACGATAAATATAAGCCCTTTTTGCCGGGCCAGGGCACCAATCTCCCGCACCGGCATCACTGTGCCGGTAACATTGGAAGCGTGGGTAATGACAATTATTCTGGTATTAATCCGGATCGCTTTTTCAATCTTACGGGGATTAAGCGAACCGTCCTCTGCGCATGGCACTTTGGTGACGCTAATTACCCTGCGCAACCCGTATAACGGCCTGGTAACCGAGTTATGCTCCATAGAAGTGGTAATCACATGGTCACCCGGTTTGATAGAGCCTTTAATGGCCATGTTCAAAGCATCGGTGGCATTAAGAGTAAATATGACCCTGTCCCGATCCGGGATGTTAAACAAGCGGGCTATGGCATTACGGGTTTTATCCACCACTTGACCTGCTTCCAGAGACATCCGGTGCCCGGAACGGCCGGGGTTGGCCCCCTTGTCATCCAGACAACAGCGCATGGCATCCGTCACCCCCGGTGGCTTGGGCCAGGTGGTGGCGGCATTATCGAAATAAATCAACATAAACACCTCCGGTAACCTATATTCTTTATCCAAACCGTGGTGTTATACTATAAAAAACAAAAATCGCTCGGCCTGTGTTTAATTCTTGGTGCGCGCCGGCGTGAAAACGTAAGATTGTGGATTTTTAGGGGGAGACGATTCGGTTGGAAGTTATCACCGCCAGAAACCTGGTTAAGGAGTATCACGGCTTGCGGGCCGTGAACGACATTAGCTTTTCCGTCCACCGCCAGGAGTGTTTTGGTATCCTCGGCCCGAACGGAGCCGGCAAGACCTCGACGGTGCGGATGATGTTCGGCTTCTCGCCCATCACCGCAGGTGCATTACATGTTCTGGGCTGGGACGTAACCCTTGATGCCAGAGAAATCAAGGCCCGGTTGGGTATCGTACCGCAGGAGAACAACCTGGATCTGGACCTTAAGGTGCTGCAGAATCTCCTGGTCTACGCCAGTTTTTTCAATATTCCCGAACCCCAAGCCCGGGAGAGGGCCCTGGAACTGCTGGATTTTTTCGGACTCTCCGATAAACATGACGCCAAGGTGGACCACCTATCCGGCGGGATGAAGCGCCGCCTGACCATCGCCAGGGCCCTGATTAACAACCCCGAGATTATCATTCTGGATGAACCGACCACGGGGCTTGACCCTCAGGCCAGGCACACGGTCTGGCAGCGCCTGCGCCAGTTGCGCAGTCGAGGCGTGACTATTATTCTAACCACCCACTATCTGGAAGAGGCCGCCCAGCTTTGTGACCGGCTAATCATTATGGACCACGGGGACATTCTGGACGAGGGTACTCCGGGCCTCCTGGTTGAGCGGCACGTCGGCGCCGAAGTGCTGGAGGTTGGTCAGGGTGCCGTTGCTGCGGACAACCTGCTTAAGCAGTTTCAAAATCAGATTAGGGGCCACTTGGTGGTAGGAGATAACCTGGTGCTTTACCCGCTTAACGGGCGGGAACTGCTGTCCCGACTGCAGGATCTGCCGCAGCAGTTTGACCACTACCTGCTCCGGCCGTCCACCCTGGAAGATGTCTTCCTGAAACTTACCGGAAGGGGGCTTACGGAATGAGCAACCCTCTGCGGATGGACATCTCCCCCCGGGTCGTCAAGGTCTTCCGGCGTCACCTAACCGTGTACCGCCGCAACTGGAAGGTCAGCCTGTCATTCAACTTCTTTGAGCCCCTGCTTTACCTGGCAGCGCTGGGCTATGGCCTGGGCGTGTACGTACAGGCCATTGAGGGCCTTACCTTCATCCAGTTCATCGCTCCCGCCCTAATCGCTTCATCGGCCATGTTTTCCAGTGCCTACGAATGCACCTACGGCACCTTCATCCGCATGGAATTCCAGAAGACCTTCCAGGCGATGGTGGCCACGCCGGTAAGTATGGACGAGGTATCGTTGGGTGAAATTCTGTGGGGATCCTTCAAGAGCTTCTTGTACGGCTCGGTGATCCTGTTCGTTATTTTAGTGCTGGGCCTGGTTGCCTCACCTTGGGCCCTGCTGGTGCCTGTAGTCCTCTTAGTAAGCGGACTGTTGTTTGCATCACTGTCCATGATTTGGATTGGGCTGGTACCGAATATCGACAGTTTTAACTATTACTTTTCGCTGGTCATTACACCGCTCTTCCTATTCTCCGGTGTGTTTTTTCCCTTGAGTGGCCTGCCGGCCATCGCCCAAACGCTGGCCTGGGCCAGTCCTCTGTATCACGTGGTGAACCTGACTCGTGGTCTCGTGTTGGGTAATGTGGGCATGCACCTGGTCTGGGACTTCGTGTGGTTGGTAGTGGTGGCAGCCGTGCTGATACCGATTGCTATTCACCTAATGCGGCGCCTGGTGATCAGGTAAACACATAAGCTTTTTACCTGCCGCGCTTTTCAAGCAGACTGGCCACTTTGACAACCTCTTCACCATAGCGGTCTTTTAATTGATCTAGGGCCTTAGTTATTTTTTCCTCTTTAACCTGTTGCTCATCAGGGAATAGTGTAATTACTTGCTCCCTGGTTAACTTGCCACAGGTCACACCAATTAGCCTGACCGGAGGTTGGCAGTGTTTGTCCAACAAACGGTTTACCGTCGTATAAATGGCGCCGGTCAGGTTGGTCGGTTCAGGCAAACCTTCCGTTCGGGTCACCAGTTTGCGATCCGGGTACTTAATCTTAAGCGTTACGGAACCGCACTTTAGATTATCACGGCGCAAACTGCGCCCCACCTTCTCGGTCAGCCGGCGCAGTGTTTGCCGCAGTATATCCATCTCCCGGACGTCCTTGGCAAAAGTAACCTCCTTGCCCACCGACTTGGCCTCGCGGTGTGGTTCAACCGATCTGGTGTCCTCACCCCGGGCAAATTGGTAAAGTACGGTGCCATACTTTCCGAAACCCTCTTCCAAAAAGCTTTGTGACAGCTCCCTTAACTGACCAATGGTATAAACACCGATGCGTTTTAACTTATCCGCCGTCTTTAAGCCGGTACCCCACATCTTTTCTACCGGCAGCGGTGCAAGAAATTCCAGCACTTTCTCCTGCGGGATTACCGTGAACCCACCCGGTTTTTGGTAATCGGAAGCCAGCTTGGCAATAAACTTGTTGGGGCCGATACCCACCGAGGCGGATAATTGGAGCTCTTCTTTAATGCGCCGCTGGATTTCCGCTCCGATAAGCTCCGGCGGCCCAAACAGCTTTTCAGTGCCCCGCACATCAAGAAACGCTTCATCCAATGAAACAGGTTCAACCAGCGGCGTATATGCATTAAAAATTGCCATTATGGCACTGGAAACTGCCTTATACTTTTGAT
The DNA here is from genome assembly GCA_000961575.1 of Peptococcaceae bacterium BRH_c8a. Taxonomy (GTDB): domain Bacteria; phylum Bacillota; class Desulfotomaculia; order Desulfotomaculales; family Desulfallaceae; genus BRH-c8a. The sequence goes on from LADP01000017.1 coordinate 55,201, forward strand.
GGTTGGTTGGAACAATAACCAGCCCGGGGCATTGTTTAACGGCGGTGGCCATCGCCATAGCCGAATGCACACCGAACCGGCGCGCCTCGTATGAAGCGGCGGCCACCACACCCCTCTGTTCCGGCCTGCCGCCCACCGCTACCGGCCTGCCTTGCAGTTCCGGGTTGTCCCTCTGCTCCACAGAGGCGAAAAAAGCGTCCATATCAACATGGATTATGTTAGCCATACTAATCCAATCCCCACACTTTTTTAGTTACAAACGGCACGGCTACAGGCATTGGTTAAATTCTTGCTATGTATAATATTCGCTTTGTTTTCGTTTGTTTTGGATATTCTAGTGTGCAGTAAATATAAATTGCTTCGTCTGTGAGTAGTTGTCACATTTGGGTATACGTGTTTATATATATATTATATTTATATATTATATTTTATTATTTTTTAGTTTAGTTTAGTTTAGTTTAGTTTAGTTTAGTTTAGTTTAGTTTAGTTTAGTTTATATAATGGGCCCGAGTTCGGTTCCCGGATCGGTTCCCAGATCGGTGTACAGGTCGGTTCCCAGGTCGGTTCCCAGATCGGTGTACACTTCGGTGGAATATTTCCCCCGATGTCTTTTATAGGTTCCCGGGTCGGTGGAATATTTCCCCCGATGTCTTTTATAGGTTCCCGGGTCGGTGGAATATTTCCCCCGATGTCTTCGGTAGATGCCCCATACGCGCGCTTACGGGCAACATCTGACCTCTGACCCGGCCTCCCAGCCTTGGTTGGTACACGATACGTCATATCGTGGTGTCTGATAATAGTTTTTTTGTCTACTTGCGGATAGGCCTGTAGCGTCAGATTGGCTGCTGCAAACCACTCTGGCGAATTACACTTATTGTTCATGTCATAAAAATGAATCATGAAGCCTGTGTTATTGCGTCCAACGGGTTTGTTTCGAGCCAATCTACAAAGACATTCATCCGCAGGGCAGTTCATGTTCGTGTGGGGGTTAGAACATGGCCACCTTCAAGCTAGCATAGGCAATTACAACGTTCAATACAAAAATTCATATTTATGATAAATATTTTCTTAAACTACTGCTTCTTGCTGGTTTTTTTATTAAGTTTTAACACAATATTTCGCTTCGCTGCCATATTTTGAAACAGGTTTGCTGCAAGTGTAGCTTTTTCTTTTAGCGTTAGACTGTCAGATTCTGTTTCAGTTGCAATTTGTTCCATTACGGATCTTATATCTTGCAGTTCAAAAAGATTAACAGCCAGGCAGAAAAAACTCTTTCGCCGCCCATCGTTGTATTTTGCCAATAAGTATTTTAAAATTCCTATTTTTTCAGCAAGTTCAGATTGATAGGATTCTATTCCTATTTTCTTGACTTTCTCGAAATCCTTTAACTGATTGCGATGAGTCATAAAGGAGTCAAACGCATCTATGCCATCATATTTTTCACAAGGATACTGATCGCATAAATAACAGTATTCAATTCCGCCACGCTGTTGGCTGCACCTTGCAATTGCACATGGTTGATTACCAGCTCCACCCCCACAACCAGGACAGTAATTACCCAAGTGCATTGAACACAGCCCACAGTTTAAGCCACAAAGCGAAAATAAAGGATAGCACCTTGTAAAATTTTTCATTTGCCTAATTCCTCTGTTCCTGTTTATCGGTAAAATTATATAAATACTCAGGACTTGAACAAATTAAGCTCATAACTGTCCAAAGCCCTAGACGTCAAAGTACGTTATGTACCTCTATTGCTTCTTCGCTATAACAGCAAATTCGGTGGCTTCCGGGTTAAATGGTGAGCCTGCAACATCCGAGTAAAACGTATCAATCGTGAGCCCGCACTCCACAAACTCTCTCTCAAGCATCTCGGGGCTGAAATATTGCAGCCAGTTATATATCGTTCTTGTGCGTGATTCCTCAATAACTGTATATTTATCAAGGACTACCTTTTCGTCCTCATATTTGAACGTGTTTAAAAATCCGTAATAATTATGCGAAGACCAGAAACCATTAAGGAGATTGGACTCATACATTACTGTTTCTTTTCGTTGTTCAAAAGCTGTTAATGAATAAACATCGAGAAGAACAGAACCGCCAGGTTCTAGGATCGTGTTGAACTTGTTAAGCATTTTTTCCCTCTGTTCGGGACTGAGGGCGCAGAAATCGCACATGATCATCAGAATCAGATTAAAGCGATCATCTGTTTCAAACTCCAGGTAGTTCTGATTTAAATAACTAATGGACAGCCCTTCTCGAGTTGCGACTTCTCGTGCGTACTTAATTGACCTATTGGAGAAGTCTATACCTGTCACAATCGCCTGTCTGTGAGACAGCCTTTTCGTATACAATCCCGGCCCACAGCCGAAGTCGGCAATCTTGGTTCCCCTTTCAACGTTAAAATGGGAAGTGATCCATTCGACCGAACGATCAATAAAAGCTGCATTCCTTGAAGAAGCGTCAATGTCCTCGTTCAGATGAAACGAGAGCATCTGCCATGATGTAAATTCGTCCGTCCACAAATCACTTGCTGTGTAAAACTCGAATGGCTTAGGACGAGTGTTTATTTTTTCCAGTTCCTCAAACATTTTCATTATTAATAGTCCCCTCATATCTTTAAGGATTGAAACTCTTAATCTTCGATAATAGATAAGCCATCATATGAATAGCACTAAACTGCTGACGCAGTGGTTAAACAACATTGCGCCTATGCTTCTTTATCCACACTGCTACCGGTTTGTAGCAGTATTTTCTTTTTATGGTCACGCCTCTAAAATATTCATAGTGCCGGCAAGCACTGAAATATTTTAAAGGAGCTTATACCATGACAAAAGAAGAAATCCTCAAAAAGTTGAAGTTTGACACCCGAATCAGAGGGCTGAGCCAAAACACCCAAGATGAGTATTACACCAAGGCCAAGCGTTTTCAGGACTACTACGACAAACCCGCAACAGAGCTGGACATCGATGATATCAAAAACTACTTGTACTATCTCTTAACAGAAAAAAAGCTTGCACCCGGCTCAATCAACACGTATAACAGCGGTCTGAGATTCTTGTACAACGTAACTTTAAACAACCCCGTCAACGGAAACCAAATCCCCTGCCATCATAAGCAACGTCGCATCCCAGATATTTTAACCCGCGATGAAGTCACTAATCTTTTCAACGCCTGCGATAACTT
>LADP01000013.1 GCA_000961575.1 Peptococcaceae bacterium BRH_c8a
CATTTCACTAAACCAGTTACGCCAACGGCCTAGGGTGGATTCGTCGGCGGTGACGGTTAGTGCCGTGTCTCCGGTTATGACCGCCTCGATACTTGCTCTGCCGTAGCGTTTGTACGGGAGGACGATATCCGGAAGTTCGTGATGTATCCGCTGGCAGTGTTCACAACGGAGCCGGCGAATGATGAGAACTATTTGATCGCCAAGGCCATTTATGTACTTTCGTTGCCGGCTGCCGATGACATCTAGTGACCCGTTACAACAGGGGCAGGGAATCTGCTCCGCGCTCTTTACAAAAAACACATTTTTCAAGGTTTTCAATTAGCTCATATTCTGTTAAAATGACCATACAATCAGTGGTGGACGCCTCTGGTGCTTCTGTTGGCGCAGTTGCACATTTAAACAGGGGCGTCTTTCCTTTCTTCATGATATGATCATTATATATGGCAACTTTTGGACAGGCAACACCATCAGCTTTCGGGCATTATAGGGCAGCAGGAACAGAATACCTATACATTGATTATGAAAATGTACAGGATGTGAAAGTAGATTTAATTAAGAAGACAATGAAAGTAATGATTATTATGGGGAAAAATCAAACAAAGGTGCCAATTGAGCTAGTTCAAAAGACCCAGCCGTTTGGAAACGCAGTAGAATGGATTCGGGTAAATGGAAAAGGCCGAAATGCACTAGACTTTTTCATCGCTTTCTATCTGGGAAAAGATGTTGCTGCAGATAGTGGGAAAACATTCATTATTTATTCCAAGGATACTGGATACGATCCACTAATAAATCACCTGAAAAAGAGTGGAATCAAAGCAAAAAGAATTGTAAGCTTTCAGGAATTAGGCCAAAACAAAGCGATAAAGATTGATGAAGCTGGGGTAAAGAAAGTTAAAGAAATTTTAATAAAAGTTGCAGCTAACAAACGACCTAAAAAGAGAAGCAGTTTAACTGGATTCATTATTGCGCTACTTAAAGGCACCCCGAAGCAGGATATTGATAAAATTATCGAAGATCTTTTTATTGAAAAAATTGTATTTGAAGAAAACGGTTTAATAAAATATTCGCTTGATTAGTTAGACAGTTATGTTTATTCCACGCGGGGCGATGCATTGGTTTTAAAATCGGCTGGCTATAGGTTTGTGGAATAAACCAAAAATTATTTTTGTTATGGAAGGAAGAGTGGCTTTTTAATGAACAAACCCGAGGGAATTACTGAAGGCGTGTATATCATAGGGGGGCCTCAAATAACGGATGAACGGGATTGTTGTGTCTACCTTGTAGACGGCGGCACCGAGCTGGCTCTGGTGGACGCAGGACTGGGTTATTCCACCGGGGCTATTTTAGAGAACATCGAAAAACTTGGCCTGGACAATTCCCTGTTAAAGTATGTTATCGTCACCCACGGACACATTGACCATATAGGAGGGGTGCATTATTTCCGGAAGCGAGGAGCGCAAGTGGTGTGCCACGAACTTGAGCGCAACGCAGTTTCCGGGGAAAATCCTGAGCTAACTGCGGCATGGTACTATCAGGTCAAATACCGTCACGTACCGGTGGATAGATTATTAAACGGTGATACGCAAGATTTCGTCGTGGGAAACACGGTTTTGCATTGCCTACATACTCCCGGCCACACACCGGGGGGAATCAGCCCCTACCTGGATGTAAAGGGAACCAGAGTTTTATTTGGCCAGGATATCCACGGGCCATTTGACCCCTCCTGGGGGTCGAATATGGAACTATGGCGAGACTCCATGCGCAAGCTACTCAATTTAAATGCGGACATCCTTTGCGAAGGCCACTTTGGGATCTACAAACCGGCAGAAAAAGTCCGAAATTACATAGAATATTACCTGGATTATCACTCCTGATGGTATGGGAGAAAAAATGACCATGATTTGTTTTAAGGAGAAGGGGAAATGAGAGAAATACGTTTACCAGACGGAAAAACAGCCTTTATTAGAAATGCCCAAAAATCAGATGCACGTGGGATTATTGAATACATAAATATTATTGCAAACGAAACAGACTATTTGACTTTTGGCCCAGGCCAGTTTACAAAAAGCATTACCGAAGAAGAACAGTACATTGATAATATTAGTAGACAGAATAACTCGTTATTAATAGTCGCCGAGGTTAATAATTTAATAGTTGGTAATTTAAATTTTTTAGGTAATGTAAAACCGAGAACCAGGCATGCTGGCGAATTTGGCGTCAGCGTCCTTAAGGAATACTGGAAGAAAGGTATAGGCGAGGCACTTATAAATTACTTAATTGATTGGTGTAGAGAATCTAAGATAATAAGAAAAATAAATTTAAGAGTTAGAACGGATAACTATCCTGCTGTACGCTTATATAAAAAACTTAACTTTATTGAAGAAGGAACAATACAAAGAGAGTTTCAAATAAATGGTAAGTTTTATGATAGTATCCATATGGGGCTCATCATTGATTAAGAGTATCTAGGAGACGGGGTTCATTTTTATCCAGCACATTTTTCATCGGACTCCCCCCACGGCATACCATGCATCCGAGCGCGGCGGTTTTGTCAAAGTTAAAGTGAATAATGACCGCGTAATTCTTGGGGGCCAAGCAGTTACCGTGTTGAACGGGGAGTTATTATAAGACCCAACGTTGGTATTTAAGAAGTAGACATAGTAGAGCTATTTTTAAAAATACGGCGGCGCATCCTCCGGTCTTTGGTACAATGGGAAGTATATCACCAGGCCGGGCAGGCTGTTGAGCAACGGATTGATATTTAAGTGAAATAAGGCAGACAAGGGGACAGGGACTTGTCTGCCGTGTCTAACAGACAAGTCCCTGTCCCCTTGTCTGGTTTCCTGCTTGGGTTGATCGTTGTAATTACCTATGCTAATTTAAATATTCTATGGGCTGAACCCCATTCCCGCCGTCTAATCACTTGATTGGTAACCAAACATGAACTACCTCGCGAGATGAACGCCTTTGTAAATTGGTTCGAAACAAACTTATTGGACGCAATAACACAGGCTTTATGGTTCCCACTTATCACTATCTTTGTTTTCTTGACCACGGGCATAAGAACCAAAAAGTATAGCTTTTTCAACCCGAATTTTTTTTGCTTTTAGGGCATTAATATATTCTTTTATTGTTACCTCAACTTGTTTTTTAGCCATTCAATGACCCCCTTTGTTGCTGCCAGTAATTCTCCCGTAGATTCGATCAATCACTTCAACCACATAAGTGTGCTCAGTGCACCCCTTTGGACAATTCCACCATGATTGAGAGAAGGCTGATTTCGTCAAGGAACTATACTGCACGGCCAGCTACACAATTAAATACCATTATTCATGGACTAAGTGCAACGAGGACGTTTGCAGGTAAGGGTATAAAACCTCCTTCAATAGAATATGGCTATTATAGCTATATTCTATTATAATGGGGGTAAGGTCATTGAGAAGAAGGAGTGAAAAACTTATGCCTAACGTACCTATACACGAGGCAAAAAATAAATTGACCGCATTAAGACGGGAAGCTATTACTGGAAAAGAATTTATTTTGGCGAATGCCAAAATGAAAGATGACAAACCTGTTTCTCTAATATCAACGGTACTACTTGACGAACTATGTGAAACTAAAAGTTTTTCATTTGAATGGATAGACGAACCCACGGATGAAAGCGAATATTATTCTTTATATAACCCGGAAATCGGTGTTTACGGTGTAGGCACAACTAGAAGGGAGTCTATAGTAGACTTCATTGACAACATTGTTGAATACGCTGAAGTCTATTGGAATGACTTACCGTTTTATTTAAGTCCGTCAGGTGGTCGCCGTGAACATTATTGGTACTTAAGGCGCATCATTCGCTGCCAAGGTGACAGTGATAAAATTTACCGTGTGCTGGATTTGGATAAGGTGCTGGGAGATTAATGGGATATACGTTTACCTGGGATGATATTGAGCAAATTTGCCGCAAGTTGGGGATGAAGAGACAGGGCAAGACTTCTGTTTGGAAAGGCATTGGGCCAGACGGAATTAAGCGTACTTGTATAATTCATGCAAAACATAAGGGAAATGTGGGAAGCGGGCTGATACAGAAGATTACTACAAAGGAATTGAAATTTGCTTCAGTGGAGGAAATGTACTATTTTTTGAAACGGAAGTAGGCTTACTAAAGTACCGGGCTGATGCCCGGAAAATCTGGAAGACCTGCCCGGTCTTCCAAATTCTTTTAGATGAGGCCTGTCCCCCGCCAATGTGATGCGTTAACGTACTAAAGTGATGCGGGTATAGGAATCCCCTGCCGGTACAGACTAGGCAGGGGATTATTTTGGACATATGTTGTTATCGGTTATCGGTTCACCACAAGGCTCCGAATTGCGAAAAGAACTGCAAATACCCGAGGGCTACAAGCCCTACTATGCGGCTGTGCTGGGATATAAAAAAGCTGCGACTGTCAAAGCACCGGCTAGGAAAACCAACCTCATTACATATATCAGGTAGTATTCAGCTTTTTATTAAGGCAGATTGGAGAGCTAATAATGGGAAACACTGATAAGTTTGAAATGATAGCTAATATATATGACACTTCTGAAAGAATCCAAATTGCAAAGGTATCATCAGATGCCATTCGTGAATATTTAGTTGACGCCAAAAGTAAGAATGCTATTGATTTTGGGTGTGGAACTGGTCTTGTGGGAATGAACTTGTTAAATGATTTTAATTCTATGCTTTTTCTAGATACATCGCAAAATATGATTAATCAAATGAAACAAAAAATTGCTGACTTTAATGTTCGGAATGTAGATACATTATGCTTTGATTTCGAAAAGGAAGGTCGGTCGGATTTACATGCTGACTATATTTTTATGGCTCAGGTACTACTCCATATTAATGATGTTGAGTTAGTTTTATCAAAATTATATGATGTTCTAAATGTGGGAGGGCATTTATTAATCGTAGATTTTAATAAAAATGAGAAAATAGTTTCAGATATGGTTCATAACGGATTTGATCAAGTAAAGCTAACCGATATTATGGCTAAAATAGGGTACAGGGATATTCAATCCAAAACTTTTTATTCAGGAAGTAAAATATTCATGGGACAAGATGCATCTATGTTTATTCTTGATTCACAAAAATAAACTTCAAGACGGAAATTTTTAATCCCGTATCTAGACTTGAGATTATTACGATAAAAAAGAAAATTAGCAAATCATAATAGATGCACTTTAAAAGCAGTTCTCGTCTACTGTTTGTCGGGCTTCAGGGAAGTTATGGTCGGGGCGAAGCAACAGACAGCAGCGACATAGATGCGGTTGTCATACTGGATCAGGCGACTCCGGGAGATCTGAAAGCATACGGCGCTATGCTGGACACGCTTCCGAACCGGGAGAAAGTTTGTGGATTTATCTCCGGCCGGCAGGAGTTACTAAATTGGGAACGCTCCGATCTGTTCCAGTTCTATCATGATACCGCCCCGGTTTTCAATAGTCTTGATTTTCTGCTGCCACTTATCGGTAAGGAGGATATTCGCCGTGCCATCCGGATCGGGGCCTGCAACATCTACCATATGTGTGGCCACAACACGGTGCATGAGAAAGACGCGGAGATATTGAAAACCCTTTATAAATCAGCCGCCTTTACCGTACAGGCAGTCTATTACGACCAAACGGGAACCTACATAAAGCAAAAGGCCGAGCTTATCCCCGTGCTTTAACCACAGGAACGGGAGATTTTGCAGACCGGCATTACGCTCAGGCAACAGCCAAACATGGTGCAGACTGAGTTTGAGCGGCTCTCTGAACTGCTGTTCAATTGGGCAGCGGGGTTGATTATCGAATATAAGACTGTGTGAAATTAAGCAAAAACATGAATTTGAACGGATGATTCACTATGAAATTTAAGAACCCTATGCTGGTTATTAATGGCTTTTACTAAAGCATTTATTTTGTCGCCTTTCGTAAATCCCGCTTATTCCAAACTGTCTCCCTTTTTATAACAATTTATTCAAATTAAAAAACCTAATATAGCCCTTGACATTCTATAAAATAGGTAATATATTACGTATAAAAGGTAATGTATTACGTAATTCGCGGGGACAGAGTATCAAACAACAGAGCTTTAGGCAGAAGGTGGGTATGATATGGATATCTTAGAACAACAAAGATTTATTTTCGGCAGTTTGTTTCTAATTCCTAATAAGCTACAGGTTATTGTGGATCGTTCTCTGGCTAAACATGATTTAACGGCAAAACAGTGGTTGCTTACAGCCATGATTGAGAAAATGAATCAACTATCACCTACCTTAATGGAGGTAACGGAGGCTATGGGAAGTTCTCACCAGAATGTAAAACAGATCGCCTTAAAACTACAGGAGAAAGATTTTCTGGTCTTGGAAAAAGACGCCGAAGATCGTAGGGTTACCCGGTTAAAGTTAACAGAGAAATCAGCGGCCTTTTGGGATAAACAGCAAGAGGATGGTATGCGGCTGTTTGCAGATTTATTCGAGGATTTTACCCCGCAGGAAATAGATTCACTATATAAAGGATTAATGAAGATATATCAAAAGTTGCATGAGACGAGTTAAGTGAATTGTTATGTGTGCAGTCTGAGGAGCACTTTTTATATATAAATAATAGAAAGGAAAACAATCATGGAAAAAAAATATATCATAGCTGTATTGTTGTTAATTATAGTTTTTGCGTCCATAACGCTGTTCATTAAAGCCCAAGGCCTGAAAAAGGCTTACCAAGGGGATGTTCAGCAAGCACTGGAACAGGTTCGCCCTGTGGATAACGAAATACTTACGGTAGAGGATATAAAGCACCTGCCCATGCCTGTGCAAAAGTATCTTACCTATACCGGTGTCATTGGGAAGGAAAAAGTTCAAAACATGCGCGTGGTCACTGAAGGAAAGTTTAGACCTGACCCGCAAAAAGGCCTGGCCCCTATGGTTTCCGAACAATACAATTTCTTTGCCGAACCGGCCCGTTTTTATTACATCAAGTTGAAAATGTCCGGTGTCCCTGTGGTGGGACTGCACGCTTACAAAGATGCCAAGGCGTCTATGCGTATTAAGTTGGCATCACTTTTCAAAGTGGCCGATGCTCAAGGTGAGATTATGAATAAAGCCGAAACAGTAACAGTATTTAATGATATGTGTTTATTAGCCCCGGCTAGCCTAATTGATAAAAGAATAAAATGGGAAACAGTTGATCCGTTGACGGTCAAAGCCATTTTCACCAATAATGGTATTGCGATTACGGCCATCTTGTATTTCAACAAAAAGGGCGAACTGATTAACTTTACTTCCGATGACCGTTACCTTACGGCTACGGGGGAAGAATTTCGCCAGGCCAGGTGGTCAACTCCGGTTAAGGATTACAAGGATTTTAATGGTGTGAAGCTGGCAAGTTATGGAGAAGCCGTTTGGAATTTGCCCGAGGGTGATTATTGTTACGGCCAGATAAATATTAAGGAAGTTGACTTCAATTAACAGACAAGGGTAACAGACAAGGGGACAGGGACTTGTCTGCTTTTTAACAGACAAGTCCCTGTCCCCTTGTCTGCTTGAGTTTTATTGTAACCCAGACGCAGTTAAGTGAGCCGGAGTTTTTTTAGAAAAGCATCATAACTAAACCCTTGATACGGCACTAGGTAAAGCCCTTCAACCTTTGACCATTCGGCAAAAAAAACATCCTGCGCCTTGTCTAATCCGCGTGCCGATAACTGTTTTAAAAGCCACTCCTCATTCAACCCACAATCATAAAGATTCTCCTTCAACACTTTTCCATCGCTAATCAGGGTATACGGCAGATGCAATTCTTCTGGCGGCAGCAGTAAATCTTTTTTTTTCGGAGTATCATAATTGCTTTTTTTTAGTACGGACAAACCTCCATTTGTTTCTAAAATGGCGTAATCAACTTCCCTGACCGAGAAAACGCTTTTTTGCCGCAGCAGGGTTTGCAGCTGATCAATGTTAATCTTATTTTTATTTAACTGGTACCGATCAATAACCCCCTGCCGGATAATTATGGATGGTTTGCCCTGCATAAAGCCCCTGGTTTTGAGTATCCGCTGGTTTACCGATTCCATAATAAAAAGCAGCGAGCCCCATACTACCAGGGCAAACACAATTTGCAGCGCACCCGTTTCAGTCTGGTAAATCGCGTTTCCAACCAATTCCCCCAGCACCAGGGCGGACAAGAAGTCAAACGGCGTTATCTGGCTTATTTGGGTTTTACCTAGGATTTTTATAATAATGAATAATGTAAAAAATCCTGCTACCAGTTCAGTGCCGATACGTAAATATTCCATAATCAATTACCCCCAGGATTACTCTATTGTTAAATTGAAACTGTTTTTTTATGTGTTTTTTTAAAAAATAAGGGGGAGTGCCAGGTTACTGCCCCTGATTCTTATTCTTCTTTAATAGAATACTAGCGTAGGTATCCTTAGCGGTTTTGACGAATTGCGGTTGTCTATATTAATATTAAACTTATAATAATTTTCGGGGGTAATACGTTTGTGTGAATTCTGCACCAAACATGGTGAAGGTAAAAAATGGTATGAGGTAATGGAGAATTATTCTACAGCACTATTAGCTGAAACCCGTCGCCAGGCTTATATCAACCGGTTTGTTCCATCTATACATAATGCCAGTTTAAAACTAGACAAATTAGAGACTGTTAAAAGAAAGTATCCTCTGGCTTATCGTTTCATTAGCAAAATGGGGACGCAGCAGATGAAAAAAAATCATTTCGGACAAGTAGTACCCATTGAAGACGCCGAGAAGATTATAGATTTAGTTCAGTCCATTACGAGGATAGCTTGTATATGCAGAAAGATTAAAACCGGGGAAAGTAACCACAGGTATTGTTTACTACTGGGCATTGACCCCACTGGCATAATAAAAGAATGGCCGGAATTGCAATATAATTTGGAGACACTTAATAAGATAGAAGCTAAAAAATTGTTGAGGGAATTCGACAGGGAGGGTTTGGTTCATTCAATCTGGACCTTTAAAACCCCTTTTATCGGTGCCATATGTAATTGTGACCACGATTGTCTGGCTTTTAGGCTTCAGGTAAGTTCGGGCTTATTAAATGTCATGTTTAAGGCTGAATACATAGCGGAAATTGACCCGGTTAAGTGTGTGGGGTGTCGCGAATGCCAGAAGCTGTGTCAATTTGGAGCCATACAGTATTCTGTAACCAACCACAAGTGTTACATTAACCCCCTGCAATGTTACGGGTGCGGAGTCTGTAGGGTTGGCTGCAAAAAAGACGCCGTAAATTTATTGCTCAAAGAAGAACTGCCTAATTTTAAACATCTATGGTAAATAATTTTACAGCTGTTTGAGGCAATTAACTGTTTAGTAGTAATGTTCATACTAAAAGCTGGTGAACCGCCGGCCAGAAGCAGACAAGGGGACAGGGACTTGTCTGCCGTGTCTAACAGACAAGTCCCTGTCCCCTTGTCTGCTTATGGTGTTACCCGGCAAATGAAAGGGGTTTATTGATGTCTATTGAAGAACATTTTGCTGAAAGTAAAAAAGCTCATCCTTCTACCGGAAAAGCCGGCAAGATGCCCATCCCTGTAAACCCCGTTATTTACGCGTCATTACGGGCTATATACGCCGGCGGTCCGGGCTGTCGTTGGAAGTCGGACTCATACGGGAGACCCTATTATCCCTACCAGGCGAGAGACGGCCAGATTAATATATACTTTGATCCTCCCTACCCCCCGCATCAAGGCTATCTCCCCTGGTCAAGCAGGGACATGGAAAAAGCCGCAGAACTGCAAAAACTCTACCTTACCCCGCGCTGGCAAAACATATACACGGGTAGTATCAGAGAAGCGGTTCGTAACCTGTCCGTTGAGACGGCTGATGTTTTCCTCATTTTGATGGCCGAGATATCCAGGCTTCCCGATCCGCGGCGCGATACAGCCTTTATAAGTATGGAGGATATAGCTGCATACCGGTCGGTAAGAATCAGGCATGGTAGCGCAACTAATCTTCATAGGGAATTCAAGGAAGAAATCCTGAGGTTAGCTGATTTACGGCTTACGATGACATGGCGAGACTACAAAAGGGGCGGCACTTTGTTCTTCGGCAGGGAACGGCCGGACAGACTGCTGGATGTTGTTGACGTTGAGTACAGGCGGGACGATACCCAATGGGCTTCTGTTAATATCCGCTGTGGTCAGGCGCTGGCCGGGTTTTTAAACCCGGACGGTTTGAGATGGGTTGGCTATTACAGCAGGGCCTTACTTCAGCTAAACCCCTACCAGGAAGCAGTTGCCAAAAAAATGGGCACCTACTGGATAATGATTGGTGTAACGGCGGGGAAAAGAGGCGAAAGGCCACGCGCAACCCCATATACTATCCTTGATTTTTGCGGTGAGAAAATCAATTGGCGCAACCCGGGGCAAACGGTGGACTCCTTTATCAAGGCTCACGAACGGCTCAGAGAAATTGGAATTCTGGAAGAAACACCGGTTTTGGAACCGCCCGACAGAAATAAAGGTTATTTTAAAAAATGGTTGCAGACCCCTTTATCAGTCAAGCTTTCAGATAACCTCTGGATGATAAAAGTTAAACCCGACAAAAAGGCGTTAACTGCATCAGATAATACGCGACAACGTAATCGGACACCTTTGCATTGCAGATTACCCGGAAATGCGACGGAACTGCAAAACGACCCCCACCTAATCCGGCAGTTCAGGTCGGTTTTTGGAATTCACCAGGAAGAATTAGCCCACACAGTAGGTGTTGCCCGGCAGACCCTTTCCAATTACGAACGCTGCCGGCGACAACTTCCATACGATGTGGCCGTACAAATCCTCTCAGTCTGGAAGCGCAAATCCAGACAATATGATAACCAACCCATTAAGTGAGTTAGACTAACCCATCTCGTGATTATTACCCACCCGCACCGTGAGTATGTCATCAGTACAGTTATCAAGAAGCCTTTATTTAAGCGCCCCATACAGGGCGCTCATCTTTTATTAGTATTAATAAGTTCTAGGATTAATTTTTCACATGTTACTCTGGAGCTATCATGTAAAATAGTTAAAAAGCGGTAAGGAGGTTGTCCTAGTGTATTACGCGCCGGTACATATAACCCCCCGGGCCGAGCTGGAAGCCCGCGCGGCAAGGCTCCAGTCATTAATGTCAGACAGTGACCTGGACGGGGCGATAATAGTTCAAAATGCCGACCTGTTTTACTTTGCCGGTACAGTCCAGCGCGCAAACCTGTTTATCCCTGTTCAGGGAAATCCGGTTTTATTGGTAAAAAAGAACCTGGAAAGAGCTAAACGTGAATCCACTTTGGAAAAAATTGTTCCACTACCCAGTATGAAAGAATTACCTTCGGTTTTGGCAACTTATACGGGTCATAAATTAAACCGGATAGGGTTTGAGCTGGATGTACTGCCGGTAAACCAATTTTTTTATTACCAGCGATTACTTGGCGATACAAAAATAGTGGACGCCAGCCGCTTAATACGCCAGGTGCGTGCGGTAAAGTCGGAATACGAAATTGGTTTACTTAAAGACGCGGCTGGTCTAAACCAGGCAATGTTCTCCAGTGTTAGGGAATTTTTAAGGGAAGGAATAACCGAAGTGGAGCTTGCCGGTCAACTGGAAAACGTATACCGCCGTAGGGGGCACCAGTGCCATATCAGGATGCGCGGTTTTAATATGGAAATCGTTTACGGGCACCTGATGTCCGGCTGGAACCTGGCTATTCCCACCTTCTTTGACGGGCCAACCGGCGGTAGCGGGCTAAATCCTTCTTTCCCTCAGGGTGCGGGCATGAAAGCCATCGGCAGGGACGAGCCGGTTATGGTTGATTATGTGGGTGTTTTAAACGGGTATATGGTTGACCAGGCCAGGATATTTTGTATCGGGCGGTTGCCCGATAAGCTCGTGCGAGCTTATCACGTATCTATTGAAATTCAAGAATTAATCAAAGAAAAGGCTGTAATCGGAGCATCCTGCACCCATCTTTACGAAATAGCGCTTGAGGTTGCAAGAAAGTACGGGCTGGGTGAACACTTCATGGGATACCCGGAACCGGTGGCGTTCATTGGTCACGGTTTGGGCATTGAACTGGACGAACTGCCCGTGCTTGCCAGGGGATACGACCTTCCTCTGGAACAAAATATGGTATTTGCGTTGGAGCCCAAGTTTGTTTTTCCGGAAGGAGCCGTCGGTATCGAGAACACCTACCGGGTAACTGCTAATGGTTTGGAATCGATAACCGAGTTTGACGAAAGTATTGGATATTTATAAACAATTCTTAGGAGGAGATTGGATGGCCAGGATAGGAATTCTTACCTGTTCCAACTGTACCGGGGAACTGGATTGCGCTTCGGTGGTCTGCCTTGGTGACCTACGCAAACGGAAAGGTTTTTTCAGTAATTACCCGCCCGAAGAAAAGTTGGACTTAGTCGGTATAATTAGCTGCACCGGGTGCCCAACCGTTGGCGCGCCGGAAAAAATACTGCGGCGGGTACGGTCCATCGCGGAGTTTAACGTTAATGTCATACATTTTTCTTATTGTATGACCGCAGTATGCCCTTTCAAGGAAAAGTACGTATCGGTGATTCAAAATGCCTACCCGGACATCAAGTTGGTAATGGGTACCCATACTCCCAGGGATCCGGCGGTATTCCGTGAGGAGGTAAGGGGTCTCCTTTGCGCCGGTCGCCAAAACATGACAGACCTGATAAAGGGGGCTCATTAAGCAGACAAGGGGACAGGGACTTGTCTGTTAGACACGGCAGACAAGTCCCTGTCCCCTTGTCTGGTTTCCTGCTTGGGTTGATCGTTGTAATCACCTATGCTAATTTAAATATGGTCCAAGGGCTGAACCCCATTCCCGCCGTCTAAGCACTTGATTAGTAACCAAACATGAACTACCTCGCGAGATGAACGCCTTTGTAAATTGGCTCGAAACAAACTTATTGGACGCAATAACACAGGCTTTATGGTTACCACTTAGTGGCCATAAACAATAAGTGTAATTCGCCAGAGTGGTTTGCAGCAGCCGATTTGACGCTACAGGCCAAGCCGGGGGTAGACACAAAAAGCCTTATCAGACACCGCTAGTCCAGGAAGCGACGGGGGAAATATTCCACTAATCCTGGTACCGATTCTGGTACCGATCCGGGGACTGACCCGGGGACTGACCCGGGGACTGACCCGGGGACTGATAATGCCGTCGGTGGAAATATTCCACCGTTTCTGGTACCGATCTTGGTACCGATCTTAGTACCGATCCTGGGACTATTAATAAACTAAACTAAACTAAACTAAATAATAAATAAATATATTACACCCATTTTCCTACACTGGAATGGAGCTAGTGCACTGTTAGGAAAGCAGACAAGGGGACAGGGACCTGTCTGTTTGATACAAACAGACAGGTCCCTGTCCCCTTGTCTGCTGACCATGTCTGATGTGGATCGGACCGGGGCGGTTTTAAAGAAGGGCTGGTTCTTGAAAAGATCCTTAGATATAATTGATTTACGATTCTTATTTTCCTAATGAAAGAAGGTAGTAGAATTAAATTCAAATGCCCGCTTATCGTTGTTGAAGACATTGATGTTTCTAGGACATTTTACGAGAACGTACTTAATCAAACAGTAAAATATGACTTCGGATAAAATGTGACTTTTGGGGGTGACTTTGCGATACATTTAAAATCACACTTTTTGCAATTAGTTAACTTAAGTTCAAACGACATATCTAAAAGACCAAATAATAGTGAATTGTATTTTGAAGAAGATAATTTGGATGATTTGCTTGAAAAGCTTAAAGAATACGGTTCTATAGAATATATTCATGCAATAAAAGAACAGCCTTGGGGACAGCGCGTGATAAGATTCTATGATCCCGATATGCACATTATAGAAGTTGGTGAATCCATGGAAAGCGTGGCAAGAAGATTCTTAAGCCAAGGATTTTCCATTGAAGAAACCGCAAAACGCATCTCGATGCCAGAGGAATTTGTACAGCAATGTTTTAATAAAAATAACTAACGGCAAATTAAAATGATGCGATGCGGTTGAAGGGAGGATGATCAAGATGGCTGACTTTCGTCTTAAGTTTCCGGAGAGTCTGGGGCTGTTGGGTCTCTTGGGCCTAATCGGGGTTATAGGCAATTTTTTAGATTCGAGTTTACTTAAACCCTGGCTAGCTGCCTTTGCCGCTTTTTGTATCTTCGGTCTGCGATTCTTCCATGACCGCCGGCTGGGGTTACCGGAAAGATTGGGACTGCTCGGCTTTTTCGGGTTTCTAGGGTTTTTGGGCTATATTCCCGGGGCGGAATTTCTCAAGTCTTTGTTTGCCTTCTGGAGCTTTGCGTTTTTCTTTGCTTTCTTGGGTCGCCGCCGAAAAAACATCCATTGAACAGCTGCCAGAACACCACGCAACAAACACTCCTGAGGTGCATGCAAATGAGATTAAATAAATCCGAGCGCATGATTATTCTAACGATATGGTTTATCTAAAAAAATCTGAGACAGCAGTGGTCGTGCTGCATGAAATATACGGGATAAATCAGCACATAATAAATATCTGCCTTGATTTGTCCAAAGAGCAAGTGGATGTCTTTGCTCCAAATATGCTGCAGAGTGAAACTATGTTTAATTATGACCAAGAAAATCTTGCCTATGATAATTTTTTTAATTATGTAGGTTTTGACAGGGCTTTCAACCAGATAAATACTTTGCTTTTTAATTTAAGGAAAAGGTACAATAGAATTTTTGTTGTGGGATTTAGCGTGGGTGCTACTATTGCATGGCTATGTAGTAAAGAGCAAAACCTCTGTAACGCAGTTATTGGTTTTTATGGCTCTCGTATAAGAGACTATCTTGAAGTAAACCCCAGCTGCCCTGTGTTGCTTTTCTTCCCAACTCAAGAAGTTTCATTTAACGTATCTAATTTAGTTGGGCTTATTAATACAAAAGATATGGTTTTCGCAAAGCAGTTAAACGGACAACATGGTTTTGCCAACCCTTCATCTCCCAATTATAATAAGCAGTCATCTTATCAAGCATATCAAGATATGATTCTTTTTATGAACAGACAAGGGGGCCAGGCGTAGTAACCGCTTTTGTTTGCCGCTACCGGGAAAGGCATGCCCGTGATGTTTTTTAACTTTGCGAATGAAACAACTTTTATCGGAGTCATTTAAATAACGGCATCTTATAATTACTGGCCCCTTTTAGATTGGAGATTCGCTTATGAAAGTAAAATTTGCCCACACAAACATCATAGCCAAAGACTGGGAAAAGCTAGCCCAGTTCTATATCAATGCATTTGGGTGTGAGCCAGTATATCCGGAGCGGGATCTTAAAGGAGCATGGCTCGACCAGGTAACAAACTTAAAAGATGTCCAGATAAAGGGCATTCATCTTCGCCTACCTGGGTATACGGATGGTCCAACTCTGGAGCTTTTTACTTACAACCAGCAAAATGAAAGCAATGAGCCGTCTGCCATAAATAATCCTGGATTTGCCCACATAGCTTTCCTCGTTGATGACGTCCAACTACATTACAACAAGATATTAGAGCATGGCGGTGGCGCACTCGGTGAATTAGTCGAGCAAGAGATAGAAGGCGTTGGTGTTCTTACCGTTGCTTATATGAGAGACCCTGAGGGCAATATCGTTGAGATATTAAACTGGAAATAAAGACTAGGGCATGATGTCCTTATTTTACTTAACCTTGGATGTTAATAACAAAGCTTTAGGATGGGAGGCTGTAATTTGGAAATTAAAATATACCAGGTAGATGCTTTTACAGATAAGCCTTTCTTAGGTAACCCAGCAGCAGTATGTATCCTAACCGAACGCAAAGAAGAAAAATGGATGCAAGACGTTGCAAGGGAAATGAACCTCTCTGAAACAGCATTCCTACTTAAAATAGAAGATGGTTATAATTTACGCTGGTTTACCCCTAGTGTTGAAGTTGATCTTTGCGGCCACGCAACCTTGGCCAGTGCACATATCTTATGGGAAAAAGGTTACCTTGGTGCTAGTGAACAGGCTCGTTTTCATACAAAAAGTGGTTTGTTAACGGCCACCAAGAAAGATGAGTGGATTGAATTAGACTTCCCGGCAGAACCAGCGGTAGAAGCAACTGCACCGGAAGAATTAATTAAAGGTCTTGGAATTACCCCCGTGTACGTTGGTAAGAATCGTTTTGATTACATTGTTGAGGTAGCAAACGAGCAATCCGTGCGCAACATGGAGCCTAATTTTAGTTTACTTAAGAAGCTCAATGCAAGAGGCGTTATTGTAACCAGCCGGCCGAAAACGGGGAATTATGATTTTGTATCACGCTTTTTTGCTCCGGCATCCGGTATTGATGAGGATCCGGTAACGGGATCAGCCCATTGTTGCCTGGGGCTGTATTGGAAGGCAAAGCTTAATAAAGATGAATTCATAGCGTACCAGGCATCCGAACGTGGCGGTTTCGTTAAGGTTAGGGTGAATAATGACCGTGTGATTCTTGGGGGACAAGCTGTAACCGTGTTGAGCGGGGAGTTATTATAAGTAGACAAGGGGACGGACCTGTCTGTTGGATACAAACAGACAGGTACCTGTCCCCTTGTCTGCTCCATTCAACAATAAAAAAACGAAGGTGTTTGCTATACGCCTTCTGTTTTTTCATTTTCATATTCAATTTTTTCTAAGCCGATACTTTCAAGAATTTCATTAATTAATTCTTCGGTCAAACGAATTCCTCCTTTTTATAGAGCGACTTTAATATTTTACTATCTAATAATAATAAATGTCAATATATGGCATGTCCTTTTTTAAAGCAGACACGGGGACAGGGACCTTGTCTGTGGATTACTTTAGGTAGTGCGTAATGAA
Organism: Peptococcaceae bacterium BRH_c8a; assembly: GCA_000961575.1. Lineage (GTDB taxonomy): Bacteria > Bacillota > Desulfotomaculia > Desulfotomaculales > Desulfallaceae > BRH-c8a. The sequence continues at coordinate 16,882 of LADP01000013.1, forward strand.
AAAATGGCTTTTGTTTTTCTCTTTTATAGTAATAATCCTGATTTTAATAATGTTTTTCCCCCATTGAGAGAATAACGGCCATTAATAATAATGTCTTTTTTGTATCTGGTAACCATGAGTGGGGGAACGCTTTTACCGTAGAGTTTTTAAACGGTCTCAGCGAGCGAAATGTTACTGACAGCAGACAAGGGGACAGGGACTTGTCTGGTGGACACGAGCAGACAAGTCCCTGTCCCCTTGTCTGTCCTTGTCTGAACCTATATAAAAAGGAGATGCCAGATGTCTAAGTTATCATTTGCCATACGAAATTTACTGTCAATGGTGTTATTGATCATTTTTATAGCGACTACTGCAAACAATGCTGTAGCTGCTGATCTTGCCGACCCGGAAGAGTTGGAAAATTTTCTGGACGGGCAAATGGCTGCACACAGGGATGAGTTCAAGTTTGTCGGGGCCACCCTATCCATTGTCAAAGACGGCGAGGTGCTGCTTGAAAAAGGTTACGGCTACTCCGACCCGGAACAACGCATCCCCGTAGATCCGAAAAGAACCTTATTCCGTCCCGGCTCCGCATCCAAGCTTTTCACCTGGACTGCCGTTATGCAGCTTGTCGAACAGGGGAAAATTGACCTGCATACCGATGTGAATAAATACCTGGACTTTGAGATTCCTGCACAGGTTCTACAGTCCGGGCGGGAACCGCAACCGATCACTATGGCTCATCTTATGACGCACACTCCGGGCTTCGAGGACCAGGGGAAGGACCTTTTTCTACTCGAAAAAGATAAGATGCAAGCACTGGGAGATTATCTGAAAAACTATCTGCCTGCTCGAGTGTTTCCCCCCGGCGCAGTGATGGCGTATTCAAATTACGGTTCCGCCCTGGCCGGTTATATTGTGGAGCGTGTATCCGGGCAGCCTTTTGAAGCATATGTTGAGCAGCACATCTTTAGCCCACTGGGGATGAAGAACAGCACTTTCCGACAACCGCCTGCAGAGCTGAATGCGGAATTGGCGCAGGCTTATAGCTTTGTAGGCGGTGAATATCACGAAGGCAGCTTTGAATACCTCCAGGCCAGGCCGGCGGGCAGTTTGAGCAGTACGGCTTCTGATATGGCGAGATTTATGATCGCTCACCTTGGTGAAGGGTCTTACGATGGAACACGCATTTTGGCAGCAGAGACCGCCCGTGAAATGCACCGGCAGCAGTTTACCCACCATCCCATACTCGACGGGATGACTTACGGTTTTATTGAGTCCACTTACAATGGTAGACGCACCATAACCCACGGGGGGGATACCCTGCTGTTTCATAGTGGTCTCTTTCTTCTTCCGGAAGAAGAGCTGGGTTTGTTTGTTTCCTATAGCGGTGGGAGTTTTTTGGCCCGGGAAAGGTTGTTCCAGGCTTTTATGGACCGCTATTACCCGAAGGAGTCTCTGCCGGAGATTCAACAGGCAGGCGATGCGCAGGAAAGGGCCTACCAATACCTTGGCGAGTACCACCCGAACCGCCGCAACTTTACCAGCGAGGAGAAAATTCTCAGCCTGATGCAGGCGGTGCAGGTAGGTTTGACCGATGATGGCTACCTGTTGGTGCCAAATTTTGTAGTTCCGGCACAGTTTGTGGAGTTAGAACCCGGTGTTTACACAAACCGGATCACCGAAGGGACGAGGTTGCTTCGCACGCTAGTTTTTGAAACTGATAAAGCTGGCAGGACCATGCTGTATCCCGATGGGCCAATGACTTATACGAAGGCGCCCTGGTACAGTACCGGCTCGTTTAACGGTTTGCTGATTGGCCTGTCTCTGCTGGTGCTGTTGGGTTCAACCACCGGCTGGATCGCAGCATTCGTCCTGCGCCTTTTCCGGAGACAGAAAACGCAAAGCCCAAGGGCTGCAATAGCTGCCCGGTGGGTGGCCTCAATTTATACCTTGTTGGCATTTGTTTTCCTGGTGGGAATGGCAAGTGTGGTTGGCCAAATAGATCCTGCTTTCGGCGTGCCGAGGATTTTTTTCGAAGATCCTCCCGGCATTGATGTTCTGATGGCACTGCCGCTATTGATGGCTTTTGCAGGAACAGCCGTGGTAATTTTTGCCGTGTTTGCATGGTGGAAGGGTTTATGGCATCGTGGTGCCCGTATTCATTATACATTCGTTGGCGCAGCTGCCCTGGCGTTTTTATGGTTCATGTACTTCTGGAACTTGCTATAACAGCAGCAGACAAGGGGACAGGGACTTGTCTGCTTCGATTATGTTCATGGTATGATGTACAAATGAAAAATAGTATATTTATAGGGAAGGGAGGATGATCAAAATGGCTGACTTTCGTCTTAAGTTTCCAGAGAGTCTGGGGCTGATGGGTCTCTTGGGCCTAATCGGGGTTATAGGCAATATTTTTGATTCGAATTTACTTAAACCCTGGCTAGCTGCCTTTGCCGCTTTTTGTATCTTCGGTCTGCGATTTTTCCATGACCGCCGGTTGGGGTTACCGGAAAGACTGGGATTGCTCGGCTTTTTCGGGTTTCTAGGATTTTTGGGCTATATTCCCGGGGCGGAATTTCTCAAGTCTTTGTTTGCCTTCTGGGGCTTTGCGTTTTTCTTTGCTTTCTTGGGTCGCCGCCGAAAAAGCATCCATTGAACAGCTGCCAGAACACCACGCAACAAACACTCATGAGGTGCATTCAAATGAGATTAAATAAATCCGAGCGAATGATTGTTCTAACGATATGGTTTATAATTTTGTTTACTTTACCGGTTCTAACAGACATTTATTATGCAACGTTTTATTATGCAGGTGTATTTTTATTAATACCTATTACATTTTATAGAATTATTTGTGCTGATAAATTTGATAAAAAATTTTATCAGTCATGGCCCCAAGCTAGAGAGCAAGGATTTTGGATCAATGTAGTCCGAGAAGGGCTGCGAACAATTATTATAATTACAGTAGTGGTGACTATATCCCAATTACTTGTAAACGGACGCACTCCGTTTGATTTAGTGGCCGGGCTATCGAACGGTGTATTAGTATTGCTATTGTTGTTGCTTTTAGGGTTTGGTTTGCTAGGCGGAATAGCTGCCTGGCATGAAAATGACAAAAGGTACTATCGAATTCATTACAGCCTGCAGACCAGACAAGGGGACAGGGACTTGTCTGGTTATTGAAACCGGACAGTGGTTGTCTTTTAAAGGCTTAAGTGCTTGGCCTTAGAAAGGGAGAGGTTGCCACTATGTCTGTTCTAAAGCTGATCTAATGGTCTTTATAAACCTTTTTGCCATTTCCAGTTGATTAAATGAATCTTCTTTACTGACCAAATAGAAATCTGCAATCAGATGATTCCCGCCTTACCCTAACCTTGTTTAAATCCCTGCCAGCCCGTTAAACAAAAGGAGCAGCACACCTTTCTGGTAAAAAATTCATATCATAAACCAAAAAGGAGTGCACCTGCATGAATACGGAACTTACCAAGGCCTTTGACCATACATACAGCAATTTTAGAAAAATCACCCCCGTCAATGGCTTTGATGCCGCCAACCCCGATAATGCCATGCAGAACAACTATGCCTGGTCCATGACCGAACTGGGTGACTACATTTATGTGGGCACAGCCAGAAATATCCCCTATTCAATTTTCTCCAACCAAATTTTTGGTGACATTCCGATTCCCGAAGAACTAACCCCCGAAAACCCGGTCCTGCGCGGAGAAATCTGGCGCCGTCGCAAGTGCGACCATCATGCCTGGGAGAGAGTATACCGCTCCCCGGAGAATCTGGTTGATTTAGGTTTCCGGTTTATGATCACTTATACCACCCCTGGAGGGGAAACGGCTATCTACGCGGGGGCACTTACGCTGAGTCCCAACCTGTTCATGGTCAAATCCACCGATGGCGTTAACTGGCGTCCGCTGCAAAGTAATATCCAGGGCTTTTCCACCAGATATATGGCTGAACACAGAGGCAAACTGTATATGGGTGCCCTGCCGATTACAGGTCTGGCGGGTATTCAGCTGTACAGCAGCTTTGACCCGGAGCAGGATGGTTGGGAGTTGGTAGATGTCAATGGTGACCCTGACAAAAACCCCCGGGGCAATGTGGATCTGTTGCTCAGTTATAATAACCACCTTTATGTAGGAACCGGGCGACCCACCGGCTTTGAGTTGTGGCGTACTATAGGAACGGAGCCGGAAAGGGATAAGTGGAAACTGGTAGTTGACCAAGGAGCGGGAGATGCCAGAAATGAACACCCCTGGGCATTGGCAGTGTTTAAAGATTATATCTATATTGGCACAGCCATTGAAGCTGCCGTACTGAGTTTAAACCCGGACCAGCGTATTGTACCACCCAAAGGCTTTGATGTCATAAGGGTAGACCGCTACGATAACTGGGAACTGGTGGTGGGCGGCCCCGCCATAGTCCCCACGCAGCCTGTAACGGGCACCCGCGAGCTGCCCCTAAGCGGTTATTCCTCGGGTTTCGGCAATATCTCCAACGCCTATTGCTGGCAGCTTCAGCGACAGGGTAATGAACTATACCTGGGGACTTTTAGCTGGTCTGTTTTAATCCCGCCCTTTATCCCCCTGCTGCCGGAAATCCTACGCAATCTACTATCACTTAACGCCAAAGGCTACCAGTCCTCGCTTACTGATTACTTCAAATACCTGCTCCAGGCAGACCCGCGCTTGTCTCATTTGCCCCTGGAAAACGTGCTGCAATGGGTGGCTGATTTATTAATGAAGTTGGGGCAGCGGACCCTGGGCTTTGACCTCTGGAAAACGACGGACGGTATCCATTGGGTGCCGGTTTCGCTCAACGGCCTGGGGAACCCTCATAATTACGGTGTGCGGATGCTGTTCCTGTCCCAAAACGACTGCCTGTATTTAGGTACTGCCAATCCCTTTGACGGGCTGGAAGTTTGGGTTAAGCCGCAGCATTGTATTTTTGATGACGCCGATGAAACCCTAAAATCCGGTGCGGAGTAAAACTGCGACGCCCCTGGCACACCGGCACTATACAACCGTCGTGTCGGCTCAGGGGCGCCCCAGTTTATGACCATTGCGGGACAGAAGATCGACCTGGTACTGACCAAATAGAAATCTGCATAATAAGATGATTCCCGTCTTACCCTAGCCTTATTTAAATCCCTGCCAGCCATGCGGTCAATTATACCGGTTTTAACAAAATGTTGGTTAAATAAAGAAATTACTCCGCTATGTTTTTTACTGTCAAGTTCTTTCAAAGCTAAAAGTGCTTGGGCTGCATTGAACATCGCATAATAAGATCGACCCAGGAATCGTTATATAAAGAGCAGACAAGGGGACAGGGACCTGTCTGTTTGTGTCTAAACAGACAGGTCCCTGTCCCCTTGTCTGCTCTTGAAAAATTATAGATCCAATAGTTCCACGGTGTGTTTAACCGTCACGGCGCTGCCCCTGCTGGTTAGCCCCCCGCTAATTTGGAGCAGGCACCCTGGGCAATCCAGGGCCAGTGTTCCGACCTCCGCTCCTGCAACCGTGTCAAGTTTGTTATCTAAAATTTGCCTGGAAAGTTGTGGGAATTTAATCGAATATGAACCACCAAAACCACAGCACCGGTCGGAGCATTCCAGCTCCACCAGGTTGTATCCGGCTAGGCCCAAAAGTTCGCGCGGTTCCAGGGTTAGCCCCAAACAGCCTTTCATATGGCATGAATCGTGGTAGGTAACGGTAGTGCCCCTGGCTTTCTTCAACCGGGCCCCGGCCAGGCGTTGGAATACACCGTGCAGGTAACCAGTCACGTGTTCCACCTGGTTGGCCATAGTGGTAGCGCGTTGATGCCATTCCGGTTCTCCGGCCAAAATTTCGGGATACCGTTTGATTGCTTGTGCGCAGGTGGGACAGGCGGTAACAATCCGGTCAACACCGGCGTGTTCAAAAGCGGTGATGTTTTGTCGGGCAGCCTCTGCCGCGGTATGAGCCAAACCCGTGTATAAGGCCGGCACGCCACAGCAGGTTTGTTCCATCGGAAAAACCATTTCAATACCGGCACTGGTAAGTAATTCTTTCACCGCTTCCCCTATACGGGGGTACACAAAATCTACCAGACAACCGGCGAAAAATCCCACCCTGACCCCCTGGCGCTGATTATCACCGACTATCTGAGATGTTTTGGGCGTTTGAGCAACCCTGTCCCGGAGCGGTTTTGAGACTATGGCCGGCAGGCTGCGCCCCTCGGTAAGCCCGGCCAGGAACAAGGGCAAGTGACGCACCATACCGCCCCTCTGGAAGGGCTTCTGCGCTATGCCGGCAGCCCTGAGTAAACTGTGAAACAATCTGCGATTGGGTAGTACCTTGGCCATAACTTGGCTAGAAATTGAGGGCGCCCCAGCCTTTTCCCCCGTCCGCCGGCGCAATTCCCGAATCAATCGCGGCAGGTCTATTTTGCCCGGGCAGTAAAGCTTACATCGCTCACAACCCAGGCACAGGTTTTGTATTTCACTAGCGTTTTGCCAACCGTTTAAAAAGGCCGTTAAAACGGTACCAATACCGCCAGTGTACACGTAACCGTATACATGCCCGCCCACTATCTGGAATACCGGGCAAACGTTCAGACATGAAGCGCAGCGAATGCACTGCAGCGCTTCTTTGAACACCGGGTCGGCTTGCATTTGGGTGCGCCCGTTGTCCAGCAGCACAATATGCAATTCCTTGTCCCCGGTGGTTCCGTCCGGGTAAGCAACCGGGGTGGGGCCGGTTATCATGGACACGTAACTAGTTATCTTTTGGGCGGTGGCGCTGCGCGGCAAAGCCTCCAGGATGGGCTTGATATCGGAAAATTTTTCTACCAGTTTTTCTAATCCCACAACGGCCACGTGTAGCGGGGGCAAAGTGGTGGTCAGCCTGCCGTTGCCTTCGTTGGTTACTATAACTATGGTCCCGGTTTCAGCTACGGCAATGTTGGCTCCGGTTATACCCATTTGGGCCTCCAGAAACTTGCGGCGCAGGTTCTGCCTGGCTACTTTGACCAGTTTGGGAATATCGGGGGGAAGCTGCTCCCGCACTTCTTTGGAAAATACCTGGGCTACTTCACCCCTGGTCATGTGAATGGCCGGCATCACCATGTGGGATGGTTTTTGCCCCGAAAGCTGTAGAATCCATTCCCCCAGGTCTGTTTCCACCGTCTCAAGGCCAAGCTGGTGCAGGTGCTCGTTCAGGTGGATTTCCTCGCTGGCCATCGACTTGGATTTTACTATTTGCCGCACGTTTTTTTGGCGGGCCAGGTTGGCAATATATTCTCTGGCTTCTTGTGCTGTGGCAGCCCTAAAAACCTTGGTCCCGCGGGCTTCGGCCGCCCGGGTGAAACGTTGAGCCAAATCTTCCATTTTATCGGCGGCATTGCGTTTAATAGCACAAATCTCTTCCCGCAGCGCGTTGAAATCTTTACCTGCGTAAGCTCGGGCTCGGGATTCAAGGTAAGCTTCACCAAACCGGGTCAAGGCCCCGCGTAGGTTTTTGTTACCTAGGGCTTCTTTGATGTCACGTTTAATATCGCCCCGCCTATTCAACGCATGCACCCCCGGCCCGATCCACAAATATCACATATAGCTTTTCGGGACCGTGGACACCGATGGTGAGCACCCGCTCGATGTCCGCCGTTCGGCTGGGCCCAGATATAAAAGAGATATAGCCGGGCAGGCTGCTAGTATCTTTATTGGTATTAAATAAATCTATAGCATCACTTAAATAATGCACCAGCCGTCCTGTTTGCACCAGTGCCACGTGAACCGGCGGCAGTGTGGAGACCAGCCGCTGTTCCGGGGCGGTGCTGTCCTGTACCAAAGTGCCGGTTTCAGCCACGGCAAGGTCAACCTCGGAGAGCCCCAGGTCCGCCTCTGGCGCGTAATTTCTTAAGTTGGTGGTGTGTACCGCCGCAGTTTGTGCCCCAGCGTTATTCAGGCAACTGTTGACCAGCGGTGAGGGAACTGCGACCAGTTTATTCACTGCCAGTTGGTTAATTATTTCCCTCAGTTTTTTGCCGGCGGCCGACGGGTCGGTAACCCGGTATACCAGAGCGGAAATAGCTTCAGCCTGTTCCTTGAACAGGGCATATAATCTATCCAGTTCATCATGGTCATGCAAATTCAAAAACATGCACTCCTTTGCGCAGTTACGCATGGTAGATAGCATTAATTGAAGCCATTCGACTATGGTGGCGGATTTCCTTGTTATATTCAACAATAAAAAAGCAGACAAGGGGACAGGGACCTGTCTGTTTAACGCCAGACAGGTCCCTGTCCCCTTGTCTGCTCAAAAACAGATAGAAACCCTTTGGCTATTTTAAAATCATTTTGGATAACTTAAAAATACTTTATGCTTGGGACATTTGATAAATATCAGAGCAAAATTTTATTACCAAATTTAACTGGAAAGGGCTCAAATTAATGAGATTTATAAGACCTAGAAAATTACTAGATAAAAAGAAACCGAAAGCGGATACTGAAAATATAGAGCATTCTACCGAGCCTATGCGTATTGAGCCCGAAAAAATACGGAGGAAAACGCCTATTGTCTCCACCAGCCCTTATGATAAGGAGCAAATTGTTCGTGGCCCCAAGGAGCGTTTCTCAGGCAACCTGGACCACAATCTGAACCTGCTGATCGAAAGAACGGGTGACGCAAACCTTATCTTGGAGGAGTACCTAATGGGTACCCAGGCTAAAAAACGAGTAATAATAGCCTATCTTGAGAACGTCGCCAACCCGGGGATCGTCTCCGAAATAAAAACCAGACTAAGTAAAAACCGTACGAAACCAGTCCTGGACAGCAGTTACATAGAAAGGAATATTGAAGATTCAAATCTTAGCCCCTTCCCGCAAGTAGAGACAACGCCTAACCCAACAGTCGCCGAATCCGCCCTATTACAAGGGCGAGTAGCAATTTTTGTTGATCAAAGCCCCGATGTTTTATTGGCACCCACCACATTTTTTGACTTGATGGACACTACTGAAGACGCTTTTAGACGGTGGCATGTGGCTTCCAGCTTTTTTAAGCTGGCCCGTTACATCTTGTTAGTCATTGCCGCTTCACTGCCGGGGTTTTATATTAGCTTGACCTCTTACAATCCTGAGTTAATTCCCACTCGTCTGGCTTTTATTATCGCAGGCAGCAGGGAAGGAACCCCTTTCCCGGTGTACTTTGAGGCCTTTTTCATGATGGGTGTGGTGGAGGCTGTAAGGATGGTCATAATTAGATTACCTACCGCATTAGGTTCAACCATTGCTCTTTTTGCCGGTTTATTACTAGCCGGCGCCGGTATTTCCATTAATATCATCGGTGTGCCCATTACTATGGTGGTGACCCTGACGATTATTGCTTCCTTTGGAATCCCCAATAATGACTTAAGGGGGGCCATCCGGATTATTCAGTTTGGCACGATGATTATGTCTGCAATTTTAGGTGTTTTAGGTTTTGCCATTTCTTTCTTTTACCTTACCGCTCACCTGGTAAATTTGAAATCCTTCGGCATCCCTTATATGACCCCTCTGGCCCCGATGGAAGGCAGTGGTTGGGAGCATACTGTTCTGCGGGGAAACACTAAGGAAATGCCCCGGGATGAGAGTTATAAACCAAGCTAATTAATGAGGTACGAAAATGAAAAAAGACATTAAATCGATGATACAGGATAAAATTGACCCCAGGGTTTTGACCGTAGCTTTAGTCATGGCCATTATTGAGTTCGAGATTCTTTTCTTTACCAAAAGGCTGGTGAATATAGCGGGACAGGACGCCTGGATGTCTATTATCCTAGGCGGTATTATTTTACTTTTTACCACCTACTTTCTTGTTACCTTAGCCCTGCGCTTTCCCAGGGAGAATTTCTTTCAATATTTACCGACAGTTTGGGGTAAACCCCTGGGCATCCTAATCACCCTGGGGTACCTTGTTTTTTGGTTTGTCTTTAGCGTTTTATTGCTTGAGGAATTCAGTTATGCTACTAAAACTTTATTTCTAAGGGAAACGCCCGTACTGGTACCTATGCTGGCTCTTTTACTAGCGGTAATACCTATCGCGGCTTATGGACTGATCTCGGTAATCAGGAGTTTTCAACTGCTTTTTCCTTTCCTGATGGTACTACTGATTCTTGCCATTATATTGGGTTTGTCAAAAGTTGAACTATCAAAATTTTTACCACTAATGGAAAATGGGCCGGTACCGGTTCTAAAAGGCGCGATATACTTTTTGGGAGTGCCGCAGGGACTCATAGGCATCATTCTATTTTTGACCCCTTTTCTTAGTAAGCCTGATAAAGCTCTCCTTCCGGCAATCTCCGGAATATCTATAATTATCTGCACAGTTTTTTTCTTCATGGCTACGTCCATCGGGGTTTTAGGTGTCGACTATGTTAAGATTGCAGTCTGGCCGGGCATTGATACTTTAGGTTCTATTCAGTTTCCCGGCTTCCCTGTGGAGAGATATGAATTATGGCTTACCCTGCCCTGGTTAATCGGGGTTTTTACAACTACCACTTTAATGTTGTACCTTATTAGTAATGGATTAATCCAGGTATTTAACTTTGACCTTAAATATCGCAAAATCGCTGCATATTTAATTGCTGCTCTTCTAATTGCGGTTACCTACGTCTTACCGAATTATGCTTATACGTTAAAATTCCGTGAATATATTACTATCCTCGGTCTGAGTTTTCTGCATCTAATTCCGTGGTTAACCTTAATCATTGCCCTCCTTAGGGGAAAAAGGGGGCAGTATTCATGAACAAAAACAAAGCCTTAGGATTAATAATCATATTATTACTTTTATCCACGGGTTGTTGGGATGCTCAGGATATTAGCCAAAGGGCTTTTGTCAATGCTGTCGTTGTAGATGCCTTGGACGATAACTCTGAAAACAAATACAAGATAACCCTGGAAATAATCAAGCCCGAAACCATTATTAGACGGGACACCCGGGATGAAGCCACTATCATCCATACCGCAGAAGCTAAAAGTATTGCCGATGCCGTGGAGCAAATACAGTCTAGAATCTCCCGGCCTATAAGCTTCGGCCATATTCGGCTTGTACTCATGGGGGAAGAGGTATCCCGCAGGGAAAGCATCATGAACACCCTGGATTATTTCATCAGACACCCTGATATTGCGGTACGGTTTAGAATAGCCTTTGTCCAGGGGGCAGAGGCTCGTGAAGTCCTATACGCGAAACCAAGTTTTGAAAGGTTCATGACTGCGGAACTGGTGGCCATGACAGAATTGGAACCCGAGTTAGCTACCTTAAGGACAGCCCCCTTTAACGAATTTATTGGCAACTTACTTGGAAATAAAGGAACGGAACTGGCACCTAGAGTGTTAATTCAAGGGAAAGATGAGCCTGTAATTAGAAACGGCGGGGCTGTTCTGAAGAACTGGAAACTTGCCGGGTGGCTTTCGGCTGAGGAAACCCAGGGAGCAAATTGGCTCATAGGGGATGCCAACGCCGTAGTAGTTGCGCAAGAGGATAATGAATCCTACACGTATAAAGTAGATAAACAGTCTGCTAAGATTATTCCCTACACTAAAGATGGTGAGTTAGCCTTTAGGGTTGAAGTAAAAACCGACGGCATCTTGAGACAAAAGAACAATAGTAAACTTGATGTCTCCCAACCGGAAAACCTGGCCAAAATTGAAAAACTGTTCTCCCGAACCATTAATAACCAGGTGAGCACCGCCATCGAATCGGCCCAGGTAAACTTTAAGGCTGATTACCTAGGGTTTGGACAGGCCTTAAGACGCAAAGATCCCGCACTATTTAAGACCCTTAATTGGGATCAGGTTTTCCCCACTGTTCCGGTCGAAGTGAAAGTGAAAGCCCGTATAACAAGATTTGGAATGACGACGTAAAACAGACAAGGGGACAGGGACCTGTCTGGCGTTAACCAGACAGGTCCCTGTCCCCTTGTCTGCCCTTGTCTGCTTGTTACTCCCACTCAATTGTGGCACAGGGCTTGGGACTTAAGTCATAGCAAACCCGGTTTACATTGAGAACCTCTGTTAAAATTCGATCTGTAATTCTCATAAGAACAGGCCAATCAATTTGTTCGATGCTGGCAGTCATGGCATCAATGGTGTTTATGGCCCGAATAATAACAGGGTATTCAAAACTCCGGGCATGATTTTTTACACCAACAGACTTAAAGTCGGGGACAACGGTAAAATATTGCCATACTTTTTTATCCAAACCGGCCCTGGCAAACTCTTCCCGTAAAATAACATCGGATTCCCTTACGGCTTCCAGGCGTTCTTTGGTAATCGCACCGAGGCAGCGCACGCCAAGTCCGGGTCCGGGGAACGGCTGTCTGTAAACCATTGCTTCCGGCAGGCCCAGCTCAATGCCGCAAGCTCTGACCTCGTCCTTAAAGAGATGGTAAAGAGGTTCTACCAGGGAAAATTTAAGATCATCAGGCAAACCGCCCACGTTATGATGAGATTTAACAGCGCTGGCCGTCTTAGTGCCGCTTTCTACGATATCAGGATAGATGGTTCCCTGGGCGAGAAATTTGATGTCTTCCAGTTTTCGTGCTTCTTCTTCAAATACGCGAATAAACTCAGCGCCGATAATTTTTCTCTTTTTCTCGGGATCAGATACGTTTGCCAGTTTTTTCAGGAAACGTTCACCGGCGTCAACGTAGATAAGGTTGGCGTCCATTTGATTCTTAAATACTTCAATGACGGTTTCCGATTCACTCTTGCGCATTAGGCCATGATTGACGTGCACGCATACCAGCTGTTTCCCTATGGCCTTGATGAGCAATGCCGCAACCACCGAGCTGTCCACCCCACCGGATAAGGCGAGTAAAACCTTTTTATCATCAACCTGTTTTTTGATCAGTTCAACTTGATCTTCAATGAAATTTTTCATATTCCAGTTAGGTTCTGCATGGCAGGTATTAAATATGAAATCTTTTAAAACCGCTTTGATTTCTTCTTCCGTTTCCGGCCAACTTTCTCTTTTATTTGCACACTGCACCGACTCATGCTCAACCACCATTACGGGATAACCGGCTTCGTAGATATTATGGTTGACATCTATTGTTACTCCGTCGCTCAGAACGTTTTTGCCCCCGTTGATGATAATGCCCTTTAGGTTCGGCAATTGGGAAAGTTTATCCCGTGAGATATCATGGGGATGAATTTCACTATATACACCAAGGTCACGAATTGCCCTGGCAATGGCCGTATTTTTCGGGCTTCCCAGATCTAAAATGACAATCATATCCTGTTTCATCTTGTCCTCCTAATAATGTTATCAAAGCTATTTTTTGATCATAGCAAAAAAGTAATGAGCAGACAAGGGGACAGGGACTTGTCTGGCGTTAACCAGACAAGTCCCTGTCCCCTTGTCTGCTCCGTGTCCCTAGGCAGGGAATTTGACGTTAAAACAGGAAAGAATAAGCAAGTCCTAAAGATAAATGATATCCTAAAGGTTTTAAAAATTACTTTAGGTTGGTGCGTAATGAAAAAATGGCTTGTGTTTTTCTCTTTGATAGTCATAACCCTAAGTTTATCAGCCAAGATTTATTTTGATACAAATGTTTTTAAAGTAAATAAAGTTCAGTTTTACAGTAACAAATTACCAGAGGGATCCGAATTTACAGTTTTGCAAATCAGTGACTTGCATAATAAAGTTTTTGGAGATAACAATGAGCAATTGGTTAACACCGTGGAAAAATTAAATGCCGATATTATTGTTATAACAGGTGACCTCGTAGATGAAAGTACCGATAATTTTAAAAATGTTTTTTCCCTCATGGAGAGAATAACGGCCATTAATAATAATGTCTTTTTTGTATCTGGTAACCATGAGTGGGGAAACGCTTATACCGTGGAGTTTTTAAACGGTCTCCGCGAGCGAAATGTGACAATCTTAAACAACAGAAACATAAAAATCATGGAAAACAATATAACACTTAATTTAGTTGGGGTTGACGATGTCTCAAGAAATCATGAAAATTCCCCCCAAGCATTCAATAGCGTTTACCAAGACCAATATACCATACTGCTTTCTCATTCGCCCGGCATCACGGAAAAATACCATGACCTACGGGCAGACCTGATTTTAAGCGGGCATACTCATGGGGGGCAAGTGAGAATCCCATATATCGGTGCATTGGTGGCCCCTAACCAAGGCTTCTTCCCCCAGTTGGATAAAGGAACATACCAAATTGGTCCGAACCAATATCTTTATATTGACAGCGGCCTTGGTACGAGTATTGCTCCGATACGATTTTTAAATCAAAGTCAGCTAAGTTTAATAAAGATTAAAAACAGACAAGGGGACAGGGACTTGTCTGTTTAGCACAGCAGCAGACAAGTCCCTGTCCCCTTGTCTGTTTGGAGGGATGAAATATGCCAAAAACACGAAAGATGCTAAGCGATTGGAAAGCGCCGTATATTCATTCGCTTATGAAATTGATTGAAACGCAGAGTAAGTCAACTCTTGCACATTGGGCAGTAGATTATTCCGAGAGAGTTTTATTACCGCTGTGGGACAAGCACTACCCAGATGACTTGCGTCTGCATAATGCACTGAATGCCGCTCGGGAGTGGTTATCAGGAGCAATCAAACTGCCACAGGCGAAATCGGTAATCCTCGAGTGCCATGCGGCCGCCCGTGCAGCCGACGGAAATCCTGTTGCGCAAGCCGCGGCAAGGGCTATTGGTCAATGTGCATCGACCATCCATTCGGCAAGGCACTGCATCGGGCTTGCTTTTTATGGAGCGCTAGCGGTCGCTTATGACCGACTCGGGACTGACGCACCGTGGGGACAAATCGAGCATTGCGCCGCAAAAGAGTGCGGTCGAATGGAAGCCGCCCTTCGTGCCGTTGCCGTGGAGAACGAACCGAACCCGGCAAAAATCGATTGGAAATGCTGATTATGACCCATCGGAGGTAGGATATTTCAAAATCATTGATAACAGGTGAAGGTGTTATTTACAAATATACAAAAGAAGAATTGATAGATGCACTGCGGCCGGTATCTTCAATTATCAGCAAATGTGAAAAAGCACAGCAAAAATATGCGGAGGGAACCGCTAATCATACCCGCTTCAAGAACATAATAAAAGCAATGTATATTTCAAAATCATTAATAACAGAGCAGACAAGGGGACAGGGACTTGTCTGGCGTTAACCAGACAAGTCCCTGTCCCCTTGTCTGCTCCCCTTGTCTGAACATTATACCGCCGGCAACTGCTTTAGACTCTCGGCCCAGCTAATGATTTCCTCTTTGCTGCCATCCCCGCCGATACTAATGTGAGCACCGTTCTTTTCTATAAAAAGCATTCCCTGTACCCCCGGTGCGTTAACAGCCACGTAGGTGCCCTTGTCTCCAGCCACCGCCACTTCAACGGTGGGATGGCCCGGCGGGATATTGCCGTGGTACCCTGAGCCCTGGGTCAGCACTACCTTTGGCAAAGGCTGTCCGGGATTGCGGTATTCCTGGAGAACCACCGGAAAACCAGTCAAGTCTGTCACCCTTACCTCATGCAGCGTACAACCGTACTTCTCCGGCAGCACATACATGGGGAAAGGCAGCTCGCGCCGTGCCTCCTCCAGTGAAAGGGTACGGATACTGCCGGCATTGGGCCGGGAAACCGTTTGTGTGGTCATTGACTCCGGCAGAGCAAGGTTAAATAATTCTTCCGACAGCCCGCTATTAATCACCAGGTCGGAAACTTCCTTCTTAGCCACCAAATTACCTTTAACATCATACTGTTCTTCCAGGACCGGGAACCAGGTTTTTTCTTCCACCCACAGGTGGGTAACCAACTCTCCTCCCGTCACCTGGGGAACATCCTGGCTGAATGTAAGGTGATAACATTGGCGTCCCTCCATGTTCTCCCTACCCAACATCGCCACGGTTTGGTTTTGCGACAATGTTTTGACCAGTGCAGGGAAGTTAGGCAGGAACTGAGCAAAACCTCCATCCTTAAATTCCATACGAACCGCCTGGTTTTGATCCGGGTACATGACAACACATTCGGTATCACGGGCCACCGCCACTACCCTGCCCGTACCCGGGTGGGTGTATTCCAGACGGTGCATATCCGGGTATTTAAAATAAAGGGTGGCGGATAAGCTGATGGACTGCGAGCCCATGAACGCCGTTTGCAGCTGGTTGTATCGGTAATCCTGTAATGCATCCTGTAACTTATTCATCTGGTTGGCAATGTCCGCCGAACTGAGTGATATCTGACCTGTTATACGGTGCAGCACTTTCAAGAATGTTTTCTGGTTCTCCACTCTTTTACATAATACCGGGTCGGCATTAATCTTTTTTTCAAATTCTGCAGTTTCCGTGGCGATTAAACGTCCTTCTAGATAGTCATAAATGAGTTCTTCAATGGTTCTTTCCGTCATTGGTATCCGCTCCTTTTTTACAGGGGCAAAATTTTGTAACGCCCGGCGCAGGATCTCTCTACCCCGGTGCAGCCTGGATTTGACGGTGCCGGCGGGAACACCCAGGATTTCGGCGATTTCCCCAATCTTGTAACCCCGCACATCGCCTAATACCACCACATCCTGGTACTTCGGGCTCAGGGCGCGAAGTGCCCGGTAAAACTCGGCCCGGAAGGCCGCCGTTTCAGCGGGATCGACCTGTTGTGATTTATCAAGCGGGGTATCACCGTCGTATATCTCTCCAGGGGATTCTCGCCGGCCGGCCCGCAAGGTAAGGAAAACCTCATTGGTCACCAGCCTGTTGAACCATGCCGGGAAGCTTACCGGATCACGCAGATCCTTCAGGGAGCGCAGCATTTTGAGCAATGCGTTCTGCACTGCGTCATCGGCCAGAACCTGATCTCTGAGCATCCGGCGGGCAATTTTTTTGGCCCTTGGGTACACGTCCTTAACCAGTGCCTCCCACGCATCGACTTCACCTTCCCTGCACCGCGCTATAATATCCGCCTGCATTTTAATCAGCCCCCAATATTGTCATTCAATAGAGAGGATACAACCACCGCTCAAATGGTTCCCTAAAAACTCCACACTATAGGACAATTAGTTCATAGTAGCGACTGCCTAATCCGATTTCTTCTCCGTAAGATAATTGGATCGTTCCGTCTATGTGTGATCTCAAACAATGAAATTAGTGACTACCAACAATAGCTTAATATAAAATTTATAAGCTAGCATGGGAATGGACAAATATTAAAGGAACTCCTGGAACTTTACTTTTATGATATAATTATACCCCAAAAAGAGTGATACACTTGGCTGAACACGACCTGATTATCAAGGCATTGGCCGCGCGCTACGTGCTGTTACCGTGGAGAACGAACCAAATCCGGCGAAAATTGATTGGAAATGCTAACCATGATCCGCCGGGGACCAGGACATTTTGTGTGAAAATCAGGGGAGTGATGTAATGGACACATTTACAAGAGAAGAATTAGAAGAAGCTATACAACTTGTTTCTTCAACCATCAGCAGATGTGAAAAAACACAGCCCAAATTTGTGGAGGGTACCTCTCAGCATACACTCCTTAAGAACAGGATAAAAGCATTATACATTTCAAAATCATTGATAGCAGATAAGAATGTTATGGACAAATATACAAAAGAAGAGTTGATGGTAGCACTGCGACCCATATCTTCAATAATCAGCAAATGTGAAAAAGCACAGCAAAAATTTGCGGAGGGTACCTCTCATCACACCCGCTTCCAGAAAATGATAAAAGCAATGTATATTTCAAAATCATTGATAACCGATGAGATTAGTAAAAGAGATGGCTACGGTAGCTCCCGAAGGGCCGGTGCCGACAATTATGACATCCCAACCAGCCCGGCAACCAGAAGGTAGTAGAATATATTACAAGGAATTGGGATATAGTCACCACTATGATATGATTATTACTACGGCAACTTTTAACAAAAAAAAACGAAGGTGTTTGCTATACGCCTTCTGTTTTTTCATTTTCATATTCAATTTTTTCTAAGCCGATACTTTCAAGAATTTCATTAATTAATTCTTCGGTCAAACGAATTCCTCCTTTTTATAGAGCGACTTTAATATTTTACTATCTTATAATAATAAATGTCAATATATGGCATGTCCTTTTTTCAACAGACAAGGGGACAGGGACCTGTCTGTTAGGCACGAGCAGAGCAGACAAGTCCCTGTCCCCTTGTCTGTTTCCCCAAAAGGGAACCAGTGAAACGGTTGCTGCTTTATTAAGCACACAAAATAAAACAGATTAAATGCTCATTTTCTGGAGACTAACAGATTACCCTGGGTATCCAGCTCAGCTAAGGCCACTTCTTTGCTGAATTCCTTTATGCCCTGGTAACTTAACGCGCTTAAAAGCCAGTCCTTGGTCAAGTTAGCATGGCGAAGATTATTCTCTAAAATGGACCCATCCATGACCAGGGGCAAAGTAAGTCCCTCGTATTGGGTTGGAACATTCAAGTCACTGGGGTTAACAGGTCTTTTTTGGGACTTGGGAAAGGCCGATAGCCTCCCCTGAGGCTCCAGGACAGCAAACTCAACATCGGTTAACTTATCGTATCCTTTTGCCCGCAGCAAACCCATAAACTGGTTCAAACTCAAAGAAGTTGCCTTTAATGCCGACATATCCAACTGACCGTTTTTGACGACCACAGTTGGTGAATGCTCCATAATTGGGGTAAGTTTGTTGAAAATGGCCAGGTGTGAGGTCATCCAAATAAGAAAAATTAGCAGGCCCGTTCCATAGACGGCCCTCATAGTTACTTTTGTTACCAACGGTTCGGCAGCCACATTTGACAATATAAAAATCCCGGCTATCTCATAAGCCGTCATTTCTGCTATGGCTTTTTTTGTTAATACGCGGGCACCAAAGTAGGCTAAAAGAAAGATTATAATTACCTTCGTCCCGTAGGTAAGCAATTCCACTTTCGGTTAACCTCCCTAAATGCCTGAAAATACCGTGGTTATGGTTCGAACTTCTTCTCTTAACCCGCCAATTTGAGTTATTACATCATCTTCTTGGTTTTTCACTAAAACGGCAGCTTCATTTAATTCACGTCGGAAAGTGCTTAAATCCTCAGGAGAGTTTGTGACTCTGATTAAGAATTCATTGGCCATGAAGGTATTATTTAACAAAGAAATTTCGGCCCCTGCCTGTTCCCAGTCTTCCTGGATAACGCTGCTTTCGAGTCTATCCAGGGCCGATAGCATAATTTTATTTGGGTCGTTTAATCCAACGTTAAATCCGTACCACATAAACCCGACTGTTACTACCCAGACCAGGGCCAACCAAAGACGGATTTTTTCCCGGTCAAAATACATCTTTTCACCTCCCGGATTTAAAGGCCACCGCTAGGATGCAGTTCTCTCTGAAGCTGAATTCTTAAGGCTATAATATAATTTCCCCTGCGTGTCAAGCATTGCAGCAAGAACATCTTTAGGGGAACTTATGTTGAAATTTTTTAGTTGCTCATAAAGCCACTTTTCAGATAAATTGTTTCTCTTTAAATTTTCATTAATAATGTTGCCGTCTTCAATAAGCATGGTAGGGTACCCTTCATATTTTGTTGCTAAACCCAAGTCCTGAGGTGTTACAGCTCTATTCTGGGATTTTGGCAGGACGCTTATTTTACCTTCTGGTTCAAGGATGGCAAACTCAACTTGTCCTAAAAAGAAATAACCTCTAATCCTTAATTGTGACATCAGATCATCAAGATTAATCCTGGTTTTCTTCATGGCCTGTTCAAGAAGCTTGCCGTTTTGCACTAAAATTATAGGTTCTTCCTCTACAACTCTTCTTAACCTAGAAAACTTTAATGATAAAATACTTAAAATTATTTGAAAAACAGCCAGTGCGCCCACCGTTATCATTACCCCACCAAGACCGCTGGTACTGCTGCTGAGCGCACCGGCCGCGGTGCTTCCGATTATAATACTTATAATGAAGTCAAAAAGGGTGAGCCTGCCGATTTCCCTCTGCCCCATTAGCTTGGCTAATAATAATAAGTAAAAATATATAACCGCTACCCTTGCTAGCCACTGTATTGCGGTAAGACTTTGTTGGGCTTCCCAAAAAGGCATATTACTAAGTTCCTCCTTACGGCGTTTAGGTTATATGTTACCCGTTGAAATTGTTTTTATAGGTTGGGGCGTAGAACCAGACAAGGGGACAGGGACTTGTCTGCTGCTATGAAAGGCAGACAAGTCCCTGTCCCCTTGTCTGGTCCTTGTCTGGTCTGTCTGCACAAATAAAGGATTTAACAACAATATACATAAATAAACCATAAAAAGTTATTATTTCTCAAGGTGGTCACATGCTAAAACCAGGGATTTACGAGCAGGTGCTTAACAAGCTCATCGCAAAAGAACTAGCTGCGTCTGAGCAGCTAGTAAAAAAAGGGCCCATTGATAGTGCAGAGGCGGCTAAAGTGCTGGCCGATTATCTGGCCGAGATTATTTTCCAAGGCCTTGCCAACGTCAAGGATAAAGGTGGCCAGCTGGGGGATCAAATCACTGTCTGCAACGCCTTGATTAATACAATGGTAGCCAGGGTAGGGGATATTGACTTTGCTGCGATGACGGTGGACAGGCAAGCTCAGATGCTGCTTGCTATTCTAGAGACGCAAAATTCAGCTGCCGCGGTAAATGAAAAAGTTGATTTGGTCCGTCCGGTAACCTCCATTGCGGTCAGTTCACTATTTACAGGGTCAGTGCATGAACCCAGCATGTTTTCAGAGCTTAAAAAAGAGATTTTAAGCTGTGACCGGATCGACATGCTGGTTTCTTTTATCAAGTGGAGCGGCCTGCGGATTATTATTGATGAGCTAAAGGAATTTACCAGGCGGGGCAGGCTGCGCATCATTACCACCTCTTACATGGGGGCTACTGATGTTAAGGCTGTGGAGGCTCTGCGGGGGTTGCCCAACACGGACATAAAGATTTCCTATGAGACCAGGCGCACCCGGCTGCATGCCAAGGCCTATGTTTTTGCCCGCCACAATGGCTTTACCACAGCTTACGTGGGATCATCCAATCTTTCCAGCGCCGCCATATCGGCGGGACTGGAGTGGAATGTGAAGCTAACCCAAAAAGACCAGCCCGATATGATTAAAAAGATTGCCGCTACCTTTGAAACTTATTGGAACGACCGGGAGTTCGTTCCCTACCAAGAAGGGGATCAGCAGGTACTGCAGCGGGCTCTCGGAGCTGAGCGCCATACCGGTGGGGAGAATGTCATCTTTAATTTTGATATCACCCCCTATCCGTACCAAAGCGAAATACTGGATAAGCTGGAGGCCGAAAGAAAGATCCGGGATCACTGGCGCAATCTGGTGGTGGCCGCCACCGGCACCGGCAAAACGGTGATTTCGGCCTTGGATTATAAGCGGTTTGGCAGTGAAAACCGTGGCCAGCCGGCCCGCCTGCTGTATGTGGCCCACCGGGAAGAAATATTAAAGCAAAGCCTGGCCTGTTTTCGTACCGTTCTAAAAGACCCCAATTTTGGTGAACTGTTCGTAGGGGGATCCACCCCGGAGAGCATCGAGCACCTTTTTATTTCCATCCAAACCTTTAACGCTCGGGATTATCACAGCCTTACCGCCCCTGATTTTTACGATTACATAATTGTGGACGAGTTTCACCATGCCGCAGCGTCTAGCTATCAAAAACTGCTCACCCATTACAGTGCCAAAATTCTGCTGGGCCTTACCGCCACCCCGGAGCGGATGGACGGTAAAAATGTACTTGAGTTTTTTAACCACCGCATCGCCGCTGAAATCCGTTTGCCCGAGGCCATCGAGCGAAAGCTGCTTTGCCCGTTTCAATACTTTGGCGTCACCGACACCGTGGATTTGGACGCCTTGCGCTGGGCCAGTGGAGGTTATGACCGGGGGGACCTAAACAAGGTTTATACCGGCAACGACGCCCGGGCTAAGCATGTAATCAACTCGTTGGACCGGTATGTAACTGAACTAAATGAAGTTAAGGGGCTGGGCTTTTGTGTTTCCATTGAGCACGCCGGGTATATGGCTAAGTTCTTTAATCACTACGGCATCCCGGCAATGGCCCTGTCCGCCCATTCCGGGGACGAGGAGAGAAACAGTGCCCAAAGGCGACTGGCCAGCGGAGCAATCAAATTTATCTTCGTGGTAGATCTTTATAACGAGGGCGTGGATATCCCGCAGGTTAATACGATTTATGTTCCTGCGCCCCACCGAGAGCCTGACAGTCTTTCTGCAGCAGCTGGGCCGGGGTCTGCGGCTGCATGAGGATAAGGATTGTCTCACCGTGCTGGACTTTATCGGCCAGGCTAGCAAAAAATATAATTTTGAGGATAAGTTTAAGGCGCTGCTCGTTAATACCACCCGCGGCATGCAGCGGCATTTGCAGGAGGGTTTTGCCGGCCTGCCCAAGGGCTGCTTCATCCAGCTTGAAAAAAAGGCCCGGGAGTATATTCTAAGCAACATTCGCAGTACCCTGGGACGGGTGTCGGGGTTCGCCACCAGGCTGGCCTCCTTTGCGGAAGATACCGGTGAGAGGCCTACGCTAGCCAAATTTTTAGAGTACTACCATCTGGATGCCCGGGAGTTTTACAGCAAGACCTCCTTCAGCCGTTTGTCTGTTATGACAGGCCTAAGGGATGATTTTACGGAGCCTGATGAAAAGGCATTGGCCAAGGCACTGGCCCGCCTGTGCACCATTGACTCCCGCCGGTGGATTGCATTTTTGCTGGGCGTTTTACAAGCTAAAACCGCGATAGACGAAAGCATATTAAATGAAGCAGAGCGCCAAATGCTGCTCATGACCCATTACACCATTTGGCAAACAACTTTGCCCGACAGCGGCTTTAACACCCTTGCCGATAGCATAGCCCGCCTTAGGCAAAATCCCGTTATGCTTGAGGAGATCATAGAGCTTTTGCGCTACCGCTATGAAAAGATCGACTTTGTAGATCAGGCGGTGGAGTTAGGATTTGACAGCCCCCTGGACCTGCATTGTACCTATACCCGGGACCAGATTCTGGCGGCGGTGGACTACTATACCAAGGACCGCAGGCCCGCCATGCGGGAGGGTGTGAAATATCTGCCGGACAAGCAGCTGGATGTATTCCTGATTACCTTGAACAAAGCGGACAAGCAGTATTCGCCCTCCACCATGTATGACGATTACTCGATAAATGAATGGCTGTTCCACTGGCAATCCCAGAGCACCACTGCGGAGCACTCACCAACCGGGCAGCGCTATATCAACCACCGTAAGAATGGCAGCCGGGTAGCGCTGTTTGTCCGGGAGTTTAAAAACGATGCCGCCGGGGCCGCGCCGTACACTTTCCTGGGCCTGGCCCAATACGTGCAGCATACGGGCACCAAGCCCATGAGCATAGTTTGGCGGTTGGAGCGGGCCATCCCGGCCAGGTTCCTGAAAAAGTCCAATAAAATGATTGTGGGGTAAACAGACAAGTGGACCAGACAAGGACCAGACAAGGGGACAGGGATTTGTCTGCTGCTGTGCAAAGCAGACAAGTCCCTGTCCCCTTGTCTGGTCCTTCTATTGTCCGGGGTCGTCCGTTTTGGCACTGGAATTAAATCGGGCCACCCCGGGGTGAGCCAGAAACTCCCATGTTCCATGTACACCGTACTTTAAAGCGGTAACATGGATATGAAGCATAGCAATGCCGCAGTCCAGGCGTTTGGATATTTTATAGGTATCCTTACCATCTACGGAAACGGCTAGCGCACCTTGTTCCACATGAAAGCGCCAGGGCTGACGATTGACTGCCGAAGGCGACAGCCTGGCGGCTGCAAGGGATTCGGCAACCCATTCCGGCCAGGATTCCTTTGGGGTTCCGGAAACCAATTCCGACAAGGGCTTGCGCCGGTAATTCCGGCCGAAGCCTGCCATCAGTTTATCCTCGAAGGTTATTTTTGGGGCGGGATAACCGACGGGAGTAACAGCCAGCACTTTTTCACCGGTATTTAAGCCTACCAGCGAGCCGACCACCGCCTCATTAAACATGCCCCCAACCCAGCAGGTTGCCAATCCCAGTGCGGTGGCCTCCAGTATGATCCCTTCTCCGGTATACCCAACTTGTTCATTTACATTAGGGTTTGCGGCATCGCCGATAAAGGCTATAAAAACCGGAGCGCCTTTAATCTTTCCGTAACCGCCCACCAAACCGTGAAAAACTCTATCGGCCGGCTGCCTGACTAAAACAGCCCGGGCTCCTTCAAAGGGCCGGAATTGGTGGCAGGTGTTTTCCAGCGCCTGGACGGGGCCGGTCTCCAACGGATCGGGTTTATAATTGCGTCTCGATCTTCGCCTGGCGATGGCTTCATACCATCTACCGTATTGAACATGCAAATAGCCCCGGTTATCCAATGTCAACGTTATATCTGCAATAATACTGACCTCCCAAATTATGCTTAACTTAGAATTCCCAAATACTACATGATTATGAGGCAGACAAGGGGGACCAGACAAGGGGGACCAGACAAGGGGACAGGGACTTGTCTGCCTGCAAAGCAGCAGACAAATCCCTGTCCCCTTGTCTGGTCCCCCTTGTCTGGTCCCTTGTCTGTTAATCTCTATGGTTGAGGATATGCACTGTACTGTTGTCGGTTTTAATTATAAGGTTGGCAGGTACCTGAATATAGAGAACCTGTTGTTCATGATAGAAAAAGCCCTTACTTTGCATAAATAATCCTTCACCTGTGAATTGGGCAAACGTAAAATCATGATTAAAGCGAACCATTTCCACATGTTTGGGTTGGGGCGGGATGATCTCCAACCGGTTTTCTATAAGCCTAACCTCCGGCGGATTGGCCACTGTGATTTTGGAAAAGGGAGAGACTGCTGTATAGTTTGCTACGTCTACCTTGCCATCGTGCACATCCTTTTGTTTAACTGCAATCATGGCGTTATAGTTCTGGTTCCCTGAGGCTGTTACAAGCAAGTGTTCCTGATCATATTCAAAACTCCACTGCCTGTTTATAGTGGCATCCTCATATTCCTCCAGCCGGTTGTCATAAATCGCACTGTAAAATTTATTTAAATGACTATCATATTCTACCCAAGAACTCTCCCCGGTTGCATTCGGGCCCGGGCCCGGCATCGACTGGCCAGGTTCTGCAATGGCATAGAACACTGGGACAGAGATAAGCAACAAAGCCAAATAAAGAATCAGCACCGGCCAGGTCTTGTTAATAGGAATGCGAATTTTACTGATCATATTAAAAACAAAAACAATAATGATTAGAATAATTACCAGATTAAGTATAGAAAAAAGCATCGTCATTATTTTCTGACCTCCATTCGATTAGAAAATAGAATGACACATCCATAAAGAAAGGCCGATACCAGGATAACTTTCAGGGCGAAGAATGCCTGGGAATTCTCTTTGGAAAAGAATTCAATGGCGGAAATCAGCGTCTGGGCCTGACCGGTGCTTCTGGCCTCCACAAACAGGGTGCCAAAAAACAGGACCGGCAGAAGCACGATAAAGACCCGGTTTCGCTGCACCAACATACCGGCAAAATATCCGATGCTGCTTGTAAGTACAGCATAGAGTGTAGTGGCAAAGATGCCGGTTAACAAAGACAACGGCGCAATCCAAAAACCGGAACCTGTATCCACACCGTTTTGGGTATAATACATTACCACGCGCAGCAGTATACCGCATAAAGTGGCCGTAACACCGCCCACAACTGCGGCGGTTAAAAGGAACGCTATGCTGGAAAGGTGGCTGCTTACCCGGTTTGAGATAAAGGTAAAGTCCATCTTAAATCCGCTGCCGGCCGTACTGATACCGATACCTAAGGCCCAGATTAGTGTAAGCACGATGATTATATCACCGGAGATATACTTTATATTATAAGTTATACTATCAAAACCGCCGGCTGAAGTACCCACACCACCGTTGAGGGAGAGCAGAAATGCCAGCAACTGAACCGCAATAAGAATGACAAACATACCGGCGTTTGCTTTTATTTTGTAGCGGTACTGCGTCTTCGCCACGGACATCAAGTTAGTTTCTGTCAAAAACATCATCGATCCCTCCTTCGTGCTTCGCTGTAAGGTACACACAGAGATCATCGGTGGGCACTGATGAAACCTCAATCCCCTTGAGGCGGGCCTTTTGCAGCTCTTCTTTTGTGTATTGATTGCGCACGGCGACATACAGACTGTCTTTACCCAGTTTTTTCCGGTAGAAAACTTCGGTATTTCTTGTCATTTCCGCAATGATATCTTCTTGGCCCTGCAGCCCGACGGCATACTCGCTCAGCTCATCGACAGGCAGATGCAGGTATTTTGCACCGTCTTTAATCAACAAAATATCACTTAAAATATCATTAAGTTCATTTAAAAGATGGCTGGAAAGAATGATCGAGCGCGGATGCTGCATGAAATCTTTGAGCAATGCCCGGTAAAAATCCTTCCTTACCGCCACATCCATACCTGTGGTGGGTTCATCAAAGATGGTTAGCGGACAGCGGGCAGCCAGGCCAACAATCATATTAAAAGTGCTTCTCATGCCTTTGGAAAGTTTGCTGTGGTATTGTTTCGGCTGCAAATTAAAGTATTCAAACAGTCCCATAGCCAGTTTATGATCCCAGTTTGCGTAGAAGCTGCTCGCAGATTCCAGAATTTCAGTGAGATACATTAACTCAGGCATGGCCATGTTATCGTCTATAAAAATCATATTGGCGGAAACCTTAACACTGTTAAAAGGGTTTTCCGCAAAAACCTGAATACTGCCCGTGCTGGGGAGTAAGTATCCGGCAATAATTTTTAAAAGGGTAGTTTTCCCCGCGCCGTTACGTCCGATCAGCCCGGTTATTCCTTCTGGTGCCAGCGTAAAAGACAGGTTATTAACCGCCCTGGTTGACCCAAATATTTTAGTCAACTCGTTGCATACAATTACATTCACTGTGATTTCTCCTTTCGCAGCTGAAGATTGGCTGTTCTAATTATTTCAATTAGCTGCTCTTCATCGACGTCCAGGCGCCCTGCTTCAGCGACCAACTCCAGCGCCAGTTGCTTGATGTTCTGGTTAATCCGTTTGCTGCGAATGGCCTCGCGGGCATGAGAAGACACAAACATGCCAAGCCCCCTTTTTTTATATAAAAGGTTTTCATCTGCTAAAATGTTTAAGCCCTTGGCTGCGGTAGCCGGATTAATATTAAACATATCAGACAGCTGGTACTGCGAATACATTTTTTCATCGCTTTGAATGTTGCCGTTTAAAATCTCCATTTCCAACCACTCCGCAATTTGTACGTAAATTGGTTTTAAACTGTCTGTATTCAGCAACCAGCGTTCACCTCCTCCGCAATGTAATATAGTACATTACTGTTGTAATGTACTATATTACTTCTAGATTTATCTGTCAATAGCAGACAAGGGGACAGGGACTTGTCTGTTTTTTTTAATACCTTTCATTCTATCGAAGTTTCTCTGAAAGGCGGTAGATTGTTAACCTGTGCCACTTGTTGTTAGAAATAGAAACCATATAAGAAAATTTTGTTAGTATTCAATAGAATTTCTTTAATATCAACGTTGACATGACAATATGTTTGCGTTGTTTTTTTTGTAGACAGAGGGACAGGGACTTGTCTGTTTGTAACAGACAAGTCCCTGTCCCTCTGTCTGCTGTCCCCTTGTCTGTTAGACATTGCCACAACGGCACATATTTCCAGACTAAGAAGGGGAGCATAAAAAATAAGGGACATAAGAATGCCAAATGACAATAAGGAGAGATGAAATACATTGGGTATTTCGATATTTAAGAACAACAATTCTCTCAAAGAACCACTAGATATATCAAGTACATACAACCTATGGGAGTTATTAAGAGCAAGGTACGATAGTATTGAATCTACTCAAATGCTAAGAAACTTTGTGCATGACAGAGAACTTGATATTCTTTTAGGGATGTTTCTAAAACACTTTCAGACACAGACTGAGCAACTTGAAAAAGAAGCCAAAAATTTTAAAATTAAAGTACCCGCAAGACCTGTAATAGATATAAAAACTTCAACTCGCGTAGATGAAATTACTGACAAGTTTATTTACAAGAGAGTATACGCCGACATGCTTGCTGAAATGCTTTCATTGAATAGTGCGGTACGAACTACCCTTACCAATGATAGATTAAGGAGTACATTTAAAACGTACTTACTATCACACGTGTCAGATTTTGAATTACTTTATAAATTTGGCAAGTTAAAAGGGTGGCAAGAAGTTGCACCTTCATACAAGACCACCAAACCAGCAGAAAAAGAACTTATATCTACCAGCGAAGCCTATCATATTTGGCGAAATATTAGTGACAGATATATTCAAAGTCAATTGACTGAGTTTTTCATGGGCTTTGTCCATGATTTAGATTTTAAAGCTATATTAAACGCAGGAGCTAAAGTTCTTAGTAAGCAGATTAAATTAATGGAAAGCAAAGCATTAAAATTTGAGGTGCAACTACCTGAAAGACCTCCTTCTTCATTGACTACTCCTATAGATCCTGAAAACCTAGAGGATAGGTTCATGTATCATATAATATTCAAAGGTATAGATGATTCCATAGATCTGCATCTTAGGGCTGTAATTGCTACTCTAAGAAATGACCCTTTGCGCAAGATATTTTTAGACTTATTTAATGAGGAATTTAATATACATGATAAGTTTATAAAGTATGGAAAAATGAAAGGATGGGCATTAGTGCCACCTATTTATGTTGAACCAAATTAATTATGCCGGCCTACGGAAAACCGCTGATATCACTTCTAACTGGCTCGCGTCGAGCGATTGTATTGATTGTTATTTTATTCAAGTAACGGGCAGGTTAGTTTAATAAGAGCTTGATAAGGTCTAGCTATTTTTTGAAAATTGAACTCTTTCTAATTTAATTATAGCATATAAAAAATGGTCAATATAGACTGTTTATTCTCATTTACTACTGCTAAAATGCAATAGAACTTTAATGCTAATGCAAAATGTAATGGTTAGGAGAGATATAGAATGAGTTCTTTGGTTCTCGGTTTTCCGGAAATGGAAAAAACACAGCTTTTGCTCGTTGGCGGAAAAGGGTTAAATTTAGGGGAATTATCAAAAATTAAAGGAATACAAGTACCAGAAGGATTTTGTGTTACAACAGTGGGTTATCAAAAAGCCATCGCACAAAACGAAACGTTTCAAGCATTGTTGGATCAACTAACACTGCTAAAAGTAGAGGATCGAGAACAAATTGGTGCAATCAGCAGGAAGATTCGACAAATCATTATGGAAGTAGAAATTCCTTCCGATGTTGTGCAAGCAGTTGCTCATTATCTCTCCCAGTTTGGCGATGAACATGCTTATGCAGTGCGTTCCAGTGCGACTGCTGAAGATTTACCACATGCCTCTTTTGCCGGTCAACACGACACCTATTTAAATATCATCGGCAAAGAAGCAATCTTGCAGCATATCAGCAAATGTTGGGCTTCCCTATTTGCGGACCGGGCGGTAATCTACCGCATGCAAAACGGATTTGACCACAGCCAAGTTTATTTATCCGTTATCGTGCAAAAGATGGTTTTCCCACAGGCTTCAGGGATTTTATTTACCGCTGATCCGATTACTTCTAACCGCAAGCTGCTATCAATCGAGGCCGGTTTTGGACTTGGCGAAGCACTGGTCTCGGGCTTGGTAGCTGCCGATTGTTATCAAGTACGGGAAGAGGAAATCGTCGCTAAGATGATCGCAACCAAGAAATTGGCTATCTATGGACTAAAAGAAGGCGGAACAGAGACCCAGCAGATTGACCCTGAACAGCAACAGACTCAAACACTTACCGAACAACAAATTTTACAACTAGCATTCCTAGGAAGACAGATCGAAGTTTATTTTGGTTGCCCCCAAGACATCGAATGGTGTTTGGTTGATGATACATTTTATATTGTCCAGAGTCGGCCAATCACTACTTTATACCCGGTCCCTGAAGCGAATGATCAAGAAAATCACGTCTATGTATCTGTCGGTCATCAACAAATGATGACCGACCCCTTGAAACCATTGGGAATGTCTTTATTCCAGTTAACATCTTTTGGACCCAGGTTTAAAGCTGGCGGAAGGTTGTTTGTTGATGTTACACATATGCTGGCTTCCCCTGTCAGCAGAAAAACTTTATTAGATAACATGGGACAACACGATCCGCTCATGAAAGACGCACTGATGACCATAGTAGAGCGGGGAGATTTTATAAAATCGTTACCAGATGGTAAAAAAGTACCGAGTCCCATTAAAAGCAATCAAGCACAAATCGAAAACGATCCGACAATCGTTTCTGATTTGATTAAGAGTAGTCAAACATCGCTAGCAGAGTTAAAACAAAACATTCAAACGAAATCAGGCTCGGATTTATTTGATTTTATGCTAGAAGATATCCAGCAATTAAAGAAGTTTTTATTTGACCCACAAAGTTTGGGTGTGATTATGGCTGCTATGGATGCTTCAGCATGGATCAATGAAAAAATGAAGCAGTGGTTAGGTGAAAAAAACGTAGCAGATACGCTTTCTCAATCTGTACCAAACAATATTACTTCGGAAATGGGTCTGGAGTTATTGGATGTCGCCGATGTGATCCGTCCTTACCCGGAAGTAATTACTTATTTACAAAATGTAAAAGATGATCACTTTTTGGAGAATATAGTTAAGTTTAATGGCGGACAGGAAACCCAAGCCGCTATCTATGCTTATCTCAACAAATACGGCATGCGCTGTAGCGGAGAAATTGATATTACTAGAACTCGGTGGAGCGAAAAACCAATTACCCTTGTCCCCATGATTCTTAGTAACATCAAAAACCATGAGCCTAATGCTAGCAAGCGGAATTTTGAGCAAGGGCGACAGGAAGCTTTGCAAAAAGAACAAGCGTTATTAGATCGATTGCAGCAATTACCGGATGGTGAACAAAAAGCCAAAGAAACAAAACGAATGATCGACCTAATCCGGAATTTCATCGGTTATCGTGAGCATCCAAAATATGGCATGATTAGTCGCTACTTCGTTTATAAGCAGGCTTTACTGAAAGAAGCCGAACAACTCGTACAAGAGGGCGTTATGCATGCAAAAGAAGATATATACTACCTCACTTTTGAAGAACTTCGCGAAGTCGTACGCACAAATAAACTGGATTACCAGCTCATCAGCAAACGAAAAGACGAGTACCAATTATATGAAAAACTAACTCCCCCACGTGTTATCACGTCTGATGGTGAAATCATTGCAGGTGAATATAAACGAGAAAATCTCCCCGCCGAAGCTATTGTAGGTTTAGCTGTTTCTTCCGGAGTTATAGAGGGCCGAGCACGTGTCATCTTAAACATGGAAGATGCTGATCTAGAAGCTGGAGATATATTAGTCACCTCCTTTACTGACCCTAGTTGGACACCATTGTTTGTATCCATAAAAGGCCTGGTCACCGAAGTTGGTGGACTGATGACCCACGGAGCAGTTATCGCCCGTGAATATGGCTTACCAGCAGTTATCGGGGTGGAAAATGCCACCAAACTAATCAAAGATGGGCAACGAATTCGCGTGCATGGAACAGAAGGGTATATCGAAATACTGTAACAGACAAGGGGACAGGGACCTGTCTGGTTTAAAGTACACAAAAGGCATAACAGACAAGTCCCTGTCCCCTTGTCTGCTCTCCGCAGCTTTCGGGACGATCGGCCCTAGTTTTATGCATGGCCGGCTACGAACCAAAAAAAGGGGGGACAAGCTACTGCCCGGAGGATTGAGCCTTAGAATTTCTTTGTGTTTGTACACCAATAACAATACCCGGTGCGGGATCAACAGTGTAAAAACCGACTCCGTCATAACGGATGGTTATTTGCCTTTCATCTAACTTGTTACCTTGATGATCCAATATGGAAACAGTCACCGTATCATTCTGCCCCTCGTAAATCTGTCCCTGCTCATTGATGGGCGACCAGTATACCGGACTACCGTCGGGAACTTCAATTGTTTTAACCCCTTTTGCCACTTCACCGGTAACATTACTCCAGGTTAGCAAAACCCCTTGTTTGGCGAAATAGCGAACATTGCCTACGGAACTGTAATATTCAGCTGAAATGCGTATGCCCGGCGTGCTGGACATCGCAGGTGTATATTTTTCAGGGTAAATATAAAGCCTGAAGGTTAGATTATTTAAAAACGTTTTAAACAGCTTGATATCCTTTGATTGTGCCCATAAATCATAGTTTAAGCCTTTTTCAGCTTCGGTTCTCGAATATTGGTAGCCGGAATGTGTTTCTGTTGCATTGTTGATATTAAAGGTTATATTATCGACATTTTCTATCAAGGCGAACATTATCAGTGCATTATTGTGTAAAATTGTATCGAGTTGCTGCATGTTCAACTTATCCGCATTGCTCAAATCATAATTTACGGTTACACCGTAAGGTTTACTTTCTGTAGCCAGGGATAATCCCCTTTGGTAATCGCTAAGGGGTAGTTTGGCTAGCAGGTTGGAAACATTACTGGCATCCCCAATGAAATGGGTTTTGTATTTTAACAGTTGTTCAGCATTATATAAGATTTGATTTGGATCTGTACTATGGTCTTTATCTTTGCTGCCAGCATTAATAGCGCTGGTTAAAGATAGCCCTCCCAGCGCTATTACACATAGCGCCCCCATAAGTAAAGTAATACCTCTTTTGCTGTTAAAAAACTCCGCTATCTTAATCATCCTGAACCTTCTTTCAATATGTTTCCAGGTGGATTTAACCTTATCTTAGAAGAAGATGGATACAACTAATTTTACCCAGTTGACAAAATACACCAGACGAGGGGACAGGGACTTGTCTTGTTTTTAGTTAGCTAATTTCACCCAGGGGGTGGCGTCAATAATTTTCCATTGGCCAAAATTGTGGGTAAAATATATTGTTTGCCGGGCGAATTCATCACCCCGGGAGTAAGACATCTTACCAGGTTCGATAAATAGGATATCCACGGCAAAGACATCTTTAATACCAAGGTAATCACCAACATAGTATTCCTGCAGCATATATCTTAAAGCAAGTTTCTCGCGATCCAGGTTAGACCAGGGGAATACATCCTGGCTTTGATGGTGCAGGTAGCTTGCCGCCGCCACCTGGTTTTCCTGCTTTACAAGGTTAATAAACCTGTCTACGGTGTGCGTGGGAGCAAAACTAAAATGCTCCGGTTTTCTCTGCCAAAAATTATAAACCTCGTATTGCCACTGGGGAATAAAAGGTAACTCTTTAATTAGTTCACCGGTTTGACTGTCTTTGATAACTGCTTTAAATGTATGGTTATTATTGAGTAAAACATCATCACCGTGCGCTTCAAAATAGATAATATTGCTGTCATCTTCATGATGCCCGCCCGTGCCGCTGGTTAGGCTGGTGTCGAAATCGCCGTAAAGTCGCACCCTAAAAGGGTTAGCATCATGAAGTGATACGTCCTGGTACTGATTTATATTTTTGAAAATAATCATCCCCTGAAGTTTAACGGTTCTTTTGTCGGGGTCAAAGATGTAAGGTCGGCTGTAAAAATAACAAATTCTGAAGAAAGCGTGCTGCAGGCGGGGATTATCTATTCTTTTAGCAACTTCCATGTACCAGGGTGGTTCCTGGCTGAAAGGGTCATAATTATCATTTCTTGTGTGGTTATAAGCGACCACATTTTTTACAATGAGTATGGCATCTTCGGTTTCGGCCTTAGCGTAAACCGGGTACTGCTTAAACACAAGTAAATGCTGACCGTAGAAGTATATTGAAACCACCAGCCAGATGAATACCACTGCAAGGATAACGTTTAATACTTTTTGCTTATTTTTAACCACCTAACCACCCCCATTATACCCTATTCTTATTCTGCGATGGGTTTCCTGCTATCCCGTGAGTAATCAAATGTGTTTAATGTTCCCTCAGGCGGATGTTTTGAGGGAATGTTTTATTATGTGAGGCTCCTTTACATACCTAGAAATAGGACGCCATTCAGCTTAGAAAGGGTATAAATAATTGGCGGAATTAGACACTAAAAGGACTGCTTGTTTGATAAACGTTAGAAATCTTAAATTTCATAGATGCATTTATAATAAAGGAAAAAGCCGGATGCAAAAGGCCTCAAGGAGACAAGGAGATACGATGACAAAGGGAAAAGCAATAATTGAATCAGGATGGAACCTAGAGCACAGTTATGCCCGTCTGCCCAAATCATTTTTTACCGTCCTAAATCCAGTCCCTGTGCGCTCACCGAAGTTGATCATTCTTAATCATCCTCTGGCAACATCTCTGGGGTTGGATATCCATGCTCTGCAGAGCAAAGAAGGCGTAGCGGTACTTGCCGGCAACCAGATTCCCGAAGGCGCTGTGCCTCTGGCTCAAGCTTACGCCGGGCATCAATTCGGGCATTTTACCATGTTAGGGGACGGCCGGGCACTGCTGCTTGGCGAACAGATTACTCCCTCGGGTGAGCGCTTTGATATTCAGCTCAAAGGTTCAGGCAAAACGCCGTATTCCCGCGGGGGCGATGGCCGGGCGGCACTTGGGCCGATGCTGCGTGAATATATTATCAGCGAAGCAATGCATGCGCTTGGTATTGCTACCACCCGCAGCCTGGCAGTGGTGTCAACCGGTGAATCAGTAATCCGCGAAACTGCCCTGCCAGGTGCAATTCTGACCCGCGTGGCTACAAGTCATCTGCGCGTCGGCACCTTTCAATACGTTTCCACATGGGGTAATGTTGAGGAACTCCGGACCCTGGCTGATTATACATTGCAACGACATTTTCCAGACGGTGACGCTGCTGGGAACCAATATCTGTACCTACTTCAGGAAGTAATCAAGCGCCAGGCCGGGCTGATTGCCCAATGGCAACTGGTTGGCTTTATTCATGGGGTGATGAACACAGATAACATGGCCATTAGTGGAGAAACCATTGATTATGGTCCTTGCGCCTTTATGGATACCTATGACCCGGCAACGGTATTTAGTTCTATCGACACTTACGGCCGCTATGCCTATGGCAATCAGCCGCATATGGCGGCGTGGAATCTCGCAAGATTTGCTGAAACCCTATTACCGCTGTTGCATGACAACCAGGCGCAGGCCGTCGAGCTCGCCAAGGAGGCACTCTCGGATTTTGCTGAATTATATCACTGTAATTGGCTGGGGGGAATGAGAGCAAAACTGGGGCTATTTAACGAAGAGCCACAGGATGAATCCCTTATTGAAAGCCTCCTCAGTATGATGCAGGAGTATCAGGCCGACTATACCAATACCTTCCGCGCTTTAACTTTTGATCAGCTAGAGGAAACAACCCTGTTTGGCACCGCGGAGTTTACTCAGTGGTATGAGCTGTGGCAGGCGAGACTAGGCAGGCAGCAGAACCAAAATATCTCCTCACATCAATTAATGCGTAACAGCAATCCCGCGCTAATCCCTCGCAACCACAGGGTAGAAGAAGCACTAGAAGCGGCAGTGAAACAAGGGGACTTCAGCGTGATGGAGCGGCTTGTTGATGTTCTCTCGAGCCCCTACGCCCATTCCCCCGAACAGGCTGATTACGCCACACTACCTGCGCCATCAGCCCATCCTTACCGAACCTTTTGCGGCACCTGATAAACAGACAAGGGGACAGGGACCTGTCTGGCGTTAACCAGACAGGTCCCTGTCCCCTTGTCTGTTTCTTTTTTTTGCCTAAATTTAGAAGGCAATAACAATAAGTAAATATTTAAAATCAATAATAATATATTGTAAAACAATAAAATATGCGTTAAAATCAAATCAACCATTAATAAGTGAGGTGCTTTTTTTGAAAGGAGAAACACTCTTTTTAAAGGTAGTTGTTATTCTTATTGGAATTCCGGTTCTTGGTTTGTGTATATTCGGGTTGCCTTCATTAGCAAATTATTTGCATTATCCTGTTTTAATCGGTATGTATGCAGCGGCGATAGCGTTTTTCTTTGCTTTGTATCAGACTTTAAAACTTTTAAGCTATATTGACCGGAACAACGCTTTCTCGGAATTATCTGTAAAGGCTTTAAAGAATATCAAATACTGTGCCATCACAATCAGTATTTTATATGCAGGACTCATACCACTCTTAATTCCCATAGCGGAGGCAGACGACGCCCCAGGTGTCGTAGGATTCCCAATCATCATTATCTTTGCTTCAATTGTGATTGCAGTCTTTGCTGCTGTTCTTCAAAAGCTATTAAAAAATGCCATCGATATAAAATCAGAAAATGATTTAACGGTTTGAGGTGCATAACATGGCGATTATAATCAATATTGATGTAATGTTGGCTAAAAGAAAAATGAGCGTCACCGAACTTTCGGAGAGGGTTGGCATAACAATGGCTAATCTTTCGATATTGAAAAATGGCAAGGCCAAAGCGATTCGATTATCAACTTTAGAGGCGATTTGTAAGGCTTTAGAATGTCAGCCTGGAGATATTTTAGAATACAAAAGCTAACTTATTAATAGAGGCGGGGCAATAATGTAAGATGTTGCTATTGTAGGTGCTGGTCCGGCAGGAGCCACCCTGGCACGATTGATCAGCAGTAAATTAAGGGTACTTTTAATTGACAAACGGAGACCCACCGATACAAACAAAAAGGAATACCAAAAGTCAAAATGCTGTGGAGGTTTACTGGCCCCTGATGCTCAAAAAATGATTGCCATGCTGGGCCTTGGGCTGCCCGGAGACATTATGGTGGGACCGCAGTTATTTACGGTTAGAACAATTGACCTGCAAAACTCATTGGAAAGATATTATCAGCGGTTCTACATCAACATAGACAGGCGAAAATTCGATAGTTGGCTTGTATCCCTGGTCCCAGGGGCGGTTGATTTACGTTTGGGCTGCTCGTTTAAATCATTTGCAAGGGCCGGCGGGTATTTTGAATTAAGGTTTGCGCAAAATGATACTGAATATGTTGAACGGGCTAGGTTTCTGGTGGGGGCTGATGGTGCGTTTTCTATGGTGCGCAAATTGGCGTTCCCAAACCTTCCGGAGCCGATAAAATATACTGCAGTGCAGGAATGGTTTTATCTTGATCAGATACAGCCATATTTTACGACACTGTTTGATCCGGAAATAAGCGACTTCTATTCCTGGACTATTCCCAAAGAGAACATGTTGCTCCTTGGTGCTGCTATCCCCCACCGATGTGACGTAAATGCTAAGTTTAACCTGTTAAAAAACAAACTTAAAAATTATGGGTTTAGGTTTGGTTCTGCGGCTAAAAGGGAAGGAACATTGCTACTCAGACCAGTAAACACCAATCAGATATGTACTGGAGCAAATGGTGTGGCGTTAATTGGAGAGGCGGCCGGTTTGATAAGCCCCAGTTCCGCAGAGGGTTTGAGCTACGCTTTTAAAAGCGCGCTGGCATGTGCGCAAAGCATTGCAAAAGCAGCACCGGACTTTACAGATACCTATCGCAGAAACGCCGCCGGGATGTTCTCAAATATTAGGCTAAAAAACCTTAAGTCACCTTTCATGTACCACCCGGGGCTTAGAAAAATAATCATGTCATCTGGCATAATGAGTATGGATGTAAACCGCGGCACAGTTTAACTAACTAATTTTTTAATCTAAAAATAACTCCGGTTCTCTTCGATTAGCGAAATTAACTTCTAATTCATGTTTATGTTTTAAAAAATTTGCATCATCATAATACTTTGCTTGACAAGGACATGTTTTAACACAAGCACCGCATTTAATGCAAATATCATTCAATTTAGATGTATCTTCGTAATCAATGGAACCCATAGGGCACACATTTACACAAAGTTTACAATCAATACAATTGCTATTTGTCTTTGGGGTAACCTTTCTAAAGTCAAAGTGTGTACCATCTTCTTTTTTGAGGGTGTAATATTTCCTATAGGGACTATTTCCTTTTACTGTAACGGTTTGAATATCATTGCTAGCAGATATTTTGGCGTATATTTTATTGGCAAAATCATCTACAATTTCCATGTCTTTTTCATCGGGCCTGTCCTTGGCAAGGGTTTTAGAAAATGAGTGTTCTCCTATAAATGCCCCACCTGCAATAACTTTAAAACCGTTTAAAACCATAATATCTTTTAATTCTATTAAAGCATCGTCATAATTTCTATTTCCATAAACAACTACAGTAATTGCAAATGCTCCATTACCTTTAATAGTATTTAAATATTTAAGCAATACATTGGGAACTCTTCCTGCATAGACAGGAACTCCTATAATGACAACATCCTCCCCTGTAAAAGATGCTGTTTCGTTCCTAACCCCCGGTAATGTAAAGTCAATATTATTGATAATTGTTTCCCCGTCAATGTTTTCTGCAATTTTTTTTGCTATTCCAGATACAATTTTTGCAGTTGTACCTGTTGGGCTAAAATACATTGTATTTATTTTTTTATTCATCATAAGCCCAAGCCCCCCTGAATGGATAACTTTGACCTAACATTCCACATAGTTTCTGAATACTCCTTTAAAGCACAAATATTATCCACCTAAAAATGAAAATAAACAGCCAGAGCGTTGATAACAGCTCTGGCTTAAATGTTCCAGATGATGGATTTCACTTTTGTTAAAAATAAATTAAGTATCAGTATTTAATAATGGCATATTTACTGAAGTTTTTTATTAAGGCCATTTTGAACTTCGCAGTATTAGATCTTTCTAGAATAACTTATTTTAGCCTCGTTTTATAACAGTTAATAACATTTTAAAATTTTCCTTGGCCTCTAAGCTATGAGGTATGTCTGCCGGCATTATTATCGTCTCGCCTGCCTTGACTACATGTACATTGTCACCAATCGTTATTTCTCCCTCACCGTCTAACATTTGTACCATAGCGTCACCGGGAGTGGTATGTGTACTTATGCCCTCTCCTTGATGCAGTGCGAATAAAGTAATTGTTACTGCTGGCAACTGTGTAAGTGTCCTGCTTACTATTTGGCCATCTTCATATTTTACCAAGTCTTTTAAATTCAGTGCTCTAGAAAATTCAATATTTTTCACTAATTGCATTTTAAAACCCCCTTGTAGTTTATTGTTAGATTTTTTTATTTTTATATGTATTAAATTATAACTATAATAAGCGCCATTGGAAAAGTTAGGATAATCCATATCCACTTTCAACAAGTTTAGTTAGTTTGGCGAGCGCTCTCACTGCTGGTGCACCATCAATAATATCATGGTCAACTAAAACCGTAACGTAGAGATATTCTCTTACTTCTATTTTATCATTTACAATACCTGGTTTCTTAACTATTGAGCCAATAGCAAAACATAGTGGATGAACACCTACTGGTATCACCCAGCCATTTATCTTGCCCATCATGCCTACCGAGGTTATCATCACCGTTCCCATATTTTGCTTGGTTAATAATGGGCTATTTATTATACCTTTCCATATTAACCTTCTGATAAAGGCTGGTAAATAATAGTATGTTTTCATGACCAACTTATTCTTTTTCTCTTGACCTAAAACATAATCTTCTTCGCCTTCAATGGAATGTTGCTGGCCGTTTTTTATTTCGGCACTAATTTCAGCAATACTTTTTTCATTTGTCTTGCGCATAAGGTAGGGTAACGGTACTTTTTTTCCGTCAACTTCTCTTTCTATTGCAATTGATATGTCTATATCATCAAAGATAATTACTTTTCGCTTACCTTTTTTTATGCCATGCATCGGCTTAAATTCTTCCACGGCGTGACTTATACACTTAATTAACCAGGCATTAAAAGTAATCTTTTGTGATAGTTTCTTTTTTTCACGGATTAACTTTCGCGGTTCGGTGACATCTAATTCGATTAATGCCTTAATGTGGTGTTTCTTCAAGCCAACCTGACCAATATCAATAGTCGATAATCTGCTGATTGGAAATTCTTCTATCCGATATTGTCCTACGTTTTTCATTGTTCAGCCTCATTTATCCAGTTTTATAAAACCATTATAGCTTGAACAATTTGTTTTGCCAAACGCTCTATCAGATGACAATAAACATCCAGTTGCAATACCCGGATTGGTTGTGGTAGCATGAGTTTAATTGAATAGGTTCGGAAAATATTTTACCATATGGTAGCTTAATTTAATCATATCTTAGTAAACCTTAGTGTTTATGGTTGTCCATTACACTTGGTTGGTTGCTTTCTTTATCCGATTGTGAAAAATAACACAGGGACTTGTCTGTGTTATTTTTTTTAAAGACTAGAGAGAACATTAACGCCATTATCAACCATACAGCAGTGTAAAATTATTGAACAAAGGAAGTGCAGCAATGACCTTAACAAATGAACAAGTTATAGAGCGGGCAAAACAACATGGCCTGATGGTAAAAGAAGATTCCCTGCTGAACAATGAATCTGGCCTTGATTTTCAGGTGGTTTTTGCCACAGATCTACAAGGCGAAAGATGGGTTCTGCGTATTCCCAGAAGAGAAGACGTGCTTGCTAGAACCCGGCAAGAAAAGAACATCCTCGGTCTTGTGAGTTCCTGGCTACCTGTGCAAGTACCCCAATGGACAATTTTTTCCCAGGAGCTAATTGCCTATAAGTTGCTAAAGGGCGTACCTGCTGGAACCATTGACCAAGAAGCAAAGGCCTATGTCTGGGAAATAGATGCTCAAAATGTGCCCGATGTTTATCATCAATCACTGGGTGGCGCTATGGCTGCCTTACATTGCATTAACCAGGTTGATGATAAAAAAGCCGGCTTTGCATTGAAAACCCCGGAGACATTAATAACTTCAATGCAAGCAAGAATGGATAAAATCAAAGCAACCTACGGAGTTGGAGAGAAACTTTGGACCCGTTGGCAAAAGTGGCTGGCTAATGAATCCCTTTGGCCGCAAAAAACAGCCCTTATCCACGGGGACCTCCATCCAGGTCATATTTTAATCGATGCTAGTGCTCGCGTCACTGGATTTATTGACTGGACAGAGGCCCATATTGATGATCCCGCTAATGATTTTGTTGTCCATTTAAACGCCTTTGGAGAGGCCGCGTTGAAGGATTTAATAAACGAGTATCATAAAGCTGGCGGCTATGTCTGGCCGACTATGTTTGAACATATTGTTGAACTGGCCGCGGCATATCCTGTTGCTATTGCGGAATTTGCTATGGTATCTGGTTTAAAAGAGTATGAAATCTATGCCAAACAAACACTTGGCAGACAAGGGGACAGACAAGGGGACAGGGACTTGTCTGGTTAACGCCAGACAAGTCCCTGTCCCCTTGTCTGTCCCCTTGTCTTTTTTTTAGGCTTAATGTAGTACTGGGATTTAGACAAAATGTTTAAAAGAGTAAAGGCTATTGCTACACTTAAGTAGAAACTAGAGGGGATAATAGCTGTAGTTTTTCCTTAAGGCAAAGGAGCCAAAATATTTATGATGAATGAACGACAAATTCAGTTTACACTTCTTGAGAACCCCAAGGAACTTTCCAATATATTAGGAATTAATGCTAATGTTATAGCAGCTTATCTTGATCTTAAGCCTTGGGGTGGCGTTGGTCAAATTGATTTTGTTATGGAGGACACCTCAGGTAATGCCTATGTAGTAGAACTGGAAAAGGAAATTAACAACAAGGCCAAGGTTGAACATGTGGTAGAGCAAGTGCATCGTTATGCCTGCATATCTCAAAAGGTATATCAAAAGCTTGCTCCTATGGTAGTGTTAGCAGCCCAATCCGATCCCAGATACCTCGATGCCATTAGCGACCGATTGCATGCGTTGCATGTCCAACATAAAATTATTAATTATGATTTGAGCCGTATAAAACGGTTGTATAATTCAATATTGGATTATAATCAACTAATGTTTAGTCTTTCGCCGGAAGAAGTTAAATCAGTTGCGGTTGCTTCACTTAAGCAATTAAATGGTATTTTTGCCTATTTTAAAGCCAAAAGAACAACAGAAATGACACTTCAGCAAATGGGAGAGGCCTGCCTGTGGAAGCATTTTTCCACTCTAATGCAGCGTCTTAAATATTGTCAGGAATTAGGTCTGTTAGCTATAAATAATAAAACCGCCTTTCTTACAAAACAAGGAGAAAAATATACATATTACACCAATTTACCTAACAGAATAGGGAAAGATTATATTGACTTGAATGACATGCAAAAAGCCTTAATCAGACAGAACCTAATTCGTCATCTGCGTACGGAAGACGAATTCAATAGTATCATTAAAAAAATTATCATATACATACAATTTATTATTTTAGTACAGGGGACTTATAAGCAGGCTGACCCTGGCGTAATCAGCCTCTATAGACAACTCGTAAGAAGATTTGTTTCATTAAAAGATGAAACTATTTCTAATATAATTTATTGGAGTCACAACTATGCAATTAATTTGGATTTAATCAGTGTGGATGTAGATAATAACAATTACAGGGTAAATTTAACCCCTGCAGGTACGCAGTTTTATCGCATGTCATGTGATATTTTAAATCTTCGCCGGGAAGAGAAAATGATTTTAACCGCAAATTTGTAGCAGACAAGCAGACAGGGGGACAGGGACTTGTCTGGTCAACGCCAGACAAGTCCCTGTCCCCTTGTCTGTAAAACCCCGAAGGTGCTCGAAAGGGTGTATTATACATGCAAATTAACACCGTTCTTAAAGCCATAAACCATATCACATCGGGCAACGCCTACTTGGTTGGGGGCAGTGTACGAGACCTCCTGTTAGGATATGAGCCACGGGATATTGACCTGGTGGTATCCGGCAGTGCCCAAAGTATGATTTATGATTTAGCGAAATTGACAACCATAAGACCCGTAATCTTACATAAGGAACACGATATTGCCAGGGCTGTTTTACCGGGTTTTCATGTAGATATAACCGGCTTAGGTAATGATGCCCTGCTAAAAGATCTTAAAAGGCGGGACTTTACCATAAACGCTATGGCCCTCCCGGTTAAGGATTACCTGCTAGGTGACTGGTCCGGCCATATTATTGATCCCTTGGGTGGCCTAACAGATTTGCGCCGGGGTATCATTAAGGTCTGCTCGCCTGGTTCACTAAACGAAGACCCCGTAAGGGTGCTCCGGGCAGCCCGACTGCAGGCCCGGTTAGGTTTTGGTATCGACCCGGATACTTTAAAGCTGATGCAAAATGTAAAGAAACCGTTAGCTGCCGTTCCGGGGGAGCGGGTATGGGAAGAATTGCGGCATATTTTGGGCCTGCCTGATGCCGCCGTAATTATTTATTTTCTGACCCACCAAACAAAGGTACTGGAACAAGTTTTCCCCGAAATAGCTCCTATGCAGCAGATGGAGCAAAATTTTTACCATGCAGATAACGTATGGGTGCATTGTTTCAAAACACTGATCGAATTCGAGCGTGTGCTAAAGGGCGAATTATTACCGGGTGTTGCAAAAGAATCAATTACCAAATACCTTGAAAATTTACTGAGCAACGAGGAAAAACGGCTGCCCGTAATCAAGCTGGCCTGTTTGTTTCATGATGTGGGTAAGTTGGCCACCCGTGGTGAACGTGACGATGGGCGCATAACTTTTTACGGCCATCATCAGGTCGGCGGGCCAATGGTGGAGCTCATTGGACGGCGGTTAAAATTCAGCAAGCGGGAACTTAAACTTTTTCGTTTGCTGGTGGAATGGCATATGCAGCCCCTGTTTCTATATAAGAACAATCCACCTTCAACAAAAGCTGTATTCCGTTTTTTCGGCACCCTGGGCGAAGCGGCTCCCGTTTGTCTGCTTTTGAGTCTGGCTGATGTAACCAGCAGCCGGAGAGCCACAGGGAAGCTTGAGTTAGCCAAAGACTACGCTGATTATATTGGCCGCATGTTAGAGCGTTTGGTTAGTGAAAAGGATTTATTTTTAAATACCACACCATTATTATCCGGGGAAGATATTTGTAATGAATTAAACCTTGCTCCATCCCCTTTAATCGGTAAACTTAAAGACGTATTGTGGGAAGCTCAGCTTGAAGGAAAAGTAACCACCCGCCGGGATGCGGTGGAGTTGCTGAAGATGCGTCAAATAGAGAGGATTTTCGAGCGATAGTATAGAAAATCAAGTTAAAATATCTCTAGTTAACACAAGAAAGGTGATAAACAACATGAACTTATCTTACAGCCTTACCGAGAAGCCTTTCAATGAAATCACTGCTGAACTGTCTCAAACTGCAATGGGGATTTTAAAGGCCGATGTTGTGATCCGGGGCGGCCGGATTGTTAATGTAAACACCGGGGAAATCGAAGAGCACAAAGATGTGGCCATTAAACATGGTCGTATTGTTATGGTGGGCAAAGTAGAGCATACCATTGGCCAAGACACCACCATAATCGATGCCACCGGTTATACCCTGGCCCCCGGTTTTTTGGATGGCCACATGCATGTTGAGAGCGGTATGATGACGGTTGGGGAATTTACCCGGGCCGCTTTGCCGAGTGGAACTACCACTATCTTCATGGATCCGCATGAGATTGCTAATGTACTGGGCATGCAGGGGGTTCAACTGATGCTCGATGAAGGCCGGCAAATGCCCATGAAGGTTTATGCTACGATGCCTTCCTGTGTACCGGCAGCGCCAGGCTTTGAGGATGCCGGGGCGGTGTTTGGCCCGGCCGATGTTGAAGCAGCGATGCAGGATGATCGAATTATTGGTTTGGGTGAAATGATGAATTTTCCCGGCGTCATTTATGGAGATCAAAACGCGCATGGGGAATTGAAGGCTACGTTGGAGGCGGGTAAACCGATTACCGGGCATTATTCTATTCCGGATCTGGA
Organism: Peptococcaceae bacterium BRH_c8a; assembly: GCA_000961575.1. Taxonomy (GTDB): domain Bacteria; phylum Bacillota; class Desulfotomaculia; order Desulfotomaculales; family Desulfallaceae; genus BRH-c8a. The sequence continues at coordinate 61,614 of LADP01000013.1, forward strand.
CACCGGCTTGCAAGCCTATGCTGCCGCCGGGGTAGCGTCCTGTCATGAAAGTACCACCAAAGAAGATGCGCTGGCCCGGATGAGATTGGGCATGTATGCCAAGTTGCGCGAAGGTTCAGCTTGGCATGATGTTAAAGAAACCGTCCGTGCCATTACCGAGCATAATATCGATACCCGTTATGCTATTTTGGTGACTGATGATGTGCATCCCCATACCTTGCAGGAACTGGGACATCTCGATCATGTGGTACGCCGGGCCATCAGGCAGGGTGTCAATCCCATTACTGCGATTCAGATGGTGACCATTAATACCGCCCAGTGTTTTCGTGTGGATCGTCACCTGGGGAGTATTTCCCCGGGCCGTTGTGCAGACATTGTTTTTATCAGTGATCTGGTTGATGTCGTTGTAGACAAGGTGATGGTTGATGGCCAAATGGTGGCCGAGAATGGACGGCTGAATCAAGCACTCCCAGCCTATACCTATCCCCAAGCAGCGCGTAATACAGTGCATCTCAAGGAAAAGCTGTTGCCGCAGCATTTTGTGATTAAGGCACCAGCTGGCTCAACAAGTGTTAAGGCGCATGTAATGGAGATTATTGAAGCCCACGTGGGCACTTACCACCGGGTCATTGATATGCCGGTCGTGGCTGGACAACCCCGGCATCAAAAGGCGGATGATGTGGCTAAAGTAATGGTGATGGAGCGGCATGGTGGGCCTGGAACCTACGGCATGGGTTATGTAAAAGGTTTTGGTTTACAAGCCGGAGCGGTAGCATCTACGGTAGCGCATGACAGCCATAATCTTTTGATTGTGGGCACCAATGATGAGGATATGGCTCTGGCTGGCAATACGTTGGCTGAAGTCGGGGGTGGCATGATTGCTGTTAAAGATGGTCAAGTCTTGGCTGTGCTGCCGCTGCCCATTGCCGGGCTGATGTCTGACAGGCCGCTGGAAGAAGTGGCTGCAAATGTGGCGCGGTTGGACGATGCCTGGAAGGAACTGGGGTGCCATCTAGTGTCTCCGTTCATGACAATGGCGCTGATTTCCCTACCCGTCCTGCCTGAACTGCGTCTTACCAACCGGGGCCTGGTAGACTGCCTCAACTTTAAAATGCTGGCCTCGGTGGTTGAATAAAGGGGCAGCCGAGGGGCCAGACAAGGGGACAGGGACTTGTCTGTTTTAAAAAACAGACAAGTCCCTGTCCCCTTGTCTGGCCCCCTTGTCTGGCAGTCCTGTTAGATATTGAACCAGCGCAAGGCGAACATCACCGTCAGGCCCAAAGTCATGGTGGCGATAACGCTGCGGCTTTTATAGGCGGTCACCGCTGCGACGCAACCCGCCAGCAAATAATGGTTGCCGGTGCTGATATCCAGGTGGCCCTGGGGCAGTAAAAGGGCGGGCACGATTAGGGCGGTTAAGATGGCGGTGGGTACGTGCTTCAGCCATTTGTTCATCCACCCGGGCACCCCGTTGCGGCTGAACAGGGCCAGGCAGGCGAACCGGGTGAAATAGGTGACCGCGGCCATGCCGGCGATAATTAGCAGGATTTCATTGTTGGGCATCATTTTTCCCTTCCAGCAGGCCGCCGGCGGCGCTGGCCGCCAAGCAGGCGATAATAATATACCATTTGCCCGGCAGATACATGGCGCCGACTACGGCAACCACTGCGGACAGGGCACAGACCAAGGCGCTGGTTCGATCCGCCAGGCGGGGCATTAAAAGAGCCAGAAACATGGCCGGCATGGCGAAGTCCAATCCCCAGCCCAGGGGGTCGGCGATACGCTCGCCCATGAAAACACCAACCACGGTTGAGGTCACCCAGACTATATAAAATGACAGATTGCACCCCAACTGGTAACCGGGGTGGTATCCACTTTGCCGCACGCGGTCTATGGTGAGCGCGTAAGTTTCGTCCACTATGCCAAAGGCCAGCAGCGCTTGCATGGGTACGGGCAGGCGGTTCATGTACGGTGCCAGCGAGGCCCCCATTAGCAGGTGGCGCAGGTTAACCAGCAGCGTAGTCAGCACAATTAACCCCCATCCGGCGGGGCCGGCGCCCAACATGGTCATGGCCACAAACTGGGAGGCGCCCGCGAAAACCAGGGCCGACATCAGCACTGTTGCCAGGGGCGTCAGGCCTATGGTAATGCCCATGATGCCGCAGGCCAGCCCGAAGGGCACCACGCCCACGATAACCGGCAGGCTGTCCCGGATTCCGGCCCGAAATTCTACCGTCATTACGCTGCCCCGGCCGGGCAGTATTCTGGCCATGCTCATCTGCGTCCCTCCCGGTATTTCCCCTACATCCCCATACCACAGCATTCTGTTGTTTATAATTCTGATCCTTTTTTCATAAACTTTTTCTATCTTAACCGGCAGGAAAAACACCGTAAATATCCAATTAGTAATAATGTGCAGGCAATTGGATATTAAGGGGCGATTTTTACCGAATGGATATATCCAAAATAATAACCGGTGTCCCAATGGATCCGCAATCCCGGCAGCCCATGTACTTGCAGATAGCCTGGATTATCGGGGAGAAAATCCGGGGCTTAATTTTAACCTCTGGTACCAAGCTGCCGCCGGAGCGGGAGCTGGCAGCCCTGTTCAGGGTTAGCCGCACCACGGCGATCAACGCTTACCGCTACCTGGAACAACAGGGGCTGGTGGTCACCAGGGTGGGCAGCGGCACCTATGTGGCCGAATTGTCCACAGGGACGGCAGAGGAAGGCAGTGCGGTGCCCTGGATGCAGTTAATGACCCCATTCCCCCGGCTGCCGCTGTCCACAGTGTTGCGGGAACTCCTGGATATCGACTTTTCCGGCGGCAGTATTTCGCTGGCCGCCGGTATGCCCGACCCCGATTTGTACCCGGTCGAACTGCTGCAGCGCATTATGAGCGGGGTTGATAACAGCATTAACCCGGTTGACCTGGGCCACATCGCCACCGAGGGCTACGGCCCGCTGCGCCGTTTGGTGGCCCGCCTGCTGGTCGACCGGGATATTGAATCAACCGGAGAAAACGTGATGATTACCGCGGGCTCCCAGCAAGGGTTATACCTGCTCAGTAAGGCCCTGTTGGAACCCGGGGACTACGTGGTGGTGGAGTCACCTACTTTTATCGGTGCGCACCAAGTATTTAGCGCCGCCGGCGCCCGAATCCTGGGCCTGCCTACGGGGCGGTCTTATTTTAGCATGCTGGAGGATTACCTGGTGCGCTACCGGCCTAAGCTGCTTTATTTGATACCCACCTACCACAATCCCACCGGGCGGGTGATGTCTGAAGCCGAGCGCCGGGAGTTACTCAGGCTGGCGGCCCGGCACCGGTTGGTGGTGGTGGAAGACGATCCATACAGCAGCCTGTATTACGGTGAAAAGCCGCCCGCGTCCCTTAAGGCGCTGGATACTTATGGCGGGGTGGTGTATTTAAGCACGTACTCCAAGGTTCTGTTCCCCGGGCTGCGCACCGGTTACGTGGTAGCCAACCCGGCCCTGATCAACCGGATGGCCCTGGAAAAGCAATTTATTGATTTGCACAGCAACAACCTGGCCCAGTGGCTGTTGTGCAGGTTTTTGGCCAGCGGCGCCCTGGATGAACATTTGACTCTGGTACGCAGTGAGTACAAAAAACGCCGGGATGCGCTGTCTAAAGCGCTGCGGCGGTATTGTGGTACAGATCTGTCTTTTGAGCTGCCCGGAGGCGGGTTCTTCATCTGGTGCCGCCTTAACCGGCTTTTTTCATCCAGCCGTTTGTTGCATCAGGCCACTGGTGAGGGCGTGTCTTTCGTGCCGGGTGAGGCGTTTTATGTGCACCCGCCCGAGGGTGAAAAAGAGCTTCGGCTTTGCTTTGCCACCCATGCTGAAAAACCGCTCCAGGAAGGTACCCGCCGGTTGGCCCGGGCCCTGGCCGGAATTAAAAGGACGGGTAAAGATCAAGATACTATAGTGAACCAACCGGTCAAACCGCTGATATAAACTTCCTGCAGGGAGCTTTGGGAAGGAACAATAGCTGGGGTGCAGAGAAAACAGGCAGTAGATTATATTACAGGGAATGGTTATGATGGCTAAAATATATCTAAGCGAAGAAAAAGAAACTTTACTGATACCACTGTACGGTAAAGCCAAGGAAAGTCAAAAAAAAGCACCTATCCTTATTGACAAAAAGGCAGTCGAAATTGTTAATCAGATAGATTACAACTTCAATCGGTTAAAGATACCTAAAAAAACAAACATCATGATGTCCTTAAGGGCTAAGCTTATTGATAATTTTGTTAAGTCGTTTCTTGAAAAGGGTAATGAAAGCGTTGTTTTGCACTTAGGGTGTGGTCTGGATAGTAGATATAATAGAATTGAAAACAATAATGCCCACTGGTACGACATAGACTTTAAAGAGGTTATTGATATCCGCAGGCATTTTTATGAAGAAACAGATCTATATCATCTAATTTCTTCCTCGGTCACAGAAAATAAATGGATAGAAGGAATTCCAAAGGGGAAAAAACAATATATTGTTATTGCTGAAGGGTTATTTATGTACCTTAAAGAAAATGATATCAAAGCACTAATAAATAATCTACTAAACAGTATTGGCAAATTTACTTTAATTTTCGATGCCTTTAGTGTCTATACTGCAAAAAAAATAAAAAATCACCCCTCGATTAAGAAAACAGGTGCACAAATTTGGTGGGGTATTGATAACCCGGCAGAGCTCACCAAATGGGGGATGGCGATTAAATTAATTCAAGAACAATACTTTACAGTAAATGAAGAAATTAATAATCTAGACACCGTTACAAAAACAATATTTAAAATAGCAAATTTATTTTCAGCAGCTAGAAAAGCGCACAGATTATTGATTTATCAAGTTGGTTAAACAGGCTTAAAAAATATTAACTTTTGTAAAGGGAGGAAATTTTAATGAAAGTAGTAGCCTTTAACGGCAGTCCCAATAAGGAAGGGAATACTTATCATGCATTAAAAATAGTGACCGAGGCGCTTGAAACAGAAGGTATCGAAACAGAAATTGTTCATGTCGGCAACAAGTCGCTTAGAGGCTGTTTAGCATGTGGGCAATGCCGCAAGAAAAGAGATGAAAAGTGCATTACGGATGATGAAGTGAACGAATGGATTCAAAAATTTAAAGCAGCGGACGGCGTAATTTTAGGCTCACCTGTGCACTATGCGTCAATTGGTGCTACCATGAAAGCCTTTTTAGACCGGGCGTTTTATGTTGCCGGTAACAACGGTGGAATATTTAGACATAAAGTCGGTGCGGCTGTAGTGGCTGTAAGACGTTCCGGGGGCATGGCAGCCTTTGACCAATTAAATCATTACCTTACTTATTCAGAAATGCTAATCCCAACTTCAAATTATTGGAATATTATTCACGGCACCAGGCCCGGGGAAGCGTTACAAGATCAAGAAGGAGTGCAAATCATGAGGATCCTTGGTAAAAATATGGCTTGGCTCCTCAAATTAGTTGAAAACGGAAACGGTTCGGTACCGATACCGGAACAAGAAAAAAAAGTAATGACAAATTTTATTCGCTAAAGGACAAAACAAGGGAGCAGACAAGGGGACAGGGACTTGTCTTGTCCAGGGTCGGGATTATTTTGGGGCACCTTATTTTTTTGAGTCAGGGGATCGGTTCCTTGACTCTTTTTTTTTACAAGGTGGGAGGCCTAACCTACACTCCCATCCGCCAGACATTGAAAGAGTAATGTTTTAATTTACGGACACGTGGTAAAATATTACTGGTGTGAAATCACATGCTTACCATCATAATTAAGTACCTAGCCGCATAACCGTAATCTGTTCATAATTTCTGATACGAGGAGGCCACAACATGCAATGTCCAAATTGCCAAAAAGCTCTGCAGGGGGACTTTAAATTTTGCCCCTATTGCGGTGCGGAAGTGGTTAAAAATTTCACCTGTCATACCTGCCACAAACAAGTTGACCCGGCCTGGGTTTCCTGCCCTTACTGTGGTAGCAATTTGAAGGCACCTGGCCAGCAGCCCGCTCAACAGCAGCCAGTCCGCAGACCGGAACAGCAACACCCGCCGTATGCCCACGGGCACTACCACGGCAGCAGTTCGGCCAAACGCTCCCATAAGCGCAAGGGCTTTTTAGGACGTATGTTTTCATCTTGAAAAGAAAAGCCTTGCATTAGGGGATATGCGATTGAGGTGCCGCTTGGCGGCGGTAGTTACGGCGTAGTACTCAAAGCGACCCGGGAGGGCCGCAACTACGCTATTAAGGCTGTCATCAATGATCGTGACGAATCGCCCGCTAATATAATGCTCAAATTCAGGCTGGAGTCGGAAATCCTCAGGCGCGTCAAGCATCCCCAAATACCCGGGTTTGTAGAGGCCTTTTCAATGGCAGAGGCGCATTACCTGGTGCAGGAGTATGTTGAGGGGCTGCCGCTAAGCCACCTGATATATACTGGTCGACGTTTTAGTGAGGTGGAAGTAAAGGGGATTATTTATCAACTGCTGGTAATTTTAAACGCGCTGCATCATCCCCGGCATCAGCAAGATGCTGTTGTACACCGCGATTTACGTCTTTCCAACCTGATGCTAAGCGGCGATAATCTCTATTTAATTGATTTTGGTTTGGCCAGATTTATTGATGGCCAACAGTTTCCCTTTTGCCCCGACCCTTTGCAAAAAAAATGCGGGTCTGCTTCAAACTGCAAAGAAAGTTACACCTACCAACTGCTGCGCCGGGAAATATCACCGCGCAGCGACCTGTTCGGGGCCGGGGTGGTGGCTGTGGACCTGTTTACTAACTGGGTGGAAGACGAAGCGCTTTTTAAAGAAAGCTGGGAGCACGTACTGCCGCTGTCAGAACCATTTAAGGAATTTATAAAAAAACTGCTTAGCCGGGAAGGTTTTACCACCACCGCAGAAGCCCTGGCTTATTTGTGTTTATGAACAGACAAGGGGACAGGGACTTGTCTGGTTAATCATACCGGGGTGGCATAATATCCAAGGCATGCAAGTAATTAACCGTCAAACAATATTTGAAGATGACACAAGGATTTTATGAAATTTATTGAAATATTACAGTAATGCAAAGAAAAATGGATTAAGTTTATGAACTGCTTAATAGGCAATTAACTCTGTTTTGCATTGGTACAATTGGTAATTTGATATTGAAGTTGCGCAAATTGAAGCGTACTTAATATCAGCATTATGATGTTTCCACCAGAACCCAGTAGGCTGGTATAACTAATTAAGTAGCAAGTTAATGGTTTTTGTTGGATAACAGACAAGTCCCTGTCCCCTTGTCTGTTTAGGTTCGAACAGCACCTGTTGCTTATTTTATAAATTAATGTTCCAGTTCTTTTTCCGTGGTATCACCACAGCAACTGCCCGGTGTGCAGTCCTGGTTTTCCGGTTTACTGCCGCAGCACGAGGAAGAACCGCGCAAGTCCGCTGGTGCGCCCACCGAGTTGGGCAGGAAAGGTTTGGATATTAATTTGGTCAATTCTACGCCTCCGCATTCAGGGCATTTAAGTTCGTTTTCTTTAGCAGGGAGGATAAGGGCTTCAAATTTGTTTCCACATTGACACTTATATTCATAAATGGGCATAGTTCAATCTCCTTTTTTGAGTAATTCTCAACGGATATTTTTTCGACGTTGTTTTAAAAAATCCTGCTGCTAAGCAGACAAGGGGACAGGGACTTGTCTTGTTAAAAATATTTTTATAATCATGCCGAGGTGGTAGGATACGCCGGCACGAATGGTTGCCAAAAAGCGTTTGGGCTGCTGTAGTTAGTAATTGATAATTGATACTTGGAGCATAGGCTTTTGTGTTTCGGCATCAACCGGTTTTTTTAGACCGGCGTTATGGTGTTTTAATCGGGAACCAAATATTGGTTCCCGCCGTCTAGAAATAGTAAAAATTGAACGGGAAAAGAAGGTAGTTTCAAATGCAAAGGAAAAAAATAATCTGTGTATGGGTGCTTAGCCTGTTTCTGCTTGTCACCGCTGTGTCGGGGTGCAGCGGCGACTCCGGACAAAAGCAGGATCTGGCCGCAGGAAAGTTGCCGGTGGACCTGGCTGCGGATTTTGCCAGTTATAAAGATGTGCCGGTGGACTTTTCCCCAGCCGTGGAGCCCTATGCGGTCGAGCCGGGGCTAGGCAATATAACTAATAAGGAGATGTTTTATTTCTCTCCGGAGGCCGAGCGGTTGCTGGTAGAAAACAAATTTGTAGTGGTGCCGGGTCAAAACCGGGAGTTCTTTATGCTCTATGAAATCAACAGTTATGAACCGGTGCCCAGCTTTATCACTACCGACTCAATGTTACATAACTATCACTTGTTCTTCAGTCACCTGCTGCGGGTGATCGAAAAGGATAAACTGGCCCCGGAATTAAAGGAGCTTACCACAGCCATGCTCTCCGCATCCCAAGAACAGTATACTGCCCTTAAAGGCAGCGATTGGGAGAACGCCGCCAAGCGAAACCTGGGCTTTTTCGCGGTGGCCGGCAAGCTTTTGGATCCCCAAATGCCTGTTCCGGAACAGGTCAAGCAAGTGGTGCAAGAAGAACTGCGGCTGATCGAAAGCAGTACCGGCATCCAGGACTCCCCCTTGATGAATATGGGGCAGGATTTAGTGACTCCGGATACCCTGCAAGAGGATTACTCCCAGTACATTCCCCGGGGCCACTATGCTACTGACGAGTTGCTACAGTCATATTTCAAGGCGATGATGTGGTACGGGAGAATCACTTTCCGGCTCAAGAGTGAGGATGAAACCAAATCTGCTGTGTTAATGACTTTGGCACTTGGTGCAGGCGATAACAGTCAAAAATGGGATAAAATATACCAGCCCACCAACTTTTTTGTCGGTAAGGCCGACGACCTGTCTTATCAGCAGTACCGGAAACTGTTGGATCAAACCTATGGTACCGGGGCCGGCCCGCAAGATCTGGCCTCCGGCGACGAGCAATGGATGGCATTTATGGAGGCGACAGCAAAGCTGGAACCTCCGCTTATCAACTCCATACCCATCTTTGATGAGCAAATACAACCCGATCGCGAGCGGGAAATCAAGGGCTTTCGCTTTATGGGGCAGCGGTTTACGCTTGATGCCGCCATTTTCCAGCGGCTGGTGTACCGCGAAGTAAAAGAAAATAGTCAGGGCGAGAGCAGGATGCTGCCCAAAGGCCTAGACATCCCTGCCGCTATGGGCTCGGCGGAAGCTTACGCCATATTGGAGGCCGCAGGGGAAACACAGTTCGCGGGCTATCCTGATCACATGAGTAAACTACAGCAATACATCGCCGGCCTGGATCAAAAAATTTGGACTCAGAACCTGTACTGGGGCTGGCTTTACACCCTTGAATCCCTACTTCAAACAAGAGAGGCGGGGTACCCCTCATTTATGTACGGTCAGGCCTGGACCAGGAAAGAGCTGAATACCCTTTTATCCAGCTGGACCGAGCTTAAGCACGATACCATTCTTTACGCCAAACAGATTTACGCTGAAATGGGCGGCGGTATGGCTGGAGTGGATGATCGAGGTTATGTCGAGCCCAATCCACACCTTTATGCGCGCTTGGCTGCACTGGTAGACATGACGCGGGAGGGACTGGCGGCGCGGGATCTACTGGATCAGCAAGACCGGGACAGCCTGGACCGGCTGGAGCAACTGGCTCTCTCTTTAAAGACCATTTCGGAAAAGGAGCTTTCCAATATCCCGCTTACTGATGAGGAATATGATTTAATCCGTTCTTACGGCGGGCAGTTGGAGCATTTCTGGCTGGACGCCCTGCGAGATATGGGGGTGGATCACCGCTCAGCGATAGCCGAAAACCCTGCCGCGCTGGTGGCCGATGTGGCCACCGACCCAAGTGGTCAGGTGCTGCAGGAGGCCACGGGACACGTTTTTGATATTTATGCCGTAGTGCCCGTAGATGGCAGCCTGAGAATTGCCCGGGGTGGTGTTTACTCTCACTATGAGTTCTCCTGGCCGCTCAGTGACCGTTTAACCGACCAAAAATGGCATGAGCTGCTGGACTCCGGACAGGCGCCACCCCTGGCCGGGTGGACCGATACCTTTATCGCCCCGTGAGATTTCCCCGGTTGGTGCTGGTTCTCCTGCTGGCGGTGGGACTGCTGTACTGTTTCGGTGCCCGGGCCCCGCAGCAGTACGGCAGCGGCAGGGAGTTCCACGACCTGGCGGCCTTTAAAGCATACCGGATGAAACTGCTGGAAAAACAAGATTCTCTAATGCAAAGCCAACAGTTCGATTTGGACGATAATGGCAGCCTGGAAAAATTTAATCTAAGCAATGGGATGATCACGGTAAGAGCTAGTTCCCGTATAATCTGGCAGTCCCCGGACGACTGGTGGGTGAACTATTTCTTTCTGGGCGACGCCAACAACGATGGCATGGCGGAGCTTAACCTTTTGGTTTGGAAAGAAGGAAGCTTCGGTCCCTACAAGCCCTTTTGGCTGGAAGAGGAAGAGGAGGATACCAGTATTAAAAACCACCTCTTTATCTTCAAGCTGGTATCAGACAGCATTAAACCGGTGTGGCAGTCATCCAACCTGGATCGTCCCAATTACCGGGCTGCCCTGATTGACCTTAACAATGATGGAGAAAACGAGCTACTGGTTACCGAAGGCAGTTACACCGACCCCACCTGGCAAGCAATAACCTTATGGAAATGGAACGGCTGGGGCTTTTCCAGACAAGGGGACAGGGACCTGTCTGGTTAAAAAGTCATTAGCCATAATTATGCTGTAGTGGCATAGCATGCTAGAACAAGGAAAAAGAGTACAACAGGGATTAAATAATAATTCTAAGCGGCATTAACCGCCGGACAATATTTTAAAATATAAAATGATTGATCCTGATTATTCCAAACTTATTTAAATAATACAGCAATACGGTTATGCAAGTTCATGTTTAAAAGGTGTAACAGACAAGTCCCTGTCCCCTTGTCTTTTCCCTTGTCTTTTCCCTTGTCTTTTCCCTTGTCTTTTAAACTTCTGGAACCCCGTCGGGAAGTAATTTCCTTGACGGGGTTTAATTTGTTATTCATCTTTTACCATGCGCATGGTGCTTGTTAAAAAAGTTTGGTAATTTTTAATGATATCTTTACATTGTTTACACAACATTTATTCCTGCTTAAAAAGCATCTGTTATATTGGCTTTAGAGTTTTTAAAGCATTCAACTTATTAAGGAGGCAAGGTTATGGAGAGGGGCAGCAAGGTTTTAGGTCTACTAGTTGGTATTATTTTGTTGCTGGCAGTTGTTGCCGGCTGTGGAAGCGGCAAAACCGACCAACAAAGTGAGCAGGGACAGGAACAAAGCGGCGGATCTAAAGGTTCAATTACGGCTGTTGGTTCATCAGCGCTGCAACCATTGGTAGAAGAAGCGGCCAAACAATTCATGACTGGCAACACCGAAGCGCAAGTTGTTGTGCAGGGCGGCGGCAGCGGCACTGGTCTTAGCCAGGTGATTTCGGGGGCGGCGGATATTGGTAACTCGGATGTGTTTGCAGAAGAAAAGCTTACCGCACCGGAGGCTTCCCAACTGGCTGACCACAAAGTGTGCGTAGTGGGCATAGCTGCGGTAGTCAATCCGGATGTGAAAGTGAACAATGTAACCCAGCAGCAACTAATTGATATTTTTAGCGGCAAAATAACCAACTGGCAAGAGCTTGGCGGAGCAGACGTAAAAATTCAACTGGTTAACCGGCCCAGCAGTTCGGGAACCAGGGCTACTTTTAAAGCCTTTGCATTAAAAGGTGCCGCAGAAGCTAATGGTATTGAACAAGATTCTTCCGGCACCGTGCGTAAGATTATCAGCGAAACGCCGGGTGCCATTGGTTATCTGGCCCTGTCTTACCTTGACGGCAGTGTTACCCCGCTGCAATTGGACGGTATTGAACCTACTAAAGAAAATATAACTAGCGGGCAATACCCCGTATGGGCGTACGAGCACATGTATACCAAGGGTGATGCTGCCGGGTTAGCTAAAGACTTCCTTGATTACATGTTATCAGATGACGTTCAAAAATCACTGGTAGTTGAACTTGGCTATATACCTTCCACCGAGATGCAAGTTGAGCGCGACGCACAGGGCAAGCTTACCCAAAAATAAAATAATCATACCGTCAACTCAGTAAGTGGTAGAGATTCACGTCATCTGAACGAAGTGAAGAATCTGGATCCTTCGAAGATCCTTCGCTAACGCTCAGGATGACAGCTGCCCTCTGTAATGCACAATGCTTTCACTTACCCCAAAAACAATTTTGGCGAGGTGTTTATTTGCTGGAGGTTACGGGTTTCCGAAGGAGTTTTTCGATGTCTAAGAAATTACTTTACGACAGAGCCGGACGCGGCCTGACTATGTTGTGTGCAGCTTTTGTAATGGTACTGACATTGTCCATTATTTATTATATCGGCTCTAAGGGTTTATCCACTTTTATTAACCATGAAGTTAGCCTGCGGGAGTTTTTACTTAGCGACCAATGGCGACCGGATCGCTCACTGGAAGCAGGGGGACCACAGGTTGGTGCACTGGCTTTTATTATTGGCTCTATTACAGTCACCTTTTTTGCGGTAGCTATAAGTGCGCCCCTGGGGGTAATAGTAGCGGTTTTTATTGTCGAAATTGCTCCCGGTTGGGGACAGCGACTGCTGCAGCCCGCGGTAGAACTGCTGGCCGGTATCCCTTCGGTGGTATACGGCTATATTGGCCTTAGCCTGCTGGTTCCTTTAATCAGGTCAGTTTTTGGTGGTGGGGGCTTTAGCCTGCTGGCCGGCTTTTTGGTGTTATCGGTAATGATCCTGCCTACCATAATCAGCGTTTCCACCGACACCCTGCGCGCGCAGCCTGTGGAATGGAAACATGCTTCTTACGCCCTGGGGGCCACCCGCTGGCAGACTATCCGCATGGCCATGCTGCCTGCTGCCCGTTCCGGCCTGATTACTGCGGTGGTACTGGGGATGGCCCGGGCTTTTGGTGAAGCCCTGGCGGTGCAAATGGTTATTGGCAACACCAGAGAAATACCCACTTCGATCTTAAGTCCCATCATGACTCTCACCAGCGCCATCACTATGGATATGGGGGCCACTGTTCAGGGTAACATTTGGAACAGCGCTCTTTGGTCAATGGGCTTGCTGCTGCTGTTGATGTCATTGTTCTTTATCCTAATGATTCGGTTCGTGGTCAGGAGAGGGGCGGTTTAATGAATGCCAAGTTAAAGAATAAACTTGCCACAATAACATTTTGGGCCGGCGCCGGGTTAGTGCTGTTAATTTTGGGCACCCTCCTGGGGTATATTTTTTACCACGGACTAAAGTCCATAGACTGGCAGTTTATCACTTCGCCCCCGGAAACAATTAGGGCCGGCGGGGGCATCGGACCACAGATTTTTAATTCATTTTATATTTTGTTTTTAACAATGCTGATATCTATCCCGATCGGCCTATTGGCCGGTATTTATCTGGCGGAATATGCCGGGCGCAGTAAACTGGCCGAGGGAGTGCGGATTGCTATTGAAACTTTAACGTCTCTGCCTTCCATTGTTGTGGGCCTTTTTGGCTTGCTTGTCTTTGTTAACGCTACGGGGTGGGGTTATTCCATCATGTCTGGCGCGTTAGCTTTAACGGTCTTTAATCTGCCATTTTTAGTCAGGGTTTCAGAAGAATCCATCCGGGGTGTTTCCCGGGAACTGGTGGAAGGCAGCCTGGCCCTGGGGGCCACCCACTGGGAGACGATCTGGCGCATTATTGTACCCTGTGCGTTTCCCAGCCTGATTACCGGAATTATTATTACCTCGGGGCGAGTGTTTGGTGAGGCCGCGGCCCTGCTCTATACCGCGGGTATGAGCAGCCCCCCGCTGGATTTTGCCAATTGGAATATCTTCAGCCATACATCACCCTTGAACCCTTTTAGACCTGCTGAAACACTGGCCGTGCATATCTGGAAGGTCAATTCGGAGGGCCTTATTCCTGACTTGAGGCGGGTTGCCGACGGATCGGCGGCGATTTTGGTGCTAGTGGTATTATCCTTTAATTTTGGTGCCCGCTGGTTGGGCAGATTGATCCAAAAGCGCATTACAATGGTTTAAGTTATGTCATCAAACCAATACTTAACTGGTTAGATATAAGAAAGTGGTGATTACCGTTAGTGCATCGATTAATAAAATGGAAACAAAAAACCTGAACTTGTTTTATCAAAGCTTTCAGGCTCTATATGATGTTAATTTACCGGTTAAAAAAAATAAGGTCACCGCTTTAATCGGCCCTTCCGGTTGTGGGAAATCGTCCTACCTTAGAACTTTAAACCGCATGAATGATGTCATTGAAGGAACAAAGATTGAAGGCGAAGTGCTGCTTGACGGAACAGATATATATGGGCTTGGTGTAGACCCGGTGGAACTGCGCCGGGTAGTAGGTATGGTTTTTCAAAAACCTAATCCATTTCCGTTAAATATATTTGATAATGTAGCTTATGGCCCACGTATTCATGGGATTAGCAACAAGGAAAAATTGGCGAATATTGTTGAAAACAGCCTGCGGTCAGCAGCCCTATGGGATGAGGTTAAAGACAGGCTGTACAAGTCTGCGCTAGGGCTTTCCGGCGGTCAACAGCAGAGGCTGGTAATAGCCAGGGTACTGGCCGTAGACCCGGAAGTAATCCTGATGGATGAACCTGCATCGGCTCTGGATCCTATTTCCACGTCTAAAATTGAGGATTTGATTCACCAGCTAAAAAACAACTATACCATTGTAATAGTGACTCATAATATGCAGCAAGCCGCCCGGATTTCCGATTATACCGGTTTCTTTTTAAACGGCGCCATGATTGAATATGATATTACTAATAAAATATTCACCACGCCCCGGGATAAGCGCACCGAAGACTACATCACCGGCAGGTTCGGTTAAAGGGGAGCTAAATAATGGTTAGAGAGTCTTTTAATGAACAACTTAATCAATTGAGAAACGATATTTTGCTGATGGGCAAAATGGTGGGCAATGCTATAGAATTGTCCATTGATGCTTTAAAGCGCCAGGACTTGGATCTGGCTGAGCAAGTGGTCATGGATGATGAAAAAATTGACCGGCTCGAGTTGGCCATAGAGCGGGGGTGTCTGTCACTGCTGGCATTACAACAGCCGATGGCGCGTGACCTAAGGTTTATCGGAACGGCTTTAAAAATTAACACTGACCTGGAAAGGATGGGCGATTACGCCAGTAACATTGCCAAAATGGTTTTATCTATTGGTAATGAACCGTTTATCAAGCCGCTAATTGATATTCCCCTGATGGCCGATTTAGCCCAGGTAATGGTTCGGGAAAACTTGACGGCTTATGTCAATCAAGATCGTGATATGGCCCTGAAGGCTGCCATGCATGACCATGACATAAATAATTACTATACCAAGGTATTTAATGAATTGCTCGAGTTAATGACCAGGGATTCCAGGAACATCAAGCAGGCGACTTACTTTTTATTTATAGCCCGATACCTGGAACGTATTGGTGACCACGCCACCAATTTAAGCGAGTGGATTATCTACATGATTACCGGCGAAAGGTTAGAGCTGAATGAATCTTAGTTCCCAATATAAAGCCACCCTTCACCAGGGTGGCTATTTGTAACCAGCTTAACACCTTAGGTTATTTTGGGTAAGGTAAAGAAAAACTCCGACCCCACTCCCGGGGTGCTTTGTACCCCTACTGTTCCGCCGTGCAGTTCCACGATGTGTTTTACTATGCTTAGTCCCAGGCCGGTACCACCCATAGCCCTGCTCCTGGTTTTATCCACGCGGTAAAACCTTTCAAAAATTCTGTCCAGATCCTTGGCGGGAATACCGATACCGTTGTCACGCACCCGAATGACAGCGTCTTGATCGTCGTCGGTAACTTCAACCGCTATCCTACCAGCGGTGTGCGTGTATTTCATGGCGTTATCGATAAGGTTAATCAGCACTTGATCAATCATGTCGCTGTTTGCTTTGATAAGCACCGGTTTGTTCGGTAGCGAAAGCTTTAGTTCAAGCCCGGCGCTATCAATTTGACCACGCAGTTTGGCAGCGGTATCCCGGACTATTTCATTAATATCCACCGGACTGGTTTTAATCTGCATCGGTTTTGATTCTATTTTGGACAAGTCTAAAAGTTCGTGTACCAGGCGGCTTAAACGGGCGGTCTCGTTGTCAATTATTTCGATGAATTCGCGACAGGTATCCTGCTGGTACATCGCCCCGTCCAGTAGTGTTTCAGTAAAACCTTTAATCGCTGTGACCGGTGTTTTTAACTCGTGGGACACGTTATCAACAAATTCGGTGCGGATTTTTTCCAGTTTCCTAATGTGGCTGATATCGTGCATCACTGCCACCACGCCATTTAGTGCACCCGACTGGTCGCGGAATGGAGAAACAATAACCTCCAGAATGGCCTCTTCCGGAACAAATATTTTTACTTCCTGCTCAATTACTTGTCCTTTTTGCAGTGCTTCATCTATCGCAGATGACAATGCCGAATATCTTATCGAAGAGCCGTGGGGTATGTCTGCGCCCCTTTTAATTAGGAAGGCCAGGAATTTTTCGGCCGCGGGATTAACTAGATCTATGCGACCTAATTTATCAATAAAAATAACCCCGCTGGACATGCTGGCCAGGACTGCTTCCAGCTTGTTCTTACCTTCTGAAATAAGCCGGACTTTCTCTTTAATTGTATTAGCCATTTCTTCTAGCGTGCTGGCTAATTTTTCTATTTCATCACCGCTTTTGACTTTAATCCGGCCATCATAATTACCTTTAGCAATTTGCCTGGCAAATTCAATCAGTTGTTCAACCGGGCCGGTTATTCTTTTGCCCAGCGTAAGCCCGACCGGAATAGTAATTAAAAAAGCCAGCAATATAGCCTTCAATACGTCCGACCATAAACCCAAAAAAGCGTGCTTAATTTCGGTAAGGGGCAGTGCTAATCGCATATAACCAGCACCGCCGTCTGTATTTATAGGTAAGGCCACGTACATCATATCGGTGTCCAGGGTGTTGCTGTAGCGAATGGCAGACCCGGCGCCTTTTTTTGCGGCAGCCTGAACTTCGGGGCGGTTAATATGATTTTCCATCGATGTAGCGTCTCGCTCTGAATCACCAAGCACAACTCCGGTACCACTAATGATGGTTACCCGGGCCTGAACATCTTGGCTGATTTGTTTGGCCAGTTGATCAAGTCCGTTGGTATCTGAATGGCCGTTTTGGGCGGCCACCAGCTTAGCAGCAAGCAGTGCCTGTGTGGTAAGCCTTTTTTCAATGCTGTGATAAAAATAATCATCCAGCGAATTCAGTAGATAG
Organism: Peptococcaceae bacterium BRH_c8a; assembly: GCA_000961575.1. Classification (GTDB taxonomy): domain Bacteria; phylum Bacillota; class Desulfotomaculia; order Desulfotomaculales; family Desulfallaceae; genus BRH-c8a. The sequence goes on from LADP01000013.1 coordinate 78,957, forward strand.
GTGCCTAAAATAAGCATGGACAGGATTACCACAGACATATATGAAACTGTTATTTTCCAGCGCAGTCGTTTAAAAATCATAAGTTTGGTTACCTAATTTCCCATGAACTTGTAGCCCACGCCGCGCACTGTTTTGATGTAAACAGGGTTTTTGGGGTTGGCTTCAATTTTTTCGCGCAGGTGGCTAACATGTACATCTACAATCCTGGTATCGCCATCATATGTGTAATCCCAGATGCTGTTGAGCAGCACGTCCCTGGTCATTACCTTGCCTGCATTCCGGGCCAAAAATTCAAGCAGCTCAAATTCCTTGGGTGTAAGTTCAACTTGCTTGCCGCTCACCTTTACCTCGTATCGCGCCGCATCTATGGTCAACGGGCCAATTTTTATCCTTTCCCCTGGTTGGCTTATTTCTTCACGGGTTGATGTTCTCCTTAAGACCGCCTTGACCCGGGCAACCAGTTCCCGGGGGCTAAAAGGCTTGGTGATATAATCGTCGGCTCCCAGTTCCAAGCCCAGCACCCGATCTATTTCCTGATCCTTGGCGGTTAGCATAATCACGGCTACCGGCAATCCTTCCTGGCGCACGCGCCGGCAGACTTCCAGACCGTCGATTCCAGGGAGCATTAAGTCTAATATAACTAAATCCGGCTGTTCAGTATTAATTTTGGCTAGCGCTTCATTGCCGTCGTTGGCTACGATGGTGTGGTAACCTTCTTTTTCCAGGTTAAATGTTATCAACCTGAGTATTGAATTTTCGTCATCAACAACTAATACCTTATGCGGCATAAAACAACCTCCAGGAATTTTAAGGTAGAAATGAAGCTGACTAGTGCCTTTTTGTTACTATGCTTCATCCAAAGGAAGATAAGGGCTGTGGCTAGGCTCAACAGAGAAATGTTCACCTAAATTGTATTGTAGCAGTAAATCCCCGGTATCTCCGTTAAGAATGCGTACATAAGCGCTGGATACCTGACCAAAGTTTTGTCGGCGGGCCTCGGCGTCAAAGATGGTAATTGCAAAATCTATTCTGGCTATATGGGCAGGAACATTATTAAAATCAATACTTAGTTTCTCGGCATCACCGTCAAGACCGCCCCTGCGGTTATCTCCGCTATACACTACGGAGTTTGCACCACCGTTGAAATTATTATAAAAAACCAGAGGCATCCAGGTCCTAAACTCTGCCCGCCGGTTCCAAATACGAATTAAAAGTTTTTTTAAATTCATCTGATTAAATACAACACAAGAACGGTTAATCCTTTATGAAATTACAAATCATACATTCCACCACCAGCCGCGATTTATTATGTGGGCTAACTCATGGGCGAAAAAAAGGCCACTTACGGCTTAGGTGCCATTATGGTGGCTTTCTTTAGCTTTGTTTCTTAAATAGAGAGCTTAATGGGGGATGCTTGGTGCTAATTATTTTTGGATAAATAAAGGCATTTTAAAGCCAAAGTAATATCTATATATTTCCACCCATAGTTATAATTACAAACCATTGTTTATGGTTTATGTAATTATGGAGGGAACTAATATTGTGACCACCACAGCTATTTTAGTTTTTGTATGTACATATATACTTATTGTTTTTGGGATCGTCCATCGGACGGTGGCGGCTCTCGCCGGGGCACTTATAATGCTGGCTATTGGTGTTATTAAACCCGTTGAGGCCTTTGTTGCCCTAGATTTCGATACGATTGGCCTATTAATTGGGATGATGATAATTGTTGGTATTACTAAAACAACCGGCCTTTTTGAATTTCTGGCCGTTAAAGCGGCCAAGATTGCAAGAGGCGAGCCGGTTAAAATTCTTGCATCCCTATGTTTAATTACCGCGGTTTTTTCCGCTTTTTTGGATAATGTTACTACGGTGATGCTGATTATTCCGGTAACCTTGGCCATCACAAGGCGGCTCAAACTTACCCCGGTACCTTTTTTGTTGGCCATTATTATATCATCAAACATCGGTGGAACAGCCACACTGGTCGGTGACCCTCCGAATTTAATGATTAGCGGCTTTACCGGTATGGGGTTTATGGACTTCTTTCTAAACCTGGCGCCGATAGCGGTTATTGTATATATTGTAACTGTGTACGTTATGAAAAGTATTTTTAAACACTATTTAATATCTCTTCCCGCACTCAAACAGCAGGTAATCAAGTTAAACGCACAAAACGAACTAAAAGACAGGGCGTTGTTATATAAATGTTTAATTATCATTCTTTTGACTGTTTTGGGCTTTATCTTTCACCAAAAGGTCAAACTCGAGCCGGCATTTATTGCCGTGGTCGGGGCAGCCATTTTACTGTTAATAACCAACTATAATATTATTAGTGCTTTAAAAGCTGTTGAATGGAACGTGATTGTTTTTTTTGGCAGCCTTTTTATTATGGTCGGTGCTCTGGACAAAACAGGTATTTTTGAGGGACTGGCCAGGACGAGCCTGGATATAACGGGTGGTAACATTTTATTAACGGGCCTTATCATTCTGTGGTTGTCTGCTTTATTTTCGTCTTTTATTGATAATATACCATTCGTGGCAGCAATGATCCCATTCATTCAGGATATGGGCACAATTGGCGGTATCACGGACTTAACCTTCTTTTGGTGGTCTTTATCACTTGGATCCTGTCTTGGCGGAAACGGGACAGCCGTCGGTGCATCAGCCAATATTGTTGTTATCGGCATGGCAGAAAAAGCAGGGGTGCATATAAGCTTCATAAACTTTATGAAAATTGGCTTCCCTTTAATGCTTTTATCAATGGTTTTATCTACAGTTTACCTTCTGTTATGGTATTTTTTAAACGTAAGGTAGGGTATTAAATTCGATATGCCGGCGGGTCTACTATCCACCCCTTTAATTTCCCGTATTCTAATAGCTCGTCATATATTTGCATTTCCTCAATTAAGTGTGCCTTAAAAAGCCATAATTTCTGATACGAGGAGGCCACAACATGCAATGTCTAAATTGCCAAAAAGCTCTGCAGGGGACTTTAAATTTTGCCCTTATTGCGGTGCGGAAGTGGTTAAAAATTTCACCTGTCATACCTGCCACAAACAAGTTGACCAACAGACAAGTCCCTGTCCCCTTGTCTTTTTAGGGTAAGGAACTTCTTTCTTTAAGTCAACGTCTATTGAGTAGTGTTGAAATTCCTAAAAAATTAGGTATAGGCGGTAAATTAATGTCCAATGAAAAACGATTTGTAGTCTTGTTATCTTTGGTTCTAATACTTTTGTTAACCAATTGGTTAACTTGGTCAACGACCAGGGCAATGCAGTCAGATATCAAATGGCTGCAGGGAAACTTGAATAATTTGCACTCCAGCGTATCCGGTGAAGTTTCCGGTATCAGAGGCGTCGTTAAGCAAATGAAGGATGATGCGCGCTGGTGGGAACCTGCCGAGGCAGAGTTTTTAGACGTAAATAAAGATGAGGCTCAAGTAAAGATAAGTTGGTCGTTAAGGGAATACAGGGCTGGCAGCCAAGTAATGCTTAACTATCAAAAACCCGGTGAACAGGAATACATACAAATTGCCGCGAAGGAAGAAGCCAAGGGACGTTTTTATGTAAACTTACCAGTTGCTGTCCCCCGGGAACCAGTCATCAATGTAAATGTTAAACAAGTTGGAGACTTTACAAATTCAAAAGCCCCAGTTGAAGTTGAGGAATCCCTTAAAGAGGCCCGTGTTTCCGGCACTGAAGATTTAAACTTTACGTATTATATCTCTGTGCAAGAAGGGCAGACCATTCGTACCAGCGAAAGACATTCGTTATCCCTGGGCAGTTTAAACTATCAGCTTTTTAGCCCCTTAATCGCAGAAGTAAGGTTAATGGATAATGGTGAAATTGAAGCATCCGTGCACTATGAATTAGTGGGCAGTCCACATTATGAATTAAAGGAAATTTATTTGGAAAGCAGGACAGGTGAAGATACTGTCCTTGAAAAATGGCCTTTAGAGCGTGAACATACCTATGTCTACCCGGTTCCCGCCGGGGCAGAAGGTTTTTTATATTTAAAACCAACTTCTGCTAAAGATTATGATTCCCTGTTCCTGGTTATTAATTATTCGGATAATCTAAAGGTGGAAAGGAAAATTTTATAACAAGCAGACAAGGGGAGACCATCGGCATGAATAACAATAAAATCCAGATTAGCAAAGAGAAAAGAGATTATATGATCTCTGAAATTAAAACTTATTTTTCTAAAGAAAGAAATGAGGATTTAGGCGACTTGGCTTCTATGATTATACTGGATTTCTTTATAGAAAAATTGGCACCGGAATTCTACAACCAGGGAGTTTATGATTCACAAAAATATATGATGGATCGAGTTGAGGATTTGCTGGAAATTCAAAAATATTAGCCATGACCAGACAAGGGGACAGGGACCTGTCTGGTGTTAACCAGACAGGTCCCTGTCCCCTTGTCTGGTCCCCCTTGTCTACCCCTTAAGAACTGGAGATGTGATTATGAGTACCGCAACAGAGTATGCCAAATTAATCAGTGAGTACCAGTTTATTTTAAGTGAGTTGCCGTGCGCAGTTGTTTTTATCTCCGGTGCAGGGATCATCAGCGACTTCAATAAAACAGCTCAAACCATCCTGGGAAAAAATAAAGAAAGTGCGGTGGGTAAACATTTCAGCCGCGTGTTTACCTGTGCCAAGCTTCAGGAGCAGATTAATAAGACCCTGCAGAGCAGCGAATCGCTCTTTATGTTGGAAAAGGTAAATAATGTTGAGGTTATTTTTAATTGCATCCCTGTAACGTCCGGTGGCGACAAGGGCATGCTGATTATTTTCGAAGACCAGACCGAGAAAAACGCTCTTTACAGCGAGTTGAATATCATCAGGCAATTGAATCAGGAACTGACCCAGGTTCTGGAATCGTCCTACGACGGCATTATTATTGCTGATCATAAGGGTAAAATTATTAAAGCCAATAAAAGTGTAGAGCGCATAACGGGGTTTAGGCCTGAAGAAATATTACAAAAATCGATGTTTCAATTGGAAAAAGAGGGGTATGTAAAAATCAACGAGATTCAGGCTAACAAACATACCCGCATCATAAAACAACGCCTAAAGACGGGCAAGGAAGTGCTGGTTTCCAGTAACCATATTTTTAACCAACAAGGTCAGCTCAGTTTTATCATCAGTAATATTAAGGATCTTACCGAAATAAAACAACAAATTGAACCCCTGAACTTAACTCAAAAATATTACAATGAGTTAAACGATTTTCGGGATAAGGTGAATCATATTATTTTTGACAGCAGTGAAATGAGCGGTGTGTTGGAAAAAGCCTATAAAGTAGCCAAGGTGGACTCGACGGTGCTGATCTCAGGCGAATCTGGCGTAGGTAAAGAAGTTATCTCCAAATTCATCTACAATAACAGCCAGCGCCGGAACGGCCCGATGATTAGTATAAACTGCGGTGCAATTCCGGAGAACCTGCTGGAATCCGAACTATTCGGCCATGAGAAAGGGGCTTTTACCGGGGCCACCGATAAAAAATTAGGGCTATTTGAACTAGCCAACAGCGGGACGATATTTCTGGACGAGATTGCTGAATTACAACTTAACTTACAGAGCAAGCTATTGCGTTTTTTGCAGGAAAAGGAAATTTACCGGGTCGGTGGTAATAAACCGATCCAGTTGGATGTGCGGATTATTTCAGCCACCAATAAGGACATTGCAGCGCTGGTTAAAAACAAGCTTTTTAGGGATGATTTATTCTACAGACTAAATGTAATCCCGATTCATATTCCGCCGCTGCGCAATCGGAGAAAAGATATTAGGCCACTGGTTAATAGCTTTTTAGAGAAAGAGTGCAAAAAGCATGGCCTGGTTAAAACTATTCCCTTGGAAGTTTATGACGCGTTAGAAAACTATGATTGGCCGGGTAATGTTAGGGAATTATTAAATGTAGTGGAATATCTGGTTGTGATGAGCCGCAGCAGCATAATTCATCTGGATGAGTTGCCTATACATATAGTCAATAGCAAGTTCAAAAATATAGAGGTTAATATAAATAAACTTATTCCTTTAAAAGAAGCCAAGGAAATTATGGAGCGGGAAGTAGTGGTTAACGCTTTAAGGAAGTATCGCTCCACAAAAAAAGTAGCGGCAGCGTTAAAAATGGATAATTCTACAATCTTTCGGATCATGAAAAAATATAAATTGCATGACGATCCCAACGAAGACTTCTAACCCTTGTGTCTTTGCAAAAAGGCATTGCAGTTTTGCAATGTCAAGTATACTCGGTGAACAGCTGTTTTGCTGGCATTCTGGTAAGATTAATTATGCACCATTTGCAAATATGCAAGTGGTGCTTTCTTTTGGCTAGCCCATGCGAGGTGCTAAAGGGGCGCAGAACCGCCGCAGAGACTGCCTTGGCGGCCTATTTTTAGTCTGGCCCGGTAGTTGGCAGAGCTCTTGCAATAGGATTAAGAATATTCAGAAAAATTATCTATGCGGAAAGGAGTTTAAACTATGTCGCAATCGCAGCAAGAAGCACTGTTTAAGAACCAAGACCAAAGTAGAAGCTTTACCAGCAAATCGGGCATTGAGTTACAACCTTGCTATGCCCCTGACAGCCTGCCTGATTTTGATTACAGTCAGTTGGGTTACCCCGGCAGTCCGCCCTATACAAGGGGCATATATCCCCAAATGTATCGAAACCAACCCTGGACCTTTCGGCAGTTGGCGGGTTACGGCAGTGCCGAGGACACTAACGAAAGATACCGGTTTTTAATCGCCAACGGGGCGACCGGGATTAATGGCGTGTTTGATTATCCGACGCTACGGGGGTACAACTCAGACAACCCTGTCGCTGAAGGAGATTTAGGCCAGGGAGGTGTGGCCGTAGACTCAATCGAGGATATGCATTTGTTATTTAAAGATATTCCCATTGATGAAGTGAGCGTATCGCTGGTGGTGTGCAATCCCGTCATGGCCGTGCCTGTTTTTGCTATGTATCTGGCTATGGCAGAAGAAAGAGGAATCCCGTGGAGCTCTTTACGGGGCACCAATCAAAATGACTTTCTAATGGAAACTGCCATTACCACAGCGCCGGTTATTTTGCAGCCTCATTTTTCGTTCAAATTAAGTACCGATATTGTGGAATTTTGCACCGGCCAGGTCCCTCGCTGGCATCCCATTAGTTACACCGGCTATAACTACCGGGAATCTGGCGTTAATGCGATCCAGGAAGTGGGGATAGTGATGGCCAATGCCATCGCTACTATTGAAGAGATGCTGAAGCGCGGTTACCAAATAGATGATTTTGCTCCCAGACTGTCTGTGTTTTTCTCGTCAGATAGTGATTTCTTTGAAGAGGTGGCCAAATATCGGGCCGCCCGGCGGGTGTGGTTCAATTTAATGAGCGCCAGCTATGGCGCCACTAAAAAGAACAGCCAGACATTAAGGTTTCATGTGCAGACGTCCGGAGCATCATTGACCCCACAGCAACCGCTCAACAATGTTACGCGTTCGGCATTCCAGGCCTTAGCGGCGGTACTCGGCGGCGCTCAGTCGATCCATGTTAACGGTTACGATGAAGCACTGGCCATCCCTACCGAAGAAGCTGCCATCGTAGCGCTAAGAACCCAGCAGATTATTTTGCATGAAACAAATGCCGCCTACACTGCCGACCCGCTCGGCGGCTCATATTTTGTTGAAACACTGACCAATAAACTGGAAAAACAAATTAATGCCTTTGTCAGTGAAGTTACAGCGGTTGGCGGTATGGTGGCAGCCGTGGAAACAGGTATGATTCACGACGTGATCAGCCAGGCCGCCAACGAACATTTTAGGCAAGTCCGGTCCGGAGAACAAAAAGTGGTAGGCTTGAATTGCTTTAAACACGATGATGAACCGGAAATTGAAATATTTCGGGCGCCGGATATTCTAGAAAAACAGAAACAGAAATTAAGCGCTCTACGCCAAAGCAGGGACGCCGGGGCGGTGGAAGTCAGCCTGGCCAAGGTTAAAACTGCCTGTCTGGAAGAGCGCAATGTGATGTCTGCGGTGCTGGAAGCGGTAAAAAACAGGGCCACCCTGGAAGAAGTTTGCAATGTGTTCAGAGATTATAAGGGTGGCTGGAGACTGCCTATTTAATAGAAAGGGGTGTTAAAATGCGCAAGGTCTTGCTTGGCAAGTTGGGATTGGACGCTCACTGGCGAGGTGCTGCCGTGGTGGCGAAATACTTAATGGACAAAGGTTATGAGGTTGTTTATGTGGGCAACCAGACTCCTGAGCAGATGGTTGAGTCTGCCATTCAGGAAGACCCCAGCTTAATTGGCGTTAGCATGCTATCCGGCAGCCATATTTTATTAATGTCGAAATTTATGCAACTGCTGCAGGATAAGGAAATGAAGGACATTCCTGTAGTCTTGGGCGGGACGATACCAAAGCAGGACAAAGCGAAACTGCAAGAGCTGGGTGTGGCTTGTGTTTATACACCGGGCGATTCACTGGATACCCTGGGGGATTTTATTTCGGGGATCAACGTGAATACCGTTAATAGCTGACCTGCCAGTTGAGGTAAGTGATTAAAGTAAAAGAATGAACGGAGGCGTGAATATGTATAAACGCTACTGGGACGAGGAAAGAGAAACAATGCCCCGGGAAAAGCGAGAGAAACTGATTCTGGAAAAGATCAAAAAACAGCTGCACTATGTCTATCAGGAGATTCCGTTTTACAGAGATTTGTATGACCGGGCCGGCGTTAAACCCGATGATGTGGTAACCCTGGAAGATTTTACAGCCAAGATTCCGGTCGTTAAAAAGAGCATGTTACGGGAAAGCCAAGAGCAACATCATCCCTTTGGCAACTACCTGGGTGCCAATCTTTCCCCCATTGTACGTATTCACGGCTCTTCCGGGACTACCGGCAAGCCAACATTTTATGCCATCTCGCAAAAAGACTGGGAGCATGTGGCCGAAGTACACGCCATGTGTTTTTGGGCTGCGGGCATTCGACCATCTGACCGGGTACATCTGGCCACTCATTTTAGTCTCTTCATCGGCAGTTGGGGCTCTTTAATCGGGGTGGAGAAACTTGGCGCCACCGCTTTTCCCATCGGCTCGGGTGAAACTGACCGGCAGTTAAACCTGTTGTGGCATTTGGGAAATACTGTTTTGATTTCGACGCCGTCTTACTGTCTGCATATGCTGGAAACGGCCAGGCATCAGGGACGGGACACTGCTAATTCCCCGTTGCGGATGGGCATTTTTATCGGCGAACCCGGTGCCGGCATTCCGGCCACCAAAAGAGCAATTGGCGAAGGCTGGGGGATTAGCGTTGCTGACTGTGCCACCACGTCTGAAATGACACCGTGGACTACCAACTGTGAGTGTGAGGAACGTACGGGGATGCACGTCTTTAATGACGCGGTATACACCGAAGTGGTCAGCAAGGATAACCCCAATGAGCCTGTCCCCGAAATGACCAGCGGCGGGCTGGTGTACACCCACCTGGAACGAGAGTCGCAGCCGATGATCCGTTTTTGGTCCGGGGATGAATCCCGGATGACGAACGAGCCCTGTGCCTGCGGCCGCACCTATCCCCGCCTGCCTGACGGCGTCTACGGCAGGCTTGACGATATGCTGATTATCCGTGGCGCTAATGTATATCCCAGTGCGGTGCAAAAAGAACTGCTCGAAGTGCCCGGCACCGGTGTGGAATTCCGTATTGTATTGGAAAAGAAGGGGCATCTGGATCATGCCACTGTGCAGGTGGAGTATAACCCCGTTTATTACAACAACATTCCGGCCCATGAACTGCCGCAGCAGTTAGATGCCTTGCAAAAAGCGGCGGCCGTAAAGCTGAAAAACGCTACGGGGGTACGCTTCGATGTAGAAGTTCTCCAACCCGAGACACTGGAAAGAGCAATCTCCAAAGCCAAACGAGTTTTCGACCACCGCTAACAGACAAGGGGACAGCAGACAAGGGGACAGGGACCTGTCTGTTTATAAACAGACAGGTCCCTGTCCCCTTGTCTGCTGTCCCCTTGTCTGAGCTGGCTACCCGAGCACGCGATCCCGCAGGTCGGTCATAAACCTGGTAAAATCAGCGGAAAAATCATCGGAATCCAGGCAAATTATTTTCATACCCTTTTTCCCGTAAACTGTTTCAAAAACATAGTTGGGCCTCATGGTAACCATATATGCTTTGCAATTGGCCTGCATTATTTTAAACAATTTGCTCCACATGTACCGGATATTCAAATCCCGGAAGCTATATCCCAAAAATAAAACTGTTTTACCCAACAAATCGGCCCGCAGTTTAATATCCAGGGGTTCTTCCATGTCCATCCGGTTGTGATAGTCGGTTTCACTGATAACCAAGGTTTCATCCAGATCCAAAGTGCCGTGAAACTTGACAATCTGGGTCACGTTATCCGGGGCGTTCATGATGTCATCCAGGGTGGCGATGGGATAGTGGGGCACGTTATGGCACCGAAAAGCCATTTCAATCATTTCATCAAAATTGGTAGTGTATATTTTGGGGAAATTCATGTCAATCAGGCACTTGTGCACCCGGGAGGCCGCAATATCCACTTCAATGGAGCGCAAATTGCGGTCAATAATTTTGCTGATGCGGTTTTTACTACCGCCGTGACAGATAATATGGTACTCGTTAATTTGCAGAAAATCCCCGTGCAGGGCCAGGATGTCCGGGTCGATATCCAGGTCCTCGGCCACTTTGGCCATTAATGACTCCCATTCCGGCAGGCCCAGGTTACGGGAAAGACCGGCACCAACAAAGGGGATGATTTTCTTTTCCCGAATGTCGTGAGCTAATTCATCAATTAACTTATCGTAACTCACCATGTCCTCACCGCCTGGCTGTCTAGGAACTTTTTAAACTTGCGGGCCGCTTTAGCACGCGCCGTTACCTTGATTCTTTCTTCCACCGTTAAGGAAGCCAAAGATTTGTCAAAACCCTCGGGGATAAACAGGCATTCCCAGGTATCCCCGGCTCCGTCCGGCTGGGTGGCAACTACACCCTGCATTTCGGCCTCAAAAATTTGAATGCGGCGGCTGCAGCAATACCCGATAATGGTGCGCAGCGTAACCTTGCGGTTGGTTTCACACTGCATCAGCCGTAAAAAACCCTGCATCCCCAGCTTGCTCCAGATTTCGGGAGTCAGCCCGCCCGGCAGCTCATTCCAGGCCTCAATACTTAACCCGGTATGATCCACAAAAAGGGAGGCCCTTTTTTCGGCAAACGCCATCAACACTTTTCTGCGTACTATTTCCCGCTGGTCATCTCCCTGGGGCTCGCGAACAATAAGGCGAACCGGGATAAAGGTATACGGCTCTAAAAGTCGGGTGTATTCTTCAATTTTTCTTTTATTCCCGGTAACAAAACGCATTGGTTTGATCATGACACAAATCTCCAATGTTTTTAAGGTTTAAAACAATTTTCACGTGTATTATAACAATTATATCATGTATGGTCTAAACCTTGAAAACTTTCAGATATGGCATTTCTTTTTGACCGTCTATGGTAAATAATTTTACAACAGGATTGATGCCACCAGTTTCCAATCATCCAAGAAATATTTATTTAATACCGGTCTTCTCCGTACTGCCAATGGATGGTATGAAACTACCATGCTATATTGTTTATGCTTGTATATAGTACCCCGCAAATTTTTAACTTCGGCGGTTGGTTCGCCAAGAAAAGATTGGGTGGCCACATTGCCAAGAGTCACAATTATTTTAGGCTTGATAATATTAACTTGTTCCCGGAGGTAACTAAGGCATTCCGTTCTGGCCTTAGGTTTATCATAAGCACGAATAGGCCTGCATTTTAAAATATAGGTCACATATAATTGTTCTGGTTTCATTCCGACTTTAGATGCCGCCAACTGGAGAGTTTCTCTTGTCCCACAAAGGTAAGGCTCACCATATTTATTCTCTCTTGCCCCGGGGTTATCCAGAACCACAACTATAGACGCCGAGGGATTTCCTTCCCCCCATATTACCCTGGTTCTTTGATGTGCCAATTCACACTTTTGGCAGCCCGGTACACCGTCGGGTGGATTGTCTTCAGGCAATATTATCGGCATTGGTTTGGCCAAAAACAAAACAGCTCCTTTAAAGAAAAGCATATACCAAATATAAACATTCTATTAGTTTGGTAGGGGAACCCTCCTTCACAATCACCTTTTAACAGTTTTTGACCGTCAGCCAATAGGGTTTTAAACCAGTCCAAGCCGAGGCTAAAAGACTGCTTAAGGGGTGGGTGTCAAAAAATAAAAAACCTCCTATATAACAGGAGGCGTTAATGTAAAATTGTACGTCATCCAGGCTAATCGTTACAGTTTTACTGTCCTCTTCCCCCTAGGCCAATGCCGCGCCCAGGGCCCCAATCAACTGTGGGTTTTCCGGAACCACCACCAAGCCCTTAACTTGCTTCCGCAGCATGGTTAAAATACAAGGGTTCATGGCCACGCCACCGGTGAATACCAGTGGCGTTTGGTAACCTACCCGCTGTAGCAAGCCCATAGTTCTTTCCACCACCGAGGCATGCAAAGCCCAACCGATATCGCGCCTGTCAACACCCTTGTGCATTAGTGAAACAGCTTCAGATTCGGCAAAAACAGTGCACATGCTGGAAATTTTGGTTCCCGGGCTGCCCAGCAGGGATTCCCGCCCGAATTCCTCAACTGTTATATAACCAAGGGCGCCCGCCATCACTTCTAGAAATTTTCCGGTGCCGGCCGCGCATTTGTCGTTCATTTGAAAGTCTTCCAAGTTGCCCAGACCGTCTAGTAAAATGACTTTGGTATCCTGTCCGCCAATGTCCAGAACCGTTCTGGCATCCGGCACAAAGTGACCGACACCCAGGGCGTGAGCTTTAATTTCGGTCACCACCCGGTGGGCAAAATCCGCCTTGGCGGCGTGCCTGCCGTAACCGGTGGCGGTAATGGTCGCTCCCGGCGGCAGTGTGGCCAGCAGTGCCCGCGCCGTTTCCAGGGGTGAGTAACCCGTGTCCACAAGATCAGAGCGTACCGTTTCCAAATTGTTTAGCTCCACCAAAGCTATTGTCCGGGAACCGATATCAAGGCCGGCACTAATCACCTAATCATCTCCAAAAATGCTTCCACCCTGGTTTGTAATTGACCGGTATCCTCTTGGCCGTAATCGGTTTCAATTTTCAGCAGTGGAATACCGTGCTCCTTCAATACTTTTTCCACCCGGTTGGCTTCAATCAGGTAAGGATCGCAGAAAGCCAGGGAACAGTGGATGATCCCATCGGCATTGTATTCCTTGGCCAAGCGCACCAGCTTTTCCATCCGTCCTTCATTGGGGGTAAAGCAAGCACAATTGATGCCCAGATATCTTTCGGCAATGGCATCTATTGATTGATCCAGGTTGGTACCGTTTTCGGCAACGGTATTTTCAAAATAACGCAGTCCGGTGCAAAGTTCCTCGGCCACAATAACAGCGCCCGCGCTTTCAATGATGTGCGGTACCTTCCAGTTCGGTATCGCCATTGGGGTACCGGTGACGATAATCCGTGGCGCGTCTGCAGCATGAACTCCATTGTTGCCCTGCACGCGAGTTTCCAACTCGTCACATAGTTCATTGACTTTTAAGGTAAACCGCTCGACATCGTCATACATGGCAATCTGTTCGATCAGCAGGCTGTCCTTGCCGCTGATGGGGGCGGGGTTTTGCTTACGCAGCCCGGCCAGTCGTAGCAGGGCCAGTCGTTTATTGTTTACGTCTTTTATGGAACGCTGTATGTTTTCAAGATTAATTTGGTTGCCCGTATATTCCTCCACCCGGACAACGAAATCCTGTACCTCGCTGCGCCAGAGGGCCCGATCCTTTTCCCGCTTCATTTGGGGTGTTTCCATAACGTGAACGGGAACGTAATCATTCAGGATTTCAAAAGCCTTCTTTTTGCCGTCGCAAGTAGTTTCCCCCACCACCATGTCGCAGGACTCGAAGTAAGGACACACTTTGGCCAGTTTAAATCCCATGAAGGATTTGATAAGGGGGCAGACATTCCGGGGCAGCACTTTTTCGGCCTGGGCAGCACCAATTTCAACCCCCGAACAAAGGCCAATGCAAATAGCCCCGGCGGCGCGGATAATCTCCTCGGGCACAAAAACGCAAAAGGTACCGATTACCTTGCCACCGTTGCTTTTGTGTTCCTGCAGTTCCTGGATCCGCAACCCGTGGATTTCACTTACCACAAAGTCAAAATACTCCATGCTGTCGGGACGGTTTGACTGGCTTAAATAAACATCCTTATAAGTGGGAGGCAACACTTGCATCAACTGACCGTGGGCATCCAGGTCAAGCCCGATTTTATCCCACATCTTACGATAGTCCGTGGCCATAACAACACCTCTTCTAAATAAAAATATAAACCAATTATATATAAAACTAGTTTATTGGACAAATAAATATATTTTATGAAACTTGAGGTGTTAATAAGGCAGACAAGGGGACAGGGACTTGTCTGGTAAAATTATTTGCTGTGAAAATGAACACATTAAATAAAACAAAAAAAATCAAGGGAATAACAATGTTACAGTAAAGATAACTTAAATTGAAGTAACTGAAATAAGCAAGTTCATGGCTAAAAAGGATAACAGACAAGTCCCTGTCCCCCTGCCTTTTCCCTTGTCTTGTTAATTTGTGTACTTTTAGGTATTTTTGTATTTTAGTGGTTGATATTTTTCCATTTAGTAGTATTATGAAGTAAAAATTTAGAATTATTGCATTATTTAATTAATCAAAGTAGTTTGGAGGTGAATTATGCGTAAAAATAAAAAGTACGATACCAGAAGCCTGTATTTTTCCGAACGAATTACCAACGCCATGCGCCAGATTCCCGATTATCCACTGACTATTGTTGAAGCGCCAATGGGCTATGGTAAAACAACTGCTGTTCGAGAGCAGCTTAATTTTTACCAAGACAATGTTATGTGGCTGAGGGTTTATGATCATTCACTAAGCAGTTTCTGGAACGAATTCTGTCACCTTTTCAGCAAATTCGATGAGGCCCAATCCCAGAGCTTATTACAACTTGAATTCCCCAATGACAGTGTATCGCTGAAGACAGTGCTAAATGTTATAGAGCGTATTGAGTTGCCTGCCAACTCAGTGCTTGTAATTGACGATTATCACCTGGTTGAATGTGCAGAAACCAACAGCTTTATTGAATTTCTGGTGCTGAGTGAAACAACGGATGTGCATATTGTTCTTATAACCCGGTATACATATTTTTTCAGACTTGAAGAACTGCAACTTAAGGGTTATCTCTATCATATCAAACAGGCATCCTTTGAACTTATGCCTATGGATATCATTAGCTATTACAAGCAATGCGGCATAAGCATTAATACCAAGGATGCAGGCGAACTTTATGCCTTGACTGAAGGCTGGATTAGTGCCTTGTATCTACTCATGCTGAATTTTGGTTCCAGGGGCAGTTCTTTACATTTAACCGATATTCATACCCTTATTGATAAAGTGGTTTATAGTCCGCTGCCTGAAGTAATCAGGAACTTGTTAGTTAATATGTGTATTTTTAATAGTTTCACTTTAGAGCAGGCGCATTATGTCTGTAAAGGGGAGAATCCAGTATCACATATTGAAGAGCTGGTGGGGAAAAACGCTTTTGTAAATTATGAATCCAGGGAAAAAACCTATTACATGCACAGCATGTTAAAGAGCTTTCTTAGGGGAAAACTGGAAAGCAAAGAGAAGCCCTACCAGGAGGCGCTGTATAAAAAGGCTGCGCATTGGTATATGGAGAACGGGGACTATCTTGTTTCCATGAGTTATGCCTATTTGGCGGGTGACTTTAATGCTTTACTCCAGGCAATGGAGATTGACAAGGGGCAAAGCTTCAATTACGAATACAAAGATACGGTTATCAAATACTATGAGGAATGCCCAGCGGAAAGCAAACAGAAGTTTCCGTATGCCATGCTGATTTTTGCCAGACGGATGTTTTCTTATAATGAAGTTGACTTGTTTAAAAGAATATGCGGTGAATTTATGACCAATATGCAGAACATGGACGGCCTGGATGCCGACTTTAAAAACAGGCTTTTAGGTGAGTATGAGCTGCTATTTAGCTTTACAGGATACAATGACATCGAGAAAATGGCGGAATATCACAGACGGGCCTGCGACCTTTTAAAATCACCTTCATCTATTTATGACGGCAAAGGCAGTTGGACTTTCGGCTCACCTTCTGTTTTGTATATGTTTTACAGGCAGACCGGGGAGCTTGCCAACGAGGTGCGAATCATCAAGGAAGCCATGCCCAACTACTACCAGATTACCAACCACCACGGCAAAGGCGCTGAGAAGGTCATGGAAGCAGAACGCTATTATTATCTGGGGGATTTTGAAAACTCGGAAATAGCAATGCATAATGCTTTTCAGGCAGCAAACGAAACTCCACAGTCCGGGATTATTATTTGTGCTGTTTTCCTGCAGATAAAATTGGCGTTGATGCAAGGCGACTTTGACAGGATACTTAAGTTACTTAAACAAATGCGGGAGGATATTAACGACAACAAATTGTATCTTTTTATGCATACATTGGATATGTGTGAGGCTTACATATACGCCAGTCTGAATATCAAGGAGCTTATTCAGCCATGGATTAAAAACGGGGAATTCAAAAATACAAGACTTTTGTTCCCGGCAATGGCTTTTCTGAATATTGTTTACGGCCGGGTGCTGTTAATAAACGGAGCATACTTAAAGCTCATCGGCAGCACCGAGGGTTTTATCGGCATCGCCTCTGTTTTTCCCAACCTGCTGGGACAGATTTATACCTACATTTACCTGGCGGCAGCCAACAACCGGATATTCAGGCAGCATGACGCACTGATCGCCTTGAAACAGTCACTGGATATAGCCATGCCGGACAAGGTTTATATGCCCTTTGTGGAAAACTGCGATTACATAAAGCCTCTGTTGGAGGAGCTTGACCGGCAGGGCCTATATCGCCGGGAAATAGCCAGGATATTCGAGCTGTATAAGCCATATCAAAAAGCTGTTGCACTAATTAGTAAGGAGTATTTTGCCGAGAGCAAGCCTGCACTTACTGAAAGAGAAATAGCGATAGCAAAGCTTGCGGCAGCAGGGTTTTCCAACAAGGAAATAGGAGCAAGGTTGTTTATTTCGCAGAACACGGTAAAAACCCAGCTGAAAAGAATTTTTGAAAAGCTTCAGATAAACTCAAGGGCTCTCTTAAAACAACATTTGAATGAAAAGTCTTAGAAATTGGGCAGACAGGGGCAGGGCAGACAAGGGGACAGGGACCTGTCTGGTTAACACCAGACAGGTCCCTGTCCCCTTGTCTGCCCTGCCCCTGTCCCCTTGTCTTTTTCTCTTAGCAGGTGCGCCAGAAGCGGACGCTTAATACCACTAGCACGGTGTAGATTTCTAAGCGACCCACCAGCATGCACAGAGCCAGAAGTATTTTACCCAGGTCGGGAATAGCGGCGAAATTAGACATTGGACCCACGGCACCAAAACCGGGGCCGATGTTACCCAGGCTGGCTGCAACTGCGGTCAGCGCACTGAGCAGGTCGAATCCCATTGAGGCGATAACCAGGGTGCAGCCCAACAGGATGGCAAAATATAAGAAGAAAAAGGTCTGCACACTGCCCACCAGTTCCTCGGGGATTACATTACGACCCAGCCGCACCGGAATTACAGCTTTGGGATGAATAAGTCTGGCAATTTGTCTGGAAGCGGTTTTAAACAGAATCAGATAACGTACATTTTTCATACCACCGCTAGTGGAACCCGCGCATCCGCCAATAAACATGAGCAGGAAAATAACAGCCTGGCTTAAAAAAGGCCATTGGATGTAGTCAGCGGTGGCATAACCAGTGGTGGTGAGGATGGAAACGGTTTGAAAAGCCGACTGCCGGAATGCTTCTTCTGCGTTATAGCCCAGCGAAGCTATTAGGTTGGCTGTGATTAACAGGCAGGCGCCAGTAGTTATAAACATGTACAAACGGGTTTCCGGATCTTTAAGATAGGAGCGGAAATCACCGCGCAGGGCAAGAAAATGCAAAGCAAAGTTCATGCCGCAAATAAGCATGAAAAATATAATGATGTAATGTACCACCGGGTTGGCAAAGGCACCCACACTGGCGTTATAGTTGGAGAATCCGCCGGTGGCTACAGTGCCAAAGGTTTGAATAATCGAGTCGAACCAGGACAGCCCGGCTATTTTTAGGGCTACTATTTCAGCCACCGTGATAATAATGTACAGCTTATACAATTCGCGGGATGTCTGCGCCACCCGGGGCAGCACCTTGTTCTTGGTCGGGCCGGGCACCTCGGCCCGGAACAGTTTCATGCCGGCTATTTTTAGTGACGGGATTAGGGCCAGGGTAAGCACAATAACACCCATGCCGCCCAGCCAGTGCGTTATACTGCGCCAAAACAAAATGCTTTGGGGCAGTATTTCTACGTTTGTAAGCACTGAAGCGCCGGTGGTGGTGAACCCCGACATAGTTTCAAAAAAAGCATTGACTAAACCGGGGATAGCCCCGGACAGTATAAAGGGCAGGGTGCCAAACAGTGCCATGAACAACCAGCCGGCAGTGGCGATAACAAAACCTTCCCGGTAACCCACATCGTTGGATTGCACTTTAATACGGATTAGGGCAACGCCAATTAACCCGATTACAATTACCGAAATAATAAAAGCCCGGTAAGCGTTCTCGTGTAGATACAGGGCGATACCCAGGGAAGGCAGCATGGCAACGGCTTCACATAATAACACTAGACCAAGCGAGCGTAAAACCAGTGCTTTATTCAAGCTATTGCGCCTCCAAGACCAGAATTAGATGATGCTCACAAGTTAAGTATTTAGTGAGAGCATGAAAACAGTATAGTGCATGAGTATTCTTTTTACAATCTGCTTTTATCACCAGCTTAAAATATTATATGGTTATACCGTTAACTCAGTAAATGGTACAGCGTCGTGTCATTCTGAACGAAGTGAAGAATCTAGATCCTTCGCTAACGCTCAGGATGACAGCTCTCCCCAATGGGGTTACTGAGTAAAGGGAGTAATCATGAAATATTAAAGTGCTTGCCATAAGTATGGCAAGCACTAATTACATCAAGGCACCAAAAAGGCGCGTACTAAGGGAACTGTTTTGTTTTAAGCGTGTTTTTCTTGCTGAATTTGTTTTAGCTTTGCCCAGAGTTCATCAACCTGCTTTTGGGTTGCTGCTAACTCACCTTCATTGTTAATGACATAGTCGGCGTAGCCAACCTTTTCTTCAATGGGCAGTTGGGCCTTTAGCATGTTGGCCGCTTCCTCCCGGCTTATCCCGTCACGCTTCATAAGCCGCTCGATCTGTAATGCGCCAGGAATATAGACAAGCATGAGCTTGTGGAAGATGTACTGGAGGTTTAGTTCAATCATCAGCGGTACATCCACCAGTATAATGGCATTAGGATCTTGGGCCGTAATCTCGTTTAACTCTTTGGCAAATTCTTCATATATCCGGGGGTGGGTAAAACTCTCCAGTTTTTTCCGTTTCTCAAGATCCCGGAAGATTAGTTCCGACAGCTTTTTGCGATCTAAAGCCCGGTCATCCTGAAGCACTTGCTGGCCGAAATAAGCCACAATGTCCTGCCAGGCCGGCTCATCCGGTTCGACTACCTTTCGGGCCAGCAGGTCGAAATCGATTACCGGGGCCCCTTTTTGCTGAAGCATCTTCACCACCGTGCTCTTGCCGGTGGCAATGCCCCCGGTTACGCCAAGCAGCAAGCGGTTATCCTGGCCCCGAAACTGCTCCAACTGTCCCATGCTGCCGTAGGAGCCGGGAAAAGCCTGCGCCAGATCCTGTTCGGCCCCGGCATAGCTGATGGGGTAACGGACGCCCCGGCGGTACAGGGTTTCCAATCCCCGCAAGGCTTTTTCCATCATGTCTACCGGTACCGCCATGACCAGGTCTTCGTCCTGAGCATGACCGTAGCGCCGCTCGCCATAACAGGGAATGGTTAGTGATGGTTTGCCGGTCAGGTAGCACCGGGCAATGGCATCGGAGCAGGAAGATTCGCCGACGCAGTGAAATTGCATTGTTTCGTAGTTTTCAAACTGGAGCGCGTTAATTAAGAGCATCATTTGGGCCGGGTTGGCATAAAACAGTACGATATCGGGCTCAAAAGGGTTGTATACCAGGGGAGCCATAGCTACCGCTTCGTACTTACCCAGCGGGAGACGGGGGATGGAGGCTTCATACTTCCTGGCGTCTGCGCGGGTTTTGACCCAGACGATGCTGCGGAAGGTGCCGTCTTTGTGTACCTCGGGAATGTCTTCCAGACCCAGGATGGAAGAACAGGTGGGGGTGAGGAAGTCGGACAGTTCGGCGCCCACTGTCCAGTCGAAATTTCTAACCAGCGTGATCATCTGGCAGAGGGTGGATTTTTGGGCTACCCGGCGCAGGAACGAAATATTATGCAGTTCTTCTTTGTTGGCCAGCATTTTAAAAGCTACCGGAAACGACTTTAGCCGCATCAGCAGTTCCATTCTTCGGACAATCTTTTCCCAGTCTCTTTGGGTCTGCATATTTTTCTCCCTTCAGATAAAATTATTTGTTTCTAAAAGTAACCGGGGAGTAACCTCCCTTTTTTAGCGCCTTAATAAGATCCTGTTCGTTTTGGATTAGGCCGGGGAACCGGGTGGCATAGTTGCCTACCTCACCGGGCCCATGAGCATCGCTGCCGCCGGTAACCGGAAGCCCCAAGCCTGCCGCCACCTGGGCCGCAAAACTGTTCTCTTCTTCTGAAACCTTACTGTTTAAAACCTCTACCGCATCCACCCACTTAAAGACCGGCCTGGCCATAGCCTTTTCCTTGGTCAGACCCAGGTAACCTACGCCGAAGGTCAAAAAGCCTCTAAAGGGATGGGCTACAATCATAAAACCGCCTGCCTGCAGAACCTTTTCCCTGAGCGCTTCTAATTTGATTACACCCTTGACCTCTTCTTCAAGGCCAAAGACCAGGATATCTCCCTGTTCGGTAGTTATTTCGTTGCCCCTCAAGATCAGAAAATCATGCTTTTGCCTTAAATCTTCCACCTGATTGGGCGCCCATAAATGGTTGTGGTCAGTTAAGCAAATCCCGTCCAAGCCAATTTCTTTAGCCTGTTCAATAAGTTGCTCCACAGAGATGGTGCTGCAGGGTGAAGCAGGCAGGGAATGGACATGAAGGTCGATTACCATGCCCCCGGTTACTTCCGGCCCGGGTGGATGATTCTTTTCCTGTACCGAGATGGCTGGTTTACTTTTGCCGAACAGCTCGTCGATTTCGATATCGGGCGGCTTTTCTTGGCCTTCCTCCTGCAGAATCATTGTAGCGGCATCTTTTGCGGTTTGGCAGCATTCCAGGATGAGGTCGGCAAAATGTCTGCATGCCTTGCGGCCCACAATCTTTTGTACTTTGCGGGTAAAGTCCTCCTCATTCATCCTAAACCCCACGGCCTCTTGCAGAAAAGGTATGGCCCGCGGGCACTCCGAATTTTCCATCCGGTTCCATTTGCCTCGGATGGCCAGAATCTCCAAATTAAAAAGTCCAATGTCCAGGTCAACCTCAAAACCGTAAATATCGTCTTCCAGGACTCCATGTACCGCTAGAGTCCGCCCGTCTTTTCTATAAACGGTGGCCAGTTTATTGCGTGTGAATTTAAGCATGGTTACCTCCGTAGATTTAGTTCTTATCCAGTTCCAAGGACTCCATGAGCGGGCTGTCCGGAGTTAGGGCTGCGCAGCTGTTATACAACCGTGGGTTGGCCTTCACCATGTTGGCAAAAAACAATTTTTCTCCCGCCTTATCTTGGGGGGCGTTGAGGAAGACGTCCCTGGCAAAGGATAGAATAACGCCATTGCAGCATTCATCCAGCAGGGTGGCTACTGATTCGGCATAAGGTACATGTTCCACGATGCTGCCGATGATCTTTCTAATCCCGGGACCCACCCGGGAACCGGCAACCTTTTGCAAATCATCCAGGATGATTAAGTCTGTACCCTGGGGGGAGCGTCTAATTTCACCTTTAGCCTGAATTAGTTCCAGGTCGGGAAGTTTGACCATAATCTCCACATAGGCATCCATTAGGTTATCTTGCACCCGGCAGGTTGATCGTATGGTCTGGTCATCCACGTGTTCGATACTGGTGCATCGATTTCTTGAAAAACACAGTATATCCGCCATGCTTAATCGCTCCTATCTACTTTCTGCTATTAATTGATTATAAACAATGGCTGTCGCCAAACTGTCGCCAAACTATACAGTTTGGCTAGTTCCTGGTATTATTTTGTTACACGATTATTCCCTTTACCCAGTAATCATAAAAGTTGTCATCCTGAGCGTAGCGAAGGATCTAATCTTTAAGATTCTTCGCTGCGCTCAGAATGACAGATTCGTTGTATGCATAGCAATAACAGGCTTAATGACGAGATTACCATTCATAAACATGGGCCAAGGTGGTGACAGACGGGTGTCGAATAGACAGTTTTCAGATCTAACGCCGGGCACGCTGGAAATATACTTGATGGGTCCGCCGCATTTAAAATATAACGGTACGCAAGTGGATCTGGCGCGTAAAAAAGAGCGCGCCCTGCTTTTTTACCTGGGTATGGCCGACCGGATGGTGGCCAGAAACGTGCTGGCCGACTTGCTGTGGGGCGGCTTGCCGGAAGAAAAGGCCCTCCACGGTTTAAGCAACGCGGTATATAGGATTAACCGCAGCATTACCCCGGCGGCACCAAATCAGTCTACGACGCTGCTGACCGGTTCCCGGGACAGCGTTGGTTTTAACCCGCAGTTTCCCGTATTTATTGATGCTTTGGCTCTCGAAGTACTGGCCGGAAACGGGCGGGAAGAAAACCCCGCCAGTTTGGAAGAAGTGATTACTCTTTACCGCGGGGATTTTCTGGAAGGATTTTTTATTCGGCAGGCAGATGAATTTGAGAAATGGTCTCTGGAACAGCGAGAACGCTTACAGGTTAATTATCTGTCTGCGCTGTACCGGCTGCTTCACCGGGCTATGGAAGCAAAAGACTATAATAAAGCCCTGGATTATGCCCACCAGGCCTTGAATAGGGATGAACTGCAGGAGGACATCCATTGCGTAATTATGCAGCTGCACTGGTTATCCGGTAAACGGGCGGCTGCCCTCCGTCAGTACCAGGTTTGCAGCCAGCTATTGCGCAAGGAATTGGGGGTCGAACCCCAATCCAGAACCAGGGCGCTATACGACCGGATTAGCGCCGGCGAAGCGGCGGACGGCGCGGGTGCCGCTCCGCCGGCGCCCAGTGCTAAGGAAAATAGCCGTCCGGCCGGGTTCCTGTTATCCGTTAATGAAAATCGCGGCCAGGCCTTTTTTAACCTGGGGGAATATGACCGGGCTGCTAAGGAATTTAACAGCATGCAGCAGTTGGCCGCCGGCGCCGGGGACACCCAACTGGGCAGCAAGGCCACTTACTTACTGGGCCTTACCAACCTGTGCAACCGTGATTTTAGCCCGGCGGAAAAAAACCTGGCCGGGGCCTACCAAACCGCGCTGGCGGGTGGGGACACGCGCCTGGCTGTTTCTTGCGTCACCGGCCTGTCCCTTATGTACAGCATGGCTGGCCGGTTGGAAGAGGCTAGAAAGTTCAGCGATTTGGCACAAAAGCTGGGCCGGGAAACCAACGATGACGATTCCCGCTGCCACGCTCTCATCGATATCGGCCGGCGATTGCTTTTGAAGGGCCGGGCTTCTACCGCCGTTGCGGGGTTGGTGGAGGCTCTGCTGCTGTCGCAAAATGCCAGGCAAATTTTTAATGAGCTGTTTGCCCGGTTTTTTCTGGGTCTGGCCTACGCCGAGCAAGGCAGTTTTATGCCTGCCATCGAACAACTAACCGTTAACTTGGCACAAGCCCAGCAAGTTGGCAATTCCTTCATGCTGACCCGGTTGCCCAATTCTATCGGCTACGTCTACCACGAATTGGGTGACCTGGACAGCGCGGCAGCTTGGAACGAGCGGGGAGTTGAAATATGCCGGCAGTACCCCTGGCCCGAGCCGCTGGGTTACTCACTGGTTAACCTGGCCTTTGACTGCCTGTATCTGGGGGACCAGGGGCGGGCGCGTTCGTTATTGCGGGAGGCGGAGAAACTGGCTGCCCGGGATACCAAGGTCACCTGGCGCTGGGAGAGCCGCGTGTGGCTGGGTCTGGGTGAGTTGGCCCTGCAGGAAGGAAACGCACCACAAGCCCGCCGTTACTACGACCGGGCTTATAGTTGTGCCAGCCAAACCAGGGTGCGCAAGAACGTAGCCCGCTCGCTGCTTTTCCAAGGGAAAATTCACTACCTGGACGGCGCCTACGACGAGGCCGCGGCGAGTGCCAGTGAAGCCCTAATCCAGGCCGGGCATCTGGAAAACCCGCTGCTGTTGTTTTACTGCCATGAAAGCCTAGCCGCCGCATACCGCGCGTTGGGTGCAAGCGAGGTGGCGCGGCGGCACACGAACCTGGCCGCCGAAATAGTAAAAACAATTTGCCACCAGTTGGAAGACCGCCAAACCCTTATTTTTAAAACAAAGCTGCACAATAGCAGCATAAATGGTTGGGGATCTCGGGATATTACTAGAAGAACTTAAAGGAATAATTAGATAACATCAATTAGTTAGCCTCAAGAAGGGAGCCATCAATATGATGGAGCGGGATCGTCTAACGCGGGGTTTTTATGCCGGGTTAGGAGCGACTGTTCTACAAAATGTATGGAGTTTTCTTGCCTATGCCGTTGGGCTAACCACACTTCGCATGGCTGACTGGTCGGCCATAATCATTTTTGGGAGAGGCGGACCTTTTTCCACGGCTGAGACATTGTTTGGTCTTTTGGGCCACCTGGTATGGGGCGGTTTTCTTGGCATCGTTTTTGTGTATTTAATTCCGCACGTAAAGCACCGGCACCTCACCTTAAAAGGGTTGCTGTACGGCTGGTCTATATGGTTCTTTATTTATAGTCTGACACTATTATTCAGCGTAGAACCTACATTAAATCTCCCTTTATTGACACCAATATCCGACTTTATCGGAGCGACTATTTACGGCCTTGTGCTAGCCTGGGTCGTGAATAGCTTAACAGAAAAAGAACCCTCAATATAAATATTGTATCTTACAACCAGCAAAAATAGTTACAATTAAGTTAGGGGGCTTCTTTGCATGGTACTGGAAATAATTAGGAATAAAATACAAAAGCAAGAACTAAGACAGATTGATGCCCAGGAAGCGTTTAACTTATGGGATATTTTAAATTCTAAATACCATGAGATCGAACGTTTACTGATCCTGGAGCATTTTGTGCATGATATAGACTTAAAATTACTTATTAGATACTTTGTAGGCGAACTCAATGAAAATGTTGCCATACTAAAGAAAGAAATGAACAAGTATAAAGTTACCGCCCCTGCTCCCAACCGGATTATCGGGCCGCCGCCGTGTAATATAGAAATGTACACCGACGAGTTTATTGCCGGCGAAATACTGTTATACATACAGGAACATATTGAAAACCTTTTAAGAACGCTGCGCAACAGTATGACCAATGATAGCATACGAACCGTGATAAGTAAGATGACCAAGGATTCCATTGATAATGAAACAAAGATTGTTAATTATATGACCTTAAAAGGGTGGATTAAAAAATGCCCGCATTACAACAGTGTGCCAGCCAGCGTCGATGAGAAAATTAGCGCGGCAGAAGCTTACCACCTGTGGGATCACCTTTGTTTTCGTTATGATAATATCCAGCAAACCAGGTTTTACCTGGCTTATGTGCACGATATCGATTTCAGGGTTGTTCTGGAACAAGGCCTGCGTAAATTAACGCTGCAAACAGAGATGTTGGAAAAGGAAATCCAACACTTTGGTATCGTGGCACCTAAAAAACCCACGGATGTTATTATTTCCACCGGAAGAATGGACTTTATGGAAGACGATTACATGTACCGCATGATTTTGATCGGGCTGCAAGGGGCTTCCATGATCCATACACAATCGTTAAAGCAGTGTACTTATAACATGCGCATCAAAAATATATTTAAGAAATTACTTAAGGAAGAGATCGATATTTTAGGTAGGTACGTCAAATTCGGCAAGCTAAAAGGGTGGCTTTATCCGGGGCCGGCTTTTACCACCTAATTTGCTGCAGCAACAATTATGGTGAGGCATTTGAGCATCACGTTCCCTTAAAAATATGTAACCCTCAGGCAAATGTGCTTGGGGTTTTTGTATTAGAAATAATTTTCCAAAAAAGGTTTTTGCTGTTTTAGATAGAATTTATTATGTCATCTGATTTAGATTACTTTTATTATAAAAATCCAAAATTTATGGGTGGGGAATTAAAATATTTCGACGTTACAATGACTATTAAATATAATTATTCCAAATATTTCAATGAGAATATAAAAAAAGACCCAAAAAGCACTTTTTGAATGTGAGGCAACCGCCCTCAAAGCCTAGTGACATCAATGTTCTGCACATTAAGTGATTAATTCATTTTAGCTTCTGTTCTGCCTTGACGGGGAACAGCTACCACCAATCCTGCTACCCCAAGAGCAGCGGCAAAAATCATTACCCCGTGGTAGCCTGCGAATTGGGCTATAATTCCACCCAATAGAGGCCCAAAAACACTGCATAAGTTTAATGTAGCCTGAAAAACGCCACTTGCGGTACCTCTGTCCTCACCTGACCTTAGTACCAATAGCAATGCACCCACATAAAGGCAAGACCATGCTACCCCCAACAATACTTGCACTGCTATCAGCGGTATCAGCTTGCTTACCAAGACATAGGCCACAAATACTATGATTGACAATACTTGACCGAAAGCAAAAGTTTTATTAGCGTCAAATCTATTTACATAACGCATAACAATAAATTGCACAGCAAAATTTACCCCCCAGAGCATGCCCACCCAGAATCGATCCAGGCCCAGGGACGTAAAATAAAGGGGTAGAATAATCCACACCGCCGCGGCCCCCAGATGGCGTAGAAAAACGGCCAGGTAAATTGGAAATCCAGCTTTTGCAACATCCCGAAAAGATGCGACTTCTTTCTTTTTACCACGCACATCTAGGTCGGTCGCTGATGAGAAAAACAAAGCAATAGCGAAAGCCACTAAACAACACATAGCACTTGCCAAAAATAATATATTAAAATCCTTCAGGAAAGCGGCACCCAACGCCCCCGCAATCCAGCCCAGTGACCCATAAGAACTGAAACGCCCCATGTCAACCCCTGATTCGTAAGCATAAGCCATTAAGGCAGCCATCGTAACTCCAAGGGAAAAACCAACCCCTGCCCTTACAAGGGTCAAAATGTATAAATCATGAGCCAGCAACTGGATCGCAAAGGCAATTACACAGAGTAGTAGTCCGGATCGGACATAGGCTATTCTTCCCCTTCGATCCGACTGCCGGCCGAAATAAAGAGATGATAAAAGGTAAGCACCACCATATGCTGCGCCAATTAAACCTACTTGAAAATCCGAAGCGCCCAACTGGGCGCCCAAAAGTGGTATAAATATAATCGAGCCTTGAATGGCAATGTTTAATAAGAAGTTCACACAGGTAACAAGCACAACAGAGTTAACCATGCCTACGCCTTCTTCCATGATATGTCATAAGAAGTAATTTATCATTATGGAAGAGTAATATCAAGAGACAATATCACACAGAAAGATTACTGATATTGAAAGGTTTAAGACATCGTGGTAAGGCAAACATGGCCACGGTGTTTTTTGTTTAAGCTGGCCATTAATGTCCAGCAATTGATGGTGTTAATTGTCCGGAAATTGACGGACATGATGGTTCATGTCATAAACGATGTGACAAATACATGCTGTGCGCCTGACTACTAGTAACATTTTCCTTGCTTGTAGAATAATGTATATCGTTAATATATTCCAAGGAGGTATAGTTATGAGTAATCAAGGATACAAACCACATGTTCCCCCGAATGAAGAATGCCCTCAATTACCTGGAACTATCCTACGCATTTTTATCCCCGCTGGCGCCGTAATAAACCTATTAAACCTGATTGAATTAACTTCACCCTCCGGTATTTGCCTGATTATCAGGATTCCGGTGCTGGGTGGAAGCGGCCTCAATAATATAGTTGAAGCTATCAAAGATGCTGGAGGTACCATTGAGGTTGTAAAAGAGTAAAAAGCTCTTTACCGACCACGCTAATCTAATGCTTATTTTCCTGTGTTGTTAATGTTTGAGTTTGAACAGTCGAGAGATGCAGGCTCATAAGGTCCCATAATAGTCGAGACTAAGGAACATTCTGGGTTTCGCGTAATAGTTCATGGCAACCGAAAGGTTGTCATGAACTATATTTCATTATTTATTAAGCCACCTTCTTTTTCCAATTCATTATATAATATTCATTTCTCAATAGTTAATAGAATCTCATGCCGACTGGTATTACATTTTTCGGACAACACAAAAGCGTTCTGACAATGAATAAGTTAATGCCAATTGGAAGTGATATTAGTGGAACCTTATCCATATATACAACACTTCCTTTTTATTGTACTATATTTGACATAAATAACCTTTTTCCTTTTATGCATTTTGGGGCGCGAAAAGGGCATTTGGGGGAAACGGGGTTAAAAAATGCTTATACGGGGTTTATTCTATACATAAAATAACCAATGATTTGGCTTTTGGTAGTGGTAGGTTTGGAGGCCGAAATGGGTAATAAAAAAGCGGCAGCATTAGCCGCTATAGTAATTCTGTTGGGGTTGTCAGTAGTGTTAACAGAATCTAAGGTTTTGGCATATCTTCCCGCTAACTGGTGGTTGAGGCTGCTGGAGCCAGTGCGCGGATTACTGATTGCTGTGGCCGGCTTCTTATCGTGGAAGTACTATAAGCAGTCACATAACATATTTTTTAAACTCTTGGCCTTTGCTCTGTTCTTTAGTACCATAATGGAGCTTGAGGGTTTGCTGTTTAGAATCGTTGCGAATTTCCACCTCGCCTATCCGGGTCAGTTTTCTATCCACCCAGTTATTAGATTAGTTCAGATATTGTTTCAGCAGGCCGGGGCATTTCTTTTTGCCATCCTTTTGGTACATGCCATCAGGAATTACGGCGTCCGCGAACGGTCTGTAACTCTGCAACGGGGCTTTCTACTTCTGCTTATTGTGTTCAGTTTGTTGTGGGTTACATGGGCAGCATACATTATGTTAAGGTCAGATTTAAACCGGTCATTTGACTTAACAACTATATTTATCATTGTTCATTCCGTTTTATTAACGGTAATTTACCTCGACGGCATCAGGATAGCTATGCGAAAAAAGAGTATATCCGAGAATTGGTTACTAAAGAGCTTAGTGACAGTGATGGCGATGGAGATTTTTTTATCCCTAACCTGGGTCTTCCCCTTTTTCGTATTAAATGCCTGGCTCGGAACAACATTTTCTGTGATATATAACTATACTATTATGTTTATTTCCATAGCCATACCAGTACTGTTTGTGGCCGGCCTGGTAGCGTGCGGCAAGAAATGTCGTGGTGAGAGTGAATTCTAAAAACATAACATCTGAGCAAGTACCAAAAACTGACTGTTGTGTTTATCTTGCTTAGCGCTGCATCCCTGATGTTTGGGCAGATAAGTAAAACATCCTTTACCAATGCGCCAGTGGTCGGATTCTTATTAGGTTTTGCATTTAGCATCTTTGCTACTTTTACGGCGCTTAAAGCTTATGCAGTAAGAAAAAACAATAATCAAAGGGGTTGGTCTGTAATGCCTATTGCGACGGGGTATTATTTAGGATTTGTATTTCTAGTTATTGGGTTACTGTTTTTAGGGACTCTGTTACTACAGTATCTCTGGAATACAACGATACCAGAATTATTTAACTTAAAGCCAGTAAGCTATTGGCAAGCTTTCAGACTTCTACTTATAGCTAGTATTCTGTTTGGTGGCCCGTATATTAATTAATTGATATACACATGAATATAGATTATAAGGTTCTTCAAACGGAGGTGCAGTGATGCACCGGCAAGAACATTCAAGATATGCAGGCAAATACTCTATAATATCCCTGATTGCCCTTTCAATGCTGCTGTTTTTAGTGCTTCCAGGAACCGTCCTTGCTGCGTCGGGAGAGTTAGTTCAGATCGATGCGGAAATGGGATGGCAGGGGCAGGGTGTGCCTGGTCGCTACCTACCAGCTAAAGTGTTTTTAAAGAATACCGGCAACAAAGACCTTGCCGGAGAATTGGAAGCTATCAACTATGTAAAATATACACCACCCGAATTGCCTGGTTCACCACATGTATACCGGCCTACAAGTTACATTCCCTGGGCTGCATATGGTGAAAAGGTGTCGCTGCCCGCAGGCACGGAAACGAATCTTACTTTATGGTTACCCATGAATGAAAATGCCAATGAGCGTACCGACTTCATATTCCGCACAGGCGACAAGGAACTGGCCAAAGTAAGCAAAGGTAGGCCAAAGGTCGTTTTAAATACACGCGATACCTTGCCCGGAGCCGTAGGGGTGCTTGGTCAGATTCCTCCGGCTCTAAAAATGCTGCGGATGGTTTTACCTGGTAATAATGTACGATATGTAACTGCGCTGCAGATTACTGCAGACTTATTTCCCCACCGGGGAAGTGAATTAAACGCCTTTGGTGTTATTTTACTTACCGATGAGGGGACTTCGATACTTAACAAAAAACAGAGTCAGGCTCTTGTGCAGTGGGTAAAAAACGGCGGGCACCTAGTGGTGAGCGGCGGTTCTGGAATTAAGGATGCTCTGGCTGCCCTGCCCTCAAACACAATTCCTTTCACTGTGGAACTCATTAGGCAACAGTCAGCATGGCAAGTAGAGGCCGAGTGGGTAAATCAACTTGATCCCGGTTCTGTTGCTGCTCCGGTGGCTATTCTATCCGGGGCGGGCAAATCCTGGGGACCACCGGATAACCCCTTGGGCAGGCGGCTCTTACTCGGTAACGGTATGGTCACGGTACTTAGCGTTGATCCCGGTCAGCCCCCGTGGGGGACAGGAGCACTGGGAGAAGGTTTATGGCAAAGTATGCTAACGTCGGAGGAAATGAATAACTGGCAAAGGGAGCCGCATGACGTTAATAATGGGTTAGTGGATTTGTCCAGCTTTACATATGATTTCCCAGCAGAGGCGTTCCCGGGGTGGCGTTTCGTGGCACTGTTTTTACTAATCTACGTGGTGGTGGTTGGCCCGGGTGCATACTGGTTTTTAAATCGTATCGACCGTCCTGAATACAACCTGGCGGTAGTGCCGCTTGTAGCCGCGCTATTTGCAGGTGGAATCTACCTATATGTGGTATTTACAGGCGCCAACGTTTTAGTCAACGTGGTTCAGGTGGTGGAAGACAGGGGGAACGGAAACCCCGTTGGGCACACGGCAGTGGGCTATTTTACTCCCATGAAGCCGGATTTAGACGTGGTATTCAAAGACCCTGACCAAGTAATAGAAGCTCAGATATTGGATTTAAACCCGCGTTTAATAAGCGAGGACGGCAAACCATCCTACCGGATAATCAAAGGTTCTGACCTGTTGGTCCGTTTCAGCGACGTTGCGCCACGGAACATGCGTTGTAATTACTTCTGGAATGAAAGCGCCGCCGAAACAGCGGAGGGATTAATACCCGTTATCGAAGTGCACGGTAGCAGGATTACAGGTACAATACAAAACAACACCGGGTTGAAGCTGGATCACGTAACGGTTTTACAGGGCTGGCAACACAAGATGGTTGGGAATCTGGGTTCGGGTGAAACAGCGGCTTTTGATATGGAAATCAGTGCGCCGCATCACAGCTCCCAGGGTAAAGCGTTGCCTCGTTATCATTCACCATGGTATATTTTTCAATACCCTAATGGCCCGCCCGGTCCTCCGGGGCTAGGTATGCAGGCATCCACTTGGCCTGACCGGCGTCTTGACGCGGCCGAACAACGCCGGGTTAGCTTACTGGAAAGGTGGATGAACGTTATTTGCCGCGGGTCCGTAGACACCGGCTGGCCGCTGACCGTGCTGGCCTGGTGCAGCGAACAGGTGGGAGAATTAGGTGTAAAAAATTTAAACCGTCAACCGCATTACCTTACGATGTTTGTGCTCAATCCCAAATTTGGACTGCCCGGCGAGCAGTTCAATATCCCTGCCGGGCTGGTTATACCGAAAGTTACGGAGTTAAATGCACATGGAGGGTTTTCAACAAGCAACGAGTTTTTTGGTATTCAAGACGGCTCAGTGATGATGGTTTTTAACCCACAGTTGCCTGCGGAAGTAAAATTAAACGAAGTTATACTGCGGTTTAATTATTTTCCTATAGCGAATATGAATCGGAACATGGCAACACCGACAGCGCCGTCCACAGTACCCGAAGGGGTGCTGGAAGTTTACCACCACGCAAGTGGCACGTGGCAGCCGCTGTCCGGATCGGGCACTTTTAATCTGAATAGTCAATTTGCCTCATTGGAAGGGGAAGTTAAAATAAAGGTAATGGGGGGAAACCCCGAAGTGGATACTGAATTTTATTTTGAAGTTCCCACGGTGGAATATAATGGTGCAAATAATATATAAAAATTAACGCAAATAAAACCCATAACCTTGGCAAACAAAAGGTTATGGGCTTTTCTTTTAAGTTACAGCAAGTACGTTTATCCAAAATTATTATTGAAGTATCAAATTTAGATTTGGATGATAAGGAAGAATTACTAAGGATCTTGCATAACTGGAAGAACGGTAATTTCAAGAATTGTGTTAGCGAGCACAACTATGTATGGACATGTTTGAAAGGAGAAGTTGGCTGGGCAAATGGCCTTAAGAAGTAGGTTTTGGGGCTATTCTGTATTTATACTTTTAATAATCGTACTAATGGGTTAACTGGTGGAAAACCAACCCGTAGTAAGGCGTTTCTTAATCAGCGAGGCTAATTGCTAAGTAATGAGAACGCTACCAAATGCTTATAATATATTAAACCCGTTAATAAAATTTTGCTGATATTCGTTGGAAGCAAAAAATAGGAAGCTACTAGGACTTATTAAAAGGAGATCTGTTTATGCCTGAAACTAAAAAAGTAAAAGAGCTTATGTTACTACCTGGCGAGTATCCTGCCATTAGAGATACCGATTCTTTAAAAGAAGCTTTGGAAACTCTAAGAGAGTATAGGGAAGGACAAGGACACCACCATAGGTCGCTGTTAGTGTTTAACAATGAAGATAAGTTGGTCGGCATCCTAACCATCCGAGGTATTATGGATGGTTTACAGCGCAGTATGATGCAATATGAGAATACGGAGTTATGGAATATTGGCTGGGCTGCTCTATATAAGAAAGACGCCTTTAAAAAATACACCATATCTGAGGTAAAGCAGGTCATGCGTCCTCTGGTAGAGGCTTGGGTGAGCAGTGACGACACTGTAAACACAGCAATTAAGTTGATGATGACTAAAAAAGTAAATATCTTACCTGTGTTTAAAGAAGGTAAAGCTGTAGGTATTTTAAGGCTAGTTGATATCCTTGATTATGTTTATGAGCTTACTTAATATGCTTTGGATTTGGTAGTCTAGAGGCTTAGACGCTAGGTTGTGGCCCTAGTTTAAGCGGGTTGGAATCCCGTTCTACAAAAATTTATGATTATGGACTTATTATTGGAAGCCGTATTTCCTATGTACAGGATTACGGCTTAATTTTTTTTGAATCATCATCTAGTACTTTCATTCCTGATACAAGTTATTCATTAATAAATGTGATTATATGACGGCATGAATGGTTATTTGTCTAAAGTAGTAAAAACATGTATAAGTATCAGTGTTTTTGTTTGTTAATATTTAACTAATTAGGAAAGGGCTATTTAAACTGTTGTAAAATAAGAATCTATATAGTCATTACCATTTGGAGGTGTATTTTGGTTGATCGATAAAGTCAATGAGCTTTTAATAGGCGCTTGCGATTTACATATTCATGGTGGCCCTGATGTGGTACCCAGGCGGCAAGACATAATACAAATAGCTGAAGAAGCTAAAAGCGCAGGAATGAGTGCTGTAGTATTTAAAGACCACAATACCTGCACGGCTGATAGGGCATATGTCGCTAGTAAAGTAGTCTCGGGTATTAGTATCTTTGGAGGTTTGGTTTTAAATCATTCTGTAGGCGGTTTTAATGCACATGCTGTGGATATGGCCATAAAGTTGGGTGCAAGGGTGATTTGGATGCCAAGCGTTGACGCATCCTATACAATTCAAAAAGTTGTAGTAGAAAGTGAAACGCCGTGGTTAAAGCAAGCTGTTTGGTTAAGTAGGCCAGAACAAGGTTTATCTATATTTAAAAAAGGTGGTGAAGCTAATGAAATAGCCCCTGAAATTAAAGAAATCCTTTATTTAATACGTGAGGCAGATATTATCTTGGATACGTGTCACCTATCCCCTAAAGAGACTTTTATTTTGGTAAAAGAAGCTAAAAATATAGGTTTAAGTAAGATAGCTGTGTCTCACCCCAATTGTAGTGTAAATCGGATGAGTATTTCTGAACAAAAGGAACTGGCGGAAATGGGTGCATATTTTACTTATGCCTTCCTACCATGTATGCCAATGATTGATGGCCAAAAGCCAACAGAAATTGCCAAAATGATTACTGAAGTGGGACCTAAACATAGTATTTTAATTACTGATTTTGGTCAATTACAGAACCCTACAGTTGTTGAGGGTATGCGTATGTATATTACACATATGTTATTAGCTGGTTTAAAAGAAAGTGATATAAAATTGATGATTAATGAAAACCCAAGCAAGCTATTAAATACTTAAAAGGTTCAATAAAACCTTTTTTATAAAAGGAGGGAAATTCAGATGAAATTATACTTGTTGGATTACGGCCAGTTAACAGCGGATCAAGGGTTTTTCTTTGAAGGTGCCGGGACTTCTACTTACAGCCAAACTGAACCACCTGTTGTACGAAAGAATTTAGCTATGGTAGGCGCTTTGATTGAGCATCCTCAGTACGGTCTTATTCTTTATGAGGCAGGTCCTGCACCTAATTATAAAGAGCTTTGGCCTGAAGGAGTTTTTGAAATATTCGCTGTTACTTCCTATACTGACGATAATCGATTAGATAACATATTACAGAAATTAGGCTATGGAATTAAAGATATTAAAGCCGTAATTATTGGTCACCTCCATCTTGATCATGCCGGGGGGTTAGAGTTATTTAGGGGTACTAATGTACCAATATACGTTCATGAGGAAGAATTAAAATATGCCTTTTACGCAGTAGCTACTAAAGAAGATTTTGGAGCGTATTTACCACATTACTTAGATAGTCAGTTTAATTGGAAAGCTGTACATGGAAATGAGACAGAACTTTTTAAAAATATGACGTTATACCATACACCCGGACATACTCCTGGTCTAATGTCTTTGAAGGTTGAGTTACCCAATTCTGGCACCTTCGTATTTACTAGTGACTTATGTTTTTTTAAAGAGAATTTTGAACAGGAAGTTCCTCTAGGTTGGCTTATGCGCGACACGCGTTCTTGGTATTCAAGTATAAGCATTGTGCAAAAAACGGATGCCAAAGTGATTTTTGGGCATGACCCAGAAGTTTTAGCAAGCTTTAAAAGAGCTCCTGAATTCTATGATTGATTTTTTCTCAATTTAATAAGGGAGGTTCTACTAATGTCTGAAAACTACAAAATGTTATCCCCGGAGTATAAGTATTGTAAAGCATTCTGCACAGATGATGATATTCAAATGGCGGAAAGCTTTAGAAAATTTGTAGATAAAGAAATAATGCCCTTACGGCACGACCTCGAAGGTGGTTGGCATAAAGACGAGAAGCTAGCATTAAAGACACAGCACGAATTATACGCTAAGTTAGTAAAGTTAGGTGTAACTAAATCAAACCTTCCTGCTGAATTTGGCGGGTTAGGTCTATCACCCGTAGTTCGCCAAATGATAAATGAAGAGCTTTCCAGGGGTGATATTGGCCTAGCAACTATGGTTGGGAAGTTCCATTGGATTATCTCAATTATGGTTGCTGCGAAGAGGGACGATTTATTAAAAGAGTTTTCCCCTATTCTTGCAGGAGACGATGCATGGACTGCATGTGTTGCTATTACTGAACCCGCTGGCGGGGCTAATTTAGAGGATCCTGCGCTACAATTTAAAACCATTAAAACGATAGCACGTCCAGATGGTGATGACTATGTAATTAAAGGGCATAAAATATGGCCTGGTCCAGCAGGTTGGATTGAACGATTTCAAAGTGAAAATTTAAAAGGTCATATTGGGTATTGGACTGTAGTTAGTACAGACCCAACCTTAGGTGAGGATGGAGCTGCAATTTTCTATATTCCACCTGACGCAAAAGGTTTAAGTTTCTCAAATCCCTATGAAAAAATGGGGTTTGCATGGTCCGATGAAAATGTAGACATTTATTTTGATGATGTTCGAGTTCCAAAAAGATATCGAATTGATACAGAACCAGGAGAAGGCGCAAAGCTCATTAAGGGTTATATAATGGGATTAGGAAGATTAGCCGGAGCGGCAAGGCTAGTGGGTTTATCTCAGGCTGTTTTAGAAATTTGCTTAGATTACACAAAACACAGGGAAATAGCTGGCTTACCAACGCGTGAAAGGTCACTTTTTGCAACCTTGATTGCTGAAATGTTTAGGGCCATTGATATCTCAAGAAATTATTACCTTTCTGTAACCTGGCAAGTCACTCAACCAGATACTTATGGTCCTCCTTGGTCCAGAGAGATGATCGCAAAGTTTTCTGCTGCACGTTCGTTTGCAGCGGATACGGCTAAGTTTGTAACAAACACTAGCATGGAATTAATGGGCTCATATGGCTACTCTTATGAATTCCATGTTGAAAAATATATGAGAGATTATAAAATAGTTCAAATGTGGTTAGGTGGGGCTCATCGTGATAGGTTAGATATTTCTCAAGGTCTTTACGGCCCATTTAAGTGGGGCGGTTTTGAAGAATGGGCAAAGAAAGAGAAATTAATTCCTTAAATTTTATTAAGTTACACATTGGAGCAAACACTATGACCGTCTAATAGAAACTAATTAACAATGGGGCGGGGCTTGAAAAAGTCCCGCTTTCACTGTGCACGTTGAATTACCCTGAGAAAATATTGACCCTGCTATGCAACGCTGGCATACAAAATAACACTTTAGTATTATTGTCAACTTACAGCACAATTAAGATAATATTTCTAAGCTTTAAAAAAAGGGGGCTAACTAATGAGTATTAAATTATCAGAATACTCGAAATATGATGGTCTTGGTTTAGCAAAATTAGTTAGGGATAAGGAAGTTACACCTAATGAACTGTTAGAAACATCAATTGAAGGCATAAAAGAGCTTAATCCAAAATTGAACTGTGTTTACAATATACTATACGAGCAGGCGTTAAAAGAAATTAGTAATGGTTTACCAGATGGACCGTTTAGGGGAGTTCCATTTTTAATTAAGGAAGTAGTTCTACATGCCGCTGGTGTTCCTGTAAATATGGGGAGCTATCTGGCAGAAGGATTGGTTTTCCCGTATGATACTGAACTAATGAGTCGTTTTCGAAAAGCAGGGTTAGTAACGATCGGGACAACTCCTACGCCCGAATTTGCTTATAATGCGACTACTGAAGCCACTTTTTACGGTCCCACTCGCAATCCTTGGAATACAAATCACAGTCCAGGAGGTTCAAGCGGAGGTTCAGCAGCCTCTATTGCGGCGGGAATAGTACCTTTGGCTCATGCAAATGATGGCGGAGGATCAATACGTATTCCAGCATCTTGTAATGGACTGGTTGGATTAAAACCAACCAGGGGACGTACTCCTACCGGTCCTGATTATGGTGAACCATTAAATGGTATTGGAATTGAATTTGCACTAACTAAAACTGTTAGAGATGCTGCTTCGTTATTAGATTCCGTTGCAGGTTCTGACCCAGGATGCTATGCATACGCAGAACCTCCACAACGCCCATATTCTGAGGAGATTAATATAAACCCAGGAAAATTACGCATTGCATGGATGGACAATCCGTTATCAGGTGTATCAGTGGATCAGGAATGCAAAGACGTTCTTTATGAAACAGTCAAGCTTTGTGAAGACCTTGGACATGAAATGGTAGAGGCTTCTCCAAAAATTGATGTAGAAATGTTTTCTTTAGCAACTTTACGTATTTGGGCTGCAAATCTTGCAAACATGATGGATGGTGTGGCTACCTTACTTCAGCGAACTCCCTCTGAAGATAATTTAGAAGCAACTAGTTGGGCTTGTTATAAATTTGGTAAGGAGATGAAAGCTTCTGAGCTTTTACAGGCGTTAGACATCTATACTATGGTTTCTCGTTCTGTTGGTAATTTCTTTACCAATTTTGATTTATTACTATCGCCAACTACTGCACGTCCACCACTGCCTCTTGGTGAATTAAATGCTAATGCCCCTGGAGTAGATGCTAAACAATGGACTGAACAAATTTTTACTTATGCACCATTCACAAATTTATTTAATACTACTGGTCAACCGGCTATTTCGTTACCTCTTGGTTGGAGTAAGGGAGGTTTACCCATTGGAATGCAATTTGCTGCTCGCTTTGCCGATGAGGCAACGCTTTTTAGATTAGCTAGTCAATTAGAGCAGTCCTGTCCCTGGAAAGACAAATCTCCGCCTGTACATTTTTAGAATTTAAATTCCGTAGTTTAGGTTTCGGTATTTTCTCCGAAACCTTTTTCATTTCTAATATAACGATTTAATTCCGTTTTGTAGCATAGACTTGTTCTGTTTTTAACACCTATTTTACTAAAAATATTTTGCATATGTTTTTTCACTGTATTAAGACTTATAAATAATTCATTGGCGATATCCTGATTTCTGTAACCTTCTTTAATTAAAGTTATAATTTCACGTTCCCGAATGGTTAAATCGCTTGTATTTAATATCTTAACATCTTTTTCATGCTTTTGTTGCAGGTTTAGTGGTGTCAATGTGAAGATGTAAAATGGTTTTAGGGGGCTATTTCTCAAAGTGCTAGTTGGCAATATCTTAATTTCATAGTTATTTAATGATGATGATAGAAATTCTTTTTTAAGACCTAGTTTCCATGTATAAAGATATTCAGTGATTATCTGATTTATAAATTTTTCTATTGGATTACCCCATCTTTCTGTCGTCGAAGCAAGCTCTTTGCAGATTTCAACAGCAGCTTTATTAAAGTGGTAGATAGATAAATATTCATTAATGACAATTAAGCCAATTGGTGAATCATTAGCATAACATTCGAATGAATTTTTAAGATTCTCTAAGCTATATATTCTTAGGCAATCCCCAAGATCCTTTGAAATTAAATTAGAAAGTATACTTAATAAATTAATATCTTTGCTGTTAAATTGTTTTTCTTCTTTTGATCTTAGTAAAGCAATACCACCAATTAAACTATTTTGATTAGTTAAATAAATTGCAAGATAGTGGTATAAACCAAAATCGCAAAAAAACCTTTTAAAATAATCAGTATTTTCAAATTTTCTTAGTGACATTAAATCTTGGACTCGTATCACG
This sequence comes from Peptococcaceae bacterium BRH_c8a, assembly GCA_000961575.1. GTDB lineage: Bacteria > Bacillota > Desulfotomaculia > Desulfotomaculales > Desulfallaceae > BRH-c8a. Next base: position 118,583 of record LADP01000013.1, read on the forward strand.
CTAGTTTTTGAACAACTCTGTAACCCCACATTTTTAGGATGAAGAACGTCGCTTTTATAGTGTTGAAATTTAAGATAATCACGTATTATTTTTTCATTAATGTTAAGGACTAAAGGTTCAGATAGATTCCCTTCATGGTCTACAATCCAGGAAGTAGACTTGTGATAACCGAAAATTTGGGATAGTAAAATCATAACTTTAATTCGATAATTTTCTGGCTTTGATTGAATGGACTCAATAAATTTAATTATTTTGGCATAATCAGCTTTCGACAATCTATTGTATTTCATTATTTATTAAGCCACCTTCTTTTTCCAGTTCATTATATAATATTCATTTCTCAATAGCTAATATAATCTCATGCCCACTGATATTACATTTTTCGAACAAAAAAAAGGCGTTTGACATAGGATGCCAAAACGTCTTTTAAGCCTTACTTAGGGCACTAAAGGCACAGGGACGGTGCCGGGGAGCGCGTTAGTAATAACTAAATTAAATATACTGGTATAACCCCCGGAAGTTTTACATTTTCCGGGGGGTGAGTATTTTATGAAATAGACCCTGAAGTGGGCGTATTCGATTTTCTAGCGTGAAGTAGCGATTTTTTAGAGACCGTACACTTAATTAAAATAATGAGTCGCCACTTTTACAGTTAAGCCCAGGATGCACATCGAAACGTACCGCCCCTACGGCAACATTACCAGCTGCTCTGGTTGCTCTGGCTACTCCTTCGTGTCCAAAGCCTCCGCATAACTCTATTGCTTTTACCCCTTCAGACACCAGCTTTCGTATGACTTCCTCGGCCGCCTGGTAGTCCTGCACTCCTACCACTTTCAATTCTACCTCTGGTGTCTGCACATCTGCTTTATGTTGGGATGGCTCGGCACCGGGTGCTAAAAAAATAAACGCGGCTTTAAGCATAACAAGACCTCCTCTTAAAATATTCTGGGGTTTTAACTCTCAAAACATATGCCTGGTCTATAATCAAGGCTTTATAAATATGTACTGCCTAAAACTGCCCGGCATCCGAACACTGTCCTGTAAATGTCCATGTCCTGTAAATGAACAGCTCAAAGCTAATTTATTTAATTTCTTCTTGATATAAATTATGGTACCATAATACAATATTGGTATATAAATCTAAATATTCATAAAATCAAAAAATACCTGACACCCATAATTTTTTGCTGCGCACTTTGGTGATTGTATAAGGACAATAGTGTAACAGTATTTTTGTTTTAGGGGGTCCGGGGAAAAATGGTATTAAGCTCCACAGGAATGAAAGAGCAAAAAAAAATAGAAAAACGTTGGGAAAATTTTATACATTCAGATCAATGTGATTTAAGTATGCTTAATAGCACTATAGCGTCATCCTGGCAGAGGTGTAAAAAAACTAACGTAAATCCCCTTGGTGGTAAGTGTAATTATTTATACGGGCAGGAGCACCTGAAACATTTCTGGGAGAACAATAAAATGCTTATGGAAGTGGCTAAGCCTGTTATTGAATCAGTGTTTTATACTGTTCAGGGGTCTGGCTTTATGGTAGTACTAGTGGATAACAAAGGCACCATACTTAAAACGATGGGTGATTATCAAACCCTGAGTAAAGCAGAGCATTTGAATTTTGGACAGGGAGCTGTCTGGTCAGAAGAGTCAGTAGGTACAAATGCCATAGGAACTTCACTGGTATCCGGTATTCCCATTCAAATCACAGGCGCTGAGCATTTTTGCTATGACCACCATGTCTGGACCTGCTCAGCGGCACCCATACGGGACCCGGGCGGACATATACTGGGTTGCTTGGATATGTCGGGACCTTATGATAAAATGCACCCGCATACGCTGGGCATGATAGTTGCGGCGACTCAAGCCATCGAGAGCCAGCTGCGCAAAGAATTATCAAAAACTGAATTGGAGTTAGCCCATCAAAGGTTAGCAAGAACAGTGGATACGATCACTGATGGAATAATCTATATTAATAATGCTGGGGTAATTACTGGTGCAAATATACCCGCGCGCAATTTTTTGCGCCTTTCAGAGGTCGACCTGAGGGGGATGCTGGTTGATCATGTGCTGGGAGGCGGTTTTGCTTCTCGCTATTTGTCTAATGGTAGGTCAATGGATGGGGAGTATTTTGTAATCTCCGCACCAACGGGCAAGTTAATCTGCGCTATCAAAGCCATTTCCGACGGTAGTGACAAAATTGACGGTGCCGGGTTTGTTATCTGTATCCGAAAAAATAGTGTTATGGAAACAAAAAAATATTGTAGAGGAACAGTACTGGAACTTGACGGTATAACTGGTATTGATAGCGACTTCGGTAAAGGCTCCCTTCAGGCTAATGGCAGGGCAACCAGCGGTATTCAAAACAAACAGGTTGCTCCTTTCAAGAATATAGTAGGCTGCAGCCAGCCTATTGCTGCAGCGATAAACCTGGCCCAGCGGGCGGCGGCCTGTTCATCTACTGTACTGCTGCTGGGGGAAAGCGGCAGCGGCAAGGAAGTGTTTGCCAGATCCATCCACATGGCCAGTAACCGCTGCCAAGGCCCCTTTATACCAGTTAACTGTGCATCACTGCCCAGTGGGCTGATTCAAAGCGAACTTTTTGGCTATAGCGGTGGCTCTTTTACCGGTGCCAAGCGCAGCGGTCAGCCTGGCAAATTCGAACTGGCCCACGGTGGGACACTGTTTTTAGATGAAATTGGTGATATGGCGCTGGATATGCAGGCTAATTTGCTTCGTGTTCTGCAGGAAAAGTCAGTAATGCGTGTTGGTGGGAAAGATTTTATTCCTGTTGACGTGCGGGTAATAGCTGCTACCAACAAGAACTTATATAAAAGAATGCAAGAGGGTAATTTTCGTGAAGACCTTTTCTACCGGATTAATGTTCTGTGTATTGAAATACCTTCCCTGCGGGAGAGAGGCGCCAGTGACCTGCAGCTTCTAACACAACATTTATTTACTTCCATTGCTGCTAAATTAGGAAGGCCGGTATGCAAGCTTGATCCCTTAGTCTTGCAAATGCTGGCAAAGTACCACTGGCCGGGCAATGTTCGAGAACTGTCCAATGTACTGGAGCAGATGCTGATTATCACTGATGATGAAGTCATCCGCGCAGACCACTTACCACGTTTTTTACAAAAGCTTTCACTAACCACTAAAGGATCCTCTAAAGAGGCGGCTGGTAACCAACGTAAATCTGGGAACAATCAAATGGGCATCTTGGAGCAAATGGAGCAACAAGCAATTAAAGAAGCCCTGCAGCGTTTTAGTGGCAATATTAGCCAAACGGCCCGGGCACTGGGTATAGGTAGGAACACACTATATGAAAAACTAAAAAAGTTAAATTTAAAGTACTAATAAAAGGGATTGATTGCTTTTAAATTAGCAGTCAGTCCCTTTTAAACGTTCTGGGTATGGCCATTGCATTGTTCGGTATTAGGACAGTTATATAAATTTTATATAAATTATAGTTTATCAATCTACCTTTGTTCGTAGATTTATTAAAGGCATTATGTTTAGGCATGCTTTTTGCAATTTACTAATTTATACAAAAAATGCAAAAAGAGGTTTCACATTAAAGCTGCATTATGTTATGGGAAGATGGTGGTCCAAACAATTATTTATAGGTATTAAACACTAAAATTTATCGTATAGGGGGGAATAAAAATGGACAAGGTTGCCATTGTAACGGGAGCAGGACGCGGAATTGGCAGAGGAATTGCTTTTAGACTGGCTAAGGATGGCTTAGATGTCGTGGTTAATGATATTGATGCTGAAAATGTCAATCAGGTTTCACAGGAATTAAAATCTCTTGGAAGCAATACTATGGCCATTGTTGCTGATGTGTCCAACGAAAAAGAAGTTTATGCTATGGTCGATCAGGTTGTCGAGAAATATGGGAAATTAGATGTAATGGTCGCCAATGCCGGGATAGCCAAGGTTAAGCTGGCTATAGAGATGACTGCAAGTGAATGGGATGAAATTTTTGCAATAAACTGCAGGGGAGTTTTTCTGTGTGACCAGGCGGCTGCCAAACAGATGATTAAGCAAAAGAACGGTAAAATAATCAACTGTGCTAGTGTAGCAGCGCATTCTGGTTTTAATCTTTTGGCGGCTTACAGCGCCACCAAATTTGCTGTGCGGGGATTTACGCAGGCACTGGCCAAAGAACTAGGGCCATCTGGAATCACAGTCAATGCATATTGCCCCGGCATTGTAGGAACAGACATGTGGGATCTCATTGATGAAAAAATTGGACCTTACCTGAACCTGCCTAAAGGCGAGGTTTTAAAAAAGTATTCCGAACTAATTACATTGGGCCGGGTGCAAACTCCTGATGACGTGGCATGTTTTGTATCTTATCTGGCTTCATCGGATTCAGATTATATGACCGGACAGTCTGTAATGATCGACGGTGGAATAGTTATGAGCTAATTTAACATGACTTTTATCTAAATTTTTAATAAAGGAGACTTAATGAATATGCTGGACAAACCGGTATTTAACGGTATTCTACAGGTTGCCATTGTCGTAAAGGATTGCGACGCCACGGTAAAAAAATACGCTGATGAATACGGTATAGGACCGTGGTCAATCTATGAATTTAATCCAGATACTGTTAATAATATGATTTTGCGTGGCCAACCAGAGGGATATGCCATGCGGTTAGCTTTGGCTGATATTGGCTCAACGCAATTTGAAATTATTGAACCCAAGGACGATAAAAGCATATATGCAGAATTTTTAGAAGAACACGGTGAAGGGCTGCACCATATTGCTTTAGGAACCAGCGAAGAATATGAAAACGCAATGAAATTCTTTAAAGCAAAAGGACATAGTATTTTGCAGGGGGGCACCTGGCACGACTTTACCTACACTTACTTGACGACCCAGGGTGATCTAAAGCTAATTGCTGAAATATACAATCCACCACCGGACTTTCAGTGGCCAAAGCCTGATGCCGTTTACCCACCAATTAAATGATGAGGCAAATTAGATATAGTGGTATATATTGCAAAATTTATAATATAACAGTATATATCTTGTGACGCAGACTTTATGCTTTTAGATGTCTGAAGATTGTGAATTAACTATAAATAAAGTTAGGAGGGACATTTATGGCTTTAACAAAAGAAGAAATGCTGGCCATGTACGAAAAAATGCTTTTGATCCGTGAGTTTGAAGAAACAGTGGCCAATGTATTTTCCCAGGGGCAGATCCCCGGCTTCGTGCACCTGTATGTGGGAGAAGAGGCTGTGGCGGTAGGTGTTTGCAGTAACCTTGGAGTCAAGGATTACATAGCCAGTACCCACCGCGGCCACGGTCACGGTATTGCCCGGGGGGCTTCAGTGAACAAAATGATGGCGGAAATCTTCGGAAAAATTGACGGCTACTGCAAGGGGAAAGGCGGCTCCATGCACATTGCCGATGTGGAACTGGGCTTTTTAGGGGCCAACGGTATCGTGGGGGCCGGCCTGCCTTTGGCTACGGGGGCGGCCTTTGCCAATAATTATCTGAAGAACAATGGTGTGGCAGTATGCTTCTTTGGCGATGGTGCCTCCAACCGGGCCACCTTCCATGAGGCGCTTAACTTGGCTAGCATATGGAAATTACCTGTGGTCTTTGTCTGTGAGAATAACATGTATGGAATTTCCATGAGCCAGAAGGTGCACCAGAATATTACCGATGTATCGGACCGGGCCACAGCTTACGGCATCCCGGGCCTCACCGTGGATGGAAACGACTTAATGGCAGTGTACGAGGCCTCAGCCGAGGCTGTTAAACGGGCACGGGCCGGGGAGGGGCCCACCCTCCTTGAATGCAAAACTTACCGGCACCGGGGCCATTTTGAAGGTGACGCCTGTGTCTATAGATGTGAGGATGAGCTTAATCAGTGGAAAAAGAAGTGCCCTATTGAAAGGTTTGCCGCCAGGCTGTTGGAAATGAGTCTGGCCGAACAGGATGAATTGAACGTGATCAAGGAGCAGGTTAAAGAGCAAATCAAGGGCGCCCTGGAATTCGCCCGGCAGAGTCCGCTGCCTGACGTAACAGAACTGACTAAAGATGTTTATTGTGATTAAAAAGTTAATTAAACAATTTATGTCGAAGGGGTGATTGATATGTTAGAAATGACTTATGCTCAGGCTATCAACGCTGCCCTTAGGGAAGAGATGAGGCGTGACAGTACTGTTTATATACTGGGCGAAGATGTGGGCGTCTTTGGCGGCTGCTTTGGTGTTACAACTGGTTTGCTAGAAGAATTCGGCGGCCAGAGGGTGCTGGACACCCCGATATCAGAAACCGCAATCATCGGCAGCGCTGTCGGTGCGGCTGCAGCGGGGCTTAGGCCGGTGCCGGAAATTATGTTTATGGACTTTATGGCGGTTTGTTTAGACGAATTCTTTAACCAGGCTGCCAAGATGAGATATATGTTTGGCGGCAAGGCCAAGGTTCCGGTAACCTTGCGCACTGCCTGCGGGGCGGGGGTTGGGGCGGCAGCCCAGCATTCCCAAAGCCTGGAGGCCTGGTTTACCCACATGCCCGGGGTGAAAGTGGTGATGCCTTCTACACCGGCTGATGCCAAAGGGCTGCTGGTGGCGTCTATTCGGGACGATAATCCTGTAATCTTTATTGAACACAAAGTACTTTACGGCTTATCCGGTGAGGTACCTGAAGGGGAATATGTTATTCCTCTGGGCAAGGCCGATATCAAGCGAAAGGGCAGTGACGTTACCGTTGTAGCTACCGCCATGATGGTGCATAAAGCGCTGGCTGCGGCCCAAACTTTGGCTGGTGAAGGCATTGAAGTGGAAGTTGTCGACCCCCGCACACTGTCACCTTTGGACAAGGACACTATTTTGGCGTCTGTGGCCAAAACAGGTCGCCTGGTAGTTGTCCACGAGGCCGTGAAAAACAGCGGCTTTGGCGGGGAAATAGCCGCCATCGTGGCTGAGGAGGGATTTGACTATCTGGATGCCCCCATTATGCGTATCGGGGCTCCCTTTACTCCTGTGCCCTTTAGCCCGCCTCTTGAGACAGCCTACATCCCGGATGAAAACAAGATTATTGCGGCAATCAAAGAGATATTGTAAATTAAGAGAGGAAGAGAAAAGTGCCATCTGTGGGGATAATATCCAACCCGGCCTCCGGCAAAGACATCCGGAGGCTGGTGGCCTACGCCACGGTTTTTGGTAACAACGAAAAGGTAAATTTGATTAAGAGAGTATTGCTGGGCCTGGATGCGCTGGGGGTGCAAAGGGTTTATTTTATGCCCGAATACTTTGGCTTTTATCACCGGGTTATAGAAAGCCTGAGTGGACAGCACCGTCCGGCACTTGAAGCCCGTATGTTGGATATGCCCATAGAGGCCAACCAGTCGGATTCCCGGCGGGCGGCCGCCCTGATGGCCAGCGTCGGGGTGAAGTGTATCATCACTTTTGGGGGTGACGGCACCAACCGGGTGGTGGCCCAGGGGGCGGGCGAAGTGCCGTTGTTGCCCATTTCCACTGGCACCAACAACGTATTTCCGGTCATGGTGGAGGGAACTGTTGCCGGCCTCGCTGCGGGACTTCTGGCCACCGGGGCCGTTCGGCCGGAACAGGCGCTGGTGCGGGCCAAGAAGCTGGTAATCTACATTAACGGCCGGCCGGTGGACAGTGCACTGGTTGATGCTGTGGTGCTGACTGACCAGTTTATTGGCTCCCGGGCAGTATGGGATACAGATAAAATTAAGCAGGTTGTGGTTACCAGGGGGGCTACCACTAATATTGGTATTGCTTCAGTGGCCGGCGGCATTCGCCATATTAGCCCGGAGGAGCCATTGGGTATGGAAATAGTGATGGGTGATGCTGATGCACCCTTACAGGTTAAGGCTGCCATCGGGCCCGGCTTGATCAAGAAAGTGCCGGTAACCCGGCACAAATTGCTGGAGTCCGGACAAAGGGTTACGGTGCTGGAAAAACCATGTGTTATAGCCCTGGACGGAGAGCGGGAAATTCAAGTTAACCGGGGCGACCGGGCCGAAGTGGAGCTTTCTCTGGAAGGGCCATTTGTGGTGGATATAGACCGTACATTGTCCACGGCTGCCGCCGGAGGCGCCTTTTTAGATAAAAAATAGTGTTTTGGCATAAAGGACGGGGTGAATGATTAATGGCCAACGTTGTGCTAATGCCCAAACTGGGTTTAACTATGAAAAAGGGTAGAATAACTACCTGGTTAAAGAACGAAGGAGACTACGTACAACAGGGCGAACCACTGCTGGAAGTAATGACGGAAAAGGTAAATGTTAAGGTGGAAGCTCCCTTTAGCGGGGTGCTTTATAAAATAATCGTGGAAAAAGGCAAGACAATACCTATATCAGTGCCCATTGCAGTGTTGGCCGAGGAAGGTGATACAGATGACCTTTTGGCTGCCACACTGGCGCAGGCCCGGGATGAGCTGGAGCAGGCGCTGTCGGCGCAAGAGCAGGCAGCGGGTACCAAAAAGGCTGCGTCCAAGCCCGTTAAGCCTTTCGTGGTGCTTAGTGGTAAGGGTAAGGTATCACCCCGGGCGGCCAGACTGGCCCGTGAGGCCGGTGTGGATGTCAGCCTGATCAGCGGCTCGGGCGCAGGCGGACGGCTGGTGGAAGATGATGTCAACGCCTATTTGGAGCAACTGCAAGGCGACGGTAAAACGAAGTCTATGCCTATTGACGGCATGCGGGCTGTTATTGCTGAAAGGATGTCTGCCAGCCGGAAAAAGGCGGCCCATGTTACAATTATGGAGGAAATAGACGTTACAGCCCTGGGTGATGCGCGCAAACAGCTTAATGAGCTAAATAAAACGGGTAAATTAAAGTTTTCTTACACTGACCTGCTGGTTAAATTTGTAGCCCAAGCTCTTACTGAATATCCAATGGTAAATACCCGCAGCACTGATAATGAAATCGAGCTGGCTGATGATATTAATGTTGGGGTGGCTGTCGCCCTGGAAAACGGCCTGGTGGTGCCCAATATTAAAAATGCCCACCTGCCGTCACTGGAGCAAATTTCCGAAAAGATTAAAGATCTGGCAGCCCGCGCCCGCAACAGTGAATTGGAACCCTGGGAAGTGGAAGGTGGTACTTTTACTGTCAGTAATCTGGGGATGTTCGGCGCTGAGGGGTTCACTCCCATCATCAACCAGCCGGAAACTGCCATCCTGGGAGTGGGGGCCATGCGCGTCAAACCAGCGCTAAAGGGTGGCCGGCTGGAAAAGTGTAACATGATGACTTTAAATCTCTCCTTTGACCATAGAATTATCGATGGATCTTTAGCTGCAGAATTTTTAAGCAGATTGAAAGAAATGCTGGAAAATCCGCACCCCTGGTTTGAGTTGGAGCCCAGGAACAGCAGAGAGAATATTTTGGCTGGCGGCGGCAGCAACCCGGTTCAGCTGCGCAAGGCATACCAGAACGGCATTAGCAAGCTTATGGAAACAGCACCCGATGTGGTAATGGGGTTTTCGGCACTGACGGAAGGCGTTATGTTCGATGACGGAGAGATATCTAGATTATATAAAGAGCTTATGCTTGTGGCTCTGGCGGTATATATTAAATGCGAATACTGTATAACTGCGCATGTCTACAATGCGCTGAAACAAGGGGCCACACCTGAGCAAATTCTAGAAGCGGCCAATGTAGCAGTATTTTTTGGGGGCGGCGCAGCGCTGGCCCATAGTGCCGTTATCGTTCAGGACTGCCTGGAAGCTTTTGCTAATGGCTAATTGGGAGATGTTAAAAATTGATAGCGCCAGAGACAAGTTTATAACCCGGCAGGTCCTGCTACTGGATATGGCCACGGTGAACTACTTACGTGCATTGAAAATACAGCGGGAACTGCAAAAGGTGCGTATTGAGAGGGCCATTCCCGACTGTCTGCTATTGTTAGAACACCCACCCACATTTACTCTGGGCCGGTCGGGGGATGCTGACAATATACTGGTGAGTGAAAAACGCCTGGCCCAGGAGGGTATCGCCTTTTACAGCGTGGAGCGGGGCGGCGATGTTACCTACCACGGGTTCGGCCAACTTGTAGGCTATCCTATCCTGGACTTGAAAAATTATAAGCAAGATGTACATTGGCTGGTGGAGCGTCTGGAGGAAGTACTAATCCGCACCCTGGCTGCCTTTGGTGTTGCATCCGGCCGCCGGTCCAAATATCCCGGGGTGTGGGTGGAAAATGATAAAATAGCTAGCATTGGTCTGGCAGTGGCAAAGTGGGTGACTATGCACGGCTTTGCCCTTAATGTAAATCCTGATTTGAGCCATTTTGGCATGATCAATCCCTGTGGTCTTAAAGGGGTGTCAATGACTTCAATGTCCGCTGTACTGGGCCGGCAGGTTAACCTTGCCAAGGTTAGAAGCCGTGTGGTAGAGGAAATGGCCGAAGAGTTCGGCTGGGAAATACTCCAAACCGACCGCCGGGTGGAAGAATTGCTGCACCGGTATGGCGTGGTAAACCAAAAATTCTGGCCGGGCTGGCTAACAGTGGCACCTCCTAAGCAAGGGGTAATGGAAGGCATAGGTGATATTGTAGAGCAGGGCAAGCTGCACACTGTGTGTGAAGGGGCCTGCTGTCCCAATGCAGCAGAATGTTTTGCCCTGGGTACTGCTACTTTCATGATTTTGGGGGACACCTGCACCCGCAATTGCCGCTTTTGTTCGGTGAGTAAAGGAAAACCAAAAGGGCACGACCCCGAAGAGCCGCTGGCAGTGGCCGAGGCAGTGCAGAAATTGGGTTTGCGGCACGCAGTGATTACCTCCGTCACCCGGGACGATTTGCCCGATGGAGGGGCAGGCCATTTTGCGGACATGATCCGCGCAGTACATAAATTAAATCCCTGCACCACAGTGGAAGTTCTTGTACCTGATTTCCGGGGCTCGGAGGAATCTCTGGCCAAAGTGCTGGAAGCCCGTCCCGATGTGCTGGGCCACAATATAGAGACCGTTCCCCGGCTATACAGGCAGGTACGTCCCGCAGCGGATTACCGGCGCTCACTGGATCTTTTAGCCAGGGCAAGGAAGCTGGCCCCGGGGGTGCCCACCAAAAGTGGGCTGATGGTTGGCTTAGGCGAAAATTTTACCGAAGTGTTGGTTGTTTTAGACGACCTGCGAACGGCCGGATGTACTTATATCACCATCGGCCAGTACTTGCAGCCAACCCCGGATCATCTGCCGGTAAAAAGCTTTATACCGCCGGGATTGTTTGCGCGCTATCAAAAAGAGTGTCTGCGCCGGGGCTTCAGGCGGGCCGAATGCGGCCCCCTTGTGCGCAGTTCCTACCATGCTGCCTCTCCTGATGTTGCAAATAATCCTGATGGCCTGGAATAAGGAGGTATTTTTATGGGACAATTGTTTGACGCTATGGCTAATGACTATGATGACTGGTACTTGGCACCGGCAGGTTGCTTTGCCGATCGAGTGGAAAAGGATGCTATATTAAGCTATCTGAAAGTTGAGCCTCAATTGAGCGCATTAGACATTGGCTGTGGCACCGGTAACTATACTTTGCTATTAGCCCGCAGCGGCCTTCGGGTAACTGGCCTGGACATTTCACCGGGAATGCTGGTCAGGGCACGCGCCAAAGCGGAGGAAGCTCATTTAGATATTAAATTTTTGCAGGGGGATGCTGTTGCCCTGCCCTTTAATGATAACACCTTTGATATCGTGCTTTCTGTGTCTGCTCTGGAATTTGCACCTCACCTGGAAACAGCCCTGCAAGAAGCATACAGAGTATTAAAATCCGGCGGCCAGCTGGTAGTTGGGGTGCTGGGGCGGGATAGTACCTGGGGGCGCTACTATGCAGACAAAGCCCGGCGGAAGCCGGACAGTGTTTTTAATAAGGCTAAGCTGTATAACCTGGAGGAGCTGCGCAGCGCCATGCCCGGTGTCGGGGTGCAGGCGCAGGCTGTTTTATTTACTCCACCCGATTTTGACTATACTAATATAAAAGCGGCCGAAGAAATAGAAAATAACGCCCGGAAAGCTGGCCGATCCGATGGGGGTTTTATATGTTCCATGAGCATAAAGGAATAAAGGGTAATTATTTAATCTAATTATAATAAACCGGCGGTTGAGAAAATTAGTTTTACTGAGTAAACGAAAAAGCATAATTGCAGATATAAAAAGCGTCAACCTAACGGCTGGCGTTTTTTTATTTTACGTTTTTTTATTTTACGCTTTGTTATTAAGTTTAGTCATTATAGTTCACACATCGAAGCTAGGCTATAAACAGAGGGAAATCTGCTGCCCAGCTCCGAAGTGTGCCTTACCCAAGTGGTGATAACCGAAGACCTGGAAAGCCCGGGTAGTGTAAAAAGGAAGCCACAGGCCTTGCTTACGCAACGCCCGTGGTCGTATGCACTATGCATGTATTTCTTTCGGGTCCGTACATGTCGGCCAGAGTGCCGGCAAAGCCGCTTTGGGGCCTGACTCACCGGTCTGGCTTCACCGGCACACTGGCCAGCTATGGGGCCTTTGCATGTACCCCTCTGGGGTCATCCATGAACGGTAAGGTCACGCGCAAAAGCGCGCATCACCTTACCTCATCTACAAGGCCGCCGGCTCCGCCCGCGGCCCCGTCCGCGCGATAGTTGTATCGTCCCGCACACCTGCCCCGCGTATAGGGTTGTGTACACGCATAGATTTATGCCGCCGGTGGGCGACGCTGCCGCCCTGGGTACGGAGGCCGCAGCTGCGGCCCTTAAAGCAAAAGCAAGGTGAAGAGATTAATGTTGCGCATTATGTTTATTTAGTGCAACAATTACGAATAGGTTATAATTACTCAATAGATGTTTGAAATGATTGAGATAAACAAGGAGGTAATAAATGAATGATTTTAAATCCCAGCGAACAGTAAAAAAATTTACACAAAAGTTAATTGCACCACCAGATAAAGTATTTCCACTACTTTGTCCAACGATGGAATATAAATGGATCCAGCCTTGGAAGTGCCAAATGATTTTTTCACAATCTGGTTATGCGGAAAATAATTGTGTTTTCAAAACTAACTTTCCACAAGACATAGAGCCAGAAACTTGGATTGTAAGTCAATATGAACAAAATAAAACTATCCAATTTATAAGGTTTAATAGTTCATTAGTAATTCGGCATAATATTTTTCTAATTGACAATGGAAATTCTACAACAGATGCAATTATCGAACAAACAATAACAGGGCTAAACGAAAAAGGAAACAAGTATGTGGAAGGCTATACCGATGAGGCATATTTTGAGGAGGCTTCTATTTTAGAGAAAGTGTTAAATTACTATCTCAAAACAGGTGAGATGCTTAAAATAATGTAGAATTTCTTATTTTAATAATCTAATACATTCTTAGTTCGTAGTACAAAAACTATGAGCCATAGTAAATTATAAAAACGGGGTCGCAGCTGCTACTCTAAGCGCGCTACCGCGCGCGCCCTTCCACCTGGTTGCGGAAGATTATTTCTACATAATGACCTGTTCCCATAACAAAAAGTAAATAGCACGGGCCAAAAAAAACGAGCACCGGCAGGGGTAACGGAACAATGCCATTACTTCTAATGTAGCAAATATAGATAACATTATTGATGAAATATTTAAGGATGGAAAAGACTATATTGGTACCAGTAATTTGATTATCTCGACAAGGTGTCCGGATGTGACCGAAATGCTGTCCGGATAATTCCGTTATACTGTCCGGATGTTCCCGTTACGCTGTCCGGATGCTGCCGGAATTAGTGTCCGGATGTGGCCGAAATATGCACCCATGCCTTGCGATTCATCATTTTACCTTCCCATGTGCAAAATACAAAAACTTCATTTGACCAATCTTTTGGTCGGGCATGCAAAAGCTTCGACAATACTTTAGTCGTTGTTGGGGTAAGCGGTAATGTTCGTCCGATTCGAGTTTTGTCTACTTCAGGGCGGATAGTTATTTCATATGAATTTAGATTAAATCAGATGGTAGTAAGGAAAACGCTTCTTTTTGACGAATTCCTGTATCAAGTGTTAGTAGAACCAATGCATAATCCCTTAACCCAGCAAAAGTTTTTCTATCTGCAATGCTATCAATTGTTTATGAGTTTCTTCATCTACGCCCCGTATTTTGCCTATATCCTTCTTTTTTTGAATAGCTGTAACAGGATTCTTATTCAAGACTCCTTCCTCTACGAGCCAACTGAAAAAGCCATGTAGATACTCACGCCTAATATTAAATGTTGCTGCAGCTTTGTCGGATGCTTCAGCCAAATGTTGATATACTGCCTGCTTCAAAGAATCAAAGTCATTCCAAGCATTGGGAAAACGCCTGGAGAATAAATTGATATGATATTCATAATCATTAATTGTTGTGTCTGCCCTTCCCTCAGCCTTCTTATAAAGTAAAAAGTCTTTTAACCACTCATTCCATGTGCGTTTGAAAACTTGCATTTGCCTTTTTTTGCCCAATAAAAAAACTCCTTTCTTTAAATGCAGAAAAGGAGTTAATCCAGTTAAGCTGACTTAATCCAGTTAAGCTAAAAACAGTATTTGAGCACGACTGGTCTTGGTACTTTTAGATAGGAAGTTTTATTTCTTCCTACCTCTGTAATATACCGTCAAACCCGCATGGCTATTACTGGCGGGAGTGTGTGAGAATCGAACTCACCTGGGACGGGATCGCCGCCCCGCGACTGGTTTTGAAGACCAGGAGAGCCACCAGGCCCCATCCACCCCCAAATAATTAAATGCCTGCCCAAAAATATGCAAGAATTGCTCCAGCAGGGCAATAGTTATTATACCAGACTCCTCATCCTTAAACAAGTTGTCCGTGTATACAATTCCATTGATTTTAACCGCGAAATATAATAACCTTATATAGTGGGTTTTGCATTGGGCGAAATCCACGTAAAAGTATGCATTTTCCCTGCATCTGCAAGTTTTCAGCCCTAAGAACAGCGAAAAAACAGGGCAGGATATATGCGCCACCACGTCGAATAAGTCTTGGGTTATCCGGTATAGGAAACATTTACCGGGCGCCCGGCAAGGTTAGCGGGTGACAAAGTTGATTATTGATTTTTTTGATGAAATAAAATATGAACTAAGCGTTGTGGAAAAAGAACTAATGTCTGCCGTACGCTGCCCGGATCCGCTGCTGACCGAGGCGGCCACCCACCTGGTTAGTGCCGGTGGTAAACGCCTGCGCCCCATCTTTTGCCTGCTGGGCGGCAAGTTTTATAACTTTAACCTGGACAGGTTGGTGTCGCTGGCGGTGGCGCTGGAGTTAATTCACATGGCTACCCTGGTGCACGACGATGTGGTGGATTCATCCATGACCCGCAGGGGTATACCTACTATTAAGGCCCGCTGGGGAAACAAAATTTCTGCCCACTTGGGCGATTATCTGCTGGGCAAATCACTGGTTCTTATTGCCCAGTATAAAGACCCCCTCATTCCCAAAGTACTGGCTGATACTAGTGTGAAAATGTGCGAGGGGGAGATTGTGCAGATTGCCACTTCATTTAATACCAACCAGGCACTGCGAGATTATTTTTATCGGATCAACCGTAAAACAGCGCTGTTGATTTCGGCTTCCTGCAAGCTTGGGGCGGTGGCCTGCGGCGCACCGGAGCAATTGCACCAGGCACTGCACCGTTTCGGACATCATATCGGCATGGCGTTTCAGATTACCGATGATATCCTGGACATGACCGCGGAGCAGGTAAAACTGGGCAAACCCATTGGCGGCGACCTACGCCAGGGGATTATTACCTTGCCGGCTATTTACGCTTTGCATAATAGCCCCCAACGGGAAAGGCTTAGAAAAATCGCCACCAACCGTAACAAGAGCGATGCCGATGTCGACGAGGCCATCGAGTTAATTACGGAGTGCGGCGGGGTGGAATATGCCGCCGGGGTAGCCAAAAAATATATCACCAAGGCCAAGCAGGAACTGGCCGAGCTGCCCGACGTGCCGGTTAAAAAAACCATGCAAACCATTGCCGATTTTGTAGGCATCAGGAGTTTTTAACAGTTAATTCAACGGGCCAAAGGCCTGTTATGTAGGAATACTAAATCACGAAAATATAAGTAGTCTCTAACCATTCTGAATACTGACTACTGAATACTGACTACTAATGTCATAATAATTTCCCGGAGTTGATTTGTTGGAATACTACCCCATTTTTTTAAAACTGGCAGGCCGCAAGTGTCTGGTGGTAGGGGGCGGCAGCGTGGCTGAGCGCAAGGTTCAGGCCCTGGCCCGCTGTGGAGCGGATATATACATCGTCAGCCCCCAATTATCACCAGGCCTCAAACAAATGTCTGACACCGGGCGGATTCATCACCGCGCCGGCTTTTACCATGTTACAGACCTAAAAGATGCTTTTCTGGTCATTAGCGCCACCGACGACGACGAGGCCAACAGTGCCGTAGCCGCCGACTGTGCAGCCCAAAACATTGCGGTTAACGTAGTGGACGACCCAGAACGGTGCAGTTTCGTGGTTCCCTCGGTGGTGCACCGGGGAGATTTCAAACTGGCCATTTCCACTGGCGGCAACAGCCCGCACCTGGCCAGGATAATTCGCCAGGAACTGGAATGCACTTACGGGCCTCAATTTGCAGATTTTATTGATTTCCTGGGCCGGGTGCGCAAACAGGTGCTGCAGACTGTCAGCGACCCCGAGCGGCGCCGGGAAATTCTTAACCATTTGGTGGACAGTGACACACTGGACATGCTTAAACAGGGAGATTTAGAGCGGGCAAAGGAGCGGGTAGAAAAATGTCTGTCATAGTAATTGGGGTCAATCATAAAACTGCTCCGGTGGAAGTTCGGGAATTGCTGTCTTTTTCGGAACATTCTTTGCCGCAGTCGTACGAGTATCTGCTGGAATGTCCGGCTGTTTTAGGTTGCGTAATTGTCTCCACCTGCAACCGGACCGAAATTTACGCCCATGTTGCCGATATTGAAGCCGGTGCCGAAGCCGTATTGCAGTTGATGCAGCAAAAATCCGACGCGGATCCGGCAATGATTAAAAAATGCACTTATGTGCTGACCCGGAGCAAAACCGTGCGCCACCTATTCCGCGTGGCGTCCGGGTTGGATTCCATGCTGCTGGGTGAAACCCAGATATTAGGCCAGGTAAGAACCGCCTACCAGCACGCGCACCAGCATGCCGCCACTGACAAGGTGATGAACACCTTGTTTAAACGCGCCATCGAGGTGGGCAAGCGTGCCCGCACCGAAACGGGTATCGACCACCACGCCGTATCCATCAGTTACGCCGCGGTGGAAATGGCCCGGCAGATTTTTGGCGACCTCACCGGCCGGTCGGTGCTGATTATCGGGGCCGGCAAAATGAGCGAGCTTACCGCCAAGCACTTGGTGTCCAATGGTGTTTCCGGGGTTATCGTGTCCAACCGTTCCTACGAGCGGGCGGTAGACCTGGCCGGCCAATTCGGCGGGCTGGCGGTCACGTTTGACAACCTTTATCATTACCTGGGCGCAGCCGATATAGTAATCAGCTGTACCGCCGCCTCGCACTACGTCCTACGGGCCGCCGGGGTGCGCCGAATCCTTAAAGAAACCCCGGGCAAAAAAATTATGATGATCGACATCGCGGTGCCCAGGGACATCGAACCCGACGTGAGCCTGGTGCCGGGTGTTTCCCTGTACGACATTGATACGCTGCAAAACGTAGTGGACAATAATTTAATGGAAAGAAAACGGTCTGCCATTCAGGCCGAAGCCATCATTGAAGAGGAAGTGGAAGCATTCTCCCGCTGGGAAGGTACGCAGTTCGTGGTTCCCACCATTACGGCTTTGAAGATTCGGGGCGAGGAGATTAAACAAAAGGAATTGACCCGGGCTTATAATCGGCTGGGTGAACTGTCCAACCGCGACCGCAAGGTGATCGGTTCTTTGGCCAGTTCCATCGTCAATCAATTGCTTCATACACCGGTGACCCAGCTCAAGGAGCTTGCCCTGACTGAAAATGGGCCCCTGTACAACCAAGCGTTGGGTGAGCTATTCTGCCTGGAGGAAAACCAGACTCAAACACCGGCAGAAACCGACGGTGAGACACCCGCCCGCGAATTACCGGCCCGCGCCCTGGGGCACCGTTAAACGAAAGGTGATAACGAAAGGTGATAACGAAAGGTGATAACGAAAGGTGATAACGAAAGGTG
>LADP01000010.1 GCA_000961575.1 Peptococcaceae bacterium BRH_c8a
CAAAAGAGAACTTATATTTTTTTAATATCTTAGCGGAAACCTTGTGAAGATTGAGTTCATGATAGATCTGCTGGAGGAAAAGATAACCGCCGTTGAAGATGTGCTGTTGGTCTTTGGAAATTAATTTGGATGGTGAATACTTAACGATGACTTCACGCGATTGCTCTTTTTCTTTTTTGTTTAGCTCATCTATGTATGCTTTAGCCCATTTAATGGGTTCTTGCCCATTTAGTTTTTCCTGTAATTCAGCAACCGTTCCCAACTTTTCAACAACTCTGGTAGAACGTTTACCGTTTTCGTAAACGGATTGTATGACATAAAGTGAAGTAGCATTTTTAGACTTGGATATACTAAGTCGCACGGTAAGAAACCCCTCCAATCCCTTATATTATAACACATTACGCAAAATTACGCAACATCTATTGGAGAAAATTTGACAGTTTTCCAATAAAAAAAGCCCTGTTTTCAAGGCTTGCAGAGATTTCTATATTAAAGCAAGTGTCAAAGACCCGAGGATTAAGCGTCCTCTAGGCAATGAAAGTTTGTCCTAAGCCCTATAAATTTGTTAATTTCTATTGATTTTTGTGCGGGGTTAAATTATAATGTACTCACCAATTAAATATTTTAATACAACGGTGTATTAAACTTCAAGCAGAGGCAAAGATGCCCTCGAAACAGGTTGGTTTTCAACTTGTTTCGAGGGCTTTGTGTTTTTTAGGGTGATTAAGGTTGCAATGGGGCCAGGGCAAAACAAATTATGTTTTTTAAATGAAAGGTGGTTTCTCATGGACAAGAGGAGTGTTATAGCAGAGGCAAGGGAAAAGGGCGTTAAATTTATCCGTTTGCAGTTCACTGATATCGTAGGCGTCATGAAAAACGTAGCCATAACCATTGAACAACTGGAAAAAGCCCTGGACGGGGAATTAATGTTTGACGGTTCCTCCATTGACGGTTTTGCCAGGATCGAAGAATCCGACATGTACCTGCGCCCGGACCCCGACACATTCGTGGTGTTCCCTTGGCGTCCCCGCGAAGGCGGCGTAGCCAGGCTAATGTGCAACATTTACAATCCCGACGGCACCCCCTTTGCCGGCTGCCCCAGGCTGACTTTAAAACGTGCCCTGGCCAAAGCAGCTGACCTGGGTTACACCATGCAGGTGGGGCCGGAACTGGAATTCTTCCTGTTCAAGCTTGATGACAATGGTATGCCCACCCTGCAGACCCATGACAACGCCGGTTACTTCGACCTTTCCCCGGTAGATTTTGGCGAGCAGGCCCGCAGGGAAATCGTGCTTACTCTGGAGCAAATGGGATTTGAAATCGAGGCTTCGCACCACGAGGTAGCCCCCGGTCAGCACGAAATTGACTTTAAATATTCAGATGCCCTGGATACCGCCGACAAGATCATGACCTTCAAGTTCGTAGTTCGGACCATCGCCCAGCGGCACGGTTTACATGCCACATTTATGCCCAAGCCGATTTTCGGTATCAACGGCAGCGGCATGCACACCAACATGTCACTGTTTAAGGGTGACCAGAACGCCTTCTTTGATCCCGAAGGTGATATGAAAATGAGTAAAGAAGCATTTTATTACATTGGCGGACTGCTGAAGCATGCCCGGTCATTTGCCGCCATCACCAATCCCATTGTAAACTCTTACAAGCGGCTGGTGCCCGGTTATGAGGCTCCTGTCTACCTGGCTTGGAGCGGTCGTAACCGCAGTCCGCTAATCCGTATCCCGGCCAAGCGTGGCTCCAGCACCAGGGTTGAATTGCGCAACCCCGACCCGTCTTGCAACCCATACCTGGCCCTGACTGCCTGCCTAACCGCCGGTCTGGACGGCATCAACAACCAAATCGCACCGCCGCCGGCCTGCGACAGGAACATTTACCACATGACCCAGTCCGAACTGGATGAACTGGGCATCGCATCCCTGCCCGCCAGCCTGCAGGAAGCCTACGCGGAAATGGCCAAGGACGAAGTGATCAAGGAAGCCCTGGGAGCGCACATTTATGAAAAACTGGTGGAAGCCAAAATGAAGGAATGGGACGACTACCGCACCAAGGTGCACCAGTGGGAAGTAGACCACTACCTGTCCAGGTTCTAAAAAGGATTGCCAACTAATCCGCAACATTGATGTATCCAACGGGACTCTAATTATTAAGGCTTATCATCCTCTATATAAGGTTTTCGGGCTTTTGAAAAAGCCTGAAAACCCTTTTTTTTGTTGGTACAGAATAACAGCATGAACCAATCTCCAGGCCAAGACCCCGGATGGCTTGCTTGGGAAAAATCATTAATGGAATGGCTTGGGTAATCATGTTATAATCAATGTATTCTTACGGCTAAGAGTTACTGCGTTAAGTCAATTCAAGGAGATTAACAATGCATTCAATGTTCTTATAATTATTTACTTTTTCATACAACTGTTTAACTGCACCCTGGCGTCAGGGTTTATTTGTTATGCGGTTTGGTGAAGGTAGAGTATTTATAAGGGCATTTTTATGAACCGTGGTTTATGTTGCCTCATAAAATACGCATGTCTACTTTGATACCATTTTGCGTAAACAACTACCCCAGATGTGGGTGTGGTCTACGCTTTTTTTATTGCTAATGATTGCTTATCTATATGAATGGAGAATAAGTACAGACATGAATAATTGGAAAAGGAATACCATACTCTTTTTGGCAAGTCAGACCCTGTCACTTTTTGGCACCTCACTGGTGCAGTACGCAATTTTATGGCATATCACGTTGACCACCCAGTCGGGTGTAATGATGACCATATTCATTATCTGCGGATTTTTGCCCACCTTTTTCCTGTCTCCCTTTGCGGGGGTGTGGGCCGACCGTTATAACCGCAAACTGCTAATTATGTTCTCCGATTCCATGATCGCCCTGTCAACACTTTTTTTAGCGATTATGTTTCTTATGGGATACGATGCGTTGTGGCTGCTCTTTATGATGGCTGCCATTCGCGCTGTCGGCGCGGGAATACAAATGCCGGCGGTGGGAGCTTTTCTGCCACAAATTGTGCCGCAGGATAAGCTGACTAAAGTAAACGCCACAAACGGGAGCATCCAGGCAATGGTGATGCTGATATCGCCCATGGTTAGCGGCGCACTACTTACCATGACCACCATTGAAACGATATTTTTTATCGATGTTGTCACCGCGGCTGTTGCGGTTTTGGTACTGCTGGTGTTTCTGCATGTGCCTGTGCACGCCAAAGCCATGGAAAAGCTAACGATCAGCTATTTTAGCGATATGCGCGAAGGCATTCTTTATATCAAGAATAATGCCTACATTAGGCAATTCTTTTTATTCTGCGCGTTTTTCTTTTTTTTCGTTGCTCCGGCGGCCTTTCTGACGCCGCTTCAAGTGGCACGCAGTTTTGGCGGCGATGTCTGGCGATTGACAGCAATTGAAATCACCTTTTCCATTGGTATGATGGTGGGGGGGATGATTATGGCTGCCTGGGGCGGCTTTAAAAACAGAGTGCACACCATGACGCTGTCAACCCTTATTACCGGAACTTGCACCGCTGCTCTGGGTTTGGTGCCTGTTTTTTGGATCTATTTGCTTTTCATGGGTCTGATCGGCATTGCCATGCCTTTCTTCAACACCCCCTCCACAGTTTTAATCCAAGAGAAGGTGGATGAGAATTATCTGGGCCGGGTATTTGGTGTTTTCGGGATGATCGCAAGTGCCATGATGCCCCTGGGTATGCTGGTGTTCGGGCCGGTTTCAGACGTCATGCCAATAGAATGGCTGCTTATAGGAACCGGGCTGCTGCTTTTTATCCAGGGCTTCTTCCTGCTAGGCAGCAAAGTATTAATCGAAGCCGGAAAACCAATTTAAACTTGGTGCCAGGTGTTGCAAGTTGAATTTGTTGCAAGTTGAAAAAAAGCTCATCGGGGTCGAACTTACCAATTTTTAGTATTGGAGTCCGGCCCCGTTTGTTGCCTAGAAATAAAAGTCCCGCTGCCCTTCTTCAATTAGCTTCAATCGTTCTTCGGTCAGCCGGCGCACCTTGGGGTTGTTGATTGCCTGCAGGTGCTCCTCGATGGCCTTTGCGCCGACTTCCCTAGTGGCGGGCGATGCGTAATCCTCCAGGAATTCTTTAAATGTCAGGATGGCGTTGGGCTGGCAAACGTTTTGGATTTGGCCGCTTTTGGCCAGGGGCATGAACCGGTCGCCGGTGCGGCCGCTGCGGTAGCAGGCCGTGCAGAAACTGGGTATGTATCCGCCCAGGCAAACGCTGCGCAGCACCTCGTCGGGGCTGCGGTGATCTTCTACCTGGAACTGCCGGGTATCACTGCCGGAACAATCGCAGCATTGAGCCTTTTCTTGCTCCTGCTTGTAGCCACCCACGCCGGTACAGGAACCCGCGCTGATTTGTGATACTCCTACGGAAATCAATTCATCCCTCAGTTCGGCCGGTTCCCGGGTGGACAGGATGATGCCGGTGTAGGGTACGGCCAATCGTAGTACAGCAATAATCTTCTTAAAGGTGGCATCGTCCACCAGGTGGGGGAAGTTGTCGTAGTTGACGCCCTGGGCGGGCCTGAGCCGGGGCACTGAGATGGTGTGCGGTCCCACGCCGAACCTTTTCTCCAGGTGCAGGGCGTGCTGCAGCAGGCCGAGTACCTCAAACTTGTAGTTGTACAAGCCAAACAGCACCCCGGCGCCCACGTCGTCGATGCCGCCGGTCATGGCCCGGTCCATGGCGGTGGCATGGTAGTCGTAATCCTGTTTGGGGCCCGACGGGTGCATGGTGGCATAAGTTGCCCGGTGATAGCTTTCCTGAAACAGGATGTAGGTGCCGATGCCGGCTTCCTTGAGCAGACGGTAGTTTTCCACCGTGGTGGCGGCGATATTAACGTTGATGCGCCTGATGCTGCCGTTGGCTTCCTTGACTTCGTAGATGGTGCGGATAGCTGCCAGGATGTAATCAATGGGGCAGTTTATTGGATCTTCTCCGGCTTCCAGGGCCAGGCGTTTGTGTCCCCAAGACTCCAGGATTTTTACTTCCTCCCGCAGCTCTTCCACGCTCAGGCGGCGGCGGGGCATGGCTCCGTTGGCGCAGCGGTAACCGCAGTAAACACAGTTGTTCACGCAGTGGTTGCTAACGTACAGCGGGGCAAAAAGCACCAACCGCCTGCCGTAGATATTTTCCTTAATCTTTTTGGCTTCCCGGTACATCTCTTCCAGCAGTTCACTGTCCTCCAGGTGCAGCAGCACGGCGCACTCGTAAGGTGACAAGCCTCCGGCCAGGCGTGATTTTTCGATAATCTGCCGGGCCTGGTCGCGGTCGGCCAAGCTAGCTTCTTCTAACCAGTCAGCAATTTGTTCTTCGTCAATAAAATCGGCCCGCTCTTTTGGCATCTTATAACCCCCCATTTTAGAATTTATAATTTAGGGTCAGGAGTCAGAATACAAAGACGATAAACCATCTCTTATGCTGACTACAAACTTCTGATACTGTTGTTCTACGCTTTTTCATTCTGAATACTGAGTACAGACCCCTGTCTACTTCCAAAGGCATGGCCGTAATCTATGGCCAGGGGTCTGGCCAGGCTGGCCAGTAAATCTTCAATGTCCCTTTTTGCTTTTACCGGGTGATCCTTGATATCGGCTTTCTGAGGGTAAATCATATACTTATCCCGCACCCCGGCGGGGGTCAGGTTGGGCATAATCACATTGGCACCGCAGTCCAGGGCCAATTTATGACCTTCGGGGGTCAGGGTACCCAATGATGTGGTGGCCGGCAGGTGGGCTCGGGGCAGGCACATCCTGGCTACGGCCAGCGTCACCAGCGTGGTTTCCAGCTTGCCCGGCGCAGCGCTTCGCAGGGGGGTGTCCTGGTGGGGCAGGAAGGGCCCGATGCCCGCCATTTCCACGTCCAGTTCGCGCATCAGGGCTATGTCCCGGGCCAGGGTGGCCGTGGTTTGGCCAGGCAGGCCCACCATATTGCCGCTGCCGGTTTGGTAGCCCAGTTCCTTCAGCCAGAGCAGGCATTGCAACCGTTTTTGCAGGCTGCCGTCGGGTTTTAGGTACTCGAATAATACCGGGTCGCTGGTTTCTTGCTTTAACAGGTAGCGGTCGGCGCCGGCCTTCCGCCAGGTGCTGTATGTTTCCCGGTTGTGCTCCCCCAAAGACAGAGTAACGGCCAAGTCGTGCCGGGCTTTAATTTGCTCCACCAGTCGGGCTATGTCCGCGGCGCTGTAATACGGGTCTTCGCCTGACTGCAGCACTACGGTGCGGTAACCCAGGCTGGCGGCCCGGCCTGCGGCGTCCAAAATATCTGCCATGACCAGACGGTAGCGGGGCAGGGTCTTGTTATCCCGCCGCAAACCACAGTAGAGGCAGTTCTTGCGGCAGTAGTTGGAAAACTCAATAATGGCCCGCAGGTGCACAGCGTTCCCGACGCCGGAGCGGCGCACCCGGTTGGCGGCGGCAAATAGAACCCGGATCTGCTCTCCCCGGGCGCCCAGCATGGTTTCTAACTCAGGCTGCCCCGGGCGTTCTCCGGCCAGGATTTTATTCAGGTTGGCGGTAAAGGAGTGCATTTTAATCCATTCCTTTTTCGTCCAGCATGGCCAGCACCTCGGGGAAGGGACCCAGGGTGCGCCTAAGGATGCCGTGCATATACGCGATCAAGACCCCGTAGTTGACAATGGGCACGCCGGCGGCCCGGGCGGTCATCATTCGGCTGAGCATTTCCCGGCGGTTAATCATGCAGGCACCGCAGTGGACAATTAACTTGTATTTGGCCAGATCCGGCGGCAGCTCGATGCCGCTGGACCAGTGGAAATCCAACTCCCCGCCCACGTTTTGGCGCAGCCAGCGAGGAATTTTTACGGTGCCGATGTCGTCCGCCACCCGGTGGTGGGTGCAGGCCTCGGCAATCAGCACCGGGTCGCCGGGCCGCAAGTCATCCACCGCCAGGGCTCCGGCCACCAAGGTGGTCAGGTCGCCCTTGTAACGGGCGAACAGAATAGAGAATGAAGTCATCGGTACGCCAGGCGGGGTGTCGGCGTCCACCCTGGCAAAAACCTGGGAGTCGGTAATCACCAGGGCAGGCGGCTGTGGCAGCCTTTGCAAGGCTGTTTGCAGTTCTGTTTCCTTGACCACCATAATCAGGCAGTCATGCTCCAAAAGATCCCGGATGGTCTGCACCTGGGGCAGGATTAGCCTTCCCTTGGGGGCCGCCAGATCGATGGGCACAACCAGGAGCGCCAGTTCCCCCGGAGGCAGCAGGTCGCCGGCGATGGCGGGTGCCGTCCAGTCTTTGGGGGCCAGTTTGCTCAAGGCCTGTTTCAACTCGCCGATGCCTTGGCCGGTAAGACCGCTCACCGCCACCCGGGGCACGTCCGGCAGCCCAAACGAAAAGGTATCCGGTTCAGGCAGTAAGTCGGACTTATTAATCACCGCCAGCAGGGGCACCTGCTTTTGCACGGCGGTGTCCATGACCTGTTGCTCCACTTCCCCGAAACCCTGCAGCGGGTCCACCACCAGCAACACCAAGTCAGTTTTTTCCAGCACGGCCAGGCTCTTGGCCACCCGTTTCCGCCCCAGTTCCCCGGTGTCATCAAGCCCCGCGGTATCAATGAGCACCACCGGGCCGATGGGCAGAATCTCCATGGATTTGTACACCGGGTCGGCGGTGGTGCCGGCCACGGGGGAGACAATGGCCAGATTCTGACCGGTAAGAGCGTTAATCAAGCTCGATTTACCGGCATTGCGCCGGCCCAAAAAAGCAATGTGCAGCCTGCCACCCCGGGGCGTATCGTGCATGGTGCCAGGTGTTGCAAGTTGGATTTGTTGCAAGTTGCAGTAAATATTTTCCATATTAACACTCCTGTTCTAATCTCACCGCGTTACCAGTGCGCTTTTTACCCGCACCCCGCCAATTTGACCCAGCTTGCCTGTCAGAGCGCCGATTTCGTCGGTGCTGCCATCCACAATCAACGAGATAACTGATAAACCTCTTTCCCGGTATGGAATGCCCATGCGCCCCACGATTACATCCCCGTATGCGCTAAGGATGGCGTTGATGAAGTTGGCTTTTTCCCTCTGTTCCACCACCAGGCCGATTACCCCGATGCGGCGTTCCGTGCTCATAAAAGTACCTCCTTTTGTTAATCCAGCTGATACTGCATAGCATTCATGCCCTGGTTAAAATACCAAACGGTCTGTTCCCATAAGGAAACAGACCGCATCAAGGCCATCGTTATAATCTCGTCCCCTTGACCGCAGTACCGGTGGTACCTGTTTGCCTCAGGGTTTGTCTTGATAAAATTATTGGGATCAGCCCTTCCGTACAGGGTAAAAAATCCCCGCCCCAGTCAGGCCATTAGCAATCTCATTTGATTTTATGACCTTATGGCCTCTTATTATTCCTCCGGCGCAAATAAAATAAGTCAAGGGAGCGTCTCCCCTGACTCATTTTATTTGGTTTTACCGAATAACCTGGCGTAAATAGCCATATTTCTAAATTGGCGCCGCATTCTAGGCGAGGATAAACGGTAAGCATCCAGCACCTCATCAAAGAATCTGTTGGCTTCGGGCTGGTTGCCGGTTTGTTTGAAATACTTGCCGGCGTCAAAAAAAGTTTTTACCGCGCCATACCGTAATAGATTGTCAATTAATTCCCGCGAGTACTCATGCTTCACCAGGTAAAGGTAAGGGTAACCGTGGGCAATTTTAGGGTTTAACCTAATCGCTTCTTGCAACTGCTGCAGGCTTTCCTCCCGCTGGCCAAGGTTAAAAAGGGCTGCGCCCAGGTAAAACCGCGCCAGTGCCGAATCATCCATTTTGACCAGGGCTTTTTCCAGGTATTCAACGGCTTGCTTGTACTGCCCACTTAAAAAATGTATTTCACCAAGTTCCAGTTGCGCATTGGCGTTATGTGGGTTAACCTTAATTTGGCGCTGCAATTCTGCCATATTTCTCCTGCGCCGCAGCGGGGCCATAAAATCAGGCAGGATGCCAATAAAACTGCGGTCAAGGAAAACGAAAATTAATATAATAATTAGCAGTGCCACTAATGGATTGCGCAGCAACAAGGAAAAAATTAAAAACAGCCCGAAAATTCTCAATGGTTATGCTCACCATCCTCAACACTAATGTTTTCATGACCGCACCTTTTTATAACAATGGTATCTATTGATGACAATACGAAACAAAAAAGGACATAATAGCATTCAATAGGCGACTACCGGTTTCCTTTCGTTCATTAAAAAAACTACCCGGAAGATAGACTTTAGAAAGTGATGGTGTTACCGGAAGGTAATTGAATTTTTAGAGGGAGGATAATAACATGAATCTACCTACCCGAAATGAAATTCCCGAAAACTATAAATGGCGGCTGGAAGATATCTACCCGTCTGATGAACTATGGGAACAAGATTTTCGCCACGTTCAAAACATGATTGGTGCGGTTGAGGCCTACCGGGGCAGGCTCGGGGAATCGGCCCAGATTATGTTGGAGGCGTTTCGAACCCAGGAACAGGTGGAACAGATTAACGAAAAGGTATTTACTTATGCCCGGATGAGACGGGACGAAGACAATGCCAACCCCACCTACCAGGCGTTAACCGACCGGGCGCAGAATTTAAGTACCCGGCTGCAGGCGGCTAATTCTTATTTCGTGCCCGAAATTCTGAACTTGCCGGAGGGGACCCTGGAGCGCTTCCGGCGGGATGAACCGGCACTGGACCTTTATCATTTTGCCCTGGAAGAAATCTACCGGCAAAAACCACACACCCTGACCGCTGCCGAAGAGCAAATCATTGCCCGGGCGGAAGAAGTAACCCAGGCCCCGGTCAACATCTTCAGGATGATTAACAATGCCGATATGACCTTCCCGCCCATCAAAGATGAAACTGGTGCAGAGGTGCAGGTTACCCACGGCCGGTTTATTCAGTTCCTGGAAAGCAGTGACCGCCGGGTACGCCGGGACGCTTTCCAATCTCTTTATAGTTCGTACCGCAATCTTACCAACACCCTGGCGGCAACGCTGGGCTCCGGCGTTAAAAAAGACGTTTTTTACGCCCAGGTGCGTAAATATCCGTCCGCTTTGGAGGCATCGCTTTTTGCCGACAATATTCCACCTGAAGTTTATGATAACCTGATTCAAACAGTGCGCCGCAACCTTGGTCAGATGCACCGTTATCTGGCCCTGCGTAAAAAACTGCTCCAACTGGATGAACTGCATTTCTATGACTTGTATACCCCGGTGGTGCAAGATGTAAAATGGAACATTCCCTATACCGAGGCGGTTGAATTAGTTAAGACAGGATTGGCCCCACTGGGGAGTTCCTATGTGGAAACCATGAGCGAGGGCATGAATAATAGCTGGGTGGATGTGTACGAAAACAAGGGCAAAACCAGCGGTGCCTATTCCTGGGGCCCCTACGGGGTGCATCCTTATGTTTTGTTAAACTACCAGGAAAACTTAAGCAATGTTTTCACCCTGGCCCATGAGATGGGGCATGCCATGCATTCATTTTACGCATCTGGCGAACAGCCCTATATATATGCCCATTACAAAATTTTTACCGCTGAAGTTGCTTCCACGGTTAACGAATCATTGCTGATGGACTACCTGCTTAAAACTGTCACCGAGCGGGATAAAAGACTATATTTGCTGAACCATTACCTGGAGCAGTTCCGCGGCACTGTTTTCAGGCAAACTATGTTTGCCGAGTTTGAAAAGATAACCCATCACAAAGTAGAAACCGGCGAAGCCTTAACTCCCCGCCTGCTCTGTGATATATACCGCCAGCTTAATGCCGATTACTATGGAGCAGGAATAGTTATGGATGAGGAAATTGAAATGGAATGGGCCCGGATCCCACATTTTTACTCGGCTTTCTATGTTTATAAATATGCTACCGGTTTTTCGGCGGCCACGGCTTTAACCAACCAGATTCTTGAACAGGGGGAGCCCGCGGTTAACCGCTATCTCAGTTTCCTTAAAAGTGGGGGTTCGGATTACCCGCTTAACCTGTTAAAGGCAGCCGGGGTGGATATGGCCACGCCGCAACCGGTGCAAGCAGGGCTGGATAAATTTGCGCAGCTGCTAGATGAAATAGAAGAACTGCTGGCCTGATAGTTTACTAAAGGAATTAAAGAAATAGTGCCGAAATATAAAGACAAGCGTAACATTTAGTAACCGATAAGGAAATAATTAACAGGTGTCTGGCACTCCGTTAATTCAACAATAGTTAGCAATTTGGCAGTACCAGCATTGGAACGGGCTGTTTAAGGTACACTAGACGGCCCGTTTATTTGTTTATGGGTAACCTTAAAAACCTGAGTAATTTGGGGCGCCGGAGGTACTTTTATGGGAACGGAACTGGATCTGGATTTAAAAGAAGCCCTGTCAAAACACTTTCACTTTGAACACTTCCGCCCGGGGCAAAAAGAAGTGATGGAAGCTTCTTTAGCCGGGGATGACGTACTGGCAGTTATGCCCACCGGCAGCGGGAAATCTCTTTGCTACCAGCTTCCGGCCTTGCTGCTTCCGGGCTTAACCCTGGTTATTTCACCTCTGGTGGCACTAATGAAAGACCAGGTGGATAATCTACATGAAAATGACTTTTCCCAAGCTACCCTGCTTAACAGCCAACTTAAATCCGATGAGTACCGGCAGAGAATGCGCGGTATCCGCAACGGCGAATATAAAATTGTCTATGTAGCACCGGAGCGGCTGCGTAACAGATATTTCAACGAATTAATCAAAGAGTTAGTGGTGGACTTGCTGGTGGTGGATGAAGCCCACTGTGTTTCCCAGTGGGGTCACGACTTTAGGCCGGACTACCTCTGGATTGGCAATTTTTATGAGCAACTGGCCCAGCGCCCGCGGATTATGGCTCTTACCGCCACGGCCACGCCCTCTGTCCAGCGGGACATCCTGGAACAGTTGGGTATACCCGACGCCAGGAAGGTGTTGTCAGGCAGTGACCGGCCCAATCTTTACATAACCGCCCAAAGGGTTGACGGCGAGACAGCCAAGCAGTCGGTACTGCGGAATTTTCTTAGCGGTCAAAGCGGCAGCGGTATTATATACGCCGCCACCAGAAAAGAGAGTGAGGCAGTGGCCGTCTGGGTAAAGGAATCGCTGGGCATTTCCACGGGCTGTTACCACGCCGGTTTGGCACCCGCCCAGCGCATCAGGGTACAAGATGCTTTTATCAATGAAGAAGTCAAAGTGGTGGTGGCCACTAATGCTTTTGGTATGGGTATCGACAAGGCCAATATCCGTTTTGTTGTCCACTATAACCTGCCGGCCTCCCTGGAAGCCTACTACCAGGAAATTGGCCGGGCGGGTCGGGACGGCCTGCCGGCCCAATGCCAACTGCTGTTTTCCTTAAAAGATAAAAGACTGCAGGAATGGATTATTGAAAACGATGCTGTCACCCGGGAGGATCTGGCTATTTTCTGGCGCGTCTGTGCCAGGAACGCCAACGGCAACAGTTCCGCGGTGCCGCTGATTGAACTGGAGCGGGACGGCCTGGCTGAAACAAAGCTGCGTCAGGTGATCAGTATGTTTGAACGGCTGCAGGCGCTTAGGTTGACCGACCGGGACGAAGATCACCTTTATCTGGAACCGGGGAAGCGCCCGGCCCCCGGGGCGGTGCAGGACGCCTTGCAGGAAGTGGAAAACCGTCTGGCCTATCGCAAAGATAAGCTTACTGCCGTAGTATACTGGGCCAATACCACCTTCTGCAGAAGAGCAATGCTTTTAGAATATTTTGGAGAAAAGCCGGAAGGCGGAGCCCGGCCCTGCTGTGACAACTGTTTGGCCAGTGCAGCCGGTGACCTGGAATACTCCAAAGACCCGCTGATGGTACTGGCCTGCGTGGCCGAACTGCAGCGGGGAGTAGGACGCAAAAAACTGGCGGACATTCTCCGGGGCGCCGCCACCGCTAATGTGGCAGCCTTTAGGTATGACAGGATGATTTATTACCGCAGCTTGGCCGGCCAAACCGGCAAAGCCATTCTGTCTATGATAGACTGCCTACTGGCGGATGGTTTTCTGGCTTTAAGCGGCGCAGAATACCCGGTGGTGGTTTTAACTGCGCAGGGCAAGCAAGCACTTAAAAAGGGTAAGCCTCTGCCGGTGCCGGTAAAGATTAAGAAAAAATCCCCACCGGTGGTCGCTGATGCCGAAAAAAGTGAACAGATGACATTGGATGAAGAGGGGTTGTTGTCCGCGCTGAAAGAATATCGCAGCAACCTGGCCAAACAAGAGCAAAAGCCGGCCTATGTATTTTTTCACAACAGCGCACTTGAGGAAATAGCCAAACTTCAGCCCCGCACCCTAGCGGAACTGCAGGCCATTAAAGGGCTGGGCGAAAAAAGAGTTTCCGCCTACGGGAATGAGATTCTGTCTATTATTGAGCGGTACTTGTAGTAGAAAAGAATTATTATCAAGCAGTCTCGGACTCGTTTCGAGGCTGCTTTTATTTATATAAGCGCAGCGGAAAAATAACCAGTAATGGATTCGAGATCCGGTGTTGACTATTATCCGTTTACCAAAGAACAACTGCTTAAGGCCGGTGAGGCAGGTTATATAGACCGGACACCTGCGTTTATTCGCTTTGTGGATTTTATACTGAATCATTATGAAATAACAAGAGAAGATGCTGAAGAAACAGCTGAACAATGCATATTTTTAATCCAATGCGACGATAAACCGGGTGATATCATAAAGCACCTGGGGTACCGGTTGGAGTTTCCTTCTTTAGAAGTGGTGCAACAATTGACAGGGGAAATTATAAATCTCTCCAACAATACACGAATGTGGATATTGAAGGGACATACACCGGAAGAGCTTTTCCATGAGGATAAGGAGCGTTTACTGCCGCTGCCCGCTGTTGCCGCGGCAGAGACTGGTGCGAAAGTTATTGATATAAGAACCCGAACCAAGGTGGGCGAAACGATCCCTGTCCCTGCGGCAGCGGGAAAAAGTATAAAAAATGCTGTGGCAAGTGAACCTGGCGGTGGGAAGTCGCCAAGCCTGACCCCATGATCCCCTAATTAAAACATTAACATTAGTTTGGATAAAAAGCCACTCCCTGGAAAAATGGTGGCTTTTTTTAGCTAGTAATGCAGGATTTGCTAATTTTTTGTCGAAAATGAAAAGCATTATATTAACACAGAACAGTCTATGCAACTTACGTAACACACCTTTTAAAAGGTATTTGTAATTGCCAACAAAAAAGCAAATATGATCTTTTATAAAAATGTTGTGGTAATTACGTGAAGAAGGTCGCATCATCCGATGGTTTTGCTGGGGCAAGGTTATGGGTACACCAAATGTTAGAAATTAAACTTAGAACTACTGTGACAAATGTATAATATCAATTGTTGGTTATAAAGATTTTTTTGATTTGATCGAACAAGACCAAGTCTCATTGCTTGAACCGGAGGAACATTTAACCTGGCCTGTAATCATTAACAAAACATATTTAGCAAAGGAGTAAAAGCATTGCTAAAGCTAAGTTTAGGTGGGCAAAAAATCTTAAAATCTATACATATCATCTTGGTTTGTACGTGGATAGGTGCTGGAGTCTCCATGATAATCCTGGGGTTTGCAAAAGAGCATATAATTAACGGTGATGAACTCTACGCCTTTAATGCATGCATAAAGTTCATTGATGATTTCATTGTAATACCTGCTGCAATTGGTACATTATTAACCGGTCTTCTTTTCTCCTGGTTAACCAACTGGGGATTTTTTAAATTCAATTGGGTAGTTGTAAAATGGGTTGCTACCGTTGCCCAAATATTGTTTGGAACCTTTTTTCTTGGACCGTGGACCAATGGTTCTACAGCGATAGCGGATGCGGAACGCCTACAGGCTTTACAAAACCCGACATATTTGTATTTTAGTCAAATGAATCAATATTTTGGTGTTCTACAGGTTTCCTTATTAATAGCGGTTGTATTTGTCTCGGTCTTTAAGCCTTGGGGTAAAAATACAAAAAAAATAAACTTCTAGTTATTCATATGATTAGTATTTATATAGTGTGAAGAAACATTTTAGAGGTGACATTGGTGAAACTATACGTTTCCATAAAGCAGGCAGGTAAACGTAAAGCATATATAACAAAAAAAGAACTGCTTCTGAACAACGTCCCGTCAAACTTAAGGGAGCTTATCACAGAGATTGTGCGTATAAATGTCACTGCCTACAATAACAAAACGCCAGAACCTTTGCTCATCCAATATCTTGCCCCTGGTCAAATAGAGAATCAGGCTCAAACCGGAAAGGTTGGCTTTGGTCAGCGTCGAAGCGACAAACAAGCTGATGTTAATCAAGCAATCGAGACTGCCATGCTTGCCTTTGAGGATGGCATCTACAGAGTATTTAGCGGCGAAAACGAAGTTTCGTCTCTTAATGATCCACTGGTATTAAAAGAAGGCGACCTGCTGACCTTTATTCGGTTAACCATGCTTGCCGGCAGGATGTGGTGAGGTGCTCTAATGTATAACTATATAAATAACGAAGCAATACAAAAGTATCTCTCCAAACTTTCTGTAAAAACTTTTTTATCGTTTGGGAGAAACAAGAACATTTTAAAAGCAATTTTAGCCTGTTTTGAAGAGGGTTCCAAAACCTATTCCGAGCAGATCTTAAAGCAAAACGAACTTTATAACCTATTGTGGACTGGGAATGCCGATAAGATTGCCGGTACTTTTTCCGGCTCGGAATATAAAGTTTTAGTCACCCTTTTGGGCCGGGAATGGGCGGAAAAGTTCAAGCAAATATGGGATAGAAGCCCCCATTATACATACTCGGAGGGATATGAGCGGCGTTCATATCGCACCAAATCGTTTGAAGCGCTGTACCTTTATCCCGGTATAGCAAAACTTTTTGCCATGCTGCACCTGGTAGCAAATGACTTTACCTATGATCAATACTTTTCCCGGCCGGATAATACCTTTACGCACAACCAGGTTATTCCGGATCTGCTGGCGCTGGAAATAGACGAAGGCAATGAATTGGTGATCAATAAGCTCCATGACATAGTTTATGGAGATAACAATGTTGGTCTTATTAGCCGCGGCATGATCAAAGGCCTCCTAATGAGTCACAGCAGCGAAGCACAAAAGTGGGTGGGAGACCTTTTGCTGGCCGCCAGGCTGCAGGAAGGGCTGCGCCAGGTTATTGTGGAATGCATGGACGAAGGGTCAAGGGAAGGCTTTCTCTATATTCTAAAGATTATTCTTGATCATAATTTGGTCAGATTCTCATCAGTGGTTCGGGCGCTTGATGTTTGGACAGGCCTTGGCATTGCAGCGCAAAAACCCGCTGTGATTAAAAAATGTCTGGAAGCCGGTTACCGGTGTCTTACAGAAAACGGTTATGCCGATGAATGCCTGCAGAGCCGCGATGCCATGCTTATATTTATGGGGCTTTGGTCCGTGGCCTTTGACGACATCATGCTGACTGAGCACAAAATTAAAACGCTTTTGTCGGATGAAAAATATAAAAGAATGGCCGCCTTTTATTTCCTGTTACAGACCCAATTTCCATGGTATCAGCACCAGCTGGCCGTGCCGCTCCTGGATGATGCGGATGATGAGGTAAAATGCTGGGCCCTGCGAAATCTTTTTGCCGATGCAAATTACATATCCATAAGACCTGAACGCAGGGAGATACTCAACAAATACCATGGCATTGTTGGTATATGCAGCCTGGATGAACTGTTCAATAAGCTAAAGAAGATACTGGATGGTATGACCGGGAAGGAAATGGTCTTTAAGGAGAGTGTTTTTCCGTGGGTGCAATTAATCGTATCACGTGATGAAATCATCGTTAAGATGCTGCTGGCCATGACCAATGACGCCACGGATAGCAACGTGGACTTGATGCTGGATTACCGTGATCAAATGAGCGTCAATACTCGCGGTGAGTTTGTAAATGCCTTTTTGAGCCATCCCAAGACGAAAAAACAAAAGACGGCCCTGGTTGAGTTTATGGGAGATAAAAGCTCTTATGTGCGTGTTACCGCAATGAAAATGGTTGAAAATATAAATCTTGCACCAGATGACTATAAGATTATTGAAGATTTGTTGCGATACAAATCGGGTGACTTGAGAAAAAATGCCATCGCAGTGCTGCTGCGCCAATCTCCAAAAAGCTTGCTGGAAAGCGTCAGACACTTATTTGACGATAAAAATGAGAACAAGCATTTGGCGGCCCTGGACATTATTTCAGCAGTAGAGAACAACCCCAAATTCAACCCCATCATGCTGGAACTTCGACAGATGGCAGCCGTGCTAGCCGGGACTTCTCAAAAAACCAAAGTGCTGGCGGAAAAAATTACTAACAAGGATGGGACTGTTTACACTGTTGCGGACGGCTTGGGGCTGTTTAATCCGAGGCAGGCTGTTTCTCTTCCTGCTATAGCATGTCCCAGAGGTTTTGCCGCCCAAGATATACTATCTTCTTCGCCTGAGCAAATAAAAAAGGTACTGCTGGCACTAAGCGACCTGATCGATAAACACAAAGATTTTGAATATCAGGTGGAAGACTGGAACGGGGCTTGTAAGAAAGTAATACTGGGTGGGGAACACTATCTCAGGACAATTAAGCAACGTAAAATTGGGGATGCAACTATAACCCTTGACGATTATCCACTGCCGGAGGTGTGGCGGGGGGCGGCAAAGGAATATGGCCTGACAATTGAAAAAGTGCTTGAAATACTATTCTACTATCATACCAACCAATTCAATTACATGAAAACACAGGATTGGTATGATCGGCTGGCTGAGTTGTTTCCCCTGCAACATAAAGAATTTAAGGCCACCATTAAAAAATTACCATATGCAAATCATATTAGGAGTATTTTCGAGGCTCTGTTGAATGAATGTCCCCGAGCCGAGGTCTTTGCACTGGGCCGTGATATGTCCTGCTATATTCTGAACCGGACTCCAGCTAAAAATTTAGCGGAAGATTACGTGAAGGACAAGTCTTACTATTTTGGAGGCCATACCTCCTGCTTGGTTGATGCAACAGAGATATCATTTTGGTATGATGGTATGAGGGCAGGTATATATGATGACCAGAGCTTTAAAGAATACTTTGGGATAGGATATGCATTTTATCAAGCCTCAGAGTTTAAATCGCACGCCTGCTTGCAACTCGTTGATTTTGAACAGGCATTTGCCATGGGACTGGTGGATGAGAATGAACTATACGCAGAGCTTTGCGGCCGGCCCTTAAGTACTAAGAATTTAAGGATGCTCACCGATTCCACATTTCACAGCCATAAAAATGTGGCCTCCTGCCAGAAGCTTAAGGAAGTCTGCGCAAAGGTTGTTGACCGGATTGTCAGTATTGAGCTAAAGCGGGGGGATATGACCACCGAGGTTAGCCATCTTGCGTCAGGTGTTTATAAATGCTGGGGCGCCAGGTTTTTTGTCGATATCCTGGTCGGTGCTGAAAAGGATACCTATGTGCGCGGCTATAACTTTGTCGGTGATGACAGCACTAAAAAGCAGAGTTTCAGCCACCTGCTGAAACATTGC
Organism: Peptococcaceae bacterium BRH_c8a; assembly: GCA_000961575.1. Lineage (GTDB taxonomy): Bacteria > Bacillota > Desulfotomaculia > Desulfotomaculales > Desulfallaceae > BRH-c8a. Next base: position 18,554 of record LADP01000010.1, read on the forward strand.
CATCCGGCCGACGGTGAGGATGAGCACACCCTGCGGGAGCTGTTGAAGGATATAAAGGTTACTGAAAAGCAGCTGATTAACGCGGCGATGTATGCACCGCAATGGGTTGAGATAGTAGAAAAATATTTGCACTGGCCGGGACTAAAATCCGCCTGCTGGTATTTCCATGCTCATGTAAACGAGACCTTTTCCAGTGCCAAGGAGACCATTGTAGCCCGGTATTCGCCGGTAGCCCCGCACGACTTCAAAAAGGGGGCCTTTGACATTGACTGGTTTAATGAGGCTTACTCAACACTTGGCGAAAAACGTTTCCAAGTGGTTTACGACAGCGCAAAATATATTGCCGGCGGTGGGCTGCATAAGCGCGCCCAGCTTTTTGCGGACGCGGTGTTGGGGAAGATTGATCTAGAACAGGCCGAAAAGGTAATCGGTGCCAAACGCAATAAGGATTATGTGCTGTGCTATGGACTGATCCCTCTTGGCCATCATCATCATGAAATTCTGCACCGATATGAATTTTTGCATCGCTTTCTAAAAGAGAGCAAGCAGTTCGGCGCGCAGCGGCGTGAGAGTGAAGCCAAAGCGGTTTCCATTGCGCTGGAAAACCTGGCGCGAAACGCGGGTTTCGCTGATGTTACCCGATTCACCTGGAATATGGAAACCGAAAAAATACGCTCTATAGAACCGTACCTGAAACCAGTAGCAGTTGGAGATATTGCAATACATATCAACTTTGATGAACTCGGCAAAGCATCGGTTGCGGTAATCAAAGGCAACCAGGCGCTTAAGAATATCCCGGCCAAGTTAAAGAATAATGAGTACGTCAAGGAAGTTAAAGCTGTTCAGAAATCTTTAAAGGACCAGCATGCACGAGCCCGGGTGACCCTGGAAAAGGCGATGGAAGCAGAGGATGTGTTTACTGCCGGCGAGCTTCAGAGTCTGGCGGAAAATCCGGTTATTTATCCGCTGGTACAAAACCTTGTTTTTAAGAGCGGCCACAAGCTGGGTTATTTTAGAAACAAAACGCTTGTGGACACCGGGAATAAAAAGCATGCTCTGCAGACCGGGGATAAGTGCATTATCGCCCACCCGGTGCACCTTTATGAAAGTGGAACCTGGGCGGCCTATCAAAGGGACATTTATGACCGAAAAATTGTCCAGCCGTTTAAGCAGGTGTTCAGGGAACTATACCGGCCCAATGTAGACGAGCTTGAGGCGCGCACAATATCACGCCGGTATGACGGGCATCAGATTCAGCCTAAAAAGGCGGCTGCACTCCTAAAGGGCAGGGGATGGACGGCAAACTATGACGAAGGATTACAAAAGGTATATTACAAGGAAAACATCATCGCACAAATATATGCCCTGGCAGACTGGTTCTCTCCCGCTGATGTAGAGGCGCCAACTTTAGAGGGCGTTGTATTTGCAGACCTAAAAACAGGCCAGCTTGTACCGTTTACCGATGTTGCTGCAGTGATTTTTTCCGAGATTATGCGTGATGTTGATTTAGTTGTTAGTGTGGCCCATGTTGGAGGCGTTGATCCTGAAGCAAGCCTGTCGACTGTGGAAATGAGAACCGTAATAATCACTGAAATGCTGCGGCTGCTTAAGTTAGCCAATGTTGATCTGAAAGGTGTCCACGCATTGATCAAGGGCATCCTTGGCCAATATACCGTCCATCTCGGCAGCGGTGTTGCTCATAAAATGGCCAGCGGAGCTTTAAACATACTGCCTGTGCACTCACAGCACAGAGGCCGTGTTTTCCTGCCATTTGTAGATGACGACCCGAAAACAGCCGAGATACTTTCAAAGGTCATTTTCCTGGCTGAGGATGGGAAGATAAAAGATCCGACTGTTCTGGATCAGATCAGGGAAGTTTAAAAAGTAATAGTCAGGATTGTAGGGGCATCCCTTAACATTATTTCGGGCACCCGCAAGGGGTGCCCCTACGATTTAAGCGCTTTCGTAATAGATATTTTCCGGTTCCACCCCTGCACCGTACAAGACCTTCAAAGAGGCGTTGATCATGGGCTTGGGGCCGCACATATAAACTTTATAACCCTTTAAATCCATCTCTTTGATAATATCGGTTACAAATCCTTGCTTACCAGGCCAGTCTTGATCGGCTGCGGCCACTTTGATATATTCAAATTTACCGCTTTCGGATTGCAGCATGTTAAAGTGGTCATCGTAAATTAGTTCTTTGGCTTTATTAACGCCATAAACCAGCTTGACATTTTTGGCGGTTTTTGAATTTTTGACCATATCTCCGGCCATCGGCACGAATGGGGTAATGCCTATTCCGCCGGCCACGAAAAGAAACTTATCCGCATTTTTGTTGACCACCAGTTCTTTCCCCAAGGGCCCTTCGAGTTCGACCCGATCTCCCTCCTTAAAGGTATCAAAAAGGATTTGTGAGCCATAGCCTCCCGGCATCTTTTTCACGGAAACCTTTACTTCTGTCCCGTCTTTTTGGCAGGAAGAAATGGAATAGGCCCTAAACATTTGGGGTTGCTCGTTGATTTTAACCAAGATAAATTGTCCTGGTTTATAATCCAATTTTGCAGGTTTAATCATCTTAAAGGTATACTCATTAACGTCATCACTTAGTTTGCTAATTTGGCTGATGGAAGCGGCAATTCGCCGCCTTTCCTGGTAACCATCAGTATCAGTTTCTTCGATGAGTCGGAGGGCCTCGGTTTCATTGCTTAGCGACAGGATGCCGGCAGGGCAATTATTAACGCAAGTGGAGCACCGGATGCATGCTTCGCTGTCAAGCTGGTTTTTCTCCGAGAATTCCAGGTAGGGGGTTAACTGCATCGGGCAAACCCGGGAACATTTACCGCACGTGTGACACATTGCTTTACTGGCCACGGTCACTTTGGCGTCGGTCTTCCTGTTTAGACGCAATAGTTTCCCCAGCTTGTAAGTGAGTATTTCCAGTGTTCCCATGGGGCAGAAATTGCACCAAGAACGGGGACTGACGGTAATAGCCAAGATTGTGCCAATAACGGTAACCACCAAGTAGTTAATGACAAAAACGTATCCCAACTTGTCGAGAAAACTGGCGCTGCCATAGATGGCGAATACTTTAATCAAACGACTAATCATCATATACATGAACCAGGTAAACATGGCTGTAGCCATTAATTTGTGTTTCATAAAAGCAGGTATTTTACGGTTTGCCCCGCGGGGCATGATGATAAAATCAAATAAACTGCCGTGGGGGCAGATGTTACCGCACCAATACTTGCCCTTCAAAAAAGCCATTACAGCCAGGGTCAGCATCAGCGGGATGATCAACAATCCTAGTTTGGGAAACCACAACCCGCCCAAAGCCACCAGCGGGATGAACATCCAGCTGAATTTTCTGAAGGAGTTGAATACCCGGTTTGTTTTGATGTAAAAAGAACTCATGTCTTAAACCCACCCTTCATTCATATACCCCATGGGGTATAACTATTAACATCATTATAAGGCAGGACAATCATAATTGTCAAAAACTATTTTATAGCCCCTTGCGCCGCTAGTTGCGTGGAAATAATCTATTTTTGTTAATTGGGTTTAATAGGTTTAATATTATTTTATATTTTGTACCCCCTGGGGGTAATGATTCTGGGCAAAAAAGATTTGACAAATGAATTAAAATATATTATTTTTAAAGCAGAAAGATTCGCCTATGGAACTATTCGTTTCAAGGATTATTAGAGGGGGGCCAAATGGCAGGAGAAACTAAGTTATTAGACTTTTTCCTGGATAACTTAAGAAAAGTCTTTTACCCAGAAGAGTGGATAGACTTAGATTTGGAATTATCTAAATCACAGTTGCTGGCTATGCTCATTATTGACCGGCATGGCGAGTTAATTATGAGCCAAATTGCAGACTATCTTAATATCCCATTGAGTACGACAACCGGCCTGGTTAACAGGTTAGTCAAAAGTGGTTATTTGCGCCGCGAAAGAAGTGAATCCGACCGGAGAATCGTTGCCATTCAACTAACCGAAACAGGCAAAACCTTAGTTGTAAATATCAAAGAAACTATTAACCAATATGTAGAGCGTATTGATCGCTTGTTATCGGATGAGGAACGAGAAACACTGATGCATATTTTTGTCAAAGTAATCGAAGCTCTAAATAAAGAAAAGCAGGATTATACGGCAGAAGTTGAATCAAACATTAATAAAATAGAAATAGAATAACTGCTGCTGCCCACCAAGGTGGGCCAAATGTTTGCTCAATAGTTCGTATGTGGAAGTATTCATAGCTAAAATAATTTAATGGGCGTTGCGTCTTCAAATTACATGTAATGGGGTACTTAAAGAGGTCAGCAATCTAGCCATAGCTAGGAAGGAAGGATGGGAAGGGATATGAGAATTATTTTATACACTGGAAAAGGTGGAGTCGGCAAAACAAGTATTGCTGCGGCGTCAGCTGTACAAAGTGCGGCCAGCGGGAAAAAGACTTTAGTTGTTAGTACGGATCGAGCCCATAGTTTAGGCGATTCCCTGGATATAAAATTAGCACCGGAACCCCAGTTAATAAGGCCAAACCTATGGGCCCAGGAAATTGACTCTACGCATGAGGTGGAAAAAAGCTGGGGGCAGGTACAGAAATATATGACGACCTTGTTTACTGCCAAAACCGTCAAAGACATTACCACTGAGGAATTGACAGTTTTTCCCGGCATGGAAGATCTACTTAGTCTACTGAGAATTCTACGGTATTACAAAGAAAACGCTTATGATGTTATCGTGATTGACTGTGCTCCCACCGGGGAGACTCTGGCTCTTTTAAGTTTTCCAGACATGCTGCGGTGGTGGATGGATAAACTTTTTCCCATTAAGCGCAAGGCCATAAAATTGTTAAAACCAGTGGCCGAACCCTTACTTGGTATTCCAATGCCTTCTGATTCAGTAATGGGCGAAATTGAAAAAATCTACAGTCAGTTGGATGAAATGCGGCAGCTTTTTACCAATAAGGAAGTTACCAGTATCCGTATTGTAGTCAATCCTGAAAAGATGGTAGTCAAGGAAGCCCAGCGTAGTTTTACCTATCTTAATATTTACGATTTTAATGTCGACGCGATAATTGTTAACAAGGTTATTCCAGACAATGTTTCCGATCAGTATTTTACCGTTTGGAAAGAGATTCAAAAAAAGTATAAGGACATGATTAAAGAAAGCTTTGCTCCGCTGCCAATGTACTATGCTCCTTTGTTTGAAAAGGAAGTAGTTGGATTGGAAATATTGGAACGAATGGGGAAGGAAATCTTTAAGGACGAAGATCCCGTGGAGATAAAATATAATGCCCGCACCCAAAGAGTAATTAAAGAATAAGATGAATATGTGCTGGCTATTTATATGCCCTTCACTAGTAAGAAGGAGCTTTCTCTAAACCAAAAAGCTGATGAATTGATTGTTAAAGTAGGCAATGTAAAAAGAAATATTACTTTACCCCGCACGTTGCTTAATTTACCTATTAAAGGCGCCAAATTTGAGGATGAAACCCTTAAAATTAGGTTTGGAGGTGCCGTTAGTGAATGAGGAAAGGCTAAAGAGGGTATTGCAACTTAAAATGGAATTAGCTGAATTGGTGCTGGAAACCCTTCCTGCTCCAGTACAAGAACCGCTGAAAGAATGGCAAAGACAGGCATTCCAGGTATTACATGATCTAAGTGAAGAATACCTGGCCCGAAGCAAGGCGGAAAAGGAGCATCAACCCCAGGTTATCAAGACGATTGTGGTCGAAGAGTGAATTAAATTCAACCTGCCAGTAATTAAAAATGAGAGCTGCCTCTACAAGGCCAGCTCTCATTTTTAATCCTATTCAAAAACCCTGATTATTTCCGCCCCACCCTGCACGGGGTAGATCATTAGAACAGGTCCGCCAAAAAAGGCTTCGACGGTAATGCCTTCTTTTAAGTTATCTTTAGATATAATTTCATCGGTATCCCCTCTGTAAATCTTGGTGTCATCGGTAATCATTACGTTTGCTTTATCATAAGAGATACCTTTTTGCTGTTCGCCTTCTACAAATACGCCGGTGATATCTTGATCGTCATTAAGAATTAGCTTGGTCACTTTCCCGCTAACATCAACTTTTTTCAGGGATGAGACATGCCAGTTAGCGTCCTGTTTTTTTACGGTAACATATTCGCGCATCGAAAATGTGCTTTGGGTAGAATCGGTATAGGTGAAGACTACTTCATACTTTATAGCCTCATTATTAATGATACTTTTTTCAATGACCTCGTATTTTTCCACCCACGGGCTTGATGTTCCGGTGGACCAGTTGCTTTCCGCAAATTTCTGATACCACTCTTTTTGCAACTCCGGTGTCATAACTGCATACTGCAGGGCTCCGTTTCTTGTTTTTACCCCTTGGGCCCATGTTTCTGCAGCAGTCACAGCGTCTTTTGCCGCTACAGCTTCTTCCAGGCCAGTCACCCAGGAGTGCGGTACCTGTATTTTATCTGGTGTTTTAGCGGTAAGAATTCGGGCGGTGTTGCTTTTTGCATCCCAGACTACTTCTGCGCCAAATTTCTCTGCAATAACCCGCAGGGGGACCAATACCCTCCCATTTTCAATAATTGGTGCCACATCAGAATTCAATTCATCCTCGTCAAACACAATCTTAATTGGAGCAAATGCATAGGCAGATGCTACTATTGCTGTTGAAAGTACCAACAGAATAGCAAACGCAAAAAGTTTATTTTTCATTATGCCATCCTTTCATTTCGTTAAATAGGCGCCTTTATGCATATAGACGAAAAGTCTTAACATTTGTTCCAACACTTTTTCGCTCTGTATTTATGAATTGATACCCGATATTATAAACGAGAATACTAATTAACAAGCTTATCTTACACAACCATGCGCTAGAGGGGGATGCCCATATGAATGCTTATGTGCTTGGTTTTCAGGAGATCGACAAAACAAAGCTCACGATTGTCGGGGGTAAAGGAGCCAATCTGGGTGAAATGAGCAAAGCGGGATTTCCTGTTCCCCAGGGATTTTGCATTACGACATCGGCCTACCAAAAGTTCATCGCAGCCAGTCATGAGCTGGATGAGCTGTTGGATATGCTTGACCGGTTACAGCCGGATCAGCTGGATCAAATCAGCAAACTGGGCCAGCGAATGCGGGAACATTTACTGTCCCTTACCATGCCCGAGAGTATTAAAACGGCCATACTCGACGGGTGGAGAAATGCAGGGGAAAATCAGGAGTATGCCGTTCGATCCAGCGCCACCGCCGAGGATTTACCAACAGCATCCTTTGCCGGCCAGCAGGAAACTTATTTAAATGTCAGGGGTGCCGCACAACTGCTGCAAGCCGTTGTGCAATGCTGGGCTTCACTGTTTACCGACCGGGCCATTGTCTACCGCGCCCAAAACGGATTTGGCCACCGCTCAGTGTTTCTGGCTGTCGTGGTGCAGAGGATGGTCTTTCCCGAGGTGTCGGGAATTATGTTTACTGCCGATCCGGTGACCGGCAACCGAAAAATCGTATCCATTGACGCCAGTTTCGGTCTGGGAGAAGCGCTGGTGTCAGGTATTGTTTCTGCCGATTTATACCAGGTAAGAGCGGACAAATTGATTAAAAAGCAAATTGCCAGGAAAGAAATCGCTATTTATGCCAAGCCTGAGGGTGGAACCGTCCAAGTGGGGATTGAGGGTGAAAGGCAGACCGTTCCGGCTTTATCGGACGAACAAGCAGTCAGCCTGGCCCGACTGGGACGAAGCATTGAAGAACACTACGGAAAGCCACAGGATATCGAGTGGTGTCTAACCAATGCAATATTTATTGTGCAGAGCCGGCCGATTACAACCCTCTTCCCCGTTCCCGCCACTGCAGATGAGCAACTGCACCTTTTCCTGTCCATCGGCCATGCGCAAATGATGACTGAGGCCATGAAGCCCCTGGGGATATCGGTGGTTAGGACGGTGAGTCCGCTCGGCAAAAGTTCGCCCCGGGCAGAAAGCGACCTGGTGCGGGAAGCCGGTGGCAGATTGTATCTTGATATCACCCAATTGCTTGCCTATCCACAGGTAAGGAAACGGCTGCCCGGTGTGCTGCTTATTGTCGATGAATTAATTAGCCGAACGGTGCAGGAATTCATTGGGCGAGAAGAATTTCAGGCAGCGGCGCAGCCCGACAAAAAAGTGGAGTTTGCGCTGGTTAAAAAGGTCTTTCCAACGGCTTTCGCCGTGCTCAGGAATATCTTGTATCGAAACAACTACCAGGCCATCGATGAGTTGAACCGGTTTATTGCCGCTAAGGTCACGGAGAACAGAAAGAAACTGGAAGACGTAGCAGGTGCCGACAGAATCGCACTGATTCAGGAAATGTTATCCACCTTGCTGCCCATGGTTTTTGCAACAGTAGTCCAATACATGGGGGCTGCGATTGTTACATACAAACTCATCGAGAGCCTGCCCCAAAAATGGCTGGGCGACGTGGACGAACTGGGCAGCATCAGTAAATCTCCGCCGGGGAATGTGACAACTGAAATGGGGTTGGCGCTGGGGGATGTGGCCGATGCCGTGCGCAAGCATCCGGCGGTAATCGCATACCTAGAGCGGGCAGTCGATGAAACATTCTGGGAGGATTTAGAGGCTGTTCCCGGCGGAGCAGATGTGCTGCCTGTATTTTTAGATTTTTTTGACCGTTACGGGATGCGGGGCTCGGGGGAAATCGACGTGACCCGGCCGCGGTGGCGTGAGGCTCCGACCCAACTGGTTCCCGCCATTTTGAGCCACATTAAAGGTGTTAAACCCGGACAGCACCGCCGTGATTTTCTGGCCGGCCAAGAGGAGGCTGAACTTGCCGCCGATAGGTTGCTGGAGCGCTTGAAGTATACGCGCCGGGGGTTCTTTAAGACCAGGCTCATGCGGCGGTTGCTTAGGGTGCACCGCTCATTAATCGGGATTAGGGAACACCCCAAATATTTTATTGTGCAGAATTTGGATTTGATTAAACAGGCCATTTTGCATGAGGCCGCTAAATTAGTTGCCGCCGGTATACTTAATCATCGTGAAGAAGTTTTTTGGTTTTCGCTAGAGGAAATCAAAGCAATTATTGAAACCCAGCAGGCCGACCACCATGTTATTGCCAGGCGCAAAGAAAAATTCCAGCATGATGCCAAGCTAAATCCTCCCCGGGCCATCACTAGTGAGGGAGAAATAATTACCGCTAAGCCGGGAGCTGACGTGCCGCCCGGGGCACTGGCCGGGAGTCCGGTGTCGGCCGGAACCGTCGAAGGCCGGGCTCGGGTGATTATGAAGCTGGAGGAGGCGAATATGGAAAAGGGAGATATACTGGTGGCGCCGTACACCGATCCGGGCTGGACGCCGTTATTCCCGCTGGCAGCCGGTCTGGTGACCGAAGTCGGCGGTCTGATGACCCATGGTGCGGTGGTGGCCCGGGAATATGGCATTCCTGCCGTTGTTGCCGTAGAAAATGCCACAAAAATATTAAAAGACGGCCAATACATCCGTGTTGACGGTACTAAGGGTTTTGTTGAAGTATTAGAAGAGCAGTAAAAATCAAAGTTTTATTACGAGTGATTTATACAACAGGCCGCTGAGGAACTTATGCAAAGTGGACTTGCCAGCGTCGGGCAAGTTTGTCTATAATTAGAAGATTTAAAAAAACATAATTATTTTGTCAATATGAGTGTATATCATGTGTAAAGGAAGGTCTAATACTTTGCGCTATACTCCGAAAACAGAGCTGGATCAACGGGTTGCTAAACTGCAAGAATTTTTAAAAAAACAGGATATCGACGGGGTAATAATTGTTCAAAATGCTGACCTTTTTTACTTTAGCGGAACTGTTCAGCAGTCCCACCTCTTTATACCGGCTGAGGGCAGGCCGGTACTATTAGTCAAAAAAAGCTATGAACGCGCCCGGGAAGAGTCCTCCCTGGACAATATTGTCTATCTGGACAGCCTTAAGGATATATTTACAGTTCTCCAGTCATATGGCTATAGTGGTTTTAAAACCCTGGGCTTTGAGTTGGATGTGCTGCCAGCAAACCTGTACATGCGCTATCAGAAGCTCTTTAAGCCGGCTAATATAGTTGATGCCAGCCCTTTTATCCGCACTGTGCGCATGGTCAAATCTAATTATGAGCTGGTAATACTCAGAGATGCGGCCAGAATGAACATTGAGGTATTTTCCTTTATCAAGGCTAATTTGCGCGAGGGTATGTCTGAGCTGAAGTTGACCGCGATTGTTGATGCATTTTCCAGGGAGAAGGGCCATCCTGGTTTAATTAGAATACGGGGATTCAATCAGGATCTTGTACAAACTCATATAGTATCCGGGCACAATACCTTGCCCAGCTATTTCTGGGGAGCGGTTGGCGGAAAAGGGGTTGGCCCGGCGTTTGCGCAGGGCGCCAGCGATAAGCTGATTGGCCGAAACGAGCCTGTGTTTGTAGACTACGGCTTTAGCCTCGATGGATACATATTGGATCAGACCAGGATTTTTTGCATCGGGAAACTACCGAACCACCTGGTACAGGCCTACACAATAGCAACCGAAATCCTGGGGCAAATGAAGAAGCTAGCCAAGCCGGGTGTACCCTGCGGTAAGCTTCACGACTTGGCGTTGCAAATAGCCGATGCAAGTCCATTTGCCAAGCATTTTACGGGCTACCCAACGCCTTTGGCATTTGTCGGTCACGGCATCGGCATTGAACTGGACGAATTGCCGATAATTGGACACGGGTTTGAAACGCTACTGGAAGCAGGCATGGTCATTGCGTTGGAGCCCAAATTTACCTTTCCCGATGGCGCCGTGGGGATCGAAAACACCTATCTAGTAACTCAAGACGGACTAGAAACCTTAACTGTATATGATGAGGGAATACAGTATATATAAGCGCAGCAAAATCAATAGCTTTATGCGGTATTCGTGCGCATTGCAGGGCGGCGAAAAGGTTCTAATACACTATCCACCCGATGTGAGGCTACGAATTCCGGTAGATCACTTTATTAAAGCGCCGGCTAAACGCTACAATTGCCACCATCTGCAGCACAACGCCAAGAGCTAACGACCCAAGCCAAAGCGGGTTACCCTCCAGCGCCAGCCAATATGCTTTGCTTACCCAGTAAGGCGGAAACAGCCCAAACAAAAACTGGAGCGGCTCCGGAATGAACCACGCCAAGGGAATAATAAACCCCGCTATGCCCAAAAATTTAATTAGGGCCAGGGCCTGTACCTTGTTTTCCGCGAAGATGGCCAAGTATAGCAAGGCCAGCGGCGCACTAAGTGAGGCGCCCGCTGATAGCAGTGCCAACTGCCAGAGCGGCGGTACAGCTACATTGACGATCAACACCGCTATGATGATCTGGAAGAAAGCAATTCCCAGCGGCACCCCTACTCGATAAGCAACGTACTGGTTCAGCGGCAAAGGGGAGACTAGCAAAGCTGTTATGGTATGGTTGTCCTTTTCCTCGATAAGCACAAAACCAAAAATCGTGCCCACCAGGGCCGCACCGAGAAAGAACTGAAAATAGGCAATAAGCAAGGGATACCAATCGGATAGTGCAAACGGTACACTGCCGCTGGCCGCAAAGTGGGCATCCAAGTAGGGCAGGGCGAAACGCAGCCCCAACGCAGTTAAGTTGATATAGAGTAACAGGTAGATTAGGAATAGATCTCGTCCAATGAGCCGGACATCGTTGCGCCCGAGCCGGCGAAAGCTGCTCGTCAATTTCATCATCTCAACCTGCTTTCATAATCACATGGGCCCGAAAGGCGACATAAGCCCAGTAGGCAAATCCAATGGTCACCATCAGGGTATAGCCCACCGCGTATACCCATATCCATGGCGACAGCGCCAGAAACGCCCCCGACATCAGCAGCAGCGGGGCGGTGGTCGGCACAATCAGAAATATTGGATGTGTCAGCCAACCCAAATAGTACAGAAACGGCAGTTGTAACGGGATGGCCACGGCCAGTACCGGCACCAGTGCATCCGTGAAACGATCATAGCGTACCATCACAATGATCCCGATCAGTGTATAAATTACCCCCATGGCGATAATACCAACCAGCAGCAGCAAAACGTTAAATGGAATCCATGCTTGGGCATTGCCGCGAATAAACAAAGTGGCACCAATAATGATGATTAAGCTTTCCAGCGTGGCTAACGCAGTTAGTGTCAATACCTTTGACAGCAAATATTCGTGAATTCTAAGCGGCGAAACAATGAACGCGTTTAGCGTTCCTTCTTCTTTCTCGAATGTAATGAGCCCTACGACGTACAGCAACGTGGAACCGCCAACCAAAAGAATCATGGCGGTGGGGATGCTTTGCGCCAGACCTACGGTTGGGGCAAGCAGTACCAGTAAACCGGCAGCAAAGACTGAAAACGCCGGCCCGATATAATACAAGCGATTACGCACCTGCACCGTTACATCCGTCTTCATGGCTGAGATTAAGCGGATCATTTTAGCTCCCTTCCCGTCACTTTAACAAAGACATTTTCCAAGGTTGTTTCTTGAGTGTGGATCGTCTCAATATGGTTAACCGTTTTAAGCAAGCTAATAAAATCATCGTTTTGACCCAACTCATCCAACGGAAATTCCTGGCTCCGTAACTCTGTTTGACCACTGGTGTATTCCACGATCACACTTCGCTTGCCGTATTTTTTCTTCAGCGTATCCGGAGTGTCAATCACATCGATTTTACCCGCACTAATGAAGGCCACCCGGTCACACAACTCATCAGCCACCATCATGTCATGGGAGGTGATGAATACCGTGGTGCCCCGGGCACGCTGGTCCAAAATCAGGTTCTTAATGTGGCGAGCGTTGACCGGATCCAGACCGCTGGTCGGTTCGTCCAGAAAGAGCAGTTTGGGCTTGTACAGTAGGCTGCGGGCTACATTTAGGCGTATCTTCATGCCTTTACTAAACGCTGCCACGCGTTTCGCCGCGTCATCCGCCAGGCCTACCCAATCTAACACCTCCATCGGGTCACGGGTTGATCCGCTGCTTAGCGAGCGAAAATAGGCCAGGTTCTCCAGGGCAGTGAGCTTCAAATAATGGTTGGGCAGTTCGAAGGAGACACCAATATGTTCATAAAATTCATGACCCCAATTTCTCAGTTCCTGCCCCAGAATAGTGATGCTGCCCTGGTAATTCTTCAGCAGGCCGATTAGGATCTTCTGAGTAGTGGACTTGCCGGCGCCGGACGGGCCCAGAAAACCGAAGATTTCCCGGTCTTCAATACTGAAATCAAGGCCATGCAACACCTCTTGGTGCGCCCCCGGATACGTATAGTGCAAATTGCGCACCTGGATCATTTTTCTACCTCTCCTTTGTGTGTTCCGCGCTGGGTCAAACTGAAAGGCTGATATATGAAGAATGAGCCTTTTAAAAGTAAATATGCAAAAACACCGAAGGAAATTTCTAGCCCATTGGCAATAGCCATTTAAAAAACGGCATTTGGGACTTGGATCTAATAATAAAGGCATCTGCTTTCAGATAGCAGATGCCTTTTCTTGCTACTAACATCATCCCAAGGAATTGATTCCGTATGCAAAGTTAAAAAGTGAAGGTGCCATAAATGCCCCCAAAGCCGCAGATTGACACTTTTAGGGGCATTTGTTTTTAATTAACACACGTCAATTCTACATCATCGATGCGTACCCTGCTGCGATTGCCGGATCGGGGTCGGAAAGTAAAACGGAGTTCCATGCTGTGTGTGCCCGCCGGTAAGGCCCCGGTGTTAAAGGAATATTCCCGATAATCATTGTCGGGTAGTTGATCCGGTGTATAGACCGGATCCACCCGTCCGATCTGGCGGCTCTGCTGGTCAAAAACGTATACTGCCGCCTCCAGGTCAAAATTACCGTTGTTGCCGTTATTGACGTTTTCCATAGCCCCAAAGACAACCCGGTAAGTCCGGTCGGGCTCGGCGCGTACAAGTTGGGAAAGAACGGCCTGGTTAAGGGGTTTACTGCCCAACTCGGCTGCATAATTACCGGAATTAGCTTGGGAGGTATTTTGCAAGTTCAGGGCGGACCAAGCCCTTGGCGTGGTCCGGTCGACCCATTGCTCCAAACCGGCATTGAGCAGTATATTTGTGTTCGGGCAAGGGGTACTGTTTGTGGATATGAAAACATTCTGTTCTACCTCCGGATCCAACACTTCCACATCAGTATCCACGTAGTGGGTGCGCAGTTCTTGGGACCTGTCATAAGCCCGGAGGGTATAGGGCCCGTGCTTAACATAAGCACCATGTCGGTCACGTAAATCCCAGTCGGCTTGGTAGGTACGGCATTCGCCGGGCTGTAGTAGCATAGTTTGGCTGCCGCGGTCATAGTTATAGCCGTCGGACCAGCGCCAGATCTCCCGCCCACCGCGCGAGGTCACAATATCATATAAACGGGCGTCATCATAGCGAAGCGTGCGGGGCCTATCGGAAAGGTTACAGTAACTGAATATCACGGGTATTTCTTTACTCGGGCGGAAATGCTTACGGCCTGTGATGATTTCATAACGCATACCGTCGCGGTACCGGTTTCGCCCCCACTGCCTGGGGTAATCATAATAATCGTACTCATAGTCAGGAATATATATCCGCCGTCCGGGCCGGGCGTAGTCAGTACCGTAATAATTATTGGCTTGATACAGCCACCTTTCGGGGACACCATACCTTTCGGCAATCAGGGCCGGGGTTTCGCCTGCCCTGATTAAATGAGTTGGCACATCTTTCCCTCCTTCAATAACACAAACTACCGTTAAAACACTTTATGTCAAGAAGCAGGAAAAGTGCATCTAAGGGGAAGACCTCTATAATGCATATAATTAATAAAACAAGATGATAACATACGAAGGAGTTTAGATATAGGAATGATTAGAAATCTGGTAAATGAAATGAATAGAGCTGTGGTTTTAAACAAAAGATATATCAAAAAACAGGAGGTGGAGGGGTGAAAAAAGTAGCCGTTTTGGTTTTAGTATTGTCTACTTTAATTGTTTTCGGCTGCAACGCCCAGAGAAAGCCGGCCCCAGACCCGGAGCCAAGGTTGATTCCCCAGGAATCCTCCATTGGGTTCAGTCAGGTTGACATTGATGAGGTGCCCGCGTCCATCCAAAAGATAGCTTCTGCCATGGATAATAGGCCAATGTTAACTTGGGCGCAGGACAATAATAACAGCTACATATTGTTAAACACTGGTCAGGATGAGCAAGCCGTAAAAGTGAATAAAGTGATTCAAAGAGTTCCCGTGCAGGATTTTCTGTGGCTTGATGTACAACTGGATTATACCGATGATGATAAGGGGAAGAATAACAGTAACAATCAAGAATTAGTGGTTGTTAAACTGGATAATACCGACAAGGCCATTAACGGAGTCGGTTTTGAATTCCAGGAAGAAGACACAGAAGACCCGGAGGAGGAAAAACCACAAGCCGCGCCGACACCGGCACCGGCACCAACACCAACGACCAGGGCACCGGCTAATCAAGCCAAGCCAGCTCCGAGCCGGGAAACCAGCCCTGAAGAAAGACAACCCCAAAACCAAACACCGGAAGAAGATAGCGAAACAAAAGCTAATCAACAACAACAGCCAACCCCGGCAGCGCCGAATGGCGATTGACGAAAAAACCCCTGAGCCTTGGCTCAGGGGTACCTTTATATGAAGAAGTGTGAGTTCTTGAAACTTTGTTTGAAATATGGCCACTAGTTGTCTGATTAAATATTGGTTAAATCCTCAGGATTCATCAGCTTTCGCGTAAGCAGCGGGATGCCGAACGCACCAAGCAGTACCATAACTATGGCAGTTAACATACTATCAGCCTCCTTTAATGATTAAAATGCCGTGTCGGTTGCACTTTTTTGTTGTATGTCTTTTATAGTAATTATAAAGTAGCAGTTTTAAGAAATAATGAATAAAAGATTACATAATTCTTAATTTACCTTTTAATAAACAAGACGATCAAAACAACGAGGATGTTCCATGTATTTTATTACCCATATTGTTAATTGATGACATTTTGAGAGTGCTGATTTATTTCAATAGTTACTACTCAAATAAAGACAAGATCCCACCTGAATGCCGCTGGTAGGATCTTGTCTTATGCTTTAAGATTTAAACTATTTCATAAGCTGATATTTGTGCGCTAGTTCGTGTATCATGTGGTGAAATTTTTCATGGACTCCGGCGCCAATTTCCTCTGCTTCCAGTAACTCAAACGCTTCGTAAAGCTGCTGCTGCTCGTCCGGGTTTAGAATACCTTCGGCTATGGTAAACAATGCACTGTCTTCCTTGGCAATGTGTTTTTCCAGCAGCGTAGTGTAGTCGGTAATGCTGCTTGCCAGTAGGGCAGTATCGCCGGCACCGTTTTGCACCTCACCCAGTCGCTTATTAATCAACTTGGCCAGTTTTCTACCCTGCACGTGCTCGTCTAGCATGGCGCTAATCGAAGCGTCTTGTTCAGGATTGCCCTTTTCTAATAGCATAGGAAAAAGTATGTCTTCCTCTTTTTTGTGGTGACATCCGTCGGTGAAGTCTTTGAAGAAATCCACCGCTTTAGCTATGGTGTCCAACTCAGCTAAATTACCTTTTTGAATCCTGTCGGCGCTTATGTTGCACACCTTGAGCATAATTTTAATTTCTCTATGTTCGGTTCTTAGTGCTTCGGTTCCGTTCACTGTATTCACCCCTATATGATTTTTTTCATTTTAACCTTTTATAATGCACTATTCATTAACCTGGTTCACTGTTTTTTTGTGATGTTCATCACATCGTTGTTTTATAGATGTATGCGCCGGCGGCGTGCAGGTAACCTTATACAAGATGTCGTTAGATATTAAAGGGGCGGCCAGTTGGTAGAAGTGGCAGATTTAATGGTACGGTGAGGTTGCTTTAACTATTCGAACTGCGATATGATTTAAGCTATGGGTTAACATATAAAAGCGGAAGTTTAACCGGAGAGATATAAATGAAAAAGAGCATCTTACAACCAAAAATACAAACCACAAATCAAATTACGGGACAACGGAAATGGTGGGCGTTGGTTACTGTCATGGTGACCATGTTTTTTGCCTCCATGTATCAAACCATTATCGCTACCGCTATTCCTACCATCATCGGAGACTTACATGGTTTTGCCCTGTACGCCTGGGTATTTAGCGCTTATATGCTGACTTCGGCGGTTTCCATCCCCATTTACGGGAAACTATCCGATGTGTACGGGCGGAAGCCTTTTTACATCTTTGGACTGGCGATGTTCGGAATTGGCTCGGCCATCTGCGGTCAGGCCGACACAATGCTGGAACTGGTGCTGGCCCGCGGGCTGCAGGGCATCGGAGCCGGCTCCATGATGAGTATGCCCCGTGCGACCATCGGGGACATCTTAAACCCCAAAGAGCGGGCGCGGTGGATGGGGGTCATGGGGGCGGTGTTTGGGTTATCCAGCATTATAGGCCCCGTAGTCGGTGGTTGGATTACCGACACCTACTCCTGGCGCTGGGTTTTTTATATCAACCTGCCCTTTACAGTGCTGACTATTATCGGCGTTATGCTTACGTTGCCCAAAGTACGGGTAAGCGAACAGGTTAAGATTGACTGGCTGGGCTCGTTGTTGCTGGTTGCCGGCCTGGTTCCCATTTTACTGGGGCTTACCTGGGCCGGAACCAAATACGCCTGGACTTCGCCAGCGCTGTTGACTTTGTTCGGCAGCGGTGCCATTATGCTGGCGTTGTTTATTTGGTTTGAACGCAGAATTTCCGACCCCATTATAACGCCAATTTTGTTCCGCAACCGCATTTTTTCCGCCTCGCTGGTGCTCGGGATTCTTGTATCCATGGCTATGTTCGGCAGCGTGATGTTTCTGCCCCTGTTTATCCAGGGTGTCATCGGCTTAAACCCCCGGGACAGCGGACTGGTGATGGCGCCGATGATGATTAGTTTTGTGGTCGGGAGTATCATTTCCGGGCAGATAATGACCAAAACAGGGAAGTACCTGCGACTCGCTAACATTAGTGCCGCGGCCATTGTCCTGGGTACCATGCTATTCATGAGGATGGATATTAACACGGGTTATATCACCGTTATCGTCAACATGGTGGTGCTGGGGCTGGGGGTGGGGGCGTTGATGCCGTTACTCAATATTGCCGTACAAAATGCCTTTCCATACAAGATTATGGGTACCGTCAGTGCCACCCAGCAGTTTGTGGCCTCCCTGGGTGGCGTAATTGCATCCCCCATCTTCGGCTCAATTTTAAACCGTGGCTTTCAGGAACGCTTTAGCATTGTCCTGCCGAAAGGAGTGCAGGAATTAACCGGCGGCATGTCCCGGCTAGATCCTCAGACCATGCTCACCGAGCAAGCTCAAAAGTCTATTGCCGAGCAGTTTGCTCAGTTAGGCCCGGCCGGCCAAGAAATGTATCAAGAACTTTTATACGCCGTGAAGGTTTCGCTCACCGCCGGTATCAACGACTTGTTTGCAGTCGGTCTGATGTTCGCCATACTATGCTTCATCGGCACCTTCTTTTTGCCGGAGCGCACCCTCCAGGGCGATGAGTACTACAGCGATTCCAAAGAGTAGCTCTAATAGTTTATGATGTGGTGGAATATTTTTTACTTACGTCAGTGCGGTATTGCTCAACTTGATTTGTTAGCTTGTCATCATTATTTTTAACTACATCTAAAAATCCCTCTAAAGTTTTAATAAACTCACTGTTGCCGCCATTGGCTACCGCACTTAAATAAGCATCCTTGGCTTCGGGGTCTATAGTTTTTGCATCATAGCTGAAAAGGGGAGTGTTGTTGGCGCCATATAATGTAAATGTAACGTATTTTTGATGTAGTTGCTTTATTTCATCAATTTTAATGGAATCACTGTGGGTTTCAATAAAATCTTCCTGGTTTAATGCTCTATTTACTATTTCATCCCAGCTAATAACAAGCGCTGCGTCTTTGGCCGGTACTTCGTTGGATTCCTCAGCCATGATGTCAATATAATCTTGCATATCGTTGGTTACATGGGCACTGAAATTTTTATAGAATTCGTAATCAATAACAGGGAAGTACATCCCTTCAGCAGTTTCCACTTTGTAACCACTGATTTTGGTTTTGGTTATTAGTTCTTTAAGTTCGGGGTCATTAATATCGGTTTGTTCAGTGATTGATTTGTATTCTTTATTTATTTTGTTTTGCATGTCGGTTTCAAAAATAACACTTTCAATCTGCGGGAGAAACTCTATCTGTATGCTTTCAAACTCGTCTACCATCTTGGCCGCATCTTCTTTGGAGACGTCCGCAATGTTGTTATTTATGAAGTCGGCAACTTCTTCAGGACTGGTATCCTTTTGAGTGAGGGCCTGGAATTCATTCATTATCGCATTGGCTTTCGGATCTTGGGGTGTGTTAGGTTCAGTTTGATTTTTCGTATTACACCCGGCGGCAACAACAACCAGGATGAAACAAAAAATTATAAGCGCAAGTTTTTTTAACAAGTTTACTACCTCCACAAGTTAATTATTTAAGACATTTCATTTGGGACTTCATTCGTTGGGGACATTCCTCCGACCCCAGAGCCATCTTTAAAGGGAAGTGTTTCTCCTTTATATTTGACGACTTAAAGTCTAATATGTTCCGCTATTTAAAAAAAGCCCTTGGATATGCATGCAAGAGCTTTTTACACCTTCTTATTATTACTTAAAATTGTTCTAGTCTGACCCCAGTTATTCTTTTCCCCCACGGCTTTAAATAAGAGATTACTACCAAGAAGATTAAAATACTAAAACTAATTGCCGTGCCAATGAACAGCATTTCACGATTTTCAAGATAAACCGGATTTTGCAAGGGGTGAAGGTTGCCAGAAAATATTTTAGTGAATGATTCATGAATCCAGATCCGCATGAAATTAGCGCCGAAAAGAATTGCTGAGATGTTGCCGATCCATTTAGTCATGACCCAATAATGCTTTGTGAGTCCCCAATGCGTCCGTACGGCAAGCCAAACACCTGTAAGCACAGAACCAAATGCACCAGGAATAATCAAGAACCAGTCGAAGTACTGAATAAATAAATGTGCCGCATAAATTAACTTTCTATCTGTAATGAATGTTGTCGAAACTGCCAATAAAAGTGTGCCAAACAGGCCACTGAAATAGACAATTACAAATACAATGTGGATAATCAGCCACCAATTTTTCTGCTTGGTAGTTAATTTTTTAGATTTAAATTTTCCGATCATTACCAGCACCAAAGTCAGCCCAACCAGCAAAAGAAGAGTTGTTAATAAACCAAACAGCGTGCCCAACCGCTACCACCTTCCTTGCATCCAATCATCAATCAACCTCACGAAGCAATTTTTCCATGGATGCTACGCGAGTTCGCAGGTCGGATAAATCCTCAGCGATCTTACGCTGTGCCGAAATGGCTTCCTCCGCGAGCTTGCGATACGCCTCGTCCCTGGCGATTTCAGTCATGCTCACAGTTTTGGCCCGGGCAGTTTTTAATACCTGCGATATCACAACCACGCACACTATAGTAAACAACGTCAGAATAACAAGTACAAATCCCATTCCGGCAAACTCCATTGGAAAATTATTCATTTGAGATCCCCCTTTTCTTTGTTAATGTCCGAAGCGGTGCTGCCAGATTTTTTAATAGTGAGCGTTTTTACCGCTTCGGCGATGCTCTCCGGACTTAATTGGAGTGCAAACGGTGTTACTTCGTAATAATTCATTGCTTTGCCATCCTCCGACAATTCTATTTGACTAGCCACCAATCCAGCGTTCTCCAATCGCTTTAAGTGCATGTATAACAATGGACGGCTAATCATAACCTCACGGGCAAGTTGACTTACATGGATACGCTTGCCCGCCAACAAGGCAATAATCCTTAGCCGGTGCGGGTTTGCCAGTGCCTCCAGCACCTTGATTAAATCATCTCCGCAAGGTGACCCTGGTGTTAATTCATTATGATCATTTATTTTTTGCTTCCTCCTTTCGATCAGCAAACGTCACAACCCAAAAAAACGCTTAAGCAAAAATATGTCTTACACATGTAATAAATATATTACAGGTGTAAGATGATGTCAATACCATCTACAACCCATTGACATTTACGTTACGTTAAGGTGTATAGTTGTTTTATCGGAGGGTGAGGACGTGGAATATACAGTGCAAAAATTAGGGTTGCTGGCCGGCATTAGCACCAGAACACTACGATATTACGATGAGATTGGGATTCTTAAACCGGCCAGAATTAATTCGTCGGGGTATCGTATATACGGCCGAGCTGAGGTAGACACGTTGCAGCAAATTCTCTTTTATAGAGAACTTGGCGTGAGTTTGGAAAATATAAAAGAGATAATAACAGCACCGAATTTTGATGGTTCAAAGGCGCTAAGAGAGCATCGTCAGAAGCTTGTTGATAAAAGAAAGCAATTGGATTTATTAATAACCAATGTGGATAAGACCATAAACTTAATAGAAGGGAAGATTACTATGACTGATAAAGAGAAATTTGCAGGCTTCAAACAAAAAATGATTGCTGACAATGAGAAGAAGTATGGTCAAGAAATCCGAGCTAAGTATGGTGATGACCGGGTCGATCAATCAAATAAGAAAATTAAAGACATGACCGAGGAGCAATATGCGCAGGTGGAAAATCTGGGTGCCAGCGTAATTGACATGCTAAAAGCGGCCTTGGCCACAGGCGACCCGGCAGGTGATTTGGCCCAAAAAACTGCGGATTTACATCGCCAGTGGTTAAGCTTTTATTGGGCTAGCTACAGCAAAGAAGCACATGCCGGTATTGCCCAGATGTATGTGGATGACGAGAGGTTTACTGCCTACTATGATAAGGAACAACCCGGTGCGGCAGCGTTCTTAAGAGATGCAATTTTGATATACACTGGCATGGACGGTTTGTCTGTGGAAAACAAATCCACTTAAAATTATTCTTAACAGCTAATGGCTAAATAGTGTATTATAGGTTAAGGGGATGGGCTGTGACAAAATATATGGCTAAGATGGAGATGAAAAATGGTTTTTTCGTTCCTTAGTATCGGGGTGTTACTGGTTGTTGTTGTGCTTTTTGTGCTCATAGGTACAGGCCTTAAAGCTCAAACGGAAGATGGAGGAAAAGATATGATTAAAAATGTTTATATTTATTTAGTGCTATTTGCTACGTTGATGATGACCATCGGTGGAACCGTAGCTGCTTTTATGGCCGTTGCCGATATCGTCGCACCTGTTCCTTACCATCAATCCTTTGAGGATTTTAAACGTTTTGACATGAAGGAACCTCGCATTGGTACCGATACAACTGACCAGGAAAATAATCTGTCGGAAGAAGAGTTAAGACAACAGTATGATGCGATGGTATTAATGGAAAGTGAAAGGCAATTAAATAGAGCCAAAAATTCCCTGATCAAAAGTTTTGGCTGGATTGTAATTCCCTTGCCGGTTTTTATATACTTTCAACGTCGTTT
Source organism: Peptococcaceae bacterium BRH_c8a (assembly GCA_000961575.1). GTDB lineage: Bacteria > Bacillota > Desulfotomaculia > Desulfotomaculales > Desulfallaceae > BRH-c8a. The sequence goes on from LADP01000010.1 coordinate 41,027, forward strand.
AGGTAATAAAGAAACCTAAAATCAACAAACCTAAAATCAACAAACCTAAAATCAACAAACCTAAAATCAACAAACCTAAAATCAACAAACCCTACCATAAAGTAGGTTGCAAACTTATGCAACCTGCTTTTTTATATTTACCCGGTGTAATTTTAGCTATTGGGCTTATACCAATTATTAAGTCACACTATTAATACCTGCCCGGGCAGGCGTTGGCACGGGGCAAAGGATGTATAAGCATTTTAACGGGTGTGCCAGGCTGTAGTGTTTTTTAAAATTCCGTTGGCCCCTCTTTTTTTTCACTTCGCATCACTTTCATTGTCTTTTTACAGGTAGCTAACTTAACATATAATAAAAGAAAAAAGGAGGTTGAACCCGATTGATAGATACCAGAAAAGTCATTGAGTCCATTGCGGAGATGGTGATTAACGTTTCAGCCAGTTTTCGTACGCATAATAGTGAGCTGGTCGCCAAAATCAAGCGGGACAGCCTGTTGCTGGAACAGAAAATTAAAGAAAGCCGGGATGATCAGTATGCCGACTACATTGAAAATGCCAGACAGGACCTGGATAAGCTGGCGACAGCTGTGGAACACAAAGTGACCGGCGGTATAATCTTCAGTGAAACTGCAGTCAGGGAACTGGATACCCTATTTAGCGGGCTAATTGAATACACTGTACATGTACATGACCACCAGTTAACCGGAAATATTGTTCTAGAACAGCATATTAAAACTGAAGCTGAAAAGTATGCCCGGTATGCCAGAGATGCTGCCACCAAGCACGAAGAAAGGTTAATTCAGGGTATCTGCCAGTCCAAGTCTTCAACTGTTTACCTGGATATGCTTAACGGTATCAGCGGCATATTTCACAACCTATCCCGCATTACCGGGTAGACCGTTAAAAAGTAGGGGCACCCGCGAGGGGTGCCCCTACTTGATCCGGGTGTTGTCCTTTAGGTCCAAATTGCCATCCCGGATAATTACCTCACCTGCTGCCAAGCCCTCTGTTATTTCAATATTCTCCCTGTCTCCGATACCTGTTTGTACCGGTCTGCGTTCAACGCGGTTATCGGTCACCACCATTACTTCCTTGCCGCCATCTTTTAAGGTGCGCACGGCTTCCCGGGGGATAACCAGTACATCCTGCGCGCTTTTTGTTTCAATGGCCAACTTAACTTCATATCCGGGTTTTAGGTTGGCCTGGTCGGTCAGGGTGATGATTACTGGCACCCGTCTCTGGATCACCCCCAGGGCGGATTGTTTTTCCACGGCCAGGGGATATATCTCTCTGACTTCGCCGTACAATACATTGGCGCCAAGCACCGGGGCGGTAATGGTTACCCTCTGGCCCAGCTTTACCTCACCCAGGTCGTCGCTGAGGATATCGGCCTTGATTTCAAGTTTATCCTGCACCGCCACACTGGCCAGCAGTGCACCCGGGTTCACCACTTGTTCCTGTTTGGCCGGCAAATTCAGGACAATTCCGTCTACCGGGCTTTGCAGTGTCAGTTGCTGTTCTTTGCGGTTGAGATTCTGCAACGACCGGTTCATGCCCGCTTCCTGTGCCCGCGCGCTTTCCAGAAGCGATGTTTGCTCCTGCAGGCTTTGCTCCATGGTTTTTACTCTTAGTTCGGCTTCTTCATATTCCACGGTGGGAATGGCCCCCGCTTCATGCAGTGACCGAAGGCGTTCCAGGTTTGCCCCGGCCTTTTGCAATTCCAATTCGATACGCTGCACTGCTGCCTGGGATGCGGGGATGGCAGCAGCGGTTTGGGACAATTGAGAGCGGGTGTCTTCAATTTGGATGGCCAGATCCAGGCTTTCCAGTACCACTAAGGTCTGTCCCGCTTTAACCTGTTGACCGGTGGCAACGGGTACTTGTATAATCCTGGCGTTTTGGACAGCGTGCAGGTCGTAGTTGGTAGTGGGCTGAATATAACCGGTATCCTCAACGGAACGGATGATATCCCCGGTCTGGGCCTGCACCGTTTCCGCCGCGGTTCCACCGGTTAAAATTTTGGCCACGGTAACTAACGCTAGTATCACCACGATGCCCACCCACAGAAATATTTTTTTTCTTTTTTTGACAACCGGCTTCATAATCAGACCTCCTGTTGTTACTATTCATCTCAGTTTACTAACCTACTGCAGAAGCATTGTTGCTGTTTTTAATTCTGAATCCTGACTCCTGACTACTCCCCGTTAATCTTTATTCTTCAATACTTCCACCAAATTAAGCTGTCTGACACCCCGGACACCCAGCAGGTGGGCCACCAGGATGAAGAAAAAACCACCCAGCGCAGCATATATATAAGTGGTCGGGTAGATGGTTACCGGCAGGGTAAACAGGTCGGTGCTCACCGCATTCATGTAGCCCTTAGCCATCAGGTAACCGAAGGGCAGGCCCAGGGCCACTCCCAGCACGGACTGCAGCAGATTCTCTTTCAGCAGGATGCCGGAGACCTCTTTTACCGAAAAGCCCAGCACCCGCAGCGAGGCCAATTCGCGCTGCCTTTCCGAGAAACTAATCACCGCAGAGTTGTACACGATGGCAAAGCCCAGCAGCAGGGCGAAGAAGACCAAAATTGAAATTGAGTAGATCATGGCGTCCATGTTTTGATTAAAATTGTCCAGGTCTTTTTGGCGGCTGGAAATGGATGACACGCCGGTCATCTCCTCCAAATCCTCTTCTATCTGGGCGGCAAAGGCCGGATCCACCTTCAACATCACACCGGAGGCCAACTGCCTTTCCTGCAGCATGCGGTTGGCTTGTTCCAGGGAAACGAAGGATCCTCCACCCACCAATTGCATGTTGATGCCTACAATTTTAACCGGGCTATGTCTGGCCGGGCCGATGCCCAGCAAGGTTTCCACTTCTACCATATCCCCGACTTTAGCCCCCAGTTTGTTAGCTGTCCGCTGGTTGATCAGTAGGCCTTCTTCGGGCACTTGGGCGGGCTGCTGCCGGTGGTCAAACAGCCTTTTCAAGGTGGCTTGCGGGCTCATGCCGGTAATGGCATCATCTTCGCTGTGGCCGTTAAACTTAATTTTAGCCGGTATTTCCATTAATGGTTCCGATTTCTGGATCCCTTCCAAACGGGTGATGTTTAAGATTGCATTTTCCTTCACCGGTGCGGCAAACCGGACCAGGTAATCATAACGCTGATTCTGGTGAAAATGAGATTCCACCATATAGTCGACGGCGTCAATGGTAAACAGGGACACCACCAGCATGCCCACGGCAAAAACAACACCCACTATGGTGATGGCGAAACGGCCGCGGTTACGGGATGCGGATCTGATGCTCATCTTCCAGGCGGTATCCAGCCGGTGCCATAGCCAGGACAAATTCTCGACCAGAGTTTTGCCACCACCCTTGGGCGGCTCGGGGCGCATGGCTTCCGCGGGGCTAATAGCGGTAATACTGCGGCAGGCGGTCAAGCCGGCCAGAATACTCACGCCCAGGCTGAGCAAGAAACCGTATAGGATGGCCTGGTTGTTCACAGCGCCAATGGTAGCCGGCAGGTTGAAATACATGGCATAAGCTTGGGACATTATCGCAGCCAGGGCCAGACCCAGCAGCGTGCCCAGCCCGGCGCCGCATAAAGCTACCAGTACGGAATAACTGGTATAATGCAGTATTACTTGCCGGCTATTGTAACCGATGGCTTTCATAACCCCGATTTGCAGGCGCTGGGCGCGGACCATGCGACGCAGGATGACAAACTGGATGGCGGCGGCAATACCCAAGAAAATGGCGGGCATAAAACGGGCCGCAGCTCTTAGGCCGTCCAGCTCTCCCTCCAGCATGGCGTTACTGAGCTGTTGTTTGCGCGGGTAAGCGGCCAGGTTACCGTAGGGCTCCAGGATGCTTTTAACCTGCTGAGCCACCTTTTCTTCATCGGTGCCCGGTGCCAGGGTAACCAGTACCTGGTTCACCTGGCCTGACAAATTCAATAGCTGCTGGGCCCTTTCCCGGGACACGGTGATAATGCCGAAGGACGTGGGGTCGGGCAATAGGGTGGCAGCGTCCTTCATCAGGTAAATAAATTCCGGCCCGGTAGCAGTGCCCACCATGGTTAGGGGTATTGTCTTGCCCTCGGCAACGATGGTCACGATGTCGTTAAAGTCCAGGTCGTTGGCTGCGGCATACTGAGGGTCGACCAGGATTTCAATGTCCCCGGTTCGGGTGTGTTGTTCCCCGGGCCGGGCAGCCGCACCCTCGGCGGCAAAAAAACGACCGGTGAGCAGTTGCAGGCTATTAATTTCTTGTTCCATGGGCAAAGTATAGCTGGTTAAACGGGCGGTGGCCCGTTTATTATGTTCGTTTACCAGGGTTACATCCTTTTGGATGCGCCCGGTGACCCCGGTGACTCCGGGGATGGCCTCAATCTGTTTAGTCACCTGTTGCGGGGCTTTAACCACGTGGAAGTAATAGTCTGCAAAATTATGTTCCCGGTAAAACTGATCCTTTGATTCGTTCAAGTTAAAATACGCGGTGGTCATACCGATGTAAACGGCGATGCCCATCGTAACCACCGCCGCCACGGCTATAAACTGCCCCTTGGTTTTGCCGATGGTGCGCCATAATTTTTTGTATAGGGCCCCCATTACCACTCAATCCTTTCTGGTGGCAGGGGGGAAGCATTCTCCCGGATTTCGGCTATCAATCCGTCTCGCATCCTAATCACCCGGTGGGCCATGTCTCCAATGGGGGTATTGTGGGTGACGATGACTACGGTGCTGCCCCTGGCCCGATTGATTTTGACCAAAAGAGCCAGGATTAGTATCCCGGTCTGGTAATCCAGGGCACCGGTAGGCTCGTCACAGAGCAGCAGACGGGGATTTTTAACTGCCGCCCGGGCGATGGATACCCGTTGCTGTTCTCCGCCGCTCATCTGGGAGGGAAAATGGTCCATCCGGTCGGCCAGACCCACGTCGCTTAATACTTCGGTTACTGACAGCGGTTCGTCCACCAGGTCGGCGGCCAGTTCCACGTTCTCTCGGGCGGTCAGGTCGGGGATCAGGTTGTAAAACTGAAAGACAAAGCCGATTTCATTTCTTCGGTAACGGGTTAACTGGTTGTCATTGGCCAGCCCGAGATTATCATTGTCGAAAAACACATCGCCTGCGGTGGGTAGATCCATGCCCCCCATGATATTAAGCAGGGTGCTTTTCCCGGACCCGCTGGGGCCCAGGATAACCACTATTTCACCCTGGTAGATGTCCAGGGAGGTTTCTCCCAGGGCATTTACCGTTACTTCGCCCATGTGATAAGTTCTGGTTACGCCGTTTAAACGCATTAGTATATTGTTGGTCATATCCGCACGCCTTTCAAGGTTTTTCCGAGACTTGGCCTATTTCGCCCTTTGTCCAGCGCTCATATTGGACCGTTATATCCGACAAATACCAGTTTATAAAACTAAAATAGTCTTTCAGCATCGTCAGGTTTTCCCTGGATTCCCGGTTTTGGGCTGGCACAGTACTAAGCCCCTGGTCAATTACTTGCGCCCACAACTGCATCGCGCCGGCTTTTTCGAGCGAGGCCTTAATCCAGGACTGGGTATTGGCCCGGTAACGGGCTTTGCGTTCTCCCGGGATACTCAGCTTTTCAAATATACGCATCAGCAGTCCCTGGCGAATGGTAAGGGATGCCGTAGCCTTGCTAAACATTAAATCGGTGGCTATCTCGTCCAGGGTCCTGGGTCGATCAGCCAGCAGCAGGTAGCCAAAGATGCGGCCCAGAGTCTTGGATGCACCGGCATTCTCCATTAATAGCCCCAGTTCCTCCACAAATTGAAGTTCTTGTTCGTTGATGCTGCACCACCTCCTTAAAAGCATTATAGTTTTTAGTTTGTTTAATTGCAACTAAACAAACTAAAAATACAGCAAAAAAAAGCCCCTGTTGCAGTAGGGGTATAATTAGGAAAGGATAAGACAATAATTTATTTTCCCATTTTTTACATCCACATTAGTAGTTCTCCTATTTTATGATATCATATAAAAACTAGTTAAATATAAATACATTTTGCCAGGAGATGGTGAACATGAAAAAAGACACCCAATGCGTACATAGCGGCAGCTACCGGGACGGCGAAACACGAGGGGTCAATACGCCGATTTTTACATCTTCCGCCTACGACTACCTGGATCGGGACGACACTCCCTACCCGCGCTACTTCAATACCCCCAACCAGGATGCGGTTGTGAAGAAGGTATGTGCCCTGGAAGGAGCGGAAGACGGAGTTGTTTTCAGCTCGGGGATGGCTGCGATGAGCACCGCGGTTTTGGCGTTCGCAGGTTCAGGCGATCATATCGTCCTAATGGACGAGTTGTACGGCGGAACACATGCATTTGCAACCGACCAATTCCAGAGGCTCGGGATCGGATACTCATTCGCGTCCACAGATGCCGAATCACTATGCGCGGCGGTTACGGAGCGCACCAGGGTGATCGTAATTGAATCTCCGACGAATCCACTGCTGAGCGTTATTGACATTCGAAAGGTGGCGGCGTTCGCCAGGGAACGAGGTATCACAACGATTATCGATAATACTTTTGCGTCTCCAATGAATCAGAATCCTATCGAACTAGGCATAGACATTGTCGTACACAGCGGCACCAAGTATCTGGGGGGGCACAGCGATATGTGCAGCGGCCTAGTTGTAACTTCGCGAGAGAAAATGGTGCGCGTACGCACTCTGGCACGACACTTGGGTGGAAGCCTGGACGCCATATCCTGCTATTTACTTGAACGTAGTTTAAAGACACTGGCTTTGAGAGTCGGACGTCAATCGGAGAACGCTCTCCGGATCGCTCAATTCCTTAAGGGGCATCAGGGTATAAGTCGCGTGTACTACCCTGGTTTGACAGATTCACCCGGCTATGCAATTGCAAAGTCCCAGATGAAGGCTTTTGGCGGGATGGTATCCTTTGAATTAGACGGGCAACCGGACACTACAAAATTTGTAAGACGACTTCGGCTGATTAGCCCTGCGGTAAGTTTGGGAGGCGTGGAGTCTACCATTTGTGCTCCGGCGGTTACTTCACATCTTAAAATGTCTGCCGCCGAGAGGAAACGAATCGGGGTTACCGACTCCTTGTTGAGACTCTCGGTAGGAATCGAGGACGCCGGCGATCTTATTTTGGACTTGGAGCATGCTCTTGGTACCGTGCAAACTTGAACAGATGATTTCTAACTTGCCGTTATTGAATAACGTTTTCTGTATGCTTCCTTCTTGCCGTGCAGTAAATAGTATAAGAAGATACATGCCAATACAACCACGGCCAGCGCCGCGTACAATCCCCGAAAACCGAGGATCGGGATGATATATCCCAGCAGGAAAGGACCGATGCCGACGCCTCCATCCAGGCAAATAAAAAAGGTTGAGATAGCAAGTCCGACGCGGTACTTGGGTGATTCCCTTACGGCAATGGCCTGGGAGCAAGATATAATGGTCCCAAAGCCAAGACCAATTACCGCACCGGCTAACAGGAGTGTGAAGCTGTGCTGGACTTGACTGAGCAATACCAAGCCCAGCATAAAAATTATTAGTGATGGATAAATAACCAGATTGGCCCCTTTTAGATCAAGTAACCGGCCGGTGAAGGGCCTGGAAATTAAGATGAACGCGGCGTATACAATAAAAAAGAAGCTTGCCGCATCGATTAAAACAATTTCTTTGGTGTAAGAGGTGAGAAAGGTCAGGATACCTGAGAAAGAAAAACCCATGACGGCAATAATAATTGAAATAGGCACCGCCTTCACTTCAAAGAAATTTTTCAATTTAAAACCTTGCATAGCTTCAAGTTCTGCTTGGTTGATTATGGCTGCCGGGATATGTGAAAATAACGATATTATAACACTCAGCATGGAAAATAGCGTGCAGGCCACAAATATCATGGTAAAACCGGCATGCTGACTGATAAAAACGCCCAGGAAGGGGCCAATGGCCATCGCCAGAGTACTGCTCATGGAGAAGTAACTTGTTCCTTCGCCCAGACGCTCTCTCGGGATAATATTCATTACAATAGTGGCCATGGCTGTCGCGGCAACCCCAAATGCCGCCCCGTGGATAAAACGAACCACCAGCAGCAAGTTCAGGTCTTCCACGGCAAAATACAGCAGTATGGCCAGCAAGAATAAACATAACCCTCCGAAAAGCATCTTTTTGCGACCAATAAACTCAATATAGCGGCCTGCAAAAAGACGGAAAACCAGCGCCCCAATAATGAAGATACTGGAAGCAAGACCAGCCTTGCTTGGCGAGGCATTAAATTCTTCTACCGCATAAACCGCTAAATTGGTCATTAGCAAGTAAAAGGTTAAAGCAACAAAAAAATTGGCCCCGGCCAGAATAATAAAATCTTTTGTCCATAGCTGTGTTTTTGCTTGATCCATTTAATCTATCTCCAAATTCAGTGCCTATTGAAGGCGTTTCTTTTGTGCATGAAGCTCCTTTGCGGCGGCCAAAAATCTTTCATTCAGCTGTTTTTTTTCGGTGTCATCCATTTTTTCATTTAGTTTGGCGCCTAAAAAAGCCAATTCACATTCCAATCTTCTAATATTGTCTGTCAACTGCCCGTATGCAGCGCCAATATTATCTTTCACCTGTTGTTCCCTACATTTGGCCAAGTAGTAATCGTAATTACCATCATAACAGTTTAATTTTTGGTTATCGATGGTGAAAATCCGGTTGGCCACCCTTTGAATAAAATATCTGTCGTGGCAAACAAAAAAGTATAATCCCTTTAAAATCCTCAAGCACCGACTCAATTTTTTCTTTGGATTCGATATCCATGTAATTTGTCGGTTCATCTAATATAAGCATATCGGCACCTGACAATATGAGCTTGGCAAAGGCCACCCTGCCTCTTTCACCCATACTCAAGTTGGCGATGCTCTTATAAACATCATCCCCTCTAAAAAGTAAATTAGCTAGCAGCAACCTGGCTTCGGCAGCAGTAGTTCCTGCAGTCAAAACACTATCAAGAATGGTGGCACCATAAGGCAGGTTATTAAGCTCCTGGGCGAAATAACCGGTTTTAACCGCGGGGTTGATAGTCACGGTTCCCTGATAGTCTTGGTCCAAACCACAGATTGTTTTAAGCAGGGTGGTCTTGCCAACTCCGTTTGCTCCGATTAACGCGATTTTATCCCCACGCTTGATCCGAAAAGAAATACCCTGAAAGATTATATTACGGCCAAAACTTTTGCCCAGGTTTTGCCCTTGTACCAGGTACGGCGGATACTTTTTGCCCCTAATGCTTTTTTTGATCACCTCAAAGGCAGGCGAAACCGGTTTGACAGGTTTGTCAAGTTTGGCAGATTCTGTTCTCTCCAATTCTTTTCGCTTGGCCTTTAGCACATTGGCGTGTTTATTAGCCTTGGATCTGTAAAAGTCGTTTTGACCGGCTGCTTGATGAGCGCTTTGATACCAGTCTTCCCTGGTATTGATTACCTGCTTCAGATGCTGAATCTTCAGCTGCTGCTTGTTGTATTCCCTGGCCATATTCTTCAGTTCAATTTCCTTTTGCGTGCGGTAGGCCGAGTAATTGCCTTCGTACATTTTTAATCCTCGGGCGGTCAGTTCCCAAATTTTATTTACAGCCCGATCAAGAAAGAAACGGTCGTGAGATATAATTAACATGGGCTTATCCAGTTGGCCAATAAACTCCTCCAGCCATTCGCAGCTTTTCGTATCCAGGTGGTTAGTGGGTTCATCAAGGATTAGTAAATCAAAATTAGTAACCATAATCCTGCATAGGGCCAGTTTTGTTTTTTCCCCGCCACTTAAACTTACCGCTCTTTGTGACCATATTGCCTCGTTTAAACCAATCTTGTTCAGCGATTTTTTGACTATTGTTTCGGTATCCCTGGTTTGTTGCAGGTTCTTGGTAGGCACATTCAAAATCGCCTCGTAAACCGAAGCGTAGGAGTCAAATTGAGGGTGCTGTTCAATATAAAGAATTCTAAGGTGGGGGGGTGCATATACAATTTTGCCGGCATCGCAGCTTTCCCGGTTAGCTATCAGCCTGGCCAAAGTTGTTTTACCGATGCCGTTTAATCCAACCAACCCTACTTTATCCCCATCGTTAATCTCCCCGCTAATATTTTTAAATACAGTTTTGCCGTGATAGCTTTTACTAAGCTCATGAAAACGGGCAGGCATAGAATCATCTCCCTTGTCCTGTTTTTAAACCGCAAGAGATGATAGTAAAAAAAACAAAACTGCAGTAAACACCCGGGTGTTAAACTGCAGTGGCGTATAAATAAGCGTTATAGCCTCAAAATTTAATTATTTTCCTGGCCGTGTTTTTTAACTATCATCTCTTAAAGAAGGCATACTACTCCTGATAGCAGATGCCTTGATTAAGAAGAATATTTAATTTGTTTAGTTAAAAAACACTTGCTTCATTTTGCACCTCGTAATTAATTTTCAAATTTATGCTAACATACTTGAAGCTAGGAAGCAAGGTGGTAGGAAGCAAGGGGACGGTTCTTTTGCTTCCTGTTTTTAGGGGTGGGAAGCAAAAGAACCGTCCCCTTGCTTCCTACCACCTTGCTTCCCCACCTACCCCGCTGGTTGCACCTTCTCATATGGCCAGGCTACAATGCCGCCCTTTAGGTTATAAACGTTATTAAATCCCTTGCCTGTAAGGAACCCCGCTGCGTCGGCGCTTCTCCGTCCGGTACGGCAGTATATAATTAGCTTTCCGGTTTGGGGTAGAGTACTAAAATCCTGCTTTAGCTTGCTTACCGGTATGTTGACTGCCCCGGGAATAAAACCTGTTTCCAGTAGTTCTTCAGGCTCTCGTACATCTACCAGGAAGTAATCCTTTTCCTCTTGGAGTATCGCTATTAGCTCATCGGCGCTGATATTTTGATACACCGGAGCGGCTTCTCCGCCACAGCCCGCCAAAACCGAAAAAGCTACCATTACCAGTAATAATGAGAGGCATATTCGTTTCACTGCGCTTTGAGTTACATAACCTTTCATTAATACACCCCCCTTGCTTCCAACCCTTGCTTCCAAGAAATCTTAAGACAATCTTAATAATTATATCAGGTGTTTTGCAAAAATCATCTGCCAGAATTGTTTCAAAGGCAGGTGATTTAGGTGTGCAGTGATAAAACAACATAGCGGGGTGATGGAAATGGACAAACTGAATGTTTTAGTGTGCGATGATGATACCGCCATAGTTGATGCTTTGGCAATCTATTTGAAACAAGAAAATTACGGGGTCATAAAAGCGTATACCGGAAAACAGGCTTTAAAAGCCTTGGCTGAACAGACAATTCATCTGGTGCTGTTGGACATCATGATGCCCGAACTGGATGGCCTGTCCACAACAATAAAGATTCGTGAGGAAATAAATATACCAATTATTATTTTATCCGCCAAGTCAGAGGATACCGATAAAATTACCGGGCTAAATTTTGGGGCCGATGATTATGTAACCAAACCCTTCAACCCATTGGAACTGATGGCCAGGGTTAAATCACAAATGCGCCGTTACACCGCGCTGGGCTGTTTGGCATCCTCAAGCGGTATTTTAAAAACCGGTAGTTTGGAACTTGATCCGGATGCTAAAGAATTACGCGTGGATGGGGAAGTGATCAAGTTAACCGCCACTGAATATGGCATTATGCTGTTTCTTATGCAGAATATGGGCCATGTATTTTCAATCGATCAAATATACGAGCATGTCTGGAACGAGCCGTCATATTCGGCGGAGAACACCGTTCCGGTACATATCAGACGCATTAGGGAAAAAATTGAAATCAATCCCAAAGAACCGAAATATTTAAAGGTGGTATGGGGCATTGGATACAAAATTGAAAAATGTTAAATATTCGCCAGGGGCAAAAATTACTGCCTTCGTCATAGTCTGGCTTTGCGCCATGAGCGCTGCGGGAAGTTTTATTTGGTGGGTTTATCATCAGGACACTAAAACTAGTGAGAGTTATTATGATACCTATCAGTTTAAGAATGAATTTAGCGTACTGGTGCACAATGCCGTCGAGTATAACGTCGAACTTAAAAGTGAAACCAATATAAAATCATCCGGTGATGCCGAGGATAGTATTAAAAATGAACTACAACGGTATTACATAATAAAAAATAAGCTATCAAATACAGTTAATTTCGCTTATTACTTAAAAGATACCGAAACGGAAGAAATAATTACTAATGTAGCGAATGAAGATGCGCTGGCCCTAATACAAAAACAACCTTCCGTTGTATATTATGACCAGTGGACATCGGCATCGAATAATCATCCCTTTGGTGGTGATATAGCACAGATGCTGACGGGCACGCCGTATCAGTTTTACGCCGCTGTAATTGAACCGTTAAAACCGGGAGATGTGTTTTATGACCATTCGATAAAATTTACTCAAAATAAAGCATTATCAAGTTATGTGACCTTTGTATTAATGGCCTCAATAATTTTAATGATTCCATTCTTTATTTACCTGGTTATCGTTACCGGGCGCCGGGAACAGGGCGGGGAAATAACCCTTTCATTTATAGACCGCATCTATACCGATGTGCATACCATATTGGTATTTATCGCTGCGATAATCTCGTTGCGTATAGCATCCGCAATGCAATTAGACAACGAGGTGGAATTATTTATCGTCGCTTTGGTCTTTGGTATAGACATATTAATAGGGTTATCCTATGTCCTGTCTATGATTAGACAGATTAAGGGCAAAAAATTGCTCAAAAACACACTGGTTTATAGCATTTTCGATTTATGCTTCAATGGCAGGGCTTTTAAAGCATGGACCTTGCTGCTGCTTTTGGGATATGGCGCAGTAAACGGCATGTTATTTGCGTTAGCTGCTGATGCCGGTGGGGGATTTGTGGGGATTTTTATTTTTTTAATCATCCCTTTTAATATAGCCGCTGTTTATTTTGCAGCCAAATCTCTTTTGTCCTTATCACAAATCATGCAGGCGGTAAAAGAGATATCAACCGGTAATATAGACCATGTGTTAGATAAATCGCAAATAACGGTTACTTTCTCACGCTTGGCCGGAGACATCCAAAGCATCCAGGGGGGGCTGAAAAAAGCCGTTGCCGAGGCCGTTAAGGGGGAGCGGATGAAAACCGACCTCATTACCAATGTGTCCCACGATTTGAAGACGCCGTTAACCTCAGTGATCAACTATGTTGACTTGTTAAAACAGGAGAATTTGAACAATGACAAGGCCCAAGAATATTTAGGTGTTTTGGAAGAAAAGTCGGCCAGGTTAAAACAACTAATTGAGGATTTAATTGAAGCGAGTAAGGCTTCCAGCGGTAATCTTACTGTCAGTGCAGTAAAAATTGACTTGCATGAACTGGTTATGCAGGCCTGCGGCGAGTATGAGGAAAAAATTAAAAAAGCCGCCTTGGATGTGCACATAAATGCTGCAGATACAAAAACATTCATATCCGCCGACGGCAAACATATGTGGCGGATAGTTGAAAACCTGTTGTCTAATGTAGTGAAATATTCAATGCCGCATTCGCGGGTATACATTAATATTGCCCAAAGTGACCAATATGGATTGCTAACTGTTAAAAACATATCCGCCAATCCCCTTGATATACCCCCTGAACAGCTAACCGAACGGTTTGTCCGGGGCGATGTATCCAGAACGACGGAAGGGTCAGGTCTGGGTCTTTCTATCGCCCAAAGCCTAACCAATATCCAGGGAGGCAGGTTTATGATTGAAATTGATGGTGACTTATTTAAAGTGCTGGTAGAAATGCCCTTATGGTTGGACTAATCGCCTAGTAACCTATTTAATATTAACCAATGTTTAATTACCATAACGTAGTAAAACCGGGCCCTCATAAGGCCCGGTTTTGACACTACTGAAACTTTACTGCGGCCCAAGTAAAATAGGGCACGTTACTTTTTTAGCCAGGTGATGCAGGTTGAATCTCAACCCGGCGGCGGCTGCCGGTTCCGTGGAATTGGGATTGGGAAGAACCAAAAGAACCGTACGCTCATTGTTGGCGGCTTCGGCAATAACCTTTTCGGTTTTGCCGGTTAAAATTGCAGTTTCAACTTTAACCCCGCTTGAAACAGCCTGGTTGGAAAACTGGTTTAAAACTTGCTCCGCCCGGGTCTTTAATTCACCCTCGAACCAGGAGAAAAACTTCATTCTGGTATCGGATGTGTTAATCCACTCGTCTCCCAAGAGGCTTCCCCAGCCTTCGTCAAGAATGAAGACGGCGCGTAGGTCGGATTGCCGTGTGGCTGCCAATTCAATGGCAATGGCTCCGGCTTTGGTTGCTGATGCAGAACCGTCTGAGATAAACAGGATTTGTTTTTCCATGGGTAAAACCCCTTTTATTAAGCAGCTATAATGATTATCAGCAGCATGACTACCGCGGCGCCGATAATGGCGGCCAAGTCTTCATGGCGTTCGTTTGTAAACAGTGAGAGTTTGCCTTTTTCTTTATCAGGAACAGCTTTTCCTTTTTGCACGAGATTATGCCTCCTTTAATAGCCAAGCCTTATTAATGTTAATCAATTAGTAGCAGTACAACAATCAGTGAACCTACGGCTTTTAATAGCCCGGCAGCTGAGCCCACTATCAGCGGTTTGCCGCCGGCTTTCTTCATTTCCGCAAAGGAAATTTGCAGACCCAGACCGGTTAAGCCAATGGCAAAGAACCAGCCGTACAACAACCGGAACATTTTCAGTTCTGCCGATGCGGGGTCAATGGAGCCAAAGGCACCGAAAGAGGTAAGCGTAACGGTGGCCAGAAAGCCAAGCACAAATAACGGGAACTTGGACATAAAGGAACCGGTTGTCGCGGCTGCTTCCTGGTTTTCGGACTCATTGCACATCCTGGTGTAGAGCAGCGCAATAACCATTACCACCAGGGGTAAAAATATAACCCTGGTCAGGTTGAATACTTCGCCGACCTTAAGGCTGATGGAAGGGTTGTCCACCGTCCCCGGGTCGAAAGCCAGGGCGGCCGCTAGAACTTGGCCGGAATTCAAAATGCCGGTACCGGCCCAGGCGCCGAACTGTTCACTGGAAAGGCCCATCAAGTGTCCCAGAAATGGGAAAGTGAACATACACACCAAACCGAAAGACAGGATAGTGGCTATTGAGTAAGCGATATCCTCACCTTTACCACGCACTGCCGGGGCAACGGCCACGATAGCGGAAACGCCGCACACACCCACACCGGCCGCCAGGCAGGCCGCTGAAGAAGTTGGCATATTCATCTTTTTGCCGAACCACATGGTGAAAATAATGGTACCGAAAACAAAGGCCAGAATCAGAACTACTGATGTGGCTCCCAGCGTAGCCAACTCGGCCAGGCTGTAGAGTGTACCCAGCAGAATAACACCCATTTTAATAAATAGCCGGGAGGTTTTTACCCCGTCCAGGGCCCAGGATGGGATGCCAATGGTGTTTCTAATGACCATCCCGATAACGATGACCAAAATTACATAATTAATTTTTAATACTTTGCCTAGAAAGTCGGAATTAGCCTTGAGCACTCCTTCCAGGCCGATCCACTGGGGCAAGCCCAGATCCTTCGTGCCCATGGACAAGGCCGCGATGAAAAACATCAGTAATAGTCCGGGTATCACTTTCCATAATTTTGAGGCGTAGCTATCTGTCATGATTATCCCTCCGAAGTCTAATATTGCTTCCGTGCAGTTAAACCTTAAGTATAGTAAAACAGTTTAGACCAACAAATAGTCAGGAATTCTCTAATTCACCGCCTTTCTTGTAGATTTAAAACAAGATTTGAGCTTCTAAGCCAAAATTAAAACTAGCAATGATGTTGTTAGGCTTTAAGGTCAAATTACAAATGCTAATGATTCGGATAACCACCGCTAATAATTGCGGTACTCAAATAATAGCCCAACGGCGCAAATAATCAATGCCGGCAGGCTAGTATGGCCTTTTTAGGTAGGGCATGTGACGTGAATGGTTCACCAGGGTGAACACTTTGGTTCATTTTTATGACAATTTTGTCCTGAAGGGATGGTTGCATTTGTGTCGAAAATTTAGAAATTGAAGGTGATATAAGTGAATGACATAAAAAAATATCGCAGCTGGTTTTTAGCATTTATATCGATAATATTGGTGATACCCGCATTACATCTGTACGGGACTTTTTCCACACCTGTTAAGATAAAGAATTTAGATAGTGATTATAGGCTTTTATCTGAGTATTACGAACTAAATCATGATCTTACCCAACTGACATCAAGCGCTCGGGCGTACGTTCTGCATATGGACGGGCAGTATATTAGCGAATTTGATGAGCTTGGCATTGCTGTGGTTACCCGAGAAATGGATCTTTTTAACCGGGCGGCTTCCGAAACGGATAGGGATGCACTAAAAAAAATAATCGACCTGACAGAAGCATACATCACCAGTTATCGTAACGAAGTTGTACCGCTATTGGAAAACGGGGATCAGGATTACATGGAGGTGTACCGGGAAAAGTGTGAACCGCTGGCTTACGAGTTAAGCGTGGTTTCCCGGCAGGCCCTGGCAGGAATGCGGGAAGATTTTACGCGTCATACCGTAAGCGAAACCGCTATGGAAAGCAGCCTGTGGGTTTTTTCTGCCTTCCTGATGGTTGCTGCTCTGGTGTTACTTGTTTACGGCTGGATGCAAATTGTGTCACCGATGCTGTTTAGACATCACCATCTGGTGAACCTGGCGGAACTGACCGGTGACGCGCTGGTGGTGATAGACAAACGTGGTCAGGTATCCGCAGTAAACAGAGCAGGTGAAAAACTGTTACATGTTCGTGCCAAAGATATTGAAGGGGAGCCATTAAATGAAGTCATGGTTCGCTACCCTCTCCTTCAGGGGTTATTTCAGCCCCTGCTGGATTTAGCGTCCAAGGATGCGGAAGCGGTAAATAACCAGGTAATATTTGAATTGGGCGGGCAAAGGATGCTTTTGAGTGCAGATTACCATCCTTTATATTTTGCCGGCCAATTATCCGGCGCCATGCTGGTGACCCGTCCGGTAGAGATCCACAAGGACAAGCGGTTCCTTTTTGATGCCATTGAGGCGGAACGAAAAAAAATATCCATTGAAATACACGATTGGGTTGGACGCAACATGTCAACAATTATCCACTCTCTGGATTACACGCTCAAAACCGGTGCCGGGAGAGTTCCGGTGGATTTAAATGAGGATTTGGTAAAACTGAGATTTCAGTGTCAGAGTGCGGCCATGGATATGCGCGGTATCATGAACGATATCCATCCCTATCTGATTGATAAGGTGGGGCTGCTGTCCGCACTGGAATCATACGTAACCAGGTTCGAGCAGATACACGGGCGTAAAGTATACATTTTCTACCGGGATCGGGTGCTGAACCTGGGCAAGGCCGAGGAAATAATTGTATACCGGATTATCCAGGAGGCTTTAACCAATGTGGTAAAACACAGTAACGCGAATGAAGTGGACATCTATTTCAAGGAAACCGATGGCTCACTGCAGGTGGAAGTTATGGATAACGGTGAGTCCCAGGGTCAATTAGCGGCGGGCAACGGGTTATGGGGGATGAAGGAAAGAGCCAATTTAATCGGCGGGGATTTGGTCTGTAACGGCGGAGAAACTGGTTTTGCCGTAACATTAACCGTCCCAGTGACAGCGGAGGGAAAAACCAATGGCCCAGATAAAGATAATGCTTGTTGAGGATCATAATATCGTCAGGGAAGGCCTCAAAAGGTTGATTGAAATGGAGGAAGGCCTGACAGTGGTGGCGGAGGCCGGTACCTGTGGGGAAGCCCTGGATCAAATGCGGGATGATGTGGATATTGTGCTGCTGGACATCAAATTGCCCGATGGTGACGGTCTGGATCTATGCCGGGAGATGGGCAGGGTCAACTGCCGGGTTAAATATATTGCTCTGACCACGTACGACGACGCTCATTTTATTCGTAAGGCGCTGGAGTGTGGGGTACACGGATTTATTCCCAAGTATGCTTCTTTTGACGAAATAAAATCGGCCATCGCAATCACGTTCAGGGAAGGCCGGTACCTGTACCCCGGACTGGGTCTGGACGTGATCATGAAACTGCCCCAAAGCGGCCTTACCGATACTGAGACCCGGGTGCTGAATATGATTGCCGCCGGCGGGGCTCAAAAGGATGTGGCTGCCGCCATGTTTATAAGTTTGTCCACCCTGCGGCGTAGGATTAGGGGCATATGTACTAAATTGGGCGTGGAGACCCTGGAGGAAGCTCTTGCTTCGGCGGTCAAAAAAGGATTGGTGCAGTAGAGCAGCCGGGGAGGTTTGAAGCATGGCGGACAGGTTTGATAATACCACTAAAACTATGGCTATCCTGGCCGTAATTTTTTTTGTGCTGCTGATTATATTATTTTTTCTGCTGGAGTTTCGGTTTCTGAAGAAAATTATGGTTGAGTACGAGGATAATATTGAGCGCATTGTGCTGAGCGAAACATATTCTTTTATGCACGAACTGGAGTTTTATACCGACACCACCGCAAGCAGGTTGTCCGGTGAGGACAGCCTGCGGGACAAAGAACTACTGAGCGCTATTGCGGCGGAAAACCCCAGGGTGATTGATATTCAGTTGTTGAATGAACGTGGGTATGTATTACATTCGCTGCGGAGTCCGGCAAATTATTTATACCCCGGCAGCGGGTTGAAACAGGCTGCTCCCGGACGTCCCTATTTATTTAGTATTGTTGAGCAGGGCCGGGTTAACGAATTGTGTGTGGCGGCAGTTATGGACAGTCATTCCGGGGCCGGCGGTTACTTATTGATTACCTACCGAATCAACGATTTACAACAAAAATTTATTTTAAAATATGCCACCCAAAAGTTGAAAATTGCCCTGGTGGATAACGCGGGTAATCCGCTGGTATGGCCTTTTGCCGAAGACATGATTACTTATCTGGCACCCGACAGGGATAGTCTCACTGCCGACAATGTGCGTTACAGTATCCAACGAGCAGAATTGGACAAATCCAACATTAATGTTTTGTTCTTTCATCAAGATACTCACTTTGACACCTATCGCATCATAGCCATTATGTTTCTTTTATTTGCCCTGTATTTTTTAATTTATCATTTCATTGTTGAATTTTTTAAAATCAATAACGTTAATTCCTATTTTGAGAATATCGATTTTAATATTTTTAACCATTTGCAAGAGGGTATTATTATTGCTAATAATGCCGGCAGGCTGGTATTTGCCAACAGCGAGGCGTATAAAATTTTTGCCGGTAAAAGAATCGAAACCGGTAAAACTGTTTTAAGTGAGTTAATCGGCCCTCTGGAGGGTCAAAACGGTCGGCTGACCCTAAAAAAATCCGACGATCTGCTGGAAATTATACTATCACCGATTATTAAAAACGGCAGGCAACTAGGTTCTTTGGCGGTTATCGGCCCTGATTCGGAAAGGGAGAAGCTTTGCCACAATGCTATGGGCAGGGTATTTGAACACTTGGTAGATGGTCTCGTTTTTGTGGATCGGGAGTGTAAAATCGTGGCATCCAACATGATGGCCAGGTATTATTTAGGTAATCTGCAAGACGGCATGAATTTAGGTGAAGTTAACACTGAACTGATGGCCCTGGTGGAAAAACACATCGGCTCTACCAAACCGATTAGAGAAAAGCTGGCTTGGTCTGATGCCCCCTGTGAACTGTTGCCCGTATTCGACGGCAACGGCCTGTATGCCGGCACGATTATATTCATCAAGAACGAAACCAGTTATTGTTAGTAGAACAGCAGTACAATGATCAATATTATTGCTGCAATTGCCATAGCGGTTAAATCTTCCAGACGTTCCGATAAGAAATACAATTTGTCGTTATCCCTATCTTTATACACCAGTGTCACCTCCGAAAAAACTGTTATTTTATCTTATGCCGAAGACTCCCACTTATATAAGTGGGATCTATTTTTTTACTTAATCACGGGTGTTCGGCAATCAACAGTAGCACCACCAGCAAAGCTCCCACCAGCTTAACCGTGGCTGCTGTTATACCCACCAACAGGTGACTGCCCCCCGCCCGGCGCAGTTCCTCAAAGGAAATTTGCATGCCCAAGCCCGCCAGTCCGATGGCAAAAAACCAACTGTACAGGCGTCTAATAAATACCAGTTCGGGGGATGGCGGTGTAGTTTCCCCCAGCATACCGAAAGAGGTCATGAACACTACGAACAAAAAACCAACTACAAAAAGAGGAAAGTTTGTTCCCAGTTTGGTGTTGATGCCAAAACCATCACCATCACCATCACCATCACCTTTGCCGGAACGGCTGCAATAAACAGCCAGGAACAGAACCACAAAAGGCAGAAATAGAATTCTGGTCAGGTTGTATATTTCACCCGTCTTCAAACTAGCCGAGGCATGTTCGGCGGTGCCGGGGTCGAAGCTCAACGCAGCGGCCAGCACCTGGCCGGAATTAAGTATCCCGGTACCTACCCAGACACCGAATTGGTGCGGGCTTAAACCCAATAAAGTGCCTATGGCGGGTAGCATAAACAGGTAGAACAGGCCCACACCGAGAATAGTGGCAATAGAATAGGCAACATCGGTGGACTTTGCGCGCACCGCTGGTGCAACCGCAACGATGGCTGACACACCGCAGATTGCAGTACCGGCCGCCAGCACCGACGCGGCAGCCGGATCTAGCCCCAGCCTTTGCCCCAGATATAGGGTTAAAGTTAGGGTGAAAATAACAAAAGCCAGAATTATTACAAAGGCAGTGGAACCTAGGTTGGCCAGGTCTCTGAAGCTGTACAGCGAGCCCAGCAAAATAACGCCCAGCTTGATAAATAAGCGGGAAGTCCTGGTGATGCCCGGGGCAAGCAGGGGGGGGATGCCGATTAAGTTGCGCAGCAGTATCCCGGTGATAATACAGATAAGTACATAATTAAGGTGCAAAATATTAACCAGGTATCTGGCCGTAACCGGCCTTGCTGCCAGTATTGATTCCAAACCTTGCCACTGAGGGAAACCCAGATCCGCTCCGCCCCTGGCAACCACAGCTACCGCAACCATGGTTAAAATGCCCGGCAGCAGATGAATTAAATACAGCAGTGTCTTAATTTTCGACACACCCCGCATAACAATTGTGAAAATTATTTTTTATTCTCCCCTGACAGATCGTTTTTTACCCCGCAGGGGCTTGATACTCCCCGCCCTGCTCGTTTTAGGTTTATTTTTGTCCGAGTATAAAAATCAAAGCAATTTGGCAATAATTCATTAAAAATAGGGCTATTTGGGTATTATTTATGTTTGAGACACTTGCTTTTAAAAGCCTTATTTTGTACTATCAATCTTATTAGCACTCATTTAAAGAGAGTGCTAGCAAAATAAAAACATTTTTTGCAGCCGAGATGCATGACTAAACAGTACCGGTTTTAAAAAAGTAAGACGGGCACCTCTGCCTGACCCAAAAGGTGCCCGCATCAAATAAACCGGCCCCAGGTTAATACCTGGGGTGCGGTGTTGTTTGAACAAAATTATTATTAAAGGTTAAAGGAGGGCGCATGATGACAGAGGAAACAAAAACCCAGGGGCACCAAACGATGGAATTCCAAGCTGAAGTTAAGGAACTGCTTAATATCGTAATTAACTCCCTTTACACCGACCGGGAGATTTTTCTGCGTGAATTAATCTCCAATGCTACCGATGCTTTGGAAAAATTCCGTTACCTGAGCATTACCGATAAGGAAGTGGCGGATGCCGACCTGCCTCTGGAAATAACCATCGAAGTGGACGAGCAGAACAAAACGGTAACTGTAACCGACACTGGCGTGGGTATGACCCGGGACGAACTGGTGGAAAACCTGGGCACCATTGCTCACTCGGGTTCCAGGTCTTTCTTTCGCCAGATGGCCGAGTCAGAACGCAAAGACCTCAATTTAATCGGCCAGTTCGGGGTAGGCTTTTACGCGGCGTTCATGGCAGCTAAAAAAGTGCGAGTGTTGACCCGTTCCTACCGCCCCGAAGCCCAAGGTGTGGAGTGGGTCTCCGATGGCATGGGCGGGTATTCTGTAATGCAAGCCCAAGGGCTGCAGCGGGGTACTAAAATCGTTATGGAACTTAAGGAAGACGCTGATGAATTTGCCAGCCCGGCCACGGTAAAACAAATAATTCAAAAGTATTCAAACTTCGTGCCCTTTCCCATTATGCTGGGAGGCGAAAAGGTTAACACCGTCCAGGCCATTTGGGCCCGTAATAAGAATGAGATTAAAGATGAGGAATATAACGAGTTTTACAAATTTATTGCCAATGCTTACGAAGAGCCCCGGTACCGGATGCATTTTTCAGTTGACGCACCGCTGGCTATTAATGCGTTGCTGTATGTGCCGGGGGAAAACATGGAACGGTTTGGTTTTGGCAAACTGGATCCCGGGGTGCACCTGTATTGCCGCAAAGTGATGATCCAGCAGAACGCCGAGGGGTTGCTGCCGGAATGGCTGCGCTTTGTGAGAGGCGTGGTGGACAGCGAGGACATTCCACTGAACATTTCCCGGGAGACCATGCAGGACAGTGCCCTGATGGCTAAACTGCGCCGGGTGATTACCGGGCGGTTTCTCAAGTTTTTGGGCGAACAGGCCAAGGCAGACCCCGAAAAATATGCTGGTTTCTGGGATACTTTCGGCATTTTTCTCAAGGAAGGGGCGGCTTCCGACTTTAACCACTATAAGGATATCGCGCCCCTGCTACGGTTTGAATCGTCCCGTTCCGAATCCGGCAAGTATGTTACCCTGGATCAGTATGTGGACAGGATGAAGGAAAACCAAAAGCATATCTACTATATTAATGGCCCCACCCGGGAGGCTATCGAGGCCGGCCCCTACCTGGAGGCATTTCGCGCCAGGGATATGGAGGTGCTTTACACCCACGAACCGGTGGACGATTTTGTACTTAGCAAACTGGCCGAATACCGGGATAAAAAACTGGTCTCTGCTGACCAGGCCGAACTGGATCTGCCGGAAAAAGATGCTAGTGAAACCTCTGAAAATGAGAAACTGGCCGGGGAAGACTTGAAAACCCTGATGGACTGGATGAAGCAGACTCTTGGCGACCGGGTAGATGAAGTACGAGAATCAAAAAGACTGGTGGACAGCCCGGCGGTGCTAATTAACCTGGACGAGTATATGACCAGCAGCATGCAGCGGGTTATCCGAGCCATGAATCAGGATACCGCCGGCGTCGGTCGCAAGGCCCTGGAGATAAACCCTGCACACGGATTAGTCAGGGGCCTGGCCGCTCTTCGACAAAAAGATGAAGAATTTGCCACAATGGCAGTAGAACAAATATATGACAATGCACTCATCGCTGCGGGCCTGGTCTCAGACCCCAGGGGTATGGTAAACCGCATGTATCAGATCCTGGAGCGGGCATTGGGTAAGGATTAACACGTACTGGATTTTTTCTATGCATACAGAGTAAGAAAAATAAACAGGCGCGCATTGAATTCACCGAATCCTGCGCGCCTGTTTATTATACTTTAATCCCATTCGGTGTTTTCCAGCCAATCCGCACACTTTTTACAAATCGCTCTGCCGGCTTGATCCAATTTTACCGGCTTGTCTTCCAACCATTCTTTACGCAACACGTTTTGTGAATCCAATTTTGTTTCACAAATTGGGCAAACATCATTAGGCATCAGCAAGCTAAATACCCCCTTCAATTTAATTATGTATATTTAGTGATTAATAACCAATCATAAATAATAACTATAATAACTATAATAAATGATAACTGTGTTACTATTGTTTTTCCTTTAATTTATTGCTATTAAATACAATATAACATCGTATTTGTGATTGCACAAGAAAGTATTTCGAATATTAAAAATAACATTAACTTATAGTATCGGTTGTTAATGATTAAACAAAATGGAGGGTAATTATGGTTATACTAAACCGCCGGGAATTGGCCGCCATGGTCGACCATACGCTGTTAAAGGCCGGTGCCACCAGCGCGGATATCACGCGACTGTGCCGGGAAGCCAGAGAACACCTTTTTTTTGCGGTATGCGTAAACCCCTTTTACGTGCCTCTGGCCCAGGAACTGTTGGCCGGGTCGGAGGTTAAAGTGTGTGCCGTCGTGGGATTTCCGCTGGGTGCAACCGCTGCAGACGTTAAAGCCTTCGAGGCTGCCGGCGCAGTGCGGGCCGGCGCCGCCGAGGTAGATATGGTACTGAACATCGGAGCATTAAAAGAAGCCCGGTATGATGTTGTAGTTAAGGATATCAGGGCAGTGGTGCAGGCTGCTGCCGCTGCTAATCCGGATGCCCTGGTCAAGGTGATTATTGAAACATGTTGCCTAACCGATGAGGAGAAGAGAGCGGCTTGCCGGATGGCCCGTGAAGCAGGGGCCCGCTTCGTCAAGACCAGCACCGGTTTTGGGGATGGCGGTGCTACAGTTGAAGACATCTCTCTGATGCGCACCGTTGTCGGCCAGGAAATGGGCGTTAAGGCCTCTGGCGGTATAAAAACAGCGGGCCAGACTCTGGACATGATCCGGGCCGGAGCGAGCCGCATCGGCACAAGTTCGGGGGTAGCCATTGTCAACGCAATGCCTGACTAGAATTTAGCTTGCTTTTAGGCTATTCCAAGTTCGGTAGCTGACTTGATATAAACACCGGTAAAATTGGGTATCTTAATATTTACCGGGTAAAAACCCGTCCTAATCCATTGTTTTGACGGAGGTAAGCGAAAACTTATGACTGAACCCAAGTTTAAACGTTTGCCCGGGCACGTGGCTATTATTCCCGACGGAAACAGAAGGTGGGCGGAAAAAAAAGGGCTTCCCAAGCAGGACGGCTACCAGAGCGGACTTGACCCTGGCATCATGCTTTACGAGATGTGCTTGGAACTGGGTATTCCCGAATTGACTTTTTATGGGTTTACCCAGGATAATACCAAACGCCCGGCTGTGCAGACTACGGCATTCCGCAAAGCCTGTGTGGATGCAGTGCGCAGGTTGTCCGAGCGCGACGCTGCGCTGCTGGTTATTGGAGACCATACTTCGCCCCTGTTCCCCGAGGAACTTGCTGACTATACCACCCGGAAAACCTTTGGTAAGGGCACGATGCGCATTAACTTCCTTGTCAATTACGGCTGGAAGTGGGATTTGTACCACCTGCTTAAATCGGCTGGCAACGGGGTCGGTACCGTGGGACCGGCTAATATTCACAAGTCAGTGGCCTCCAATGATATTTCCAGGGTGGATCTGATTGTGCGATGGGGCGGACGGCGCAGATTAAGCGGTTTATTACCGGTACAGTCCATATATGCAGATTTTTACGTGGTGGATGATATGTGGCCGGATTTTGATCGGAAACATTTTTATGATGCCCTGAAATGGTACGAAAACCAGGACGTTACCTTGGGCGGTTAATATTAATATCCTTAAACAAGCTCCGGTAATGGATTTACCGGAGTTTTTCATTGCTGTTTTTTATGGTATTAATGATGTAATATGGTATATGGACAAGCTTCACCTGTGGAACAACTCCAATATAAAGGGGAGAGTCAAATGGCTGGGAAAGAAATGGCTTTAGCAGAGGTGCGCGGTTTTCTGGAGCAGGCTCAGTGGGGCCGGTTGGCTACCAATGGGCGACAGGGACCTTACGTAACCCCCCTGCATTATGTCCTGGAGGGTGACAGAATTTATTTCCACTGTGCACTTAGGGGTCGTAAACTGGACAATATTAACTATGACAACCGGGTTTGCTTTGAAGTGTCTGAAATGCTTGGGATTAAGGAACATGCCAACCCGTGTAAATTTTCGACCAGTTATAAAAGCGTTTTGGTCTTTGGTTTGGCCGAACTGGTTAATAATAGCCAAGATAAAGTAAAAGTTTTAAACTTAATATCCCAGAAATACAGCTCTACCGGCAATTTCGAACCGATAACGGGTGAGCAGAGTAAGTCTGTTGCGGTGCTGGTTTTAAAAATAGATGAGGTTTCCGGTAAAAAAGCCTAATAAGATTATTGACTGAATACTGCTATAGATAAAACCTTTTATTTGACGGCCCGGCATTAATTTGTCCGGGGCGTTCTTTATTTACGGTGATCCGTTTATAATGCTAAATATTATTTACATTAACTTTACTTACCCATAACAATATCACAATTTAATTTTAAAGATTAAATGTTAAAGTAAACTTGCCAATTAAGCTTACATAGTCAATCAATTCGGGGTGGGCTTCAATAAATATCATGAGAAGGGGTTTAAAAATGAAAGCTAAGACTTTTTATGTACTACTGATAGTTATGTCATTGCTGGTAACTGTAGTTGGCTGCGGAGGGCAACCTGCAGAAACCCTGACTATTACTACTGCGGGTTCGACTTCTGTACAACCCCTGTCTGAAGAACTGGCCAAGGCTTTCATGGAAAAGAAGCAAAACGTAGTTATAAATGTTCAGGGCGGCGGTTCAAGCCAGGGCATTAAGGCTGCTGGCCAGGGCGTTGCCGAAATAGGTGCGGCTTCCAGGCATTTGAAAGGTACTGAAAAAGAACTGGGACTAACCGTATACCAAATTGCTGTTGACGGTATCGGTGTAGTGGTCAACCCTAAAAACGATGCAGTGACAGAACTTACTATGGAGCAGGTTAAAAAGATTTACGCCGGCGAAATAACCAATTGGAAGGACGTAGGCGGTACAGACGGTGAAATTAGGGTCGTTACCAGGGAATCTGGTTCCGGTACCCGCGGCGCTTTTGAAGAGATGCTCATGGGTGAAGACACCAAAACTTTCGACAAGGCGATTACTCAGAACTCCAACGGTGGTGTACGTACTGCTGTTGCCAATGATGAAGCTGCCATCGGTTACGTATCCTTCGGTTATATCAATGATGAGGTAAAAGCAGTTAACATTGAGGGCGTGGAAGCCACCGTTGACAACGTTAAAAACGGCAGTTATAAAATCAGCAGGCCCTTTAATTACCTGACCAAGGGCGAGCCCCAGGGCGCGGCTAAGGATTTCATTGACTTTGTGATGAATGAAGGACAAGAAATCGTAGCTAGGGATTATATCAGCGTCAAATAACGTTAAATTATTTTCAGGGTAGACCCCCATGCCGCTTGGATTGTCATTCTGAGCGCAGCGAAGAATCTTAAAGATTAGATCCTTCGCTACGCTCAGGATGACACCCCAAAGATTATTTTAAAGGTAGGAAAAAGAAAGCCAAAATCCGGCAGCTTAGTAGAAGCTTGCCGGATTTTGGCTAAAAAAACCTATTTCTAAAGAGTAAACATCCAGTTTTGCCCGTTATTATTATCCCAGTTATTGGCACTATCTTTAAAGCAAAAGTTTAACTCATTACTTTCCATTTGCAAGGTTTTCTCCCAGCCCTCAGAAGTTGGTTCCATCCTGTGGTCATACACTTTATCCCAATGGTTTCCAAACCCGGTATGCAGATAAACCTGGTTGGTTCCCGACTTGGCCAGTAAACCATCGTAAAGTATGGTAACATCATTTTTATCGGGATGTAAAAACTTCACGGATATCCCAGTCTTGGGATCGTAATCTCCCTGCATATTATTCGATTTTAATTGCATAACAAGGCACCTCCGGATTATTTAATTCTAAAACCAAAATTATTTTCCCCGATAACTACTTTCAAAACACTAACTTATAGTTCCTGAGATGGAAGTAAAAAATTCAGACTCTGGAAGTCATTTTGTACATCAGCAGGTTAGCTATGGAGTTGATAAAAAATATTGCAATGATCAGAACCGCTGCGGTTCCATAACCCATCTCAAATGATATTCCCTCGCTAACCAACACGTAAAGGTGGACTGCCAGGGATCTGGCCGGGTCAGTAACTGATGTGGGCATATATAGTCCCGAACTGCCGGCAGTTAATAAAACTGCTGCCGTTTCACTGACAGCACGACCAATACCCAGTATAATTCCGGTCACGATACCCGGAAGTGCAGATGGCAACACGATTTTAAAAATTGTTTGCCACTTGGTTGCGCCCATTGCCAGGCTGCCTTCGCGGTAACTTTCGGGCACGCTTTTGATGGCCTCTTCAGCTGTTCTGATGATGGTGGGCAGGATCATTATGGCCAGGGTCAATCCACCGCTAAGAATAGACCAGCTAAACTGCAAATAAATAACGAAAAAGGCAAACCCAAAAAGACCGTAAACGATGGAAGGAATACCCGCCAATGTTTCGGTGGCGAATCTTATTTGTTTAACCAGTTTGCCCTTCTTGGCATATTCGGTAAGCTGAACGGCTGAAAAAACACCCAGAGGTGTAGCAACGCCTAAAGCCACTAAAACAAGATAAAAAGTTCCGACAATCGAGGGAAATATACCTCCCGTGCGGCCCATGTCCTCGGGGTATTTAAACAAGAAATCCAGACTAATAACACCAAGTCCTTTTTGCATGATATGAAATAGGATAGCAACCAGGACCCCCAGGGCAATAACAACCGATAGCGTTATTAATACCTTAGCCGCTTTTTCTTCCAGTTCCCTGCTTATAATAGCCATTATTCCTTTTTCACCCCGCCAGGTATCATATTAGCCAGAAGATTGATGATCATTATTGTTATAAACAATATAATACCAGTTGCAAAAAGAGCCTGGGAATGGTCTCCGGAAGCGTAACCCATTTCAAGCGCCACGTTGGCGGTCAGGGTTCGCACAGGGTCAAGTATTGAACCAGGCATTGCCGTTACGTTGCCCACTACCATTATTACAGCCATTGTTTCACCTACTGCCCTGCCCATGCCAAGCACAACAGCAGCTATAATACCTGATTTAGCGGTGGGCAGTGTTATTTTTTTAATGGTTTGCCATTGATTTGCCCCCATTGCCAGTGAACCTTCTTTATACTCCCGTGGAACTGCTCTGAGGGAGTCTTCAGAGATATTGATAATGGTGGGTAAAATCATAACGGCCAAAATTATGGCCCCTGCTAATATGCTGTAACCTGGCCCACCCAGATAGGTTCTTATAAACGGTACGATAACCATCATACCCCAAAAACCGTAAACCACAGAAGGAATAGCCGCCAGGAGTTCTATGCCCGGCCGAATCAGCCTGGCCAATCGCGGAGGAGCGAATTCGGCCAGGAAAATGGCGCAACCCAAACCAAGTGGTACTCCCATTAATAACGCTCCCAGGGTAACGTAGAAAGTCCCTATAATCATTGGGAAAATGCCAAAGATATTGTCTTCCGGGTACCATTGCTGTCCTAATAAAAAGCTTTTCAGTCCGTACTTGGTGAAGATGGGCAATCCCTCATAGAAAATAAAAAGAGTAATTATGAACACAATAAAAATCGAAGCCGCAGCGCATAGAAGCAGTAATTTTTCAATCACCAGTTCATTTTTATTTGACATTTTACACCTCGGTGAATAATAAAGACTAATCTGGTACTATGTCATTCTAGTATCTTATTGTTAAGTCCTTGACCTCAGCAGTAAACTATTTGTTAATTATAAGTAAAATGTTTGTTAAGTTCACTGGAATCTGTTTTGAAATAAGCCTATACTTGCTAACCTTCGGGCAGGTAGTTAAACCCCGGGGGTTGAATTGTTTCTGTATTAATTTTAACCAAAGGAGAAGTTATAGTGACCAGGATACTGGTTGTGGATGATGAACGACTTTTGGTAAAAGGTTTGCAACGCAGCCTAAATGATGCCGGGTTTGAGGTGCAGACCGCTTATGACGGCACTGAGGCCCTAGCCCGGCTTGAAGAGGGCGGCGTGAATCTGGTGGTGCTGGATCTGATGCTGCCCGGAGTGGACGGATTCGAGGTTTGCCGCCGGGTACGCAGAACCAGCAGCGTGCCCATCATTATGTTGACCGCTCGGGGAGATGACGTGGATAAAATAGTAGGGCTCGAATTGGGAGCCGACGACTACCTGGCTAAACCCTTCAATACGCGGGAATTAATTGCTCGGATTAGGGCTGTTCTACGTCGTGCCGAAAGCACGGCTGCCGTTCCGGTAACTACCACCAAGACCGGGGAAACGATAGGAACCGACGCTGTACAAAAACAAGTACAGGTAATCCGTTATGACAACCTGGAAATAGATGTACCCCGCCAGCAGGTCAGGCTGGAAGGCCGGGAAATTGAGCTAACCGCCCGGGAGTTTGACTTGCTGTACACTCTGGCGCGGCACCCGGGCCGCATTTTTACCAGGGAAATACTGTTGGAGCAGGTGTGGGGGACCGGGTACTTCGGTGAGCCCCGGGTGGTTGACGTTTATATTCGGCGTTTGCGTCAGAAAATTGAGCTGGAACCCGCCAGCCCCCGCTGGGTTATGACCCGCTGGGGAGCGGGATATTACTTTCGGGAGTTTGATTAATGAACAGGCTAGCAATTCGCTGGAAACTTGCCGGCGCATATTTCATACTGATAGTAGTTATTATCAGCACGGCCAATCTTTTTTTGCTGCGCGTACTTGAGCGTCAGTACCTCCAAGAAAGAGAAACCACTTGGCTGACCAACGCCAATATTGTGGCAACTTCCGCCGGCGCCACCCTGCTTAGGACTGACCGCAATGCTTACCACGCGGCCAGGGATTTCGGCAGCCGGATGGGATCCCGGGTGCTGGTTGTTGATTTAAATGGCCGGGTGGTGGTGGACTCGTTTGGTGAGGGGTGGCTGGAAGGCCGCTTACTGGAACATGTTGAAGTTCAGGCGGCTTTATCCGGTTCCAGCCAAACCGGAGTGCATACCCTGGACGCCGGTGAACGAGTACTTTATACCGCTGTGCCGCTGCTGGAGGAGAAGCGAGTGGCAGGCGCGGTGATGTTGGTTTCCGGGCTTGACGATGTGTACGGGCAACTGGGACAGATTCGCAGCCAGATGACGACGGCGTCACTTCTGAGTGGCATCCTGGCTGGGCTTTTAAGCATGCTGTTGGCGGGCTTTTTGACCCGGCCGGTAAAAGAACTTACTGACGGTGTGCGGCAGGTGGCCCGGGGGCACCTGGAGCAGCGCATACCTGTGCGTGGCGGAGACGAACTGGGCCGGCTGGCCGAATCTTTTAACGAAATGAGTACCCGGCTGGCGGATGCCGATCGGACGAGGCGCCGGTTCTTGGCGGATGCTTCTCACGAACTAAAATCACCGCTAAGCTCCATTAAGGCCCTGGCCCAGTCCCTGACCGATTCCAATGAGCAGGACCCGGTAGTATACCGGGAGTATCTGGGGGACATTAACACTGAGGCCGACCGGCTGGCCCGCATTGTGGACAACATGTTGCAGCTAACCAGGCTGGAGGAAGATGAAGTATCACTAACCCGTACCGAGGAAGACATGCGCGGCCTGGTGGAGCACGTGACTGTTCTGGTAGCACCTCTGGCCCGGCAGGCTGATGTAACATTGCGGGTGGAGATGGAACCTGGCCTGCGCTGGATTATTAACCGTGATTTGGTGACCCGGGTACTGTTTAACCTGTTGGACAACGCTTTGCGCCATACCCCCGCCGGCGGTAGTGTAACGTTAGAGGCGGCTGCGGAAAAAAATATTATGACGATCCGGGTTTCGGATACCGGTGAGGGTATTGCTGCAAGAGACCTGCCCCATATCTTCGACCGCTTTTACCGGGCGGATCGGGCTCGCAGTCGTACTACCGGAGGTACCGGCTTGGGTCTGGCCATTGTGCGCCGGGCCATGCTGCGCCACGGTGGGACAGTTAGCATCAACAGCCGGCCGGGTGGCGGGACAGTGTTTGAACTTACTTTTCCCCACCCAGAAAATAATTTGTAACATATTTGTAATACTTTTTAACAGCCATGAAATATTCTCCTGTTACACTAATACCAGGTTCAAAAAAGATAACTTGAACAGGAGGCATCACAGAGATGAGCAAAATTAAGCAAAGTCTGTGGACCAGGTTAACCATTATATCGGTGACTGTACTGGTGACGGTTGCCCTGTTGCTGGCGGGTTGCGGTCAGAAGGACGATGACCCGGGCGATTCCGGGGCTAAGAACCCGGGCACCGGGCAGCAGGAACCCATCGCGGGCGGTAGCGGTGAGCAGCCTGATATCAGCGCTAAACCAGCCGAGACTAAGCAGACGGTAACCCTTTACTTTGGCGACGACCAGGCCATGTATCTGGCGCCGGAACAACGGGAAGTAAACAAGGGGGACGAATCCCTGGAAGCAGTAATTGTCCGCGAGCTGATTAACGGTCCCCAGAAAGACGGGCTGACCCGAACCATGCCCGAGGGCACGAAACTGCTTTCCGTGTCGGTGGTCAACGGTGTAGCTTACGTCAACTTTTCCAAAGAATTTAAAAGCAAGCACTGGGGCGGGTCTGCCGGAGAAAGCCTGACCGTATATTCGGTGACTAATTCACTGTGTAAACTGCCCGGCATAGAAGAAGTGCAATTTCTGCTGGAAGGGGATAAACAGGAAAGTATTTTAGGCAATATCGGCACCATTGAGCCGGTAACTCCAGACTGGGATATGGTACAGGAATAAAAGCCGGAAGCATGAAACACTTAAGCAGACATGTAAAATAAAAAATACTTTTAGGGGCAGGTGATACTGCCTCTTTTCTTATTTTTACAATGATAATAACAATAGGGTAATATTCCTTTGTTAACTGTTAATTACCATTAAGGCTTAATAAATGCCATTAAAGTTTTAAATCATTTAGTTGGGCGAACGATAAATTATAAATCATTTTGATTATGATATAATGTCAGTATGTATATTCATAGTGTAAAATATAGAAAGTTTAATTGGAATAACAGCGTAATGAGTCATATTTTCACAAATATTATCTAAATATTCAATTAAATAAGCTAGAAATAAAACAATATATTAAAGAGGAGGTGCACCTGTTGGATCACCCCAAAGTTGGAGCAGTAATGGTGGTGGGTGGTGGCGTGGCCGGTATTCAGGCCGCCCTGGACTTGGCTGACTCCGGTTTTTTTGTGTACTTGGTGGAAAACTCGCCTGCTATCGGCGGGGTCATGGCTAAACTGGACAAAACATTTCCCACCAACGACTGTTCAATGTGCATCCTTTCACCGAAGCTGGTGGAAAGTGGTCGACACGGGAACATTGAACTAATCACCAATGCCGAGGTTGAAAGTGTGCGTGGCAGTGCCGGTAACTTTACGGTCGGCCTTCGAATTAAGCCCCGTTTTGTAAATATTGAAAAATGTGTGGGCTGCGGGGTTTGCGCTGAAAAGTGTCCGGTTAAGGTGCCGGACCGGTTTAACGAGGGGTTGGGTGACCGGAAAGCCATTTACACCAAGTATGCCCAGGCGGTTCCCTCGGCTTACGTTATCGACCCCGAACACTGTCTCTACCTGACCAAAGGCCTGGACAAGGGCAAGGATGTATGTAAGTTGTGCGTAAAACACTGTGCCAGCCAAGCCATTGATTTTGAACAGGGTGAACAATTCATTGCCAAAATGGTTGGGGCAATTATACTGGGTACCGGCTTGGAGACCTTTAACCCCACTGGTTTTATTAATTACGGATATGGAACTTACCCTAATGTGATGACCAGTATTGAATTTGAACGGATGCTCAGTGCCTCGGGACCCACATCGGGGCATCTGGAAAGGCCGTCGGATGGTGGCAGGCCTAAAAAAATTGCCTGGATCCAGTGCGTTGGTTCCCGTGATGTGGCCAAAAGCGGCAATGCCTACTGCTCCTCGGTCTGTTGCACCTACGCTTTAAAGGAGGCCATCGTGGCCAGGGAGCACGCGCATGGGGAACTGGACGCTGCTATTTTTCACATGGACATGCGCACCTTCGGCAAGGATTTTGAGCGTTACCTGGAACGGGCCCGGTATGAATTCGGGGTGCGCTTGGTCCGTTCGCGGATTTATGAATTACAGGAGGGAGAGCATAACGAGCTAATCATTCGCTATGCTCAACTGAACGGTGAAGTTAAAACCGAGACCTTTGATTTGGTGGTTCTGTCGGTAGGCATGGTGCCCGGAAAGCAAAACCAGGTGTTGGCCAATAAGCTGGGCATCGGGCTGAATAAATACGGTTTTTCGCAGTATCCCAACTTTAACCCGGTGAGCACCACCCGGGAAGGCATTTACGCTTGCGGCGCATTTCAGGGCCCCATGGATATTCCCCGGACGGTGATGCACGCCAGCGCGGCCGCAGGATATGCTGCCACTATCCTGGCCGGGGCCAGGAATACATTGACTAAACCCGTTGTCAAACCAACCCAGAAGGATGTTGCCGGGCAGGCACCCCGGGTGGGGGTTTTTGTATGCCGTTGCGGCATTAATATTGGAGCGGTGGTGGACGTTCCGGATGTGGCCGGGTACGCCCGCGAACTGCCGGGGGTGGTGCACGTGGAGGACTGCCTGTTTGCCTGTTCCCAGGATAACCAGTCCAAAATAAGGGAACTTATCGAGAGTAAAAACCTGAACCGCATCGTAGTGGCCTCCTGCACACCCCGAACCCACGAGCCCATGTTCCGACAAACATTGCGGGAAGCGGGCCTAAACCCCTACCTGTTTGAAATGGCCAATATCCGGGAGCACTGTTCATGGGTGCACGCGGGAAATAACGAAGCGGCCACCCAAAAGGCCAAAGTCCTGGTTAAAAGGGCGGTGTCCCGGGTGGTTTTGCAGCAACAACTATACGAAATCGACCTGGGTGTTGAGCAGGCCGCTCTAGTGGTAGGCGGCGGTGTGGCCGGTATGAACTGCGCCCTGGACCTGGCGCAGCAGGGGATCCAGGTATACCTGTTGGAAAAGAAAGCTGAACTTGGCGGCCTGACCAGACGGGTACATCTGACCATGGACAGGCGGAACGTGAAAGGCTACCTGGAGTCACTAATCGACGCGGTGGAAAGCAATCCCCTGATTCAGGTCTATCGTAAGGCTGAGATACAGGACGTGCGAGGATTCGTGGGCAACTTTGACACTACTTTTACCGCCGCAGGCCAAACGCACGTAATTAACCACGGAGTGGCGGTGATCGCCATCGGCGGCCGGCAGTACCAGCCTGTGGAATATTTGTACG
The DNA here is from genome assembly GCA_000961575.1 of Peptococcaceae bacterium BRH_c8a. GTDB lineage: Bacteria > Bacillota > Desulfotomaculia > Desulfotomaculales > Desulfallaceae > BRH-c8a. Next base: position 76,013 of record LADP01000010.1, read on the forward strand.
GCCAGGATCCCGGGGTGATTACCTCCCTGGATCTGGAGGAGATGCTGGCCGACCGCAGCCCGGCCTTGCGGGCGGCCGACAACATCGTGATGATTCAATGCGTTGGTTCGCGGGACATCGAACGGCCGTACTGCAGCCGGGTTTGCTGTTCGGAGAGCGTAAAAAACGCTATTAAATTGAAGGAAAACTGGCCCAACCTGAACGTGTATGTGCTGTACCGGGATATGCGCACTTATGGGTTTTTTGAGGGATTGTACAAGAAAGCCCGTAATATCGGGGTAATGTTTATTAAATATACCATGGATGAAAAGCCACTGGTGGAGCGGGTGCCCAAAAAAGATGGTCTGGCGCTGCGGGTTACTGTCAAGGATCATATTCTGGGCCGGCCTTTGCAAATTGAAACCGATTTTGTGGCTCTGGCCACGGCCATCATAGCTCCGGAAGACGGGGAGCGCATCGCCAAGCTGTTCAAAGTGCCGCGTAATAGCGAGGGCTTCTTCCTGGAGGCGCACATCAAGCTGCGGCCGGTGGACTTTACCACCGACGGGGTATTTTTGTGCGGACTGGCCCATGCTCCCAAACTAATTGACGAAAGCATTGCCCAAGGCAAGGCGGCTGCAACCCGGGCCATGACGGTACTGGCCAGTAAGAACCTGGTGGCGGGCGGGGTGGTATCCGCCATTGACGGGGAACGCTGTTCGGGATGCCGCATTTGCGTGGGGTTGTGTCCCTACTCGGCTATTTCCTTTAACGAGGTGCTAAAGGTAGCGGAAATTAATCAGGTACTGTGCAAAGGCTGCGGTGTGTGCACTTCGGCCTGTCCCACCACGGCCTGCAATACCAGTAACTTTAGCGATGAGATTATTATGGCCGAGATCGAGGCGCTGTGCACTTAATTGCCTGTCATTGCTGAACGCAGTGAAGAATCTTAAGATCCTTCGCTAACGCTCAGGATGACAGGCGTAGGGGCACCCCTCGCGGGTGCCCCTACGATAACGGATTAATTTAAACCATTTTAAGGAGGCCCGGGATATGGTTGACTTTGAACCAAAAATTATCGGTTTCCTGTGTAACTGGTGCAGCTATGCCGGAGCTGACCTGGCGGGGGTAAGCAGGCTGCAGTATCCGGCCAACCTGCGGGTCGTGCGGGTGATGTGTTCGGGGAGGGTGGATCCCACCTTCGTTTTTAAAGCCCTCAGTCAGGGTGCCGACGGGGTTCTGATTGCCGGCTGCCACCCCGGTGACTGCCATTATACCGAGGGCAATTACAATACCCTGAAACGCTACCCCCTAATGATGCAGATGCTGGAGCAGTTTGGTGTAGAAAGGGAGCGGGTGCGCATGGAGTGGATATCCGCCGCCGAGGGTACTATTTATGCCGACGTTGTCCGGGAGTTTACCGAGACTATTCGCCAATTGGGTCCATATAAGCGCCGGCTGGTCAAAGGGAGGGATCAAGTTGGCTAAACTAAATCTAGCCCTTTACTGGGCTGCCGCCTGTGGCGGTTGTGACGTGGCGGTACTGGACGTAAACGAAAAAATACTGGATATCGCAGCGGTGGCTAATATAGTGCTGTGGCCGGTGGCCCTAGATCACAAGTACGCCGACGTGGCCAAGATGGCCCCCGGCAGTATTGACCTTTGCCTGTTTAACGGTGCGATACGTAATTCCGAAAATGAACAAATAGCCCGGATGCTGCGGGAAAAATCCCAGGTGCTGGTGGCCTTTGGCAGTTGCGCCATCTCCGGGGGGATCCCCGCTCTGGCCAACCTGAAAGACCGTGATGATATTCTGCGGCGGGTGTACCTAGAGACTCCTTCTACTGTGAACCCGGACGGGGTGCTGCCCCAAACCGGCTGCCCGACCCCGGTGGGTGACCTGCATCTGCCCGAGTTTTATGATTTTGTGTACAGTTTGGATCAGGTGGTGGAAGTGGACTATTACGTGCCCGGCTGCCCTCCCACCCCTCAGCGTATCTGGGAGGTGGTTCAGGCGGTGGTTTCAGGCAACCTGCCGCCCCGGGGCGCCACCGTGGGGGCACTGGATAAGTCGCTGTGTGATGAGTGCCAACGGGTCAAGCGCGATAAGAAAATTAAACGTTTTTACCGCAGCCACGAAATAATCACCGACCCCGAACTATGCCTTTTGGAACAGGGTCTCTTGTGTATGGGGCCGGTAACCCGTGGCGGCTGCGGTACCCAGTGTATCAACGCCAATATGCCCTGCCGGGGCTGTTATGGCCCACTGCCGGGTGTTACCGACCAGGGGGCCAAGTACCTCAGCAGCATCGGTGCCATCATGGACGCCAGAACACCTGAGGAAGTGGATGAAATAATGCAAGGCATTGTCGATCCGGCCGGCACTTTTTACCGGTTTGGCATGTCGACATCATTGCTTAAGGGGGCTGTTAAACAGTGAGCAGACGGATTACCATCGACCCCATCACCAGACTTGAAGGGCACGGTAAAATAGAAATTTTCCTCAATGATGCCGGAGCTGTGGATGATGTTTATTTTCAAATCCCCGAGTTGAGGGGTTTTGAAAAATTTTGTGAAGGCCGCCCGGTAGAAGAACTACCCCGCATTGTCAGCCGCATTTGCGGCGTCTGACCCTCGGCGCATCATTTGGCCTCGGGTAAGGCCAACGACGCGGTTTTCGGAGTAGAGGTTCCACCTACGGCTAAAAAATTACGGGAACTGTTTTACAGCGCCCATTTTGTGCATAGTCATATAGCCCACTTTTACGCCCTGGCGGCCCCGGATTTTGTGATGGGACCCGACGCCGACCCTGCCGAACGAAATATCCTGGGCGTGGTGGGCAAAGTAGGGCTGGAAATAGGCGGTGCAGTAATCAAGCACCGGGCCTATGCCCAGGAGATCCAGGCCATGCTGGCGGGCAAGGCCACCCACCCGGTATGGGTGCTGCCGGGTGGCGTGAGCAAAGGAATGAACAGAGAAGAACGCAGCCAGGTGGAAGAAAAGGCCAGGTCCTGCGTGGAATTTGCCAGGTTCTCGCTGCAGCTGTTCGAGGATGTAGTACTGAAAAACAAGGGTTACGTGGATGTAATCCTCAGCGATGGGTACCGGTTGGTGACCAACTACATGGGCCTGGTGGATGATAACAATAAGGTTAATTTCTACGACGGGCGGGTTCGCATCGTGGATACAGATGGCCTAGAAATAGGTAAGTACAGCCCTGCCGAGTACCTGGAATATGTCAGCGAGCACGTGGAATCCTGGAGTTATTTGAAATTCCCGTATTTGAAAAAAATTGGTTGGACCGGGTTCAATGAGGGTAGGGGCACAGGCATATACCAGGCCGCGCCTCTGGCCAGGCTCAACGCTTCCGACGGCATGGCCACTCCACTGGCTCAGGAGGCTTATGAGAAAATGTACAGCACCCTGGGAGGTAAACCGGTGCACGCCATCCTGGCGGCCCACTGGGCCCGGCTGGTGGAACTGCTGTATGCGTCGGAACGCCTGCTGGAACTGAGCCGGGACGAAGAAATCACCGGCGACCACATCCGCAACATCCCGGCGGGAACACCTAACGAAGGGGTGGGGATAATTGAAGCCCCGCGCGGGACACTGACGCACCATTACAAGACCGACGAGCGGGGGCTGGTTACCGCTGTTAACCTGATTGTAGGCACCACCAATAACCATGGCCCCATTTACATGGCCATCAAAAAAGCTGCGATGGCGATAATTAAACCCGGCGAGGAAATTAGCCAGGGACTTTTGAATATGGTAGAGATGGCCTTTCGGTCTTATGACCCCTGTTTCAGCTGTGCCACCCATACTATGTTCGGCGAGATGCCGCTGCAGGTAGTGGTTTATGATGCCGCGGGCGAACCGGTTAAAAATCTGACCAGGCATGTCGATTAATATGAAAGCTGGCGCAAGTATTTACGTTATTGGTCTGGGCAACGAGTTGGCCGGTGACGACGGCGTCGGAGTCGCTGTACTAAACAGGCTGCAGGAACAGGGCTCCATCCCTCCGGGCGTAAAATTAATCGAGGCGGGGATAACCGGCCTCTCCCTGGTGGAATTGATGCTGGGGGCCAAGCAGGTAATTCTGGTGGACTCCTTCCTGGACGGGGGAAATTCAGGTATGGTTAGGCGCTTTACCGAACAAGAGCTGCCTCCGGTTGGTTATTCGGCGGGTCAGTCCCACGGTATCGGGCTACGTGAGGCTCTGGCTTTTGCCCGCGGGGTAATGCCGCAGCATTTTCCCGGGGAAGTGGTGGTGGTGGGTATTGCAATTGAACGCCCCGGGCGCTGGGTTCAGGGGTTGTCGCCGCCGGTTAAGGCGGCAGTGGAGCAGGCTGCGGAAACGGTGCGGGCGGAGGTTTTGCGGTGCATGAAGTCTCTTTAATCCAGGCGCTATTGGACATGGTTAACAAAAGTGCCGCTGAAAACGGAGTCACCAAAGTGAACCTGGTGAAACTGGTGGTGGGCGAAATGCACGGGGCTGTGCCCGACGCGCTAGAGTTTGCTTTTGAGGTTCTCACCGAGGGCACCGTGTGTGCCGGTGCCAAGCTGGAGGTGGAGAAAAAATTATTTTTGTTCCGCTGCGACGAATGTGGCCGGGAATTTAACCCGACCGGGTTATCCAGGCGTTGTCCCGGCTGCAGGACAAATGTCACCACCCTGGTAGCAGGTCGAGAACTGTATGTCGATTATTACGAGGGCGATTGACCCATACAAGCGGAAAGCGCAGGAACAAATTCCTGCGCTGTAGATAAAACCTAAACTCTGATCTTGAGTTAAACTGTTAAGTTAAATGAGGCGTATGCATCTGAGGCATGTGCGCCTGAGGCATTTGCGCGGTGTTAAAAGTGTTAATCATCGTGCTGGTGGTCATTGGCTTCATTGTTGGTACCTGGTAAAGCCCTTTTTGGTTCATAAAGTTCCAAACCTCAAAGGCCTGTTCGCTGCAATTAATTGCTCCCTGTTGGAGCATCCGTCTAATGGTGGGATCGGCAAATTCCAACGAAGCCTTCATCCTGATTGAGGCCGATGATTTATGGCAGCCCAGCGCGCCACTGGCCACGTCCCTGTCGTCCATTTCATCCGCTGACATATTGGGAGCATTGGGTGACGGGTTATTTAGCCCGTATGACGGGGATACATTTTTTACCCTGCGGTAAGGAATGGATTCCCCTTGAGTATGTTGGCTTACAGTCTGGACCATATTATTGTACTCTTGAGTCATAAAGCCTATTTGGTTGTCTACAATATTCCGCAGTTGGGGATCTTTTACATGGGGCCGGTAAAGCTGAAACTGGTTAATACCATCAATAGTATCGGTTAAAACCTCATGTAATTCCATAACTTCATGTGCACCTAATTCAGCGGCCATTAACATCCTCCTTTTGTTTGGTTTGATTATTATTTTGTCCAGCTTAATCATAAGCATGCGATTAAAATTGTTACAAACGGCCCGGTTATCTTACTGCAGACTTTTAATTGGCAAACCGAAAGGAGATTGGGTTTGAAGGTAGAAATAGGTAAAAATTTACTTTGCGCCAATGCAGACCAGGCCGATAAGAACCGGGAGTTGTTCCGCCGCCGGGGTGCGGCGGTAATCAATATAATCAGCTCGCCCGGCTCTGGCAAGACCGCCCTGCTGGAAAAAACCGCTCAGTTAATGGGTGACAAATTTAAAACAGGCGTCATAGTAGGGGATCTTTACACTGACCGGGACGCCAGACGTTTAAATTCGGCGGGCGCTACGGCGGTGCAAATTAACACCGACGGGTTGTGCCACCTCACCGCGGCAATGGTTTTCCAAGCGTTTAAGGAAATTGAGCCGGAAAACCCGGACCTGCTGTTCATAGAAAATGTAGGCAACCTGGTATGCCCGGCGGCGTTCGACCTTGGCGAAAATGCCAAGGTGGCCCTGCTTAGCGTAGCTGAAGGGACCGACAAGCCCGCCAAGTATCCGGGCATTTTCCGGGAAGCGGCGGCGACGGTGATCAGCAAGGTGGACCTGCTTCCGTATACCGATTTTGACCTGACGTCCTGCCTGACGGAACTAAAAGAACTAAACGGTAAAATGGAAGTGTTTGTCACATCAGCTCGCACCGGAGAGGGGCTGGCCAAATGGTGCCGCTGGTTGGAAGAATTTGCAGCGGCCACTAAATGATGACTAATACCGGGGGAGCGTTGTAAATGTGCCTGGGGATACCCGTAAAAATTGTGGAACTGCCAGATGAGCACTGTGCCCTGGTAGAAATCGATGGAATCCGGCGCAAGGTGGGCTTGCAGTTGGTGGGAAATGTTAGTCCCGGTGACTATCTAATGGTGCATGCCGGTTTTGCTGTAGAGGTGCTGGATCTGGCCGAGGCTGAGGCCAGGATTAAACTCTGGGAGGAGTTTTTAAAATTTGAAGGTGCTGGGCAGGCTTAACGATTCCAAACTAAGCATGCAAATGCTGCACCGAGTGCGGGATACCGCGACCCGGGTTACCGCACGGCTGGGCCGGCCGGTGCTGCTGATGGAAGTATGCGGCACCCATACCACGGTCTTTTCCCGTACCGGTTTGCGCGGATTGCTTGCTGATTTGGTGGAACTGCGCAGCGGACCGGGTTGCCCGGTTTGCGTCACCTCGGCGACTGATATAGAGGCGATGATGGCACTGGCCCGTTTGCCGGGGGTGATCCTGGCCAGTTTTGGTGATATGGTTCGGGTGCCCGGAGCCACCGGATCATTGGAATCTGCGCGGGCTCGGGGGGCTGATGTGAGGATAGTTTATTCCCCCGCCGACGCGCTGGATTTGGCCCGTGCAAACCCGGGGCGGGAGATAGTGTTTGCAGGAGTGGGTTTCGAAACCACTGCGCCAATGGTTGCCGCAGTCATCATGCAGGCCCGCAGCCAGCGGCTGAATAATTTCAGCGTTTACTCCCTGCACAAACTGGTACCCCCGGTGATGCGTGCTTTGTTGGAGAGCCGGGATGTTCCAGTGGATGGATTTATCCTGCCCGGGCATGTGTGCACTGTCACCGGCAGCAGGGCATTTGATTTTATCGGCGCCGAGTATGGTATCCCGGCGGTAGTGACCGGTTTTACCCTGGTGGATGTGCTTGACGCTTTGGAAACCCTTTTGAATCAGGTCTTGATTAATTCGGCCAGTGTTACAAACTCTTACCGTTGGGTGGTTCGGGATGCGGGTAACCCCCGAGCACTGGAGATAATGAAAAACTGTTTTTACCCCGATGAGGTGTCCTGGCGGGGACTGGGAAACATTCCGGCCAGCGGACTGGCTATCAGAGAAGATTTGACCAATTGGGATGCCGGTCGTAAATTTGCTGTGGAGGTGCCACCGGTGGAAGAACCACCTGGTTGTCGCTGCGGCGACCTGCTGCGGGGTAAGATAACACCCCCGGAGTGCAAATTATTTAATCGTAAGTGTTCCCCGGCACACCCGGTAGGGCCATGTATGGTTTCAACCGAGGGGGCTTGCGCGGCGTACCGGGTTTCTGACACATCCCAACCAGGGAGGTAAACATGGACAACCAGGAAAAGAAACACGACTCAGTCCTATTGGCCCACGGGGACGGGGGACTATTGACTGCGGAAATGATTAATCAGATATTCCTTAAATATTTCAGTAACTCAGTGTTGGAGCAGCTTTCCGACGCTGCGGTGTTTACCGTGCCGGAAGGACGACTGGCCTTGACTACTGATTCCTTCGTGGTGGCTCCCGTGTTTTTTCCCGGCGGCGATATTGGTAAACTGGCAGTCTGCGGCACAGTAAACGACCTGGCGGTAAGCGGGGCCCATCCGCTGTACCTGGCGGCTTCATTTATTATCGAGGAAGGATTTCCCCTAGCGGATCTGGAACGGGTTGCATCTTCCATGGCCGATGCCTGCAGGGAAGCCCGGGTGGCGGTGGCAACAGGGGATACCAAGGTGGTACCCAGGGGGCAAGCCGATGGCATATTTATCACCACCACCGGTGTAGGTGTGCTCGCCAACGAAACTGACCTGGGTCCCCACCGGATGGAACCCGGGGATGTGGTCATAGTAAACGGTAATTTGGGGGATCATGGGCTGGCCATTCTGTCGGCCCGGGAAACCCTTGGCCTCGAGGGACTTATAACCAGTGATTGCGCCCCCCTGAACCGGTTAATCGGGTTACTCTTGGAGCAGTGCCCGGGTGTTAAGATGATGCGCGACCTTACCCGGGGCGGCCTGGCTACCGCAGCCAAAGAAATTGCCCGGGCCGGCGGCAGGGATATATTCTTATCTGAAGAACGGCTGCCGGTGCATGCAGCAGTGCGGGGGGGTACGGAAATGTTGGGTTTGGATCCGCTGTACCTGGCTAACGAAGGCAAGTTTATGGCTATTGTAGACCCCGGCCAGGCCGGCCATGCTATTAATCTGTTAAGACAACATCCTTATGGCTTAAACGCTGCGGTTGTAGGAGAAGTCCGTAACGGCGAGGGCCAATTGTACCTGGAGACCGCCCTGGGTGGCACCAGGATCTTGGACCTATTGGCAGGCAGTCCGCTGCCGCGGATATGTTGAATTTGTAGGGGTACCCTAAAGATTATTTTCAAGACAGTAACATTACCAAACAGGACGTGGATGATGGACAAAAAATTACGCCGGGTTATCTCGGTCACCGGTATCGTGCAGGGCGTAGGCTTTCGCCCTTTTGTCTACAACCTGGCCCGATCACTGCACTTGAGCGGTACGGTAGGCAACACCGGCTGGGGAGTATTAATAGAACTCGAAGGCCCTCAAGACCAGGTGGATAAGTTTATCACTGCGCTAACGGATAAACCTCCTTTTTTAGCCCACATTAAGGGAATTGATGTCTCAGCCGGACCGGTACATGGTTGCACCGGTTTTTCCATTGTGGGCACAGTAGGCATTACCACGTGTGAATCGTTGGTGCCGCCGGATACTGCCATTTGTCCTCAATGCCGCAGTGAAATTATTGACCCCCGGGATCGCCATTACCGGTACCCTTTTACCAACTGCACCAACTGCGGCCCCCGTTTTACCATCATCAAAGGCTTGCCTTATGACCGGCACTTTACTTCAATGGCCGGTTTCACCATGTGCCAAACCTGCAAACGGGAATACCTCGACCCCGCCGACAGGCGTTTTCATGCTCAGCCTACGGCCTGCCCGGAGTGCGGCCCAAAAGTGTGGCTGGAGGACGTTGCGGGGAACATGCTGGTGGGGGATTGGGTAAAAATAACCCACCGTCTGTTAAACGAAGGTGGAATTATAGCCATTAAGGGACTGGGCGGTTTTCACCTGGCTTGTGATGCGCATAATGCCGGTTCCATACAGACACTGCGCGCCCGCAAAGGTCGGCCGGCCAAGCCGCTGGCTGTAATGTGCCGCGATTTGGATGTGGTGCGGGAACATTGTCGTTTAACATCCGCTGAGGAGGCATTGCTTCTTTCACCTGCAGCCCCAGTAGTGGTACTGGGCAGAAGAGATTCATCCCCGCTGCCGGAAGCACTGGCCCCCGGGTTGGTATCCCTGGGGGTGATGCTGCCTTACACTCCGCTGCATACACTGCTGCTGGCTGAAGGCCCGCCGGTGCTGGTGATGACCAGCGGCAATCGCAGTGGGCTGCCGTTAACCAGTGGTAACCACCAGGCCTTGACGGAACTAAACGGTATTGCCGATTATTTTATTCTCCATGACCGGGAAATAGTCAACTGTTGTGATGATTCGGTGGTGCAGGTGGTGTTTGGTGAAACCCAATTCCTGCGTCGTTCCCGCGGTTACGTACCCGCGCCCGTCGCTATCCCTGATTCCGGCGCTGCGGCACAGAACCGGGTTTACCTGGGTGCCGGGGGAGACATGAAAAACACCTTTTGTCTTATTAAAACAGGCCTTGCTTATATGAGCCAGCATGCCGGTTCACTAGACACGCTACAGGGGGTAAGGAATTATAATCAGTGCCTGGATAATTTCAGTCGTCTATTGAGTGTTAAACCGGAAGCCGTGGGCTATGATTCGCATCCGAACTATCATGTTTCCAGGCTGGCCTTTGGGCTGGCGCCTGTTACCGTCCCCGTTTGGCATCACCACGCCCATATGGCTTCCTGCATGGCGGAAAACGGGCTGGACGAGGCGGTGATTGGCATTATCCTAGATGGTACCGGCTATGGTCGGGACGGCGGCATCTGGGGTTTTGAGGTGCTCCACGGCGACTATCTGAATTTTTCCAGGGAATTTCACCTGGAGAATATACCGCTGCCCGGTGGCGAGCGGGCGATACGTTTCCCCTGGATTACCGCCACCGCCTGGTTGACGGCCAGGCTCGGAGTAAGGGGTCTGGTGCTGGCGGTCGAATTCTTTCCCGGGCACGAAGAGGAGATAAAATTGCTTGGCCGCATGATTGAGCGGAATATCAACGCACCGCCGGCTTCCAGCTGCGGTAGAATATTTGATGCGGTAGCCGCACTGACCGGCATTTGCCAGGAAAACACCTACGACGGCCAGGCCGCTGTCGAACTGGGTGAACTGGCCCCGGCAACGTTTCGGGGATTGGGGGAAGTCTACCCCTTTGCACTGGAAAAGGGTGTTATTGGTACCGGAATGCTGTTGGAAAAAATGGTTGCCGATTTAAAAGAAGGTAAAAAAAAGACCCGAATCGCAGCAAAATTCCATGATACGGTAATTGCTATGGCCGTAGCGGCCACCACCCTGGTACGGGAAGCGAAGGGCGCCAATAGAGTGGTGCTTAGCGGGGGTAGTTGGCATAACCGGTATCTTTTGCAAGGTGTGGTGTGTGTCCTGCGGGACAAAGGTTTTGATGTTTATTACCAACGCCGGGTGCCGCCGGGAGACGGGGGCATCGCACTGGGTCAGGCTATGGTAGCCATGAAAACTATTGAATCAGAAAATAAAAAGGGTTTAACCCGGCTTTAGTAGGTTAAACCCTTTAATAACTTTGGTTCTACTTTTATGCAGTTATTTTTTTTCTTTAGTTGCCGCGGCTTCATCTGCGGAACCCTTTTGATCGAGCTTGGCCTGCTCCTCTTCCACCAGCACGCGGCGTAAGATTTTGCCGACCATGGTTTTGGGCAGGTCTTCGCGGAATTCAACCACCCGGGGTACTTTATATTTAGCCAGGTTTTGTTTGCAAAAGTCTACGATTTCCTTCTCCGTGACAGTTGCCCCTTCTTTAATCACACAATAAGCCTTTAAAGTTTCACCGCGGTAGGCGTCAGGTATCCCGGCCACAACTGCTTCTTTGATGTTCGGGTGCTCATAAAGCACTTCTTCCACTTCCCGGGGGTAAATGTTATACCCGCCGGCAATAACCATGTCTTTCTTCCGGTCTACTATATAGGTGAAACCGTCTTCTTCGATACGGGCCATATCGCCGGTGTAAAGCCATCCGTCACGAATTGTTCTGGCTGTTTCCTCAGGCATATTCCAGTAGCCTTTCATTACCTGGGGACCCTGGATGCAAAGCTCACCCACTTCACCCATCGGCATCTCTTCAGTTCCCATGTCCGAATCCATTATCTTTACGTTAGTGTTTGGAAAAGGCTGGCCGATAGAGCCCGCCACTCTTTTCCCGTGGATGGGGTTGCAGTGCGTAACCGGGGAAGATTCTGTAAGACCGTAACCCTCTACAAGTTTACCGCCGGTCATGGACTCAAATTTTTCCTGTACCTCCACCGGCAGCGGAGCGGCACCGCTAATGCAGGCCTTGATTGAAGAAATGTCGTACTTACCAACATCCGAATGCGATAATACAGCCACGTACATGGTGGGGGCACCTGGGAACAGGGTGGGTTTATATTTATTGATTTGCTTCAGTACAGTCTCTATTTCAAAGCGCGGCAGAAGAATCATGGTTGAGCCGGTAAGAATAGTAAAGTTCATTGCCACTGTCATACCGAACACATGGAAGAAAGGCAGTGCGCCCAGCATGCGCTCTCCGCCCTCCTGGCAATCGGTGAGCCAGGCTTTAACCTGTATGGCATTGGCTACTAGATTCTTATGGGTTAACATGGCCCCTTTGGAAAGCCCGGTGGTGCCTCCGGTGTACTGCAACAGTACCAGGTCGTTTATGCTGTCAATTTCCACCGCCGGAGGCGATGGTTGGTTCTTTTTAACCAAATCTTTAAATTTTAAGATGCCCTTATCTGAGGGTACATCGAGGTTCATACCCTGTTTTTTGGCTTTGAAAGGGTACAGGCAGTTCAGGGGGAAGGGAAGGTAGTCTTGGACTCCGGTAACAATCAGGTTTTTAATATTGGTGTCCGGGGCCACTTTTAAAACTTTGCTATGTAATGCGTCCAAGAAAATGATTGTTTCTGCACCAGAGTCTCGCATTTGATGGGAAAGTTCCCTTTCCACGTATAACGGGTTAGTCATTACTGCCACGGCACCAATCCGAATCACAGCATAATAGGATATTACAGCCTGGGGACAGTTGGGCAGCATGATGGCTACCCGGTCACCTTTTTTTATTCCCATGGAGTGCAGGGCGGTGGCGAACCGGTCTACGCTGTCCTTAAGCTGGGCATAAGTCATATTAAGGCCCATAAATATTATGGCGGTGTTGGACGGGTACTTACTGGCGGCGTTGTCCAGGAACCCAAACAAAGGCATGTCGGGGATATCCACATGCTCAGGAACGCCCTCTGGATAGTGCTTAAGCCAAAAAAAATCCGCGTTGCTCATTAAAATGTCAGCCTCCCCGATATTTAATTTTGTTTAATAATTTACAATACGCAACAATTGCTGACTGAGTATTCATTCATTTATTTATTTTGTATATAAATTTTACCATATAGTTTTGAATCTTTCAATATATTTTAAATTTTTCAATTATCTTAGAAATAATTAAGGATTAACAAACTGATAGGTGATACCAGAAGAATCTGTTATAATATATTTTTCAATTAAGAACCAGGGGAATTGTTTCCCCCTTTACGGAGGACAATTATGGATCACATGTCCTGGCTGAATGCGGGCACGGCTTTTCTGTTTGGCCTGCTTTCATTTCTATCGCCTTGTGTTTTGCCGCTTTTACCAGGGTACTTCTCCTATATTGCCGGGATGGATCGAGGAACCGGAACTGTACCTGACCGCCGGCACCTGATTTTAAATAGCACTGGTTTTGTAATGGGCTTTGGTGTTCTGTTTATTGGAATGGGTGCGGTAGCCAGCGGGTTAGGGCAGTGGTTGAACCAGAACCGAGTTTTACTAACCCAAGTGGCCGGTTTTATTATCATTATTCTGGGTTTGCATGTTAGCGGGCTACTGTCAATTAAGTTTCTTTACCGGCAAATGGGCTGGCAACCGGGGCTTAAAATATCCGGTTGGCCGGGTGCATTTGTGCTGGGCCTGTCTTTTGCCGCGGCCTGGACTCCCTGCGTCGGGCCGGTACTGGCGTCTATACTGCTGCTGGCAGGTGGTTCCCAAACCTTGGCTCAGGGGGTGGCTCTATTATCCTTTTTTACCCTGGGCCTGGCATTGCCGTTCATGTTGGCGGCCTTTGCGGCGGATCGCATTTTTCGCGTTTTGGACAGCATGCAAAGGTTTATGCCATATATTAATGCTGTCAGCGGTGGCCTCTTAATTGCCATGGGGTTGATGCTACTGCTTGGTATTTGGGACCGGTTGGCCCGGTTGATTTATTAATGTATAAATGAATGTATAATTGTTGTGATAACGATTTGGGGGTTATTATATTAATACCAAGCTAATAACAATAATTGTTGTGGTGGTGCTGGTGACTGCGGGTCAGTACTTATCTCGATCGGATAGCGGCGGAGAAATTAGTCCGGTCGGAGTGGCCGGTGAGGTTTCTCTTACCTTGACCGGTGAGCAGAAAACGGTAGATCCTGACATGACGCCCCCCGACTTTTTTATCATCACGGATGTGGGTAAAGCTAAATCACTGGCCGAGCTTAGGGGCAAGCCGGTGTTCATTAATTTTTGGAACACCTGGTGTCCCCCATGCCGTGAGGAAATGCCTGACTTGGATAAACTATATCGGGAATATGGCCAAGACGTGGAGTTTATTTTTATTAACATCTTGACTGGAGAAAAATCAGTACATGATGTAACAGAATTCTTGTCCGACAACGGCTATTCCATACCGGTTTACCTGGACAGGCAGGGTGAAGTGGCCAGGGCTTACGGGATTAGTGGTATACCCACCACGGTGGTGCTAAGCGGTTCTGGCGAAGTGGTTTATGCGTCTGCGGGGCCGATATCATATAAAAAAGCCAGGTCGTTAATCGATAAATAAGATAAATTGCGGTTACTGGATGCCGGAAGGGGTATGGTAATGGGTGATGCTAATCAGGTAACTAAAATGAAATGCCTGGCGCTGGCCTGCAGTCCTCGCAAGGGGGGCAACACCGCCCTGTTAGCAGGACGGGCGCTGGAGGCTTGCCGGGAAGCAGGGCACGAAACAGAGCTGTTACAACTGACAGACTACAATTATTCACCCTGCCGGGCTTGTGACAACTGTTTCGCCACCGGGAAATGCGTGGTGCGGGATGACGCCGGCATCATTTTCGAGAAGATACTGGCAGCGGATCGTTTCATTATGGCCGCCCCAGTTTTTTCCATGGGCATATGCGCCCAGGCCAAGATGTTGATAGACCGCTCCCAGCAGTTTTGGGCAGCCAGGTATGTGCTTAATATCCCCGTGGGAAAAAAGCCCGACCAGGCGCGGCGCGGTATGTTTATTTCCTGTTCCGGAACCACTTTACCGGGAGTCTTTGATGGAACCGTTCGCACCGCCCGATATTTCTTTAAAATGCTGGGCATTGCACCAGATGCGGTATTGTGTTATGACGGTGTGGATAAAAAAGGTGAGATTTTAAAACACCAGCGGGCTATGGATGAAGTTTACCGGCAGGCCCAGACGCTGGTACAGCTATAGCTTGTTTTATTTACAGTTTTCGGGTTTTGAATTACAATATTGAACATGTAACAGCCCCAAACTGACAAAAGGGTGGTTTAGACATGGTGGTAAAAATAAAGGAACCGTACTTCGTTGATGACATGGTAGTTTATTTTATTAACGAAGATGAAGCATTGGTAACTGATTACGACTGCCGCTGGGAACTCAGGGCCAGCGAAAACAGCTGCGAGTGTTGCACCTTCATGTTCCGGAAGCGCGTAAATCCAGGTTTCGCGTGTCGGCACATAGATGCAGTCAGAAGAATGAAAAATAAATTTTAGTCCGTATTGGTCTTTTGGAGGGTTACCGTGGGTAAATTGCAAATTATTAACTATCAGGGCGTTACCTGTGCCATGGCAATGGTCAAAATGTTTGGTGCCCGGTTAAAGGTATGTGTTTACGTGGTGGACGGACTGTTGGTGGATACCGGTCCCAGCAGGTTTGCCCGAGAATTTACTTCCTTCTTTAGCAACAGGTGGATCAACCAGGTTGTCCTGACCCATTATCATGAGGACCACAGCGGTAACGCCCCGTGGTTGGAAAAACAAGGGGTCTCTATATACATTCATCCCTCATCTATACCCATATGTCAGAAAAAAGCTGAACTGCCCATATACCGGCACTACTTCTGGGGCCGGCGAGATGAATTTTCACCCTTGGCTCTGCCTGATGTCGTGGACACGGAAAACGGGCGGTGGCAGGTAATCGAATCACCAGGACACTGTTTTGACCACGTGACCCTGTTTAACCCGGAGATTGGTGCCTTATTTACCGGTGACCTGGTGGTCACCCCCAAAACAAAGCTGGTGCTTAGAACCGAAAACGTCCCCCAGATTATCGACTCACTGCGCAGGTTGCTGCAATATGATTTTCGCACGGTTTACTGCGGGCACGCCGGTGTTGTAGAAAAGGGCCGGGAGTTTATCCAGGCCAAACTGGATTACCTGGAAAACCTACAAGGGGAAGTGCTGAAAATGTACCGGGAGGGTCGAAGCCTACGCGAGATTAATAAAAAGTTTTTTCCCAAACTAGCGCCACTGACTATTGTTTCCGGTGGAGAGTGGGCCTCGGCGCACATGGTCGGGTCATTAATTAAGGACAGAAAATAAAAAAGACCGTTGTTACGGTCTTTTAGAATAAGGATTTTCAATTCCTCTTATAAGGAAATTTATTAAACAAAAATGCTGATGACACCAATTGCAAAACCTACCACTATCACTAGCGGTATAATGTTAATATGGTTCCAGGCGGAATAATCCATTTTAAAATCTTCCTGTACGGGTTCGGCATGCAGATCCATGGCTTCCCCTCCTTGTCACTAGTCTTTTATTTATATATTTTACATCAATAGCATTAACCCTGCCAATGTAGATAAGAAATTTTATGATCTGCTGTATTACAACAAAAAAACTGGAACGGAGGACGCAACTTTAATGAGAACTGTTGACCTGCGCAGCGATACTGTAACTAGGCCCACTTCGGAAATGAGAGAAGCTATGGCCCGGGCCCAAGTGGGTGATGACGTTTACGGGGAAGACCCTACGGTTAAGAGACTGGAAGAGGCCGCGGCCGAATTGGCCGGTAAGGAGGCAGCCCTTTTTGTTCCTTCGGGAACCATGGGTAACCAGGTCGCGGTTTTGACCCACACTTCCCGGGGTAACGAAATAATTGTCGACTCCGAGGCGCACATCTATTATTACGAAGTAGGCGCACCCGCTGTTCTCTCAGCGGTGCAGGTACGTCCGGTGGTCGGGCTGCACGGTTCCGAGGCCATAGCCCTATTTAAATCCGCCGTCCGGGGCCAGGACATTCACTTCCCTCAAACATCCTTACTATGTTTGGAAAACACCCACAATCGCATGGGCGGTACCGTGACAGGTACAGATGTCATGCAGGGGCTGTACGGAGCGGCCCAAGAGCTCGGGGTCGCGGTCCACCTGGACGGCGCCCGCATCGGGAACGCTGCCGTGGCGCTGGGCTGCCGTATCAGTGCACTGACCCAGTGGTGCGATTCGGTAATGTTCTGCCTGTCCAAGGGACTGGGGGCGCCGGTAGGATCCATGTTAGCCGGCAGCAGTGACTTTATCGCTCGGGCCCGGAAGTACCGCAAAATGCTGGGCGGTGGTATGCGTCAGTCCGGCATCCTGGCCGCTGCCGGGCTGATCGCTCTGCGCTCGGTAAACAGGCTGGCTGAAGACCACGCTAATGCACGCCTGCTGGCGGAGAAACTTGCGGTGGTCCCCGGAATTAAAATTGACCTGGATCGGGTGCAAACAAACATAGTGGTGGCCGATATTGCGGATACCGGGATGACTGCCGGGGAATACGTGGAAGTTTTACGCGCACGGGGAGTACTGGCGGTCGTATTCGGTCCGACTACGGTGCGTTTTGTGACCCACCTGGATGTCTCGCGGGAAGACGTGGAATATGCTGCCGAGATGGTCATGGCATCCTGAGCAATTTTTCGTTAATTGCAAAATATAATTTTCAGTATTAAAAGCGCGCGCAAAGGGCATTAATTTAAGCGCGCTTTTTTTGTTGAGATTATGCTTTAAGCATACTGTTTCCAACTCAAAAAGCTTATCTATTTTACCGTTCTAGGCAGAGGATATTATTAATAACGCCAGGTAATGCTAAAAAAAATAACATAGAAAAGGGAATACAACTCTTGGCAGATACAATTATGCGTGGGGTACTTGCCGGGTTATTTGCTGCAGTTGCAGATTCATTAATCGGTATAGCTGCTTATTTAGAGTTAGGGACGTTAACAACTGCCCATTACCTTTCTGAATTAATTTTTCCCCACCACGCCGTTAATTTAATAAGATATGGTTTTGGATTGATTGTACACTTTATTGCAGCAGCCTTGCTTGGTGTGCTATTAGCCATAATTTTTAAGCATTTTGGCTCTGATTACGCTTATCCAAAGGGAATGGGATTTGGGCTAATTCTATGGGTCATTTATGTTCTGGTAATTCCCAATATCGTCTATCCACATCTAGATTTATACCATTCGGAAATGGAAGCCGGTGTAGATTTAATTGGCCACGTTGTTTATGGCCTAGTTGCTACTTATTATCTGGTAAAAACTGAAGAAAAACCGGCAGTTTAATCTACGGTTGCAATGAATTTCTTTAGCTGATTTTAAACACCTTATTTAATTATGGTGGAGGGATAATTAACTTTGGATCAAAAAAAGTTGGTCTATAAACTTATGGAATTTTCAGCGTTGGAAGCTTATCAGGTAAAACTCTATCAATCGCAAATTCAAGCCCTCGAAGATCCGCATATCAAGCATGTCTACGAAAGATTTGTAATGCGGGAACAAGAACACCGGGACTTTATAACAAAACAGCTAGAGAATTATAATGGGGGTATTAATATAGCAGCTCCGGCTTTTACGTTGGCCGGTATTGTTTCCGGTAAGACACTGGATATCTTGAGCCTTAAAGATCGGTATAAGCTTGGCATCGCGGTTGAACAAAAAGCCATCCAAATGTATCATGAGTTTATTGAAATGACACGCCATGACCCTGAATTGTCAGAGTTGAACAAGAAACTGGCGTATTTTATGATTGATGAAGAGCAACACCAATTCTGGTTTAAGGAACACCTTGCAAGGTTGGAAAATGTTTAATGTGATTGGAGTATTTAGCATCATCACACAACCTTGGTCCAAAGGTTCATATCTTCAAACCGGCCGCCGATATGACAATTATTGATAAACCGGCCCCGGTAGGCATAACCAAGCCGATCTAGGGCCGCGTTCATCCCGTATGAGCCGGCCCGGGCCAGACTATATAGCGGGCCAATTTTTCTGGCCTGCATTTCTTTTTCCAAAACACTGATTAAGTGGCTTAACAAACCTTGACCACGGTAGGCCGGCAATGTGGCGCAGTCAGTAATTTCGGCGTTACAGTTTACCAGATCCATTTCGGCTGAAGCAGCACTAATTATCGTGTCCCCTTTTAACACACCCCAAAAGCAGACATGGGTTGTCATGACCTTGAACACATAGTCCGGATCCAATAGCGGGCTGGGGTAGGAGCTGAAAATTTGCCGATAAAGGGCCACCAGGTCCTCGGCCTGATCAGGGTCGATGCGGTTTAGTTTTAACCCGGCGGGCAGCATTTTTGTTGCCGACCGGTGCTGAGTGTTTTTAATTTGGGTCAGTATATCTTCTTCCTGTTCCTGATACTGGCTTTGGGAGCGCTCAAAATCGGTAAAACGCGAAAAACACAGCGCGTCTGCGCCCCTAAAAAAAGCGGGAATCACACCTTCCTGGATATACCCGAAGTTATTCAAGACATAATTCTCCGGCGACTTGATATTAAATAGAATTTTCCCCAACTGGTGTTCACAGGCTGCCCGGTCAAGCCATGACACTGCCTGGGGCCAATCTTGAACCCGATAGTGTAATACTTTGAGCCGTTTATTGATTACATCAATATAAGCCTCTAAGAGATTGCCCTCCGAGTCTTTAAAAACAACGTTATCTTCGTTATGCACATTACAACCGGCCGGTGTGGGAGTCATACATTCCGGCGGATGCTGCAGGTTTATCTCCATTGTCTGCTCCTCTCAATGGCACCCCTTACAATGCTGCAGGCGGCGTTTCTCCCTAAGATTACCCTCTGGAACCAGGCTTACTTTTTTTCCGGCCAATAGTTTTTCAATGCCCACCGGGTCATGTTTGTTTAACCGTTCACAGCTGTCGCAGTCGGTGCAGGTATTGACTTTAGCCACGGGTTGCGGGTAAGCGCAGACCACTCCCTCATAATTTCGCAGCACCACTTTATCTTCTGATTGCGAAATAAGATATTGGGGGGCAACCGGGATTTTACCGCCGCCGCCGGGGGCGTCAATTACGTAAGTGGGCACTGCCAGTCCGGAAGTGTGCCCGCGTAAAAGTTCCAGAATTTCGATCCCCTTGGCCACCGGGGTGCGGAAATGTTCTATGCCGGGCGAAATATCACATTGATATAAATAATATGGGCGCACCCGCATTTTTAAAAGCTGGTGCACCAAGTCTTTAATCAGGTACGCACAGTCGTTAACCCCCTTAAGCAAAACTGTTTGATTGCCCAGCGGCACCCCGATATCGGCCAGGCGGGCACAAGCCTCCCGGGCCTGGGGAGTAATTTCGTGGGGGTGGTTAAAATGGGTGTTTAGCCAGACCGGATGGTATTTTTTGATTACCGCACACAGCTCGTCCGTGATGCGCTGCGGCATCACCACCGGAGTACGGGTGCCGATGCGAATAATTTCCACATGTTTAATTTCACGCAGGCTGGCTAATAGAAATTCCAAAAAATTGTCATCAATGCAAAGACTGTCACCCCCCGACAGCAGTACATCCCGGATAACGGGGGTGCGCCTGATATAGTCCAGGGCATTATTTAATTGCTCCCTGGTGCGCTGCCGGTCGTGAACGCCGGCAAAACGCCTGCGGGTGCAGTGCCGGCAGTACATCGAACACTGGTCTGTGATTAAAAGCAGCACCCGGTCAGGATAGCGGTGCGTAATTCCGGGCACCGGTGAATCAACATCTTCGTGCAGGGGGTCCTCCATTTCATGCTCACTGTCCTGCAATTCCATGGAAACCGGCACAGCCTGCTTTCTAATGGGGCAGTTCGGGTCATCCGGATCCATTAAAGAGACGTAGTAGGGTGTAATGGCCATCCGCAGGGTGGATAGCGACCGTTTGATGCCTTCTTTTTCCTCCGGCAGGAGGTTGACCACCTGTTCCAACTGATCCAGGTCGCTAATGCGGTTTGCTATTTGCCAGCGCCAGTTGTTCCATTCCCCTTGGGTTACGTTACGCCAGATTGGTATTTGCCTGTAATCCCGTTGCATATTGACTCACCTCGTTAATAACACTTGTATTTAATATGTCCCTATTTTGCTCCATTAAATTAAGGTTTGGGGGATACTTTTTGCAAGGCCAAAGTTACAAGGTAATCTTTCGTTGACTGAAAAAAGTTAGGCTGATATAATTTTTTTAGTGTAAGTCAAAAATCAATACCTTATGAAAAGGGGACACCCCTGGAATGTCCCCAATGTACCAGAGCTGAGTTTAGGAGCAAGGAGCAAAACAGTAAGCATGAGCTGAGATGAGCCAGATCGCATGGTGGTAATAATGCGGCGGTCATTAGAGCGCCGTTTTTGTTTTTCACCGGAATGAGCGAATTCTGCCTTTTCCGCACCGGGTTTCTCCTTGTCAGGGAGGTGTGATTTGGATTTAATCTAAATAAAACAGGGATTGTCATTATGAGCGTAGCGAAGAATTTAGTATTTGGTATGGTATGAACCCTAATTTGAAAGGAGAAAGGCAAATTGCTTAATAAGTCAACGATTAAAATTGCTGTTATAGCTATAGTTTCATTACTGGTATTCGCGGTGGCTGGATGCGGCGGCAACAATAATCAGGAATCCAATGAGCAAGAAAAGGTTTTTAAAGTAGGCGTTACCCAGTTTGTAGCCCACCCGGCTTTGGATTTGGACCAGCAAGGTTTTCTGGATCAAATGCAAGAAGAAGGATTTATTAATGGCGAGAATGTAACCATCGACATCCAGAATTCGCAGGGCGATTTTAATATGGCTAAAACCATAGCCGATAAATTTGTCGGCGACAAGGTGGATGCTATCCTGGCCATCACTACTCCCAGTTCTCAGGCTGCTGTACAAGCCGTCAAGGGCACCGATATACCGGTAGTGTTCATAGCGGTGTCCGATGCGGTGGGGGCCGGATTAATCACAGAATTGGAACAGCCCACCGGAACAAACGTAACCGGAGTATACAGTGCCGACCCGGTGGAACAGCAAATGGATTTGATTATTGAAGTGGTGCCGAATGTCCAGAGCGTAGGGCTTATTTTTAACGCCGGTGAAAATAACTCGGTGAGCAACGTTAACCGGGCTAAGGATTACCTGGAGCAAAAAGGACTTAAAGTTGTTGAGGCGCCCGTCACTGGCAGCAACGAAGTACAGGCGGCAGCCCAGTCCCTGGTAGGCAGGGTTGATGCGGTTTTTGTACCCCAGGATAACACGGTAATTTCGGCCCTTGAGGGACTGCTTAAAGTGCTGGCCGACAACAAGATTCCCCTTTTTACCGGGGATACCGAATCTGTTAAGCGTGGTGCTGTAGGTACCATCGGCAACGACGAGTACGACTGCGGACGCCAGGGGGCCACGGTGTTGGCCAGAATACTGCGCGGGGAAAAAGCGGGCGATGTTGTCCCCGAGGAAATTCGCAAGCGTACATTAATGATTAATAAGTCAGCTGCCGCCGTTATCGGCCTTGAAATTCCCCAGGCCGTACTTGACCGGGCCGATGAAGTAGTGGAATAAAAGTAGAAAATTTTGATTGTCATTCTGAACGTAGTGAAGAATCTAAGATCCTTCGCTAACGCTCAGGATGACACTCCCCAAAGTCCATTTTCAAGATAGCGGAAAGAAGTGACGGCTTTTGGAAAGCGTAATTATAAATGCATTGCAGCAGGGTTTAATATTTGCCTTCATGGCGCTGGGGGTGCTTTTGACCTTCCGGTTATTGGGTTTTCCGGATTTAACCGTGGAAGGTACTTTTCCCCTGGGTGCGGCGGTTACCGCCAGAGCCATAGTCGAGGGCGTGGAACCATTACTGGCTGTTCTGCTTGGTGCGCTGGCCGGAGGTGCCGCCGGTGCGGTTACCGGGATTATCCATACCCGGCTGAAGGTAAATAATATTCTGGCCGGTATTCTCACCGCCAGTGCCATTTATACTGTGATGCTACGCACTATGGGCCGTCCCAATACCCCGCTTTTAGCATACGATAACGTTTACGGACAGATCCTCGGCTGGTTCAAGCTGGCCGAGAATAATTATAATGTCATCCTGGTATTACTGGTGTTTGCTGTTGCAACCAGGCTGCTGCTGGGCTGGTTTTTAAACACTGATTTGGGGCTGGCGGTACGGGCCACCGGCAGCAATGAGCGCATGATTAGCGCGCTGGGAGTTAACACCGACAACGCCAAACTGCTGGCCCTGGTGATTGGCAATTTCCTGGTTGGGTTGTCGGGAGCAATGGCCTGCCAGGCGCAGGGTTTCGCCGATATCGGCATGGGCATCGGGGTGCTGGTGGCCGCTATTGCCTCGGTTATCGCCGGGGAGACTATTTTCGGCGGCAACCGTTTGGGGCGTCTTTTAACATCAGTTATTCTCGGTTCGATTATGTACCGGGGTCTTCTGGCCCTGGGGTTGCGTCTGGGTTTGCCCGCAGAAGATTTTAAAATGATGACTGCGATACTGGTGCTGTTGGTTTTATGCCTACCAAGCTTAGAACTAAGAAAACGCTTGGGCGGTGTAATCCCTGGACTCCGCAAAGATAAAAAAACGATGCACCCGGCTCTACCGGCGCGTCCGGGCTTTGCATCGCCAACGGCAGATCAAACCTGCGGTGCAACTCCAAGCAGGCGGGAGATGGAAGAATGATTAAACTGTCAGGTATTGAAAAATACTTTTTTGCCGGGACTCCCAATCAGGTTCTGGCACTTGACAACATCAACCTGCAAATTCAGCGGGGTGACTTTTTGACGGTCATCGGCAGCAACGGTGCGGGCAAATCTACGCTGTTGAAGGCGGTGGCCGGGGTAATCTCGGTGGACGCCGGCAGCATTAAAATAGACGGGCTTGATGTGACGGCTCATCCGGAGTACATGCGTGCCCGGGATATCGGGCGCATTGATCAGGATCCCATGGCCAGCACAGCAGCCGATTTAAGCATTGAAGAAAACCTGGCCATAGCGTATTTGCGGGGGCAAAAAAGGGGACTGGCCAGGGCGGTGACCAGCCAACGTACCGGATATTTTAGAGACACCCTGCGCAATATCGGCCTGGGTCTGGAAGACCGCCTGAAAGTGCCGGTAGGTACCCTTTCAGGTGGACAGCGCCAGGCACTGGCACTGGTGATGGCCACCATAGCCAGGCCCAAACTGCTGCTGCTGGACGAACACACGGCGGCGCTGGATCCCAAAGCCGCCCGGCAGGTGATGGAAATTACTGAGCGACTGGTGCAACAATATAAACTGACCACCCTGATGATTACCCATAACATGGAACAAGCTCTGCGGTTCGGCAACCGCCTGATTATGATGCACCGGGGCCGGGTGATTTTGGACATTAGTGCTGAGGAAAAAGGAAAACTTACCGTGGCGGCCCTGGTGGACAGGTTTACAAGTACCAGCGGCACAGTTTTTGACGACGACCGGGCATTGTTGGCATAAATGTTAAGGGATTGAAATAAAAGAATAACTAACCTGTGGCAGTTTACGCGCTGCAGTATAAAAAGGAGCGAACAAGTAAATTTGTTCGCTCCTTTTCGGAGGCATTATAAGATTGTTTGCAATTGACTAATAATTATGCGTACCAACCACCACGGGCACGCCGTACTTGCTGGACAGCATTTCCTGGACTTTCTCCAGATTAATGGGGCAGGCTGCAGTCTTGTTTGCTTTCACCAAACAGGTACCCAGATGGATGGCGTCGATATCCCGCTCCAGGTAGTCGGCCTGTTCCATCACCAGACCTACCTTGGGCATCACTAGGCCGGGGCAGTCTCCGCAGCCACACATGGCCGTGATTTTTACCTCTTCGTAATTGGCAAATTCCCCTTGCTTTAGATCCGCAGCCTTGAAGCACTTCAGACAGGCGACACAGTTGATATCCCTAATTTTAGCACAGGTAACAATTAGTATGTTGGCCATAACCCACTCTCCCCGTTTTTGTGTCAATATTCAACGTTTTAGTGGTTAATACCTTCTTCAGTTAACTAATTTGTTGACATGCTTTCATTAAAGTCAGGCGGATTTTTATTCCGCCTGCGGCCTTTCAACTTGACGACTGTCTTCCACCGCCTGCTGGCACGCATATCCGGCCACTGCCCCATAGACCAAAAATGCAGTCAGGGTAGTTAAGGTGGCGTTAACTCCCACCGCCAGGGGTGAGGTAAACAACCCCAGACCGGGCGCAATTAAAAGGGCGATGGCCACCCAGAGGAAAATCCCGTATACTGTTCCGTACATTACCCCTGCTATACGGGCCCGCCCGCTGAGAAAACTGTACAGCAGGTAACCTGCCACCTGGCCAACAACCAGGTGCCCGATTAGTCCTGTAACGGTGAACCCAGGGTTGAAGGTGGTCAGACCCATCCACAGGGCTGTCCAAACCACAGCAGCCTGAAGCAATGAAGCAGCGATAAACCATAACGATGTGGTAGCATAATTAATCATGATATCACCTCGTCATATAGCTTTCCCGACCATATTGCTGTTTATTACGGAGCAAAGTTGGATGAGCCGCTTATACCTTAATCTCACTATGAGGTTAGTTCTTTAATTTTAATAAACCAACGGTTACACGTAATTATGAGTGCCTTTGACCACTTGAACACCGAATTTTTCCGCAACGGCCTTGGCCAGTTGGTCAACGTCCATGTATGGACAGGCAGGCCAGGACTTGGCCATGCAGGTGGATAGGTGAATGATATCAAAGTCCACGTTTTTTTTCACGCACCCTATGTTTGCCACCAGTTGGCGCCCGGGGCAATCGCATTCCAGGAAGCCCACAACCTGGACGGTATCGTCGTAACCGGCAAAATCACCTTCTTTTTGGTTGGCGGCCTTGAAACACTTCCATTCGCCTGGACAGCCATAACCCTGAGCAGAATAAGAACCGCAGCTAATTATCAGAACCTTCATCACTAAATTCCTCCTAATGTTAGAATAATGGACATAATGCCTGAATAAAAAATTTCCCTGACCGGGGGGAGTTGTTAAACCGGTCAGGGGAGGCAAAGTAACGCCAAGATCCAATATTTAAAGATTAATTTTCACTTAATTAATAATTGAATTATTTGGGGACATTCCTCGACTACAAAGGAATACCCATAAGCTGAGGTGTGTCCCCTTTACTTACTGTCCCATTCCTTTCTACATCAGCGGATCCATGGTCAGCGCCGGGTGCCCCTTCTCTTCGAGGAAGGACATAATCTCTTCGCCGCTGGCTCCCACGGTCTCGTCAGCAATCTTATCCACAAACTCCTTACCCAGGCCGGCATTCTCTGCCGCCTCTTCCAAGAGCGGCCGCAGGTTTTCCTTCAGCGCCTTGGGCAGCCATACCAGCCGTCCCAGACCGCCGTCAGCAGGCACGAACTTGGGCGAACCCAGGTACGATTTACCGATGCCCATGAAACCAGGCATCTGCGCGCCGCCGCCGATGGTACCGGCCAGCGTGCTGAAGGTCATCCCCGAAGGAGTCATGCCGCTGTGTTCACGGTTAACTACCATGAACCCGTTGCACTCGGGCACCATGGCCAGGATGCATTCGAAGCAGCCGCAGGAAGTCATTGGGTACTCCATAATGGTGTAGAAGTTCACGTACTCGATGCTGCGCTGCGAGTTGTTAAAAGTAAATTCGTTAAATGACTGCCATTGGCCCTTGACTTCATCGATGATGCCCTCTTTGGGGATGGGCTGGTTGGAACCGTGCGGGTTGATCTCGAAGGCCGCCTTGGCGTCTAACCAACTCACCGCGCCGCACAGGCCGACCCGCTCGGGAGCAATCACGCACACGTGGGTGGGCGCAAAGCTCTGGCACAGGGTGCAGGAGTAGAAGGTGTCCACTTTCTCGTCCCGCAGTTCCTTGAGGCGGTCGTCACGCTTCTGGTAGTAGCCCCGGGCGGTTTCGCGCATCTCTTTGACTTTTTCTTCGTCGCTGTAGATGGTGACTTGGACCCGGTCTACGATGGCCGAAAACTCGGACTTGAACTTGGCAAACAGGATCTCGCCGATATGCTTTAAGCGGAAGCCCTTGGCAAAGGCATCTTTACTGATCCTAACCCACATGATATCCCGCTGAGCCACGTGCCACAGACCTTCGCCATAGTTGGTGAAGTAGTGGATGCGGCGTTCCAAAACGGGCTCGAAATCTTCTTCCATTTTGCGGCCGTAAAC